>NZ_CP118225.1:0-1340000 GCF_028768465.1 Rhodopirellula sp. P2
AAGTCACGTCGCCCAGACCGTGAAGCAAGATGTTCGCATCGGCACCGCTGGTTGATGCAATTACCGTGCTACCAGCAGCGAGTTCCAGTCGCGTATTGCCACCCGTGGTGAACGGCATGCCGCCAATTTCATCAACAGCCTTCAGTGTGATCGTCTTACCGGCCGCGGGGGCTGACAAGTCAGCAGCCGTGTCATCCTGCAAGTCGTTGATGCTGCCGCCCGTACTCTCGACATTGATATTGCCGGTTGTCGCGGTGAGCCGGTCGATGTAGATGTCACCCGTGTCGACGACTTGCAAGTCGCCGACGCCTGCGATGGCGTTGATGGAAAAGACGTTGATCTCCAACGGATTGCCAGCACCGATGCTGCCCGCCGTCGCCGTCATCACCAAGCGACCGTTCGGTGCAGCAATATCCAGCCCGCCAGTGGGATTGCCGGCAAAGACGGTGTCGCCATTGTCGACGATGTTCCCTGCGGTAGTCGTGATCGTGATTGCTGGTGAGGTGAGCAACGTCAACGCAGTGTTGTTGACGTGTGTGGTCTTCAACCCAGACAAGCTGATATTGCCATCGGCCGTGAGCGAGATCGTACCGCTGCTGGCCTGGAAGAGACTGCCGTCAGTTTGAGTGATGACAGCTCCAGCATCGCTGGCCGTGACACTGATATCGCCGATGCCGGTACTGGTGATATCTCCGTTGCCTGTGAACGTCGCGTTGCCGCCGGTTGCAACCAGCACGATGTTTCCGTCTGCGGACTTGATTTCAGCAGCGGACGCGATGTTTTCGGCAGCAGTCAACGTGATCGTGCCCGCGTCGGCGGCGGTGATGACGTTGTTGACTACGATGTCATTGTTTGAACCAGTGGCGGTTAGCACAATGTCACCCCCTTCTGCCGTGATCCCACTTCCGCCACTGCCCGGCGCTTCGACGGTGATGATGCCGCCAGCGAGGATGATGACATCGTCGTCGGTGGCAGTGCCGTTTTGATCGACTTTGATGATCGACAATGAATTCGCTTCGGCAATATGGATCGGGCCGCTTGCGGTCGTTACGTCCAGGCTGCCAATTGTCGTTTCGATCGGGTTGCCAGCGGTGCCCACACCCGTTTCGGCAACGATCAGGACGCGTCCCGAAACAGCAATCAGATCCGCATTTGTACTTGTTTCTGAAGCGTCGAGAACGGCTCCGCTAGTCGAAGTGATCGAGATGGCCGGGATCGTGGCGCTGGTGGACTGAACCAAACCAAGGGTCACGTCGCCATCGGCAGTCAGCGAGACGGTCCCCAGTCCCGCATTGATGTCGGTACCTTCCACCATCGTGATGGCACCGAGATTGCTAGCCAAAGCCGCGTCCGCGGTCACGACGATGTTGCCACCGACGCTGTTAACGTCTCCAGCTTCTGAGAAATCGATGTTTTTATCCGCCTGAAGTGTGATCGCTCCGTTATTGGATGTCACACCAGCATTGACGGTGAGATCCCCGTCTTGACTGTTACCAGCATCTGCGTTGATGGTGATGGTGCCGGTGGCGAACGTATTGACGACACCGCTGATGCCGTCGATCGGCGTCATGGTGATGGACAAGTCGCCAAGGTTGTTGATGTTGATATTACCGGCAACAGCGGTATTGGTCAGGTTGTTAGCAACAGCCAAATTGGTGACGGTAACTTGAAGGTCGCCCGCCGAACCGATTCCTTGGCTGGCTTGTATCGCCAAGTTAGTGACTTTGATATCAGCTGGTGTTTCACCCGCAGTCTGATCGGTAACTTCTCCGCCCGTGACCAACGAGAGTGTCGTGTAACCACTGTCCGCCTCAGTGATCGGGCCACGGATGTTGATGTCGCCGGTATTGATCGCTTTGGTCAAGTCGGCCGGGTCTAGTTGCCCGATCCGCAGAACACTGGTAGTCGCGATGCGATCAAGTTCCGCATCGTCCATGCTGAGTTCTCCGGGAACCTGAATTGCGTTGGATCCCAAACTAATCGCGGTGCCCGCAGTTCGCGGGCGGATCGTTACGTCCGCCGCAGCGGCGTTGATCGAGCCGGTCGTCGTGTCAATGTCGAGTGTGTCTTGAATCAGCAACACTTGACCGACCAACGGCCCTGTCCCCGAAGTAACCATCGGCGATTCAATTGTGAGATCGCTTGAGGTAATGGTCACATTTTTAGCAGTGGTTTCGACACCGTTAACGATCGTGTCTGGACCTGTTGTGTTGAAAATTGTGTTGGCTGCAGCGGCCGACGGGATGATCAACGCATTCTTGTCGATGAACAAGATGGAACCGGTGGAACTCGACGCAACTAGATTGGTCACGTCATGGTTGTTTCCGTCCAAGAGGATTCCAGCACCTGCAACAAGTCGCAGGTTCGTCTCCTCGATGCTACCTGCTCCCGAATCGGAAATGCTGGCGGCAGTGCGCAGAATCAGGGTGTCGGTAAACGCAGGAGCAACCGAGCCCGCAATATCAATTGCACCTGTTGCATTAGAGTCAGTCCGCCCAATTTCGAGTGATTCAGCACTTACCGTACTGAGTTCATTGGTTGATAACGAGACTGACGTTCCCGAGCCGTTGGGTCCGAGGATGATTTGTTGATTTGCAGCACTGTTGCGCAAAGTCGTGCGGCCTAGCAAACTTGTGATTGTCCCTGTCAGGTTCATGTCCCGCGCGGTAACGACAACGGCTTGGTTGCTACCATTGCCGGTCGTGACACTGCCACTATTTATGAACTGTCCCAGCGCGAAAGCGTCGGTCGCAACATCTATGTCGGCATCAATGAAAATGGTTCCGGTGTCGGCAGTGACACTACCTCCGCCCGATACGGTCACCCCAGACTTCGCGAAGACCTCGATTTCCCCTGCGCCCGTAATCGATGTCACCGCTCCGTTTATCGTTGCATTGACGGCCGACAATTTGATATCGCCACCTGTTGCTCGCACGAGACTGGAAACGGTTACATCGCCAACAGACTGCACGGTGACTTTGTCGCCGGCTGATTGGTTGACCACATTAGTCAGCGTCAGTGCAGAACCTACGGTTTGATCGATAAAGATATCGCCGTCTAATCCGACGCCACCATTGAGCGCAGTCAGGGTGCCCGCATTGGTACGAACGTTGATTCCCTTGTTCGCAGTGATCGTCACGGTGCTGCTGTTGATCACACCAACGGCACCCCCAGTTTCGGAAATCACTCGACCACCGGAACTATCCAGCGTGACGGGGACATTCGTTGCGGGATTGACTTGGTCCACTGTGATATCGTCCACCGCGTTGGCCGCGACGCTGGCTCCAGCGTTAAGCAGTGTTTTCACTTCGAGCGTACCGCCCGAGTCCAAATCAACGGTGTTGGGTGCCGAACTGGTACCGGTAATCGTGTCAATCACCAGACCGCCACTACCGGTGAGAATGGTGACATTGCCACCACTGGTTCTGACAGCTTGCAGGTTCGCAGACCCAGTGCCAGTGATGGCTCCATCGCTGGAAGCAGTAATCGAGACCGCGCCTTGTGCGGTGATATCGGCACCGCTATCGGCGGATACACTGGTCGCGTCGATCGTCACGTTACCACCAGCGTTCGTCGTCAGGACGTTTTTGAGCGTCACGGTTTCAGCGTCGATATTTACATTGCCGCCGACTGAAAGAGCTCCGTCGATGATGACTTCATCGGCGCCGTTGCTGCCTGAATCGAGATTAATGTCAAGGTTGCCGAGTAGATCAATGACCCCGGAAAAAGTGAGGGTTTCAGCGCCGCCTGCGCCATTGATTGTCAGCTTGTCGCCAACACCGAGAGCGAAGTTCGTGCTTTCGAAGCCAGGCGCATTGATATTGTAGTTTCCTGGGGATGTTTGGGTTACCGTCGCATCTGCACCGACATTCAAGTTGAATTCAACGTCATTCGTTGCATCGATATCGACTGGCTCGAGTCCCGTGAATGTGATCGTATTGGAACCAATCTGGATGTTGCCTCCGAAATTGTTACCTGTACCGGGATCAGCGTCGAAAGTCACCGTGACATCTTCACCAGCGGTACTGCCAACGATCAGCTTGTCACCGTTAGCAGTCTCCTGCCCTTGACCGTGGACGGTAATTCCGGCAGCGGGAATCGCAGTCGGGTCGATGGTGAAAGTGTCATCGCCGTCGCCACCGCTCAGGACGAGCGGTTTGTCCGAGGTAATCAGGGCGGTGTGGACAACGGTACCGTTGACTTTGACTTCCAAGTTCGCTCCGTTTTTGACAACCTCAATGGCGTCTGAACCGGAGGTACCCAGGATCATGGTTCCACCACCGAGGAACTGAAGCACCTCGACGCCTGCAAGCGTGTCTTCGCCATCGCGTGATGAAGTGTTGTCCGTGATGGTTGTGACACCACCGGCAGACGTGATTGTGTAGTCGGTCAGGGCACCTTGATATACGGCAGTGTCCACTCCCAAACCGCCATCGATGTCATCATTGCCGCCTTTGCCTTCGATCAGGTCATCGCCGGCTCCGGTGTCGATCGTATCGACATCGGTGCCTCCGACGATGACATCATTGCCGTCACCGGTAGTGATCGTGTTAATGCCGGTCAACTGCGAGGAAGCGGCCTCGCCTGTAAGGTTGACGGTAGCGACAGCAGACCCGTTGAACACGTTGTCCGTCAGCGTCCACCCACTGACTGTGACACCTGCATCTCCACCGGTTCCTTGCCCGTCAAATCCGACCAGGGCATAGTCCAAATCATTCGCCGACGTGCCAAACGTGTTGTACTGGATGATGGGATCTTTGATCGTTCCCTGGATATTCTCTTGGCTGAAGTTGCTGGCAACTTCGCCCGGCATGAGGATGCCGACATGAGTCTTGGTGAAGGTGTTGCCGTCGGCTGAAGTCGCCCCGCCAATTGTCAGATTATCGAGGTTCTGGGAGGCGCGGACGCGGATGCCGAAAACGGCTCCGGAGATTTCGTTGCCGCTGACGGTCGCTCCATCGATAGCTGCTCCGACGGCCGCGATCTGGATTCCGTAGAATGCTTCCAATGGAAGGGTTCCGTCTAGATTTCCTGCACCGGGATTGACCATTCCCATGTCGATCTTGTTGTTTTTGATGACGATATCATCACTACCGTTCACGTTGATCCCGCGACGAACGAGACCTGTTCCCTTGTTCAGGATGACAGAGTTTTCGACTGTCAGCCCATCGGTATTGCCCGGACTGTCTGCAAAGATTGCCGTCGTGTTATTAGCGGTGCTGGAGGCGTCGACGGTGATACCGTCGATTGTCACGCTACCAACAGTGATGTTGATCGTTCCTAGAATTAAAGCTTCGTCGGTGCCACGGACAACGTCGCTCCCATTGCCATGTTTACCCGCGAACGGTCCCTTGATGCTCACCGCTTTGTCGATCGTGAGATTTTGGGTGTAGTCTCCGTTTGCAACGGTGATCGTGGGAACGGGGTTGGTTAAACTAGGCGTGGCTTCAGCGACTGCGTTACTAAGTGCCGCGTAATGGTCGTAACCCTTCTTGTACCAAACTCCGTCGGTGTTCTCGAACCATTCGCCGTCCTGCAACGAAGCCGCGTCATCGTCAACCAGAATGTTATCTTTGCCGCTGTTGACGACTTCGTTTTCGTCGCTGAACGAGAGCGTTCCATCGGTTTGGACGATCGTCAAACCCGTTGGGTCACCTCCGATGGTGATATCGGCATCGCCGAGTGATACCAGATCGCCTGTTGGCATCGCAGCAAAACCGAAGGAGGCGTCTGTGATTTCGTTTTCTCCGTTGTTAACGAAATTGCTATCACCATCGATCTCCATGTTGTTGATGTCGGTTTCGCGTCCACCTGCAGGATCATCCGCTAAAATTCCGATAGCGGCCTGACCAGCATTAGAAATATCAACGTTTGTTAGCGTTGCGGAATTCATCGCTCCATACAGAACCATTCCTACACCACCCACTAGACTTTCTGTGGGATCCGATGCGTCGCCAAGATCAATCGTAAAGTTGGTGAAGCTAATGTCGTCAACACCATAAACAAGTGCTCCCACTACCGGAGCACCGTCAGCTGGCGTAGCGGCAAAATCACCCATGTCACCGCCGGTGACCGATAGTGAATCGACGTCATAGACTTCCAAAGCGGCTTGTCCACCCGCACCCGAACCGGTCCAGGTTGTGTCTGTGATGGCGACAGTCGCATCACTTAACGCACTGGTTCCTTTAAACTGAACCGTGCCAAAATTGTCGGCGAAGGAGGAATTCGACAAAGTTGCGTCTGCACCATCGGCCAGACGCACATGGAACGTAATGCTGTCGCCGCTGTCAGCGGTGAAATTCATAACGTCCAAATCATCCATGGAAAGCGTGCCACCAAGCGTCCCTGTTTCGCTAGTGTGGATCGGCTTTAGAGCGGTGATTTGACCATCGAAGGTAATCGACTGGAGGGTCAGACCATCCACCTGGTTGCCAACCGGGACTTCAATCTGCCAACCGGAAGCCTGAAGCGTCATGTTCTGCAGCGTGGAACCGCTTGCGTCGGTTGTTAGGGTGATGTTGCCATTGATTTCCACCCCGGCCTCAGACTCACCAATAATGGTGATATCTTTATTGACACTGAAGCTCTCGGCATAGGTCCCATTGGCAAGGTTAACGGTGCCACCCGAGTCGACCAGATCGATTGCTTGTTGGATTGAACCACCACTGTTGACGTTGATGGTCGACGCGGTCGCGGTGACCGTGGCAGCGGTAAGTTCGCCACCAAGAACCAACGTCGTTGGCGACTCAATACTCAGGGCACCGCTGACAGTTACATCGCTGTCAATATTGACAGTACCATTCGCGTTGGTCTTCAGTGTCAAATTCGCATTGTCACTTGCACCGGCAAGCGCGGAGCTCACTGTGATTGAGTTGGCACCGCCTCCCGTGGTCGCACTGGTGTCGATCGTGACGTTGGTATTGTCCCAAAGGTGAGCCGACTCGATATTGACGTTACCGCCACCAACGCCTGATTCGTCGGTATTGCCGCTGACCTTGATCGCAGGGATCGTCCCCGCATCATTGACACCTACTGGTGCTGAGTTAAATCCGGTTTCCAAAGTAAGAGCGTTGGCCCCGTTGGCGGGCGAGGTAACGGTGACGTTTTCCATGCCGCTAATGTCAACTGGTTCTAGACCAGTGAAGTGAATCGTGGCCGTCGCCGGACCGCTGCCGACAACGACTTGGCCGTCCCCGAACGTCGTGCTGCTTGGCGTATACACAGCATCTTGACCGGTCCCCACCACCTTCAACGTATCCGTTCCCTCTCCACTGCCACCCTCATAGTTAATCGTCATCCCGGCGATATCGGCTGCATGCAGGACCAATAGGTCCGCTTCTTCATTGCGGCCCGTCACCGTGAATCCGGTGACCTTCGATGCAGCATGTGATGCCATTCCCGGGATCGAATTGCCATCGGCATCTTGGAAAACAATCTGACCCGGGTTGCCGCCGCTGCCGGCAACTTTCAATACCGTGACATGGCCATCCGCAGCAGTGAAGGCAGCGTCGCCAATGGAAACATTTTCGAATTCGTCGGTGAGGGTCAGTGTGAATGAAGTCGTGTCATCCGGCATGCTACCGACGGAATCATCATCGACCGAGATGGTAACGTGGTGGGTTACCTGGGCCTCGTGATCGAGCTCAACACCGGCGGCAACATGCAACTCGGGACCAGAAACGCCATTCACAATCACAAAACTAGCGGCATCATCACCAGACAGCGTCAACTGGTTCCCGTTCACCCCCGCTTCCGCATCGTCGGTGATCGTGATATCCGCAACTTTGACCGATGTCGTCGTCGCAGTGTTCTCGGGCAGAGTGGAACTGGACGGCGTGATACTGATGATAGGAGCATCGTTGACTGGGGTGACATCCACGGTCATCACATAAGCGTCGTCGCTCAGCGCCGGGCCATTGGTGTCCTGGACCTTGAACTCAAATGAGTCATAGGCGGCACCGTTAGCATCGGCAACGGGAACGAACCGCAATCTACCGACGTCGATATCGGCGACGGTGATTAACTGATCCTGGGTAACGCCGATCCAGGCTGCCCCATTGTTCCACTGAAGCGCTCCAGCGGTTGGCAGGTCCGTGATTTGCACCACGCTAAAAGCGTCTCCGGAATCAACATCGGCGAAGTTAAAGTCGGTGGAGCTAAAGACGTAAGTTGTACCTTCATCAGTTGAAACGGTTGTGTTTGCCGCAGTAGGAGCCGTGTTCTGCGCAAACGCCGTCAGGATGACGGCGTTGCCTTGGTAATCTATTACAAGATCGATAGCGTCGCCGCCGATGGAAGTGGCGACTTTGTCGCCGCTCGCGAAGTTACTGAAGACGCCCGAAAGTGCACCAGTCGACTGGATGATCGTGAAGGTGTCACCTGCATTCACTTCGCCGCTGATGATGTTGCTCACGTCGACGGTCAGCTCGCCCGCCAAGCTCGCAGTTCCCGTAGCACTGACCTGATCGTGTCCGTTCGCGGCACCTGCACCATCGGGGCCAACGACTTCAATGGTCGTTGTGGAGTTGCTGACAAGGACGTAGGCACCGTCGACGCTTAGAACTCCAGGCGACTGTCCTGGAGACACGTTGCCAATGAGGGTTGCCGACGGAGCCGTGATATCGGGTCCGGCGATCGCATCGTTGATGGTTCCGCCAGCGATGGTGACCGGATCAAGGAAGGTGACTGAATCGAGATTGATAGTACCCGTTCCGCTAGTCGTGTCACCGATCGTGATGCTATTAAAACCGTCCGCGAGATATCCAAGTTCCGAAATATTGAGGCTCAGCGTTCCGGAGCCATAGCCGAGACCGATCGAGGTGTCGGCCGTCCGCGGCTTGATCGTCAGATCTCCCGATGATGCGACGCTTGTGCCACCATAGAATGCGATCGTGTCGGCGTTCAGGGTGATATCACCGGTTGCGTTTGTTCCGCCAATCGTGGCGCCGGAAGAATGGATGTCCGGATAGGAGGTTCCCCGCCCGGTCCCCGTGATAACAATCGACCCAGCGCCGGTCGACTCGGCCGCTCCCCCGCCGAAATGCACACCGTAATTTCCCGTGCCGCTGAGGTCCAGAGTTCCGTCGTTAACTCGAAAGATTCCTTGGTTCAGAATCCCTTGATAACTCCAGCTTTCAGTTGCCGTTCCCACGACGGTCAGATTGCCGGAACCGGTACTTTGGACCGTTGCTCCAGGGTCGTTCCGCACTCCGCGGTTGTACGCACCACCACTTCCAATCAGTTCAATGAATCCATCTTCAGTTGAAACTGTCCCTCTCAACCTGACTCCCTCGCGACCAGAATCGGTAATAGAAGACCCATTGATCGAGATGCCACCTGAGATGCTATTAGTGACAGACGCGCCGGAATAAATCTCGACTCCAATATTGCCGCTTCCCGTAAGCGAGATTGCTCCGCCCTGTGACTCAATGCCACCATAAACTATAATTCCGTGGCCAACAGCCATGGCAGACGGATTCCCGAGCAGCGTGATATCACCAGTCTCCGTCGATACGGTTCCGCCTGTCGGGACGTAAATTTGCCGATTGGCGGTAATACTCACAGCTCCGGACCCTGCTGCCACAATATCACTAAAGACGACGACATCGTACGACCGAGCAACGAGCGCGATGTCTTTATCCGTCTGGTTAGTTAACTCTTCGTTCACATAAAAGTAGCCGCCTACGAGCGTAACGTCGTCCTTGAACGCGGAATCACTGATGCGGACGTAGCCAGTTCCGTTAACAGCATCACCGATCGTGATGTCGCTAAAACCAGCCGCGAGATTTGTGAGTTCATTGTCATCGAGGTTTAGAGTTCCGCTGTCGCCGCCAAGGCCGATCGACGAACCTGCCTGTGATGGAACAATCGCCAGCGAGCCTGTGCCGGAGATCGTGCCACCTAACTCAACTTCCGCCGCTGTTATCGAAACGTCGCCACCCGAAGCGGCAATGGCACCACCAGTCGTTCCCGGCCATTCATATACGCGCACGTGCCCCGCATCGGGTTTATCTCCGTTATATCCGTCATTGTAGATCGCCCCAATAGCCACCCGGCTGCCGTCCGCACTTAGGGAGACCGACCGACCGCTCCGGTCGCCTGCCGCCTCGCCGTCGATGTCCGCACCGACTTGGTCCCAAGTTCCTTCGGTGATATTCCATTCATAGATTCGTACGTGCCCTGCGTTGTTGCCGCTCCCGTCGTTGAGAAAAGCCCCAATAGCCGCCCGGCTGCCGTCAGCACTTAGGGAGACTGAATAACCGCTCTCGCCATTTGCTGCTTCGCCGTCGATGTCCTCACCGAGCTGCTCCCAAGTACCATCCGTGATATTCCATTCATAGATTCGTACGTGCCCTGCGAGGTTGCTGCTCCCATCGTTGCCGTTCGCCCCGATAGCTACCCGGCTGCCGTCAGAACTCAGGGAGACCGACCGACCGCTCTGGTCGCCTGCTGCTTCGCCGTCAATGTCCGCACCGAGCTGCTTCCAAGTACCATCGGTAGTACCAACGGCGACATTCCATTCATAGATCCGTACGTGCCCTGCGGAGCTGCCGCTCTCATCGTTGAACAAAGCCCCAATAGCTGCCCGGCTGCCGTCAGCGCTTAGGGAGACCGAATAACCGCTCTGGTCGCCTGCTGCTTCGCCGTCAATGTCCGCACCGAGCTGCTTCCAAATACCATCGGTAGTATCAACGGTGATATCCCATTCATAGATCCGTACGTGTCCAACGGTGCTGCTGTTGTCCCCACCGTTGCGGTGCGCCCCAATAGCTACCCGGCTGCCGTCGGCACTTAGGGAGACCGAATGACCGCTGGAGTCGCCTGCCGCTTCGCCCTCGATGTCCTCACCGAGCTGGTCCCAAGTACCATCGGTGATATTCCATTCATAAATCCGTACGTGCCCTGCGGATTCGCCGTTTCCATCGTTATAGACCGCTCCAATCGCTACCCGGCTACCGTCCGCACTTAGGGAGACCGAATAGCCGCTCTGGTCGTAAACTGCTTCGCCGTCGATGTCCGCACCAAGCTGGTCCCAAGTACCTTCGATGATATTCCATTCATAGAGCCGCACGTGCCCAAAGAAGTTGCGATTTTCGATAGCCCCAATAGCCATCCGGTTGCCGTCAGCACTTAAGGAGACCGAATGACCGCTCTGATCGTATGCCCCTTCGCCATCAATGTCCTCACCTAGCTGGGCCCATCTCGGACTCGACATGTCCAACGTCCCGCCATTGATACCATCATTATCCGCATTGACGGTGAAATCGCCGCCGCCGGTATCGACGAATGCATCGATCGTCACATTGTCGTTGGCGGTGATGCTAATGGGACCGCCTAGCGTGCTCACCGCTCCGGAAATCGTGACAGCGTCATCCGCCCCTGCACCCCCATCGACATCCAGGCCTTGCCCCGCCCCCAGCGATAGAGTCCCGATGGTGATCGAATCGTCGCCATCGCCACCCTTGATCACCAGATCTCCCGAACCAAATGCACTCAACGGCACGGTCGCCTGATTCGTTCCGTCACCAGTGCCACCAAAAATGCCACCGCCAGTGAAATTCAGCGTGTTATCACCGATGGATGAATCGACAATCGTCAGGTTCGTCCCGTCTGAACTGAACAGCAACGTATCCGCATTAGCGCTGCCGGTAATCTCCAGATTGCCACTGGTGATCCCAATATCCGCCGCCAGCAACTGGCGTTGCTCGAGGGTTTCGGGGCTGAGTCGGTTGCGGGTGGTGCTTTGACGGCGGGTGCTTTTTGTGTCTCGCTTCCCGAAGCTAATGCCCCAGGGCAGCATCACGGTATATGGGACGCTCGGGCGTTTTTCCAAACGCACGTAGAACGGTGGGTTGGTGATGAAGTTCCAAATCGCGATCAGGCCCAGACCAAACTTGGTGATCCAGCTGCCTCGGAATGCGTTTTGGTATCGCTCAATTCGGGCGGCTTGCTTGGCGACCCAATGTGCTTTGCGTTCGTTGGCTTTTTGTTCCCAGCGATTGAAGCGTTCCCGCATCTTCTGCATGCGTGTGGCGGAGGTGTTTTGGCTGTTGTTGGAGAACTGATGGCTCGGGCGAATCGACATAATGAACTCAGCTGAAAAAAAGCGTCAAATGAATGGTGAAGGCGACCCGGTGGGCCCGCGGTGTGAATCAAAGAAGCGTGAAAAAGGGTCGCGTCGAAGTTTCTGAAAAGCAATGCCCGCAGAGGCGAGCGTCAGTGCTTGGAAGAGTCTGCATTCGGGCGAGTGGCACAAAGGGGCTACCACCGATCGTTGACGGATGGAGGCCGTAACGGGTGCGATCGACCGAATTCCTGGCGAATCCGGCGACGGGAGACGAGGGGGCGGCATGAAGGTGCGAGAAGCCGACGATGGTAAAAACCAGGGCGATCGCCACTCACGAATAGCGGGACGAAAGATGGCCTGAATCGCGCAGTCGTCATCCCCAGGAAAGAACCAGGCTGAGATCGCGAAGGCTGTTGAATCCGGCTGAAGCGAGCCCTCGCCCGAACCGCACCGGTTGTTCCTGGACATCCAATCATATTTTCTACATTGGGTGGGTCTTTGAAACGCATCGCAGAAGCTCCACTTCCGATTCGTCAGGTGACGAATGTCCAGCGATCCGAGGGCTCTGCACGCCCACACCCTCCCACAAAGAGGGGGTGCCCTCGCGAGCGTGAAGGAAGATCCTAACTGGGGGTTCTGGGGCGAGCAAGCATTCGATTCGTCAAAATCGGATGAATCCTGAGGCGTCCCAAAAAAGTTTGTTGCAGTGGATCCAACTGGCAGTCGCGAAGCATTCGTAAAACTGCGTTCGCCCCGTTTTTTGCGATCATTTTGACTCGACTGCAAAATATATTTCCATTTCGCTTGAGTACTTTTGGCGAGCTGGACTGTGCGGACGGTCGCGTGCCACCCGACCAACTGCCCCAAGGGTGGCTTGACGTCGCAGATCGGCAATGGGGGGGCACACAACGAACACATTCGAGAACAACCACACCTCCCGCAGGGGGCGTACTATGAGAGGGGTATTCCGCGGCTGATGCCAATGGCCATGCATCGTGATGGAGGGAGCGACACGGGGGTTCACACCGGCGAGACCCGCCAAGCGGAGGGGGCAATTGTGCTTGGCAGACTGAAAGAATTGCCCGGGCTGCCGAGCAAAAGCAACATGAAGAGACCGATTGCACTCGTTCTGTAACGTGCATCTTGCTTGGTGGGCGAGCAGCGTATTGATTCTGCATCGCCCTGTGGTTGCAATGAGCAACCGCGGTCACGCGCCGAGCGAAACCTGGGACGCGAGATTTTGATTTTGCAGGCGAGGGCAATCGACCTGGAGACATCCCAAGAGGACACAACCTCTCAGACTGCGCAGAATCGTGAAAAACCTCCCTCGGCGAGCACGGCTGCGAACCTTGGTTTCCGGGCGTCAACCAACTTGCACGTGATCTTCCCGAGGCCGCATGTCATGGCTGCACTCATGTATCGTTTTGGGCCCCTCGCAAACCCTCGGGCGATGCTTTGAAACGGGCTTGAAAAAGCCTCACAGACTTTCCTCAGATCAATCCCGACCGACGCGAAGCAAACGCCGGCAATCGGCACCAATTCGATAAACGAGCGTCAGGTATTTGACCCCACACGCGGTTGGCAAATGGTCGCAACAATATCAATAGCTCAGCATCCGGCAAAATGCATCTTGTTGCCACATCGTGATTGCTGGAGCCCTTCCGCATCGGACTAACAATGGCCCAGCTCAGATCGATTCGAAGGTGAGGCGAGAGGGACGATCTTACTCAACTGATTCCAAGACGAAATCGCAAATGGAACCACATTCCATCACGCCTCAAGACGCTTCCGCCCGCCGATTCGGCGGAAGAGCCGAAAACTGTGATTCCTATCGAATGAGAACCATCAGACTACTTGCAAACGGCTCTTCTTCGCCCTGCGACGCTGGCGAGCAACGACCCCCGCACAAACAACTGCACAGATTCCTAGAGACGCGGGTTCTGGAACTGCCGCAGCAGTGATCACTAGAGAACCGTTGGTCGAGCCAACCGGAACGGAGACGCCAGGGCTTGCCTCTAAAAGCACAGTCGACGCGCCGCCGAAATTAGGTGTCAAAGTGTAGGTGCCTTCAGCCAGGCCACTCAGGTCCACTGTGAAGCGAGTAAAAACGCCATCCAGCTCAACACCAGTGAAGCCGCCACCAAAGACTGAACCATTCGAAACATCGGTGGTTCGAAGATCGTCGAAGGTCTCATAGCTCTGAGAATTGAATCCAACATCCGGGGCTGAAGCCCAGATTGTGCTCGTCCAGTTGCCAGTGAATGTGAGAGGAGGGGATGCAATGACTGCCCCAGAAGTACCGTCGCCGTTCTCAACCGCGAATAAGACACGCCCCCCAATCAAACTCTCGTCAGCGCTCCTCGAAACCATGACATCAATCTGGTAAGCCGACAAGCCTGCAGTCCCCACGGCCTCTGAGTAATTCCCAATCGAATACGTTACCGCACCCTGAGCGACTGGAACTGTCAAAGCATACATAAATGCTATGCAGGATAAACACTTGATCAATTTGATCTTCATATCCAAATTTCTCTCACTCGAAATTTCATTTCAATCGGTTAAGACGACAAACGGAGGGGGACAAGGCTTACCTTGCCCCACATCAATTCGCCCACACAACTCACTCATATCATAATTCAACAGAAGAAGATGCAGCATCAAATCTGCATCTCCCAGGCAGGAAGTTCATCGACGATCGAGAACTTCCTGCAAAAGTGCATTCCGCGCCAGCTGCTTAGAACAGCATTCCATCAACGAGAAGATCGTCATCGTCGACCTCCGCGAATACGGAGTCAACAACACTTGCGCTGCTAGACGGCATCATCACCGGAACCATTGGAGTCGGCGGGGTGAACAACAGAAGTGAATCTCCGGGCAGAGAGCCGGTTTTGTTGAAGAAGACCCCGAACAAATCCCCGTTATCAATGACACCATCTCGGTTGATGTCAAAGTTGTTTTCAACCCCAACGGCCGCGGGGCCTTTTTCTAAAAAGACACTGTTCAAGTCACCGTTGTCGACCACTGTGTTTCCAGGCACATTCTCTGTTTCGCCAACCTGGTTACCCCAGTAGTGAACATCCGGAGCCAGCAGACCTGTGCTGGCGTTTGCTTTCACCGTGACTTGCAACCACTGGTTCTTGATCGCTTCGTCCGCCCAGATCAATTCAATTCGATCGGAGCCGCCGGAACCCTCCCCTGCTCGCACCTCAATGGTCGGTTGCTGGCCAGCGTCGAGCAGAGTCCAAGAGGTTGGATCTGCCGTGTTGCCAACGCGAAACTCGAAATCAGATGCTGTCAGGCTTGTCGCTGGCAGGTTCGCAATATCAACCATCACACCATTGATACCACGCAGGTAGTTGGTGTAGTTCGCCGCGGTTGCGGATGCACCGGGCAGCAAGGCGACTTTGTCGGTTGCGATGGCGGCATCGTCATTGGCCCCGTCGCTCGCGGACCCGATTGGAGTCCCGTCGAATACCGATCGATTGTAGAACACGTGACGGCCTGCAACCGATGCCGGCACTGCTGTCACGTTGACGGTGAACGTCTTGACATCCGACGCACCGTCGTCGTCAGTGACCGTCACGGAGACCGTTTTGGCTCCCACAGTGGCAAACGTGTGGCTGATCGCAAACGTTTTGGAAACGCCGGTGTAGTTGACGGCGGGCGACCCGTCGCCAAAGTCAACGACGGCATCCCAGGTGTCTGCACCCGGGTCATTGAAGGTGACATTTCGGGAGAAGAGATCCCCCGCTTGCACCAATCCGTCGATCGGCTGAACGATCGTCGGATCGACGTTGTTAACGACGTACGGGATCGTGTACGAATTCTGCCCCAACTCGTCGTCCTTCACAACGACCTTGATTTCTTTGTTGATGGCCAGGAACGCCGGCAAGTTGTCAGCCAAGAAACTGTCGGGAATCGAGACCGTCGACGAAGTGGAGTCTTCGATCTCGAAAAGACCATCGTTATTGAAGTCATAGCTGTACCTCAAATTTGCCGCGTCAGGGCCAGACGGATCGAAGATGTTGGTCAAATTCACCTGCCCTCCTGTGTCGCCTTCGTTGAATGGTCCGTTCGCTGAAACACTCGCCGTCGGTGCGACGTTGTTCACAGTGATCGGCATTGTTCCCGCAGACTGGAAGACCGCCGCGTTGCCTTGCGACTCGAGAGCCACCCGGATCGGATTAGTGACCCATGCGTCATCCTCATAGAGATGGTCCACCGTGATCGACCCACTGCCATTGAGTGCTACGATCTCAGCCGCTGTCAACTCATATTCGGAGGCAGCCGGGAAATCACCAAAGTAGACCGTTCCACCCGTGATTGGATCGGCGACCAAACCGGCGGGATCAGTGAGCCCACTCAGTGTCAGCGTGTAGGCAACGGTGCTGCTTTCATCATGCGTTGCCGCACCGGCTAGCGTGATGGTCGGTCCGGCGTCGGTGCCTTCCAAATCGAAGCTGGCGGTTGATGAGTTACCTGCGACACCGACATTGCCTGTGGCTCCAGCGTCGCTGGCAGTCACGGTAACCGTCAACGTCTCCGTCAAGGCCGCTCCTGGATCCACATCATTGATATTGATTTGGACCAGGGCAAGGTTTGCTTGAACGTCTCCCATTTCACCGCTGAAGGTGGCGATCTTGTTCGATCCTGACAGCACAATCGTGCCGCCCGACGGTCCAGCCAATTGCTCAAACTCAACCCCACCTGCTGGAAGCGTGACCACAACGGTCAGGGTACCTGGTGAGACGCCATCATTGATATCGATGTCATCAACGCTAACCAAGGTCTCCAGACCAACCGAACTGGCTTCATCGACGGCAACTCCCGTCAGCGGAACGGTGATTTCTGGTGGGTCGTTGACCGGCAAGACGTTGAAGGATGCCGTGACGGGGCCCTCCAGGGTTCCGCCTTGGACCGAGAATTCAATCTCGACTGGCCCAGACTCATCGTCGTCTGGCGTGAAAGTCCACGGGCCAGTCCCCGATAGCGATCCAGCTCCTGAGATCAAACTGACCGAAGTGACGCTCAAGGCGTCGTCGGGATCACTGGAATTCGCCAAGAGCTGAGCGGCGGTGATTGTCACGGCTTCATCTTCATCTGAATCTCCCAGTGTCACGTCGGCTGCCAAGGTTGGGAAGTCGAATTCGTCAACAGTGATGTCGAACTCGATGTCACTGGTATCCGCTCCCCCCGCGTTGTCGACGGCGGTCACCGTGACAGTCGTTGTACCAGACATGCTGCCATCCGGTGTGAATGTCAACTTGCCGCTGGAGTCAATCGCGGGTCCGGCGGTGAACAGGGAAGGATCGTCTGCAACGACCGTGAAGGTCGTGATCGATTGCCCCGATTCGTTGGCAGGCCCCGGTTCGACCGTCAAGAATGCGGCTGCCTCATATGCCCCCACGTTTTGCAGGACGGTGACGTCGTTCAGTGTGGCGGGGGTGAAAACCGGAGGATCGTTGACGGCAGTCACGTTGAGCACAACGGCCTGAGGCACACTGTCCGCCGTCCCGTCGTTGACCTTGTAAACAAACCCATCGGTTCCGTTGAAGTTGGCAGCCGGCGTGTAGTCAAAGCTACCAGTCGCCGGATTCAAAGTGAAACTCAATGCGTTGGCTGGGGCAGAAACCACGACATATTCCAACGTGTCGTTGGAGTCGGTGTCCGTGGCGGTGATCCCGACATCACCCACAATCGCCGTGTCTTCCAAAGTGGTTCGGGCACCTCCTGCTGACGTTGTCGGTGCGTCGTTCACTCCGGTGACCTCAATCGTCGCTTGCGCTGACGACGTGTTGCCCGCGGCGTCCTTCATCGTGTAATTGACAACGACCGTCGCTGCCTCACCCAAGGCAAGCTGCTGATAGTCCGAGGATGGCGTGAACTTCAACTGGTTGCTGTCGATGCTCGCGCTACCACTATTTGTGATTGAGACACCGGTCGGAGTAGACACCGAGTCAATCGCCACCGAATCGAGCACAAAGTTCGTTGGCGAATCATCGCCATCGACATCGGTGTCATTGGCGAGCACGTCGACCAGTACCGATGGTGCGTCTTCAGTCAAGGAAGCCCCTGTATCGTTCATGGCAGTGGGGTCATCGGCGAGTCCCGTGACTGTGATCGTCAGCGTGCCTGTCGCCGTCCCCGGTGTCGGTGAAAAACCGTCGGAAACGGTATACGAAACCGTGACGGTCGCCGAATCACCGGCATCCAATTCGGCGAATGCAGTTCCAGGATCAAACGTGACCTCATTTCCAGAGACACTGACAGTGCCTGCAACGGCAGGGCTTCCGCTCAATCCCGCTGTCGCAGTGATCGACGCACTCTGCAGCGTAAGCGTCGGCGAGTCAACGTCGGTGTCGTTCGCAACAACATCGACCGTGAGCTGCGTGTCTTGATCCGTCGTTCCCGAATCAGCAACTGCTACGGGAGCGTCATTCGTCGCCGCGATGTTGATCAAGACAGTGACCGGCGCTGAAAGTGCACCGCTGTTGTCTTTCACCCGATAGACAAAGCTGTCTTGTCCGTTCTGGTTTGCAAACGGAGTGTAGTTGAATGCACCGTTGGCAGCCATGATGATCGAACCCTTCGTGGGTTGAGTCACCAGCGGCAGATTGACGGAAAGATCGTTCTTGGAACCGTACTTGTCGTCAACATCTGTGTCATTCTGCAGGACTCCCGTCGCTGCTGGCACCACCAAGGTGGTTTCCTCTGACGTGGCATAAGTTTCCGCAACACCAACCGGCGCGTCGTTGACACCGTTGACCGTGACGGTCAATGTCGCCGTGTCCTGCAACGCACCAAGATTGGCCGTGTATTCAATCTCGACCGTCGCCGACTCACCCGCATCCAACGTATCAAAACTGGTGCCCGGTGTGAAAACCACCTCATTGCCGACGACATTGACAGTTCCATTGCCAAGCGTGACGCCACTTGGTCCGCTGACCGAAACCACGGTTGGATCAGAAACAGTCAGACTCGAGGTCAGATCATCGTCGTCGACCACTTCGTCGTTGGCCAACACATCCACCGTCAACGCATCGTTTTCATCGGTTGTGTAAGAAGAATCGTCGTCATTGGCGATCGGTCCGTCATCCGCTCCATTGATGGTGATGACCAAAGTCGAACTGCTTTGAGCACCTGCCGTGTCTTCCATCGTATAAGGAATCGTGACTTCAACGGAATCACCAGGGTCGAGCGAGTCGAATTCGGTGCCTGGTTCAAACTTAATTGAATCTCCATCGATGCTGATCGTCGAATCGCTGAGATCAAAGCCACCTGTCGAAGTTGCGACACCCAGCGGCGAAACGAGCGTAAAGTTGATGGCGGAATCCGAGTCATCCGCGTCAGTGTCGTTCGCCAAGACCGCGACCGTCGTGTCTTCATTCTCATCGATCGTTTTGGTGTCAGCAACGGCGGTTGGCGTATCGTTGGTGCCGTTGACAGTGATGACCAACTCGCCTGAATCGGAAAGACCTTCGTCATCTGTCATCGTGTAAGGAACGGTGACCGTTGCTGTGTCGCCTGCGTCCAGGCTGTCAAACGCCGTGCCTGGATTGAATGCAATTTGATTGCCAACAATGTTAAATGACGCACCACCCAAGCTTGGTACGCCCGAGACGGTGACGGTACCCAGCGAATCGAGGATGAAGTTGGCAGGGACATCGCTTGGAGCATCCGGGTCGGTGTCATTGGCAAGCACATCAAACGACTTGGTTTCGTTCTCGCCTGCGACTCCGGTGTCGTCCGTGACGACAGGTGGATCGTTGATGTCAACGATGTCGATTGTGATGGTGTGGACCGCCGAGGTCGCCGCCCCATCCGAAACTTCGTATTCGACCACGATTCCTGTCGTGATCGAAGGAGACGGTGGAGCGACAAACGTCCAGACGGAACTGCCACTCGGTGCTGTGAGTGTTCCGGTACTCGGACCGCTGACCAAGGTGTAAATCAACCCTGAATCAGGTGTTTCGACATCGTCAACAAAGGGAGCCAAATCAAACACAAAGGTTTGCCCTTCGCCAACGGCAAACGCGATGTCACTCGCCGTCGGGGTGTCGTTGACTGGGTTCACTGTTACCAGGAACGAATCCTCGACAAAATCTCCGGCAGTATCCGTCGCACGCACCGTAATTGTTGCGGTTCCATTTTGGTCGGGCTGATAGTCCAGAATCAGATCCGTTCCAGAAACGGAAATTGCGGCCGTTACAAGTGAACCATCAGAGCTGCTTGCGGTGTAAGTCAAGCTGTCACTGTTCGTTAGAATGTCAACATCGTCGAACACATTCGAGAGATCAACTGTTGAATCCGCTGCGTCCTCATTGACAACAACATCCGCGAGCCCAGCCACAACGGTCGGTTCATCGTTCTCGGCCGCAACTTCAACTTCAAAGGTGTCCTCAACAAACAATCCAGCAGCATCCGTTGCACGCACCGTGATTGTCGCAGTTCCGTTTTGCTCGGGCTGATAATCGAGAATCAGATCCGTTCCAGAGACGGAGATCGCTGTGGTTACGAGCGAACCATCCGAACTGCTCGCCGTGTAGGTCAAACTGTCGTTGTTTGTCAGGATGTCAACATCTCCAAACACGCCCGAAAGATCGAGTGTTGTGGATGCGGCATCCTCTAGAACGCTGACGTCGGATAGTTGGTTCGCAACAGTCGGAGCGTCGTTCAACTCTGCAACCACAACCTCAAACGTGTCTTCAACAAACAATCCGGTAGAATCTGTTGCACGAACCGTGATGGTCGCCGTTCCGTTTTGCTCGGGCTGGTAGTCCAGCACCAAGTCGGTGCCTGCCCCAGAAATGGTTGCCGCTACCAGCGAACCATCGGAACTGCTCGTCGTGTAAGTCAGGCTGTCACCATTTGTAAGAATGTCAACATCGTCGAACACGGTCGACAGGTCGATTGTAGTATCGACTGCATCTTCATTGACACTGACGTCGCCGATCGGGTTCTCCACGGTCGGAGTGTCATTCTCCGGATTCACCGTGACACTGACGGTGGCCTCGTTGGAATCAAGGTTCGGTGAGCCGTTGTCACGAATCGTGTAGGTGAACTCGAAACTTCCGTTGAAATTCGCTGCCGGAGTAAAGTCGAAAGTCTTCCCTGATGGATTGATTGCTAGATTTCCAAACACGCCGGATGGATAACCGGGAACTAGCGAGAAGGAGACAATGGTCAGATCCTGAGCCGATTCGTTGGGCTGGCCCGCATCATCGGCTCCGTTCGGTGTCACGTTGCCAATCACGTCGAGAGAGAATGGCGAATCGTCTTCTTCCAGGACAAATGTGTCGTTGGTCGCAACCGGGGCGTCATTGACCGGACTAATCGTGATCGTAAAGGTCTCGGTCGCCGAAGTGTCATCACCACCGTCCGAGACGCCGCCGCTGTCCTTGACATTGACCTCAATGATCGCCGAACCGAACGCGTGTGCGGCAGGCTCAAATGTCAACGTTCCGTCTGGAGCGATCGCGGGCGATGTCGAGAACAGGGCTGCGTTGTCGTTGCTGAGGATCTCATAGGTGAAGGTTTGAGTCTCGTTGGCTGCGCCTGATGTCGGAGTCGCAAATCCAGGGACAGATTGAGCCGTCGAGTTTTCAAGAACGGAAACCACGGACGAGACCGTCAGCGTTGGCTCATCATTGACCGGCTTGACTTCGAATGTGTAGGAATCGACCGCGTTGTCGACGCCGGGAGTTCCGCCGGTGTCGGTCGCCGTGATCGTCAGCGTGGTGCTACCGAAAGCGTCGTCTGCCAATTCATAGGACAGCTCACCATTGGCATTGATGGTCGGCTGAACATCAAAGAGAGTAGGATCGCTCGCGACCACTGCAAAGCTAACCGTCTGACCGGACTCGTTTGTTGCACCAGCGGAGATACCGGCCAAGAATGGCACATCAACCGCATCTGCGGAATCCTCCAGCACAGCAGAGGCCGTGGGAACGGTAAATTCCGGTGCATCATTCACCGCAGTCACTGTGATCGACACGACCGCACTACTGGTTGAGTCCCCGTCAGAGACAAAGTAGGTGAATGAATCGGAGCCGACGAAGTCCTCTACCGGGACGTAGGTGAACGCTCCGTTGCTAGCGACACTGAATGACAAAGCGTGTGCTGGGGCAACGCTGCCGACAATGACAGGTGTGTCATCTGGATCGGTGTCACTCGGAGCATCCGTGATCACATTCCCGGTCAATGTCCCCTCTTCCGCAACGCTGTAAGCATTGGGGTTGGCGACCACAGGGTCATTCACGCCGGTGATGGTGATTTCAAGCTCCGCGGTCGAGCTTTCCCCGCCACCGTCATTCATGGTGTAAGGAATCGTCACGGTGACCGATTCACCGGTGTCGAGATGGTCAAACAATCCGGATGGATCGAATGTGACATCGCCATTGGCTGTGAAATTGAAGGCGGACCCGGGAATCGTTGTTGAATCAGACGCGGTCGCAGCACCTAGGCCAGACAGAACAAAATCTGCAACATCATCGTCAGGGTCGGCGTTGGGGGCATCGTCATCATTGGCGAGCACATTCTTCGTAACGGAGGTGTCTTCATCGGTCGTGGTCGAGTCGTCCGTGGCTGTTGGGCCATCATTCACTCCGGTAACCGTGACCTCCAAAGTGGAACTGGATGTCGCACCATCGTCATCCTGCATGGTGTATGGAATTGTCACGGTGACCGATTCACCCGTGTCTAAGTCCTCAAACAAACCTGCTGCGTTGAATGTGATAACGCCGGCTGAAGTACTGGTGATCGCCGCCCCCGGAATCACCCTTGCATCGGACGCCGTGGCAGAACCGACTGAAGCAAGCGAGAACTCTCCCGCACTGTATAAATCATCGAGATCTGTATCATTGGCAAGCACATCCTTCGAGACCGAAGAATCTTCGTCGACCGTTGCGGTGTCCGCCGCCGGCGTTGGGGAATCGTTGATCTCATCGACCTCAACCCCACGTGTTTGTGCAAGGCTAGCGACATCACCGTCACTCACCGAGAAGCTGATCGTTCGAGTGTTCTCGGTAGGCTTTTCGGAAGTGTTCTCAAATTTCACAGCCCGCAAGATGGCTTGGTACTGGGCAACCGACGCTGCACCTGTGATGGTCAACGTATCACCCGAGAAGCTACTGGTCACGCCCGCTGGCAACCCCGTCACGCTCAATACGTCGCCAGCCTCGAAATTGGTGGTGATTTGAACGGTCGCACTTTCCAGCTGCGCGTCATCAATGTCGGTGGCGACAATCGTATTGGTAATCTGAGTCGCGGCATCACCTTCAGCAAAGCTGAACGTCGACCCCTCGATGGCTGACAATACTGGCGCATCATTTACTGGAAGCACATCGACAAACACCGTCCCTGCAATGGTTGCAGGTGAACTGGCATCCTTCACCGTGTAGGTGAACTTAACGTTGCCATCAAAGTTGGCTGGCGGCAACGGGGTGTACTTCACCGTCTGATCAACGTTGATCCCCAATTGACCTTGGAAGGCACCCGTTCCTCCCACTGATGGTGTTAGCGAGTAGGTCACTCCGTCTAAGTCAGCACCACCGTTGAGCGAGATATTGACTCCACCAGCGGTGTCTTCATTCACGACCCAACCCGCGGATTGAATCACCGTTCCGGCGGTGGCCGATTCAATTGCCGCATCCATCGAAGCGAAGGCTTGGTAACCAACGATCAAGCCCGGAACAGGCGTGCCTGCAACCGGCGTGAAGGTAACGGTGTCACCGACCGAGAAGCCATCGCTACCTGGATCGTTTGTGACAGTGAATGCTCGATCAACCCCACCTGCTTGAGTCGATGCGGCGTACAACGTCGAATAGCTGGCCACGCTTAAAACGACGTCGTTTCCATCGCCACCGGCGTAGTCAATGGTCAACGGCACACTGGCACCACCGGGAAGAACCACCGTGAAATCGCCAGCAGAGTGGGAGGAAAATTCTGTGGTGATCACATCGGTGCCGTCATTGTCAATCAATGTCCATGAATCACCCGGGGACGGCACATAGCCAAAGTCGAGGCTGAGCGATCCGTCAAGCGAAACGGTGCCGGTTCCGGCACCGGCCGCAACAATGTCCACCTTGATTTGGTCATATTCCGCACCAGCGGCCGTGCCATCCAGTTCCAGCAACGTGGTCCCACCACTGGTTTGCGTGTAGCTGCCCACGGTGTTGATCGCGGGGCTGGCACCTGGGCTGTAGGTGTAGTCATCGACGTTCACGTCTTCACCGTAAGTCCCGCCCCGAACCTGCAGGGTCCCACTCGCGTTGAGCAGGGACTGTCCCTCTGCGATCCGTCCGCCACCCACTTGCTGGCCCGACGCATGAACGATCAGGCTATCAAAGTCCGTGCTCGTTCCTGTCGGTGCGGCATTCAGCATCGGGGTGTAATCGACATTGCCGCTCGTCGTCACCGAGGCGGGACTGGTCGTGCCAAAGTAGTTCCCGGATGCGTTGACCGTCATGCCGGAGCCAGTGTTGTTGTTGACCTGCACGCCTGTCTGGCCCGTGAAGTCACTACCGGAGACCGTGGCCGCAATAACGCCAGAGTAAGTGCCAACACCTCCATCGGCATTTCCGGAGAATACCGAGTCAGTAATGGCCAAAGTCACAGGGCCGGAGACAGCCACACCCCAGCGGGTGTTGTTCTGCGAGATGACGTTGTCAATCGTCAGACTCATTGGAGCCGCTAGTTGTGCAGCTCGAATTCCGTGCCGCGTCCCAGCATTCTCCACCGTCAAATCACTGATCGTCAGGCTGCTAACACCTGTCGTGGCAACATTGATGACATCGTCAGTGACGAGCGAGCCTTGCAGGATGACGTCACTCGCTGTCCCGGTTGCACCTTTGATCGTCACGTCCTTGGTGACCTGAACACCGGCGACCGCGGCGTACGTGCCCGCAGCAACGTTGACAGTGTCACCTGCGGTTGCTGCATCGACTGCACGCTGAACACTTGGTTCAGTCGTGCCAGCAGCGGCATAGTAACTGTCCGTTGTGATGTAGACGTTATTGGCCACGACGCGTACAAGACCGACTGAGTACGGCGTCGCGACTCCGAGTATTGCGACGTCAACCGCATGCAAAATCTTGTCTTCGACGGCGAATGCCTGGCTAATATCTCCGGCCGGATTCAACGCTCCACCGTTATTGAATGCAACGCCTGTCGCATCAACAGCGGAAGAAGATGAATTAACGATAAATGCGGCTAAAGGATTTGGTTGCACAAGTTGCACATCGCCCAAATCGACTGGTCCCGTGGTCACGTCGATAAACACGTTGCCTAACGGAGTTCCCAGACCGCCGTCCAGCGTAACCGAACTGGCGATCGAAAGCCCATCAGCGGCATCGTCTCTTACAGCTAGGTTCGACGAACCACCGGTTACTGTCAGATTTGCGAGTATTGTCCCCTCCAGCTTGCCAGCGTTGGCCGGAGTTACCGTGTCAGGCCTCGCGCGCAAGTAGACTGCGGGCGACAGAGACATCCCATTATTAACCGTGCCGCTGAGCGACACACCGGTCGATGTTCCGTTCACGGCACGAATCTCAAAGGACGACAGTCCGGCGTTGGTTGCCGAATTCTCGCCCGTGGTAACGATCGCGACGGTATCAAAACTGACATCGGTCAACAAACCTTGCAGATAAACGGACCTATCCGCACCACTCATTGTCAGTGAACCAGAACCGTCACCGAACGTCGAATTTGACAAGCTGCCATTTTGTCCAGGAAGACTGTACATATACACGTCGTAAAGGTTGCCAGAAAATGACGACGCGCTGTCGACTGCCAAGTCGTTGACAGTAGCGGTTGCTCCGACCTGAAGGCCGATTGCATTTCCAGTGATATCCACATTGACGAGTGTAACCCCATCGATTGCCCCTTCGAGTAACAACGCAGTGTCGCCGGCACTTGAACTGCCAGCGAGAGTCACGTTTGCTAGCGTCGTACCATCGGCCCCATTAACCACCACGCCATCAACACCAGTCGCTCCCTCCACAGTCAGATCTTGAAGCGAGACGTTGTCGGCGGTGACGCTGACCGTTTGACCTGTGGTCCCTTGAATAATCGTGAGTCCCTCGCCCGCACCTACGATTGCCACTTGCTTATTGAGTACCAAATCTTCAACATAGGTTCCGGCAGCAACGCTGATGGTGTCACCGTCAAAAGCGGCATCGACAGCAGCCTGAATGGTAGTCACGACCGAAGATATATTTCCGGTAACAACGCCCGAGGGCAAATCGGCGCTGCCGAGTGTCGTAGGCGAGGTGAACGAATTGCCGCTGACGTCTGAACCGGCTCCGTAGTTATTTGGCGTGTTTCCGAATGCGTCGACATCGAGACCGTTGCCGCTGAAGTCATTGCCTGTCAGCGTCAAGACTTGGGATCCAGCATAGTTGCCATCCGCTCCGACGCCCGCGTGGAAATTGTCCCTAATGGTGTTTCCAGTGATGGTTGCGTCATTATTTGCCCCCTGCACATAGACACCCATATTCCAGTCTTCGACGACACTATTTGAGACAGTCAGCCCATCGGACACACCCGAGGTGATAACCGCTTCAACGCCAATCCCTGCTGCTGCGCCGGTTCCATCTCCGGTTAAAATGGAGTTGGTGACTGTGACATTCGCCGCCTGAACGTAAACGCCAGCCTTGCTCCCTGATACCGCACCGCCGTTCAGTACCTCAACACCATCGAGTTCCACGTCTGCTGCGTCGATTTTGATATACCCGTCGATGGTTGATTCGGCACCACGTGTACCGTCTCCTGCGACTCCTGAGTTTGCTCCGACGATCGTCAACCCTGTCTTTGTGCTGTTGATCGTCAAATCCTCGGAATACGTGCCCGGAGCGAGATGAATCGTGTCGCCAGCAGAAGCTGCATTGATCGCATCTTGAATCGTGCCAAACGCACCTTCGTCGCTGACAACAGATCCGAAAGTTAAGCCAGTTTCATTGTCCCCACCGGTACCGACATTGCCGTCGGGGCCGCCCCAAGTGACAATATCCCCGTCTTCAATTGTTCCCAAAGTTCCAGCAACGACGTTCGTCGTTTCTTGGAAATCCGCTGGTGCGTCCACATACAAATCCCCCGCGAGCAACTGGCGTTGCTCCAGCGTCTCGGGGCTGAGCCGGTTCCGCGTGGTTCGCACTCGCTTGCTGCTGCCGCGTTTCTTCTTGTTTTTGTCGTTCTTCGCGAAGTTCAATCCAAACGGCAGCATCGCGGTGAAAGGAACCGTGGCGCGTTTTTCGATCGAGACCACGAACGGTGGGTTGGTGATGAAGTTCCAGAGGGCAACGAGCCCCAGGCCGATCTTGGAGATCCAACTGCCGCGGAAAGCGTTGCGGTAGCGTTCCACACGAGCTTTCTGGCGCTCGATGAACATTGACTTGCGCTGGTTCGCTTGGTGCTCCCAACGATTGAAACGCTCCCGCATTTTTTGCATGCGTGTTGCTGGGGTGTTTTGGGTGTTGCCGGCGAAGTTGTGATGACTGGGGCGAATCGACATGGATATTCTCTAGAAATGAAAGTCAGATGTATTCGGGGATAGTGCCTGAAGCGTTGGGCAAACGGCAGGCTTTGATCAGCGGTCGACGAGAATTCAAAACTCGTCAGTGGCCACGGGGCGAAAGGTGGCGAACAGGGCCCCTCACGGGGGATTTACCGTCAGGTCACGCTCACTCGCGTTCCATCGCGAGGCGGATGCGGCGGGCGAAACACTTGCCAGCGAGACTGGCAGATTCGCCCCTGCGAGAGCATTGAAAAAGGAGGCAGCGACGGATCGAAATCGCATGTTCCCGCCCCGTAGGTCGCCTCACGACGTCCCTCCAGAAAAGCGGTTTTATCGATGCACTCAACCATTGCGTCTTCTCACTCGAGGAAGATAGCGACCGCCCAAAAAGCGGCTTCAAATGACTCAGCCCGACCGGAACACCCCCCATGCTTGCCAGCACCAAGACCGATCCAAAACCCCTTGATGGGGGGAACCGTTCGAGCATAGCGAAAGATCCTAACTGGGGGTTCTAGGGGAAACAAGCATCCGATCCAGCAAATCCGGAAGAACTGTCGGCACGCTCGAAAAAGTTCCCCCTGTACGGTTCACACCCACTGCACAAAACACGAGAAAAATCAAATTGACCCTCTGTTTTGCAGTCTTTTTGAACATGCCCCCCTTTAAGAAAAAAAATTTTCGTGAGTACATTTCGGTCGATTGTGCGTACGGGACGATGAAATGATCAGCCACCACCACTAACGAACCCCCTTTCGGGCGGTGATCACACGCACCCCGCACGTAAATCGCCGCCCATTTGGCGGAACCTTCCGATCGCACCCATCCGTTGAGCGGACACGAACTTCGCGTTTCCAAATGGGCCCCCTCTGTCACTGTGCCCACGGAACCGCTAATCAAGCGAAACTCAGCGCCCCACCTGAACGGTCATGCACCTCACTGTTCAGCGTTGACGAAAGGGCGGAAATGCCCTTGGTGATGGACCGAGATCAACGCTCTCGCAGTTCACTCAACTTGGCGCCGGCTGATCCTCACTTCGCCCCTCACACACGAGGAGGTCGTGCGGCTTTGCTTCCCCCTCCCGATGGGAACTTGTTGATGAACTGCCTGGCGATACGAGCAATGAAACCGCACGGCCTCCGAGAGCGTGGGGCCCGGCACGTGACCGCCAACGGACGATGACTGACGCGCGAAATGGGGGCCGAGAGATCGGCTAAGATGGGGCGGAAGCGTTCTCGCGCTCGCGATCCGAACCGCGGTCGCAGGACGCTTTCCCCACCCCACTTCCCACCCTTGGAGCAGAGCTGATGAATCGTGACGTGAATGCTGTTGACCGACCTGGACTTTCCAATATGAATTCCGAATTCTTGGCGAATCCGGCTACGGGATCGTCTTCCGAATTCTCGGCACCGGACGGCTTGCGCCGTTCCGCTAACGATGGGGACGCGTTGGCACGGCGGGGCTTTTTGAAGTCGGCGGCTTTGGCTGGCGGGGTTGCTGCGGGGGTGACGCTGAATGCGCCTGCGGTGCACGGGCAGGAGACTCCGGATGTGATTCAGGTGGCTTTGGTGGGGGCGGGTGGTCGTGGAACGGGGGCTGCCAATGATGCACTGCATGTGGACAACGCAAAATTGAAAGTGGTCGCTGTCGCGGATGTCTTTCCAGAGAATGTGGCTCGCAGTGTCAAAGCTCTCTCGAATGAACACATCGATGCACCGGAGAAAGTGGACGTGCCGGAGGAACGCCAGTTCGTTGGCTTCGATGCTTACAAGCACGCGATGGACGCGCTCGATCCGGGTGACATTGTGATCCTGGCAACGCCGCTGGCGTTTCGCTGGGTTCACTTCCAGTACGCGATCGACAAAGGGTTGAACGTGTTCATGGAAAAACCGCTGACGGCTGACGGGCCTTCGTCCAAACGGATGCTGGAACTTTCCGCTCAAGCCGACGCGAAGAACTTGAAGTGCGGCGTGGGTTTGATGGTCCGTCACTGCCGCGGACGACAAGAGCTGTTCGAACGCATTCAAGACGGCCAGATCGGCGACATCATCATGATGCGTGCGTACCGAATGCACGGTCCGATCGCGTCAGCGTTCACCAAACGTCGCTCGGATGACATGCCTGAAACGCTGTGGCAGATCAAGAACTTCCACAGCTTCCTGTGGGCCAGCGGTGGTTGCTTCAGCGATTTCTACATCCACCAAATCGACGAGACATCGTGGATGAAGAACGCTTGGCCGATCAAGGCTCAGGCTCTCGGCGGACGTCACTACCGCGGCGATTGGATCGACCAAAACTTTGACACCTACGCGGTGGAGTACACCTATCCCGACGGCAGCAAGCTGTTCCTCGACGGCCGCTGCATGCCAGGGTGTCGCAATGACATGTCCAGCACCGTGCACGGCAGCAAGGGATCCGCGATCGTGAGCACCTCGGGGCACACGCCGGGCAAAGTCCGGACCTTCAGCGGCCAAAACCAAAGTCGCCGTGAGGTGACCTGGGCGTACCCGCAACCAGAGAAGAACCCGTACCGGCTGGAATGGACGGACTTGGTCGACGCAATCGTCCACGACAAGCCTTACAACGAGGTGCCGCGTGGTGTGCAAGCGAGTTTGGTGACCAGCATGGGGCGGATGGCGGCTCACACCGGCCAAGAGATCACGTTGGAGCAGATGACCAACTGCCCGCATGAGTTCGCACCGGGCGTGGCGGAACTGACCGTGGACGGCCCGGCGCCTGTGATCGCCAACGCAGATGGCTCGTACCCCGTTCCTCAACCTGGGATTCTGAAAGACGTCGAGTACAAGTTGTTCGACGTCTGAAAGACGTCGCCGGATTCGCCTTAAACGTAGCCGGATTCGCCAAGAATTCGGAGGGACAACAATCAGGAACATCCGAATTCTGGCGAATCCGGCTACGGTGGCCTGACGGGTGCTGAGGATGAATTTGGCCTCTGGCCAAGAACCCTCGTGGTGGACTTGCTTCGCAGCCTGTTGATTTAGTCAGCCGGAGCGCGATCGCGTCCGGTTCGTCTCCGGTAACCGTGGGCTAACGTCCGTCGGCTGATCGTTCAATCTTTGAAACGTATTGAATCAACAATCTGTTAGCCAGTGAGGTGAGTTGGCTGCATCATTTCGGTGAGCTCGGTGCTCTCTATGGCAAACGACATGTCGTGGGCGAGATGGGGGATTGCTGGACGCCTCGCTTCTGGCGAAGCATCGGCTGGGTGCCATGTGAGACATGGCCTACATTGGTGCTGGAAATGCGTCTGCGTCCGAATTCTGGCGAATCCGGCTACCGGTGAGTGGCCTTGCTGACGCGGCGGGTTATGACCAGTGGGCTTGCAATCCTAGGTAGCCGGATTCGGTGGGAACGTAGCCGGATTCGCCAAGAATTCGGAACGGCGATGATCAAGAACATCCGAATTCTGGCGAATCCGGCTACGGGCGGGATTGAATGAAGAAAGGAACACAGGTTTGTTTGAGTTGCGCTGTACGGTTCGAAATTGCGGGCTGGCTTTGTCGCCGGTGGAGGGTGGGCTGCGCTGTGAGAACGGGCACCATTTCGATCGGGCTCGCGAGGGCTACTACAGCTTGTCCCAGCCCCAAGATCGCAAGTCCAAACAACCGGGCGATGCGGATGCAGCCGTGCTGGCCCGCCATCGTTGGTTGCAACGTGGGCATGCCAGCGGATTGATTGATGCCTTGCGGCCTTGGGTGGCAAGGCAAGCGGGAAACGGCAACTCCCGAACAATTGACTTGGGTTGCGGCGAAGGCACCTTTGGCCCGGCTCTGTTTGGTGATTCGCCCGATACCTATTGCGGGATCGATCTGTCGAAGAAGGCGATCAAGCTGGCCGCTCGCGGGTGGCCGGAAGCGACGTGGGTCTGGGCCAATGCGGATCGGTCGCTGCCGGTGGCGGATGGCAGTGTCTCTCGCGTGCTGTCGCTGTTCGGTCGTCGGCCGGTGTCCGAAATCGCTCGCGTGCTGACGGAAGATGGAAAGCTGATCGTTGCCGTGCCTGGCGAAGAGGACTTGATCGAACTACGCGAACATGTGCAGCAATCGGGGCAACGCCGGAGTCGCTGGGAGAAGGTCGTCGACGAGATGGCCGCCGAAGGATTGAAGCTGGTCGAACATCGACTGTGGCAGCAGCAGGTTGACCTGGATCGCGAGGCGATCGCGGACGCGATGGCGATGACCTATCGCGGCGTGCGGTTTTCGCAGAACGCTCGCGTGCAGACCGCCTCGGCCATGCCAGTGACGCTGGCCGCGGATCTGATGTTGTTCTGCCGATGAGCCTCGATGTAGCCGGATTCGCCAAGAATTCGGAGGGGCAACGAGCAGGGACATCCGAATTCTGGCGAATCCGGCTACGAACCGGTGCAGACCGCCTCGGCCATGCCAGTGACGCTGGCCGCGGACCTGATGTTGTTCCGCCGATGATCCTCGATGTAGCCGGATTCGCCAAGAATTCGGTGGGGCGAACAGCAGGGACATCCGAATTCTGGCGAATCCGGCTACGAACCGGTGCAGACCGCCTCGGCCATGCCGGTGACGCTGGCCGCGGACTTGATGCTGTTCCGCCGATGATCCTCGACGTAGCCGGATTCGCCAAGAATTCGGAGGGGCGACGAGCAGGGACATCCGAATTCTGGCGAATTCGGCTACGAACCGGTGCAGACTGCCACGGCCATGCCAGTGACGCTGGCCGCGGACCTGATGTTGTTCTGCCGGTGATCCTCGATGTAGCCGGATTCGCCAAGAATTCGGAAGGGCGACGAGCAGAGACATCCGAATTCTGGCGAATCCGGCTACGTGTCCGAAGGCAGTCGGCTACGAACCTCGTTGCAGCCCGTTGGATCGCAGGTAGGAGACGATTCGCCAGTATCGTGGCCAATAGTCGGCGGCGAAGGGAGTCAACTCGGGATAACCGGGAACCAAGCACCCGGTGAACTTGTAGTCGGCATAGCCATCGATGGGCACTAAACCAGCACGCTCTGGGTTCCGAGCGATGTAGTCACAGACGGCCTCGATCGATTGTTCCTTGCGTTCTTCGTCCTGCAAAACGTCGTCATAGGCCTGCCCCTGCAACTCCACCTGGAGTCGCTCCAGCACATCATTGAGTCGGTCGCGAAAGTGACGCATCCCAAGACGCTGATCGCTGCTCTCAAACAACCCCATCCATAGCATGTGAATGTGATCCGGCATCAAGCAATACACCGGGCAAGCGATGGCGTATCGAAAGACGGTGTGCGTGAGCAGCTCGCGAAACTTGTAGAGAAGGGTCGGTTTGCACCAGCCTCGCTTGCGGTCCTGAATGACAAGACTCCAGTGCACACAAGCATCTCCACGATAAAACTCGGGCGAGAGCCGCTTGAGGTAGGAGTGCTTGCTGGACGGTCGCTTCATGAGCCTGATCTGAGAGCAGGTGGAAGAGCATTGCTGGTTGTGGGACCGTTTCGATGTAGCCGGATTCGCCAAGAATTCGGAGGGGCGACGAGCAGGGACAACCGAATTCTGGCGAATCCGGCTACGGGTGGGGGGCGGTGAGGAGTTTCGACGTAGCCGGATTCGCCAAGAATTCGGACGGGCGGACAGCAGGGACATCCGAATTCTGGCGAATCCGGCTACGAATTGAGGATTTCTTCGACGACGCGGCTTTGCTTGACTCCGGTGAGGCGTTGGTTGAGGCCTTTGAAGGGATAGACCATCGTCTCGTGGTGGAAGCCGAGCAGGTGCAGCATCGTCGCATGGAAGTCTCGCAGGTGCACGGATTCGGTCGCCGCGGTGTAACCGACCGCATCGGTCTCGCCATAGGTGAACCCTGGTTTGACGCCCCCGCCGGCCATCCACATCGTGAACGCCTCGGGACTGTGGTCGCGGCCGTGGAACGCCATCGTCGTTCCGCCGCGGTTCTCTCGCATCGGTGTGCGGCCAAACTCGCCGCCCCAGACAACCAGCGTGTCTTCCAGCATTCCACGCTGCTTGAGATCCGCCAGCAACGCCGCGATGGGCTTGTCCGTTTGCTTGCACTTGTCGGGCAAGCCGTGCTCGAGCGATTCGCTACGGTTGGATCCGTGCGTGTCCCAGCCCCAATCGAACAACTGCACAAAGCGGACGCCTTCTTCGACCAATCGTCGCGCGAGCAAGCAGTTGTTGGCAAACGATTCTTTGCCAGGTTCCGCGCCGTAGCTCTCGAGGGTCTCCGCGGTTTCTTGCGACAGATCCATCGCTTCGGGAGCAGCCACTTGCATCCGATAGGCCATCTCGTACTGAGCGATTCGGGTGACCGTTTCGGGATCGCCGTATTGCTGCAACGACTCTTGATTGAGTGCCGCCAGAGCATCCAGAACTTGCCGTCGTTCTTGCCGCGAAACACCTTCGGGGTTGGCGACATTCAGAACCGGATCGCCTTTGGATCGACACTGCACGCCTTGATAGACTGAAGGCAAGAATCCTGATCCCCACAGAGCCTTGCCCACCCGAGGCAAACGACCACCGGACAACAAGACAATGAATCCAGGCAGGTCTTCGTTCTCGCTGCCCAAACCATACGTCACCCAGGAACCGATCGATGGCGATCCCATCGGCGCGGCTCCGGTGTGCACCATCAACTGAGCCGGGCCGTGATTGAATTGGTCCGTCTTGACCGTTTTCAAGAAGCACAAATCATCGACTTGCTTGGCCAAGTTGGGCATCAGTTCGGACACCCATGCGCCAGATTCACCGTGTTGCTGGAAGTCATATTGGGGCCCCAGCATCCGGGGCGTGCCGTTGATGAAAGCAAAACGCTTGCCTTCCAAGAACGACTGCGGGCATTCTTTGCCATCGAGCTTCTTGAGATCTGGTTTGTAGTCAAACAACTCCAGTTGGCTGGGTGCACCGACCATGTGCAAGTAGATCACCCGTTTGACCTTGGCCGGCTGAGGCGGCGTCAGGGGACTGAGCGGATTGGTGGCGTCGTGCTGGGGATCAAAACCATGTTGCAGCGAGGCATTGGCGTGCGCTGCGTTTCCGCCCGCTTGCTGGGTCGCCAAGTAAATGGCTCCCAAACCAGCGGCGGATTCGGTCAGAAATTGCCGACGACTGGTTTGCAACAACGACTGACGAAAAAGCTCTTGAGAGAATGATTCGCGATGCATTTTATTTACTCATGATTTCGTCGAGGTTCAACAAAGCAGACGCAACCGCTTCGTAGGCGTCTTGCTCTTGTTCGGACTGTTGCTTGGCTTGCTCATACAGAGTCACCAAGATCTTCTGTTCAGAGGACGTTGGTGACCGAGAAGTCACCAACTGAAACCCCTTCGTCAAACGCTCTTCCAGCGGCCCATCCATGGCTTCGACTTTCTTTGCCAGTGCCTGCATGCATTCCACAAACGTGACGTCGTTGAGTGTCGTCAAGGCTTGCAGAGGCGTGTTGGATCGAAGCCGCCGCGGCGTGCAGAACTCGCGTGAAGGGGCGTCGAACGCGGCGAACATCGGATAAGGAATGCTGCGTTTGGTGTAGGTGTAAATCGAACGACGGTAGCGATCCGGGTTGCCAACATCGGGCGTGTTCCATTTGTCGCCGCCTTGAAAGGGCTTCCAAACGCCGTCGGGAATCGGAGGATGCACAGGAGCCCCATGCACTTCCGGCGAAAGCAATCCGGACACAAACAAGGCTTGATCGCGAACCATTTCGGCGGGCATGCGGAAACGGGGCCCACGAGCCAACCATCGGTTTTGCGGATCGACCAAGTCCGAATTGGGATCCATGACAGCGTCTTGTCGGTAGGTGCTCGACAAAACGATGGATCGGATCAGCTGCTTCCAGCTCCAGTCGTATTCATTCTGGAATTTGAGAGCCAAGTGATCCAGCAACTCAGGATGCGTCGGCCGTTCGCCGCTGGAACCAAAGTCTTCCTCGGTTGGCACCAAGCCCATCCCGAACAGACGAGCCCAGACACGGTTCACGGTCACACGTGCCGTCAGCGGGTTGCTGGGATCCACCAACCACTTCGCCAGATCCATTCGGTTGAACGGACCTTCACCAGCGATGGGCGGCATCGAATTCGGAACGTTCGGTTGGACCTGTTGATCCTTGGTCAGAAACAAACCGCGAATGAACACGTGGCTGGGGCGAGCCAAATGCTCGGGTCGTTCCATCATGATCGGGATGCGGACCGAAGCGATCTTTCGTCGTTCGCCAGAGATCCGTGACAGTTCGGCTCGCTCATCTGACAAGTCTTTGTCGGTCCACGCAAGCAATGCTTTTTCGTCCGAACAAACATCAACGCTGCCGCGACGGACGACCAAGGGGAACGCTCCCAAGGCTTGTTGTCGACAACTCATGTCGAGTTTGAGCTTTGCACCCTCGGGGACTTCAACTGGTTCCTTCAACAAGAACACGGCCACACGTGGATGATGGATTCGCGTGAAGGCTGCGAATCCGTCGCTGTTCTTCGGATCCATGCTGGATCGAGCATGCTTCAGTGGCTCGGGTTCATCCGCGACGACATGCGAGAACTCGATTTGAGTCGGTTCGTCTTCGCCACTGACCAAGACCGCATTCAAATGCGACAGGACAAATCCCCATTCGGAATCCGCCAGTGCGGTTTCGGGATTGCGAGGCAGCAGCGTCAAACGGATGGCGGTGAGCTTGTCGGCCGACGCAGGCATCTCACATTCGAGCGAGATCGTGGTGCCGTTGGACAGCGTGTCGATCGTGTAGAACTCCGTCCGTCCGTTGCGTTCTTCGACATCGACTTTGGTTTGCTTGGTGGCCGAGGCGGTCATGGAGTCGATCGGCTTCCAGTCCAACTCGTTCTCGCTGACCGCTTCGAATTCTTGATGCCAGATCGACTGTTTGAGCGAACGAATTCGGCGATCCAGTTCCGACGCACGCTCTTCGTCTTCATTGGCCAGCGGCACCGACAACAACGGTTCCTCACCACTCAGGTCACAATCGACCGAGTTGTTGAAGAACGCCATGAACTCGTAAAACTCTTCGTGTTCGATCGGGTCGTAGGGGTGGCTGTGACACTGAACGCAGCCGAACGTGATGCCTTGCCAGGTTTGCCAAACGGTGCTGACGCGGTCCATCACCGCGTTGATTCGAAACTCTTCATCGTCGGTGCCGCCTTCTTCATTCGTCTGAGTCAAACGACTGGCGGTGGTTGCCAAGCGATCGCTGATCGAGGGATCGGGCAGCAGGTCACCGGCGATTTGTTTGATCGTGAATTCATCAAACGGCATGTCGTTGTTGAGCGCGTCGATCACCCAGTCGCGATACTTCCACGCGTTGCGACGACCGTCCAATCCCAAGCCGCGGCTATCGGCATAGCGAATTTGATCCAGCCACACCGAGGCCCAGCGTTCGCCATAGCCGGATGATTGCAACAGCTCATCAACCTTCTCTGAGTAGGCCGCGTCACCACGTTCATTGGCGGCGGCTTGAAAGCGTTCGACTTCCTCCAGCGTCGGTGGCACACCGGTCAGGTCCAATGTGACTCGCCTAAGCCATTGGTGAGGTGGGGCATCCGCGGCGGGCTGAATGCCTTTCTCTTCGAGCGATTTGCGAACGAAGCGATCGATGGATTGACGGCAAGCGTCCGGGTTGGCAACGTCAGGAACGCTGGGGGCAACCGGAGGCTCATAGCCCCAGGATTGTTTCCACTTGGCACCTTCTTCAATCCAAGTCTTCAGCAGGGCAATCTTCCCCTCGGTCAACGGCGCGCCATGCTCGGGAGGCGGCATGATCTCCGATTCGTCATCCGACAGAATCCGATCGATCATGTAGGAGCCATCGACGTCGCCCGGCTCGATCACCGCCAGCGCGCTGTCCCGCTGAATGAACGACAGATCGCCGGCTTGTTTGACACCGCCGTGACAGGCCACGCAGTGCTCGTTCAAGATCGGTTGAATGTCATCGGCAAAGTCGACGGCAAAGTCGACGGCAAACGCGGACGACCAAGTCCCGAAACCGGTTCCAAGCCAAGTGGCAGCAAAACAGAAGAGATAAAAACGTTGTGTCATGAGCAGACAAACAAAGGAAAGGCAACTTCACTCGCAGGCAGCAACATTCCGCAGCAAGTCAACGCAGGCTTGGCCTGCGGCATTCTAAACCGCAGAGTCCTGGCTGATTTCTCCCAACGCACCATCCGCCAATGGCAACGTCGAGCGCCATAACAAAGAAAAAGGGAGCGGTCCCATCCACAATAAGCGGAACCATGCACCTCGGCAAATGACAAATTGCCACCAGCAAACGGTGCCAAATCGGCGAATATCGAGAAACGCCCGGCATATCAGGCGATATGCCGGGCGTTGTCGTTGCCGTTAAAAACGCAAAATTGAGTGAGGACTAAGACCGAGAATCAAAATTCCTGATCGATCACCTCTCTTGCACCACGGGTTCCCAGTGCCCCCCACAATCCATAGGGGCTGGCTGACCCAGGCGGATTGCTGCTCTCTTGCGAGGCGTTTCGATGCCAAACCGTTTCCGCCCGGCTGTTTCCGGCTTCGATCGAATCGGTGATGAACTTCACCGCCCCATCGGCCATCAACACGTGCACGCCGCCCTGGTGTCGACTGCTGGCAGTCGTGATGCCTTCCGTGCCATGGTTTCCGCCCAAGCAAACTTCACTGTTGGGCGGAAGGATGCACAGGAACTGAGAATAAAGCGGACGAAAATCAGCCCAGCGTCCACCGCGTGTCGTGGCACCACCCGAGGTCGTTGTGCCAGCCAGCCAAAACCCCGGACGGGCTGGATCGATCAGAGCATTGTCTTCGCAAGTCTTGGGATTTCCCATGATGCCGTTGCCCCACTGGCCACCGTGACCGCCGTTGTTTAGCGCGGCTGCCGAGCGGATGTCACGGTCGCCCAAGTCCGTGACGATTTCGCCACACATGATCGTGTTGGAAGTCCCATCAAGAATGTCTCGGAAACGAGTGTTGCCTCGGGGAACAAACACGCCGCGTAAGTTCGCCCGGCACTGGCGGACCAAATAGGTTTCATCCTGGTATCGCCATCGGCCTTGCCCGCCATGGAAATGCGAAGCACCAATCTGAGTTCGACTGGTCGCATCGCCAACGCAGGCAGCGTAGTTGCTTCGTCCAACCGTCGGCAGTCCCCGACCGGGATCACTGGGGCAACGATAAGTCGGCACATCGGTTCGCCAAGGCAAGTAGCGGACCGCGTAGGGTGCCGGCCCCATCGCGGGCCACGTTCGATTCGCTTCGTCGGTGAGTGGATTGGAGATGTGTTCCCACATCCCTTGCTGCTCAATGAACGGCAGGATGCCAACCGAGTAGCTCAACATGTGCCGACTGAATCCGACCGGCGGCGCAGGCGCGGTCCCGTGGTCATCCCCCAACGACCAAGAATCATTTGTTTCGTTGGTGGCCCCCGTGCCGTGCATCGGCAACTGGCTGAAGGCCGCGTGGTAATTGTGAACGCCCAAGCCAATCTGCTTGAAGTTGTTGCCACAACTCATTCGCCGAGCCGCTTCGCGAGCGGCTTGGACTGCGGGCAGCAGCAACCCAACCAACACACCGATGATCGCGATCACGACCAACAACTCGACCAAAGTGAAACCGCCGCGTTGACGATTCCCGTGGCCACTCCACGGAGGTGGAAGCCGACTTCCGCTTCTTTGAATAGACATTTCACCGAACTCGTAAAAAAGAGAAAACAATGAACGCTGGCGGCAATGAAGGCGGACAGCGTGAGATCCCGGTGAGGATTCGCAGGGTGGAACGGACCCCTGGCAGCGGCTTCAGACCGCCTGGATCAAGGAGCCAGTTTCTCGGCCTCCTCGGCGGCTTCCGCTTCTGCTCCCGCCATTGCCTCGTCGTAGGCCGCGAACGCGTCTTCATCTTCACTGATCACCGTGGGCTTCGCTTCACAGCCAACCCACATGCCAACCAGCAACAACGCCAACCAAGACCTGCCGAACAACGAAGCGACTTTCATCGTCCCTACCAATCACAACCGAGAGAACGGAGACGCAGACGCACAAAGGGGCGACAAGCCTCTTTGCGCACCAACAACGCGCCTGAGAACAACATCACAGCTGATAGTGGGGGATCCCCGCGGCGAAGTCAAACTCGATCGGAGCGACCTGTTCACGTCATCAAAAGTGGCGCAGCATTCGCTTGGGGTCCACCAAACCCCGCAGGTCAACAGATGACTCGTTTTCTTACCCGCGAAGGCGTCAAGATAGGTAGCGATCAAAGACTTCACGGGCATGAGCTTCGCTCTAAGAAAATCGCCCGAAAAATATTCTTTCAAGGACTTTTGGGCGAAGCCTTTGAAATCGACGCGTGAACCAGGAGGCTCCCCAGCGTTTTCGGCCCCGTCGCTGCAAGGGACATCGATTTCTTACGTAGGCCGGATCAAGCCGTTTCGGCGCCGCTCCGGCAGATGAACGGACCAGTCCGGGCAGGTCATTGCCGGATGCGCGTCGCAAAACCTCCTTCATCCGGCCTCCGTCGGCATGAGGCTGGGCGTTGCCCTGGGCTGGCAGAGGGCTGCCCCGTTGGGGCGAAGTCGCAGAATAAACTTGGCATCCGCAATCAGAGCGTCAATCGTGACGGTTTGTTGACTCAGTTCTCAACGACGTTTCAGCGCATGCAGGATGGGCACCCTTGCTCGTCAGAGTCGGTCAAGACCACCCATCACAACCCGACGAGCGAGGGACGCCCCCAACTCCCACGACGGCCCCCTCCGGGGCGACCGTTTGTTTTCCGGCACCGGTCTCTCGGGGCTTCCGCCCCGAGCTAAGCACGACGGCCCCATCCGGGGCGAAACCCAGACGCCAGCCACCATTTATTTTCGAACATCCCGTTTGGGGCGAAGTCGTGGAATAAAACCTGCGTAGTCCAAAGCGGCGTCAAGAAAGCCGCACGGCCTACCAAGGCGGGCAGTCAGCGCATGAAAAAACGCCAAGGCAACCAGCATGGCTGGTTGCGTTGGCGTGATGAGTTTTCAGTGCCGCCAAAGACGGCGACAATCAAAGATCAGGAGCCGACTTTGGCCTTGGTGCGAGCTTCCCGCAGACCACGACTGAGGATGTCTCGCAACATGGGCGAGTAATCCTCGTACTTGCTCTCGTCTGGTGCACCGCTGCTGAACTGATAGATCGCATCGCGTGGCTTCACCCCCAAGGCGATCAGCGTGCTGCTGACCGTGGCGTAGTCGCCATTGCGAATGACCATGCTGGGGCGACCTTGCCCAACCGGTGAACGAGCGAAGACCTTGCTGGCCACCGCCAGGAACTTCACGGGTGAGTCCAACGTCTGAAGGGTCAGAAGGCGGCGAGCCAATTGCACGCGACCGTCGTCCGGATCGTTCAAGTTGCGAGCCCCGATGATGTTCAGGCCCTCCTGCAACTCAACGACTTCCTGACGCTCGTCGGCGTGAATCGCAAAACCAGCCTTGGCATCCGCCAAGATGATGTTGCAACCCTCGTAGCGATTCTTAGCGAATTCAGCGTGGGCTTTTTCCAGTGCACGACGAGACGACGTGCAACGCAATAAGTCCATCGCCAATTGGCCACGAGACCGTTGACCGAACAAGGGCGTCGCGGTGGCGCGGTTGGTTAAACCAACAAACAACCCGTTTTGATTAACCCCCAACCAAGTTCCACCGGCCTTTTGGTCGATCCCACACAAAACGCGTGGTTTACCGGATTGGATGGACGGCGTTTGGCTCGGGCGGTCCACATACTCCTCGCGGTTGGCCGCAACGAGGATGGGACTTTCGGGAACCAAACGGTACTGAACAGCAAGCAAGCACATCTGGGAGACATCCAACTTTCAAAGATCGGTGATTTCCAGTCTCACGCACGTGATCTCTCGCCAATTGATCGGGGACCCCCCGGCGAGCCTGGTGCGATACACGTGGGAACAATGTAGCCACGCGAAATCCGCCACCACACCCCCGCCTGGGTGGTTTCGTAGATATTTCTCAGATCTGGCGCGGAAGACAACCGGTCAGGGAAGATCGACCCAAACCGGTGCTCTTTGCCGTTTAGGCAGCCTATTTCGGGCCCGGGCGAACCAGCGAGCCCGAAATCAGTGGGTCCAAGCTCAGGCTTTTCGGGCTGCGATTTCAGCCTTCATGAATTCCAGACCCTCTTTCGCGAGCGTCAATTCGTCGGTGAACATCTTCCGCCAGATCTTCGTGGCGGCGGCGATTTCCGGCAGAGCCAGCCCGAACGCTTCGATGGTCAGGTAGCCGTCGTAGCCCGATTTCACGATCGCATCGAAGTTCTCTTTCCAGTTCACGCCGCCCTTGCCAGGTGTGCTGCGATCATTTTCGCTGATGTGAATGTGGAACAACTTGTCGCCGCCGGCCAAGACCGCTTCGGTGACCGATTTCTCTTCGATGTTGCTGTGGAACGTGTCGTACATGATCCCGCAGGACGGATGATCGACTTCGCGAGCGAAACGGGCTGAGTCGCCATGGCAGTTCAGCAGGTAGCACTCAAAGCGGTTGAGGGCTTCAACACCCAATTTCACGCCCACGGTCTCGGCGTATTCCGCGGTGGCTCGCATCGATTCGACGCCCCACTTCCACTCGTCGTCGGTGGGCCCAGCGCCGCTGAACAACCCGATCGCCGAGTGATACGGACCGACCAAGATTTCGACTCCGGCGGCTGCACAGCAATCCAACGTCTTTTTGTTGAGCTCAACGCCTTTGGCGCGGACCGCGGCATCGGGCGAGATCGGGTTGTCTTCTTCGCCGCGAATCGTCACGGCAGTGCGTCCCAGTCCGAGCTCATCCAGACGTTTGCCAATCTTGGCGTAGTCCAGATCGAGGTTGAACATTGGCAATTCAACGCTGTCGTATCCGAGTCCTTTGAGCTGCTCGCAAACCGGCAACATTTCCTCGGTGACTTCGCCGGACCACAACAGCAGGTTCATGCCGTACTTCATGATGTTCTTCTCTACAGAGTTCTCGAAAGGGGAATTTCAACGCAGTTTTGTGTCACCAGGATTGGCTGGGGAAGCCAGCGTCAGCTCAGGATAAGCCATCGGGCGACCTCCAGGGGCGAGCAGACGTGCGTGATGAAGTCGCACCTCTCGGCGGGCTTTGGGCAGCCAATCGCGGACGGCATCCGGCAACGCCACCAACCCAACTCGGGCCATGACTTGGTTCAACCGCATCAGCAGTGTGTCGTCGTTCAAGTAATCGTACAAGAACCGGGTGGAAGCGAACCGCTGCAGCGTGGAGGGGATTTTGTCGGTCGATTTGCCCGTGATTTTCTGAACCGCGAGCGACATTTCGTCCAGGGGGACTTCCTCAAACAACGCGTAGTACCGCTCGCCAATCTCCGGTCGGTCCTCGATCAGATTTGAATCCAACAGCATCTCGATCAGAATGTGACCGACGAAACTGGGGCGAAACCCAGCGTCACCTGGCAACAGGTCTCGCAACTGCACGGCGAACTCCAGGTTCATCCGGGCGAACGTTTCGCCTCCGTGAAACCAGTGGTCGTCATCGATGTGTGCCAGCACCCCGCGAGCGACTTGTTGAAGCACCGGATCGGCGTCGTCGACAAACGGCGCCGCCAATCGTCCGCGGGCTCGAATCTTGCGATCGATCACCGACAAAAAATCGGGGATGCCCGTCGAAACCGCCATCACAGGATGTTCCAAGTAGGGGATGGCGTGACACAGAAAATTCATGGGCAGATCTTCATCGATCGGCAAGAGAAGGCGAACGGAGTCTCGAACGAATGACGTTCCGATGTGAGTTGGGAACGGTCAACGCGTTGTGCTGCCCGTTGCGTCGGACGGCAACGATGCCGAGTGCCATTGCCCCAACCACTGCATCATCGACCACCGCAGATCGGACTGGTGCTCGGCGATCGCATCGTTCAATCGGTCCGCCAGTCGAGCATTCTCTTTCTTCAACCACAACCGAATCAGCGTGTCCTCGGCCAGGTTGCCAAGCTCCTCCGCCGCGTCGCCACCCAGCTTGCTGATCCGTTCCACGTTGAAACGATCCATTCGCACATTGGCCTTTGCCACGTGCACGTCCAACTGAATCGCGGGAGGCACCTCGCTGTAATCGGCTGACATGCTGATCACAAACTGGCACTCCAAGTTCACATCCATCGTGCCATCCACGCTGATGCTGAAAGCCTGCAGGCCCAGATTCCAACGTTCCAATCGAGTGTGAAATTTCGCAGGGGTTCGCACGACGGCGTCGACCAACCAACCGGGATTGCCGGCCGGCGTTGTCGAAGGCACCACGGACCGAATCGTCAGCGGCGATTGGGCGACCGGGGATTGGGCCAGCCTTCCCGAGGCGCCGAGGGGCAGGGTGGCAGGCCATGCCAATGCGGAAAACAGACCGGTGTTGGCGGACGAGCTGAGGTCATGCTCGGCCCTCCCCTCACTTCGCTCGACCCTCCCAGAGGGAGGGTGAAGGGTTGGTTTGGCTTGTTCGGCCCTAGAAGGAGGGCGAAGTGTTGGTTCGGCTTGTTCGGCCCTAGAGGGAGAGTGGAGGGTTGGTTCGGCTGTTGAGATGGGGCGTTGCAGCTCAGCGAGTTCCGGCAACGAGATGTCGTAGCGGACCCAGCGTCCATGCCGGACATCGCGTCGGCGGCGATTGGTTTTCAGTTTCCAACCATCGCGACGAACTTTGACGCCCGCCCAAAGCGACTTGGTGTTGCCCCAATCGTCGTCGCCATCGAAATGATCAGGCACGTGTTTGAGAAGCTGATCGGCCAACCACTGCACGGATTGGCGAGCCTGATCGGGCGTCATCTCAAAGCTGGTGGCCGGCGGCAACGCTGCCGTGGTGCTGGAACGCTCTGCCGCAACAGGCCAGTCGTTCGCCGGCGCGGTCAGCGGAACTTGCCCACTGCATCGCGCCAAACATCCAATGCAACCCGATGGCACAACCGCCGACTCAGCAAGAGCGACGGCCATCACCATCGCGGGGATCAGCGATACACGACGCAGAAATAAACGCCATCGCGACCACGCGCCATCGCGGCACCTGCCACTCGCATGTTGGGATCGCTGGTGTAACAAGCCGAGACTCCGGCGGGCGTGTGGGAACTGCTCCACCCGACGCCTTCATAACGTCCGGGGGCAAACGATCCCGACGGATGAGTTTTCAAACCCGTCGACGCCATCAACTGAGCGCGTCGTTCCGCGACCGCTTGCAATTGCGGATCATACGCAAGACCACGCAGTCCCTGTCGAGACCGTTGTGCGTTCAAAGTCGACAAGACGCTCGAAACCGCACCGCCCACGCGATGCGAATGGGTCGCTGAATGCGAGACCGGCGTCACCGCCGGCTGGCTCGGTTGTTGAATCACCTGGCCATGCTGGATCGCAGGGCTTTGCGAAACCACCTGGCTGCCGCCAATCGTTTGGCCGACGTGAACCGGTTGGCTGCTGTGAAACACTTGCGTTCCACCAACGACTGGGCTCCCTGGGTGAACGATTCGGCCGTGCTGCACGAGCTGGCTGTGTTGCACGGGCTGCCCATGTTGCACGGGTTGGCTGTGTTGCACAGGCGTTCCCACCGAAACGGTTTGGCTGGAAACAGCTGACTGCATCACCACGCTTCGATTCTGCCCGCAATTGGTGCAGCCGGATCCAGTGGGGATCGTCGTCCTCTGAACCACTCTGCCATTGGCAGCGTGGGCTTCCGTCGAGGTCGCCAACATCGATCCGCAGGTGATCCCACCGATCGCGATCAAGGCCGGCAGGTGAGGCACAAACAACCGAGGCACGAGACCTTGTACGAGTTTGGCCAACGGGTTCCGTCCTGCGAAACGAGACGCTTCAAACAATCGAGACATTCGACACTCCTAGAGAAAAGGAGCCGGTGGAGCCATTCCATGGTCCAAGAACAAGTCACTTCCGTGTGCAGCACCGGCGAGATTCCGTCGCCGCGAACCATTGCGATTCCCCGCATCGCGAAAAGCCCTGTTCTGGCAAAAAGTGCTTTTCATCGCGGCTTGCGCTGACGGAGAGCGACGGAAGTCACCATCTGTTCACCACTTAGAAATGAAGCGATCGCCCGAAGAAGTTCCCAAGGTCTTTCGGGTGAGGCCAGGCCACCTGTCAAACTGGGCAAACCTGCCGCAGTCAAAAGGACGCCGCGAGCCTGGACATCAATGCGCAAACTCGGCCAGTTGCTGCAACTTCACCCCCGTAGCCGGATTCGCCAGAATTCGGACTGCCAACCAACTCGAGCCTCTGAATTCTGGCGAATCCAGCTACGACCTCTTCAACGGCCTCCACTCAGGCCACCTTCTTGCCGCCCGGTGCTCGCAAGTCGAACAGTCCGAAGATCTCGTCCCGTGACAGACCACCGGCCTGGGACAACGGTCCCGACTTCGCCGGTCCATCGCCCGCGGCGTTCTTGGACGCATCGCGTTGGTCCGCGAACAGCATGTCAAACATCTCGCGTTTCTGATCCAGCACCGCCGCGATGCGTTGCTCGATCGTGTTGACCGCCATCATTCGCGTGACCGTCACGCTGCCAGCCGCTCCGATGCGGTGGGCTCGATTGATCGCTTGATCCTCAATCGCGGGGTTCCACCACCGATCAAACAAAAACACGTACCGGCAAAACTGCAGGTTCAAACCCACGCTGCCAGCGCCATAGCTCATCAAAATAATGTGGCTGTTGGGATCGTTTTTGAATTGCTCGATCACGCCTTCGCGTTTCTTGTGCGGGATCTTGCCGTGGTATTCCAGCGGCCCAAACCGTTCCAGCGTTGGACGCATCTTGTCAATCGTCTTGGTCCACTGACTGAACAGGATCGCCTTCTGTCCGCTGGCAGCGACCTCTTCCATGTCCGCTTCGAGACGCTGCAGTTTGGCGCTGGAATTGGTCACCGGATCGAAGTTGCAAATCTGTTTGAGCCGCAACACCAACTCGAACACGTGTTGCACGGTCAGAGACTCTTCCAGTTCCTCCAGATGAACCACGCCTTCCTTCTCAGCGGTGTCGTAGCGAGCCCATTGTTCGGGCGTCAGATCAATGTCGGCGTCGCGATAAAGCTTGGGCGGCATGTCTTCGAGCACCATGTCTTTGGTGCGTCGCAAGATGTAGTCCCCCGCCATGCTCGCCATCTGCGACATCGGCATGCCGGTCTGCAAGTACCCCGGTGAGAGAAAGTCAAAGATGCCGACCAAATCATCGGGCGAGTTTTCGACGGGCGTTCCGGTCAGAGCCCACGACCTGGTTCGCGGGATGGCGCGAACGATTTCGCTGGTCGAGTTGTTGATGTTCTTGATTCGCTGAGCTTCGTCGAGCGCCACCAAGTCAAAGTGCAGCCCGCCCTCGAGCACAATCTCTTTGTCTCGCATCAACAATTCGTAGTTGGCAATCTTCACCGGCACATTGGGCTCGCGCCACTGGAACTCTCGTTTGGCCGCGTTGCCTTCGATTGCAACCACGGGAATCTCCGGCGCCCAAACGCTGAACTCGCGCAGCCAGTTGCTGACCAACGGCTTGGGGCAAACCAACAACACGCTGCGCAGTTCCCCGCTGCACAACAGCATCCGCATCGTGCTGATCGCTTGCATGGTTTTGCCCAGCCCCATCTCATCGGCCAGCACGCAGGCATACCGAGGAAACAAGAACGCGATTCCATCGAGCTGATAGGGAAACGGTTCGAACGGAAAGTTCAATTGCCCGCTGCCGACCAGCAAATCCAATGGCGGTTGCAACAAGTAATACAACCGGTCCTGCAACTTCACGATGTCGTTGGGTGGCTTGATCCGCGAACGCTTGCCCATCGATTTGCGACGCTTTTTGAAACCTTCGTCTTCGGTTTCAGTTTCGGATTCGCCTTGTCCCTCGGGACCGATGGAACCAGCCACGGCGGGCGTGGGTTTCTCAGTTGGCTTGGGAATCCAAGACGCCGACTCGGGAAACAAGAACCCGGTTGTCTTGGCAACCAGCGGCGGCAATTTGATCGGCACACGCATCGGCTGCAGCGCCGGCAACGTCCACTCGTTTGTTTCCAACTCAAAAGCCGTCGCGGCATCCCAACTGTTGGTGCCGTCGATCTCACACAGCATCGTGGGACGCGGTGTCGAAGTCACCGGTGAGGACGCGGTTGGCGGGACTGCGTCAACAGCCAGCGTCGAGGGCAACGACGTCCTGGATGCGTCCAGCGAATCATCTGCAACCGGAGACGATTTTCGGAACCACACTACGCTGCCCTCGCGATTTGGGACTGAGCCTCTCGGATCGCTTCTCGAATCCGCTCGAAAGGTTCCATCACATCGGGGAAGTCACTCATCTGCTGAGTGACCTGTTCGGCGGCTTCCATTTGCTCCATCGCCACCAACACGGATGCACCACGAACTTTCATCGCACAGTGCCCGTCGGGTTCTCGCGCGACGTAAGCTTTGCCATCGTTTTCCGGCGTGGCGACAAACCCGATCGTGCAACTGGCATCCGCCATTTGCAGGGACTCCGTTTGCTCACACATCAACATGGAGATCGGTGTGCGGCATTTCTTCAAGAGCGTGGGTCCGATGACGTCGCAAATCAGATGCTGACGCAGCGTGTTGCCAAACAAGATTTCGTGAGCCTTGGTTGGACGCAGCGGCAACGTGCACTGGAACTCCAGAGGCCGACCGCCTCCGTTGAGGACAAGCAATCCGCCCGTCCAACCGGTGCGTTCTTGTTGAACGATCGTGAAATAACCAAGCGTCGCAGGTGCCAATTTCGACTCCATCGTGGATTCGATCGGATGATTGATTGAGGTAGGTCGTCAAAGTTTCGCGGGCGAACGGACGCAATCGACATGCGGGTGTCAACTGCGTCCGCCCACTCGACGAATGGACGATCGATCACGTCCCGGCTGGGTCGACGAACGAGCCCGGTGCATCTGCGGAAGATGCATCCGACTCGTTCGTCCCAGGACGAATCGATCGTTGAGTCAAGAAAACAGCGGCGTGAGCCGTTTGGCGGTCTGGGAAAGCGAATGATGAGGTCATCACCGTGGCGAAAGTCGTCAAGACTTTCGGGATTTCGTCGAGCGAGTCGAAACTCTTGACGAATTTCGCGTCCCGAACCATTTGCCGTCACGGCCTTCTAGCGTCGTGTCAGCTGGTTCCCTTGCGAAGCCAATTGAAGATGGCCATACAACGTCTGGTCTTTTCGAACGAGGTAGAACTTGGCCTTCGAACCGCGGCGGATATTGGGTTGGTCGAGAATCTCGGCCAAGTCTTCCAGCCCGGCGGTTTGCCAAACGTGAATCCCCAGCAGAACGTCGCCCGCCGTGATCCCTTGTTCGCTCGCCGCGGAACCGGCCCGCACATCGGTGACAATCAAACCACCGCGATAGTTGGTTCGCAGTCGTGAATTCATGCGACGCACAAACGACTCGCCAGCGGGTCGGACCGAGACGCCCACCACTTGCCACGCCAGGGCGGCGGCCGGGTCACCAAATTCTTGCGACGAAACAGCGGTCGCCAATTGCGTTTGAAAGAACTCGCCGTCGCGTTCGAATTCGACCTGCATCGGATCCCCTGGCCCAACTTCCAGCACCGACAACGCGTAGTTGAGTGGATCCGCAATGTCTTGTTGGTTGATTCGCACCAAGCGATCGCCTGCCTGCAGGCCAGCCTGTTGTGCCGAACCACCGTCGGACAATCGCGTCACCTGCAACCCACCACGCGAGACTGCCGATCCATCCATTCCGATCACCATCCGGCGATCGTTGTGGCGGTTGATCATCTCCGTCACGGTGTCGAGCACCTGATCAATTGGAATGGCAAACGCAATCTGTTGAGCACCGACGCGAACGGCAACGTTCACACCGATCATTTCACCATCGATGTTCAGCAGTGGACCACCGGAGTTGCCGGGGTTGATGCCGGCACTGGTTTGAATCAGATCGCGGTACTGCTGTGTCTCGTTGACCGGCACATCGCGGTGCAGAGCACTGATGATGCCTTCGGTGCTGGTGTGGACGTAACCAAACGCGTTGCCGATGGCGATGACCGTTTCACCGATCATCAAATCATCGCTGTGACCACGTGGGATCGTTGGGAACGGGCCTTGGCCTCGCAATTTCACCAACGCCAGATCGCTTTGTGGATCCGAGGCGATCAAATCGGCTCGGGTGGCTTCGCCGTTGTGCAACGTCACGTTGAGTTCGTTGACGTCTTCGACCACGTGGTAATTCGTGATCACATAACCACGCGGATCGATCACGACCCCTGTGCCCATGCCGTTGACTTGGCGAAACGAATCCGGCGCCCCACCAGCCATGCTGGCCGCGGTGGTGCGAATCGTTTTTTGACCGTGCAAATTCACCACCGAGGGGGAAGCACGACGAATCGCGGTCACCGTGGGCGTTTCACGCAACGATCGCGATGACCGACTGGTCGATCGCACGTCCCGAACGCTTGCATCGCTGGAGCGAAAGCTGGTCGCCGTCACGCTCTGCAAGTCATCGGCTGACACCGAATCATTGCTGCCGAAGCCGACGGTCAATCCCGCCAGCAACCCCATCGACAGCAACACACCCATGGATGGGGAACGATGCACCGACACGTCGTGACGTGAAGGCGAATGTTTTAGAAACCAACGCATGCAATCCCCGCACTCACGCAATCAAGCGGAAGTCATTGAAACAACCGGAACAACACACTGCCAAGGCAGCATCTTGCTCCTGTGATGTCACTCGCCCGATCCGACAAAGCGGAACCAAGCGGAGTGACCGGTACGAGGGTTACCATCGGACATCGCCGCAAGGTCGCTTGATCAGTGACAGACCGCGCCGCAAGGTTTGCCAAACTTCACAATTGGCAGAAAATCAAGGATTTGATTGAAGACAAAAACTTGAGCCAACCGGGTTCAATTGTCGAGAAAACTCAGGGGCCCATCGGGTGGCACCACGCCCAACCGGCGTTGCCGATCGGTCAGTTCTGAAGGCGACGCCTTGGTGATCGGAAGGACCACGTGGGGCAGTTCTCCCAACGTTTTGCCGGGATTGGCGTCCAACCAAGCGTTCTCGAATAACTTCAACTGACGTCGCAGAGGCGGCGAGTTGGGTGTCAGTTCGACCGCTTTCCGCTGCGTCACAATCGCGGAGGGCAAATCGCCCACCGCGAAATAACAACGGCCGCACGTGTCCAACAAAGCCTCACTGCCAGGACTCATCTCCAGCGACTCGATGCTGCGTTTCAGCGCTTTGTCGTAGTCGCCTTCGGTGTTGCTGACCAACCAAGCGTATTGGTTGTAGAAATTTGCCAGCAACAAATCGCGAATCGCGGTTTGCCGCCCGGGACGACCGTTGCCGGTCTCGCGAAACGTTTGCTGTGTTTCCTCGATGTCTTCGTCGATTTCCGCCAACACGGATTGGATCTGGCTGGTCACGTCGTCCTTCCACGCCTCGTTCCACTCCATCCGGTACATCGCGATCAGAATGTCGATGTTCTCCGGGTTCATCGAAAAAGCGGACTGCATTCGTTCGCTGGCCGCGGCTTTGTCCTCGCGGTTGGCGAGGTCCAATCCGGCTTGAAAATCCAGATGACTGCGAAGCGATTGGTAATCAAAGTCATGAGCCATCAGCTTGTGCCGAAAGTCATCGTCTTTCTCCATTCGTTCCACGAGCGGCTGCAGCAACGCAACGACTTGCCCGGGCAGTTGCAACTCGGCCAAGTGTTCCGCCAGCTCCCACCGCGCCGTCGCAGAAGACACGTCGTGCAGCGGCAACTCGTCAATCAGTTTGCGATACTCGTTCTCCGCCCAATCCGACAACCCTCGGTCGATCAAATCTGCCGCGATGCGCAGATGGGCTTCCGCATGGCTCTCCAACAAAACCGGGTGCAGGGGAGGCTGCCCTGATCCTTCCGAGTTCACGACCGGATTCAGCTCCAACGCCTGCTGGGCTCGTTCAGCTGCCAACGCCGGTTGCCCCGATTCCAACAAAGCCTCCGCCGAGGCATACATCAAAGAAGGCGACTTCTCAAACAACGATTGGTGCTTGGCGTGAGCCGCGGTGATGACATCAAACAGTTTGTGATCGATTGCCCACAACGCCGCGTCCGTCAACTCACGTGTGCGTGGCGGAATGACATCGATGTGCTGCGAGAGGAATCGTGAAGCGTCGTCGACTTGCCCCAGCACCCGGGCTCGTTCCGCGTTCAACCACGTCAGCCGGAACATTTCGTTGCCGCTGATCATCGCTCCAGGAGCAATCAAACCACGAGCCACGTCTTGCGGCGACGCACCGTCATCCATGTCCCAGCTGGATTCCATCTCCTCAATCAGCTTGTTCCAGCCATCGGCTTCAAAACGCCCCGATTCCAACTCCTTCGCGTATTGCCTCATCCACAGTCCGCTGAACTGTGTGTCCTTGGCAAACACTTGCTGCAGATGCGTCACCATCAGCGAACGGTCGTGAGAACTCAGCCCCAACCAATTGTCGTTTTCCGAATTGGGGGCATCGGAAGCGGCATCTTCGCGGGCATTGGCTGGGGCCCATTCCGAACGCAACTCCAACGTGGCGCGGACGGGTTGTGCGAGCAACGCCATCGCGGCGAAACGGCTGAGCGTCGGCTCGGCTTCGTAACGCGTCAAACGAACGAGCGCCGGGAACGATTCCATCGTTGGCAGTGAGGCCAGTTCGCCAATGCGTTGTCGACGGGACATCACGGAACGCGACCCGTACTCATCCAAGATCTCCTGCACGACGGGCGAGTCCGTGTTGACCGACCAAGGCACCTCGACACCGCTGGTCAGTTTGCGAGCCACAATCGCAATTTCGCTGTCGGGATGCTTGCGAGCTTGTCGCAACGCGTCGAACGCCGCCAAGCCAATTCGCGACAAACGCAGACGACACCGAACCCGCGTGGCGTAACTCTCCGATCCCAGGCCTTCGATCAGCGCCGCAATTTCGTCATCGTCGACGACCGGCACGGTGCGAAGCCATTCGCTGTCGGCCATCGCAGCAGGGCTCATCAACGCCCCCCCGCCCGGGAGCGATAACCCAGCCAAGGGGCCGAGAAGAACGCTCAAAACCAAGCAGCCAAACGCCTTTTTCGCGGGCTGGGAGGAGAGATTTTGGATTCGCATCGTTAGGACTTCGTGTGAACGAGAGAACCGGTCCAAAAAAATTGCATTCCGAATTGTAGCAACCTGGGACGACCACACGCGTTTCTCACTGATGACTTTCCCCCGCAAACGCCCCCTTTGAATTCGACGCGTCAACGTTTTGTTTGATTCCCCCGGTGCAGACAACTAAGCTGCAACGGTCTGTTGTTGAACCATCCGCTCTTCCGTCACAGGGTCCCCGTCGCGATGAAGATTCGCCTTGCCTCGCCACTTCTCCTTTTCGCCTTGGCGATTGGCTTTTTGAGCACCACCCAGACCAACACCGTCTCGGCCCAATCTGCTGTGCTGGCGGAAATCTACGGCCGAGGTGTTCATGCCTACAACGCTGGAAACTACAGCAAGGCCTATGAGCTGCTCTCAATGGCCATCGACAACAACATCCGTGACCCGCGGGCGTATTACTTCCGTGGACTGGCCGCCAGCGCCAACGGAATGGGCTACGCCGAAGGCGATTGGCAAATGGGTGCGGAACTGGAAGCACGCGGCGGCGACGCGCGATCGATCGGCCGCGCCCTGTCTCGCATTCAAGGCTCCCAGCGTCTGAAACTTGAAGCCATTCGCGAAAAAGCTCGTTTGCAAGCACTCGCGACCGGAGCCGCTCGCTCGACCATTCGTGCCAATGAATTGTCAGCCCAAGGCGGTCAGCCCGCAGCTGCTTCCGGAGCCCCTGCGATGCAACGTGGTGCCACGCCACCACCGGCCCCCGCCTCCGATGACAATCCCTTCGCTGACGATTTGGCAGGCGAAGCTCCCGTGGTGGAATCCAACGACGCCCTGGAAGGCGCGATGGACAATCCGTTGGCCACCGAAGCGGCTGCCTCCGACGCCCCCGCTGCTCCCGCCGATGGTGGTGCCAGCCCGTTTGAAGGTGGCGCTGCTCCTGACGATCCATTCGCCCCCGCCGGAAACGACGACCCGTTTGCTCCCGCTGGTGGTGGTGACGATCCGTTCAGCGGATTTTGATTTGGAAAGCGTTCGCGTCTGAAACGTGAGCCTTTGATCCCCCAGATTCGTTGTTCCCACAGCGATTCGGTGACCTTAAAGTGTGTTCCTTCGAGCACCTTTCCTCCCAACGGTCGCGAATCCTGTGTCTCCCACCATCGAATCGATTTGCCAATCCCTGTCCTCCATCGCTCCTTTGAAGCTGGCGGAGGAATGGGACAACGTGGGCCTGCTGCTGGGAGACCGCTCCGCGGAAGCTCACCGGATCCTGACCTGTTTGACAATCACCCCCGCGGTGGTCGAAGAAGCGACGGAATTGGCGGCGAATCTGATCGTCGCCCACCATCCGCTGCCATTCAAACCGATGAGCCGGATCACAACCGATTCCGCCGCCTCCGCCATGGTTTGGAATCTGTGTCGAGCCGGAATCGCGGTCTACAGCGCTCACACCGCCTACGATTCAGCTCACAAAGGCATCAATGAGCAGTGGGCAAACCGTCTCGGACTGAGCTCGATCACCCCCCTGACGCCGTCCATCGAAGACCACACGGTCGGTTCGGGCCGCTACGGCGAGCTCCCAGAACCGATGACGGCGAGAGAGTTTTTGGCGTTTGCCGCAAAATCATGTGGTTCCTCTCGGCCTCGTTTGGTGGGTGATTTTGAACGCCCCGTCCGCCGAGTTGCGATCGGCTGTGGCAGCGGAGGCTCGTTCGTCGGTGCCGCTCGCCGACGCGGATGCGATGTTCTGCTAACCGGCGAAGCCACGCTGCACACGTGTTTGGAAGCAGAAAACACGGGATTAACGATGGCTTTGGTCGGCCATTACGCCAGTGAACGCTTCGCGATGGAAACGCTGGCCGAACAGCTTCTGCAAGAGATCCAGCCGCTGCACGAAACCTTTGCCGGCGATCAAGACCCGTCGACTCCGGATCCAACGGGCAATTGGGTCCGTAGTAGCCAACGCGAACAAGATCCGATCGCAGTTGACCCAATTTCCCTGAACCCGTAACGTTGGAAGTTGGCATGGTTTACGTAAGCCGCACGCTTTCACCCCCCAATCGCACTGATTTGATCTTTTATGTCCATCCTGGAACGTCTTTGGGACCTCCTTGGCCTCGTCTTCGGTAGCACGTTTGAGCGTGTCGGCAGCCTGGCCACCAGTGTGTTTGGGTCCGCCAATGCCCGGCAAGTCGCGAAACTACAAGAATCCGCCGACCGAATCACGGCGATGGAACCCAAGTACGCGGCGCTGTCGGACGACGAGCTTCGCGAACAGACCAAACTGTTTCGCAAACGCCTCCGCGAAGGCGAAACCCTCGACGACATCATGGAAGAAGCCTTCGCCGTCTGTCGCGAAGGCGGCAAACGATTCCTGGGCATGCGTCACTACGACGTCCAGTTGATCGGCGGCATGGTGCTGCACTCCGGCGCGATCGGTGAAATGGTCACCGGGGAAGGCAAAACCCTGGTCGCCACCTTGCCCGCTTACCTGAACGCGCTCGAAGCCAAGGGCGTTCACGTCATCACGGTCAACGACTACTTGGCCCGCCGTGACATGGAGTGGATGGCGCCGCTGTACATGAATCTCGGCCTGACCGTCGACGCAATCCAGTCCGGAATGTCGACCAGCGAAAAACAAGCCGCTTACCAGTGCGACATCACGTACGGAACCAACAACGAATTTGGTTTCGATTACTTGCGTGACAACATGCGTCCGGCCGCCAAAGGCGATGACCGCTTCCCCAGCGAAGTGCAGCAGTGCCAAGGCCCGCTGAACTACGCCATCATTGACGAAGTGGACAACATTCTGATCGATGAAGCTCGGACACCACTGATCATCAGCGGTCCCGCCGACTTGGATCTGGGACGTTATGGCGAAGCCGATCGGGTCGCTCGTCAACTGAAAAAAGAAGAGCACTTCACCGTCGACGAAAAACAACACAACGTCACCCTCACCGACGAAGGCGTTCGCGCCGCGGAAGAATTGGCGGGCGTCGAGAGTTTCTACACCGCGGGCAACATGGAATGGCCGCACCTGATCGACAACGCTCTGAAAGCACACTTCCTGTACAAATTGGACGTCAATTACGTCGTCAAAGACAAACAGGTTGTCATCGTCGATGAGTTCACCGGTCGTTTGATGGACGGTCGCCAATGGAGCGATGGCTTGCACCAAGCGGTCGAAGCCAAAGAAGGCGTGCCGATCAAACAAGAAACGCAAACCTTCGCCACCGCTTCCCTTCAGAACATCTTCAAGATGTACAAGAAGCTGTCCGGGATGACCGGGACGGCCATGACCGAAGCGGACGAGTTCTGGAAAATCTACAAACTCGACGTGGTCGCGATTCCGACGCATCGCGGAATGCAACGGATCGAACATCCCGACCTGATCTACTTGACCGAAAAAGACAAGTTCAACGCCATTGCCGACGACGTCGAACGCACCCACAAGTGGGACGTTCTGGTTCTGAAAGACGGCACGGAGATCTGGGGCCACATCAAATCGGAATCGGATTCGGCAGTCGAACTGCTCCCCAAAGGCGAGAAGCAAACCGAGTCGTTCCCCCGTGAAAAAGTGGTTGCGATCGAGCGAGCCGGTCGGCCGGTCCTGGTCGGTACCGTCAGCATCGAAAAGAGCGAACGCCTCTCAGCACTGCTGGAACGCCGCGGCATCAAACACGACGTCTTGAACGCCAAGCAACACGGCCGGGAAGCGGACATTGTCTCGCAAGCCGGTCGCATCGGCGCCGTCACCATCGCCACGAACATGGCCGGTCGCGGTACCGACATCATTCTCGGTGGTAATCCAGAGACGCTCGCCTGGTCTCAATTGCAACACAAGTACGCGACACGACTGGAAGTGCCGGACGCCGAGTGGAAAGCACTCGTCGACGAAATTGACGAACGCGAAAACATGAGTGCCGAGGGCAAGATCGTTCGCGAAATCGGTGGCTTGTACGTGCTCGGGACCGAGCGCCACGAATCACGCCGAATTGACTTGCAGCTTCGCGGTCGTTGTGGTCGTCAAGGCGACCCCGGCGGCAGCCGATTCTTCTTGTCGCTCGAAGACGACCTGATGCGGATTTTTGCTGGCGACTTCGTCAAAAGCATGATGGAACGCATGGGCATGAAAGAGGGCGAAGCGATCGAATCATCGCTGGTCACCCGCCGGATCGCTGCGGCTCAAAAGAAGGTCGAAGAACGCAACTTCGAAATTCGAAAGAGCTTGCTCGAGTACGACGAAGTGATGGACGAACAACGCAAACGCGTCTATCGCTATCGCCAAAACCTGCTCGACGGGCACAGCTCGCGAGAAATGTTGCTGACGTTGATTCACAACGAAATCCAATCGCACGTCGACACGTTCCTGGATCCCAACTACGGCGTGGATACCTTTGCCTCGTTCGCCGGCGGAAAGTTGGGTTGCCAACTGGACGCACGCGATTTCCAGAACATGGATTTCGAAATGGCGGACACCTACGCAAAGGATCAAGCCGAACGTGCTTCCGAAGTCACGGTCGGGGAAGCGGTGGAAGAGAATCTTCCCGAAACGATGGAAGACGAGTGGAACTGGAAGGCGATGGCCACCTGGGCCAACACGCGTCTGAACACGAACTACCAAGACCATCAGCTGAAGAACAAAGACCGCGAAGAGATGATCGACGAATTGATCGCTCACTCGCACAAACAAATTGAAGAGACGGATCTGTCCGAAGGCGAACCTTTGCTGGAAGCCGACTACGGCCTCCGTGTGCTGTGCGCTTGGATGCGACACAAATTCGGCATCGAAACCACTCCGGAAGAATTCCGCGATGTGGAAGATCGTCGCCAGGTCACCGAAGAACTCAACCGTCGTGCCGAAGCCGCCTACACCGAGAAGGAAGCCGAGTACCCGGTCCTGACCGGCATCTCGCGTTTCACCGACAAACAAGGTGCCCAAGTTTCGCTCGATCGCGAAGGGCTGGTCGACTGGGTCCACGGTCGTTTCAACCATGAACTCAGCGTCGATGAGGTCAAACTCAATCGGGATGACCTGAAGGTTCAGCTGATTCAGTACAGCAAACAAACCGCCAGTGCCTCGGGTGCAATGCTCGAACAAGCGGCTGCCAAAGTCCAAGATTTGTTTGGCACAGCCGATGCTGACGTGACCGCGACACTCGCCAGTGGCCAGTCCGGCAAACTGGAAGCCTTGGCGACCTGGTTGCAAGAAGAACTTGGCAATCGCAACACCGCCGAAGACCTCTCGCGGATGAACCGTGCGGAGCTGACTTTGGCCGTCAACGGTGCTGTCGACGACAAGTTCCACCCCGAAATGCGTCGAATGGAACGTCAGATTTTGCTGAACATTGTCGACGACTCGTGGAAAAACCACTTGTTGACGATGGACCATTTGCGAAGCAGCGTCGGCCTGAAAGGCTACGCCCAAATGGACCCCAAGGTGGAATACAAACGCGAAGGCATGCGTCTGTTTGAATCCATGTGGGATTCGATCGGGGAACGTGTGACGGACCTGATCTTCCGCATGGAGTCCTTCAACGACGACTTCATCCGCAGCACGTGGGTCGACGCGCGAACACGTCACGACGACGCTCACGAAGCAGGCCGTTCGGCACAACAAGCCGCGCAAATGGAATCCAACACCGCCGCTCAACGTGCCGCCGCGGGAAGCGAAGGCCGAGCCGAGGGCAGCGTTGACACCGTTCGAGTCGAAGAGCCTCGTATCGGTCGCAATGCCCCATGCCCCTGTGGCAGCGGCAAGAAGTACAAGAGCTGCTGCATGCGTCGCGACGGCTGATCAAACAAGTGGCACAGGCTTCCAAGCAGGTACGCAGGTGTCATCGGGTATGTGAGCCGCTGGCGTTAGCCACGGTTTTCACGCACAACCGGGGCGAACGCCCAAACGGCTCACATGGTTGCGTTGGATCACTCCTACCGACCTGCTTAGCCTGTGAAAAAGAGTAGAAAGGATTTGATGTGGGCCCTCGCTCACGCGTCGGGTTAGCATTCCCATCCTCGTCTGATGTGAACCAATCCAACTCGGGGCGCCCCGCATGGTTTCGCTCAAACAAAGAGTTCGTTCCCCGACATCAACGTTCCGCTCCTGCCAAGGAAGGCAACCATGTGGCTCAACCTCGCCTACGCCGCTGCCCTGACAGCGGTCTCGCCATTGGTTTTGCACCGGATGATCCGCCACGGACGCTATCGCCGCGGCGTCGGTCAGAAACTGCTGGGACTGTCGCCCGAACGCGCCGCTGAAATCCGCGGTGATGCCGAGCGAACCATTTGGTTGCACGCGGTCAGCGTCGGCGAAGTCAATTTACTTCCCGAACTGGTTCGCCGATTCGAGAATCAGCATCCTGAAATCGCACTGGCGATCAGTTCCTCCACCGACACCGGTTACGACCTCGCTCGCAAGCACTTCGGTGATGAACGCGTCTTCTTCTGCCCACTGGATTTCAGCTGGGCCGTTCGTCGCACGCTGAAGAATCTCCGCTGCGAACAATTGGTGCTGGCGGAACTGGAACTGTGGCCCAACCTGATTCGCTGTGCCCAAGAAGCAAACTGTTCCGTCCATGTCATCAATGGCCGACTCAGCGAAACCAGTGCGGGACGCTATCAACAGTTTGCCAAGGTCCTGCGTTCCACGTTCGCGCGTTTGGATTCCGTGGGCTGCCAAGACACATCGGCAGCCGAGCGTTTCATTGCTTGCGGAGTCGCCCCCGAAAACGTCACCGTCACGGGTTCCCTGAAATTCGACAACGCACCTCGCACACGGGACACCACCGAAGTCAACGAACGAATCAATTGGTCCGGGATCGATCCTTGGCACCGAGTGTGGTGCTTTGGCAGCACCCAAACTGGCGAAGAAGCGATGGCTCTGCGTGTCTACGATCGCCTTCGATCTCAGCACCCCGAACTCCGCCTGATCTTGGTCCCGCGTCACGTCGAACGATTCGAAGAGGTCGCCGAACGAATTCAATCCCAAGGCCTGTCCCCCATTCGTCGCAGTCGCAATGAAAGCCAATACGCCGATCAATGGGATTCCGACGAAGTCATTTTGATTGACACCATCGGCGAACTTCGGCACTGGTGGGGCGTCAGTCACATCGCCACCGTCGGCGGCAGCTTTGGCGATCGAGGCGGCCAAAACATGTTGGAACCCGCGGGTTATGGCTGTGCCGTGTCCTTCGGCCCCAACACGAAAAACTTCGACACGATCGCCAAGCAATTGATCGCCGCGGAAGCCGCGATTCGCGTGGCGGACGAAGCCGAACTCGAACAGTTCGTGGCACGCTGTCTGACCGACATCCAGGCTGCCGATTCGCTCGGCCAAGCCGCTCGCGAGTTGGTCAACCAACACCGGGGCGCGTATCAAAAGACGGTGGAGATGTTGTTGCCCACGAAAGTCAAACCGCTTCAACGAGCCGCCTAGCCCTGGGCGGTCAATACATCGGCCTTCCAGAGGAAAAAGACTTACGCAAGTTTTGAAGTTGCGCTTTTGCATTCGGTTTGTTGGCCAACGGCCTTCGTCATCGTAGCCTGGGGCATCGCCCCAGGGATCGAGAATGAACGGGAATTGGTTGGCCAACGGCCATCATCAACCCACACGTCAACCTGGCTCAGCGGTTCTGAGTCGCCCAAGGTGCCGAAGCCGCGTCCCAGCCATTCTGGCCACCCGCTTGGGGTTGGGCATTGTAGTTTTGCGGCTGATAAACGTTTGGGTTGTAAGCACCTTGCTCGCCATAGCCCGCGTTGGGCTGGGCGGCGGGGTAGTTGTTGTACCCTGGGGTTTGGTTGGAGTTGGGCACGTTGTAATTCGGCACGCCGTAGCTTGGCGTGCTGTACCCGGCACCTTGCACTGGCTGGCCACCTTGTGGCGGCCAAGCATTCGGATTGGTAGGCGCACCGCCGGGATAGTAGCCACCTTGGCCTTGATCCGGGTATCCGCCTGGTTGTTGAGCAACCTGCTGTTGAGCGGCTTGCTCGCGTTGCCGTTCGTCGAGAATGTCTCGGCCTCGGTCAATCGCGGACCGCGTGTCGCTGCGGATCTCTGTTTTGTTGATTTCAATGCGAGTTTTGTCGCCATCACGCTCGATGGTGAACCATCCTGCCATGAAAGCTCCACCGATGGCCAAGCCGAGTAATAGTATTGTTCGCATGACACATCCTTGAAAACAGAAAAGACGAAACGGTCCTCCGAACGTTCGATCATCTCGAAGATCGAGTTTCGGCGGAAGATCAATTCATCAAGCTGAATCGGCATTCCGAAACTGGAAAATCCAGCCCTTCCCGAATTTTCCGTCAAATCGTCGCAATCCGTTGCCTCCGCAAATCCCTGTTGAATCAACACCTGATTCACTACGATGGGACGTCCCCGCCGCGTCGCACGAAACGAAACCATGAAACACATTCGCAATTTTTGCATCATCGCCCACATCGATCACGGCAAGTCCACCTTGGCGGACCGGCTGATCCAATCCTGCGGCGGTGTGACTCAACGTGAGTTTCACGATCAAATGCTCGACTCGATGGACATCGAGCGGGAACGAGGCATCACGATCAAAAGCAACACGGTCACGCTGAACTACACGGCGAAAGACGGTGAGGCGTACCAACTGAATCTGATCGACACGCCCGGCCACGTTGATTTCTCGCACGAAGTCCGCCGGTCGCTGATGGCCTGCGAAGGGGCTCTGATGGTCGTCGACGCCTCCCAGGGGGTCGAAGCTCAAACCGTCGCCAACCTGTACCTGGCGCTCGAATACGACCTGGAACTGCTGCCGGTCATCAACAAAATTGATTTGCCCGCCGCCGATGTCGACCGCGTTCGCGGAGAAATCGACGAGGACCTGGGACTGGATCCCTTCGTCGCGATTCCGGTTTCCGCCAAAACCGGCCAGGGAATCGAAGACGTGCTCGAAGGAATCGTCAAGAACCTGCCCGCTCCGCAGGGCGACCCCAAGGCACCACTGAAGGCGTTGGTGTTTGACGCCTTCTTCGACAAGTATCGCGGTGTGATCCTGCAATGCCGTGTCATGGAAGGAACCCTCAAACCCAAAGACGAGATCCACTTCATGCACGCCGATCGCGACTTCACCGTCGACGAACTCGGCTACAACCAATTCAAGCTGGTTCCCAAGAAGGAACTGGCCGCGGGCGAAGTCGGCTACATCGTCGCGGGCGTCAAATCGGTGCAAGACATCGAAATCGGCGACACGATCACGCTGGCCAACCACCCCGCGAAGGAACCAATCCCCGGTTATCAACCCGCACGCCAAGTCGTGTTCTCGTCGGTTTATCCGATGAGCACCGACGAATACCAAGACCTCACCAAGGCACTCGAGAAGCTCTCGATCAACGACGCCGCACTGACGTTTGAAAAAGACAGCTCTGCGGCACTGGGATTTGGCTACCGCTGCGGATTCCTCGGCTTGCTGCACCTGGACGTGGTGCAAGAACGCTTGCAGCGCGAATTTGACATCGGACTGGTCATCTCGGCTCCCTCGGTGCAGTACAAAATCAAACTCAAAGATGGCTCCACGCAGGACGTCGACAACCCGACCTACTGGCCTGATCCCTCGACCATTGACTCGGTCAGCGAGCCTTACATCAAAGCTCAGATCTTGATCCCAGAGGAGTACGTCGGCCCGGTGATGGAACTTTGCCGAGAGCATCGGAGCGAGAGCCAAACGATGAACTACTTGTCAGCCGGACGCTTGGAAGTCACCAGCGAAATGCCGCTGGGCGAAGTCCTGTTCGACTTCTATGGCAAGCTGAAGATGATCACGCGTGGTTATGGATCGTTCGACTACGTGCCGATCGAGTACCGCAAAACCGACATCGTCAAAGTTGACATCCTGGTCAACAAGGAGCCCGTCGACGCGCTCGCTTACCTCGTGCACCGTGACAAATCACGCGCACGTGCCATGCACTACTGCGAGCAACTCGCCGAAGCGATCCCACGTCACCAGTTCAAGATTCCGATCCAAGGTGCGATCGGTGGCACCGTGATCGCACGAACCACGATCGCCCCGTATCGCAAAGACGTGACCGCAAAACTTTACGGTGGCGATGTGAGTCGCAAGAAGAAGCTGCTGGAAAAACAGAAGAAAGGCAAAGCCAAGATGAAACAGTTTGGCAGCGTCAACATCCCGCAAAAAGCCTTCATCTCCGTGCTCCGCACCGACAAAGACTGATCAGGCAGGAACGATTGGTTTTCACCCTGTGAGCCGTTTGGGCGTTAGCCCCGGTTGTGCGTAAAAACCATGGCGAACGCCAAACGGCTCACATACCCGATGACACTGCGTCCCTGCTTCAGTGTCAGAAAATCGGCACTCGCCGACGTTTCAGCTCGTGCCAATTCGTCGTCACCTCTCTGCCAACTTGGTTGACATCGCGTTCACGCAGAAGACTTCACCCTTCCTTGGGGAGTTGGTGCCTACACAGTTCGAAAACCCATTCTCTCATCAGTCGGAGTCATTGAAAAAGTTAAATCGACAATTGTCAATTTAACTTTTTCAATCATCCGCCCGCGGCATCCGCTACTCCGCATCCGCCTCGTAGCCGTGCCACATCCAAGCCAGCGTGTCGGCCAAGGTCGCTTCGAACACTTTGCGGTCGCAGTGCCGGGTGGCTTTCGAGAACACATACCGATACTGATAGCCCTTGGCCTCCAGCGCGTCCGCGGTTCGCTCATTGGCCATCACCCAGTTGTGATAGGTCGACTCCGGATCGTTGGCTCGATTGTCGTTCTCCGCAACGTGCGTGAAAATCCGAAGCGGTTTCTTCTCGCTGTTTTCAATCAGCTTCATGCTCGAGTGATACTCCCAAGCCCCCAGCGGGTACTCGGCTTCCTCGGGTGCATCATCGTCTTGCTGATCGACGAACGTGCCCGAGTAAGTGATCAAGCGGCGGAACCAATCCGGACGAAACCAGCCCATCGTCAGGGCTGCGGCACCGCCACTGCTGCACCCCATCACGCCACGCCCCCAGGGGTCATCCGTCAACTTAAAATTCGGGTAGGCCGCCCGAATCTCAGGGTGGTTCTCAACGGCTGGCAAAACTTCCAACTGGATGAACCGAGCCAATCGGTCTGACATCGTGTCGTATTCCAATCCACGTTGGCTGCCTTTGCTGTCATTGCCACCGTTTTGAACTGCGATCGCAATGAAGGCGGGAAGGCGACGACTGGGATCCTTTGAGATCGTCATGTTGTCCAGTGCGTTGCGTACCAAGTTCAAACGACTCGGTCCATCATGCATGACCAGGAACGGCGCTGCAGTCCCGTCTTGGTAAGCCGCTGGAACATAGACCACGATTTTGCGTTCCTTGCGAACGTCTTTGCGTGGATCCAACGTGGAATCCGTGCCATCGAAAATCTTGCTTTCCGACAACGGCATCATGAACTCAAACTGTTTGCCCTGCGGTGCTCCCTGATCTTTCAGCTCCGAGGCCAACTCATAGTCCGGACCGACGACAATCCGGCCGTTTTCGAGCGAATTGGACGCTGGATCCTCGGCCGATGCAGTCGTACCAAAGAAGCCAAGCAGTGCGATCGGAGCCACGGCTCCCAGCCAAGATCGAATCGGCGAGTGACAAGAATTTTGCATGGGGTGGGTCATGAACCAAGGTGGGGTGGAGGTGGGAATCGACGAAGCGACCATTCTAACTGCCACGCCGCGAGCTGTGCTTGAGAGACAGAAACCAAAGGTTCATTCCCCCCAAAACCATGCCTCCCATCGATTTATAAATTTGAGTTGAAGAGTGTTTGCAGACTTCCCCCATCGCGGCTTACGCTAGAACGCTTCGCGACCAAGCATTTGATTTTCCTCGATGGACCTCCCCATGACCTGCCACCAGCTGACATCTCGAACCGTTGCCTTCACCGGCTTGCTTTTGCTCGCAAACCTCACGCTTGCTGGATCGCTGTTCGCTCAAGATCAACTTGAGGTGAACTCCAGCCAAGGCTTCCCAACCGCATCATTCCAAGTGACCTGTGAGGGAACCTACCCGCATCACTTGCAAGGCGTTTGCATCGGCGGAACGTCGATCTACTGGTCGTTCACCACGACGTTGGTCAAGACCGACCAACAGGGCAAGCTCCTGAAAAAGATCCCCGTCGCCAACCACCACGGCGACCTCTGCTTTCGTGACGGTAAGATCTACGTCGCGGTCAACCTCGGGAAATTCAATGACCCCAACGGCAACGCGGATTCTTGGGTCTATGTCTATGACGCTGAATCACTGACAGAGCTTGCTCGGCACGAGACGCAAGAGGTTTTTCACGGCGCGGGCGGGATCGGACACCGCGATGGACAATTCTACGTCGTCGGCGGACTGCCTGATTCGCTCAGCGAAAACTACGTCTACGAATACGACGATCAATTCCAATTTGTGAAGAAGCACGTGATCGCAAGCGGCCACACTCACCTGGGGATCCAAACCGCAACCTTCGCTCACGATCGCTGGTGGTTTGGCTGCTATGGATCGCCGTCGATCACACTGGTGACCGACGCTGACTTCCAGATGAAAGGCCGGCACGAGCTCAACTGTTCGCTCGGCGTCGAAGGGCTCTCTGATGGTCGACTGCTCGTCGCCAGCGGCCGTTGCGACAAAGAAAAGGGCTGCAGCGGGAAGCTTCTGACGGCGCTACCAAGCGAATCAAAAGGCTTTCAGATCCAAAAGTGATCCGGTCAGGGTTCTTTGGAAAAAGGTGTCCGGTGAGCATGACATTCGTTCCCCGGCCATGGCTCACTCCATTAGGATCTTCCCTTTCCACTGATAGAAAGCGACAGGTGAATGATGTCAGGCAAGAAACTTCCAAACCGACGTGACATTCTGGTGGGCGGGACCGCTTTGGCGGCGTCCGGTCTCTCCCGAATTTCACCTGCTCAGGATCCCGTCCCATCCTCCCCCAACGATCGCCTGAAGATTGCGGCCATTGGCGTGGGCGGGCGAGGTGGCTCGAACCTGCGGACGATGGAAAAGACAGGGCTTGTCGACATCGTTGCGGTCTGTGACGTGGACACGCGATTCACCGATCATGCCATCCAACGACATCCAAAGGCCAAGGCGTTTCGCGATTTTCGAAAACTGTACGATACCGTTGGTGGCGAGATTGATGGTGTCGTTGTCAGCACCACCGAACACACTCACGCGTTTGCAACAATGCCAGCGTTGCAGCTCGGCAAACATGTCTACTGCGAAAAGCCGTTGGCGTACAACATCGAGGAAACGCGGAAGATCACGGAAGCGGCGGAGCGAGCCGGTGTCGTCACCCAAATGGGAACTCAGATTCACGCCGGCAGCAATTACCATCGGGTCGTGGAATTGATCCAAAGCGGCGCGATTGGTGATGTCAGCGAAGCTCACGTCTGGGTCAACCGAGCCTGGGGTTTGCAATCCGAAGCAGATGCGAAGAAACACCGCGACCTTCTGCACGTGGATTCGCGTCCGAGCGACATCATGACGCCGCCGGATCATGTCGACTGGGATCTGTGGCTGGGTCCCGCCCCCGTCCGTCATTATCATTCGGTCTACTTCCCCGGACCTCGTTGGTATCGCTGGTGGGATTTCGCTGGTGGAACCATGTCGGACCTCGGCAGCCACTGGAACGACCTGCCGTTCTGGGCCTTGCAACTCGATGCGCCAACCACGGTGGAAGCCTTCGGCCCTCCGGCCCACCCCGAGATCGCCCCCGCCTCGATGTCAGCGAAGTACGAGTATCCCCAACGTGGCGATCGCGGTCCGGTCTCCGTTTCTTGGTACCAAGGAACGCACAAGCCCGAAATCTGGCAACGCGGTGAGATCCCTCGCTGGGACAGTGGGATCTTGTTCATTGGCAGCAAAGGCATGTTGTTGTCCGACTACGGAAAACACGTGCTGTTGCCCGAGGAATCCTTCGTGGACTTCGAGCCGCCAGCCCGATTCGTGCCCGACTCGCCCGGCCATCATGCACAGTGGGTCCAAGCGTGCTTGGGCGAGGGTGAAACTGCGAGCCCATTCAGCTATGCCGGACCACTCACCGAAGCCAATCACCTTGGCAACGTTGCTTACCGAGTCGGCAAGAAGATCACCTGGGATCGAGACAAGATGGAGTGCGTGGGATGCCCCGAAGCCGCCCCCTTCATCGCCAGGGAACCACGCGAAGGCTGGTCGCTCAGCTAAGCAGCGTCCGATCAATCAGATGCGGTCAGAACACTCCCCATCCAAACCGCGGGGGACGTTCGAAAACTAAATGGTGGCTGGCGTCTGGGTTTCGCCCCGGATGGGGCCGTCGTGGGAGTTGGGGGCGTCCCTCGCTCACACGTCGGGTTGTGATGGGTGGCCTTGTCCGACTCTGACGGGCAAGAGACGTAGGCCAGGTCTCACCTGGCAACCAGCCAATGCTTTGGAACAAAGCGAGGCGTCCAGCCCTTGCCCACGAACCCCGCTGAGGTCTTGCCGTTTTCTGACACCGCATTTCGGCTGATTTCCACCTGTCGCACCTCTCCCGAAACGAAGTTGGGGGAGAGGTCAAGCGACGCTGTTCAGGCGTACGCGAGGGTGAGGGCCTGGACATGGGAAGCGAGGCGAACGACTTCACGCGGGTCTCTCAAACCCCCAGGACGCCGCCAGCGCGTCCGCGGCCATTTCAATGTCAGTGATCTCACCCCAACCACCGTTTCGCAAAAACGCGTGCGCGAACTCATGAGCGATCACGTAATGCGCGAACGCTTCGGCCGCCTCGGCCAATTTGCTTCGCAGAATCACGCAGCGACTGCCACTTCCATCGCTTCCGGGGGCCGGCATCAGAAACGACCAGCCCACACCGGGAACGTAATTGTCGATCTCCACTCGAAAGCGTTCGTCGCCCAAAAAGTCCGTTTGCACGTCCTCGGGCAGCTGGCTCAAAACGTCCAGCACCCTTTGCTGCAAAACAGGGAACTCCGCGAAGGGTGCGATGTAGTCGGAGAACGGCATGGCAAACAAAGGAGTGATGAGCGAAGGGATGCACCTCATTTTATCTCCCCAGAACCGCCAGGTCGCCTCCCACGAAAAGGTGTCAGGTACCTTTTTGGGAGGATAGGCAAACCAATATCTCCCAAACTGCCAAAAAGGTACCTGACACCTTTTTGCGGCTGACACCTTTTTGCGGCGGAGACGATGGCGGCACGATCGGCGGGGCCATGCCTGCAAGTCAGGCGGCCACAAGGACACGAAAAAACCCCGTGAAAACCGGGGTTTGCCGTCTGGGGGTGGTGCCCAGATTTCTGAAAGAGTGCCCCCGCTAGGGCTCGAACCTAGGACCCACGGATTAAGAGTCCGTTGCTCTACCAACTGAGCTACAAGGGCGTGGGCGAGGCAGCCAATGCTGAATCTCACCCATTTGGACGATGATCGTAGCTCTGATTCGGTCCCCTGAAAAGGGTCGCGTCTCAAAAGCCTCTGCCATCATCAGAGGCGACGGTGGGATTCGAACCCACGAATAAAGGATTTGCAATCCTTCGCCTTAGCCACTTGGCCACGTCGCCTTCACGTGCAAGGAGCCGGTCAAAGACTGACTGTTGCACAAGCTGAGCAAGTTAGGAAACCCGTGCTTTTTCGTCAAGCCCGGCCGTCCTCGAAGACTCTTTCTTGCTCGAAGCGATTCAATCGCTGATACCGTACTTTTCGGCTGAGTCGGGCCGAAGCTTGAGCCACAAAACAAAAAACGCCCGACAGCTTTGAAACTGCCGGGCGTTGGAGGTCTTTTCGTTCGATCAAGCTCGAAACCGCGAGGGTGCCAGCTCAGTCGACGGAGGCCATTGCGAACAGCAATTCGCTGACTTGGGCGCGGATCGATTCCACGTACGATTTGTCCGCGTCACTGAGTCGTTTCAACGGGACGGTGCAGGTCCGGCCATTGGATTTCAGAATCTGAACTTCGCTTTCACGGACTTCCACCAAGCGGCCATCGGTGCCCCAATTGCCAGTGTTGTCGATCCAGGTGCGGGTCTTGGTGCTGTCCAGCACGTCGATGGTCTTGGCGACGCTCTTTTCAGTCACCACTTGAGTGACTTCCGAATCAGCCAGCGACTGTTTGGTTTGGCCAAACAAATCGTCGATGGCAGCGTCGGAGCTGTCTTCGGCGGGTGGGTCACCGAACAAATCGTCCAAGCCACCGCCATCAGCCGGTGCTTCTTCGGCCGGTGCGGCGTCGTCGAACAATCCGTCCAGTCCACCTTCTTGTGGCATCGCTTCTTGAGCGGGAGCTTCCGCTTCACCACCAAACAAGTCACCAAAACCATCGTCGGCAGGTTGCTCAGCAGGCATGTCTGCGGGTGCTTCGGCTTCGCCACCGAACAAGTCGCCAAAGGCGTCGTCGGCAGGAGCCTCGGGCATGGCGGGTTCATCAGGAATCACAGGATCCGCTGGTGCAGCGTCGCCGCCAAACAGGTCTTCGACCGATTCGGCTGCAGGAGCTTCGACATCGGGAGTGGCAGGCTCGGCGGGCATTTCAGTGTCGCCACCAAACAGATCGCCAAAGGCATCGTCGGCAGGAGCTTCTTCCACCGGTGCTTCCTCGGCTGGCATTTCCAAACCGGGTGCTTCTTCAGCGGGTGCGTCTTGTGGGAAAGGGTTGTCGTCAGCGGGGAACAAGTCAGCAGCTGGTTCTTCCATGACGGGTTCTTCCACCACGGGTTCCTCGACAACGGGCTCCTCGACCACAGGCTCAGCGGCTGGTGGATCAACAACGGGAGCTTCTTCCGCGGGCTCTTCCACCGGCATTGGAGTTTCGGGTTCCACGTCGGCAGCGGGATCGGCTTGAGGCTCGATAACAGGCTCTTCCGCGACAGGTTCAGCGGGAACGGGTGGAGCGACGTCCGTGGACTCTTGGGCCGGCATCGCGGGAGCTTCGATGACCCCGCCTTCGATCATTTCGCCTTCGGCCATGGGAACGATCGTCGATTCACCGTAGAAGGGTTGTTCAACGAGGATGCCTTCGCTCATTGGCACAACGACGGAACCGCAGCAGTCACTTGAAACAACAGGTGCAGGAACCATTTCAACGGTGCCACAGCAGGTGGGGGCCGATTCGCAAGGGATCGGCGCGGGATCGCAACCAACGGGTTCCGGTGCAGGAAGGCAGCAAACAGGCTCTGGAGCAGTGCAGCAGGTGTCGGTCGCAATTTCACAGCAATCAGCGTTTTTGCCGTGAATTCGCTTCAGCAGCCATCCAGCCGAAGCGGGACTCACGCTCAAAATGGCGATCATGCAGACCACCAACGTCCACTGCAGTGCGAGGCGAAGGGAACGTTTCATCGTATTCTCAGAGTCAGAAGGCGGGAAATTTGGAGGCGTATTGTGATCGTACGGGATCGTGAACTAGTCTCGCATCCTAGTTGTGGCCAGGGGGGCAAACAAGCATTTCTGCGGTGATTTACGGACCATTCTCCTTGCCGCGAGAGGTAAAACATTCCAAAAAAACCGGTTGAAACGACTGGTCGCGGGCACGAAACGCTCGATTCGTCTCGTCGTGGCCGGCGGTTTTCGTCAAAATGAAGTTTTCCGGCCCTCCTTTTTCCCGGTCCCGTCGAATGATTTCCCACGACCTTCTCGCCGCCCCAGGGCCTTCCCGCGGAAGCTCATGCTGAGGTTCATCCAAAGCCTGTTCTCATCGATGAGTTTGGAACGCAAGTGTTTGCTGTTCTTCGGCTCAGCGCTCGTCGTGTTGATGTGCGGAGCCTTTTGCATGGTGTTTCTGCTGGCCGATCGCTGGGTCAGCAGCACGACTCAGCAGCAAGCCCGAGACGCCGCGGCAACCGAGATGATGCTGATCCATGCCGCCGCGACCTACACCGAGCACTTGCCCGAAAACAAACTGGAGATCACTCGGCAGAAGATCGCTGACCTCCGCTCTCAATTGCTCAGCCAAGACATTGAGTTCGACATTCTGGGGCTCGATGACCCGCAACCGTTTGAGAACCTGCCCGCACCGATCCAGCCCACCTCCCCAAGCGAGCTTCGGCTGCTGCAAGAACTCGAACCCCAATTCCGAGCCCGCCTGGAACGATTGCTGTCTGGCGATCCGATTGACCTGAGCAAAGCAGTGGACTTGGCCGACGACGCGGCGATGAGCCGAATTGGTCCCGCCAACCGTCCCGTGTTTCAAGAGCTTGGTCCCACCAACGGGCGCTACGTTTACTACGAACCGGTCTTCATGACCTACGACTGTGTTCCCTGCCATGTTCCAAGCGGCGAAATCATCTCGCTGTCCAAAGACGAAGACCCGGCCAAGCTCGCCTCCCAATTGCCTTACCGAGTCAAACGGGTCAGCATGCCCGATGATAAAATCGTCAAGGACATGACCGGCATTCGCGCGATCGTGGTTTCGATCGCGATGTTCATCGTTGCAGTGACGCTGTTTGTGTTGCACGCGATTGTTCGTTACTTGGTTTTGCAACCGCTCCTGCACCTGCGTGACGTCAGCGACGCGATCACGCATGGTGACACCAACCAACGAGCCAACATCTCCACCGATGACGAGTTCCGTGAACTGGCAGATGCGTTCAACCGGATGCTGCGGCACCTGACCGAAACGCAGACTCAATTGCAAAGCGTCAACCGAGAGCTCGATGCCCGGGTTGATCAGTTCGCGCAGTTGAACTTGCAACTCTACGAAGCCAACCGGTTGAAGACCGACTTCTTGGCCAACATGAGCCACGAACTTCGCACGCCGCTGAACAGCATCATCGGTTTCTCAGAAGTACTGCAGGGCATCGATTCGCTGTCCGAAAAACAACGTCGCTACGCTTCGAACATTCAAAAGAGCGGCCGTCTGCTGCTGGAAATGATCAACGACATCCTGGACCTCGCGAAAGTCGAAGCGGGCAAAATGGAAGTCCGCCGCAGCGAGTTCAAGCTCTCTCGATTGGTTGGCGCGCAGTGCGACATGATCCAGTCCTTGTCGGAGGACAAGAACATCTCGCTGTCAGTCGAAGCCCCTGATGATTTGCCAGTCGCCTACCAAGACCCGAACAAGCTGGGGCAAATCCTCAACAATTTGCTCAGCAACGCGATCAAATTCACTCCCGAAGGAGGCATGATCACCGTTCGCGTGGTCGATTTGCACGATGATCGCTTCCGGCTTTCCGTGACCGATACCGGCGTGGGTGTGGCGGAAGAGGACCAACCCATCATTTTCCAGAAATTTCGGCAGAGCAAAAAGGTGCTCGACGGCGACGGTCTGACACGCGAATTCGCGGGCACGGGACTGGGGCTGTCGATCGTCAAAGAACTCGCAGTGCTGCTGGGCGGCGAGATTGACTTTCAAAGCGAATTGGGCCGGGGGAGCACCTTTTGGGTGATCTTACCTTACCGGCTCAGCGACCATGCGATGGAAGAAAATGAAGTTCCGATCAGCAAATTGACCGCCGTTCCGCACCCGGCGTGAAGATCGGAGTGCGCGAACTCCGATTGCCTTCGTCGCGTCTGTTTCTTTGGAAGTGTCCCGGTGGTTTGAGTCCCGTTTCGGTGGCTGGGGTGGCCCCGTCTCCCACGCATTCCCGCAAAGCGGGCCTCAGAGTGCCTCCTCCCTGCCTTCCCAGTGATAAAATACGAGAGACCAAACTGCCGCGTGAGCGAGTGATTCCCCGGTCCCTCGCTCACGCGTCGGGTTATGATTTCTTGTGGCGGCCCAGTTTGACAAACTGAGATGCCATGGAGCGGTTCCGCTGTGACTGGCCGAGGTCATCGGCAACGGCTACAACGGGGCGTTCTCTTTCCAGACGTTCATCCGTCAAACAGCTTTTCATTGAGTGAAAACGATATGAGTGATTACGGCATCTTCGGCGACGAATATTACGTGAACATGAATCTGTCCACCGAAATGGAGTTGCCGCAAGGTCGTGAATCCGTTCTGCACTACTTTGAACAGGTCCAGCGTCGTTACCCCAAGATGGCAAATTTCTACGCGCGTGAAAAAGACGAATACGTGCTGGAAGAAGAAAAGGAAAAAGACAGCGGCTCTTATCGCTGGGTCTCCGTCGAACCCAAACGAGTCAACAGCGGGGTGGTCAGCCCGACCAGCTACGAAGACGCCTGCGACCAACACCGGGCAGTCCTGGAACTGGTGCCGTACGAATTGTCCGTCAGCCCACTGGACTGCGAAGCGTTGACGGTGATGTTGGGATTCGACTTTGTCTGCAAAGGCAACCACAACGAAATCGTGACCGAAGCCATCGGCATCGCGCCAGGTTTGGAAAAATTCACCCAGCTGCCTTATGGGAAACTGCTCTCCAATGAACCCGTGGTGCAGTTTGCACTCGATGAAGATTGCAAGACTCAGTGCCGAATCAGTTTCGAATCACGAACCGGTGCGTTTCAAATCCGCACGGGCGAGTTCACCGAAGAACAACTCAGCGTTTACATGATGGTCCGGCGTTACGATTCCTTGGGTGCCAAGGAAAACTACGCGGACGAGTTCACGCGATTGTCTCAGTTGTGCCGCGACTTGGTCGACGAGTACTTGATCGACAGCGTGCTGCATCCGCTGCAAACGGCGATCTCGATTCGCTGATCACTTGCCGTGCGTCGGGCAGGTCACTTCGCCTTGATCCAGCCCATACGCGTTGCCTGATGCGGGACACGTGGGCAAGTTCACTCCGCTGTAGTCTTGATCAGCCAATTCACGAAGGGTTCGGCCGGGCAAACGCCCGGTCTCGTGCTCGTACAACTCCACGTCACGCTGCAACGTGGCCCGGTTGCCTTCGCACGCTCGCGATTTCGCGGTCTCGCCGTGGGTTTGCACAAACGCAAGTCCCGTCATCGCAAACAGGGTGGCGATCGTCAGTGCAACGATGATCTCCAACATGCTGAAGGCGGATCGTCGCTGCTGAGAACAACGCGATGCTGGGACGGCTAGTGATTCACGGATCATTCGAGGACTTCAAACATGTGGAACATCGGCGTGTAGATCGACAGCACCATGCCGCCGATCATGACCGCCAACGAGATCGTGAGGATGGGTTCGAGCATCGCAACGGACGCATCGATGCGAGACTCCAAGCGTTCTCGCAAGTGATTGCAGGTGCCTTGCAACGAACGAGCGAACTCGCCCGATTGCTCGCCCACACCGATGAGCTGGCACAGCGTCGGTGGAAAGAATCGTTCGTACCGGCCGAGCTCGACGCTCAGCTTCTCGCCGCGGCGGACCCCATGATTGATGTCTTCGATCGCACTTCGGACACAGCGGTTCTTCACGCAGGTCGCGGCAACCTCGATCGCTTCGATGGGTTTGTAACCGCACTGGACCATTGCCGAAGTGGCCTCAATGAACTGCAGCACAGCAGCATCGCGCAGCCACGGCCCGACCACGGGCAGTCGCAAGAACGCGGCATCCATTTTGGCCGCCACGCGTGGTTTGCTCCGTCCCCAAACCCACAGCACCGCCACCACCAACGCCAATGGAAATGCAAACAGACCTTTGGTCAGCATGAACCGACTCAGCCCGGTGACGAACTGCGTCACCGGAGGCAAATCGACACCGCTGGCCGTGTAGACGGTTTCAAATTCAGGCACGACGACAACGCACATGAACACCATCAAGCCGAGACCGGCGACGCTGATCAAGACCGGGTAGCTGACCTTCTTGAAGACTCGTTTTCGCAGTGCGACTTTGCGTTCGACTTGTTCACAAACTCGCAGCAGGGCGGTCTCGAGAGAACCGCTTCGCTCACCCAAGCGGACTTGCTGCACCTGCATTTTGTTGAAGGTTCGCGGGTAGCGTGCCATGGCATCGCTGATCGATCCGCCCGCCATGATGGTGCTTCGCATTCGCAGCAGCACGCCACTGTACTTGCGACTGGAATTGTCCATCGCCAGCGAACCGAGTGCCTTGGGCAACGTCAGTCCGTTCTGGAGCAACATCAACATCATCCGCATCAACTGCGCCAGTGGCACAGGCGGGATACGAGTGGACTCACAGCCCTTGGGAACACCACGCTTGGGTCCGCCCACCTCGATCGAGTTGAGCTTCCGCAAAAACCCCATCACACCGCCGGTGGTGGTGGTCGCGTTGGTCGTGCTAGCAGGGAAGGACATGGGATGGCACCGAGACGAAAAACAAAAGCGATGTTGGAAGGATCCAACCCATCAGGCTGGCATGAGATGAATCAGGCGATGGCACTCGGAACCGGTTGGTCCAGGGATCGGCGACCGCCCACCATCGGCGTCGAACTCGTGCTGCGTCGATCGCCACTGGTTTTGAAATACACTTCTTCCAGCGAGGTCTTCCCCGCCACCGCGGCTTCCAAACCGGCTTGGCGAAGCGGCACCATGCCGGCCGCATGGGCCATCACTTCCAACTGTGAGTTTGGAACACCGGCTTCGATTGCCGCGGTGATTTCCGAGTTGAGCGGCATGATTTCAAAGATTGGCATCCGCCCGGCAAACCCGGTTCCCAAGCAACGTTTGCACCCGGCACCACGGACGAACGTGGTGTCTCGCGGAACGTATTGTTCGGGATCCAGTGCTTCGAGCAGATTCAGGTTCGCCGGTGCGTCGACCTTGCAGTTTTCACACACGCAGCGCAGCAAGCGTTGAGCAACGCTGCCGAGCAACGAACCCGCGATTTTGAAGTTATCAACGCCCAAGTCAGCGAGGCGTTGAACGGCACCGACGGCATCGTTGGTGTGCAAGGTGCTGATCACCAAGTGCCCCGTCAAAGCCGCTTGAACCGCTGTCGACGCGGTTTCGCAATCGCGAATTTCTCCCAACATGATCACGTCGGGGTCCTGCCGCATGATGTATTTCAAAGCGTTGGCGAATCCCATTCCGAATTCGTTGTCGCTCTGGACCTGGTTGATCCCGGCCAGTCGATATTCGACGGGATCCTCGACGGTGACAATGTTTCGGTCGTCATCATTGAGATGCTGAAGCGCGGCGTACAACGTCGTGCTTTTCCCGCTTCCCGTTGGTCCCGTGACCACAAACATCCCGTGAGGTTTGTCGATCACACGGCGAACCGCGTCGTAGTCACGCTGCGGCATCCCGATGCCGGCCAAGTCAAATGTCTGCCCGCCTTCATCGAGCAATCGCAGCACCAACTTTTGACCATCGACGGTGGGGATGCCGCTGATTCGAAAGCCAACGCGTTTCCCATTTTCGTAAACGGTGAGGTGACCATCCTGCGGACGACGACTTTCGGTCGTGTCCATGTCGCCCATCACCTTGATCCGGCTGATGACCGAATCTTCGATGTGATTGGGGATGGTCATCACCACCTGCAACTCACCATCAACGCGGTAGCGAACACGCATCTCGGGTTTGTGCGGTTCCAGGTGAATGTCGCTGGCACCCGCGGAAACGGCACCGGACAAAATCGCTTGGACCAGTTTGACCACGGGCGCGTCTTCTTGACTGACCGCTGACATCGCCAATTCATCTTCTTCGGTGACCTCACCCGATTCCGCCATTTCGGCGAACTTCATGTCCACGATGGTTTGCCGAGCGAAGGCCCGATCGTCGTAGATGCGGTTGAGCAAATCGCGAACGTCATCTTCCAACGAAACGACGGGGCGAATTTTATAGCCGGTCATCAACTCGGCTTCGGCAATGGTTTCAATGTCGTCGGGCGCGACCATTGCAAGCGTCAGCATTCGATCGCTGACATCGATTGCCACCGATGCTTGCGACCGAGCGAAATCCTCTGGCAACAATCGTGCGACTTGCGGATTCACGCTGGAAAAATCAATGTCGACAAACGGCACCGAGAACTGCTCGGAGAGCGCCGCGCCCAACTGCGCGTTGCTGATCAAGGATTGCCGAACCAACCAGTCGCCGATCATCACACCACGCGGTTTCCCCGCGAATGCAGCGTCCATTTGTTCGTTGGTCAGAATGTTCAATTCGACCAAAATGTCGCCAATGCGTTTCATCGTGCGAGTCCGTCGTGAAGACTGGGAAGTGGATGGGAAGAGACGTGCATCGCGATCAAACCGTCTCGGCGTGGGAGGGCAGCAGACGCTGCACCTTTTCTTCGAGCACGGTTGGGTCAAACGGACTGATCAAGTAGTCCTGAGCCCCGGCCAGGTAGGCGCGTCGAACCATTTCCAGGCTGGGATCGAGCGAAAAAACCAAGGCGGGGACTTGCTCGGCTTTGAACTCCAACCGCAGTTCGGTCAGCCATTCCAGGCCATCGCCTTCGGGCAACTTGGTGTCCAGGATCAGCAGGTCGATTGGTTCATGGCGGAGGCGATCGAGCGCTTCGGCGCCGCTGTTGACCACCTCCAACCGATACCCCAACAGTTCCAAACGGAACGTCGCGAGTTCAGCCAAGACCAGCTCGGGCTCGACCATCAACAATTGGGCTTGGGTGGTTTCAAACATGGATTCACGCATCAATTGCGATACAAAGGAACAGCTACCGTTTCAAAGGTAGGTCACCAATTGATCCATGTTGAAAAAACACCTCATCGAGGTGTGCGTGTGCCGCGTCCAAGCATCATGCGACGGTCACGACGCAGGCAGGAATGACGGGGTTTCATCCTGTGAGCCGTTTGGGCGTTGGCCCCGGTTGTGCGTGGGAACCGGGGCTAACGCCCAAACGGCTCACATACCCGAAGACACGTGCGCACCTGCTAAGAGAGTCAAAACCACTGCAATCGTTGCAACCGAAACGGAGGCCGAGTCCGGTTGAATTCCCGCCCGCAGGCCGCGACGGGAGAGAGCCCGTGCAGGGCAACCAAATGCGTCGGGTTGCCATCCTTTGACACAACGATCTATCGCACGATTTGGTTGGCCACAGAACATCGATTGAATTGCTGACGTTTTTTTTCCTTGTTCCCAGGGTCTACCTGGGCTGACAAAAATCACTTTGACTGAAAGGCTTGGGCTGTTTCGCACTGGCAAAGCGAAACGCAATTTGCGCTCACGATTCGGAGAATCGAGCGACATTGTCGCACAACTCTCCGAGTTGTCAGCGTTCGCCTCGGAAGGGCTAATACTCGACGAAGCACATCTTTATCAGCCCAGGCTCTGCCCAGGAACGAGAACCCCCTCATCAATCAAATCGATGTCCTGAGGCCAACGAGAGCGGACGGGCTCAGCTAGCGGCACTGGCCTCCGCTAGCAGAGTCGTCCTGACAGGCAACACGGCCAGGGCTGGCAACGTCTGAACGGTGCCAGAGAGGGGACCGGACAGGGAGCCCCTGGGTGAACTGGGGCCGTGAAAGGCAACTCGCGACAGAGAAGTGGGTCACCGGAATGCGGTGGTTCGCCACTCACTCGCGGCCAGACCGTCCCATTCGAGATCAAACGGTGACGGGTTGAATTGCCTGAGGGATGTGAAAGAAAGAGAGCAGACGATTAGTCTTCCCACTCTTCTTCCTCTTCGTCCAGGCTGTCTTCTTCGTCCTCATCATCCCAGTCTTCGTCGGCTTCATCGTCGTCGACTTCTTCCCAGTCGTCGGCGCCGTCGAGGTCATCTTCTTCGTCGTCATCGTCATCGTCGAGGTCGTCCGAGTCATCATCCTCGTCCTCGTCGTCATCCTCTTCGTCGTCATCTTCCTCCTCGTCATCATCCTCGTCGTCGTCGCTGTCGTCGTCCTCATCATCCCAGTCATCGTCGTCGAGGTCGTCGTCTTCCTCGTCGTCGAGATCAAATCCGTTTTCGTACAGATCGTCTTCTTCGTCTTCGATCACGGCCGACGAATCCTTCGACAACGCAGCCTCCGGGTTGGACGCAGGCGCATCCAAAACGGCCACCGCGCCGGATGGGTCGGCATCGAGGGAAACGGTGAATTCGGTGGCGAGAGTTTCGATCGCGGCGACACTCACGTCAGACTCCTTGGTGGGGTGTAAATGCTCGGGTTCTGAAGGATTCGTTTCCGACAGTTCAGAGTCCGAAGATTCACGGCGAGGATGGGATTCAGGTTGAGAGGGATCTCTCGATTTCAGTTCGTCAGCAGTCTCTTCGTCGGCAACGTTTTCAACCTCGCCGTCGGCAGATTGAGAAACATCATCGCAGGATGCGTGCCAGTCAATCGGCGGCAGCGACTTTATTGATGCCAATCCGCAGATTTTTAAAAAACGTTTGGTCGTCCCGTAAAGGTAGGGACGCCCGAGCTCTTCGCTGCGACCGCTGATCCGGACCAAATCCAGTTGCATCAACTGTCGCAGAATTTCTCCGCACGCGACACCACGCACGGCTTCAACATCCGCTCGCGTGACGTCTTGGCGGTAGGCCACCACGGCGAGCGTTTCCATCATCGGCCAACTCAACCGGACCGCTGGAGCCAAAAACCCAAGTCGGCGCAGCCAAGGTGCCACCACCGCCCGTGTCATCATTCGCTGGCCGCCGGCAACCTGTTCAATCCGGACCCCGCGTCCCAAACGTTCGTAAAGTTCGTTGAGTTCCCCCACCAGCGTCCGAGCGGAGGTGGCGTCCTCCACATCGGCCAAAGCGGCCAAACGACGGTAGTTCAGCGGCGATTTGGCGATCAGCAGCACTGCCTCGATCCTCGCCCGGGCGGCCAGACGGTCTTCGGGGTCGTCCCCAGCCATGTCCGAACCACCGCTCGGAACATCCCCGTTTTCTCCCGCCAGAGGAGCTCCAGAAGACGCCGCTGGCGAATGGGTTGCCAGCGATCCCGCCTCGGCGATCCTCCCGGCAGCGTCCGAGGGCACCACCAGGGAACGTTTCTGGGCCAGCCCCGAGCGTTGTTGGGGCGTCAGTTGTCCTTGCGTGGGGCTGCTCCATGACGCCGCCACGGGGGCCTGCCGCATCGCGTTGGCCCAGGCTCGGCGGCCGGCCCAAGGTGTGGCGTACCCATTCATCTTTGCTACGCTTGGAAAATAAGGGCTTCGGGACAAACCATGACGAGTCGCGAACCTACCAAACCGTTTGTTTGACGTCTGCCGGGATATTTCAACGATGTCAGCGACCTCCGCCTCGCCGTCCTCTGGCTCCACCGCCACCCAATCCGCCAAGCCATCGCGATCTCGAAAACGGGTCGCGACCGGCTACCGGTTCCTGTTGATCACCGTGTCGTCGCTCATCATCGGTGGCTTGCTGTTTGTCATGATTCGGACATTTGGTTACGTGGAAGGAACCGAGTTCGCCCCCAATCATTTCCAGACCCGTCGATTTTCGTTCTACGAAATCCCGCTGGTTCACTGGCAAATCACACCCATCCGCCGTGTCAGCACCACCCCCGAGACCGCTCGTTACCTGACCCAATCGAAAATCCTGACGATGCCGAATCAAATCCCAGATCGTTGGGATCTGGTGGAAATCCGGCACGGGCTCCAGGACGCCGAACCGCGTGATCCCGCACTGCTGCTGGATCATCTTCGACTGATGGACGAAGGAATCTCCGTTTGGAAGCAATGGAGCAAGAAAAACCCCAAACTGGCTCAACAGCTCTGGCCCACCATCGCCAAACTGGCCGATCGCGAACTCTACATTCTGATCCCGCGATTGATGGAATTGACGCGGGATGTCCAGGATGTGGCAACCCTGAAAGCCACCGTCGCGGATTACTTGGCCGAGGAATACGTCAGCCTGATACGTGACATGCGTGACGCCCAGCGAGATGAACTGGCCGACGCACTGTTGGCCGAGGCCCTCGAAGAATCGCCCGACAACCTGGAACTGCAATCTTTGAAGAAAGACCGCCAAACGGTCGATCCAGCTGAAAACACATGATCTATCTCGACAACAACGCGACGACCGCCATCGATCCCGCGGTCGCTCGTGTTTTGGCAGAGGCTTTCTCGCAAACGCCGGCCAACGCGTCCAGCCAACACCGGCTGGGCCAACAGACTCGATCCCGATTGGAAGCCGCCACGGATTTGATCGGCCGTTGCTTGGGAAGCGATCTGACCCGCGTGCATGCACCGCGTTTGCTGATCACCAGCGGTGGCACGGAATCAAACAACCTGGCGATTTCCGGCATCGGCGACCCCGGCGGCGCGATCGTGATCAGCCGGATTGAGCACCCCAGCGTCCTCGCCGCCGCGGCCGCCGAAGAATCATCCGGTCGCAAAGTGGGCTGGGTCGACGTCGATGCCAGCGGTGTGATCCTGCTGGAATCGCTGCGGGACACACTGGGGCGACGGACTCAGTCGGGCGAGGCCCCGGAGGCGGTCTCGGTCGTTTCCATCATGTCCGCCAACAACGAAACCGGCGTCGTCCAACCGATCGAAGCCGCCGCGAAAATCTGCCGCGAATTTCAGGTTCCGCTGCACGTCGATGCAACCCAGTCGGTGGGCAAAGTCCCTGTCGATCTGACGACCTGGGGCGTCTCGGCCGCCACGATCACGCCTCACAAATTGCATGGCCCCACGGGAGTCGGCTTTTTGTGGCTGGACGCTGGCGTGGAAGTCCGGGCGTCCCTGCGTGGCGGCGAGCAACAACTGGGGGCGCGTCCAGGCACCGAGCCGGTCGCCCTGGTCATCGCCGCCGCCGAGGCCATTCGCATCGCCTGTCAGCAACAACCCACCGCCGCCGAGGCCATGGCGGCCCTGCGAGACCACCTGGAATCCGAACTGGTTCGCCTGCACCCCAGCTGCGTCGTGCATGGACGCCAGGCCCCCCGTTTACCATCCACCACCTGCTTGTCGCTGCCCGGTGCGGATCGCCAAAGCCTGCTGATGTCGCTGGACATGGCCGGGGTGGCCTGCAGCAGCGGATCGGCGTGCAGCAGCGGCAGCAGCCCCCCCAGCCACGTGCTGCAGGCGATGGGCATTGCCAAGCCGCTGGTGGATTCCGCCCTCCGGTTCAGCCTTTCGCGGTTTTCCACCAAGGCCGAAATTGACCGAGCGATCGAGCTGATTTCTCGACAATTTTCGAAGGCAGAAGGTTTTCCAACTGTGGATAACTCGGTGGAAAATGGATAGCGGTGAGCGATTGTTCCATTTAGAGTGGAGCTGGGTCAGAGGCTCCGACCGGACGAATTGCGTTCCGATCGGTTCCGTTTGACCATCCCCACGCCTGTTTTGCCCGTCGCGATTTTCCCGTCACGCGGCACGAACTTTCGTGCTTCACCCGTTCACAGCTGTTCGCCGTGGTCGCTTCGCCTCCCAACGTCAACTCCTTCGCGCTGGAACGCCCGTCGCTTCGTCGACGCCGTCGCGACAGTGAAATCGTCCGTCCGATCATCCCGCTGTTTTATTGCGGCGATGAAAATCGGCTGGCAGGCTACGTCTGCGAAAACCCGATCGAGACGCTGCTCGAAATCTCCCGCCCCATGCTGCTGGTCGGCCAACCGGGGACGGGTAAAACCGCTCTGGCCTTGCACCTGTCCAAACGGATGAGCATCAGCAACGTCTGGGAAGCGATGGAACTGGACAAAGACACCGCCCAAGGAGGACCGGCTGGCGTGACCTCCCGAGTCCTTTCCAGCCGAGTCCTGTACCAACCCGCGATCGACTTCGCCCGCGAATTCGCCTCGTCGATCGATTCCAAGGACATGCCGCGTTTTCGCGAAAAGCTGGACACGGTTCCGATCCTGGTGCTGGATGATTTGCACCTGATCGCGGACAAGGCCCCAGCCCAAGAAGAACTGGCCCAACGCCTGGAAGCTCGCGACGCAGAAGGCCGCCTGACGATCGTCACCTGCCGGCGATTGCCATCCGAAGTTCGCGGGCTGCGGCCGGCCTTGGTCAGCCGCACGCTGCCTGGATTGACGGTGACACTGCATCCACCAGCAGGCGACACACGGCGAACGATCCTTCGCGAATTGATGCTGGCTCATCTGCCCGAGGTGGAATCCGAGGCGTTGTCGCTGCTCGATGCAGGCTTACCGGCGGAATCGACCGTGCGCGCGTTCGAATCAGCGATCAAACAAATCGCACTGTGGTGCCGGATGCATGAGCAACCGATCTGCGCCGAAGCGGTCCAGTCGGCGATTGAAGCTGCCGGCGGCACCCAGTCGATCTCCATCAAAGCGATCACCACCGCCGTGGCCCGCCAACTGGGCGTTAAATCGGCTGACATGCGAAGCGGTTCCCGACGCCAAAACATCGTCCGAGCCCGTTCGCTGGCAATGTGGCTGGCACGCCGGATGACCGACGACAGCCTGACTCAGATCGGCGATGCCTTCGGCGGCCGAGACCACTCGACTGTCTTGCACGCGATTCGCAAGATCGACGGCTCACTCGACGACGACGTCCTCCTGCGACGCTCCGCCGACCAGATCATGGAAAAACTTTCCAACTGATGGCGAGTTCGGACTGGCTCGAGTTCAGGAATCGTCGCAAAACCGAATTCTGGCGAATCCGGCTACCAACAGGTTTTTACTTCTGAATCGGCCAGATTGATTCGGCGGTGATGCGAAACGTTTGTTCCGACAACGGATGCGATTGCCGCTGGGAATCATCCGCCACCGTCTGGGCCAATTGTTGTTGCAGGTCGGCTGGCAACTGAGCCGACCACGCGATCAGGAAATCTCGGTTGGGCACACCGACAATCGCGGCCGGTTCGAGCTCTGGATCGTCTGATTCCTCGCTCAATTCCTGGATCAAACGTTGGCGGATTTGCGGCAGCAAGACTCTCGCCGCGTCGTAACCGTCGCCGGACTGGATCGCAATGAATTTGGGTGGTCCTTCAACAACGCCCATCGGGCAGTCGAGCGAATCGGCCAACAAGTTCTCTTTCGCGACCTCGATCAAATCGACGACCGACTCTCCCCAACGCTCCGCGTCTTCGGGTCGGATGTAGGCGTACCCGTGAGGCGAATCGACCACCACGCTGCTGGTCACATCACTGGCAAACGGAAACGTGATCGCTTTGCGGAGTGCGTCGATGTCGCTGCGGCACAACTGAACTCGCAATCGAGGCTTGGCTTCCTCCCAGGTTTCGGGCAACACCTTGTCGGCGGTCCGAACCATCTCCAACATTCGCAAGAACGTGACGCGGACGGTTTCTTCCAACTCCTCGTCGGTGAACCCCGCCTGCTGAGACTGGGCCAACAGGTTTGACAGTCCGAATTGCAGTTCACCGCAAGTCAAAACACCAAACTCGTCCCCCAACTGAAAACCTTCCGTGGGGAAGTGATGCTCCAAGATTCCGAGCACGCGTCGGCTGAACGATTCCAAATCCATCGTCGGCCTCAGCGTTGATAGATTGGTAGGAATCCGCGATCAATTTGCATCATGATCAGATTGCAAGCCGTCACGTACACCGGGTGAATCTGGCCTTCCCACGATCCGTCCGGTTTTTGTTCGGCCGCGATTCGATCGTACAACCGGTCACGGAACGGCAACCACAACTCATCGCCTTGTCGATAAACGACTTGGCTGTAGTACAGGTAGGTGTAGTGCCAGTGGCCGAACGCCCGAGCTCCGTTGTTGATGTCGTGCAGCGTTTCTTTGCTGTACTTCAACATCTCCGGCACATGTTCGCCGTCGTAATCGCCGGCGTTGTAAAGCGCCGCCAGAGCCGCCGCCGTGATCGCCGGCCGACTGCTGCCCGTTTGCCGGCTGCTGTAACTGATGCCGCCATCCGGATTCTTGCAGCGATAAATGTATTCCTTGGCTTTGTCGATCACTTCGCCGCTGACGGGAATCCCAGCATTGCGGCATCCTCGCAAACCTTGAACCTGGGTGATCGTCGTGCTGCCTTCGTCGAAGTCGTTGCCTTCTTTGGCCGAGACATATCCCCAACCGCCAGCCTCGGTCTGGGCGTTGCCGCTGAATTCGACGGCTTTGGCCAACACGTCCACCAACTCTTCGCGGCGGTCGAGCAGCCCTTCCTCACCCAGAACCTGGGACAGGAACAGCATCGAAAAACCGTGCCCGTAGGTGTAGCGAGAATCCGTTTGAGGGTCGCCAATCAGGCCGTTGCTGCGTGACTTGCTGATCAGAAAATCCGACGCCCGCGCAATTTGGCGAGCGTAGGGGCCCTGGGTCGTTGTGCTGCCACTGCCAATCAGAGCGGTGCCCGACAGAGCCGCCATGGCCGTGGGGTAGACCGTCGTGTTCCATTGGCCACGAGACGATTGCTTGCTGCTGAGCCACTCCAGGCCACGCTGAATGGCTTCTTCCCACTTGGCTCGGCCAGCGGCGTGAGCAGGGCGTGGGGCGACGGTCCCGGCGGCAATCGCGGCCCCTCCGGCCAGACTGGCTCGCAGGAATCGGCGTCGGTCAATCATGTTGGGTAACAAAGTCTTTCCCCCAGGTTTCGTGTGCATGTTCCCATTGTGCCCCATCGTCGCCTGGGAGTCACGCCGAATTGGGCCAGCGGCGTGGAACTGGCGTGACACACCGGACCTTGCAGCGCCTTTGCCCCGGCATTCCAAGCACCGACGTACGATGGACTTCCAAGTCCGTCGACCACACCCCAATCACGCCCGACGGCTTGTTGATTGAGTCGTCAATGACGTTTTAACGCATGGAGGATGGGCACTCTTGCCCGCCAGGGTCGCCAAGGCCACCCATCACAACTCGAAGCGTGAGCGAGGGACTCCCTCAACTCCCACGACGGCCCCATCCGGGGCGACCGTTTGTTTTCCGGCATCGGTCTCTCGGGGCTTCCGCCCCGAGCTAAGCATGACGGCCCCATCCGGGGCGAAACCCAGACGCCAGCCACCATCTATTTTTCGAACGTCCCAAGGGAGGGTGAAATAAAACGGACGACCTCCGCAGCGGGGAAGGATCGGAATGCGAGCGTCCGGGCCTACGCGAGGAAACGTGCACGGGCATGCCAATCGCAACAAAAATTGCTCTCCCGAACCTTTTTCTCGAATCATGTCAAGGTTTTCCGGTAATTCCGCCGATAACGATTCTGTCACCGATTTCAGGCAGACGGGCTCTCGTTGCGTGAGCCGTTCGGTCCGAAAACTTTACGCGTTGGGGCGTACAACGATGGAAAACAAGATGAACACGCAGTGGATCACCCGCGGGACGATCGGCACATTGGCTCTCGCTGCCCTGTTGGCGACCAACACCGGATGCCAGGTTTCGCTCAATGGCCAAACCCTTCCGAGCCCGCACTATTTGCAGGATGATGTGCAGTACTTCCCGGCTGGTCCGGAGTTCAAACTGTCCCGCGAAGCAGCTGCCTTGCAAGCAGCTCGTGCGGAAGAAAAACGAAACCAACGCTAAGCAGGCTCGGCCATGGCTCCCAATCGGACGTCGCATCAAGAAAAGATCATCCGGAACTATTACCAGAACCGGGATGCGATCGGGCTGCAAAAAGCCCAAGAGGCGGTCACCGAGCTTTACTTGAGCGAGGGGAAGAAACGGGCAACGGTCTGGAAGCGTCTGTGCAGCCACCTGGAAAAGGTCGGTGTCCCCGAAGCACGCATCGAAGAACTGCGTGAATCGGACGACCCTGCCGCCGTGGCCGCGCTCCTCGAAAAGATCGCCAAGTAGCTTCGTTTGAGCTGACCGGATGGATTGTGCGGCTTTGCTGCACCCGCCCGGGGTCGTGCCGTTGATCGACGCCGCTTTTCAGCGTGTTTTCACATGACGCACCTTTCCCGAAACGAAGTCTTGGGGCAGGTGATGACAATCGCCTGGCTATACAAAACTTCGAAACTGCACGACCTCCTGCGCGGGCGGGGTTCTCAAGATGCTGCTTCCGCGGCCGGACACCCTCCCGCTCACGCCGCGTAGGTCGATTTCCCCAGCTGAGATTCGATCGCCACAAATCGCTCGCGCCAACGCAGCCGAGCGAACCAGCTCGGGTGAGTCAGGTTGGGATCGTCCGCCAACACCCGGTGTGTCTTCCCGCGAGTCGTCCGCATGGTCAGCGTGCCATCTGAGTTGACCTCGTCGACCATCCAGAACTTCTCGACAACGTAATTGTAGGTCTCGCCCTTCAAATTGGGTTTCACGCTCGAAGCACGTGGCCCCGGCACCTTGCTGCGTTTGCTCTTGCGATAAATCGCCCAATCACCCGGCTTCCAGTCGCGATCGGTTCGCCGCTGACGCTCAGCCGGTTTGAACGAAATCGCTCCAGGGTGAACGAAACCGTTCCGACCAACCGCGGCGGGCGAACCAAACATCTCGCGTCGCAGTGATCGTAGGTGGGCAAGGATCTTTTCGGTCATGATGGGGTCCCATCGCAGCAAGACATTCGGAAACAAAGGCAGCCGCAACCCGAACCCGATCGCGGCCGTGAGAATCATTTGGAGTGCCGACACCGTTTGCAAATAGCAAACGCGAATGCCGAACGCGAATGACAGAAGCAAACAACGCGCCAAGCGACCACCCACAACAGGTGGTCCAGTGGAGACTCACAATAAGCAAGAACCGCGGTTGGCTTGCCGGCAAAACGGCGAAGTTCTCAAGAAGTTTCCCAGCGAATTGCTAGCAAACGAGCCAGAACCAGCAACCCGAACGCGGTTGCCATCAGCACGGCGAGCTGCGGCTGCAGAGCACTGGGTGGCAACTCACGCCAAAAGACTTTGTCGTACCCATCGAGTGCCCAAGCGTTGAAAGTCCACAGCCCGGCTTCCCGCAAACCTTCGCTCATCACGTACCGCGGAACCATCGATCCGCCCAGCGCGCTCATCGTCAACACCGCGACCACCGACAGCCCATTGAGCTGACCGCGAGTCTTGCACAACGTCGCCAGAAACAATCCGAACGAGGCCGCCGCGGCGGAGGTGACCAACGTCATGATCACAAATCCGTCTAGGTTGCCGAGCAAGTCCAACCCAAACACCAACTGAGCCCACACGAACATCACCGTGACCTGCACACACCCCAGCAACGTCAAGTAAAACCATTTGCCGAGTAACAAATGGTCCATCGTCATTTGTGTCGACAGCAACCGTTCCAACGTTTGGTTTTCGCGTTCTTCCAACAGCACACCGCCGCCGCTGGTTGCACCAAACAACAAGAACATCACCGCGATTCCCGCGGCGTAAACGCTGATCACGGGATTGGTCTTGTCCTCGCCCATCACGTTGACCACCTTCACCTCCGGCGGTGCCAGCAACGCTTCCGCGGGATCGCGATCCGGTTCAGCAACGGCACCGTCCTTCGCCGGCGTCCCAACTTCAGTAGCGGAAGGGCGCGAGCCCTCCGGTATCACGCTACCGGGCGGCTTGCGCCTCTCCGCTAAGGAATCCGGTTGCCTCGGAAAAGTTCCTAAGCTGGAATCGTCGCCGGCACTTTCAATCGCAGCAGCTTGCACGAACTGTTCAAACCGGGCTTGTTTCACACCAACTGTTTCACCGGTCGCGTTTTCATCCGCTGTTGTTGCCGCGGCAGCCGCCGGGCTGGTTCGCTGCAACCGATCCGGTCCGAAGTTGCCTTGGCCCTGGCCCGCTTTGGCCATCAACATCGCTCGCATCACCAACGCCGAAACCACTTGGCTGGCGACTTGATCCGACGCGTCATTGAGCAATTCCGCGGACAACTCCTCGCCATTTTCGCTCAGCACAATCGCGATCGTCGCAGAACCGCGGCGCACCAAGTCTTCCCCCGCCGCTCGATCCAGGGCTGGGTTTTCATCGCTGTCTTGAACCAGCCGCAGCCCTTCGCTTTCACGAAGCGTCTGAATCACCTGATCACACTGCATCGAAGCCAGCGACGTGGAACCTGTTTCCACTTTCGAGTTCGCACCCACCTCGCGAATCAACGCCACCTTCACACGCGGTGTGCCACCCACACCGCGGGAAAAAATCAGCGCAAAGATGCTGAAGAACGCGATCGGCACCACGAACGTCAGCAACCACTCGATGCGGTTGTGACGCAAACGACGCAGATGAATTTCAATGACTTTCCAGACCATGTTCAATCCCGCAGTGCATGGCCGGTCAGATGCAAAAACACGTGATGCAGCGTCGGTGACTGGACCTCCACATCTTGCACGCGGTATTCCGCTTGGCTGAGTGCGTCGATCAATCGCGGCAATCCCATCGCGACCTCCGCCATCTTGGTGCTCACCACGTTTTCACCTGGCCGAGCGGTCACGCTCAAACCAGCCAAGGCCAACGGTTCGTTCCCATGTCCACGCAGTGGTTGATCCAAGCGAATGGTCACCTCACGATCACCCCCGATGGTCTGGCGAACCAATTCTTCAAACGTGCCCGTCGCGACAACTTGGCCATGATCGACAATCACGATCCGGTCGCACTGACTTTCCGCTTCGTCCAGGTGATGGGTCGTCAACAAAACCGAGGTGCCTTCGGCGTTCAGTTCCGCCAACATCGCAAAGATCCGCTGGCGACTTTGCGGGTCCACTCCCACAGTGGGCTCGTCCAGCAACAGCACTTCGGGTTCGTGCAACACGCCGCAGGCCAAGTTCACCCTGCGTTTCATCCCGCCCGAAAACGTGCCGACCAAATCGTTGGCTCGATCGGCCAGCCCGGTCCACTGCAATCCCCACTGAATTTTGTTTCGCAACACACGACCACGCAGCCCGTGAAACCGCCCGAACGCGGCCAGGTTCTCGGTCGTCGTCAGGTCTTCATACAAAGCGATCTCTTGCGGCACCAAACCCAACGAATCGCGAACAAAGGCGGCATCGATCGGTTCGCCCAACATCGTGATGCTGCCCGAATCTGGTTTGGCTCGCCCCGAAAGACAGCGAATCATGGTGGTCTTGCCAGCTCCATTGGGGCCCAGATAGGCCAGGCGTTCGCCCCGGCGAAGCTGGAACGTCACCCCGCTGAGCGCGGCGTGAGCCTTGCCCCCACGACCATACGATTTTTTCAATCGATCGACGGAGATGGCCGCGTGATCGACGGCATCCATGGATTCAGGCGGAGCGGGAGCGGACAAGATTCCTGTGTCCCTGCGTGGGAGAACGACCAGTCACGATGCCCGAAAACAGGATCGCTGATTCATCCTAGCCAAACCGAGCAACGGCCCGAAACGCCAAACTGGCTCCCCCAGCCGCTCCCCGCCGCAGCGAAGGCAGGGCAGTTCGCAAGTGCTGTACTGCTAGGCGTTTGTCATCACCCTCCCTTTGGGAGGGTCGAGCGAAGCGAGGGGAGGGCTGAGCATCGGATCCAGCGCGTACCCCTCCCCGGCCCGAAGCGGTCCGACCCTCCCGAAAGGAGGGTGAAGTAAAACTACACAACCTCCTACTTGGGAGGATGAAGCAAAACGGCACGACCTCAGTGCCCCAAAGAAAGCACCCCAAACCCCAGCTCCCGAGGGCAAATCGTGATCCGATGATTCCGCCGAATCAGCAGCTCACGCGAAGCGAACTTCGAATCACTTTCCCTGCTGGTCGTACAGCGGCAGGTGGCGGTAATAGACTTCCAAGCAGTAGATCGACAGACAGGTCACGTACAGACGCCCCGCCCGGCGGCCCCATTCATCGGCTTGAGGCGACCAACTGCCCGCCTCGGCACCACGTTTGATTTGGAGACGCGGCAATTCCGTCCGCATCACGCTGTTCCATTTTCGCCAGGGCTGTCCCCCGTAATGGTGAATCGTCTGAGTCGCGTAGTACCAGTAATAAACGTTGGGGTTGTTCGGATCCAACATCCCGCCTTCGATCAAGTCACCGATCCCCAACTCCAACGCCTCTTCATCGTGCGGCCATCCCAGGTACTGCCGGCACAGCAACCCTTCCGCCGTCATCGCGTAACTCCCCGGTCGATTGGGTTGGTAGCTGTACCACGAGCCAGCATTTGACTGAACCGAATCCAAGTACGTGTTGGCCATCTGCAAGGTTGACGAGGGAACCTCCAATCCAGCTGCATGAGCGCTGGTGAGCGCCATCACATACCACCCTGTCACGGACAAATCGGAATCCAACCGAGGCCGATAACGCCACCCGCCAGCCGCTGACTGAGCGTTCACGCAGTAATCCACTGCTGCCTGGGCAGGTCCGCGAAGGGCCGAGTCTTCCGTCATCGCAAACAATTCGCAGAGGGCGATTGTCGCTTGAGCGTGCCCGTAGGCTTGTTGGTCATCGCCGCGAACTTCGGTCGCCAAAAAACCGTCGCGGCGTTGGCCTTTGAGCAAGGTCCGGAGTCCCCGCTCGACATTCTTGGAGTAGGGCCCCTGGAGATGCGTGTTGCCGTCACCTTGGAATGCCAGCATTGCCATTGCGGTGGCGGCGCATCGGTTTTCAGAAAACGGAGCGGCGTCGGAGTAAGGCCCCGCCATGCTCCACGATCCAGATCGCTCTTGGTTTTTCGCGAGCCACTGCAGTCCTCGTTCGACCGCGGTCACCGTTTGTTCGGTGCCACCGTAGGCCGCGAGCAACGCACTCTTGCTTGCTCCCGATCGACCGCCAAACATGGGTTTGACCAGCTCACTCGCGGACCCAATGCCGTTCTCGACCTGCACCATTTCCAGCGTTTCAGTGGGCATTTCCATCGTGTCCATCAACGATTGAATATCCGTGTCGACCACCATCTCGCTGTCCAGATCGCTGGTTGAATCCAGCATCGAATCCGAACTCTGGATATTCACACTTTCCAGTTCAAAGTTCTCCGACTCGTTCGCCTCACCGAATTCCAACACGATGCTGCCGATGCCTTCGCCCACCGGAGTGGTCAACAACGCCAGCACCAACAACACGACCAAGTGGAACACCATGCTGACCAACCACGCTGGCACCGAACGTTTGACGGGTGCCAACTCGCCCTCTTCATCGGCTTGCGTGTCATCCCTCGCTTCCGGTTGAACTTCTGTCCGCCAGCGCGACTGCGGTGGAATCGTTGGCGGTGTTTCCACGGCAACGGGTTCCGCCACCACGGGCTGAGTCGTCGGAGCGACCTTGGCGACGCGAGCAGACGCTTTCGTTCTGGGAGTGCTCGCTGGTAGCGGCTGCCTGGGCTCGGGCTGCCTGGGCTCGGGCTGGCTGGCTGGGGCCGGATTGACCGGCGGCAATGTCGCTCGAGGCGGAGCCGGCGGCGGCTTGGGAACGCTGCTGGGCAGGGAGGCTGGTTCCGCTGGCGGAGGCGTGGCAACGGGAGGCGGCGGGACCGGTGGTCCAGAAACATGGGGTGGGCCAGCCGAGAACGTCCCCGAGGAATCCGTGGCGTCCGACGAATCGGAAGCGGTCGTGTTGGGGGGAAGGTTCATACTCGAAAAGACTTGGCGGAGCCGGCGCACAACGTACTAGTCTAGGCCAACATAGCGAATGGCTGGCCAAAAAACGAAAATCTCAGCAACAATGCGAACAGCCGCTTGACGAATCCGCGTTCGTGGCCGATAGTCCCTTCATCGTTGCCACGAGGCCAAGAAAATGATGTTTACGCGAAATTTCGCTGTAGAAATCGAACCTTGGCGTCCGATTCAACGTCTCACATACCGCGGGATGGAGCAGCCCGGTAGCTCGCGAGGCTCATAACCTCGAGGTCGTCGGTTCGAATCCGGCTCCCGCAACTTTCTTAAACCCAAGCCATTCCTGGTCTTAGGTTACCTGCCTCGGTGAGGCAGTGCGGCTCTTTGCCGAAGCCAAACAGGGAACGTAAAGAGGGATGTCCACAAGACTTCCCTCTTTGCGGTTCTCGCTTCCGCAAAGTTCTTCCCACCATGCCGCGTCTTTTTCATCAGCCGCCGAAGTATCGGCTGCACAAATCCACCAAACAGGCTGTCGTTTCTTTCTTTGGTGAAACGCTCTACATCGGTCCCTACGGTTCACGCAGAAGCCACCAGCGGTATCAAGAACTGCTGAAGGAATGGGAGAAGCGGCGTCATCAGGAACGACCGGTAGCGAAGCTCGAAGATTTCGATGACGCCTGCAAGACCGACCCAGAGAAAATCGTGGCGTCAATCACGACGGCGACGCTTCGTGAGAAGGTCATCACTGGAATCCCAGTGACCATCAACGAGTTAGTCTTGGTCTACCGTCGGCATACTCGCCAGTATTACCGCAAGAATGGGGTGATCACACGTGAGGCTGGTGCGATCGATGATGTTCTGCGTGTGGTTCGACGACATCACGGCACCTGTTTCGCGCAAGACTTCGGTCCGGTCGCTCTTGATGAGCTTCGCGAGAAGATGATTGACGAGATGGATTGGGCACGAACTTACCTCAACAAACAGGTCAATCGCCTGCGTGGGATGTTCAAGTGGGCAGCGTCCAAAGAGCTGATCGACGGCTCCGTTTCTCAGGCGTTGAGAGAGCTATCCGGCTTGAAAAAAGGACGAACACGGGCGCGCGAGACTGCTCCCGTTGTTCCTGTTGCAGATGAAGTCCTCGATGAAACCTTGAAGTTTTTGCCAGATGTCGTCGCCGATATGGTTCGCATTCAACGTTTCACAAGCGCACGTCCGGGCGAAGTCTGCTCGATGTCTCCATCAGAAATAGATTGCAGCGGCGATGTCTGGGTCTACCGGCCGTCGGAGCACAAAACGGAGCACTTTGAGAAAGACCGCGTCATCGCGATTGGGCCTCGTGCAATCAAGATTCTGAAGCCCTACATGGACCGCCAGGACGGTGAATTCTGTTTCTCACCAGCCGAAGCTGAACGACGACGCCGTGAGGCGGCCACCAAGCGGCGTCGGACCAGGGCATCCACAGGCAATCGACCGGGAACGAACCGGGTCGCATCGCCAAAACGAAAGGCTGGTGACCGCTACGTCACAGCAAGTTATCGCCGAGCGATCCATCGCGTTTGCAAAAAGCAGGACATTGAACAGTGGTCGCCGAATCGAATCCGCCACACCGCATCGACGGAGATTCGCAAGCTGTTCGGTATCGATGCTGCACGAGCCGTCGACGGCCACGGATCGACCAGTACTACTGAAATCTATGCTGAGCTAGATCTAAACAAAGCAATTGAAGTCATGCGGCAGGTAGGATAGTAATTTCCGGAGCAGCACTGTCACACAGCGAAATTCGGTCCAATGTTCAGACGCCGGCTCTTCGAAGTGCTTCGTCGATGGCGTCGGTTTCATCGTCCTGCTGCGATTGACGTGCTTGCGGTTTCGCTGCGAGAAAACGGTGAACCGCCTCCACCGTCGTGTACCGAATCCCGCCGGCCATGACAGATTCGAGGATACGTCCACGTACGCCCTTTGTTGCCCAGCGGTAGATTGTTGAGTAGTGGACTTTTTTTCCATTCCGCTTGGGAACGAAACTAGCGACATCCGCTAGCGGTATTGATCGCTCGCGTTCAACATCGATGGCCATTACCTTCCTCCTGTTATCATAACTTCGTCTCATATCACGCAGGGATTGACATTTCCTCAAGTGTCTCAGCCCTCGAACGGTCGGTTGAGTGTCGAAATGGTGCATTCTGGATACGAGCGGTCCTGCATGAGCATCATCTGTGCGAGAGAAAGCCCCTACACGTACCGAAGGGTGTGTGAGAATCGGTTTGCTGATAATCGAGTCGAAACTGGTTAAACTTGGAAGCCCTTTCCCCGCACATTCAAACATCCAAAGTCGCCATGAATACTCCTACGAGATTTCCCTGGATTATCGGACTACATCTTCTCGGCTTCTTGCTCCTCGCTGGCTGCGAAGATGCATCCAATGAAACGGAAGGCGTCGCACAAGGGACTAACATCCCGATGCCGGGGGAATCCGAATCGGACTATCCTGATTTAGCAGCGGTTACCAGTGATTCGGGATCGGTTGACACCGGTCACCCAGAAAACTGGATTCCGGATCCCGGGGTACCCACTAGGATTACTTATGAAAACGGTGTGCGAATCGAAATTATCAGCGCGGAGGCTAAGGCGTTGATCGCGATTGAAGCCCTTTCCGGCGTACCAGTTGAAGAACTTGCGTTTAAGCACGGAAGGGAGCCTTCGGAAGTCACACTTTGGACCAGTCAGCTGCGGGAAAACGCAAGTCAACTCTTCGAGGATGAGCGGAAGCCGTGGAAGGAGTAGCTATTCGATGGCTTCCCCGTTCCTGCCGTTGTTCTCGTAAATCCAGGTATGCGCCTTGTCGGAGACTTTCGCAATCAGCGGCAAGTCGTCTCTTCCGAATCGTGTTGACTCTTTCCAAACGTCGCCGTTCTTGTACAGTCGAACGATCGATACGGAGTGTCTTTCACCTGATTTGGTTTGGTTCCGCCAGATACTGGCTTTGATGAGTCCGAATCGAATGGTGTGGGCGGGTGTGTTCATGATGTAGTTTTTCCGCATGGTTTTGATGCGTCCGTGCTAGATGGTGAAGCCAGCTCGATCCAACGTGGGAGCTGGGGTGACGATTCATCGTTTCTGCCGCCACAGGACGTACAGCGAAGTGGGCGGAACGGCGCATACCTCTCGTGCGTGCAGGAGTTGCAGTTTGCCTTGTGCCAATTGAGGAGTTCATGCTCATCAATGTGCGGCGGTTGTCCAGCCATCGGCGGCCTCTGGAACGAACAGTTGCATGTAGGGGCCGGGACTGACTTTCTGGACCAACTTGCGAATTGTCGCGTGGCGTGAGTCTCGTTGTTGCGGGTTTAACTTCAGCCAGTTGCGGCAGGTTGTTTCACCGAACGACGGGTTTCCTTTGTAGCCCAACAGCAAAAAGCGGCATTGAGATTGCCAGAAATCGCACTCTTCCGCCTCAGTCGTTTCCACCCAAACAAAGCAAGACCGATACTCAAATCCCCATGCTTCCAACACGTCCAAAGCATCCAGTAGCATCTCGGCGTGGGACCAAAGGTGGAGATGAGCGTTATCGGACGCGATCGCTGATACGGGCATCGAGCAGAGGTCGTCCAAGGCTGGCGCTGCAATCGGTATAGTGACGTCGGTGACCGATCGCCGTTGCAAGAAAAGTGGTTCAGCCAGAATGGTGCCAAACTTCGTGCCGCTGTTGATGATCTCGTGCAGGGAAACTGTGGACAGTCCTTCGGAACCCGCCGGTTTCTCGCCGTACGTTTGAGTCGCATCTTCCGACGGCTTGCTTTGTCGCTTCGCCAGCTTCAGCAGCCCGGCAGTGGTTGGCTCTCTTTCTGCTTCCACTGACTCGCTTAGATATCCCTGAAACACGTCCTCGGGCAACCTTGCGATCCGCTGTAGCCTTGACGAATCGGACTTTGTGATTCCGAGACTCGCCAATGTCGGAGCACCGTCTTCAGTCGCGTGATCGGCTACGGTAAATTGATTCCCTGGCGATGCTTTCGCAAGTTCCGTTTCCGAAAGAATGCAGCCTAGTTTACGTTCAGCTCGCACTTTCACGAGCGCTGCTTCGACGAGAATACTGTGGCCGAGTTTTGCCTTGCGAGCATATGCTTTCACCGCTTCGGCCTTATCTCGAATGTCCTTCACTTCATCGACGGTTTTTGCTTCACACAGCGCGCGTGACGCAGTGGACAACAACGATAATTCCCTTGGCTCGTTCATTAACGTTTCACTTTTTCGGCAGGCAATGCACGAGTTGCCACCGCATGGACTAGTTGACGGACTAGCGACTCCGTCCAATCGAGCGAATTGCTGGTGGCAAACATCGCGACGACCTCTCGAATCTCGATGTATTCGACTGAGCAGCGGAATTCCGGAGAAATTGAAACGCCAGCGTACGAGTTCAGGCAGTCGACGAACCGCGAACGCAACGAGACGACAAAGTCTTCGTTTCCTATGCGGTGGGGTACGGTGACGATTGCTGCAAGTAGGATCGGTTCCCTGAATCCTCGTGGAATGGCGTCGATCAGTGCCGCGAGTTCGGCGATCTGGTTCGTTTCTCTGGTCATCATCTCCAATTTCGGTTAGTCCTTCCGTCGCAGTTGCAAATTGGGAAAAACTGTCAGTGGCGGTGGACCACTGACAGAAGGTTGGACGTTAGACGTCCAGTAGCAATAAAATGAAGAATCGAAACATCACGAATCCGACAAACCCAATGAGGATGTGCAAAAAGTCGCGCCCCAGCGGCCAGGGCTGTGCCAGGCTTGGAACGAAAACTTCTTTTTTCTTCGGGTTTAGCAATAGAGTCGCAAGGTGCGTTCCCTTTCTCGCTTGTCCGCAGTCAGTGACCATCACATCAGGAAGGTTGTCACCTTCAATCATGTGAGTTCGACCATTGACGACGATTTCCATCCGATGAATCCTTCGAGGCATGTGTCGGCCATTCTCGATATGCGTCCACATGGTGAAAGTTTCATTTTCTCTTTTTGTTGCCATACGCTGGCTCTCCTTTTCAATGGTCCAAGCTAGCCACGGCTAGTCTTGGACAGTTTGCAAATCTGTCATTCGCCTAACACGAGGCAAATCAAAGATTCGGGAGGGCCAACGCCACCGACGACAACCGGTGCGAACGCACCAGTGTCGAAAAAACAAAAGACTCCGAAGAGTCTTTTGTCCCACCGATCGCAAGCGATGAACCACGGTTCATTGCCCAGTCGTTAGACTGCGAAGCGTCGGTAGTAATTCGCAACGAGCACGTCGTCGCTATGAAAACCAATTGCAGAAACACGTTTCCGCATTGATCGAAATCAATGGCTTTCAGGCCGTCAGTGTTTATCACTCCAGGACGGTAGCGGAGGTAAAAGAAAATCGCTGATAGTTCGTGGTGGTGGATTTTCGCCGGACGGAGCGTCCACGGCTGTTGTGCTGTCTTCGTTCGGCAGAGACTCCGATTCGCTGCGCGTGAATCGATTGAAAAATGGCGGTAGCACGACGCACATGTATGCGTAGAACGCGATGGTGAGCAGACCGGTCGCGATGCGTTTCCAAGTCTGCAAACCCTCATTTGCGGGATGATGATACGCTCGCTTTTGTATCTTCCGTACAACTAGGTACAGAATGAACAGGCCGAGCAGAAGGTGATAGATCGTCATATCTGAAGCTCGCAACTCTTGTTGGTTTCTCTCATTTCACTCGAAACGGACGGCACCGGCGAGTGTCTTTAGGTTGCATTCTCGTCGCGAGAATCATCTCCAGTCAGCTTCTGATGGATTTTTCGTAACGCTTCGTCCAAATTGGCGGGGTCGACGGTCAGATCGATCTCTGGGTGCGTTGTGGGTGTAATCGTATTCTCGTTCCCGCCGGGCCACGCTCCACCGATTGAAATAGTCTCGCCTTGATTTTCAGGCCATGCGGCTCGACTTCTCTTGACGTGCTCTCGCATCGAGACTGGCCACTCGGTAACCATCGGAAATGCTCCACAGTACTGCGAATAGCCTGAGTTTCGCTCAAAGATCGCAATGCTCTTGTTAATGTCGCGATTGATGTCGCGAATGTCCTCCGGCTCCAGTCTGGGTCCCACATGTTCCGAAATGTCGATTCGCATGACCCCATCTGGATCGGTGCAGGCGTACCTCGAACTAACAATTCCCGCATCGATTCGTTTCTTGAACTGTTTCCATTTCCGCGAATAGTAGGTCGTCGTCCCAGAGATATCCGAAATATACTTCTGCGATGCGGGGTCACGCGCCGCGTGGTAGCGTTTGATACAAGTCGAGTTCAGCACCTGCTGCGTTAAATCCACGCCGCCGGGTAGCTTCAGTTGGCTTAGCGATTGGTGCGCAAAAGTGAACGCGATTCCCGCGTCACGGGCTTGCTGAAGCACAGTCTCGATGTTTTTCGCGACGAGGCATTGAGCTTCGTCCGCGATAAATTGGATGCGTGGCTTCTCGTTTGTCCGGTCACGGTACTTGATCGCCGCGGCATTAGCAGCGAACAGTGCAAGTCGCGCCAGCTCGCCAACAGACGCAACGTCAAGCGAGCCAACCAAGTAGAAGTACAGAACCTGCTTTTCTTCGATGGCTTCCGGCATCGAAATCGCATGCTCGATGGCCGTTTCGTTCGGATCGCGCGATGGAGTGAGACTGAGTTGCTCGAAGTCACATAGCGATTGAACGATCATGGAAAGATGCTTTGCTGCTTCGTACTGCCGGCTATTGGCCGCCAACTCCTTGAGGACGTCGTCCAAGTCCCAGAATGATTCAATCTTTCCCTCGCGGCGAAAGCGTCGGCCACCACCAATTCCACGCCGGCTCTGCTCGTCCGGCATGGTGGCGAGATAGGCATCCCGCAGGAGCGTTCGCACTTCCTTTCCGAAGTAGGCTCTGGCGTAGTCGTCACCGTGGTACAGGTTCAACGATTGTAGAATGACTCCAAGAATCTCTGGAAGCGTGAATTGGGGATCGTTGAGGTGCGCCAACGGATTGAACAGATAGGTCGAGCGTCCTGGTTTGTTGGTAAACCATTTGAAAGTTCGTCCCGCTCGCTCCGCTTCCATTCTCGCAGTTTCAAACAGAGCGCGATCTCCTTTGCAATCGATGATGATGGATGGCCCATCACCGCGTCTAATCGCTTGAATCACGTCTGTTGTTAGCGACAGGGCCGTCTTACCGACACCAGTTGGGCCCAGTACGTGTTGGTGCTCGAATTGCAAGTCAGTGTCCGCGAGAATCGGATACTTTCCCGTTGCGTGAATTCCTACAATGTTGTGCCGTCGCTCGATTGAATTTCGACTGTTTTGTACGCGCTGGATGTAGCCATCCAATTCGCTCCAGTCTCGGTGGTGTTCGACAGCGCCAACACGATTGAGCGCGCGATGATGAGCAACGATCGTGGGTGCGGCTGCAACGAAGCTGCCGAGGATCAGAATTGCGGGGCCGCCAATCGCGGGTAGGACCAACGTGAAACCAAGAAGTCCGACGATCGCGTTGAGGGTCACGGGCGAATGAGAGGAAAACGCCGAAAACGCGAGTGCCGAATACACCGACACTATCGTTGCAGTGATGACCGAAATCATCAGCCGGCGTGTAACTCGACTTCCCAGTGGACTGTGAAATACCCAAGCCGGCGTAGGACCTGAGCCTCCGTACTCGTAAGCGCCGCCAACCGCGATAAGGAATGCCTTGGGGGAATCTGGCATCAGCACGCAATAGGCAGTGGATACGGCAGATAGTCCCACCAGCGACGCAAGGAATACGAGGATTCCATTCCGGTTCCCGAAGTCGGCGTGATTCATCTTTGAAGCTACGGATACCGCACACAGCAGGACGACTACGACCGTCAGGAAGCCGAGCGGATACATCTTGCGCAGTTTCAGAATCAGAGAGAACGCGGCACGTGCCGTTGCCGTCTCGCACTGGTTTGACGGCAACTTGTCGCTGAACCCGGTCCACCGCGCTCGCCAATCCTGTCGCCAGCTTGTCATCGTTTTCCGATCGACGAGCGGGTTGGCGCTGGCCCAGTGCAGGTGGTGGGTTGCGATGCGATCTGCAAAGAATGAGATGCAAAGTGTGCCAACAACAAACGTGGCAACCGTTGCCTCGCCTGCCGAATTAACCAATGCGACGAATGCCAGGAAGCCCCAAATCAAGAACGCTCCGGCGGCCGAGGCGAGACGATCCTGCCAACGCCGGTATTCTGGATCAACCGGGAAGCAGAAAACAGTTGCGGCGACAATCACGACAAACGTCGTTGACGCGGTACCCAAGAACGCCGACGCGATTCCAAGTTTCAATGTGAATTGAACTGCGACCGTTGCTACGGAAGCGATCAACATCATTCGGGCACATTGAAAGAAGCCGGACACTCCACGATGTTGCGGAAGGCGATAGTTCATATCGCACGTGAACGGCGGAATATTCGCCCAATCCAATACGTCGTATTTGTCCTTGGAGTTGTGCCAAGTTGGCTCGATGTCGCGGTAAGGCATGGTCCTATCTTGGTTCGGGAATCAATGTGTCGAGACCGGGGACGACGAGGACTCGCACGGCGATGCTTTCCGTACCAGCCGGTTGTAGCCCGATCGACTGGAGCGGCCGCGACAATTGCTGTTGAAACGTCAGCCGCAACTTCGTGTCGATTTCGACGGCTTTAGATTCGTTGAACGTCAAGACGGTGAAGACGAACCGATCGTGGCGCAGGAAGTCATCGAACCATCGACGTTCTAAAAACCGCCGCATGACGGTGGAGCTCTGACGCACGAGTCGACGAACGTCAGTTCTGAGGTCGGTGACGAAGTAGCCAAGTCGAACGGTCTGTCCGACCTGCTCTGTATGAAACCGCTTCTTGGGCAGTCGCTCACGAATGTTCGGAAACTGCTCGGGAAATTCCTTGGGGTCAAGCAAAGATCGTCCACCGGCCAAATCAGCCGAGATGAACCAAGTCGTCGCATACCGTTCGGCGACCGCTTGCATTCCGAGCTTCCGCGACGCATCACGCGACACTCCGATCTGCCGACAACCTCGGGAAGTGAGTCGGTAGTACACTCGTTTCGCGTCGAGCTTCTCGGGACGGAGAAACCGATACTCGGGAGGGTGTCCGTAAAGCCTTCGCAATGTTGACTGGACCGCTGCGGGCTTCTGCCCGGCGAAACGCTGAGCCTGCAACAGCTCGGGTACAACCATGCCATACTTCGCTGCATCCCGGAGTATTCCGTAGTCACGTCGCGTCAGTCGGATCGAGGATTTGTTCTTGGTCATGTCTACCGCCACTCGTAAGCGACTCCCCGATTCGACCAAAACTGATGAAAGTCACGTAGACGAGCGGCCGAATAGTCTCCGACCAGTTCGATTGCCAACTGAGGTTTCTCAGACTCAGACATCAAGAACGCGTCGGCGATTTTTTCAGTCGTCGTTCTTGCGATATCGCGGCGGTAAATATCTTCGCTAATCCACTGACTCGCCGCGTGCTCAGCAGTGCGTCGAAGGTGGAAATAGATCGACGCGACGCCCAAGTCGTGAGATACTTGCCAAGGTTGGCGCAGCTTCCCTCCGATGCCTCCGACCAAGGCCGCCGCTCGTTCGGTCGCCCACACAACTGTCTGACTCTTTCGTTGTGATTGGCTCAAACGGCGTCTGCCCAAGTACGCGATGGAGCCGCTGTCGGGTGCTGATTGACCTGGCTGCCATTGCACGAATGGTTCGTCGCCGGCATCGATGACGGCGATGGTGAATCTTGCTGAGGCAAGCAGCCTTCGGCTCACCAACATTCGGACCATTCGCTCATTCCAACCTGCATCAGCCATCGACAATTGCTGTTGTGATGCAACGCGAAGTTTGCTTGTCAGTACTGAGAGCAAGTCCATTTCGGGTTTCCGGCACACTGCCACTTACTCACCGCAGGATGCTTGATCAGACGGACGCTTTCGGCTGCGTCGACGCGTCGCCGGCTTGACCGCCGTTTCTTCGGGCTTTTCCTTGTCGTCGCGCCCATCCGCCAGCAACCCGGTCGATGAGGCCGCACCGCCGACCGATTCCAGTGCTTGTGTGATCGAGCCACCTGGTGCATCCATGCTCATCATCGCGGCCCGTTGGCGAAGGAGCGCCGCAAGATTAGGGTTGCCCTCCGCCTCGTAACGTTTTGCTTGCTGCTCGAGTCGCTCAAGATTCGCCACGTCTTGAAGAATCGTGTCGGCTTCAACATCAGACGCCACGCTCCGCCAAAGGAAGGCTTGCATCCGTTGTTTCAACACGTCGCGGAAGGTTTCTAGCACAGTCACGGGTCGCTCCGGGGTACACTGGGTGGAATGAGTGGCCATGATCTTGCCAAAACTCGTTTGCGCTCAGGAGTGTTAGATGGGTGCATTCTCGACACGCAGCCGGAGGGACCATCGATGGTGATACGAGATCAGAATTCTGACGATTCGATGCCGACACTCGACGGCACTGTGCGACTCAACCCGCACGTCATGAAACGGCTATTGCTCGGTCGCGGATGGACCCTTCGCGACTACTGCAAGCACACCGAAACGCAGATGCGAACAGCAAAAAAGGTCTTTCGGAACGAATCGGTGCAAATATCGACGGCGCGATTCGTTGCCGATGTGTTTGATGTGGCGATGCTAGACATCGTCGATGTTGACGAATACACGCCGAAAGCAATCGCCTCTGGCTCGAAAGCTGAGCTAGGCACGGGTGAATGGATTGTCGGAAAGGCACTATCTCCGGTAGTGACAATCGCCAACGGTTTGCAGTATCGCGTCTTTGCAATGAATCATGCATTTGAGCCGAACCGCCGTGGTCGCGGGAAGCGTTACGAATTTCATGAGCGAAGCGATGAGGACAAGGAACGAACGAGGCACGCTATGTCGCGACACCTCTCAGTTTGCGAACGGCTCGCACCAAATTCACATTTCCCGACATGCTATTCGACGTTTCCAGATCAAGACCGCGACACTTGGTGGGTGATTGACCAATGGATCAATGGCCTGGACTTGGACGATCGGCTGGGCCACGGTCCTCTGGACTCAGCCAACCTGAATGACATCGGCAAGCAGCTTGCTGAAGCGATCGTAGCCGCGCACAAAGCGGACGTCATTTTGCGAGAGCTCAGCCCAAATTCGATCGTGCTCAAGGACGACGCCAATGATCTTGTCCTCACCGATTTTGAGTTGGCAAAGCTGACCGAAGACTATCCGACTGTTTCTGCGGACGAGTGGCCCGAGAGTGCGTATCGCGCCCCAGAAGTTGGCGCAGGCGAGATCGATGGTACTGTTGATGTGTATTCCTGGGGACGAATCATGACCCAATCAACGCTTGGAAGCCTACCCGAACGCGGTGCAGAATTGAGCAAGCTCAAGTTTTGGACAGGATCGAAAGATTGGGTTGAACTACTTGCCTCTTGCACGCAACTTCAGCGAACGAAACGCCCACAGCAAATGACGGCCATCCTTGAAACGGTTGTTTCGCTACGGGAGGCAATGGACAGTTGAACCAGACACAATATGCCGCATCGAGTCCGTCACTGAGCGTCCACGAGTTGTCACAGTATCAATACTGTCCCCGTGCCGGTCTGTTGGCGCATGAAGCTCCTTTTGATGAAGCTGGCGAAGACTGGCCGAAAATTCGGTTGAGCTATCTGCCTAAGTACAACCTGGCGGAGATTGAACGCTGGATTTCGGTCGTGACCATCGTGCTCGTCGGTGTTATCGTCGCGACGGGGGTCGCTCTTGGCTGGGTGTTGTTGGCGACGCTGCTCGCAAAGCCTGATGCGGTTGGCTTCGGTTGGTGGGCATTCGGCTCAGCCTTTCTGGCAAGTCTTGGTGTTCTATACCTGATCGTGATGCTTGTACGCCGTCGGCGTGAGGCGTTGGGAACCAAGCCACGCGAGCCGGAATTCACAAGCGAAGAGCCGGTGTCGATTCATTGGTGGGAACTGCGGGCCGCGGGATATCAGCCGCGAAGCCCGCCTAAGTTCGACGATGAAGAACTATTGAACCTCCACGGCAAGCCATGGGTTGTGCTAGTGCGTGGCGACCACTGGATTCCAGTTTTACGGATGCGAGGTGAATCTGAAACCATTCATGCCAATCATATGTTGAGAATTGCCGGGTATCGCTATCTGATTGAAGTCAATACACACTACGAAACGCCATATGGCTTGGTACTCTTGCCAAATAGTCTTAAGGCGAAAGCCGTTCCGGCCAGTGCTTTGAATCAAGAGGAGTTGAGAACCGTGATCGCGGACTTTAGGCAGCTCATTGATAGTCGCCGGGCACCAGAGCCTCCGACTCGGCAATCGCTCTGTGATAAGTGCTTCTTTGGATTGCCGCACCGCTACGTCATGAATCGGTCGGAAACCTATTCGGAAGGACAGCCGCTGCCGCCGTTAACCGTAAAGGTCGCCGGTAAGTATTGGCACTCGAAGTGTGGTGATCGATTTCGCTGGCACACACCACCGACGCGTAAGTTTGCAGACCTTGCTGAGCCGTCATGATGGGCGTTCTTTGCGTTCGAAAAAAACGACGCACCTATCAGCAACGTCTGCAATCGTCGACTCAAAACGCGAAGCGGATTCGGCTTGTCGCAGTACCTGCGTGACATGGTCGATGGCGTCGCGCCATGCGTTTGATGTTGCGAACCGACCATCCGGATCGAGCGATAGGCCTTCTCGCACCACATCGTCAATGACTCGCCACGCTCGCCTGGGAAGTTGTCGGCGTTGATTCGACTTCGCGCTCGGTGCTTCGTAAGCACGCTCGAATCCTTTTTTGTATTCGGCCCATCCCGCTCTACCGCCCATTCCTTGAAACGGCAGTTCACCCGTCAGCATTTCGAAGAGAACGATCGACAACGAAAACTGATCCGATCGAACGGTGACCTGCTGATTCGATTGTAATTCTGGGGCGGCATATCCGACCGTGTTCCCGTCGCCAGTTGCACGACGTTTCGCGGCCGTTTCGTCCCATGCGCTTCCAAAGTCAATTGCTCGCAGTCGCTTGGGCTGAGATTGCAAGACTAAGTTCGCTGGCTTGATGTCGCCGTGGACGCAATTCGCGAAATCATGGAACTGACACAAGCTGTGTGCAAAGCCGGCGAAAAGCGTCCAGCTCATGTGAGCCGTGGGCCAGTGGTTGCGTTGAGTGCGGGCGTGCCCCAAATGCTGGGCCAGTGATTCTCCGTGAATCCAGTCGGTGAGAACCCATGTGGAGTCGTTGCGTTTATCGACGTCGATGATTTGCGTAAAACCCGGGAGTCGGTTCGCGCGGCGCAATACTCGAAGCTGCTGCTGTGTGTGTGCCGAATCTGGCAGAACGTGGATGACACGTAAGTCGTGTGACGCAGGATCGAAAACCTGCATCTTGCGTCGCCCTCGATTGCCCAAAGAGGCGGTCACCCAGTAGTGGCGACCACGCAAGCGAACCGTGTCTTGAACGTCATAGCTGCGGTTTCGACAACGAATGGTTTCGGGCGGACGACGCAAGACTCTTATCGGGGGAATCAAGAATTTGGAACAGGAATCGGGTTCGTCTAGAATATCCCTATCTTAATCCCGATTCCATTTTCCCTTCTTTGCGAGTGTCCGCGCCCCGTGGCTGAGCATTTTCCTCCGGCTGACGACGATCAGCACGACATCAAGAGTCCCGACGCGGAATCGGAATCCCCTCCAGTCGACGGTCCGCGAGCTGTGTTTGCGGGTGTGGCCGCATTGACCGTTATGGGGATCGGGGCCTTTGCCATCCGCTTGATGCTGGAAACGACATCGCCGCCCAGTCGTGATGCAAGCGCGGCATCTGCGTCCCATGATCCATCCGATGAAACTTATGTGGAACGAGCAACGCCTGATGGAATTGTCGCAGTGAGGAAGCAACCTGTTTCGGATACGACGAAGGTGCGGCAAGAGGAACACTTGGCGATTCGCAGTTCATCAAACATGCGGATCGTCCTTCAACGCGACAAACTACTTGAATCCCTTGACCGACTGATACTTGAACACAACAACTGGGTCAAGTATTCACCCGAACTGATTGGTAGCGAAATGGGGCACCAAATTGCGTCAGATGAAGCACTTGTCGAACGATTCGCTGCAGTGATTGATCGCGACGTGCCGACGGAATCTGAACTGAACAGCTTTCGCGATCGATTCATCACGCTTTCCAAAGTAGTGGATTCCCTTGCGAGCGATGCCTCCTACGAGCCGTCGCGTGATTTTGATGAAGCGATCCGAGTTCTATCGGAGGAAGTGGAGACTGCTTTAACAGTTGTCGCATCGAGACGGGAAGATGCCAATGCGATTGGTCGGATGGCTTTGAGCCTCGAACCAGCAGAGCAAACCCTTTCCGACGCTATCGAGAAACTCAGACAACGGTGGATCGCTGCACGAATTGAAACGGTCGCGAATGCAGAGCGAACCGCCAACGCAGAGATGGTAGATCAACTTGCAGCGAAGAAGATGGAGCAAACACGCCTCAAACGAGAGATTGACTTGGCGAGACTCGACAGTCAGAGTGCTGAGTTGATTGAGACGAAAGCCGATCTGAAGCGAATTGCGGAAGATAAGGAAGCAGAGCGAAAACGAAGGGCACGCTTGGCCGTACTGGAGTCGGAATTTGATCGCGACCTTGGACAAATAACATCACTGCTAAAGCCGTTCATCAGCCATGGTCGCACTCAGCCCGGATCGCGGGGTTGGCGATCAGATGCAACATATGGTCCGGTATCGCTCTCGAAGTTGAGGTCCGCCGGACTACTGGAGGATACAGTTGAATCGAGGCAGAATCTCTACTATTTGACTACCGGAAACCGCTACAACGATCGGGAACATGGTGCGTTCCCACGTTACGTCGGGGGTGCTGGGGATTGGCAGCGGAAACATCCCACGATCGAGCGAGCCCAAGACTTGCTGCAAAAGTACGGCGAGTTGATGGTAGACAAGAACATGCTGGCACCGTAGGAATGGCGAGCCGATGATGGTTGAAAAACCAGCCCGCACCGCGACACTGGCATCTACGACTGAATAGCAATCAATGCATTGCGAAACGTCGTCTCAAAGTAGGAATCGCCGCGATCCGCAAATTTGCTCTGAGATGCGACCGCTTGCCGAATCTCTTCCTTGCCGTACCCAGCGCGCAAGAGCGAGCATACTATCGCGAAGTCCCGCTTGCTTCGATCGTCCGTGGTTACTGCTAGACGCTGAGTCAGCGGATCAGTTGTTCGCGGTTGATTTGCGAACGTCCTCCGTACTCTCCCGTCCTGCAACGATTGGGGCGACTGTCGTTTAACCTGTGGGGGAAACGATTCGATAGCAAAGCGACAATCCGGATTGCAGACTCGCAACGAGCATCGAGTGGGCTGAGCGCCATTGCGAGCGTTCTTTACATTCAAAAACCCTGGAAGTCGCAGTAGTCGGTTTGCGTCACACGTCGCGTCACAACCGAGTTGCTTGTAAAGCCGTCTAAGTCTCGCTTCAAGCAAGTCCCGATCGAACGGCAACGAAATATCGAGCGTCTGATCCAGTAGCCAGTAGAGGTGATTGCCGTTTCCGCTATCGATGATGATGCTCGGGTGAGGAACCCCAGTCTCTTCGCAACGCCATTTTGCTACTTCCGACGTTACGTTGTCCATGTCTGCCCAAAGGCACCGAGTCTTTACGACATCCGTTTTGCGACCACGACCGTGGGCAACCCTTGGGTTCACGCCAAAAAAGATGTTGGCGTTGTGCATCGTGTTCAGCCTATCCAGATAGCGAAGCTGTTCAACGAATCCGTCTTTTGCAAGCCACCTACGCTCGCTTCGCAACACTCGCGACTTCCGTTTACCTGAATCGCCATCGGTCCAAATTTCTATCGGTCGGACCTCGATTATTTCCCCGGCTCGAAACAGCATGGAACAAAGGAGAGCTGCATCGTTAAGACGAGAAGTGTTAGACATAGTCGCCTCATATTGAAAACCTCTTTGAAAACCGTTGACCATCACCGGCGTGTCGCAAACGTCGATTCGCGAGACTCCGGCATGTTTGTCCCTTCTGCTCGGTCCCCTCATGACTTGGCTGTCAGATTTACCACGAAAACGCTGAACAAATCAAAGTTGGATTGCTGACGCAATCAGTGGACAATCGATCCAAAACCGTGCTATTGAGTCAGCATTGTCAACTGCATCGCCATCAGCGAGGTAACAGTAATGCAAACGCAAGAAGCACACCAAGTACAAGACGAAACCAACCGCCCGGCAATGACGCAACGTCATGGTCGCTTGACATTGACCATCTGGCCAAATCAAACGGAAAAGGGAACGCGATATTCCACAGAGATCACGCGAACTTGGAAGGATGGTGAAAACTATCGCACCACCAGTCGGCTGGACGAGCGAGACCTGCTGGTCGCGGCCCGGCTGGCAATCATGGCCGACGACTGGGTCAACGCGGCACGGCAAGCCGACTGGGAACACGCCAGGCAAAATGGCTCATCGCCATAGCCACCATTTCACGAAACGCGCGGTGCCGAGAAACGTGCTGATCAGTAGGACCAGCGACAGCGGCCAGCCAATGGCCTCGGGTACGGTCGATGGCACCGCGTCTCCATCATGAAACAATCTCACGGCTGCTACCAAGACGAAGGCGAACAACGTCGCTGCGAAAAGAAAGAGGTGCATCACAATCGCACCGCCCTTCGCGCCAAGCAAGACGCTCGACAAGATTGGGTCGCTAGTGAGTCGTTGGAACTGCGAATCACTCGTCATCAGCCGAGCGGATGCGACAAGGCTTGCGATGATTGTGGTCGCGTACAACATCGCGTTGAGTGGACCGTGGTGCAGTGATTCATAGACCGGCTCCATTGGCTGGAACGCTAGAAGAAATCCGACGAACAGGAAATGGTACGCGAACAAGAGTGGCATGAAGCACAAAGCGAACCTTCCAGCAAAAGCTGGTAGGTGTTGTACAACCGCCGGGCCGTTTTCGCGGGCAAATGATGAAATGTACTCCCAGGGGTCGGGCTGCGGCTGTCGAGGCGACGCGTTGCTCCGGCTCCGCTTTTTCCTCTTTTCTCGCGGAAGGATCGGTTCGGAGACGCTGCCGTCTGGATACTGATTCGTTTCAAAATTCGGCATCGCTACTGGGCGATCTTGCAAAGGATCAGCGACGTTAGCGTGGGGCTCCGCGATTTTGGGGATGGCGAGGCCCAAAGCCCGCGCGAGTTGGCAACTCGTTGGGCGATCTGATTCGGGACAATCGAAAACACTTGTATCTAGCAGGTGCGGTAGTCCAAGTTGTTCGGCCAACGGTTTCACGGAGGTCAACGTTGTATTGCGTTGTTGCCAACTTCCCGGGGCATCCGCGGGGGGATCGTTTTCCGAAAACGCAAGTAGTTCGAGAAGGAGCATGTCGCGGGCGCGCCGATCGGAATAGGCAAAAGCATGCTCATCGAGACATTCTTCCAGGTCTTTAGGGCAATAACCTGACATTCCTGTGACGCCTCCATCACCGATCGAGATGCGAGGGTCATCTAGCGTTGGTGATGTTTGGTAAACGAATGCGTCGAAGTCGATCAAGTTGACCTTTCCGGTCCTTGCATCCAAAATCAAATTGCGGTCGGTCAAATCGCCATGGACGAAACCTTTCGTGCCAATCTCCTCAAAAGCCGCCAACGTCGCGACTAGATTCTTGGCTGCTCGAACTCTATTTATTGGTGTCGGTAGTCCGTGAACGGCATCTACTCTCCCGTGAAAAGCCCACTTTACACTTCTCCAAGTCTGGCCTGGCACCGCGTCATGAAACGTAGCGATGAAATCGAAATCGCAACCGCTCGGACGACCGTATTGCTGAGTCGTTACCCAAGCATGAGGAAGCCCGCGGAATAGTTCAGACTCTTGAAGAACATGTTGACCAATTAACCATTCGGTTCGATGAATGCGAGCTGGTGACGTGCGGTGAGGCTGAATGAAACGAAGGTAGGCAACCGTCTCGCCAGATTCGCCAGACATTTCACAAACCGACGCTTCCCCACCGCCTGCGACTTCGCCAAAAGACAAAGGCCAACCATCGAGTTCCCAAACTGTGCCATACAGCTCTTGGAGCTGCCGTTTACTTACATCAACCCAGTCCGTCATGGCGAGATCACTGCCAGCGTCTGATTGTCGTCACTAGCACCAGATCGAATCGAAAACTGGAGTAAGTCAGTCGCCACTGTGCATCGGTCGCGATCGACACAGCGACGCATGACGTCGATCGCCTGCGAACAATCGCGCTCAATCGAACCGGTCACACCATCGGTGAACAAGTAGAGCTGATTTGCCGAAGCGAACTGGTGGCGATATTGGGGCTCGGCAACATTTGTCATTGCTCCCAAGCAGGTCACTGGGCCCGAACTTGATGGAAGATACATCATCGGAACGCATCCGCGATCAAAGTCGCGAACAAATCCACCATCACCGATACCGTCCAAGAAAATCTGATCGCCAGCCTGCCAAGCGATCATCACCGTCGTCTGAAAGAGTCGGCCCGCTTGAACGAATCGAGTCCAATGGCTTTCCGGCACTTGATCTGGGCGACAAAGGCGAGCGTCACCCAATATGCGTTCGCCAATTGCGAGAAATGTTTCAGCACACTCCGAGATTGGGCTGCGTTGCTTCTGGTCCTCGGTCCGGACGAGCGCAGCAACGGACGCGTAGCAAGCTAGTCGGCTGCCCAGCTTTGACTCGAACGATGCGCTGACGCCATCCGCGATAGCGACTGCCCACTTGATATCGCCGTCGCCAAGGGGAACGAACGCGAGGAAAGAGTCGCGATTGGTTTCCTTGTTTCCGTGATCGGACGCGACTGAGAGCACCGACTTGCCCGTTTCAAGAAAGCCGGGTGATTCCAGAACGGTTCCACGCTCGGCCAAAGCATCGCTGTTGGCGGAAATCGTGTCAGACAAACTTTCAAGTAGAGGACTTTCCATCTTAGTTCGCAGGCCCTTCCTAACGCGGCCGTCGTTTTCGCTCGAGATCGCCGACGGCCCGGAAGATTTCAGCGGCAGTAGACGATCCAGAACTCGCTGCCTTCGACAGGAACTGTGCCAACATGGATGCATTCGATACATCGAAGTACGCAGGTCGGTTTGATTCGTCGTCAATGCTCGCCAAACGCTTCAACAAGTTGACGTCAGGCTGATCGCCGCCAAATTCTATTCCGACCGTTAGAATAAGTGGCGGCGCGCCGATGGACAGTTTCATCGTTTTGATGCGATCGGCGATAGGAATAGGGTCATGATTCTTCGCTTTGTCGAATCCATCCGACATAAAAATCACAAGCGGAACCGGGTGTGCCTTCGGCATCTCATGGAAGCGGAGATAGTTCTTCTCGTAGTGCTGTAGCACGGCCTCAATCGTCCAAAGTGCTCGGTAGTACTTCGTGCGATCTGACGTCCCGGCAAAGTCAATCGAGTCGGCAGGGAAATCAAGGATCGGCACACCGAAAGTTTCTTTGTCGTAGTTGACGTACGTGCCGAATGAAAACACCACCACATCAAAATCAGAACTTCCGTCGCATTGCACCACCATTTCAGCAAGCATGTCTTTGACGGCGTTCGTTGCGGCCTCGGCCTTTCCGTCATGCGACATTGAACGGCTATCATCGACAGCGAGTATCACTAGCTGCGGACTGAAGCCCCTGGCTTGCCGCTTGTTCGGGTCAACACGGCCTGCATACTTTGGAAGCGGAATCGGCGCGTGGAAAATCGAGTCGTAATCAATATCGACTAAGTCTTCGGGCCGTACGACGGTCGAGGAATCGACGGATTCATCGTATTTGTCAGAACGATTTCGTGACATCTCTATACCTCTTGAAGTTGTCGAGGGATGCGGTGGAGTCCATGAGCGGAACGGATTCGCAGACGATGCTGCTCCGGACCAAGTGCTGTGATGCTCGTGTCGATGTGATTGGCAACGTTGGTCGGAGTCGCATTGCGGTTTGCAAATCGACTAGGCCAAATGACCAGATTCTACTCGCCAGTAGAACGCTCCGAGGAACTTGAGATTGGCGAGACCAGTCACTGGGGTTGTTGTTCGACGAATCTTGCCCAAAAAAATGGAATATCCACCCAAAACCGGGGCGGTAAGCCGATCAACTCAAACGTCGTTGCCGGAGGTGGCCACCTTTATCCCACGACCCCACCACTGAAGCTCGCCGAAAGGCTCGCGTCATCCCCGGCTGAGGAAGCAACCCTTCTCCGCCGCATCCGGCTCCACCTGTTCGCTCCGCATCACGAGAGTCCAGGTCCGCTTCGCTCTCCACCTGGACACTCGCTCACTGCGCCCACCTAACACCCACCTGCCGGCTGCGGCTCCGAAGCGTTGCTGTCCTTTTTTTATGCTTCCTATTGCGTGGGCCTCGCCAGGGATGACTGTAGGAGGCCCACTCAACAGGAAGCATGTTGTTGATTTGGGTCTCCGATTCGATTCAGCCAGTTTGAACGGCTGATGTAATGTTGAAACGTAGAAAGAACAGGAGCCAAGACCATGGCCATTACCGTAAGAGAAAAGGAACATTGGAAAGAACGAATCATTCGCAAGATTGACCAAGCGATTGAGGCGATCTGCGCAGCAGAGAACCCGAACTTTCTGGAGAAGATTCGCAAAGAAGCGAACGACCAGGCGTTGGAGTCGCTGGGCATTGCACATTTGGTGAAAGAAATCAAGTCACTCGGAACGCAACGGGAAACTCTCGATATTGAGCGTCGTAACATTCTCAAGCAGGTGCTTGCGAAGATTCAAGGCGTGGACGTTGAGTCGCTTACCAAGATCGTCCATTCGTTTAGAGACTACGAAATTCAAGCGGCAGTCAATCGACGCGCTGCCTTGATGGAAACGGAGTTGTTGGCCGAAAACGATATTGGCAAGCGGATTCTGAAGTTGCGTGAAGAGAAGGAAGAATTGCTCGACACCGTTTGGCTCGCAACATCGCCCAAGCAGGTCAAGCAATTGTGGCAAACTGTTTCCGATGTGTTGAAACAAGAGCCGACTGACTTGCAGCGTGAAGCGATGGGAATCGAGCCATTGGATGAACCGAACGAGAAGTAAGCAGTTGGACCGGTCGCACGATGCGACCGGTCCATTTTCTGTGTTGCCACTAGGTCTAATTTGTGAGAATGTGCAGCTCGCGATAAACGGGATTATCGTGCATTGACCGAGATCGCCTGTGACCACAAAACCAGACTATTTTCCTACCACAATCGAGGCCGAATTATCGACGTCCGTACTCGATTCGCTTACGGCGATTCCGGAGGAAAGCGTGTGGCTTGCCAAACTCAAGAGCCGGCGAACCCAGACTGCCTACAGACGCGACGTCGAAGATTTCATGAGATTCGCGGGAATCACTTCGTCCGAACAGCTACGCCGAGTTGACCACCGACCCGTGATCGCTTGGGAATCGCACATGCGCGAGTATCAACAATTGAAGGCTTCGACGATCCGACGTCGGCTTGCCGCTCTATCAAGTCTCTACAAGCACCTCGTTCAACATGGCGTGGTGCGAAACAATCCCGTGCGTGATGTCGAGCGCCCGCGAGTTAGCCGCAATCAGGGAAAAACGCTTGCATTTTCCCAGCGTCAGGCTCGGCGATTGCTGGACGCTCCGTCACCGCACACAATTCAAGGATTGCGAGACCGAGCGATTCTGGCCATCGGGTTGCAGGTCGGACTTCGGCGGGCTGAAGTTGCTCGCTTGCGTGTCCGCGATCTTCATCAGAATCGTGGACTCGATTCGATTTGGGTCAATCGCAAAGGTGGGGCGTGTGAATCGGTGGCCATCCATCCGCAGGTGGCCAACCGAATCCGAGATTACCTGAGGGCCACAGGCCATGAAAATCAGACCGAGACAGCGATGTTTAGGCCTCTTCGTGGCAATGGAAAATGCGGACCTCCGAATCGTGCGTTACACCCGGACGCTGTCAACCGTATCCTGAAGAAGTACAGCCGTAGCTTGAAACTGCCGGCTGGATTCTCCGCCCACTCGATGCGCGCCACGTTCATCACGACAGCGCTCGACAATGGCGCGAATCTGGAAGATGTCCAGCGGGATGTCGGACACGCGGACCCATCAACGACCAAGCTGTATGACCGTCGCGGCCACAATCCAGAGAAGAGTGCGTCTTTCTTCGCGAGCTACTGACTACCGGATCATCTCAGCGACTGCCCTGAAAATTGATCGATCGAACAGTCGATAGTCAATCACCGCGGCGATGACCGCACCGGCGGTGATCAGGAAGCACATTCGCGTCCTGCTTGATTCAGGTTTCAACACGTATCCACTCAAGTTATCTCGCCAGGCACGAGTGGTCTGGACGATCGGTATTCCATTTCTTGATTGATTCATGTCGCTATCGTTGCCACAGTTTCGCTCTGGACGCAACCATCGCGAACACACGGGCCACCCATTCCCTCCGTCTCGGTCACCACCGAGCTAATTGTGAGCGATTGAAAACGATGCTTTTCATTGGGAATCAATTTGTGGTACACGGATTGAATGCGCAACGCTTACGTAGGAATCGCCAACTCTGGGAATCTTGAGTGTCTTCATGCCGAGGACACTCACACGATCAAGTTCCTGCGCCGACGCATCGAGCGCCGGAAGCGAGCCGGTGATGTCTGCTTTTGGGCCGTGCTGGATGTTCGATTCGCGTCGGTGATCACGATGGAACTTTCGAGCGGAAACCATGCTCAGGCTTTCACACTCTTACAGGCACTCGCGGACGACATCGGTCGTATCCTGCCGGAAGTGGTCGATCCACTCTCCGAAGTGGTTGCCGAATAGAGGCTGCTGTTCGCGTCGTCGACCGTCAGTTCTTGACCAAACGGCTTGGTAATTCTGCGACGCACCGGGATGCACTTGTAATCGAGCGCCGCGAAACCCGCCGCCTTGCGCTTTCGATTCACTGCTCTCAGAATGGTCAACAGCTGCTCTCGGACCGGGCGGTAAGGCTGGAAGCAAACGCTGCGGAATTCGTCTTCGAGTTGATCTTTCCTCCGTCTCAACGCCAGTTCAAGCAGGTGAGCTCGCAGCGCTGTTGCGGTGCATTTGTCGATCCTGACCAGGGTGTGCCATTTACCAGTCCGACCGCAGGCGGTGCGGCGAACCGAGTACCCTCCGAACTGAATTCCTATGCGACGACAGTCACGCAACTGTCGGCCGGAATGAGACTCGAAGAACGCGTGTTGACCATGAGTTGCGACGAGAATGAACTGCCGCTCGTAGCGAAGATAGTGAACCGATGCGAAGCCCGCTTGTTTGCGGCGTGACCTCTCCCAACGTTTGCAGTCTATTCCGTAGCGATCAATCAGTTTCGCATCAATCGACTCAGGATACTTTCCGTCCGGGATTCTTCCGGTGACGTAAAAGTAGTGACCCGTGTTTACGTATCGAACCAGTTGTTCAATGAAACCGTCGATGCTGGCCGCGACGTAGCGGTACTTCCAAGACGCCATTACTGCTCCGACGCGTTGATTCTTGACAAAATGATGAGGAGTTTGTTTGTGGCACAAATCTCCTCGAAAAGCCAATCGTCATTCGATCGAAATCCTCCTCTAAAACGTGGCGCAAATCCCGAGGCGTGTGCAGCCGGCTCCGCATCCTGCTTTGCCGAGCACACTCAACTGGCGAAGTAGCTCACGCGTCTGCGAAGCCCTGTTTCTTCGTTACAGTTGGTTAATACCTCTTCGTTGCATTTCAAGAACCTTTGACCGACGCTACTCGCACGGGTAGCGTTGGTCGTCAGTACGTCGCCACAGGCGGTAATCTCTCCCGAGATTCTCGCGTGAAGCCACATTCAGGTCCTCTTCCAAGAAACCGACTTTGCCCGATTGCAAAGCCGGTATCGACAGCATGGGTCTTTCGTACGAAAAACCGCGTCGTCCCTTTCGTCATTGCCATGCGCATCAAGGCATCACCCTTGATACGGCAAACGGTTCAACTGTCCGAGGTGATTTACCGCAACTTTCGTTCGGTAATGATTGGACAGCAATTTACGACTGCCTTGCCGTGCGCGTTCGGACCTCATCCCGACGCGTCTGAGTCTTCGCCCAGAACACCGCTCCGGCTCCCGCCGGACTTCTACTCAGGACACACTCCCAGAACCACGTGTTGGCAATTTGCCAGCGAGAGCTAACCCCGCACACGCAGCCCCTTCCCCGTTTCGTAGCCATCATCATCTCGAAGCTCACGTCGCTACGTCGTGTTACCGACCGGACACAGTGGTATGTCTCAGGCTCCCGCCCGAGCATAGTTTCCAACATCCGATTGCTCGGAAGTTGATTTCAGGAAAGCGAAACAAGAAGCCTTTCCTTACCCATCCGCTGTGCCTTTTCACAGTTCGGCACCGTCTTCTTCGAGACTGACTGGCAAGCGTTCTCACGCCTTTCATGGTTGAGCTTTTCGCGTTCCAGGTTTTGACTGGATACCCGAAGGCCGCTAGACCCTCGGCATGACGGGCGTTACCCGTTCATGACTCCCCACGCCAGCGAAGTTGAACGAAGCTGGTCGACAACAACTGTCATCGACCGCACTGCTGAGATTGAACTCTCAGTCAGTTAGCTCACGAACCCCTTCGGCGGGATTTGCCGTGTTTACGAACTCGCAAACACTGGCGCACCCGGAGATGACAGAGCAAACGCTCAAGTCACCTCGCTGCAAACATGCAGCCTTTGATTGACCACGGCCTATCAGTTCGGAACGTCCGAGCCGACAGGTTTTCCACGGTCGCCCTCTTTCACTATTGAATTTGAAAAGAAATCGAGTCGAATCATGGGGTTGTGTCTCAGCGTCATGCCAAGGATTTAGTCCATGAAGCCCTCGTCGATCACAGCAAGCCCGATCTCCAGGCACTGCGCTCTACGCGGAAGAACGTGACGGATAGCGACTCCCGTCCCCTTCAGTCGGCTGATGAGGCCAACGTTCCGGGTTGTTCCCGACCCATGCCATCGAACAGAAACGTTGTTCGTATTCTGACGATCACGAGGTTGTTAGTCCCGCAAGCCGGACGCTAGCGTACTTCTAGTCCCCGATCATCTAGGAGGGGCTGCCTATCGTGCATCGAACTAAGTGCGTGTCGCTTGCGTCACTCTTCGGGAGATCGGACGTGTCGGCTGCGTCACGTTTCCGCGCTCGCCACGTGTCGCTTGCGTCACTCTTTTTCGGATCGCAAGCCTGGCGAACCATCGCAAGTGGCTAATTTGGTTGGGATTTTCGTCGCGAGGTTCCTGCCGCCTACAACGGCCAAAGTACCTGTTTACAAAGTACCTCGAAAACAAAAGACTCGATTCTGGAATTGAGTTGAATTCCACTCACTTCACAACGGTTTTTTCCAACGCCGGCAGCAACCCGGCCTCAATGACTTCGGCCAGCACGTTGGAAACACTCAGTGGCTTGGCGTTGGGAGGTCGCTCCGATTCAGGGCCGCCTAGATTGGCGTTAGCGAGCGATTCTCGTTTTCGCAGGTCGAGCCACCAGTCTGGTGGAGTTCTCGTTCCCTCGGACGCGTGTTGGACGTTGTGCATGAAGTAGGCTTGCGGGCTACGCTTGAAAAATGGGCGGCCCTTGTGTTCGACGGCGGCCAGCGTCACGTCGGACCACTGCTGAATCAAATGCTCATCAAACTTGTGCAAAATCCGCTGGCACTCGTGTTCGGCGAAGCCGATTGACCGGAGCGGCTCAGCGAGTGGAGATTCGATTCGATTTGACATGGGCCGGGCGACCTTCCTTCCGAAGAACTTGCCTTTTGAAAATCGAACGGTGAATTCGCCCTTTGCGCGGTTTTGAAAATTCGCTTCGCCAGCGATGATGTCACGAAGACGCAGCCGTTCGGCGAGCTTTGCGATTCGCACCTTGATTTCGGACGTTCGCAGCGAGTCGGAAAAACCGAGTACGTTGGTGCCCAATTCCCGGATGTCGATCGCCGGCGTCGTGCGATACCTCCAGAACAGCTTGTGGAGCAAAAGGAACAGGCGCCGACTCGCAGGGTCTAGCTCCGTATACACGTCGAAATCGAATGCCAACACACTGCGTGCCGCCAGACAATACTCGAAGAAGATCGGGTCCCAGGAAATCTTCCACACCCGTGATGAATCTCCATCCATCGGTAGGCTGTAACTCAGAAAACCGAAACTGACCCGACGATGCTCTCCCCGAAGCGGGTCATAAAACGCATCGTTTCGGTAGGAAACCAGCGACAATCGTTCCAGTGATTCTGCGAGTTGTTGGTATTGCCGGCCGCCACGACGCCGGGAGTCGATTTTGCCGAGCTGCTTCAAGCAGTAGTGTCGTGTCGCGAAAAAGTTCGCCGATGGCTTGGGTTGTGACAGCGTCAGTGAGAGAAGGCCCCACAGAAAGAACTCGTCTTCCGTCGACAATCCGCCTGGGCAAGTCACGCGGACCGATGCTTGCTTGCGTTTTTTGTCTTTCGAGTAGCCGTAGCTTGTCTTGTGAACGAAGTTCTCTCGCAGCGATGCCCTTGCATCGAGCGGACACAAGCAGTGCTCGATCAGCGTCAACTGTCCGACGGCAGCTCGCAATGTCGAGCACTTGGTGGTTTGTTTTGGTGATTTTGTTGCGGCCATAACCCTCGGTGATTCTTACCAGTCGACCGTACCACGCAAGCTGTCGTGGCGCGAGCATTTTCGTGTGGGAATCCCGATGACATGGATGCCAGAATGCCGTCATTGACGGAATTCTGTAAAGGCTGGCATTACGGAAAAGCGGCATTACCTGAAAGCTTGAATCACCGGAATGCCAGAAAGTCCGTGACGGATGATTGACTGTCGTGGTACGGCTATTCGTATGAAGATCATCGCAATCACCAACCAGAAAGGCGGGACCGCCAAGACAACGTCCACCGCGGCGCTCGGTGTGCTACTCAGTCGTCGGGGAGTCCCGGTTCACCTGATCGACATGGACCCACAGGCTGATCTGACAGCGGCATTCGGAATCGACGGCAGCAATAGCCAGCTATTCGATTGCCTGCGAGATCAGTCTCCATTGGAAGTCATCAAGGTCGCGGAATTTTTGACGATTTCGCCAAGCAACCTGCAACTCTTGCGGGCCGAATCGGAGCTTCTCACTTCGACATCCCGCGAGTATGTCCTGCGGACCGCCTTGCGAAACACCGAACTGCCAGGCGAAGGCGTTGTTTTGATCGACTGCCCGCCATCGCTTGGGGTTCTCTCGGTTGCCGCGTTGAGCGCTGCTCAGGGAATCTGTGTCGTCGTGCAACCGGGTGGCTTCGAGCTACAGACCCTGGTCCATCTCGGTCAGACCGTCGACCTTTTGCGTCAGTACGTGAATCCGGGGCTGCAAACCATCGGTGCGATCGTGACGAACAGTCATCGCCGCCGCAGTATCACGTCGCAAGTCTTGGATGAATTAGCAAGTCAATACAGCGTGTTAGGAACCATTCGTTCCGATGCAAGGATCGTGTACGCAACGACCGCCGGCAGCATCCATCGGCTTCGATCATCGTCCGCAATGGAAGATTATGACGTCGTTGCTGACAAAATCACTGAATGGCTCGCCGTATGAGCAAGCCACTTCCTGGAATCGCCAACGTCCTGGGCGGATACATCAGCACACCGTCGGGCGCCTCAGCCCAGGAGCCGCCAGAGAAACCGAAACAGCAATCGGCTGGTTGGGCGAAGAAGTCCCGTCGCCAACGCGCCCGGCTGGGACGCCCGCCAGGGGTAAGTCCCACAAACCGAGCACCGAAAGAAAAGGCAACGCTCCGAATCGACACCGAACTGATGGCGGAATACCGCGATTGGTCCTGGGACGCGCGGTGCCAACTGGGCGAATTGGTCGAGAGGGCACTCGCTGACTATCGCAAACGCAACCGTTAAGTCGGTCTAAGAGTCTAAGCGTTTTCTCGACTCACGCCGGCATTCATGCGACTGCGAAGCCGCTTGGCATGATTGAAATACGTTGCTCGACATCCACCACCGAGTCGGACAAACTCCTGGACCCGTTCGGACTCCGTCGACCAACGAACGTCCGACTTTAGCTTGGCGACCAAGCTCGTCGTCGCTGGCAGTGTTTCCTGCAACAACATGGATCGCCAATCGAGTCCTGCTGCTTTCAGTTCAGACGCGCGAACGTATTGACGCATGGACGGATTGATAACGAGCGAGAGGTGCCTGCCGAACCAGTCGTAGATTTCATCGTCGTCGAACCAGCTACGGACCTGCTGATGCACTTCGCTCGCCGACGGTTGGAAGCGAACCACATGACCGCGATCCTGCACGGCCGCGACATTCTTATCCAGAGTCTTCCATTCATTGGCAATGATCACGACGCGGCTGGTGGTCTCGAACGCCCGGGGAATGCCCTGTTTATCGAGGGCGGCGGATGCGGTTTGCCACGAAACTCGCTTGACTGGGTCCGTCTGGCATAGCGTTTTGAGCAATCGAACGGCGTTGCGATCCGAATAGAGACTGTCGACGTCGTCGAGCACAATCACTTGGTCACGATGATTCCAGGCTTGCGTGTATACACCGAACGCTGTTGCGTTGCCTTCGATCCAGCAAGCGTCCGCCATCACGCGTCGAACAGTCTGACTCTTGGCGAGCCCTGGTTCACCAAGCACAATCAGCAGATTCAGGTGTCCCTCGGCGAACGCTTCAACAAAACGAGTCATCTCGCCATAGGTGCTGACGACAAACCCGGGTTCCTTCGACGTGGTGATTTCTCTTTTCATGGGCGGGGAAAAGTGGACCGGTCGCACGATGCGACCGGTCCGATTCGTTTCATTGCTAGGTCGAATCAAGTTCGACAGTAACACGACATGATGCTTTGGGTCTAATGAAGAGTTAGTGGTTTAGACCGCCCCGCCTTGCCCATCGCCTCCACGCAGCCCAACACCCGCCTGCCCCACTCCTCCCCGGCTATCGACGGCCTGCTCCGCAATCTCTGGTCGGCTCCACTTGCAATGTCCGTGCCAGGCCCGCCACCGCGCCGTCCCCCTCCTCAACCTGTCACGGACCTTGCCGCGCTCCACCTCCCGCCGATCGCTCCACAGTCCGAGTTTCTTTTTTTGTCCCTGGGGTGGGTCTGTCGATGGGCGAGAGACCCACCCCAGGGACAAAAAATACGAGGTGGGTTGTACGGAAAAATCGTCGGAAATCCCGACACTTGCTAGGTAACTCGAAATGCAAAAGGACACAAAACGAGAAGACAACGCCGATTCGTCGACGACATACCAAGGCTGGGAGAACTATGCGACTTGGTGCGTTGAAGTTTGGCTAAGGAACGATTCGGGCTCGTATCACTACTGGAGAGACCGAACACGCTCGACCGTTCGCGGCGCGTGGTCAATGGACAGTGTGATCAAGGGTCTGTGGACGGAATCGGAGGCAGCGAGAATCAGCCTTGCGGAACAACTGAAGGAAGCCACACACGACGAATCACCGCTTCAGGAAGCGTCGGTCTATACCGACCTACTCGGCTCGGCATTGGACGACGTGAATTGGTCAGAGATTGCGGCGTCTTTCATTGAAAATTTTTGCGACTAGGAGATTAGCACCATGAACTACATTTTCGCTTACACAAGAGAGCAAGCAATCGCGGACGGAGTCCTGATCGACGTCACGAAGACGGCCAAGGAAGCAGGGTTATCATTACACACGGTCGTGACGGACGCCGTTTGGGCTCAGTATGTTCGCGTTCCAGATGGAATCACGTGCCAAGACGAAAGCGGACGACTCTGGGACATCCTTTGGATGCTTCGCTACGCCATTCTGCAAAGCAAGAACGCAGAACCGCAGATGATGTTTGAACTGTACGTTGCCAACGAGGAAGGCAAGCCAGCCGAACTCATCCAACTCAAGGCCATTGTCGGACCAGGCGACGATGAACGTCCCGTTCTTACGATTCTGCTACCTAACGAAGACTAAACCCCCATCATGCGACCGGCCACATGCCGGTCGCATTCTCACCAATATCATTAAGAAAGATGGCAATCGGACGCGTCCCACGGATTGCCATCGCAATTGCCACCCAAATCATCAGAAAACCAAGCGAATCACGGACTCCCGACGAAATCAATGCGCAAACACCAGAAGTAAAACAAAGCAGGGACGACCGTGCGCAGATCGTGAGTTCGCACCGGTCGATATTTCAGGGCCCAGCAAGCAGGTGATGCCAAGCGACCTGGCGCTCACAAGGGTAGAATCTCGACTGAACACACTCGTAGAGGCGACTCATGGATCGGCGAATTCTCACCACGCGTAGGAATGGAATCGTGACGAGGCATCGCCAGCTTCGCGGGACGCTTGCTTGTTGCTTGCTGTCTCCGGTTCTTGCTATGGCCTCGACGGGTTGTGGCCGCAATGCCGAGGTCGTACCTGGCGGAGAGCGTCCGAACGCGGTCGTCACAAATTGGACGATCTCGCATGGGCGGCCGGTAAGTGCGCAAAGTGAATCGGGCGAGGTCACCCTCACGGCTTCGTTTCCCGAACGCGACATTGCAGTAAGCGAGACCGTCTCCGTTCTTGTCGAGACGAAGATTTCTCCGGGATTCCATCTCTATGGCGAGTTGCCTTCGCAGGGGCCGTTCACGCCATTTTCGATCGAGTGTTCAACTGACGATCAGTCTCTGATCATCGGTCCAGCATCAATCCCAGAGGCCAGCGACACGGCTGACGGAAAACCAATTCATCGCGATTCGCTTTCCGCATCGCTTCCGGTCCAATTTTCAGAATTGCAAGCAGCGAATTATCGCGTGACAATCAAAGTCCAATTTCAGGCGTGCAACGACCTCGTTTGCCTTCCGCCCGAATCCTGCACCATCGAACTTCCAATTGTGGTCAGTCAGTCAACTCCTTTGTTAGAGAGATGATCTACGATGAATCGCCCGTCCATCAGTTCGTTCCCTCGGTCTTTCGCGGTTGCGTTTTTGCTCGTTGTTATTGCCGCGATCCTCGCTCCACCATCGGCGATCGCCAAGGAGCTCAAAGGCCTGCGCGTCATCTACGTCGGTTCAGAGCGAGCCGACGAGTTCGTCGAGTTTTTGAAGCCACACGTCGCGGCGATTGAGTCAGTGGATCGTGATGCGTTCAAACCAGCGGATGCCGAAAAGTTTGACGTGGTGTTACTGGACTGGCCCCAAAGTGGCAGTGCCCGAATGGAACGCACGGATACGTCACCGCTTGGGATGCGAAAGGACTGGGGACGACCGACCGTCTTGCTGGGGAGTGCAGGACTCAATTTGGCGTGCGCCTGGCAACTTCGCGGCGGCTCAGGCTGCACCTGTCTCGATCCGGTGGCGTACGACCTGAAATCGCATCCAATCTTTGAGTCACCCTTTCCGATTGACCGCACCGCGACCATCGCAATCGACACGCCGTCGTCATTCCAAGATGACATGGACGAAAAGTCGATCGACGTGATTCCCGTGGTCGATGACTACGAGAAGAACTGGAAAGCCGGTTGGTGTACGTATTCGACTGCATTCGACGTTTATCCCGACGTCGAATTCTTCTGCGGCGGCGTCAATCATAAAACGCCAATCGCCGCAGCGATCTGGCGACAGGGCAACTTGATGCATTTCGGTTTCGAGCAATCACCGGTCGAGATGAATGATACGGGCAACCGAATGCTTCTCAACGCGATCGCCTACATCAGCAACTTCAGCGAAGATCGCCCCATCGCGATCACGCCGTCAGTCTTTGTCGGTCCACGTGCACGACCACGCTCGACCGTTGCGTCTTGGCTCAAGAATCCCGATCGAGCGAGTTGGGTGGAAAGAATGGTGACGCCGGAACTGTGGCAAACCATTCAGTCACAGGGCAATGCCGACGCCATGGCAGCGTGGGCCGAATCGCAAACGCCTTACTTGACGACTGATCCAGAAAGCAAATTGACCATCGACGAGGATTTGCTTGAAATTCAAATGGGCTTTGACGACCCCCGATTTCTAGAGTCCACGATCGAAGGCTTGTCGGCAGACGACAAGGATACCGTCGCTCGAGCAGCACGGTTGCTTGCACGCTACGTGCCAGACGGTCCAAGTAGCGGTACCGCAGATGACTGGCAGGAATGGCACCAAGAAAACAAGCCCTATCTCTTTGCAACCGACTATGGCCACTATCGGTGGTACGTCGACCCGCTGGCCAAGAAACGCGCCATTCCAACCCTGCAGTTGCGTGGCGCTGATCGAATGGACCGGAACTAGACGCCAGCCACCAAAAAAGATCGAATTCGATGCGTGACATTTCTTGACGAGCGTGATAGGGAACCAGTGTCAGCAGCAGAATTGTTCCTTATCCAAGCTGAATATCTGTAGATAACGATGCCGCCTCTCGCGTCGATTGGGCTTTACGCCAAGTCGCCAAGAGAGGCCGGCGGTCTTGAAGGTTTTCTTAGTGAGCCCCAATCGTTACGAGCTTCCGAGCTGTCTCGGTCGTTCCGTCGAATGCCGCTGCGCGTGGTAGTTGGCGGTTCGACCGCGTTGGTTGAGCAAAGATTCTTGACTCCCACTCGGAGACTTGTAGCGATGGCTACTCTGACAAAAGCAAATGAGGAACTGTTTCGACGGACGCCCGATGAATGCTTCGACTCGTTCGACAGCCTGTACGCCGAGTGTTCGCGTTCGCGTGAACAATCAACGGACCTCTGGGAACTCCCGCAAGACATCTCGCTGACGCATGATCTAACAATCTGCAACGGCGAGGGTTCCGAATACCGGTTGAACGATTGGTCGTTCTCGCAGCTATGCCGCACGGCGGGCGTTGGGAAAGACACGGTCAACCGGCTGTCCCGGAAGACGGCCAGCAAGGTGTTTGAGGAAACCCTGCCGCAGGCGGAAAAGCCGATGCAGCTCCTGACGACTGAAAAGCAGATTCGTAGCGTTCACGGTGTTGCCTACACGCGGCTCTGGAACGTCGAATTGCTGGACGTCGTCAACGAGTATGCGTCGTTCTTTACCCCGCCGCAAAAGGCGATGGATGATGTCAGCACCGGACTGTATTGCGGAGAACAGGACATGTTCGCATTCCTGATTGACCCGACCGGATGGGCCGAGATCGAAGGACAGGCGTTCGCGCCGGGCTTTTTCATCTGGAACAGCGAGGTCGGACGCCGAAGCGTTGGCATCCAGACCTTCTGGTTTCAGCGTGTCTGCCAGAACCACATCGTTTGGGATGCAACCGAAGTGATCGAATTCACTCGCAAGCACACCGCCAACGTTCGTGATGCTTTGCAAGAGATTCGTATCATGCTGGACAATCTGGTCACAGTTCGCGATCAACGCAAAGACTCGTTCGCCGCGATGATCAAAAAGGCGATGACAGAGCGGATCGGTGATGACGCCGATGAGGTCACGAAGGTGTTGACGGCCGAGAAGATTCCGCGACATCTGATCAAGGATGCGATGGAGATCGCTCGGGCGCAGGGTGCATTTACGATTTTTGCGATGGTCGATGCCCTCACCAAGCTGTCCCAGAAGGTGAATTTCGCCGGAGATCGGACGTTGCTTGACGCCAAGATCGGCAGTCTGCTGTCGATGGCGGCTTGAACAATGTCGACATCGAACGAGCAGTATGAGTGTGACGGCTGTGGTGCGTGTTGCCGCAGCAAGTTGGTCGATATCTACGAAATCGACACACTCAGGAACCCTCGGATTGCGGAGCAGATGATTCCGCTTCGCGAACCTGGTTTCGACGGCGAAATCGGCTACCTGAACTGCGTCAGCAATGGCGGGTGCGTCTTTCTTCGCGACGACAATCGGTGCGGAATCTACACGACGCGCCCGTCGGTTTGCGTGCTCTACGAAGCGGGCAGCGACGATTGTCAACAGTGTCGGCTTGACGCTGGCATTTCACGTCTCGAGCCGATGTCCGTCACGAAAGCGTGAGTGGTGGAATCGGTTCGCTCTTTACTATTACCGAAAGGAGGGAGCTATGGCTCAACCATGGACCCGCAAGTGACTTGGAATTCGTTACTCGACGAGTGGGCAAGGCGAAGCTGGCTTGACGTGACAGAGCTGGCTGAAGCATTGCTCGATTGGCTTGATCGTGGCGGGTTCCCACCGAAGACCTCTGAAGCACCGGAACTCGGTAGCGATTGGCACGCAGCGGTTGCGAAAGCAGCGGCGATCTATGCCATGAGACGTGCTGAAGCGGTGTTAGACGATCCTGATGGCATTCCGGCGAACGTTGTATTCACGCTGACTTGTGCCCAATGCAACGTCGAAGGACCAAACACTTTCTACGAGGCAAAGCACGAAGGCTGGACTCGAATTCAGTACATGCCTGCGTCCACATCCGAGAACTTTCTCGGCATTTGCTTCCCATGCAGCCAACGTCAATAGCGACGTTTGGCATCCGGCCAGTCGAATTCTCGACAAGCCGATTCTTTCCTTTCATCCATTCTCTATTCGGAGACAACCAACATGGCTACCAAACAAGCCAACAAGACGACCCGCCCGACGCAAGAATTTCGACTTGGTCGAATCCGTGCGGCGATCTGGGAGAACGAAACGGACAACGGTGTCCGTCACAATGTGACGATCAGTCGGCTTTACCGAACCGACGACGGCGAGTGGAAAGACTCAACGTCCTTCGGTCGGGAAGACTTGCTGCTCGTTGGCAAAGTGATGGACCGATGCCACACCTGGATATACACCGAAGCACGAAACGCAAACGGTGAATCCAACGGTAACGGCAAAGGCCGTTCCAACCATGACGAGGGTCGCGACGACGGAAACGTCCCGTTCTAGCCTCCGCTGGTCCCTTTGTGTGAACCTGTCGTTTCCTTCCTCTCAGGTGGCCCCGGTTCGCAGATTTTGAACCCAGGTTTGACGACCGCTGGCCACCACCAGAACACCGACGTGTTCCTTTCTAATCATCAATCACGAATGAACTATTGCCGACGCCCCAAATGATGCGCTGCGTCACTTGGAAGCGGTGCGGTAACGACACGGATTTTGCAAGCGTCCTCGATCACTCGCATGAACCCGACTGTCTTAGCGAACTGCAAAGACGAGACGGCCCGTGGGATCGGCGAGAGTAGTGGGCTCACAGACATTCCTGGCAGTGTGAACCGATTCACCCACTGAAAACGAACAAACGGGTTGAAACTCGCTGTCCGGTCGCGATGCTCGTCTGAGCCCGGCTTCATCAGCTAAAGGTTAATCGGCTTCGCACCGCTTCCGGTCCCGCACTTCGTCAGATGTTGCCGCCTGAATTCTGGTAGCTCTTGATGTCGTGCAACGATAGAACACGACCATCACGACAAAACAGGTCACAGAAATCCTTTCCAGTTCGGGCAAACTCGTCTATCCAGCTTTCGCGAAACTCCTTCGCCGTCATTTCACCTTGACGCTGGAGCGTCGGCGCACGACATGGTCCCATCGAATCGCCATACTCAAACTTAAACCAAGTGCCACGAACATTGCGTGCCGAAAACTCGAAGCTCACCCTCTCGGTGTCGGCAAACTGACGACTCAGATTGCGAGCGAACTGAAACGCCATTGAAAGCCTGGCAAGTGCAAAGTCCGCCATCACCCATTTCCCTTCCGTCAAGGTGAGATTGTCCGGTGGCTCTGGACTGACACCAGCATCCCGCTCCGAAAGTTTCATGGGTTGCCGACCGCCCACCATGAACTCGCACCAGAATTGACCCGCGTATGTGATGGCCCAGGGATCGCCATAGGTGTCGTTGTAGATTCCCCAGTCCATCGGCGCGGTTCCCGTCGGCTGCGGTGGGAATCGGTGAAACCGATCGGTGTGTGGTCCAAGTTGGCGGATCAGCGTTTCAAGTGTCTCGGCGTCGGGCCAACGTTTCGGACGATACATCGACGGCCGGAATGAGAACTCAATCCGCGGAGCATCGGCACGATTGGGCATCGATGATTGGAAAGTCGATTGAATCTCCGAGAGTTGCCGTTGATGTTGGATGTCATCATCTCCCCCGTACCCGCCAACAAGACCGAGTTGCAACACACCTCGCAAAGCTGCTTCGAGTTCGGCTGCCAGGGACTCAATTGTTTCCCGCCGAGTCTTGCCGTTTTTGCCGGGACTCGTAAAAGCAATCGGGCGGCGATGATGAGCCAAATCGAAAATTTGGTTGGCGGCAGGACCATGAGCCTCATTCATGACGCAGATCAATCGTTCGGGACCAATCGACGCAAACGCATAGCCCAGCTCAAAAAGCACATTCGGGTTCGAGCAGTGTTTTGGTTCATCCGATTGAGTTTCAGCGACGAACGTCAGATCGCTCACCACCGCATCGGATTCCCTCAACCGACGCATCAGCGTCTCGGGGATGTTGCAGAGACCCGGTTCGCCTTCGGTGTCCGACTGAATGAGGATTCGATAGGGGATTGACGCATCCTCGCCAATCCGATCGCCAGCCACCTGCAATGCCTCGCGTATTAACCGACGTCCGTGATTCGACTTCGTATCACTTTGCCAAGAAAAGAAAACGGAAAAGACTTCACTCACCTCTTTGCCCTCACTGTTCCGAGATCAGTTGCCACGTCCACGGTTTGGCTCGCCTCGATTCGGCGTTCCACTGTTCGGTTCTCCGCGATTCGGCTCGCCACGGTTTGGATTTCCACCGATGCTGCTGCGTTGTTCAAGTTCAAACGCTTCAACTTGCCGGTTGATCTCAGCAGCAACGGCCAGAGACTGAGGTCCTACACCTTGGTTGATTGTCATAGGTCCTGGACTTTCGATCACAACGACTTCACCTTCAGTCCTTGCGCGAGTGCCAACGGTAATGACCAGAGATGGGCAGTTAGCAACCCTGATTGTCTTGCACGGTTCCATTTGCATTTCAGTTTCCTGCTGTTTCGGAGTTCGTTTGGCGGCGCCGTCATACCGTTGTATGACTGCTTTATCTGATTCACATTATCACAATATGCAACGGGGTGGCCCACTGGGCGATTAAGGACCAAAATGGGGGTAGGAATTCGCGATTATTCCGATGCAACTGGAAGTCAGTCCAATGTCGACAACAGGGATGGGGAAGGGTTCATGAAAAGGATCACGGACCAACAAGTGCTTGGCGAGAAAGGTGTCAATCTGATTCAGTCCATCGTTTTGGACATGAAGTTCACTTGGCACCCCAGCAACCAGCCCGTGGAAGCGGGAATCGACGGCTGGGTTGAACTGCGCGACGACACTACCGGGGAAGTCAAGAACTGCTGGATCGCCGTGCAGAGCAAGGCAAGATCAGAGCTGCGTGAAAGCAAGGGTTGCCCGACGTTTTCATGTTCCAAGGATGATGTCGACTATTGGCTGTCCGGAAGTTCGCCTGTCGTTTTGATCGTCTCAAAACCCGAGGAAGGTGTGGCGTACTGGGTCTCGGTCAAAGACTACTTCCGAGGACGCGATCCAGATGCGAATCGAACGATTCATTTTCATCCGACTCAAGACCGGCTTACAGCATCGACGGCCGAACAATGGAAAGCGCTCGGAAACCGCTACGGCGCTGGCACGTACTTTACACCGCCGAAGATCACGGAAACACTCTCGTCAAACTTAATACGTATTAACCGTGTCGGCCAAACAGTGTTCACAGCAGAAACGGACTGCGATAGCGGGAAGGAAGCGAGGCTGCGATTGAAGGAAGCATACCAATATCCACCGTGGGAATGGGCTTACGGAAACGGCAAGAAAATCTATTCGTTTCACAACCTTGGTCAAGAGCCATGGAAGGCGATCTGCAATGTGAAAACTGTTCAGTCGTTGCCCACCAAAGAACTTGCTCTTGCGGATGATCGAGAACTGAACTGGGTATTCGTTCAATTGCTGAGGGGCTGCTTTACCGAGATCACTCGTTCGTGGAAGCTGCGATGGTCCAAGGAAAGCCAGTGCCACTACTTCGCACCAAGCGAGCGAGATGTCGTGCGTGAATTCAAGTATCGAAGCCGGCAAAAGCGGACGTCTCGAACGGTCGTCAAAAAATACTCGCACAAGAAGGACGCCAACCGGATCGCTTACTATCGTCACAATGCGTTGACCCATCGCTTTATACGCTTTGGCGATCAGTGGTTCTTGCTTCTTGATCCGACTTACGTCTTCACAAGTGATGGCGCGGAACCGGACCCCTACCGCGAAGAACATCTCGCTGGGATCATGCAACGGGAGGGCGACGCGGCAGTGAGCGGCGCGGTAGTGATGTATATGGAAATGCTGAAGGACCGGACAAGCATGTTTGAATCGCCATACGAACTTCTCGGGTTTGGCGAAATCGTGACAGGCGAGTGTGAGGTTGGCATCGACGACGAGGCTTGGAAACGGATCAAAGCAAAAGCGGACGAGCAAAAGATCGAAGAGCCAGAGGACACCGGTTTCGGTGAGGGGTTGTTTGATTGAACATGAACGTGACTTTCATTCAAGAACCGGAGTTGGAGTTCGGAACAGGGCAACACATCGACATTCGCTACGGGTTGTCCACACATGGGCCGCTGGACCAGAAGAGCGAGTTTGCTCCAACGAAGGTGCGATTAGGTTTGATCGGCGACCAAAACTCGATCAACCAATTCTCGAAATGGATTGGTAAATGCCGAAGAGGAATCGCAGCGAAAAAAACTCCGCTCGTCACGCTGTTTCCAGCATTCCCAGGATTCGGTGACGGAAAGCCACTGTGCGACTTTGTCGTCTCGGAACAATCATCGCGGCCGATCATAGGACGTGAGGTTCGCCGGCTTTCCAGCATCAAGGATCGAAATGAGCTTGTCACTGAATCTGTCGACTATTTCTTGGCGGAAGCGGCCGATCTTTTACAAAGCGTCGCATGTGATGTCATTATCTGTCTTCCGCCCGAAGACTTGCTAAAGCCCATTGATGCCGGTTCTGTTGCTCCAGGCACACCGCGATCGCGACGAAAATCCAAAACGAAGGAACCGCACAAAAGCGTTTGGCACGATTTGTTGAAGGCTCGCGCGATGCCGATGCAGGTTCCGATTCAAATGGTTCGCCCGGCCACCTACGGCGGAAAAGTGCATCGTTTCCGGCAGGATGGAACGTCGACTAAGAACGTGGAAGACGAAGCGTCCAGAGCTTGGAATTTTTACACTGCGCTGTATTACAAGGCGGGTGGTGTGCCGTGGCGTTTGGTACGCAACTCGTCTGATCTCGACACTTGCTTCGTCGGCGTTAGCTACTTTCATCCGGTCAACGGTGATTCAGTCCAGGCTAGCGTCGCACAGGTGTTCAACGAACGCGGGGAGGGCGTTGTTGTTCGCGGTGGCCAAGCATTGGTCGAAAAGGATGACCGCACCTTGCACATGGATGTAGAGACGGCTGCGGGATTGCTGCGTAACGCGCTGTCGCTCTACAAGAAGGAGCATCGGAACCTTCCCGCGAGAGTCGTGTGCCACAAATCATCCTACTTTGATGATGCGGAGGCGAATGGCTTTCAGAACGTAGCGGATGAATTGGGCGTCGATCAGCTTGATTGTGTGTCTCTGCGAAAGTCGTCTGTTCGTTTTTTTCGGAATCGACCCAATCCACCTCTACGCGGAACAGCAATCGAATTGGATCAGAGAACTTCGATTCTCTACACGCAGGGCAGCGTCGACTTCTATCGAGCGTACCCAGGCATGCACATTCCACGTCCTCTCGAAATTACCTTCGACCACACGGAACGCCCCGCCGATCAACTCTTGCACGAGATGCTGTCGCTCACGAAGATGAACTGGAACAGTACCCGTTTTGTCAACGCTGAGCCAATCACCGTCGCCGCCGCCAGAAACGTCGGCAACATATTGAGGTATCTCGACGGAACGTCCGCGATCCAATCTCGATACAGCTATTACATGTAACCATTGCTACGCTCTTAACGACTATCCACGACATGTACTCCGTGGCAGTGGCCACCGCTGTAAGGTAGTGCGTTGACTGTTAGAATTGACTTCGCAGGTGAATGCATCATCGACAAACCCACAATGAAACCCAGAAGACGTCTTTAAGGTCAAACGTTGCCGATCGACTCAACCGCAATTCCCGACACCGATTTTGTTCGGTTCGATTGGTCGATCCAGGACGAGGACGAATTGGCTCGTCTGCTCGCGTTTTTGACGCTCGGTCATTTCGCCCACGTTGAACGCATCTTGAACGATCTCGGCGGTGGGGCAAAGAACCTCGGAAAGCCGGCGATTCAGCGTGCGGTCGACGAACTCTCTAAGACGAGCGGTAAGAACCTCTACAATCGTGACGGATGGGTGTTTCAGTTCATTTCATGGATTGCACTTCGTCGTCGCGCAGGAACCGATGTCGTTCTGGACGCACCGCATCCGCAATCGTCATCCAAAGGATTTGACGGGCTTGCGGTTCGATTTGACGAAACCTCGTGGTCGACCGATTTTGTCTTGCTGACAGAAGACAAGGCGACTGACAGCCCGCGTGGGAAATTCACCGCACAGATTCAACCTGAACTTGATGACATTGAAGGTGGGAGCCGGAATAGCCAGTTGATGGCGCAGTTAACATCACTAGCGAGACAAAGCACATCAGACGAAAACAATCTTGAGCGTCTCTTGGAAACTGCCTTCTACGAGCAAGTTTTTCGCTATCGGGTCTGTATCGCAACTTCCCAAGCGAACATCCCATCGCCGACTCAGACTCAAATTGTCGACGGGTTTTCCACAACGATTCAAGGTGATCGAAAGCGACGCGGGTCGGAGATGTTGGTTTTTGATGATTTGCGTGATTCGCTTCAACGCATCGTAGACCAAGCAATCACACACCTTCGTTCGATGTCTGAGGAGCTTGACTGAACGCGAATGTTTGATCCTGAAACTCGGAGTTTGATTCAGCAGGCACCTGACGTCAACGATTTTGAAACGGCGGACCTACCAGAGCACTTGGCGGAATTGTTCGTTCGCACGATCAGTGCCAGACTTGCGTTCGTCACAGACGGTGGATTCGACGACGAGTCGATTGAGGAGTTCAAGGAACTTCGCTCCATCGCGATGACGTACGCCAGCTATGTCGCAACTAACGTGGTGACCGAGGCTACTGCGTCAGTCGCTTACGTCGCAGGCACGTCCTTCCGAATTCTGGCCGAGGCGGCGTCTGTCGGTCGTTTGCAAATGCTGTCTGGAACGACGTACTCCGCCGACGCGATCCCTGACGCGACTGTCGCCGTTGTTCTGCTGCTGATCGCAGGCTACCCAGCGGATGCCATGAATGTTGCCGCCGTCGCCCAATCGCTGGAAATCAGCGAATCATCGTCGGCTTGGTTGCTCAACTCATCCATCAATGCGCTGGCTTCTTCCCGATTGGAATCTTCGATTGCTGATTCTGTCAACGCATTTAATCGTCGTGAAGTATACCTTACTGAAGACGATCGCGACGCAGGCCGTGACGAAGCAACTGAGTTGCTTTGGCTGCGACTAACCGAAGGCGTGGGAGAACTTGCTGGAGTATTGTTGGGCCGACCAAACGCAGTGGCGGAGAACGCAGAACAGATTTTCCGCCAAGTCATTTCACTTTCGAGCGAAATCTACCCAGCAAGTCAGAATACGTTCGACTCAACTGTTGTATCGAACTTTGCCGGACCTTCGTTTCTCGCATCTCTCCTATTGCGATTGACGTCGGAACTGCCGTCACGAGGCGTCGTGAATGTCGATCCGCCAGACGGAGTCGATTCCGAATCCTGGAGGTCGTTTACGACTTCGCTCGCGATGTCGCGTCCGATTATCTGGAGCAATCATGCCGACGCAATCGCTAGCGGGTATCTAACATTGGGTATGTCTGCCGTGATGAGCTTTCCGACCGGTGCGGGCAAGTCAACGCTATCGGAACTCAAAATTGCAACGTATGTTCTCAGTCGTCGCAAGGTTATTTTCCTGGCTCCAACCCACGCCCTCGCGAATCAAATCCGTCAGTCGTTGAAAACTACGTTTCCAGCTCATGACGTCCGTGATTCGATCATCGGAGACGGCTTCTATGCAGAAGTTGGTGAGGAATCAACAAGCTTCGCTGACATTACGGTCATGACGCCCGAACGATGCTTGATGCTTCTCGACTTGCATGCAAGTGCTTTCCGAGAAGTTGGACTAATCGTGATGGACGAGTGCCACTTGCTTCATCCGTCTCGCGGATCCGAAGATCGACGGGCAATTGACGCAATGTTGGCTCTGTTGCGGTCATCTGATGCAGCGTCCGATGCAGACATCGTCCTTCTCTCGGCGATGGTCAGCAATGCGAATGAGTTAGCGGCTTGGATTCACAAATCGCTCGGGAAAGTGTGCCTTCCACTCGATCTTCGTTGGAAGCCGACTCGGCAGGCGAAAGGTTGTGTGATTTACGAGCGGGGCGAGGTCAATGCACTCGAAGCTGACATCGCGTCCACGCGTGCATTAAAGGAGACCAAGACACCGCCTGTTGCTCTTAAGCGGAGAATGGACATTACGCCCCATGGACTATTTGCTCTGACGCAGAATTGGAACCTCGAAAACTTCAACGACTACCACCAATGTCGAATTGTTTCTGGAAAGGTTCGCGTCGGGATCAAGGACAATTGGAGTTTGGCAGGGAACAAGAACGGAGTCGCGGCTTCACTTTCGAGCGACTTTTCACTGCGTCACGTCAATACCATCGTCTTCTCGCCAAAGAAGAGTGATTGCGAGAGCATTGCGGCGCAAGCTGCGGAGAAACTTGCGGCGAATGATCCCATCGACCTTGACGAGGTTGAAAGTGCTTTGCGGTTGGCGGCGATTGATGAAGCCGGCGGTGAGGAACATGCCTACTTGCCTTCGCCTGCTGGCGTTTGTTGCCATCACGGTTTGTTAAATACCGTGGAACGTGAACTTGCCGAACGTTTTTTTCGTCGCGAAGACGGGGGACGCGTGATTGTGGCGACCCCGACGCTCGCTCAAGGGATGAATCTACCTGCGGAAGCGGTCATCATTGCAGGAGTCCGGCGGTTCGATGCGTCGGTCAAACGACCGATCATGATGAACGCACACGACCTTCTCAACGCGACGGGACGATCAGGTCGCGCCGGACATCGGCCCGAAGGAATCGTATTGCTTCTCACCGATGACCTCATCGTACATTCACTTTCAGACAATGTTCATCAGCTAACGGAAGAATGGTTCGAGCTTATCCGCGAAGTATTTTCGCACGATGACCAGTGCCTTTCAATTGAAGACCCAATCGAGATCATGCTTGACTCGCTCCAATTGTTAGACGCACTTCCAAGCGGCACGCCTTCGTACTTCGTCAACCGATTGCCGCTTCCCAACGAGCAAAACGAAGCCGCACGATTGCTGTCAAAATCGCTGGGGGCGTACAAAGCCGCGAAAGAGGAAGAACAGGCGAACTACCAAGTCATGATCGACTTGGCAGTTGCACGTCGGCGCGAGTTCATTCTTTCGGAACCGGAACGTCATTGGCTCGATCAGTTGGCTTCGACCAACGGTATCGCCGCCGTTATCATCAAGAGTTTGGCGGACGAGTTTCCGAGCCAGGAACGCGCTACTGAAATGGGCGTGATTGACTGGGTTGACCACGTGTTTGAGTGGGCAAAGAGGCATCCCAAGTTCGCAACAAATCGTTTCGATCGCGAGTCCTTGGAAACGGTGCTGGGAAAGCTCGTGCTACCCAAGGATGCCGAGGTTGTCGACGCAAGCTGTTTCGAGCACCTTCGTGGACTTTTTCATCGGTACATTGATGGCTCAACCCTCGTCGAGATTCAACGGCATTGCCCCAAAGCCTCCACTCAAAATGCGAAGTTGGGTTTCTGTCATCGCGCAAGAAAACTGACACAACGAACAAGCATGGACGTGTCGGTTCTTTTGGGACTCCTGCCTCAGATCTATCGCGATCAGATTGCCCCTGCCGAGCGTGGCGGACTGAAAACACCGACCGCTTTGGCCGTCGCAAGTGCTTGTGCTCGCAATGGCCTTAACTCTCCAGAACAACTCGCGACGGCGTTGATTGCTCCGAAGGTGCCTCGTTATTCCCATGGAGCGACGAGGCGAGGAATACATCAACTGTTCCGGGACATTTCGCCCTTCTTAATCGAAGGTGAGCCGCACGAGGCGTTTGCGGAAGTTCGTAAGCGTGTAAAAGTCGCGGTGTTTGACTACCTCGTCACCGAATAGCCAGCTTCCCCAAATGAGATAGCAGCAGTTTGCCTAACCGTCCTACCTTCAATTGCGGTCATTCACCAAAATCTGAACAATCACAAACGGAAGAAATCGACGATCCAGAGACTTGCCCACGAAGGGGTGTGATGTCAGTCGCCACGAAAAAACAGCAAATTTCACTAGATGTAGCCCTGTTGGCGGTCCATTGGAAGTCCGTTCTTGCTGAAGAACTTCAGCGATTGGCACAGGCGGCGGCTGGGGATTCCGAAACCGTGACCGTCGATGCCTATCGGCGGGCGCTGCCGGAGGCCGTCCAGGTTTTGCTCGACAACGCTCGTATTGAAACGACTCCCTTCCATGCCGCAAAAGACCCCGCCTGAATCGGAAAACGATACTGCGGCGACTTGGAGACTGATCAGACGTTGTTCGCCGCCAAGTTAGCCGCGTCGTTAGAAGGCTAGCTTCTACGGACCGTTGGCGGTCACGGAAATGAGGATTCAACTGAGCTTCCGGGTGAAGCCGTATCAAAAGAGAAGGAGGAAAGTGATTTAAGCCAACTTCCCAAAAAGGCTTGAAAAATGTTCGTCAATCGCTGGATGGTTTATGCAATCTTAATTACATTCGCGGATCGACAAAACCTCTTCTGTGCCGTCACCGTAGATGATGTGATCTAGCACAGTAATCCCGAGCAGCTTTCCCGCCTCCGTCAATCGGTTGGTGACCTCGTGATCTTCGCGGCTGGGCGTTGTGTTTCCTGATGGATGATTGTGTGACAACACCACCGCAGACGAACCTTCGATGAATGCTGGTTTGAACACTTCCCTGGGGTGGACCAGCGAGGCATCCAGCGTGCCTACCGTCACAACAACAACGCATTGAACGCGATGCTTCGTATCGAGGCACGCTACGACAAACTTTTCTTGGTCGTTTGCGGGATTATCATTCCAGTACTCTTTGAAGAACGCCATCGCCTCTTGCGTACTGGTCAGACATGGCCTTCCTCGCAATGATCCCTCAAATACGAGCGAAACCCTTTTGACAGATGCGTACCGTCTCGGTTGTAAAGCCGGACAGGCACTCTGCCATATCGGCAAACACAGTGAGACTGGTGGGTCGTTTTCTGGGGCGAACCGCAAGGGCAACTGCACTGTGTTCTTCGATCGTGTCAAGTTTACGTTTTCTGAACAGCCGCCACTAATTGGCTTGGCCAGATTCGTCTTCTTCATCGCTTGTGCGCCTACAACAGTTGGCGGAAAGGGAAAGAAAACCGTAGGTTCAACCTTTCTGATGGACGCTATCGGTTACGGCGCGGCCCTTGTAGCCAAACCGTATCGATAGTGATTTCGTTTGCTCGAAACTTAAGCGCAAGGCGTAGTCGGAAAAGAACGAATTGTTGGATCGCGATGTTGGCATTGATCGCGAGTAGCTTCCAGGGTGCAAAAAAGTCGTCGGTCGAGAATGCTTGACCAAACGCCTTCAGGAAACTCAAAGATTCCCGATCAATTTCGTATCACATTCCGTGAACACGCGCAAGCACTCGGGCCGAGGGAACGTCCGTCTTACTCGTATCCCGAACCGTTTCTCCGCCTTGATCGGCTCAGACTGATAAAGTGGAATTCACGCACAAGTGGCGTTTCCGAAAGCTGGGCGGCAATAGCGGAAACTAATGCGTTGCTAATAGTCTACTAGCGCGGACTCGCGAGTTATCACGCACGACTTGCGGTTTCTTGGTTTTTGTCGTAGCGTCGGAGAATGACTTCTCGCAAACCGTCACCAGTCTCGCCGAAATGGTTATGGGCGATTCCTGCTATCGGGATCATTGCCGGCGCGAGCGTTTGGGGAGTGACAGAGGTCGCTGACACCCCAGGCTTAGAGCGACTTCTGCTTTGCCTGGCGTTGTCCTCGGTTCTGGTCGCTGTCGGTTGGCTTGTTTACCGAGCGATGCAAAATGAAGCCGACGTTTCCGAACCTTCCCTGCTTGAAACGCCATTGCGATTGGCACGCGACCCCGAGGTTTTCGAGCAGTACCGGGAGCTTAGTCGGTCTTTGCTGCGGATTAGCTGGCAGACTGATCCGATTTTTCGTGAGGTTGCGCTGGAGCGTCTAAAAGCGTTGATGCAGGAATTGGATTCCGTATCGCAGGGAGTGGTCGAGTTTAGAGAGACAGAGACTTGGCGAATCGTTTACGAACAATTGCTTCGTAGCCCTGGGCTTTTCCTCTACCGATCCGTTAGTTGGCTATCTACCGATTCCTACTGGCAAGATGAGCCTGGGCGCCGTAGCCTTGCTCTCAATATCGAACTGCACGAGAAAGAGCAGATCAACGTCGAGCGGATTGCGATTGTTCGCGACGTGGACTGGCCTTCCGATGCGGATTTGCCGGCTCCAAAAGTCCGCCAGTGGCTTCATCAGCAGCACATCAGTGGCATCTGGATCGCGCTGGTGCGTGAATCGCAACTCGTAAACGAGCCGGATTTGCTTGCTGATCTCGGGATTTATGGCAGCCGCGCCGTCGGATTTCAGCAAGTCGACGAACATTCGCGAACAAAATCATTCCTGCTGCGATTCGGCATTACCGCCGTTGAGGAGGCGGAAGCTCGGTGGAAGCGATTGCAGGTTTACGCCACGCCGTACGGCGAACTACTGGATCACTGGCCGCTGGACGAGTAGGATCGCGTAAACGGTTGTACTCACTGGACATTCACAGGCGTGCTCTATCTTGACACGGCCCGGCTTGGACAGACCTCGCCGAGTGCCCTCGAAACGCAAGTCGACTTCACTCGGCTCACTGCCGAACAACCGTCCAGCCTGTACACAGATCGTTTTCTTGCCGAAGGCATCGAGGCTGCTCCCAATTCATGGATTGAACGCTTTCCCGGCCTGGGGCGCTGGCGCGGCATTGCAGAGCTCAAGAAAAAGGTTCTCGCAGCCGCAGATGCGCCGAGCGGGCACGAAGTTGCGATTGCGAGCCGATCAACGCTGTTGATGCGAACGGCGTCGTGGGCGATGTATCGACGCTGCCGGAACGTCCTGGTGACTGACCTCAACTGGCCAGCGTATCAAGCAGAAGTTGCCGACACGGCGGCGCGTACTCATCAGCGATACACCGTATTCTCGTGTCGGAATGAGCTGAGACGCCATCAGATGTCGAGCGAACGCATCGTCAGCGAAATTGCCGAGCACTACAAGCAGCACAGTTGTGATGGCATCTTCCTGCCGTTGGTCGACAACTTGGGCATCAAGCTTCCTGTCAAGCAAATCGTAGCAGCAATCAGCGAAATTGCGTCACCGCGGTTTGTACTGATCGACGGAGCACAAGCGCTGGGTCATCTCCCGAAAATCGATGTTCATGATCATTGCGACATCTTCATCGCAGGCGGACACAAGTGGTTGCGGTCTGGCCATCCGCTAGGCATTGCCATCTACGGTCGTACCCGATCACGAGACTACTTGAGTCGATGCTTCAACGCCGCCGATCGAGCGAACCAAATCGACGATTCACTCTGTCGATTCGTATCCGCCCTTTCGGAACAATCAATATGTAACCAATATTCTGAGACAGTCAATGTTTCGCCGCTGCTTTCCTTCCGAGCAGCCCTCGAAGACTTTCCGTCCGCAAGCGAAGTAAGGCATCAACACTGGCGAGACCAAGCCGTGAACCAATCACGCGTTCGTGCAGTCGCCTGCAGGAATGGATGGACGCCCCAAAGCGGGAGCAAGGATTTTCATAGCGGAATCCTGACGATACATCCACGAAAAAGGCCGCGAGAGAGGTCTCGTGGAGACCGTCTGAGGCGCCAACTGGCCGAACATGCGATTGCAGCCTCATGCTACGGCGGTGGCATCCTACGGATGTCGATGCCAAAACTCATCTTAGAAATGGAGGAGTTGCAGAGAATCCAATTCGCGCTAGATCAATGCGGATGAACAAGCTTGTCAATACGATGCGCGACCCAGTGCGCAAGTGTGAATCATCCAGGAAACAATTCCGCTCCTTCTTCCCGCGCCAGCGGTTCATGACGCTCCACCGAGGGCCGTTCTTCTGAACAGCTTCCGTTCAACACGATTAACGGCTTCTCAGTCTTAGGACGAGAAGCCTCAATCTCTGGCTGGACTAAACCCATTTGTTAGCGATGAATCAGTCTCCCCCCAACTACCGGAAATCAGGGTGAGGACTCGGGCGGTGGCAATATCGCGGGAGGCGGCTAGGTATTTCGGGGGCCACGCGGGGTCGAACTTGTCTTTGTAGTTGCGCAAGCCCTGGAAGTTGTAGAAATGTTTTCCATGGCGGAACATCAGGGCGCTGAATTGATTCCCACTCGAGCCAAAGCGGTGGGCTTCGACGCCAGAGAGCGGTGCCATGCCAAGACTGAAGTATTGAAAGCCCTCGGCGCGTCCGTCGAGCATCAGTTCGAGAAACAGGAACTCCATCACCTCGTAGGGTACGTTGGCGACGTATCGCATCAGGTCGATCGAGAGTTCTTGTCTATTCGCGCATCGCAGGCGTATGCAAACGTGATGGGGATTTCGTTTTGAACAATCACGGCCATGTCGTAGCGAGCTAGGTAGGCTTCGTTATCGAGTAGGGTGAGCCAGTGGTGTGACCGCTGACTCACCTACTCGATCGTCTTCACGATTTGGGTTGGTGCTACGCCGCCATCGACGAACAGCTTTCGTGGCATTTACGGCAACACTCGACGCATTTGTCCATATTGCCGACCTTCTCGCAACTGTCGGCGCAGGCCTTGCAAATCGCTGCGCAAGCTTTGCAGTAGTGTGCGTGGTGATCGCTGTTGCGGCTCATGAAGTCGACGCAGGCCGCACAGGCGGCGATACAGTCGAGCATCAGCTTGACGTGATCTTGGCCGACGTGGTCGCCGCCTTCGGATAAGCAGTGATTGGTCAACGTGTCAGCACAGGTCGTCTGGCACTCTTGGCAGTTTTCGATGCACTCTTTCATGGATGCTGTTGCAGAGCTCATTCGTTTCTCCTTTTGAAATTGTCGATGCGGCCCCGTTGCCGCTGCATTAGCGGTATGCAACTTGCATACCACTATGGGGTATATTGGAGAATGACTTTTTGACAGCCTGGAGAAATTGATGGACCACGCCAAGAAACACGAGACTTCATTGCCGGTCGCCGATCCGTCAATGCAAATTGATCCTGTTTGCGGCATGAAGGTGCCTGCGGACAGTCCCCGTTCGGCGAATTTCCAAGGCAAACAATACGTATTCTGTAGTGATGGATGCTTGAGTAAATTCCAGGATGATCCCGCTGGGGTGCTGGCAAAACGATCGCAAAAGGAGGCGGCAAGCGACTCGTCTTGTTGCGGTGGAGAAGCGGCGATTCAGATTGGAGAACCCTCGACGACTTCGTCATGCTGCGGTGGTCACTCATCGACCAAGGCGAGCGATTCTCCGGCAGACCCAACTGCCATCTACACCTGTCCCATGCATCCGGAGATCGAGCAGGTTGGCCCTGGCGATTGCCCAATCTGCGGGATGGACTTGGAACCAAAAGTGGTTTCGATCGCTGACGAAGGAGAAGACCAACAGTACGCCGACATGAAACGTCGCTTTTGGGTTGGCGTTGCGCTGTCGGTGCCACTGCTCGTAATCGCGATGGGGCCGATGGTGGGCTTGCGGATCGCGGATTGGATGAGCCAGACGATGTTTGGTTGGTTGCAGTTGGCCCTCGCGACGCCAGTCGTTTTCTGGTGCGGGTGGCCATTGTTGGTTCGCGGAGCCAAGTCGTTTCGCACAATGAACTTGAACATGTTCTCGTTGATCGCGGTGGGCACGTTGGCTGCTTACTTGTTCAGCTTGGTCGTGGTGCTGCTTCCGGGGGTGATCCCAGAAGCCTTCTTCGAGAATGGTGTGCCACCTCTGTATTTTGAAGCGGCGGCGGTGATCATCACTTTGGTATTGCTCGGACAAGTGTTGGAACTGCGAGCACGTCAGCAGACTGGCGGAGCGATTCGCGAACTCATGAAGCTTGCTCCCGATACGGCACACCGAATCACAGACGATGGCGAGGAAGACGTCTCGCTAGATTCAGTACACAAGGGTGATCGGTTACGAGTTCGCCCCGGTGAGAAGGTTCCAGTCGATGGGAAAGTGCTTAGCGGGTCGAGCAGCGTCGATGAGTCGATGTTGACGGGCGAGCCGATGCCTGTGAAAAAGGTCGAGGGCGACGAAATCACCGGCGGAACGTTGAATCAGACCGGTGCACTTGTGATGGAAGCCGTCGGCGTCGGCGGAGACACGGTTCTCAACCGCATCGTGCAAATGGTTGCGGACGCTCAGCGAAGTCGTGCGCCGATTCAGAAACTGGTCGATGTGGTCGCTCGGTACTTTGTGCCAGCGGTGATCGTTTGTTCGATTCTCGCGTTCATCGGATGGGCGGTGTTTGGCCCGGAACCGCAACTGGCTCATGCCTTTGTAGCGGCCGTTGCAGTGTTGATCATTGCTTGTCCGTGTGCATTGGGGCTGGCGACGCCGATGTCGGTGATGGTGGGTGTTGGCCGCGGTGCAAAGGAAGGCGTGCTGATCAAGAACGCAGAAGTCCTGGAGGTCATGGAGAAGGTCGACACGATCGTCGTCGACAAGACTGGCACGCTCACGCAAGGACGGCCGGAAGTGACTGGCGTCGAGACGTTTGGTGATTGGAATGAAAACGGTGTGTTGACGTTAGCTGCGGCGGTTGAAGCACAGAGCGAACATCCGTTGGCTCAGGCGGTCGTTCGCCGAGCGAAGGCGGATGAGTTGCAGGTTGTTGAGGCAAGTGAATTTAACAGTATCACCGGTGGCGGAGTTCGAGCTCGCGTCGATGATCATGATGTGTTGATTGGCAAGGCTGACTTGTTGGACGAACAAGGCATCGAGGGAGTCGATGCGGGAAGGGAAAAAGCGGGTTCGCGTCAGGCCGAAGGTGCGACAGTTGTGTTCGTGGCGATCGACCACTCGCTGGCCGCTATTCTCGCAATCACTGATCCGATCAAGCAAAGCACGCCCGCGGCCTTGAAGACGTTGCACGAACTCGGATTGAAGGTGGTGATGTTAACTGGCGACGCTGAACCGACCGCGAAAGCAGTCGCATCAAGGCTGGGTATCGACGAGTTTCATGCTGGGGTTTCGCCTGAGGAAAAGCATGACTTTGTTCGCGAGTTGAAGAAGGAGGGCAAGACGGTGGCGATGTGTGGGGATGGGATCAATGACGCTCCTGCACTTGCCGAAGCGAATGTCGGCATTGCCATGGGCACGGGAACGGGCGTAGCGATTGAATCTGCGGGCGTCACGCTCGTCGGTGGCGATCTGCGCGGCGTTGTGGCGGCGGCGAACTTGAGCCGAAAAACGATGAGCAACATTCGTCAGAACTTGTTCTTCGCTTTCATCTACAACGCATTGGGAATCCCGGTCGCAGCCGGATTGCTGTATCCGTTCTTTGGCGTCTTGCTCAGCCCCATGATTGCAGCGGCAGCGATGAGTTTTAGCAGTGTGTCAGTGATTGCGAATGCGTTGAGATTGCGGGCAGCGAAGCTTACATAGTTCCGGTTGGTCAATTTGCGGCCAGCACACAGTTTTGCCAGTCCTTACAACTGGAACCTGATGCGTCCATGACGGTCGAGAAAGTCCATAACTGGGATACCCCTTGCAGGTATCTTGCCGACCTAGGAAGTAAGCCGACATGCCGCTGCTCAGATCAAAGGAGTGATTTTCAGTGCGATCGTTTTTGTTCAAGTCCGGATTATCAGTCATTGCGACCGCCGGAATCCTTTCTGCTACTGCCAACGCTCAAATGCCTTCGATGGGCAGCATGGCTTCACCCATTGGTCGGACGTACACATCCCCGCCGCCAGTGCCGACGGCACCATACGGTCTGGATGAACTCGATCCGAGCGGACCTCTATTTCCTGACATGCGTTACGACGGCAGCGACTTCCGTGCAGCACCGGCTCCTGTCTACGTCGATGGCGAGATGATCTCTGAAGCGAGCCCCGTGGATGCGGAGACCCATGGGTATGGGCTGGATGATTTCCTGACGCTCGCTGCACAGAACAATCCGACGATCCGTCAAGCTAGGTTACAGATATCCGCGCAAACGGCCAAGGCATTGCAGGCCGGTTTGTATCCCAACCCGACCCTGAACTACATCGGCGAGCAAATTGGCGTGGACGTCGAAGGCGACAAGGATTCGCCCGGTGAGTTCCAAGGCATGACAATGAGTCAGCGGTTTGTAACGGCCGGGAAGCTGAAGCTGAGTCGTGAGAAGTACATGCGTCGTGCTCATGTCTCCGAACACCTCGCAATGGCACAACAGTTTCGCGTGTGCAATGACGTTCGCATTCACTTTTTCAAAGCGCTAGCGGCTCGTGAAATTGTCGGACTGCGTAAGGAATTGCTGAAGACAGCAGAAGACGGTGCTGTCACTGCTCGTGAACTCTACAACCAAGGACAAGCAACTCGGCCGGATGTTCGGAAGTCAAGTATTGCACTTCAACGTGCGAGACTGGACGTGTTGACGGCGGAGAATCATTCCCGCGAAGCATTTCGTCGATTAGTCGCGATCACGGGAGTTGATCTATCCGAGGGTGTTGTGTCTGGCGATCTGATGCCGCAAGGCGAACCGATTTCTTACCAAGAAGCTATGTCGCTGGTGCTAACGGAAAGTCCGGAGCTTGCTGCAGCGAGAGCGAAGTTGGCTGCGGACCGAGTCACCGTTAGGCGTGAACAAGTCGAGTGGGTGCCGGACATCGTCGCTGAAGGTGGAGCGGGGTACAACTTTGATGCGAAGGAAACCGTTGCTGCGGCAGGAGTTTCGATCCAACTCCCGGTCTTCGACCGAAACCAAGGCACGATTCGGCAAGCCCAGTTGGACTACCGCCGTCAACAGGAAGAGATTCGCCGCACCGAGTTGATGCTCGGACAACAGATGGCCAACGTCTATCAGCAATATCTAACAGCACTGCAAATCGCGACTGAATACGATCGCGTTATTATCCCCGAAGCAGAGCTGGCTTATCAAGAATTGCTCGAAAGCTACAAAGCAAACCGAGTGGACTGGCCGACGGTACTGGACGCTCAGATGGAGTATTTCGACTCGCGTCTCACTCGTGTGCAGCATCTTGAGCAAGCCCGCACGAACGAAGTTCTTGTGCGAGGCTATCTGCTGCACGGCGGATTGATGGCCGCACCCGGCCCGACGCCACCAGGCCATATTGACGCAGTCGCGAAGCCTCGTTGATCGACGCTTCGTCTTCACCAATATCCATTCACTACAATCAGTCTCAATCCCATGACCAGTCCAGAAGATCGTCGTAAGTTTTTGAAGGTGGGCTCGATCGCGGCAGCTACCGGGTTTGTTGGCAATTTGCTAGGACGCAATGCCAACGCGCAGGAACCCATGAAGCACAGCGATATGAGACATCAGGACAACATGCCGCAGCCAATCGGCAACCCAGCGTCTCGCCCTGAGATTCCAGAGTCAGTGGAGGTGGCCGCCGAGTACGACGGATTCTCGCGGTTCAAGCCAAGTCGCGGACTCGATCCGGACTCGGACTACTACATCGGCAAGCTGGTTCCCGGTTTTCGCAAAGCTTCCGATGGCCCCGCGCCTTTTGAAGCTCCCGACATTCCGGTGTTACCTTACAAGATGGAAGGCGGCGTCAAGGTCTTCGAGCTTGTGTCGATGGCGGTGCAGCAAGAGTTTCATCCCGGCGTCAAGATGAACGTCTACGGCTACAACGGCAGCATGCCTGGTCCGACGATCGAAGTCACGCAAGGTGATCGCGTACGCATCGTCGTGACCAATGAACTGCCGGAAGATACGTTCGTTCATTGGCACGGCTTCGAGCTGCCGGTTCAGTATGACGGAGCCGCCACCTTGACTCAGAATCCTATCAAGCCTGGAAAGACAAAGGTTTTCGAGTTTGACATTCATGAAGAAGGCACATTCTTCTATCACTCGCATGTCGCGATGCAAGAAGCGTTTGGACAAGTCGGTTGGTTCATCGTCCATCCCAAGAAAGTCTTTGGCCCGCCCGTGGATCGCGATTTCGGATTGCTGTTTCAAAACTTTCATATTCCGCCGACGCATACGATCAGCGACTCATGGGCGATGGATTGGAACTGGCACACGATCAATGGCAAGAGCGGTCCGTACACGACACCGCTGGTCTGCAAGCATGGCGAACGCGTACGCGTGCGGTTGTTGAATTTCGCCCCCATGCAACATCATCCGATTCATTTGCACGGACACACATTCTGGGTGACCGGTCATGAAGGCGCTCGCATTCCTAAAAGTGCCTGGGTTCCCCGAAACAATGAACTCGTCGGTGTCGCACAAGCGTCCAGCTTTGAGTTCATCGCCAACAACCCCGGCGATTGGATTTTCCATTGTCATATGATCCACCACATGATGAATCACATGGTCAAACAAGTTGGCCCGCGAATCCGTGATGACGCCTCGGTCGATCAGTACCTTGCGAATCTCAGCAGCCGCCCCCAGGTCGACGCTTCACTGGGCGACAAGTTCGCGACACCGGGCTATCCCCAAAAGATGCTGGGTATGGAGATGTCCGACGACTTTATGAAGGCGATTTGGAGCCGAAAAGAAGTTCGCGGAATGCGAGCCAACTATCCGATGAGCGTAAAGGGATTGATGACGGTGCTGCGCGTTCTGCCGGACGACCTGTATGAGTTGGTGATGAACAGCGACCAGCCGGTTGAGAAAGGAGCGGTGTTTGCTGAAATCGTTCGACGATTCGGTGATCCCAGTGCTTATGAACCCGCGCCCAAGATGATGATGTGAAGCGGACTAACCGCAGAGACGTTTTGAGGGTAAAATCCGAGATTCTGCGAAATCTGCCTATCCAAAGTTCTCAAGAATGCTCTCAGACGACGAGAAAAAGAAGCTTAACAACCGACTTCGACGTGTCATCGGACAAGTCGAAGCGGTTGGTCGTATGATCGAGGATGAGGAATACTGCGTCGATATCCTGATGCAGTTGTCCGCCGCGACCGGGGCATTGAACAAAGTCGGCCAGATTATTCTGGAACAGCACATCCGAACCTGCGTTAGCGATGCGATCAAGAGCGGAAATGCCAAGGACCGTGACGAGAAGATCGAAGAGTTGATGACTGTTTTTCGGAAATACGGCGAGTGAAGAATTAGCGTGATGAATTGGTTCCTGACTGCTGGCGGGTTTCTGTTGACTTGCCTTGGAGTCCGGGAAACCTTCATGGCAGTTCTCCATCCACGGGCAACGGTTGGCCCGATCACGAAAGTCATCAATCGTGGGTTTCACTCTTTAGTCCGAACGCGAACATTCGCTCATCCGCGAGTTCTGGTTCACTGCGGCCCAGCATTAATCGTGACGCAAGTGTTGGGTTGGGCGACGCTGCTATTGATTGGCATCAGTCTGATCGTTTGGCCGCAACTCGGTACGGGCATCACGGCGACCGGATCGACTCCGACGGATACGGATTTTGCAACCGCGGTGTATTATTCTGGGTTCACCATCACCACGTTGGGTGTGGGCGACTTGGTTCCCCGAACGCCAGCGATGCAGTTCTTGACCATTACCGCTGCCGGCTTGGGGTTCAGCTTCTTCACGCTCGTGCTTGCCTACGTCATCTCCGTCTATTCGACACTGGCCCGTCGCAACCAGTTTGCCAACGAAATTGAGTATCGCACGGGACGAACCGGAGACAGCCTTGGCTATTTGCGAGCATATCTGTCCGATAGCGATCCTTCATTGGTCAACCAGGACCTTTACACGCTGTCGTCGAACATGGCGGAGTTATTGGAATCGCATCATTTCTATCCGGTACTGCATTACTTTCGGTTCGGGGAACCGCGGTACGCCATGAGCCGTCTGCTGAGATTCTGCTTGGAGGTCTCTTCGATGATGCGAGCGGCGCGACAGGTCGATGGGTACAAGCCCACCGCTAGCGTTGAGGCCGTCGATCGGCTTTGGCACGCCAGCATGCAGATGCTAGAGGAGACCAAACGGCATTTCGTAATCTGTCACTCGACGCACGACGATCCCGATCCGCGACTGGCGATCGAGATTTCGCGGTCGATCGGCGATCCTGGTGACCTAGCGAGCCAGTTACAAGCTGCCTTCGTCGATCAACAATCCGCGTGGCTTCACGACCTGAACGCACTGGCTGTTTGCACCAGAAGCATATCCGCAAAAGAATCCTAGAATCTTTTTCGCGAAGTCGTGAAGAAACGTCGGGGCCGTGCATCCAAAGAGCACCAAAGAAGAGATTCCTTCGTGCGAATCCTTTGAATGCTCTTGGAAATGCCTGTCATGAACCGCCGCCACACCAACTCTGCCGCTCGATTATTTGCTGCTTTTGCAGTGATCGCGGTGCTGTTGGCATCTTCGCCGGCCGCTTGGGCGGGATCACACGCAGCAAAACCTTGCCCTCATGTGTGCTGCCAGTCGCAGCCGGTTGGGCACAGTTGCTGTGACGGCGAGCCGTCGCACGAATGCCCTGCTATGGCATCTTGCGACACGAAGGTTTGGCTGCCGCCGCGAACGTCTGGCGACGATCTGACGCCTCGCGGTTTGAATCGCAGCGACTTTTCGCGGATCACTTGGACTACTGACTCGGTCTCTCTCGGCCGGCCGGTTTCGATTGTCCGCCCAAACTCTCTGGTGGATTGGAACGTTCGTCTTCAGATTTAGCGGTTGATTCTGCTTCGATTTTGCGAAGCCAGACCCAATCCAAAAATGAAGATGTATCTGTTTCCCAATCGGTGCATGTCGATGTCCGGCTGCGCCATCAATCCTGGAGTTTCCAAAATGTTAGCGACCGTATTCTCTACTGTTTTGTTTGCCGTTTCGTTCGTCCCCAGCAACGTTGACGCCACCGCCTCGGCCGAACCGACGTGTTGTGCCAAGCATGCGTACTGCTGCACCGTTCACGCGGCATGCTGTGGCAAACATGCTGAAGGCAAAGCGGACACGGACGAAGTGTCGAGTACAACTTCTCAACCCACCTGCTGTGCCAAGCGCGCGTATTGCTGCTCGGTGAACGCACGATGCTGCGGAAAGCACGCTGAAACGAAAGCCGCGACCGGCGATGTCGCCAGTACCACAGGCCAACCGACCTGTTGTGCAAAGCGAGCGTACTGCTGCAGCGTTGGCGCTGCGTGCTGCGGCAAAGGATCGACAAGTCCCACGGAAGAGGAATCTGCTGAACTCAGCTAATCGCTTCTGATCCCGTTCGATCCCTGTCAGCCGGGCGAGCCTGAAAACTCGTCCGGCTTCTCTGTTTAAGGTGCCATGATGGACACATTCAAACACCGATGGCATCAGTTGCCGATCAGCCGGCAACTGCTTGTCCTCGTCAATGCAATTCTTTTTGGGTTTGTCGTTTCGTTTCTTGTTGTTGACTACCGCCTGCGGATGGATCGGCATTTGAACGAGAAGCAGATCGCGTTGACCGAAGAAGCGAAAACGATGTACGAGTCGTTGCTGGTCGCTGAAGCCCATGGCGGCGAGGCGGTTCAAAAATTAGTCGACAACGTATGTGCTCGGATGAACACAGACGATTCGCCCGGTCACCATATTGCTGCGGATTGGCGAGGGCTGCCGTACCAAGCGATCTCGCATGGGCATGCTTCCGACGAAATGCTCTCTGCAATGCGTTCGGCATCTGAATCAATAGACACCGAAACCAAAGCCAACGGCTCGCTCGTTGTCGGGGTGTTCACTGGACCAGCGGGTACTGTCTACATATCTGAGAAACGTTCAGCCGTTGTGGGAGCAACCCGTCGCTCGTTGTTGATCCAGATGTTTGCCGTCTTGTTGCTGGGAGCGATTGCAGCCTTCGTGGTCACTGCAGTGCTGCGGCAATTGATCGCCAAACCGATCCAAGGGTTCGTTTCGGCGTTAAAAAGTGTCGCGTCCGGCGACTTGAGCGTGATTGCACGCACGCGAAGCTGTCGAGAACTGAGTTACCTTGCCGATCAGATCAATGCAATGACTGAGGCGTTGGATCACGCTCAGCGTGACCACCGTGTTCACATGGAAAAGGCACGCCAGATTCAACAGAACTTACGTCCAAAAGTGAATGGACTGGTCGGAATCGACGTCGCCGAGCTGTTCGAGCCTGCCGACGATGTTGGTGGCGACTACTACGACGTGATTCCATTATCCGATGGACGCTATCTACTTTGTGTCGCCGATGTTTCGGGACATGGCGTTCCGGCTGCGATGGCGGCGACGTTGTTGAAAGCGTTCGTTTCGGAAGCAGCAAAGAAGTCGTCTAGCCCCGCTGAAATATTGACAGATGTCAATCAACGTTACTGCGAGTACGTAATGATGGGACATTTTGCAACGATGGCGTTACTGGTCGTCGATCCGAAGAGAAGGACACTGACCTACGCCAATGCTGGCCACGAGTTTCCGTTCTTGCAGATTGGGAGCGACACGCCAGTGCGATTGAACGTGGGCGATCTGATCTTGGGCGTCGAGGACGATACGCACTATGACGAAGAAACCATTCCACTAGGCGATTCAGCTCGCTTAGTCATCGTTAGCGACGGAGTGACTGAGGCGTTTGATCCATGTGAAGAGCAATACGGAACGGAACGGATTGAACATTTGTTGCGTTCCGTTCAGAGCTGCAGTGCTCGTGAACTGGTTGAGATGTTTGGATCGTCCATCGAAGCATTTCGTAAGGGCCGAAAGGCGTTCGATGACACAACGCTATTGGTGGCTCAATTGGCTTGAATGGACTGCGGTTTTGTCGCCCACATACCGTCCGATTGTGAATCCAATGTCGTTTGGCAGTAAGGGATACTTTGCTTTGCTCAGCGGTCCGATACGGAAAAGTGATGCTTGGCCGACGTTTTGGAAGCCCATTCGGTCGACAGCTTTCAAGGCTCGGTGGTTGGTGCCTTCGGTGGTTAGCACGAGCGTTTGGATTCCATTGGTTTGCAACTGATCGGCCATCTGGCTCATGATGGCAGCGTAGAGACGACGACCTCGGTAGGCAGGTAAGACCAGTACTTGGAATATGAACGCGGCATCGTCGGAGAGTTGGATCGGCAGACCGGTTTCGGGTTTTCCGTCGTGGTTCATGTCGCCGGGGATGTCCCCAAAGGCGACCCAAGCGAATCCAGCGAGCGATTCGGAATGGAACGCGGCGAAGCACTTAGCGTTTCCCGTATCCAGCAGGTTTAAGTCGCGTTCCGGGATTTGATACTCCAGTTCGTGCGCGTGCGAACGAAGCTGATCAGAGGAACACGCCTCGATCGTGAATCCATCGGGGACGGGTGATCGCGGCATCTTGTCGATGGGAGATTGGTACAACTGGCAGACGTTCGCAATGGCGAATCGCCGCATCACTCGATACGGCAACCACCGCGGCGAGCGTGAGGATGCAATTTTCATTTGAAGGATTCCGCTAGTTTTAGTGACAACAGCTTCCGCCGCCCGACGAAGGGCGGGGCGATGCCGAAGTGGAAGCAGCGGAGAACGAGGTTGCTACTGGCGGTTGATAGTCAGCATCGAGGTCGACCGCCGTGTCGTATTGAATGTTGGCAGCGGCCTGTTCGGCGTATTGCTGAGCGGTCATCGACGGCTCGCCCTTTCGATTGCCAACCCAGGGCAATGATTGGCATCCGGTGGATAGCAATGCGGTGCCTATGAGCGCAGCGGTAGCGCAGGATTTCCATTGAGATTTCATGACGACTTCCTTGTCGTGAGTTGAAACGAAAAAGGCAGGGACGGCGTGGTGACGTCATCACTTGCGTGAATCAGACGCGACACCGCCCCCGCGTGAGTCAGAGGGGAAGCGAGGAGCCGATTTGCAAACTCGCTCCCGAGTTGATTAACGAATTGTTGGAGCTTCGACTCCTTGTGATTTCAGGACAGCTAACCACTTGTGCGGCTCGGCTGCGATCTTCTTCGCGCATCCTGGGCAACAGATGTAGATTGCTTTCCCGGCCGCGTTGACCTTGTACGGTCCCCCCATTGCATCGAGCGGTTCGTCCATCACGGGGCATTTCTTTTGGGCAGCGATAAATGGAACATCGGCAGAAACTACTTTGAAAATGCCGTCGCGTACTTGCTCGGTTCCGGCGGGGACGGACGCTTGATCGCCGTTCCCATAAACCATGGCGAGGTACTTCGCTGGTTCAGCTTGAATCTTCTTGATGCAGCCTTTGCAGCAAAGATAGATCGGTTTGTCGCCAACCATCACCTTGATCGGTGTGCCCATGCCACCGAGAGGCTCATCCATCACTGGGCAAACCTTTTGAGCCGCAATGGCCGCTGCGTCGGCTGGCGTTGATGTTGAGACAGTGATCTTTGCCGCAGTCGTGACAGCGGGCTGGCCACTGTTTTGCGGACCGTTGCCATAAACCATGGCGAGGTACTTCGCTGGTTCAGCTTGAATCTTTTTGATGCAACCTTTGCAGCATAGATAGATCGGCTTGTCACCAACCATGACCTTGATCGGTGTGCCCATGCCACCGAGAGGCTCATCCATCACGGGACAGACCTTTTGGGCTGCAATCGCAGCAGCGTCGGCTTGTGTCGCTGTGGTCACCGTGATTTGCGGGCGACCAGCAGCATATTTAGCCGGGTCTGACTTGACCGCGTTCACACAGCCGGCACAACAAACGTAGAGTTTCTGTCCGTTCACATCGACTGCCACGGGATCGCCCATGCTGCCGAGCGGCTTTCCGCTGACGGGACAAATCTTTTGGCGTGCGATCGCGGCGGCGGCCAGTTGTTGCTCGCTGGCGGGAACCGTGGCGACTTCGTTAAAGCTCACGGTGTTGTTGGTGATGCCGACCAATTGAATATCGACGTCGATTTGCCGGCCAGCGAGTTGCGACAAGTTCACGGGAGCGGTCAGAGAACCTTTTCCATCGGGCAGCAAGTCATAGCGATAACGTTTCGCGTTGCCCTCGACTCGTACCGAGACAGCACCGCGTCCACGATCGACCGAGACAGGCTGGCCCGCGCGATCGTAGACAAACATTTGAAGCCCGCCTTGGGAAACAATTGTTTCGATTTGCAGGTTGCCGGTTTGCTTTAAGGTGCCGCCATGCGGTCCTGCCTGGGTAACTTCGCGAGCCTGCGTCATACCGGGCATCGCGTGGTTGTGGCCGGCGTGATTGTGCTGTGATTGGATGGTTTGCCCAAACACCGTCGATGCGGACATCGCGAGCGAGCAAGCGGTGATGATGAGTGTTCGTTTCATGGGAGAACTCCGTTGTGAAAGTCAGGACACAATCCGTATGGTCCGTCGATCTTGGTGAGGTTGTTTAGTTGGATGCTCGAGTCGAAGGTTTCTTCACGAGCACTCGAAAGTTTTTATGCTGCCTTCATCAGCTCCTCCTCTGGCATCGCTTCGGTTCCGTCCCAAAGCTCGTCTTGAAAACCGAATCGCATTTTCAGTTCCAGGTAGCCGCAATACAGCGTCGGCACAATGAACGACGTGAACGGTTCGGCTAGCATTCCGCCGAACACTGGGATCGCCATCGCGCGGGCCACGTCGGCACCGCGACCGGTTGCAATCAACACTGGGACGAGCGCCGCCAGCGTTGTCACGGTCGTCATCATGCAGGGGCGAATACGTTTCAGACCGGCTTCGTAAACCGTGTTGCGGATGTCCTCGACTGATTGAACTTTGCGTTTTTTCAACAGCTGGTGAATGTAGGTCGCCATCACCACGCCGTCGTCGACGGCTAGGCCGAACAGCGCAATGAAGCCCACCCACACCGCGGTGTTGAGTTCCACGCCCATGGTCGCGACGGCGATCATGCCGCCTGCAAATGCAACCGGAATGCCTGAGAACACCGCAAGCGAGATTGAGAAGTTGCGAAACTCCATGTAGATCAGCAGCAAGTTGATGCAGATGACCAGGGGGATGATCCACATTAGTCGCAGGTTAGCCTCGATTTGGTTTCGGAAACTTCCCACTGCTTCAAGCGAGTATCCTGCGGGAAGTGACAGGCGATTTGGATTCGATGGCGGCAACGACTGTGCCGTGCGGAGTTGCTCTTCGATCGCCGAGACCGATTCCAGGTCACCCTTGCTACCATTGGTCATGAATGAAACATGAGCGACCAGTCGCCCGTTTTCGCTGTTGATTGCACCTGGCCCCCACGTCGTTTCCAGTTCCGCGAGTTCTTCCAACGGCACGACCGCACCTGAATGCGTGACGACTGGCAAACGCTTCAGGCCGTCGATCTGTTCGCGAAGGTCGCGGTTGTATCGAAGCCGCACGGGATAACGTTCTCGACCTTCGACCGTCTTGATCAGATTCATTCCGCCGAGCGCCGTTTCGATGACTTGGTTCACCATCGACGAACTCATTCCGTAACGCGATGCTGCCTCGCGATCGACCGTGAACTCGACATACGGTTTTCCGAGCACAATGTCGGGATTGACCGTGCCTGCATTGATCAGCGGTGATTTTTTTAACTCGGCGGCGACGTCCATTGCGGCGTCGGCGAGCGTGTCCAACTTGTCGCCGTAAACACGGATGGCCATCGGAGCCTTGATGCCGGACTGCAACATCACGACACGGCCTTCGATCGGTTGCAGTGCCGAGGCGGGCGTGACACCGGGCAGCGTTGCGACTCGGTTGATTTCATCCCACACATCGCGTGCGGTGACGCCTTCTCGCCACTGGCTTTCAGGTTTCAGCATCACATACGTTTCGACCATCGCTGCGGGAGCGGGATCGAGTGCCGATTCAACGCGACCGATCTTGCCCAGTACATCCTTCACTTCAGGAATCTGGCCAATCAGCACATCTTGAGTTTGTAGGACCTGCATTGCCTGCGAGAAGCTCGCTGCCGGATACAGCGTCGGCATGTAGAACCAGCTTCCCTCGTCCAACGCGATCCAGTCGTCACTTTGCAAACCAGTAAAGACGTGCTTGGCATCAACGTATCCGGGAAAATCATTCAACTCAGCACCGAACAGGTTTGCCACCTTCTCGACCGGACGAAGGATGGTTGGCATGCCGACGTAGGCTCCCACGCCGATGATTAGTAGGACGAGCGGAAACGATAACGCGAACGCTTTGTGATTGAGAGCGTGACGCAGCCGCGCCGCATAAATCCAGCGAACGAAGCGGCTCGACGGGATTTCTTCGATGGGTCGAATTCGTTCTCGCATCAACTGCCAACCGCCAATCAAGCCGATTGTGGCTGCAATCACGGTCACAACCCAAGTCTCTAGGCCAAAGCGTTCCGCAAGTCTCGACCCCCAAAGGAAATGCGAAGCTACGCCGAGTAGTCCGGCCAACGAAATTCCTGCAATGAGAGCTGTGCTCTTGCGACGCACCGAGCTTCGCAGCATCAGGCGGCACAAAGCCGGAACGATCGTGACGGCAGCGATCATCGCTGCGGCAATCGCAAATGTCTTGGTGTAAGCCAGCGGCGAAAACAGTTTGTAGTCACGACCGGTCAGGAAGAAGACCGGTAAAAAACTGACGATCGTTGTTGCGACGGCAGTCACAACGGCGGGTGCGACTTCGACCGTTGCTTCGTAGACAACTTCGCTTCGCGTTCTAGACAAGGAGTGTAAGAGACAAGAAGACACGGAGCTATCTAACTGCTTGTCTCCCTCTCTCCGTGTCTCCTTGTCTCCTTGTCTTTCTCGCTCCCACTCTGCCAAATGCTGGTACACATTTTCTGAAACGATGATCGCCATGTCGACCATCGTTCCAATCGCGATCGCGATTCCCGCCAGTGACATGATGTTCGCACCGACACCAACTACTCGCATCGCGATGAACGACATCAGCACAGCAGCAGGCAAACAGATCGCGACGACAAAGCTGCTGCGAATGTGCAGTAGGAACAGCAGGATGATGATCGCAGTGATAATGATTTCGTCACGCAATGCATGCGTCAGCGTGGCCATCGTTTCATCAATTAAGCCGCTGCGATCGTAGACGCCGTGAATGGTCACACCCTGCAGCGATGGCGTAATCGCGGCGATTTTCTCTTTGACTCGGTCGATCACGACTCGCGGGTTTTCGCCATATCGCATGACGACCACGCCGCCGACAGCCTCGGCTCCGTTGTAGTCCAACGCACCGCGACGAAAGTCCGGGCCAATCTGCACATTGGCAATATCGCGAACACGAACGGGAACACCGTCGCGCTGCATGATGACGGTGTCCTCAATGTCCTCGACCGCTTTATCCTTGTCACCGCCCGAGCCGAGGAAGCCCTTACTGCGGACGATGAACTCCATTCCCGTCGTCTCGACAGTCTTTGCACCGACGTCAAGGTTCGATCCCTTGATCGCCATCGCCAATCTATCCAGCGACACGTTGTGGAATCGAAGCTTGTCGGGATCGACTTCGATCTGATACTGGCGAACGTAACCCCCGATCGAGGCAACCTCGCTGACGCCCTCGACCGCCTGCAATTCGTACTTCACGACGAAGTCTTGCATGCTGCGAAGTTCTGCTAGCCCCATGCCTTCATCGGGTGGCTCGAGCGTGTAGTAATAGACCTGCCCAAGCCCCGTGGCGTCTGGCCCAAGTTGTGGCACAACGCCGTCGGGCAACTGAGACGCCGCACTGCCGAGTTGCTCGGAAACTCGGCTTCGTGCCCAATAGAAGTCAATCTCGTCTTTGAACGTGACCTGCACAAAGCTGTAACCGAACATGCTCTTGCCGCGCACCGATTCGGCACCGGGAACGGCGAGCAACGAAACACTCAACGGATAGGTGACCTGATCTTCGATGTCCTTCGGCGAGCGACCCGGCCATGGCGTCAATACGATGACTTGGTTTTCGCCAATGTTCGGAATTGCGTCGATTGGGATGGACTTGAAGCTGACCCAACCGGCAACGCTCAAGCCGATCGTGAGTAGCACGACCAGCCAAGGTTCTTTGACGCAAAAGCGAATGATTAGATTTAACATGGTTCGTTTCCTTACTGCACCGTGCGAGCGATTGAGGGAACTTCGCCAACGGGCATCGCCATGTCACGAACGACCTCGCCGCAAGTCAGCATCTCGCTGCCCCAATACGGGTTCTGCAATTCGCCGCCGGGTTGCATCCAGTCGCCTCCGCCGCCAGGAACCATCGGGCAGTAGTAATGCGTTAGCTTCACGGCTGTCTTCGGACCGCGAGCAACCGTCGCCGCTTTCAACATCGCGTGACTAACCCCGCGATAGGCTTCGCGAGCCGTCTCTAACGAGCCATCCATGCGTGACGCCGCGCGGCGAGCGGTCGCGAACCTGCGTTGAGCCTCATCGGGAACTTCCGCCGACATTTCCAGTTCGCGGAGTCCTTCGATCAGCGTATTCAGTGCGACCGGGGGTGGAGTCTGATCCGCCGCCATCGCGCACTGGATTTCAAAGTAAGCGTCGTAGGTGCGATCAAACTGCTTTCCCGCGTCGGTCGCCAACATGACCGGATTCGTTTGAGGAAGCTCAAGCGGTCCCGGCGAATAGCTCGGGGCCTTCGTCGGGTCCATCAACGATGGGTTGCCGGCAAGCTGCATTTGCGAGTCGATGAGGAAATTACCGCCAGTGGCGACTGTCTCGCCGGCGGACAAACCTTCGACAATCACCGCTTCCTTACGATTCATCGGGCCAACCGTGACTCGGCGAATCTCAAAACGTCCCGGTTCAGTTTCGACATAGATCACACTGTTTTCACCGGCCAACAGCACGGCGTCGCGAGGAACGGTGACGACCTGCTGCATCGGCAACGGCTGCGACGCAAAACCAAGTTGCGACGTTGGCACCAAATCCATGTCGCACAGCGGGCACTTGCCCGGTTCGTCGCGGATGACTTGCGGGTGCATCGGGCTGATGAACTTGTTCGCCAGTGCCGGGTCGTACACCTGATCCATCGGAATCGCGGGCACGGTCACGCGAGCGGTGGCGTAGTCGCCCGGACGTAGCTTCCCATCGAAATTCATGATCTCGACCCGGACGCGAACTGTTCGAGTCTTCGGGTTAACCGTTGGATCGATGAAAGCGACGCGACCAGTAAACACCTCGCCGGGCATCGACTGAATCTCGGCTTCGACTTGTTGCCCGAATCGAACTGCCGATGCGTCATCGGGGAACAGATCAAGCATCAACCAGACGCTACTGAGATCAGCGACTCGATAGAGCTTGTGTCCCGTTTTGACGTAGTCACCTTCAACGGCTGACTTCTCAATGACCGTTCCACTTTGCGGCGACTTGATGCGGATGCGCGACATTGGCTTGCCCGACTTCCCCAACTGGTCGATCTGACTTTGCGTCATGCCAAGCTCAGCCAAATTCTCGCGAGCCATCTTGTTGAGATCGCCGCCAGCAATTTGAAATCGCCCAATTTTCCCGTCACTGTTCATGCTGGTGATGAACTCGGTTTGGGCCGTATAGAGCTGCGGACTGTAAATCAATGCAAGGTCGTCACCTTCATTGACTTTCACACCGGCATAGTTCGCGTACATCTTTTCCAAACGGCCGTCGATGTACGCACTGATCGTCGACAGTTGACTTTCATCGAAGTCAATCGAGCCGATGGTGCGAATCGTGCGGTTGACTTCGCCCATCTTTGACATGGCGGTTTGAATGCCGACGAGTCGACGAGCCGAGGGTTCAATGGTGACCGAGATGCCGTCGCCACCACCACCGCCAGTCGCTTCGACCAATTCCATTGCGCAAACCGGGCATCGTCCTGGCTCCGTCGAAGGCGGCGTGCACATCATCGGACAGATATACCGTTTTTCTTCGCCACCGCCGGCTTCCTCGACGGCTTCGCCATTGCCGCCCGAGAATCCGTCAGCAGTCAACCACTTCGTTCGTTGTGCGACGCCGAGCAAGAAGAACACGAGGCCGGCGACGATGACGACAGTTACGGCTTGCACGCCCGTGCGCATGAGCCACTTCATCCCGCCACCACTTTGAGTAGCGTTGGATTGAGCTTCAACTGGCGTAGGCGATTCTTCGACCGCAGTTTCCGCTGGCTCGCTATACGCAGGCGCGTCCGCAACCACGTTGCTGATCTCGTCATCAGCGTCAGCTTCATCCGGTTTGATTGGTTCGTCCTGATTCATGACAGTTCTCACAGCGTTTTCCGGCTTGCGTTTGTGGTTCCATCCACAGACGTCAGCTCAAGAGGTGACTGGCCGATGATGCGACGGGGGGGATCGCATCATCGACCAGTCATCGCCTCCAGGCCGTGACCGGTTCATTGTTTCGGGTGACGCGAATCAAATCGCGTAGGGATTGCATCTGGAAAGACTCCACTGGGAATGAGCGCGCAGCACCATTCACGTGAAAGCCAACTTGAAACCGAAGAGCTACGAGCGCGCAGCTCTCCTATCGAGACGACGCTAGATGCGCCAGATGCAAAGAAACCGCTGAGAGAAATGCGGTGAGTGATCGCCATGCGGCAATCGTGAAACCAGTTGATCTGGACGAATCGAAAGCCCAGCGTCTGAGGCGACGTGATCCAGGTACGCGATCACGACCAATTCACGAACTTGCGGAACAGGAACGCGATGAGGTGCTGGTGCAATCGGTTCCGAGCGAATTCCACACATACACGATGACAATGCAACCCGGTCTTGAACCAAGTTCTCGTCGTCGGGTTTCGGTGGCTCAGGCACGACATCGGAGATTTCTCCGAACAACTCATCGTGCTTTGGCCGTTCGGATTTTTTCTTGCAGCAACTGCCGGCGTCTTCTTCGTTGCCACTACAGCAGCCGCACAGATCACCGTCTGTTTTCACTTCACAGCATTTGCAAGCTTGGCAGACCGTTTCGGCCTCGCAGCACTGACCTTGAGCACATGTTCCCTGCGCAGCAACGATCGCCATCGGCTGAATCACTATTACAGCGATCAGACAAAGATTAACGGCGGCGCGAATTAGGGGGGAGTTACTCACTGTGACCTTCCGAAAAGGATACCCATACACGGTATATGAACTGTATCGGAAATTTGGCCGAAGAGTTCAATAGGAATTAGCCGGTTAGGCAAACTTTGACAGCACAATTATAGCTCATTAGGACCTGAACGCCATGGATCGGCATTCTTCGAGACCCGGAAGAACCCAAGCGAAGCGCCTGCTGCTAGCAGCATTGGTTGCCGCGTCGGTGTCCGGTTGTGCCTCCCAGCGTGGTGTTCATGTAGCAAAAGTCACCACTGCGTCCGCCGCGTCGAACCCGACTTCGGTCGCGACCAGCGATGTCGATTGGCAGCAAGTCCTTAGCGAACCGGAAACAGGGGCCATTCAGCCCGCAGGCTACAACGACGGGTTGGTGATCGCATCGCCCGCCGTCTTCGCACAGCCACCCAAGGAAGACGGCAAACGAAGTTTCGGAGACTTTCTGCAACTCGATCCGCCCAAGGAAGATGGGGAGAAGAGTAGTCAGGGAGATGAGCGAGACACGGAGACAAGGAGCGGGAAACAAGACAAGGAGGCAACGAGGTTGGGAGACACGGAGAAAGATGTTGACTCAGCGTCTCCCAATCTCCTTGTCTCCCCCTCTCCCAACTCCCCCACCGGCCAACCCGTCGAGTATTTTGTTGGCACCGCACTCGCACGCCACCCAAAAATCCTCGCCGCCCAGCAACGTGTCGCTGCAGCGTCCAATGTCATCCCGCAAGCCAAAGCGTTGCCTGACCCGACATTCAACAACACCTTCTGGCCTTTGCACGACAACGCCATTCAAACCGCGGCCGGCCGAGTCGCCAATCAGATGTCGGTCAACCAGATGGTGCCGTTTCCTGACAAGCTGAAAACCAAAGCGGTGATCGCCAGTCGCGAGGTGCAAATCGCTCAAACGGAAGTCGACGCGATTGCCCGCGAGATTACCGAGTCCGTTCGTCTCGCCTACTACGAAGTCTGGTTCGCGACCCGAGCGATCGACATCATCGAGGAAACCAAAGGCCTCGTCGCTGACCTGACGGATGTCGCCGAGGCACGCTACCGCAGCGGCGGTTCTCAACAAGACGTGTTGCGAGCACAACTCGAAACCGATCGGCTCGACGAACAACTCATCACGCTTGCGAAACAAAAGCTGGTTGCCCAAGCCGACCTCGCTACTTTGCTACAGCAACCCATCGGCATACTTCCCGAAGCGACGGATGAACTCGGCATCACAGACACTCCACAGCAAATTGAAGAGCTGATCGCGTTAGCCGAGCAGTGCAACCCGAAGCTACGCGGCCTCGCGTGGGAAATCCAACGCGATCGCGACAAAGAACGCTTGGCTTGCTTGCAGCAGTATCCAGACTTCAGTGTCGGATTGAATTGGGGATTAGTCAGCGACAATCATGATGTTCTTAGCCCAGTAGCTAACGGGAACGATCAACTCAGCGTCAGCTTCGGTACGACATTGCCGATCTGGCGAGAGAAGATCAACGCTGGAATCCGCGAAGCAGCTCACCGTCGCGGTAGCACGACTCGACGCCTGGAAGCCGAACGAGATGAACTTTACGGAAAAATCCGTCGCTTGATCGTTCAAGCCGACGCCCTGGTCGAGCAACGCAACATCTACGAAGAACGAATCATCCCGCGTACCGAAGACACGCTCAAACTGTCAATCGCCGACTACCGAGGCAAACGCACGGACTTCTTCACGTTGATCGAAACCTACCGCGAGCTATTGATGTTCGAGACACAACTCGCGCGCATCGACGCCACACTGGCCGGCACCATCGCCCAAATCGACCGCACGGTAGGATGCCCGTAGTCGTCGTAAGCTAGAACAATCCTAATTGCCACTGTCGGGGCTTGAGTCGTCCTTGTTTAGCACGTCGGCGATGATGTGCAGATTCTCATCGCACCGCTCGCAGAGCGTTTTGAAGTCGGCAAGCAACGTTCCCGAACGGTTTCGTGCTTCTTTCTCCAACTCGGCTTGTTTACTGCCCGAGGCATGACCCTTCAAAGCCGATCGCAAAAAGTGCATCGTTGAAAGCGGCTCAACGAGTTCTTTCGATCGCTGCTCGTCAAAGCCCAATCCAATTAGACACTCCTGAAGCAGCCGGATCCCACGCCATTGATGCTCCAGTTCTCGCCCGAGCGACTTGGCACGCTTGCGGATCGGCTTCTCGACGATTGATTCAACGACCATCTGGTCTAGATTTAGCAACTCGTCGGACCAATCTTGGCGTGTGTCAGTCAGCGGGTATTGGGTGCGTCGCAACAATTCTTCGTCGCGAAGTCGCCACCAATCACACGGATGCTCATGCAACTCACGGCAACGACTGCGAAGACTTTCCAATGGTTCATAGTGCTCTGACCAGCGACCTTCAAAGTCCGTCGCTATGACCGATTCCGATAGTCCTGCCTTGGGTTCTTCGTTAAACGACTTCCAATGCAACTGTTCGGTGTGCGGCAACTTGCCAAGGTCGCACAAGTATGCATGGACTTGACCAGCATCATTGACGCCCCAACCTTTGAGGTACCACGCTCCGCGACAGGAAATTGTTCTCCCTTCGATCGCGTATTTTTCTGGATCGGCTTTGTACTTCCTGAGCACTCCAGGTTTGAAAAATGCAGGGCTTGTTTGAAACGGGCCGTCCGCAGGCACGAAATAGTTGGCAGTTCCGCAGGATCACAGCTGAACGTGTCGACGGTTTGATTCCGCCAGTCCCAAGCGATGAACGATTCGTACTGCTCTGTCGCAGCATCCGACCCCCAAACCGTTCGAGCAATCTCAGCTTTGGTTAAACCAGGGTTCGCCCATTGAATTCCTCGAGAAACGCTGGCGTACTTCTCGGCGACGTGAATCCAGCCGTGAAGGTTGCTACCACCGGGGATGGATTGACGACTCATTTCCGACGCGAAACCATGAAAACTCCCCGACCGGTATCGAGGAACATCAAACATGCGAAAAAGCCACTGCCCGGTGAGCCCGGCATACTGTCGCAACGCTCTCATGTCCATCGAGACAACACGCCCGGCGTCCGTTGCATCAAAATCATGAACTTTGATCACTTCATCAACATCGCCACGATCGTCTGTTTTGCACCAAGCTTTCCGCTCCGGAATGTGGTGCAACGACAGCGTATGTGTCAGCTTTTGGCTGATCTCGATGTAAGTGCGTTTTGGGTCAACTAGATCCGAGTCTCGTAGAAAAACGAGCTTCTCACCCTTGCCAAGATGTTTCGAGCCAACGAAATCGAGCGGTGAGGCGATCCACGCATCGTCACCAGAGGTCGTGAGTGCCCACGTCGAATCGACCGTCAGACTCCAGTCCATCAGGTCTGCAATTTCGCTCTCATTCTTTGGATCGAATGGAGGCACAAGGACCGCGTGAAGAAAGAGATGCGAAAAACTCGCGTAGAGAATCACACGATCGTCCAATAGGTCACGCTGCAAGAAGTCGGCTAAGTCATTCTGCAAAATCCATTCAGCAAAATCAGACTCCGATTCAGGGACCGTTGCGACTCGCCGGATCGTTTTGTCGTCGTGTGGATTCAAGAGCAATACTCTTTGCAACTTGGGTAGTGATTGACTTGCATCAGATTACACAAGATGAGCAAACGTCGCTGTGGGTTCAGGGGGATATCCTTCGGATAATTCTGCAGCACTAAATCAGGTCAACTCAACAACTTCCTCAATTCCCGCCGTGCCCGGTTCAATCTTGAACCGACGGTTCCTTCGGGGATGTCGAGTGTCGCGGCGATCTCCTGGTACGACAATCCGTTCTCTTCTTTGAGCGTGAAGATCGCTCGCAGCTCAGGGTCGAGGGCGGCGAGTGCTTGTCGGACAAGTTGGGCACGCTCGTCTTGTTCGACGGAATCGTTTTGCCGCGTGGTTGGTTCGGCTACAAGTTCGCTCGTTCGCCGGTGCTTCTCCCGCCGCAGGTGCTGCAAGGCTTCGTTGGTCGCCAGGCGGTACAACCAAGTCTCGAACTTCGAGTCGCCACTGAATTGACTGAGCTTGGAAAACGATCGCACGTAAACCTGCTGCGTTAGGTCGTCGGCATCTTGGACGCCGACCATCCGCACCATCAACCGATACACCCGATCGCTGGTCGCCTCGTAGATGTCGCGCAGCGCACGTCGATCACCGACCGAAGCGGCTTGCACCGTCGGTTCGTCAATCGAATTCTGAGCTGTGTTTTCATGCGAAGGCTCCATTATCGCAATTCTACACATACCCACCGGGGGTAAACAGCCGGGCGAAAATGAGCGTTCTACGGCTTATAGTTTTTTCTTGCCAGACGCTTACCTTTACGGCTCGATGTGTTTGCCTTGACGGAGGGCAAAGCAGTGCCCCCCGTTCCTGGCTGGGCCATCGGAGTCTCAATCGCCTGCTACGGAAAATGGTTGAGGACACGGAAGGTAACCTGGGCAGCTTGAGCCGTACTGTCCACGCTAATATCCTCAGCGACCACTCCCGCTCGACGGGACGGCAAAAGGGTTAGTCATTGTCTTTCCATTTTCCATGAAGAGACTTCATTTCGTCTTCCAGCTTCTTGGTCTGTTTTTTTAGCTCTTTGGAAACGTACTTGCCGACGATGAAAGGTTGAGAACGAACGGCGCTTAGGAAGCCTATCGGGTCGCCAGTTGCAACGGCGACGCCTGGATCTACTAAGCGAATGATGCAGTCAAGTGTTCCCCAAACTTGGCATGATTCAATGGAGCTTAAGTTCAAAAGCAGCTTGCATCCTTCCTCTTCCCGTTGCCGTTTCCGTATCGCCGACTGTGCTTCAAAACAGACTCCCCATTTGGGATCGCCATACGCAACTTGTTTTAAAGCATCGTCAGCCACGCTACTGGATAGAAAACCGGCCATAAACGCGGCAGCACGCCTGGTTATCCAGCTCTCGTCTTTCAAAAGTTCGGTAACCACTTGATTTACCAAGGAAATATCATCGACACCGCGAAGTGCACGGGCTATATCGCAGCATTGGACCTTGACGTTTGATTCACTGGCAACATGACAAAGAGATTGAACTGCACGCTCAGGGTTAAGCTCAAGCAAAACACGAGGAATCATCTCGCGATCACGGCGATCGGTTATTAACGTTTCCAGCCCAATTTCAAATGCAGCGTCTGGCGCAATCTTGCCAAGTGATCGCAATGCTTGAGCTCGTGAGCCAACGTAGTGCATCCCGCTATCTGGCTGCAGAGTCTTCTCCCACAGTAGCTTCTGATCTGACTCTTGGCTTGGATCAAGTAGTGCAACCGTATCGTTTATCTGACTTCCGCCGGTTTCCAAAATCCTATCAACATGGGATCGGGTGGATGTGCGAGTCGACTCGTCAGCTGCTAAGTAAGCAAGAATACGCTGATCCATGTCATCGTATTTTCCATCCGTCGGAAGCATTTTTAGGTACGTTTCATTCGACGCCGAACAGCCAGAAAGAGCTTTCAGTACAGCAAACTTGTAATGCCCAGATTGGTATTGCTCTACAAGACGTTTCAACGTTCGTCCGCAGTCGCTGGGTAAGTCTTCGAGCGCGAGTAGACAATAATTCACCAATTCGCAGTCGTAGTCACATGCCAACAATGCATTCTCGACCACTTCTCGAAGGTCTTGTCTGCCACTCTGTCCGATAGCCAAGATTGCGTGCCCGTAATGTTTGTCACTTGAGTCCTCTAGCAACGCAATCGCCGGAGCAAGCTCCTTGTCATTCATTTCGAGCTGCCCTTCACGTAGAGCGCCGATGTCTGGCGAAACGCTGAGTCCCCATTTAAGTATGCCGTTGACAACTCCAGTGTTCTCGCCCAGAGCCGCGAGGCTGTCGATGGCTCGCATTTGAACCAAATTGATACCCGAAGACCCAGAATCCCACATGTCATCGCTTACAGCCGCAGCTACAAGCAATTCTCGTGTCAGCGCGCTCGGACGCATTACTGCAAGCTCACATCCTTCCATCTTCAGTTGCTGATGTCTCGCTCGGATAAGTGAGTTTACCAATTTTGTGAAACCATCGCCTGCAATACGCTTCAGCAGTTCTCTCGAGTGTTCAAATTCGTGATTAACCCAACCTGAAATCTTTTCGATCTGAGATGTGGCGAACGCTTCGAGATACGTTTCCAAGCTACTGCCCTGCCTTGACCTTAACCCTGACAGGACAGTCTCTCCGTGAAGTCCTTCGATCAAACGCAACGGATATCTTGGGTGTGGCTGTTTAGAATCATCGCCCACAGTGAGATGTTGCTCCAAAACGTCATTCAGCCAATCGAGCAATTTCTCGACCAAACTCAGAGTGAGGCAGTCGCCATGGTTTGCAACCAAATCGAAATAATGTTCTGGATCGACTCTGCCGGCAACCAACGATTCAACGACATCACACGTCGCGACTGGATCAGATGCAATTAGGGCGGTCCCGATTGCACCGGCCCCGCCCCAGAGTTGGCTTGAAGCGACGGTTGGCAAGACGCGGATTCCTCGGGCCGGATCACGAAATGCAAGTCCTTTCGCAGACACCATCCCAACTAACTCGTCTTCCGAAGAAGCCCACTCCTCGAGTCGTTCGTATTCTCCCGAGTCACAAAAAGAGACAATGCAGGCCGTCAAACACCGACGATTTTCGGGTGAAATTGAATCAATTAAGTGACCCTTTGTCTCCTCCCAGACTCTTTTGGAACCGAGACCCGGCATGTTTGCCAATGCGAATACCAAAGAAGTAAAACATGGATCGCTCGTATCACCATTTTGTAGTTCTTGCTTAAGCCAAGGGAGATTTTCCGCCGCAACTGCAACAAACGCCATTGAAGCCCTATCCCGGCGAACAAAATGCATGCTGCTCTTCTTATCGTCCACAATGCATCGGCGATGCTCTTCCCAGACTCGCTCCACATCCACCGAGCAGGGAAAAGAAACCGCTAGTCGCAGTCCGAGTTCCGACAGTGCTTCAGTACCGTCCGCAACACAATCCCTTGCCACGGCTGATAAGCGTTCGACATTGTCACGGCCAATGATCCTGAGTGCATCGGCTGTCCGTGCAACAACTCCGCTACGTTCTAGGTTCTCAATCGAACGAACGCGATCCAACAGAAGCGGAATTGCGCGTTCCCCAAGGCTAGCCAGTAGATGCGTATACAACGACGCATCCTCGTGCCCCAAGCCTTCCGATGCTTCCAATGCAGCAACAAGTTTCCAGAGTGATTTGCGTTTCTCATTTGGAAGTTCTGACGCCAGTAGCAACCATAGCACATCCATAGGGACATAGCCCAGTTGCAAGCGTCTGGAATCCGGAACACGATGACACTTCACCATAGCGTCGATTAACTGTTCGAGCGACAACACGCCCGCCACAAACTGAGCCGTAAGATATTTTGCAAACGCCCAGCACAGAAAACGTTGATGCCAAATCGCAACACGGCCATCCCCAACGTCGTGCAACAAACCGCGGTTAATAAATTTCTCAATCAAATCGGGTGAAAAGCCAGCCTCCAGAACCGTTTCTGTAAGCCATGGATATGGTTTTGTATCGTCACCGATAGTTCCAGAAATTTTGCGAATCAAGCCAACCTCAACTGGGTTGGTTAGTCGAAGCCAAGAAGCCTCCATCAGATCGTATTCATTGCGTGGAATAAACTGATGCTGATCGTCGACAACATCAGCATAAAGCTTGGCGAGAATTGGGCGGCGAATAAGCTCGCGGACATCGGGCGCAATGTTTACCCATGACCGTTTTCGCCGCTCAAGATATGAACGAAGTTCCGAGTGGTCGAAGTCTCGAATCGTTTCAATCGGGAGTTCTGCTCTGAACGCTAAATCACGAGCGATTTCGACGCTCGTTGACATTACAAGTGAGATACCCCAACGGTCCCAATCAAGTTGGATCAACCGCTCAGCTTCTTGGTGAGAACGTACTCCGTCAATGCAAAAAACGGCCCAAGGGCTATTGATATTGGCATTTGACTCTTGTCGCTTGAAGGCAATTCGCTCGATGGTGAGATGGGAATCGACTTCTAAACCGTAGTCGCAAATTTCCTGTGCTGCATACTCTAGTGGTTCACGGTTGCCACGTGACGCTGGTACCCATACAACCAGCGAGTCGCTTTTGATTGCGTCGATTGCAGTCCTCGCGAGTCGCCACGTCTTACCCTGACCGCTTGCGCCAGAGAATACTGTCGCAACTTGGTGGATATTGGAAGGTGGCCGAACATCAATTCCAGAATCGTATTGCTCCTTCTTCAGTTGCTCATGCACGCGATTGCTCATTCGCTGCTGTAACCGAGGCCAATCACGAAATACTTGAGAGACTTTTACTTCAGATGAGTTTTTCCGTGCGTGTATCCATAGTCCGATCCCCAGTGCGACTAAAACCCAACCACTTATGAAGACAGCAATATCGAACTGCACTGCTAGTCGTGTGTTGATTCCAAGCCACGTCTCGACCACTTCATAGACGAAGGGTAGCCACCACGGAGACGCGATCAGCGAGACACCTGCAACTATCAGAAATTTTGGGATGCGAGTACTCGGATCTCCCCAAATCAAACCAAATAAATCGAATGTAAAGTCCAGGTATTTGTTCCCGTATCTCGTCACGCAAAATCCTGAAGTAAAAGATATTGAACCAGAGCGAATGGAAACAACCAACGTTGATCGTTCGATGGTTATTCTGCTTGACAAGCACCTCACTTCTCGTAGTACAAAATGCACGTCATTAATTGATCATACACCTGTCCTGTGGGGGCTGACAACTTGGCGTGACGACCGTCGTTGCAACCCCGGCGAATTGACGCTACTGCTTGTACGCGAGTAGTCGCAGGGCGTTGAAGACGACGACGAGGGTGCTGCCTTCGTGCAGCGCAACTGCGGGGCCGATGTTGAGACCCAATAATGTTGCGGGGACGAGGAAGGCGACCATGCCGAGACTCATCCAGAGGTTTTGGCGGATGATGCGGCGGGTCGCGCGGCTGAGGCCGATGGCGAGCGGGAGGTGGTCGAGGTTGTCGGCCATCAGGGCAACGTCGGCGGTTTCGAGTGCGACGTCGCTTCCGGCGGCTCCCATGGCGATGCCGACGGAAGCCGAGGCCATTGCGGGGGCGTCGTTGACTCCGTCACCTACCATCGCAACGCCGCCTTCGCTTTGCAGCTTCTTGATTTCGGCGACTTTGTCGTCGGGCATCAGGTCGCCACGTGCTTCATCAAGTCCGACTTCCTTGGCGACCGCGTCGGCGACTTGTTGATTGTCGCCGGAGATCATGATCATCCGTTGGATGCCGAGTTCACGTAGCTTTGCGATCGTCCGTTTGGATGCTTCGCGTGGTGTGTCCATCAGTCCGATGACGCCGAGGTAACGGTCACCGCGACGTACGATCATCGTGGTGCGTCCATTCTGTTCGAGCGACTCGACGATTGAACGTACACTATCGGGAAGCGGTGGACCATCGACTTCTGCGAATAGGTCGTCTTTGCCAATGTGAACCAAGTCGCCTTCGACGGTCGCTTGAATCCCTCGTCCGGTGATGCTTTTCAGATCGGTCGCTTCTGGAATGTCTCCCTGACTCCCGCTCTCCCCCTCTCCCAACCTTTTCTTCCCGTCGCGAACGACGGCTTTGGCGAGCGGGTGTTTGCTAAGGTCCTCAACGGCGATGGCGAAGCGCAAGAGTTCCGATTCATCGACGCCATCCGCAGTGCGAACGTCAGTGACTTTGGGTTCGCCTTCGGTCAGTGTTCCTGTTTTGTCGAATGCGATCGCGTCGAGACTGCCAAGACTTTCCAGTGGCCCGCCGCCTTTGACAAGGATTCCTCCGCGAGCTGCTCGGGCAACCCCGCTCAGAACTGCACTGGGCGTTGCGATCGCCAGGGCACAGGGGCTTGCCGCGACCAAGACAGCCATCGCTCGGTAAAATGAATCGCTGAAACTTTCGTCGGTGACCAATGGTGCGAACATCAGTAGCACAACGCCAGTGATGACGGACGGTACAAAGTAGCGTTCAAACTTTTTCGTGAACTTTTGCGTCGGCGAAACCCGCGTTTCTGCTTCGCTGACCATCGTGACGACGCGGGCGAGCGTGTTTTCCGCAGCCGTTTTGGTAACTTGGATCTCGAGGGAACCGGATTGATTGATTGTCCCAGCGAAGGCACGATATTCAGCGGAAAGTGATTCGGGGTCCGCCGCTGCGGCTTCGACATCGTCTACCGGGCGTTTGTCGACGGGAACACTCTCCCCGGTAATTGGTGCTTGGTTGATGCTGGATTCGCCAGCGATCACGAAGCCATCGGCGGGAACTCGTTCATCAGGCTTGATGACGACGACGTCGCCAACGACCAGCTCTTCAACCGGAACTTCGGTTTCCGCTGAATCGCGTCGAACGCGTGCAGTGCGTGGTGCGAGTTCGGATAAGGCTTCGATGGCACGCTTGGCTTTGCCCATGGCATAGCCTTCCAGAGCGTGGCCGATGCTGAATAGGAATAGCAACAGCGCTCCTTCGGCCCAAGCATCGAGTGACGCTGCACCGGCCGCGGCGACGATCATCAAGAAGTCGATCTCGAACTTTCCAGCTCGAATCTTTTCAATCGCTTCGGTGACCGTGTAGTAACCGCCAAACATATAGGCTGCAACGTAACAACTCAGCGAAATCCATTCGTTAAGATCCGCAAACGTTTCAATCAGCCATCCGACCAACAAGAACACGCCGCAGAGGATTGCGAAGATCAGTTCTGATTTGGGGCCGAAGATGCCGCCGTGAGCATGATCGTGTCCCGAGTGGTCGGATTCGTGATCTTCATCGTCGTGGTCATGCCCAGCGTGGTCGTCGCCAACCTCTGTTGTTTCGCCGGTCCATTCGCTCAGAGCACCAGCGATCGCAGAATCGTCGATGATCTGTTTATCGTACTCGACGCGAACCGCACCATCGGGTGACACCACTGCCTCGAGAACTCCATCCATGCGTCCCAGTCGCGACTCGATCGCCGAGGCACGGCGGGCGTGGGTTGAGCGTGACTTGCTGAGCCAGTGACCGTATCGCTGATCCAATTCGACACCGGCACGTTTTGCCAGTTCTCGCACTTCGCCGGTCGAGACGAGAGCTGGATCGTAGTGAACACAAATCTGTCCGCGTTGGTCGTCCTCTGACCGAATTGCATGAGCTGAGTCGATGCCCATCTTCGCGGTGAGCAGGTCCGCCAAACGTTCGACGCAGGCATCGCCTGAGTCGGTTATGGTTGGCAAAAGCAATTTCAGTTCAATTTTTTCCTTTTCCATCATTCTCTTTCCGACTCATATGAAGCATGACAAGATGCTTTCCCTGGTTTGATTGAAGGAGCAAGAGAACCGATTTTTCTGGAGCCAACTTGCTTGTCACTTCGCGATAATCGTCAACGTCATGGATGGTCGTATCGTTGACACGAGCAATTGTCATGCCGGCGGCCACTCCCTCGTGATACGCATCACTATCCAACGCCACTTGCGTGATCAGGGCACCGTGTGCGTCGCCGGGAAGCTCCAATTCGTTGATGATAGACGTGTTCAGACGTGAAAGCCCCAGGCCGAGCGACGAATCCAAATACTCGAACGATCCGTTGGGTGACATCTCTGATTGAATCGGTCCAACTTCCCGAGGTGGTTGTTGCATCCGCATTTCAATCTCGACGACTTTATGTTCGCGAAGAACCGTCATGACATGGCTCTTCCCCGGTTCGGCATCGGCAGTCAAAGTGGCTGGATCGAAGGATTGGTTGATCGGTTCGCCATCGAACTCGGTCACTACGTCACCTTCACGCAGACCCGCATGATTGGCCGGTGAATTTCTCTGGACATCTTTCCCATACAGACCAGCGTTCACAGAGGAATCAATCAGAGATGCCATTTCGGGAGTCAGTGGTTGGGTTTCAAATCCGAAATATCCCCGTTCCACATAGCCCTTGGCTTGCAGTTGCTCGGCGATATCTCTGGCGATGTTAATCGGTGTTGCAAAGCCAATGCCCTGAAACTCGCCGGAAGTCGTGAAGGCTCCTTCGATAATTCCAATCACTTCGCCTCGCAGGTTTAACAATGCACCTCCCGAGCTTCCTGGGTTCGTCGCCGCGTCATTCTGAATCAACGGGTGTGGCGAGCTTGCGACCCAACGCTGCGTCGAACTGATGATCCCGGCACTGACACTGCGCTGAAGATCGTAGGGGGATGCAAGCGAGACCACCCAATCGCCTACGGATAGATCATCTGAATCGGCAAGTTTTGCTTCCGGCAGGTTTTCAGCACTTTCGAGCTTGATGATTGCGATGTCGGATTGAGGATCACAAATCACGGCTTCAGCATGGAATTTCCGACCATCGGCGGTTCGCACAAAAACGGCATCGGCATTTTCAACCACATGGCTGCATGTCAGGATACAACCGCGACGGTCAATGATGACGCCTGATCCTTGGTCGTCAGCCGAATGGCTGTTAAACCACGCCGCGTGCTGGGAATTGGGCGAGTGAAATGGCTGCTGCAACTTTGCTTCTTCACGCCAGCGCATCGGAGCCGTCATGCGTGGGCCGCGAAGTGCGTAGACCGTCACAATCGAAGGTGAAACGTCATCAGCAACCTGGCGGACCACACTCGACAGGCTGTTTGCCGACAGGATCTCCGTCGTTCGGTCGCGCGTTTTAGGTTCTACTGCTACCAGAGTTGACATCGCCAGTGATGCTGACAATCCGAACACTGCAAGACTCACAAGCTTGCTGATATGATTCCGCATGATGATGGAACTCCGATATGTTTGTGTGGTTTCCGTACTCAGTCGTTTTCGATCTTGATCTCAATGCTGTACTGTTGAACGCCCGGTGTTGTTCGAGCGATTGCGACAATCAACGCGCGGTCATTGATATCGCTAACCGTGCCGGTCAACTCGACGTGCCCGGCTTTGATGCTTGAAACGCAGACGTTGTCAAAGCCAAATTTGCGAACAATTCGCTCCACCTTTACGTGCAACGTTTCCTGCGATCGCATTTGATTCTTGCCGTCGGTCATTTTGCTGCCGCGTACAGAATTCTTTCATACTTCAACCAGCGTCGCAGTTGACGCTTCATCACGCGGGCGACCGCGTACAACACAGCACCCGATGCCAAAAGGGCGTACCACGAGTTCTCAATCGCGACGCTACCTTCGGTTGCATGGTGCATGACAAATTCCAATGCCGGAAATGCGAACGCGATCACGGCGACTGCCGCAGACTCGGCACGGATGACTTTCGGGAAGTCCATGGGAACCTCAGCCTTCTTCCATTGACGCAATCGCGGAAGAAAAGCTGGCGTTTGAGTTGACCAAGCCATGAAGTCACGACCAAACTTACGCCGCAGGAACGCTTCCTCGGCAAACATGATGCGTTCGTAGTACAGTGCGAAGGCCATGATGTAGATCACGACCAGCCACGGTGCCAACGAGTGCATCACGATCCCAAGTGCAATCAGGAAATTGCCCAAGTACAACGGGTGCCTCACAACCGAGTAGAAACCGGTTGTGTTTAGCGACTCGGCGACTTGCGATTTTGTGTTTCGGCCGGAGGTGCCTTCGGCTGCGTGACCGATGGAATGACATCGGACGAACAGCCCGAGCAACGACACAAAGAGGCTAAAGAGACTCCACGCATAATGCAGATTCGGATACGATTCAATGACCGGATAACGCATCGCCGCGACCAGGATCAATGGAAGCAAAACGAATGGCAAATAGCTCCGCCAGCGGAACAGCCATGATCCTGACCGGACAAATTCTTCACTGAGGGGCATTGAGTTTAACCTTGCGTTTCTGGTAGTCGGCAGTGTTGTGTACAAAACGGTTCCCGGTGCATCGGCTGGTGAGTGACGCGGTCCGGGAACCTAGCTGACGGCTGAATGGCAGCCGGCAGTTTTCGAGTTGGGAGTCAGGGAAAGGTGGGAACTCTTCTTGTCTCCCAACTTCCTTTCTCCCCATCTTCTTCTTAAGCGGCTCTTGCCACCGAAACTTCATGCGTCACTCCGGCGACGAGGCGGATCGTGCGGTGTGCGAACGCGGCGGTGTCGGTGTCGTGGGTGACCATGACGATCGTGCGCCCGTCTTGGTGAAATTCATTGAGGTAACTCATTACCTGCTGGCGGGTTTCTGAGTCCAGGTTTCCGGTCGGTTCGTCGGCCAGGATGATTTGCGGGTCGTTAGCGAGTGTTCTTGCCAGCGCGACTCGTTGCTGCTGGCCCTGGCTCATTTCCGACGGACGGTGATCGGTTCGATCGGACAAGCCGACACGGTCGAGCATCTCCATCGCACGCTCTTCTTGTTGCTTGGCCGTTTTGCCGGACAACATCAGTGGGATTTGCACGTTTTCGCGAGCGGTCAGCCACGAGATCAAGTTGAACGACTGAAAGACGAATCCGATCTTTTGACCTCGTAACGCCGTGCGTTCTTCGACGGACAGGTCATACAACGACTGGCCATCGAGCATCACGTCGCCGGTTGATGGGGCGAGCATTCCACCGAGGACGGACAGCAGCGTTGTTTTGCCACTGCCGCTGGGGCCAACGATTGCAATGAAGTCGTTGTCGGGAATTGTGAGGTCGGCGTTGTCGAGTGCCGTGACGATCTGGCCTCGACGTTCATAGGTCTGAGTAACGGAACTGAGTTGATACATGTGTTTGATTGTTGATTTGAGATTTGAGACTGTAGATTTGGGCGAGTGATCGAAGGTTGCAGAAATGGTGATCGAGGCTTGGTCAATCTCCAATCTGCAATCTCCAATCGTCAATCGTTAAAAACAAGGCAGGGATCGAGACCAGCGGCTCGGCGGGCGGGCAGTAGGCTGGCGAGGACCGCGACGATCGTTGCCGTGGCCATTCCCACGCCCAGCAGTATCGGCATTGGGCGTACGTGAATGCCCAGTAACTGTGGTCCCAGTACTGCGGCGACGATGGTGCCGACAATGAAGCCCGCTGCGCCACCGGCGAGTCCCAAGATTACGGCTTTGCCAAGAAACATCTGTGTTACAAAGTTGCGACTGGCTCCGATTGCCATCAGCGTTCCAATTTCTTTGCGACGCTCAGTCACGTTGGCATACATCACACTGGCAATGCTCGCTCCACCGACCAACAACAGGATCGACAGAAAGACCCAAGAAAGACGCGACATCAAACCGTTGACGGCGACCTGCGTTTGCACCACTTGCGCGATCGTGACGATTCGCGTTTCAGGAAGTTCGGCCGACAGGTTCGTAATCAAACCGCCAGCGGCGTCTTCACAGCATGCCATGATTTCGATGACGTTTACCACTGGCCCTGCACCCGACAAGTCTTGGACACTGTGCAAGTGAGCGAACATGCGTCCGTCGTCGATCGTGCCGGTCGAAGGCAGCACCGTGAGGACCGTGAAATCTTCACCAAGTAGCGGCAACGTATCGCCAGTTTTCGCACCAAGTTGACTGGCGAGATCGCGTCCGAGGATCACATCGCGATCGCCCAGTTCGGCGATGGTGCGTGTCGTCGCCAACGAGTTAGGATTGTTGTCGGCTTCGCCGATGTCAGCGGCTGTCGCACAACAACCGCGATCACTGCCGACCGCATTACCCAACATACCGAGTCCCTGCCAAGAGGCTTTGGCTTGAAACTCACTCTTGGGCAGGATGCCGGTCAGTGTGACGGGAATCGTGTCCACGTCTGCTTCCACGCACAACTTGGGAGCAAGGTTTTCAACGCCGGGCAATCGAGCGAGCGCGAGACGGGTGACGTATTCCTCGGGCATCGTATGCCCGTGCATGTCGGCACCATAATAGTCTTGCAGCGTGACGCTGGGTGGCAACACCAACACATTCGCACCGAGCGACTCCATGTCACCGGCGATCTTGCGTTCTGAAAACACGGTGATGTTCTGAATCGCAACAAGCGCTGTGACGCCAAGCGTGACGGCCAGCAAACTGGTGAGCATCGGCGTCGGCCGTTGCCAGAGTTCTTTCCATATTAAGTGACGAAGTTTCATAGAGTCCGTTCCGCTGAATTGAAGGTTGTTGGGTGGAGATTGCAGGCCAGGAGCACTAGCGTCGTGCTGGTTGCGAAGCCTGAGCCGATTTGTGGTGCTTGCAGTTTTCGTCGTCGCAGCATTTGCCGGCGGCGGCTAACTTCTCAGCCAAAACATCGAAACTGACGTTTGCATTGAAGGTTCCAACCATGACACCTGGAGGTGCCATGAATGCAACAACGGGTGTCGGTTGGCCTGGTTTCACTCCGATCTTGGTCAAGAACTCAGCCTCGGCAGGATCGTTCGCCAACACGGTGACGACTTCGGTTCGATTGCTGTACAGCTTGTCGGCTTGAAATTGTTGAACGCCAACGGGGACCGGGGCACCGGCACTCGGTTGAGCACACAGCAACACGAGTTTGCGGTCCTGCAGGGCCTTCAGGATTTGCGTCTGTCCAGACGAAACGATCGCGGCGGCAAGTTGCTGCTCCGTCACACGTCGCGGGAAAACGCTGCACACCGCACCGTTGGGAGCGAGGGTGGCAACCGCTGGCATCGGCATTCGGGTTGCATCGAACTGTTTGACCAAGGCTTGCTCGGCGACGTTACCAATTTGTACGGGCACGACCACGGCGTCTTGACGGTTGGCCAGTGCTGTTTGAAGCGTGCCGTGCATTGTTTTCGTCGCCGCATCGTTGCCGCGATAGAACATCACGAAGGCAAACTGGTTGTTAGCGTTGGCCGCTTGAATCGCTTGCTCAGCAGGACTTGCCGCAAGAGCGGTTTGGGCCATCGCAAAGCAAGCGGTTACCAGCGTCATCGTCAGTGCGATCGTCGTTTGATTGAAAATCCGTTTCATCGTCGTCATTCCTTTTGAGTGCCGAGAGAAGTTGTCTCATCAGATTCCACCCCGGCGTGTGGGAATTGATGATTCGAGATTGTTGATCGCAGATTGAAGAACGCAGATTGGAGAAATGTCCAATCTGCAATCTCCAATCATCATTTCTTAGTGATCGTGACCTTCGTGGTCATGGTCGTGCTCGATCGTCCCTCGAAACGATTTTCCGTTGATCGTGAGAACTAGTTTCGGATCGGCTCCTTCTTCGTCGAGATGTTCGCCGAGTTCCGCGTCGGTGGAGACGAAGCGTGACGACTTGCCCTCCGGGTCGGTTGCATCAGGCGAAGCAGCCAGCTTGAACTGCTCTGGTTTGCCGTCGTGCTTGACGTTGATCGTGATCTCGGTCGATTCGATCGGGATTTGCTCGGTCGCGGCGGCGTTGAGAACATAGATCGTCACTGAACCTGAGTCTTCGTCGTGAACGAGTTCGGCGTGGTATTCTTCGTTGCCGAGTTCAATCAAGCCGCCATGATGCGGTCCTTCGGTCGGGTGAGCATGACCTTCGTGATCATCATGGGCATCGACGGTCGCCGGAGGTGCCGATGTTTCAACGGTCGTTCCCCCGTCTTTGCAGCCGACAAGGCCGAAGGTCATGGATGCAAGTGCAAGCGTGTAAAAAGTGTTTGTTAGTTTCATTTGATTTCTCTTGGGAGGGGGTTGGGTAAATGGAGATTGCGAGGAAGTGGTTAGTGAGAGTGTTTGACCTCGAAGCCCGTTTTCGCGAGCCACTGTTCCCACGTGGTGGCAACTTGATGTGATCCGACTTCAATGTGTTTCCATTGCGGACAGCGGAAACTTAGGTCGGCGTGGCCGGAATGCTGTGAGCTCTTCAACTCGCATCCGAGTCCCTTGAGCATCGCGGTCAGTTCCGAGAGCTGTTCTTGGTTTTCAACGTGAATGGTCCTCCAATCGGTGGTGCGATAGTTGACCTCTTCGACTTGTCCGGGACCGTGGCTATGTCCGGCGTGATCGTGGTCGTGTGCCGCATGGTCGTGGCCTTCATGCCCAGCATGATCGTCGCCACCGTGATCCGCTGCGTGACCGTGAAGAGTCTCGAATCCTGCTTTCTTGAGCCAAGATTCCCATTGGTGAGCAAGCTTGTCGTCGGCAACTTCCAAGCTTTTCCATTTTGGTGACCTGTAAACGACATCAGTGTGACCGCCGTGACTGTCGATCTTGGCTTCACAGCCGAGCTTTTGTACGGCGGCAAGGTGTTGCTGCGCTTTGACTGAATCGTCGAAGTGCATTTCTTTCCACTCAGGCAAGCAGAATGCGATCGACTCTTCGGCACTGGCAACGCCGCCAACCGATGCGAGTGCAACGAAGCACAGTAGTTTTGAAATTCGTTTCAACATAAAACTTTCCTTTTGGAAAATGATCCGTTCGCTTCCTGTCTTAGGTCACGGGCTCGGAAAGGGGTTGGGAGGTCTCTGTCGTCCTTGACCGAGAGTGGTTGAATTGTTGGTGAGATTCCTCGTCTTCGGACTCTTCAGTCAGAGGAATGTCGGTTTTCGATTCGCTGACAACACGTTCCGCCGACTTCAGTCCAATCAGCCAGAACAATGCCGGGTGGACAAAGAAGTCGAGTAGCGTTGAGCTAATCAGTCCGCCGAGAATCACGGTCGCAACCGGATACAGGATTTCTTTGCCCGGCTCACCGGCCGCCATGACCAGCGGCACCAGGCCGATGCCGGAAGTCAGAGCCGTCATCAGCACGGGGGCGAGTCGTTCCAGACCCGCTCGAACGATCATTTCTTTTGTCCAGTCTTCGCCTTCGTGCTGGACGAGGTGCAGGTAATGGTTCAGCAACAAGATTCCGTTTCGCGATGCGATCCCGGCCAGTGAAATGAACCCGACCATCGCAGCGACGGTCAGCGTTTGGCCTGTGACGACCAACGCGATCACCGAACCGATGAACGCCATTGGCAGCGCCATCATCACTTGCAGCGAGAGGTTGACACTGCGGAACATCGTGTAAAGCACCAAGAACACGCCGACCAACGAGACGGCAAACAGGATGCCGATGACTCGCGATGCGGATTGCTGGCTTTCAAACTGACCGCTGTACTGAACGAAGTATCCCGGCGGCAACGACTCGACGATGGGTTGGACCTTCTTCTGTATGTCTTGCACCACATCGACCACGCCACGCTCGGAGACGTTGCATTGCAAAACGATCCGGCGACGAACGTCTTCGCGATTGATTGTGTTCGGGCCGCCTGATTCGTAAATGTTTGCGACCGATTCCAAGGGCAATTTGCCGCCGTCAGCGAGGTCGATCGTCAACCGCTTGAGCGTTTGCATGTTCTCGCGGTAATCCTCATCGAGACGCAGCATCAAATCGAACGTGCGTTGTCCGATCAGGATTTCGGAAACGACTTGTCCGTTGAGAGCCGTTTCGATGAACTCGTTGACTTCGACGGCACTGAGCCCGTAAAGCAACAGCTTGTCACGATCGAGTTCGATCCGCAGTTGCGGAATGATGACCTGCGGTTCGACCAGCACATCCTTGGTTCCGGGCACCGCTTTCATCGCCGCTTCCATCTCGCCCGCCTTGCGTCTAAGCAGGTCAAGATCGTCACCGTAAATCTTGATGCCAATTTGAGCCTTCACACCTGAGATCATGTGCGAGATCAAGTGAGCGATGGGTTGCTCGACCGCCGTAACGATGCCGGGGATATCGGCCATGGCTTCGCGGATTTCGTCAAGCTGTTCTTCGCGGGAACGAGGCGACTCAGGATCAAGCTCCAGAATCATCTCGCTCATGTTCACGCCTTCGGCATGTTCGTCTAACTCAGCGCGTCCAGTACGTCGAATGAATCCTTTGATGTCGTCAATCTCGCGCAATCGAGTTTCGACGCGGCCAGAAATGTCGTTGGAAGTCGCCAGTGAAGTTCCCGGCGGCAAGACGACATTGAGTTGCACGGCTCCTTCATTGAATGGCGGCAGAAAGTCGCGTTCGAGACTCATCAGGAACATCCCGGCCAATGCGACCAGTACGGCTGTGACGGCTAGATTGAAGCGAGGAACCGTCAAACTGAAGCGGATGACTTTGTCGCCAATCCACTTGATGCCTCGCAGGACGAAACCGTCTTTCTCGTGTCCCTTAAGCTTTTGGCTACCGAGCAACCAATACGACAGCACGGGCGTGACCGTCAGCGACACAAGTAGCGATGAAAGAATCGAAACGATGTAGGCGACTCCCAGTGGAGCGAACAGACGTCCTTCCATACCCGAAAGCGCGAACAGTGGCAGGAACACGAGGATGACAATCATCGTGCCGAACACAATCGAATTACGAATCTCGATACTGGCTCGGAAAACGACCAGCAATGGATGCTTGGGGTTATCGCTCGCCCGGTTTTCTTTGAGTCGCCGATAGATGTTCTCGACATCCACGATCGCATCATCGACCAGTTCGCCGATGGCAACGGCCAAACCACCCAGCGTCATCGTGTTGATCGACAATCCGAAAATCGCGAAAACGATCGCTGTCATCACTAACGACAACGGAATCGCAGTGAGTGTGATGAATGTCGTGCGAACATTCATCAGGAACAGGAACAGAATGATGACAACCAAGATGCCGCCGTCTCGCAAAGCTTCGACGACGTTCTCAATCGCTCGGTCAATGAATGACTTTTGCGTGTAGAGTGGTTCGATGCGGAGATCACCGGGCAAGGAAGGCCGTAACTCCTCAATGGCCGCCATCACATCCTCAGTCACTCGCCGCGTGTCGGCACCCGGTTGCTTGTTGATCGTAAGAATGACCGCCGGTCCGCCACTGTACTGCCCGTCTTCATCGCGTACCCATGCCGAACTATCGCCGCGTTTGACTTGCGGGCCTTCGACGACACGAGCGATTTGCCCTAACGCGATCGGTCGGCCTTCCTTCATCGTGACGACGACCTTTTGCAGGTCTTCGATACTCTGGACACGACCAAGCCCGCGAACGAGCAACTCGTTTGGCCCCTGTTCGTCCAGATAGCCTCCCGTTGCGTTCTCGTTACTGTTTTGCACCGCTTGCTTGACTTCGTGCAAAGCGACACCGAACCGCAACATCGCGTCAGGATCGACCAACACTTGAAACTGCTTGCGACCACCACCCATCGTGAACACTTGCGACACACCAGGGATCGTCAGCAATCGTTGACGCACAACCCAGTCGCCGAGTGTTCGCAGTTCCAGCGGCTCGGTTGCACCGTCGTTGCTCCACATTCCCAGCATCAGGATTTGACCCATGATGGAAGAGATCGGCGCGAGCGTTGGTTTGACGCCTTCCGGCATCCGTTCTTGAACGAGTTGCAATCGCTCGGCGACGATTTGACGGTCGTTGTAGATATCCGTGTTCCAATCGAACTCGACATAGATGACCGAAATGCCAACGCCCGACGCACTGCGAACGGCCTGTACGCCATTCGCTCCGTTGACCGCCGTTTCAATGGGGAACGTCACGAGCGTTTCGACTTCTTCCGGTGCCAGCCCTGGTGCCTCGGTCATGATGACCACACGAGGACGGTTCAAGTCAGGGAAGACGTCAATTGGAGCCTGCATCGCCTGCCAAGTCCCGAATCCCACCAGGAATAGGGCAACGGCGATGACAAGCAAGCGTTGTTTGAGCGCAAATCGAATGATTGAGTTAAGCATGATATGGCCCTTTAGTGGTTATGCCCCGCGTGTGGATCAACTCCACCGCCAGACTTGTTTTTGAGAGCCATTTGCATCTGGTGAGCGCCACGCATGGCGATAACATCACCGGGGAACAGCGAACCGTCGTTGTCGATCACGGCGGAATACTGATCGCGGTACTTCACATGAACCGGCACGCGATCAAAATGGCTGCCGTTCTGCTGAAACACGAACGTTTCCGCTCCTTCGCTTGCCACGGCTTCGACGGGCACCACAATTTGTTCCGGCATTTCTTCAACCGGTACTCGCAACTGCATCCGTTGACCGGGAACGTAACGCCATTCGACATAACGATTTCCGTCGGCGCGATGATCTTTGGCGACTTCGTTGGGAAGGCGAACGTAGAAATTCAAGGTTCGCGACTGAGCATCGACTTGATTGGCGAGGTACGCCATTTCCAAGCCCTCGATCACACGAGATTCGGAGCCTGGTTCCTCCAAGATCGCATCGACTTTCCAGCCGTTTTGCGACGCTCTCCGAAGTTGCTTGATGTCTTGCTCGAACGCGAGTCCTTCGATGAACAGTTCGTCGTAGTCCGTTAGGATGCAGAGTGTTTCTCCCGCATTGATAGACTGGCCTTTATGTACGGCCAAGTCTTGCAGAATCAACGGGCCAGTGTGTTTGTTCTGGTCTTCCTTGACGTAACTCGCTTGAATGACATGCTGGGTTAACCGCAATTCTTCCTCACCGTGGCTATCGACGCTCGGTGCGAAGATTTGTAGCTCACGAAGCAGTCGTCGCTCGCGTTCGATTTGCGAGACTTGATTATCCGACAAGCCGTGCAGCCGAAGGGATTCGCGCTGTGCGCCCAGGTTGGCATTCAGCTTGTCTCGTGAGTACTCCCGCTCCAGCAGCACTTTGCCAGCGACCGCACCACTTCGTGTGACCTGTTGTAAACGTGCAATCTCACGATTCTCGACATCTAGTTCACCGAGTGTGCGGACGAAGTCGGTCTGTGCATTGACAAGGTCTTCGTGTGTCAAGCGAATCTGGAACAGCAGACTTCCCGGCTCGACCGCCTCGCCTTGCACGGCATGAACGTGCGTGACGACGCCGGTCATCGGCGTCGCAACTTGGACTCGAGAGCGACCAGGACGCTCGACGACGACAGCAGGCACCGTGATGGAGCGGCGGAAGGTTTCCAACTTGATCGGGCGGATCGTTTCGTCGGACAATCCAATGTTGCGGATCGCTTGTCTTGACAGCTCCAACGAAGTCGCTGCGTCATGCCCCGCGTGGGCCGCGTGATCGTGACCGGCATGAGGATCAACCTCGCCAGCCGCCTCACCCTCGTGCGATTCGCCGCCGCTGTTGCGGAACGAAACAGCGGTTTGATCGACCCACGCCTTCGTGGCCGGGAACCAACGCTGCCAGGTGAAACCACCGACGATCACAACGATCAGCGTGGCGACTAACCAAACCCACTTCATGGGCACTTTGGGCATACGGATTTTCATGGTAACGAAACCAACGGAACAACTGCCGGAGAAACCAACCCACGATTCAATGTGTGTGGATCAGAGAAAGGTCAACGCGAAGAAGCGTCCGTGGCAGATGACCGGCGAATGCAGGCTGAATCAATCAGCGCAAGCGAAATTCGCCAAGAGTGTCGGAGCCGATGCACGAGGATCGAAAGTCTTGACGACTTCCGCTACGGCATCGAGGCACAGTCACTCTCATTCAATCACGGACGAGAGCGGACCGTTAGAGACGCCAGACTTGCGTCTTGATGCGGAGAGGTGACTGCACGTCGTGCGGATCGGGCGGCGAACCGTACACCGTCCGTGCTGCGAGCATGTCTTGCGACGACAACGACAAACAGTGCGTCAGCAAGGGCGACCAATCGTAGGTCAGCATCAACGAAATGTTGTTGTCTCGTTGATCGGCAACGAAGTTGCAGTCAGCTTCGTCACAGGATTCATGCGGTCCATGGGAGCCCGAACATGGATGACTGGACTCGTCATCAAAGCACTCGCAAGTGATCGAGCCATCCGCATTGTGCTGATGTTGGCACGAAGCCTTGTGACCTTCGTGGGAATGTCCGTCGTGATCGTGGCCAGCGTCGCTAAGACCAACCACGTGCGGCACGTCCACCATCACCTGGTCATCACCGTGACAGTGCGTGTGACCCGCGTGAGCGTGATGCACGCAACAACCCAGCAGTGCGTGAAGCACTACGGCGGTCATCGTCGAGTAGGTGAGGAGCTTGTGAAACATGGTCGCTTTGTTGGGATACGGACAATCGGCGTATTGCGCCTAATCGTCGCAGTATTTCTATCGGCTTTCTCGATTGAGGGCTATACCGAAATCTTCAGCGGTCAGCTAATGCACGAGTCGTGCCAATCAAAGATTGACTGCGAATCGTTGAGAAATATCGTAAAACCGACGTCTGACAAATTCTCGAAACGTTGTCAATCTGACCTCGGCACTGTCCCATCCTGAGACAGTTTCCAGCGGAATCGGCATTCAGCCTATTGCTGGCTGAGCGTCAATCCTCGCAAGCTATCGTCGCCGCTGTTGTCGATCACGGCATCCAAAGCACCGGTTAGGACGAAGCCATCAACTCGTGCGCGGGCTTGAGCCAGTTGCTGCTGCGACACGATGTATTGCAAGTTCGTGTCAAAGTAGGTTCGGCGGGACACCAGGACTTGAACGAAGCTCGTTTCGCCGGCTTTGTAGGCAAGCTCAGCGAGCTTTAAGCCGTCTTCCGCGTTGGGAAGGATGTCGTTGGCGTACTGCTCGACGGCGACCAATGAAGAATCGTAGTCGCGCGAAACTTGGGCCAAGCGTGCTTTGATCGAGTTTTCGATCCGCTGGAGTTCGCGGGACGCACGCACATACTCGGCGTGGGCCGCCGAGATGTTGCCTTGGTTTTTGTTGAATACCGGGATCGGCGCTCCGACTTGAAAGTTAATCATGCCGTTGTCCGTGCCGTTGTCATAGCCCGATGCGAGCTGCAAATCCAAGTTCGGGATCGGCTGAGCCTGTTGGCGGCAAAGATTGGCTCTGGCTTGATTGATTCGCGCCTGTGCCGACTGCACTTCGGGACTGGATGCGATCATCGTAGACGCAACGACCGACCAGTCCAGATTGGTTTCCGCATCGGGTAGTGTGCCTTGGAGCGGCACGGGCATCATGTCAGGGTTGCCCGCCAAAGCGGCCATCTCTCGCCATGCTGCGTCGAAACGGATTTGGGCTTGCCGCAGAGCCAAGTCAATCTCGTTCTTTTGAACTTTTGCTTGAACGATTTCCAGTTGCGAGCCTTCTTGCGCTTCTTTGAGTTGCTCGGCGATATCGACTCCCTTGTCCGCGACCGATTGGAAGTCGCGGATCAAATTCACTCGTTGTTGTGCCGCCAAGGCTTCGTAGAACGTGATGCGAATGTCAGTCGCGATGCGATATTTTTGGGCTTCGAGCTGCATCAGTTGCGCACGCAACGCTTCGTTGAGCACAGCGCGATTCAATGCCAATTTATCGCCAGTGATGATCGTTTGCGAGATGAACACCGTGTGCTGATCGGTGCCTCGGTCGGCGAGTTGGGTAGCGTTGTAGCCGACCGTTGGGTTGGCACGCAGACCGACTTGGCATTTGAAACCAGCGGCCTTTTGCGTGGTTGCAACGAGTTCGGCAATCGTCGGATTGTTCGCCAAAGCCATCGACTCGATCGCTTCGAGCGTTAACGCGGCGGGCTGTTCGCTGAGGTAGTAATCATTGCCGGTTGAGAATGGTTCAACGGCGACTTCGCTGAGCGACGGTTCGGGCGAATCCAGCGCCATAATGTCTCGCAAGGAACCGGCGGACTCCTTATCGGAATCATCCTCTTCCGTTGCAACGGGTTTGTCGTCATCCGACTTGTCGTTGTACGCGACCGTGATCACAGGTGCCGCAACGATGGCCGTCGCCGGTGTTGAGGCGACGTTCGCTTCGCTCGATTGAAGCATTGTGGGATTGCGAGCTGATGTCGCAACGTGATTGCCAACACTCTGGCAACCTGTCGTGAAACTCATCGCTGAGCCCAGCGTCAATGTCATGCCCATCGCCACACGCAATCGCCGACGCCGCGATTGACGAGTACGATTGCTGGTCGGTTGTGATGCGATCACCGCGTTTTCCTCCGTGAAAAATAAGACCAGCCGGAGTTTTCGATCGGTTCAGCATGGGCGAGATATTGCGTCAAATCGTTATAGTCGGCCCCTCCCGAACTGATTCGAGTTCGGTGGTGACGGTTGTGCGGAAGATGATGCGGAAGGGCCTGCAATTGACGCCGGATTTCTTGCCCACGAACGTCCTTCTTTGCGGTTTCTCAAAAACGGCTCGCTTCGATCACACGATGTAGTCAATCGGATATCGGCGGTTCTTGCCTCAGAACATCCAATTGGCCTTAAACACGGGGAAAACTGCTGTTAGCAGCGTTTGGCACGGCGCATGCGATGTTTCACATGAAGTTTCCTGCTATCTGTCTCTTCAAGACAGACCCCGCAACACAACACAAAGGTCTCAGTCATGTTGAACAAGAAATTCTTTCTCCCCGTCATCGCACTTGCCGCCGCCTTCACCTTCGCTCTTGGTAGCGAAGCCCAGGCTCAGCATGGTCATGGATGGGGATACGGTCACAGCGGCTTCCACAGTGGCCGCGTCTATCAGCCAGTGTCACCATCGCATTGGGGCCACCGATATCAATCGAGCTACCGCAGCTTCGGATGGCGTCAACCGACTTTTCACGACACGACACACCTTGACTATCACGCCCCAACGATTCGTCGGCACGGAAATCACTTCCACGTTCAGCCGGGACACTACGACGTGCATCGTAGCGGTCACTGGCATCACTAGAGTGCGCCAGAGTAGTCGACCTGCTCAGCTAGCACGTCTATCAGGCGTGTTCCGTTCAGTGGTGCCCACCATGAACGTGGGTGGTCGTATGAGGCACCGCATCGAGATGCGTTGTTGTGTGTGGAACTGCGTGTAAGTGGTTTCCGTGTCGTTGATAGTCAATGTGCGTTTGCGTATGCGGCACATAGTCAATGTGCGTTTGCGTGTGCAGATGTGGTTGATGGGTGGATCGGAAGCCGCCGTGAACCGTGCCAGCCCTGTTCCGATAGATCACTCGCCCCTGCTGCGGAAGTCGTTGACCTTGGATGGAGACTGCCCGTCCCTGGATCACTTGTCCCTGGATCACTGGGCGAGCAACACGATACGGTTGCCGATTCGGCTGACTGAAAACCTGTTGATTTCCGTAAGGCACTGCCTGATTGAATTGCCCCGTCGTATGCGGAACTTGGTCAATGTGCGTTGTCGTATGCGGCACTGCATCGACATGATTCCCGTGTTGAACTTAATCAGTATGCGTTGTCGTATGGGGCACGCTATCAAAATGGGTGGTCGCGTGGGGGACGTGGTCGAAATGCGTGGTCGTGTGAGGAATGCGATCAATGTGCGTGGTTGTGTGAGGCACTGCGTCGACATGGTTGCCGTGGCGGACGTAGTCCGTGTGGGTCGTCGTGTGAGGCACATTGTGAAAATGCGTGGTCGTGTGTGGCACGATATGCTGCGCCCCAGCGGTGGACACCAGCGCCACGGTTGCAACGGCACCTAAGAGGAAACGTCTCATCAAACCAACTCCATACGGGAAAATTCGCACGGGCAATCACGATCCGGCGAATCATTGACACCGCCCAACTAGCTTAGCAAGCAATGGGAGGGGGTGGGCGAAAAAACCAATCTCCGAGTGATTCGTTGCCTGTCGTCTCATTCGCATGACTTCGTCGTCAATGAGACAACTCGGAGTACAACTCAGCCTAGCAATCCATTGATATTTCGGTTTGGCACGCGCAATGCGTTGCTTTGCTATTCAGCGGCACTTGCCGCGAACCTCCCCTCGAATGTTAGGAAAGAACCCTATGAATCGTGCCTTTGCAATTGCCGCTCTCGCAGTAGGACTATTCGTCTTTACCGGAAACACAGATGCCACCGCGAACGACTACTTTCACGGCGGACACCACGGTTACCACGGGAGTCATCACGGTGGCGGTCACCATGGCGGCTACGCTCACGCACCTGTTCAAACGTATGGCAACTACGGCTATTCATCGAACTACGGCGGCTATGGATATGGCCAAACTTATCAGCCACGATACCAGCAACGGTACGCCCCGACCTACCGATCGCAACCCTATCGCCAGCGAGGTGGCTTGCACCTTGATATCGGACGCTTCCATGTTCTAGGTGTTGGTGGCCATCACTAATCAAGCGTTGTTCGCTTGCGAATGTTACCGACCGCGCTGAATCAGTTGGACGGGCGAACAAGTCTCGTCCGTCCTTCTTGCCTAACTAAGTCTCTTTGTCTCCGTGCAAAACTTACAACGAAATGAAAAACATGCCGAAACCATTCGTCGTCGCGATCGCCGCATTCGCAATCGTCGCCTTTTTCCAGATACAACTCGCAACTGCTCAGCATTGGCACGGACATGGTCATGGCACGTATCACCATAGCGACCACGCATCCATTCACGATCACTCCAACGGCGGATGTCCCTACGACGCATCTCACCATTCCGACGATTACTCGTATGATTACAATCACGCTCATGCACCGATCACGCTCGGTTACGGGGACATACGGCTGAACCAAGTTCATGGCGATACCAGCGTTTACTGTCCCGCCCATTCCGGTTGCCCGCTGCAATACGACCAACCCGTTTATGGTCGATTGCCTGGGCCGATGCCACGCTACCGTGACGTGCCCTATCGAGATGCACCGCGACAGAATGGATTCCCAAACGGTTCCTTGGATTCCAATCACAACCATAGCCACGATCACGACGGAAACTCACACGATGGACACGACCATAGCGATCACTCGCACGACGGACACTCACACGCACCGCTAAATCCCAACGGCCAAACCGCCCTGCCTTTCCGCACGCCTGACCGTCAGCCGATGGAGGCACCAACACTTCCCAATCGCAATGCAGTTCCCCCGCCTCCTCGCTTCAACGCACCGAGCAACCGCCAAGCACCATCAAGCAACCCGCCGACAAACGCCCCACCAACAAACAACGGGCCCATCCGAATGGATGGGCCACCACCAAGCCTGACGACACTGAGCAAACCCATTCAATCCGTCAGTTGACACGCAAACGGAAAGCTCCTTCACCGCTCAACTCGTTTCCTCACTGGAACGAGCCATACTAAGAATCCGGATACCACCTCGGACAACGACGCTTGCGATCAGGATTCCGATGACAAGGTCGGGGATTTGCGAACCGGAGACTTTAACAATCAAACCTGAGACGATGACGCCGATGTTGGCGATCACGTCGTTTGCTGAGAAGATGTAGGACGCTCGAAAGTTGACGTCGCCACTTTTGTGCTTGGCGATCAGCCACAAGCAAAATGAATTGGCGATTAAAGCAACGCAGCCCATCGCCATCATCGCAACGCCGATCGGTTCCCCACCACCGATGAAACGGCGAAGTGCTTCGATCAATACACCGCAGCCGAGCGCCAGTTGCAATACGCCGCTAGCTGTCGCTGCATTACGGCGGATGTTGGCGGCGCGACCGACGGCGTACAGACTGATTGCGTAAACGCTCGCGTCGGCCAGCATGTCGAGCGAGTCCGCGATCAGGCCCGTCGAACTGGCAAGCACGCCAGAGACAATCTCGACGACAAACATTGCAGCGTTGATTGCCAGCACCACGCGCAGCGTCGCTCGCTGTGCGTCGCCTTCTGCTTCCAGTTGGCATCCACAGTCAGTCATCCTTGTTCCTCGGGTTGTCGTCTTCTGCTTCGATTGACGAACTGAGAAACGGCGAAAGAGCATCTATTAGCTCGTATTCAGTTTTTACACCGAACAAACGACCGACTTCCTCGCCGTCGCGAAAGATCAACAGCGTCGGATAGCGGTCGATGCCATACTTTTCTTTGATGAATGGGTTTTTGTCGATATTGAGTTCCGCGATCTTTGCTTGACCAGTCAGTTGTTCAGTGACCAATCGCAACGTTGGTTTCATTTCGATGCACGGCCTGCACCATGGTGCCCACATATCGACCAATACCGGAATATCCGACTCGATCACTTCCGTTTGGAAATTCGCATCGGTCAACTGGACAGGTTTGATGCCATTCGCTTTTGGATCATCCAATGGTTTTACTGCAACGCGAGAGTCGCATCCCATTTGGAGAACCGTAAACACGATTGGCAGCAGGGCTATTGTGAGCTTGGTAGACCAGTTCATAAAATTCGTTCCGGCATTGATGGTTTGACGTGTCGCTGAGGCGTTGCACGAACTGACCGCGAAGTCAGAAATGCGCGACGCCCCAGCCACTCCGTCGGGCCGTTCTATTCTTCCGGTTGCGGTGGCTTTTGACCCGTTTTGGCTTCGTATCGCGATGCGAACTTGTCGAATCTTGCGGGGCTGCAAATGAAACACTGCGACTCGGGCCGATCGTGCTCGTCGCACCAGTCACCGTCTTCCTTGAACTTGGCCACCAAGGATGTGTCGCACAATGCGCACTCTTCCTCGGGCACACCATGTTCCACGCACCACCAACCACCGTGGCTGTGATCGACATTGGTTGCAGCGACGGGATCTGCTGCACCATCGCTTGTGACTTGGTCTTTGTTGCATCCACTCAATCCGATCGCCATGGCGGCGATGGCTGCAAGCGAGATGCCTTTGAAGCTAGTCATCCATTTCATCATCGTCATCATCGTAAAATTCTCCTTCGGCATGGCCGAACTAAAGTTAGACCGATGCCGTTTCAGGCACGCGCCTGATTTTCGGGTCAATCGGTTCATCGGGTTCAAGACGATGACCGTCATCGTCTCCGTCGTCGTCATCTCCTGCATCAGCATCACTGCGCAGTTTTTCCACTGGCGTGTTGAACACGACGTAGAGCACTCGAAGCACGAGCAAACTCATCACCATCGCACTGCACACGCCGCCAATCACCACCGTGGCCAGTGGTCGTTGCACTTCCGCTCCCATCCCGATGCTGAATGCCATCGGAACGAATCCAAGACTCGCCACCAGCGTCGTCATCAAGATTGGACGCAATCGTGTCATCGCGGCCTCTTCGACCGCTTCGTCAAGCGAATGCCCTTTTCGCCGCAGTTGTCGAATCGTTGACACAAGCAGCATGTCATCGAGCACCGCGACTCCGGACAATGCGATGAATCCAACCGCTGCCGAAATCGAAAACGGCATGTCGCGGATCCACAACGCCAGAATCCCGCCAATCCACGCGAATGGAACGCCTGTAAAAACTCGCAGCGAGTCAACCCAGTTGCGATACGTCATGTAAAGCAGCGAAAGAATCATCAGGAGTGCAATTGGCACCACGATCATCAGGCGGGTTTGAGCCCGCTGCAGATTCTCGAATTGCCCGCCCCATTCGATGCGGTAGCGTCCGGCAGGCAGTTGCACCTTTTCAGAAACCACACGTTGAGCTTCGGCAACGAAGCTGCCCAGGTCGCGACCACGGACATTCGATTCAATCGTAATGCGACGTTGGTACCAGTCTCGCTTGATCGTATTCCAACCTTCCACGGTTTCGATCGTGGCCAGCCGGGAAAGCGGAATACGTTCGCCAGATGGCGTGGCAACCAAGATTTGCTTGATGGCCTCTGGACTAGCGCGAGCTTCTTCGGGCAGTCGGATAATCAGTGGAAACCGCAACTGGCCTTCGTAGACTTCGCCAACGTTATGCGTACCCAAGGAGCGGACAAGATTCATCACCGTGCTGGCCGGTACACCGTAGCGGGCGATCAGGTCTTGGTTGATGCGAATTTGCAAAACCGGCTGACCAGAAACCTGTTCGACCTTCACGTCTTCCGAACCAGGAATCGAGTTGAGTGCCCGCTCAATTTCTTCGGCTTTCTCTACCATCACATCCAAATCATCGCCATAAAGAATTGCGGCGACATCCGAGCGTACACCAGAGATCATTTCGTTCATTCGCATTTCAATCGGCTGCGACATGGCCAGTCGCGGACCGGGTAGATCACGCAGCTCTTCCTGCACCTTGACCACCAATTCATCCTGCGTCTCCGCTCGCGTCCATTTCTCACGTGGATGCAGTGTCAGAAACAAGTCGGTCAACTCCGTACCCATTGGGTCGGTCGCCACCTCCGCCGTTCCGATACGGCTCCAGACCTGTGCGACTTCGTCCGGGAATTTTTCCAGAATGACCTGTTCCATTTTTGTGTTGTAACGCATGGATTCTTCCAGCGTCGTCCCCGCCAGTCGCACCACGTTGATCGTGATAGCACCTTCAGAAAGTCGTGGGACGAACTCGCTGCCGAGATTCGGAGCGACGAGGCCAAACACGGTGACGAGTAACAACAGGGCCGATCCGATAATGAACGTCTTGTGGTGCATCGTGAACCGCAACACCGGTGCGTAGAGGCGTTTCAATAGACGAAGTAGTAGCGGCTCGGTTTCTTTGATGTTCTTGGGGAGGAACAGACTCGCCAACACGGGCATCAGTGTCAGCGAAAGAACCATCGACCCGGCAAGAGCCATAATCACTGTGATTGCCATCGGTCGAAACAGTTTGCCTTCGATGCCTTCGAGCGTCAGGATCGGCAAGTAGACGATCATGATGATCAATTCGCCAAACATGGTCGGCTTGCGAACCTCAACCGCCGCATCGCGAATGATCTGCAAGCGACTGCGACCGTCCGACTTGTGAGCCAAGCAACGAACACAGTTTTCGATCATCACGACTGAACTATCGACGACCAATCCGAAGTCGATGGCACCGAGGCTAAGCAAGCTCGCAGCGATGCCGAACTTCAACATCCCCGAGAAAGCGAACAGCATCGACAACGGAATTGCGAGCGCAACAATGATTCCGGCTCGCAGATTCCCCAGGAAGATGAACAGAACCGCGACAACCAGCAAACCGCCCTCGAACAGATTCTTCTGAACCGTATGAATGACATGGTCAATTAGCTCGGTACGGTCATAGACCGTTTGAATCTTGACGCCGGCAGGGAGCGATTGCTGAATGCCTGCGATCTTCTCTTTGATGGCCCAAGTGACGTCGTGGCTGTTTTCGCCCATCAACATGAAGCCCAACCCCAACACCGCTTCGCCGCGACCGTTTGCCGTGACCGCGCCCCGCCGAATCTCATGCCCGATCATCACATCGGCGACGTCGCGAATGCGAACTGGCACGCCATCTTTGGAAGTGATGACAATGTCTTCAATCTCCTGAATGTTGACCGTTCGGCCAACACCATGCACCAGTAGCATCTCGCTGCCGTCAGTGACCGTTCCCCCGCCGACATTCTCGTTATTCGCTTCAATTGCGTCAGATACTTGCTCGAAGGTCAGGCCGTACTTGAACAGCCCTTCGGGATCGAGACGAATCTGATATTGCTTCTCGTACCCGCCCCAACTGTTTACTTCGGCCACACCTCGAACCGATCGCAATTGTGGCTTGACCACCCAGTCGTGAATCGTTCGCAACTCGGTCATGCGTTTAACACGCTCCGACTGAGAGGCTTCCGAAAAGTCAACACCGTCGTAAACCAGAACGTAGTGAAAGACTTCACCCAGACCCGTCGAAACTGGCCCCATCTGCGGCCGGCTGATGCCGTCGGGTAGCTCGACAGTGGACAACCGTTCGTTAATCAACTGACGAGCAAAATAGATGTCGATGCCGTCATCAAAAATGACCACAACCTGCGACAGACCGAACTTGGAGATCGAACGTAATTCGTGGAGTCCCGGTAATCCGCTGATCGCCTGTTCGACGGGGAAGGTGATCTGCCGTTCGATTTCCTCAGACGCCAGCGACGGGGCGACCGTGTTGATCTGAATCTGAACCGGTGTGGTGTCCGGGAATGCGTCAATGTCGAGCTGCTGGAGTGAGAACACGCCTACAACCGCGAACAACGCCGCCGTTAGAATCACGAGCGCACGATGGCGTAGTGATACGTCAATCAACCAATTAAGCATCCGTGCTCTCCCTATTCGGCGACGCAGTCACAGCCTGCGCCTAGATTGTTTTTGAGGAGCTGCGCCCGTAGCACGTCGCTACCGTCGGTCGCGATCACTTCGCCCGGCAGGACGCCGGAGATGACCTCCGTGAATTCGCCGTTCGTTGCACCCAAGCGTACCGAACGGACGTGAAAGACTTTGAAGCTGTCGGGACTGTCGAAGTAATGTTTATCACGCACGAATACAATTTGGCAGCAACCTTCCCAGTGCGACGATCCGTTGGGAATCACAATGGCGTCTGGTTCTTCCCGCAAAATGATTTGGCCCGTACCAAACGTTTCGCTGCGTAACTTGCCTTCAACGTTCGGCAAGATAGCTCGCACCTGCACCATCCGCGTTTGCGAGTCCGCCGCCGTGCTGATCCAGTCCAACTTGCCTTCCACTTCATAGCGACTGCCATCGGCTTGAAAGCGAATCGATTGCCCAACAGCAAGCTGATCCATGTTCTCTAGTGGAACATTGAGTGTGAGCCACATCTGGCTGGTGTTCGCGACTTCAAACAGAATGCGAGTCGGGTCAACAACTTCACCCGGTGCAACGTGCCGCTGCGTGACGAAGCCTTCGATCGGCGAAACGATTGGAATTAGGTTCGAGGTGATTGTCTTGCTGTTGAGTTGGGTGCGAATCTCAGCGGGAATTCCGAGCAGGCGTAGCTCGTCGAGGACTTGTCGTTCCGACAACCCTCGCAGCGATGCGATGTCGATCGGCAATCCGAGATTTCGTAGTGACTGTTCAGCGGACAACACATCCGCTTGGGCTTTGGACAGCGCAGCTTCAGCATCGAGAATCCGCGAACCCGCAATGGCACTTCGAGCTTGGTTGAGCCGTGAGACGTTTTGTCGTTGCAGGTTTTCTTCGGCCAACGCCCGCAGAAGGCTTGTTTTCAAATCACCGACTTGTGCCGCGTCGACAACAGCAAGAACTTCTCCCTTGGTGACCAAATCGCCAACGCCTTTGGTGACCAACCAGACGCTTCCGGGTACTCGCGACGCCAGGCTCGCTTGCTTCGTTGGGTCGTAAACAATCTCCCCGCTGCCGGTGATCGCTTCGACAATCGGGGCATGTTCGATCAATTCCACATCAACGCCAGCCTGCTTCACTGACTCAATGGATGCGAACTGAATGCGGGCCTGATAAATCTTGCAGGCGCTGTTGTTCTCTTTTCGCGGAGCCACGGCCAAGGCTCGTGCGGCTCGCTCCAGATCGCTCGGCAATATCGACGGCGTCTCCTTCATCTGTGCTACATCGGGATGATCCAGCACGCAGTTGTGAACGCCATGCACCGCGCACCAACCGTAGTCGGGGCCTTTCGGCATCAGGGTTGGATCGCACTCGACGCAGATAGACTCCGGCACGGCGTGTTCTTCACACCAATCGTCGGCGACCGTCTCGACACTCCCAGTCAACGCGGCGAACTTAGGAATTCGCCAATCGTTGTGGTGCCCATAGTAGAAGACCGCGGCAAAGCCAATCAGAACCAACGTCGGCCCGATGCTACCAAGGGCAAGCGAGACAAATCGCCGGATGGGGCTAACATTTCTGGTGGGCGTCTCAATCTGGGGAGCATGCACGGCCCGTCCGTTGGCCGAGGTTTCGGGGGAGGCGGGACGCGGATTTTTCTCCGGCGCATTGACAACTGAGTGACTCATTGCAGAACTCCTGCTGGGATGGACGGGACAAGCGCGAACCGCACAAATGCAATTCAAGCACTTAACCAACGGATACAGGCCGACCAGAAATGAACTCGAACGCGGTGTCGCAACATGCGGCGAGCGCAATCGCGATCACAAACCGATTTCGAGGGTCAACCAACGTGGGCCAGCAGTGGCCTACAGCAATAGAGAGGCGTAAACGAGACGCACGTCTCGCCCGCTTTGCAGATCAAACCGTTGCGGATGTCGTTCTTCGCAGCGTTTGGCAAGCAGTTTGGACAGGTCCAGCGTTTCCAGACACAGCGGAGTCCAATCCGACAATAGCTGGAAGTCCGCCGACACAGTGCGGGAATTTGACTCCGGCGTTACCAGACAAACGCAGCCGGTGTCGCAGGGGCAAGGGTTGTCACAAGGGGCATTTCCCGGCGGCAACTGACGGTCATCGCATGGAGTGGATTGTTCGTGTCCACAGTGACAGCTACAAACCTTCTCAACTCCTGCTGTCGACGCAACATCCCCACCCACCGCACAAAATACGGGGCACGCAACCACACGTAGTGTGATGAACGAGATGAACAGAAGACGGAACATCAAGAGGATGGGAAACCTGTAGATTGATAAGGCTCTAAGTAATCAGTGTAGGTTGGAAAAGCGGTTACGGCAAGGTAAGTTCGGCTACGGCTGCCATTTGCATGAAGCGTATCTAAGCGTCCTTTACGAACCGCTCGTCCTTGATTCCTAGTCGCAGCTTCCACTCCATCGCGGCACAGTACAGCACCGGGACCACGAACATCGTGATGATTGCGATGGCCATTCCTCCGAAGCTCGGAATGGCCATTGGCACCATGATGTCGCTGCCTCGGCCGGTGGATGTCAGAATGGGAATCAATGCCAGCAAAGTCGTTGCTGTGGTCATTAAACACGGGCGTACGCGGCGCATGCCGGCAGTTACGGTGGCTTCGCGGGCGTGCTTGGCGTTTTCGATCCGGTCCTTGCGGAAGCTTTCGTCGAGGTAGGACGCAATCACCACGCCGTCGTCACTGGCGATTCCGAACAGGGCGAGAAAGCCGACCCAGACGGCGACGCTTAGATTGATCGTCTTGACCTGGAAAAGCTCACGCATGTTGGTGCCGAGCAAACTGAAGTCGAGAAACCAATCGGTGTCGTACAACCACAGCATGATGAAGCCGCCTGCCCAAGCGATCAGAATGCCACTGAAAACGAGCGATGTCGTGATGGCAGATTTGAACTGCATGTACAGAATCAGAAAGATGATTCCGAGGGCTAGCGGTAACACAATCGACAATGTCTTCTGCGATCGGATTTGGTTCTCGTAGTTGCCCGCGAACGTGTACGTCACACCGGCCGGCAGCGTGAACTCGCCCGAGTCGATTTTCGATTGTAAGAATGCTTGAGCATCCTCGACCACGTCGACTTCCGCTTCGCCAGGTTTCTTGTCGAACAGTACGTAACCGAGCAAGAATGTGTCTTCGCTCTTGATGACTTGCGGGCCGCGGGTGTAGCGAATGTCGGCTAGTTGGCCGAGCGGGATTTGTGCGCCAGCTGGCGTTGGAACGAGAATCCGTTCGAGCGACTCGAGGTCGTCTCGCAACTCTCGGGCGTAACGCACGCGGACAGGGAACCGCTCGCGACCTTCGACCGTCGTTGTGATTTGCCGGCCACCGATCGCGACTTCGATCACATCCTGCACGCTGCGGATGTGCAACCCGTATCGCTTGATCGCATCACGGTCGATGTCGATTTCCAAGTACGGCTTGCCGACGATTCGGTCAGCGATGACGGCGGAGGATTGCACGGTCGGAACTTGTTTCAGTAGCGATTCCAATTCGAGAGCAACTCGCTCGATCGTTTCCAGGTCCGGGCCTTTGACCTTCATTCCCATCGGTGCTCGCATGCCGCTTTGCAGCATCACGATCCGAGCTGCGATCGGTTGCAGCTTGGGTGCCGATGTCGTGCCTGGGATTTCAGCTGCCGCGGTGATTGCTTGCCAGATATCATCCGGCGTGCGAATCTCGTCACGCCATTGGCGGAACGGTCGGCCAGCGGGATCGAGAATCAGCACACCGGAGTCATCGCGGACGAACTCGTCGGCTTCCTCGTCGTAGCGGAAGTTTAGCCTATGACCGTCTTCGTCCGATTTGTATTCGGACTTGTAGGTGATGTAGGTCTCGATCATCGACACGGGAGCGGGATCGAGTGGCGTGTCGGCGCGACCGATCTTACCGACCACTGATTCGACTTCGGGAATCGACACCAACAGTTGATTCTGCAGCTGCAAAACATCCATTGCTTCGCCGATCGAAGCGTGCGGCATCGTCGTTGGCATGTAGAGAAACGAGCCTTCATCGAGCGGCGGCATGAACTCTTTGCCGAGTCCCGGTAACACGTCGGTTGCAGCTTTCCAAGGACCGGACTGACGAACGGTCGTTTCAGACACACCAATCATCGAGAGTGACTTGGGGACGAAACCGAATACTTTGTCGAAGCCCAACCAAGCCGATCCGCCGAAAAGCAGGATCGCAGTTGGAAAGCAGAGAAACGCTAGCTTGTGGTTCAAGCACCAACGCAGGATCGGTTCGTACAAGAATCGCTGAAAGATGGTGAAGAACCCGAGGATGCCGCCAATCAATCCGCCGACGAACAGCAAGTTCAACAGCAAACCTTTCTGTGGCCCCAGCGGCAACCACTCCTGAGTCAGCAACACGCCGACGACCAACGCCGCAAGTGCACTGGCCGCGTACGGTCCGAAACGGTGGTAACGCTCGGGGATCCTTTCTTCATTCAGCTTGTACGCCGACAGCGCGATCAAGATAACACCGACCCACCATGTCAGTAGCATCGACGCGGCAATGCCCAGGATCAGCAACGCGAACCAGGCTCCGCGACGCAAGCTCTTCGATACAATACGCCCACCCATCAGGATGTGGGCCGCAGGCGGAATGATGGTCAACGCCACAATGACAGAAGCTGCGAGTGCAAACGTCTTGGTAAAAGCGAGCGGTCGAAACAACTTTCCTTCTGCACCGATCATCGTGAACACCGGCAGAAAACTGACCACGGTCGTTGTCACGGCGGTCAGCACCGCACCGGCGACTTCGTGAGCCGCCTTGAAAATCACCGTCAACTTGTCATCTTCCGGTTCCGCTTCGTCGAGATATTTGAGAATGTTCTCGGTGAGAATGATCCCCATGTCGACCATGGTCCCGATTGCAATCGCGATGCCTGACAGGGCGACGATATTGGCATCCACACCGAAGGTCTTCATGGCGATGAAGCACATCAGCACCGCCAGCGGCAGCAACGCGCTAATGAGGAACGAACTGCGCAAATGGATGACCATCACCAGGATCACAATGATCGTGACGAGGATTTCCTCAAAAAGCGCCGTGTTCAACGTACCCAATGTCTCGTAGATCAATCCGGTGCGATCGTAGAACGGAACGACCGCGACTTGACTGGTCGTGATCCATGTCGGCCACTGTTCTTGAGGCATGCCACGAAGATGTTTCACCCAAGCATCGCTGCTGGTCATTGCTCCGGTGATCGGTTCCAGACCATGGCGATCGGCGTACAAGTCAACTTCATCGGCAGACGTCTTCGTGTAATCGACAAGCACCTTTGTGGGCAGACCCGGTGAGACTTCTTTGATGCGTTGCTTGATGTTTTTGATTGCCGCTAGTGGGTTGTACCCGTAGCGCACGACCGCGACGCCGCCGACGGCTTCGGCACCTGCCTTATCCAACGCACCACGCCGAAGTGCCGGCCCAAGCGACACGTGGGCAACGTCGGCGACCGTGATCGGCACGTTGTCCGTTACCTTCACGACGGTCTTCTCGATGTCTTCGATATTCTCGATGAAGCCCAAACCACGGATAACGTATTCGGCCTTATTCAGTTCAATCGTCCGAGCACCCACGTCAACATTCGTCATCCGAATGGACTCGAACACTTTGGCCAACGTCACGCCAGCGGCCCGCATCGCATCGGGATCAACGTCGATTTGATATTCCTGAACGAAGCCACCAATCGACGCCACTTCACTGATGCCTTCGGCCGACGTCAGCGAATATCGAACGTAGTAATCCTGGATCGTACGCAGTTCTCGCAAATCCCAGCCGCCCGTCGGGTTTCCATCTGGATCGCGACCTTCGAGCGTATAAAGATAAATTTGTCCGAGTGCCGTCGCGTCTGGCCCCAGTGTCGGCTGCACACCATCAGGCAGCGTGCCGGCCGGCAAACTATTCAGTTTTTCCAGCACCCGCGTTCGGGACCAATAGAAGTCCGCGTCTTCGCCAAAGATGATGTAGATCGACGAAAAGCCGAACATCGAATAGCTGCGGATCGTCTTGACTTCGGGAATGCCCAGCAGCGCGACCGTCAGCGGATAACCGATTTGGTCCTCCACGTCTTGCGGGCTACGCCCCATCCACTGCGTGAACACGATCTGCTGGTTTTCGCCAATGTCAGGAATCGCATCGACGGGTACCGGATCGCGAGGCAATGCTCCCGTGTCCCAGTCGAACGGAGCGATCATGATGCCCCAACCAAGCGTCGCGATGACCAGCAACAACACAACTAGCTTGTTGGTCAAGCAGAACCAAATCAGCCGGCCGAGGACCGAGCGTTTCGCGTTTTCGATTGTTGCATCGTTGTCAGGCATGTTGGGATTTTCGGCCTACAGCTTTTCGACTTTGTCGGCACACTTCAGCATCGAAGCGCCATAGTACGGATTGCGAACGGCATCATCCGATTGAATCCAAGAGGCACCGCGACCCTCAAAGGCCATCGGGCAATGAAGCTCATAAAGCGTTTCGTCAGTCGGTAGGCCGAACATTCGCTTGAGGCTCAACATCTGTTCAGACAGCAACGCGAACCCGCTACGCAAGGCGGCGAGGTCGTTTGCCTTCTGCAATCTTGTAGTGATCTCGGACAAGTCGCGTTTCTCTTTGGTCCACATTTCGACGGATTTGTCTTCGGAGACGATTGGCAGCAATGAAGCCGATCGCTGATGCAACGGCTCGACCGCTCGCTTTGCGGCATCCAAATCGTCCGCCGCGAGTGCTTGACTTAGTTGCAAATAGGGTGCGACAAAACCACTGAGTTGCTCGACGACTTCTGCCGGAGCGGCCATGTTCGTCATGGATCGCATCTGCATTTCGTCGTGAGACATCGGCAAAGGGAACTGAGCCTTCATTTGATCGACGTGCTGGCGAGTCAACGCGAACACCCGATCGGCTTCACGCATGGAATTTACCTCGCGGCCTTCGGTGACATCGTTCCGCAATAGCATTGCGACCTCCAACCACTGCGGTCGCATTTGAGGACCGATCAAGTCCGCCGGCACCGCTTCAAAAGCTTTGCTCAATTGGTCGTAGCTTCCGCGAATCTCAGCAAGATTCGCCGCTTCGATCTTTGCTTGAATCGTTTTGTATTGCTCAACAATGCCCCGCATCGCATCACGTACCGCTGGCACCAATTCCGTTGGACCTGCGTCCATCTTGACGCCTTCTTCGTCCTTCGGCATTTCCATGCCTCCGTGATTGTGTCCACCGCCGCCACCACCTTGTGGTGTCATCATCGAAGGCTTTGCGGAAATCTGAAGCGCACTGTCGAGCTTGAAGTTGCCGTTGGTCACGACCAAGTCGCCTTCTTCGAGGCCCGACTTTACTAGGTAGAAGTCGCCGGCGCGCGGACCGATCACAATCTCGCGACCCTCGTAAGTTGGCTTGTCGGCGTCGGGAATCTGCACGTACACAATCGCTCGCGTCCCGGTCAGCAACACGGCTGACGCCGGTACGACCAATGGTTTCGCGGCACTCGTTGGCTCCGCCGTGACGTAGCCAAGCGTTTCTGCTCGCACCAACGGCATGCCGCAAATGTCACAGTCGCCAGGCTGGTCTTTGATGATTTCCGGGTGCATCGGACTGATCCACTTTCCTGCCAACGATGCGTCGAGCACTCGGCCACCCGAAGCGACGTTCGACTTGACGATCGCTCGCACAAACATCTCCGGCTTCAATCGGCCATCACCATTCGACACATTGACACGAACTTTCACCGTCCGTGTGTTTTCGTTTAACACTGGGTCAATGAACGCGATTCGGCCGCGGAAAACTTCGCCAGGATAGGCTTCAGTCGTGAACTCGACGTCTTGCCCGTATCGCAACCAAGCCAGATCCGATTCATACGCATCCATTTGAACCCACAGGTGATTCAGATCGGCGACCGTGTAGATGCGGTCGCCGGTTTGGACGCGGTCGCCTTCTTGTTTGTTCTTCGCAACCACCACACCGCCGACGGGCGAATAGATCGTCACCGTTTCGGATGACTTACCGCGCTCTTCGATTGTTTGAATCTGCTCCGTCGTCAAACCGAGTAAACGCAACTTCTCGCGAGCGGACTCGGCAAGATCGAGCGGTTCGATAAAACGAGAGGAACTCTGCGGCCGATCGCGTTTGGTCACCGCCAACAGTTCTTCCTGCGCGGTGTAGAGTGCCTCGCTGTAGATCTGGACCATGTGATCGCCCTTGTTGACTTCGACGCCAGTGAAATCAACGAACATGCGTTCCAATCGACCGGGCACCCAAGCGGTGATGTGGGCAAGACGAGTTTCGTCGTATTCGACCTTGCCAACCATGCGAACGTCGGCAGTGACATACTGTCGACGCACGGGGCTGACCTGCACGTTCATCAGGCTCTTGATTTCTGGGCTAATCGAAACCGTGCGAACGCCGCCGGCCGATTCCTTGACTGGCACCAAGTCCATGCCACAGATTGGACAACTGCCCGGACCGTCGCGACGTATTTGCGGGTGCATCGAACAAGTCCAAATTGAAGGCTTGCTTTGCATTGCCTCCGAGTGCGCCGTTGAGGAAGTCTCGGAGACTTTCGACTCTCCTGAGCCGCCGTTAAACCAAGATGCGACGACGACACCCAGCAGCACAAACGCCACCGCTTGTCCAATCCAGAGCTTTCCGCGGTGTTGCTTGAAGAATTCGTTCATGAGTTCGCTTTAGGATTTGTTCAACCAAGTCACGAGCTTCGCCACTTCGTCTTGGTCACGAACGCCAACGGCTGTAACGCTCCGCGTGCCTTGCTTCCAAGTCGCCGCGATGCTGGAATCGAGATCAACGAGGCAGCAATCCTTGTCGCCGCACATCGCCATGCTCTGGCGACGATCGCCAAACCAAGCCGTCTCTTCGTCGTCGTGTTCAAACAGAACCAACGTCGAACCGTCATTCCGTTTGCAAACCGCTTTCACGCAGGTGCAGCAAGGCATCTTCAACACGCTTGTCGACGCCAACGAATAGCCCTCTGGCAATCCGCCGGAGACGATCGGTCGATAACCGACCAACTTCACTGCTCCCTCTGTGTCGACTTTCTCACCATCGTACTTCGTCAGCAGCATCTGTTCCGCTCCATCCGGATCGCTTGGCAGCTTCTGCAAATAGTCATCCATCACGCTAGCGAATTCGACCATGTGCTCAGCCGACATTTCGTCGTCATGAGTATGCCCGTCGTTGCCGTGCATCGCCATCGCTCTACCGTTGCCGGCCATTTCGTGTTTGTTGTTGCCGCCGTACCAAAGGCCAAAGCCAAGCAACAACAGAATGGACGCCGCCATCGACACCAGTCCCGCACCATACGGCGACTCACGAACCCAAACGCTGAACCGTCGCGATAGTGTCACCGGCTCATTGGCTTTCGAAAGTTCACGCTCAATCCGCTGCCAAAGATCGTCCCGTTTGGCTGGAATAGGAGCCTGCGCAAAAGCCGACCCGAGTGACTCGAACGCACGAAGCTCCGATGCACACGATTCGCACGCCTCAACGTGTTGTGCCACAGTTGCCGCTTGTCCAGCCGAAAGCTCGCCGTCGTGATATGCCGACAGGTATGGCTGCACGGTTTTGCAATCGTTGGTTGACATAAGCCACTCGTTCTCCGCGAGACGTTTCTGCTGTTATGTGTTTTTTGATGCCCCAAGTTGCCGTTTCTTCACGCAATTGGGGGAAATAGAAGAATTCTTACGCGCCGCGTGAAGAAAGCGACCGCCCAAGCATCCAAATGCACGTCGATCGAAAACTCCGCCCTCCTGATCCGCGAAGGCAAATCCCCATGCGACTTACGAAATTCATCCCTTTCCTGCTCGGCGGGATGCTCATTCTCGGCATTTACGGGTGTAACTCGCCCGAATCCGACCCTGTGACGCCCCCCGCGACTCCCGCCAGCGATACCGCTGACGCCCATGCTGACCATGACCATGGCGACCATGCCGACCACGACCACGCCGATCACGATCACGGCAACCATGCCGATGCCGATTCTCCGATGGCCAAGATGATGCCGGGGCTAAAAGAGCTGTCGCCAGAGGACTACAAGTCCGCGATGGCCCAACACATGTGCCCAGTCAGCGGTGAGATGCTCGGAACGATGGGAGCTCCTGAAAAGGTCGATGTGAACGGCAAGTCAGTGTGGATTTGCTGCGACGGCTGCAAAGACAAACTGCTCGCCGACCCAGACAAGTACCTCGCCAAGTTGAATCAGTAGCCCCACGTTCATCACCCTGTACCATCACTATTTTCAAAGAACTATATCAATGAAACTTCGCATTCTCACTGCAATTGTCGCGGCCACACTGTTCGCGTCGCCCCAACTCGCGACCGCGCAGGACGTCCACTCCGGACACGACCACGCGGCACACAACCACGCTGGCCACAGCCACGCCACTGCGGCAACTGGCCCTCACGGTGGCACTGTGCAAACCGTTGGCGACCGCCGAGTCGAAACGGTGATCGCCGACAAAGGCATCATGTTCATGATCCTTGGCAAGAACGACCAACCGATCGCCCCGCCCGACGCGAGCGGCACGCTGAAACTGCGAGTTGGTGACAGCGAGAAGGAATACACCTACCAACTCAAAACGCTCAAGAATCTCGCGATTGGAGTCGGCGTCGACCTTTCCAAAGTCGTTGATCGACCGTTGCACATGAACGTCGAGATCACCAACATCGGAAACCAGCCTCTGGTATTCCACGCGATGGGCAAACTCGCCAGCGGTAAGCTCTCTGATGAACTCCTCATCAGCCTCCAAGCCACATGCCCCGTCAGCGGCCAACCGCTCGGCAGCATGGGAAAGCCACCCAAGGTCACGATCGGTGACAAGTCACTCTTCGTCTGCTGTGCCGGCTGTACCAAGAAAGTCGAAGCCTCACCCGACCAGTACCTCACCAAGTACTACACCGCCAAAGGCGAACAAGTCCGCGAGGGCGTTTTCAAATCGACGCTTGCCGATGCTGCCGCAATCGCCGCACAGAAAACCTGTCCCGTCATGGACGAACCACTTGGTGGCATGGGCGTCCCAGGCAAGGTCAATGTCAACGGAAAAGCCGTCTACATCTGCTGCCCCGGCTGCGCCAAAAAGCTAGCCGCCAAACCAGACAAGTACCTCGCGGCCCTCAAAGCCAAGGGAATCACTCCACCAGCGTTTTGATGTTGAACGCCCGAGACCGGATCACCGAAAACTTAAGAGGGCCACTCGCCTTCTTGTGTAAAGTCCATGCATTGCTTTATGCCGAACGCCTGCCACATTTCATCAAATAGTGGGCGAAGTATGTTGGCGAGAAGCGAACGGTCATCGGGGATCGGCTCGTCAATCAGCTGTTCGGAGAATGTGATTTGGTTCGTTTTGATTGTGACCGTGTCGATGAAATGTCGGAACCGTTCCGGTAGGTAAATTTGACAAGGTGCGACATTCAAGAGCGATACGAAGATGACATAGGGCGGATCGACGTCGAGATGACGGTAGAGATTCCGCAACTTTATGAGCGTGGTTAGCAGGTCGTTGCATAGGTGCGTAGCGGAAAAATCACTCGACTCGCCGCTGTTCTTAACGTGTACGGATGATGAAACAAATTCAACGGCACCGTTTCGGAACAATTGTCCATAGATTCGTGCCCGATCAGCTTCGCTGGTCGCTGTGTACTTCGCGTAACCGTCTAAGTTAATTCGCTCCAGTCCGTCCCTTCCAAACGGAGCGAAGTTCAGCGATTGGGGGTGCTCGATGTCTCGAGGATCAATTTTGTGCGAACCGAGCATCGCTGAAATTGGGACGAAATGAACTACAGCGATCGGGCCGTCGATCAATGAAATCGAGGCAGCGTCGTCAAGCAGTTTCGTCAGCCGGTCAAGAACGAAAGCTCGAAGCATCTCCGGTAGTTTTGCCGACTGGACGAAAGCCGTTCGGATCTCGCCGACATCGAGTTGGTGCTTTCCAGCGCTCGTCCGTCCGTAAAATCGTGAACTTCCTTTGAAAGTCACCATGTGTGGTTTCTGAAAGCTATCTGGGATGCGGACGAGTATCGCTGGGCCTTCATCACCGCCCTCGATCTCGACAACGTCTAGGCCGACGATTCTGGGTGCGACGCCGTGAAGCACCATCTCCTTTAGCCGCAGCGTTTCGGCGTCTGTCGAGATCTCCTTTAGCCCCGTAAATTCTGACGCTGCGCCAGTGGTCTTTCCATCTGCATCACGTTCACCCCTCATCCCGTACACCATATCGCCACCGGATGTGTTGGCGAATGAGGTGATATCAGCGAGAAACTCTTTGCGATCAGAGTCCCCGCGTCCTGGCAATGATTCTTTAAATTCAAGGGTCCGTCCCTCCTTCACTCCTTCGGAAACGATTGTTCGCAAATCGTCACCAGAAATTGCGTCAATGCGTTTCGGAATCATTGTTCTTTTGTTCCTAAGTTCAACTTAGTTGGGCTCGTTGTCGGTAGCCTTATCCTAAGACAGGATAGCGTTTGACATTCGATTGGCGAAGAACGAGGCGAGGCAAAATAATGGATCCGAACTGGGAGACAATCAGAACGTAGTGGCCGACCTACGGCATTGACCAGCAGGATGAATTCTTGGTCGATGCGTCGGCGTGCTGTTTCGCGGGAGACAGGAAGCACGAGATTGCCGTTTACTCGTTTGATCGTTGCACACGTCGGGCAATGATCGACGCGACGGCGACCTATCCACTGTGCCTGCAGTTTGGAATTCACTTTCCATCGTTCACGTCAGGCGAAGAAAGGCGATTGGACATCTGCGAACGCGATTCTCTGGTGACCCGACTGGATTGGTCGAACCAGTGCAACTAATGGCTGTGCTCTCAACGAACAACGGGCCGTTTTTTTGGCGAGAACTTCACCGCGCGATGGAGGAGCGAGACCAAGTTGTTCTGTGTGGAAACGAAGATGATCACGAAGTCTGGTACGACAGCAAGATTGAGGACGTAATGGATGCTTTTTGCATCATCGACAAACGGCCAACGCCGGACTTCGTTCCGATGTAAGCGTCCAAGTGATGTTCGGTATCTGGGGCGCAACCGCATCGAGAACGAGTGATCCTGCGAGAGGATCTCCGGCGTGTCGCCCCGTCAATCTTTAAGGGACAACTTGGATGGACCGTTCCGGATAAGGGCTTTTCAATCAAGCCGGGTCGAACCAGCCTTCAATTGGCAGTACTTCGTCGCGGTGAGGCAACCCAGCCGTGAATAGTTCACTCATCGTTTGGTGCGACGGCCGTACAGCGGAGACTGCTTCCAAGGGCAGCGGCACGTCCACTCACGTTCTGCAGATGCCGTGCGCGTGTATCTCTCATCGCTTACACGCTTTCGATATTCCGTCACCCGTTCGTCATCCCTGTTTGGGGGTGCTCGGAAAAGGAAGTACTTCTAACGGTCGATAAAGAGTGATAACGGTTGCACAAGCGCAAACAGGGATATAGGATCGCGGAATCTTCGTCAAACACGGTGTTTTTGAAGTTTTCCGGGCTAGCCTCATAACCTCGAGGTCGTCGGTTCGAATCCGGCTCCCGCAACTTCAGTGAGACAGGCACTTGCCTGTCATTCACGATCGAATCAAAAAGCCGGCGTTGGTCACTGACCGACGCCGGCTTTTTTCGTGCGCCAATGCCTCGCTCGTTCCCAGGCTCCTGCCTGGGAACGCAATGCACCGCAGGCTCTGCCTGCTGTTTCGGGGGTGCAGGAGGCGGGAGCCTCCAAGACACTGTGTGCCCAGGCAGAGCCTGGGTACAAGACCGCGTCCCTCGTTCCCAGGCTCCCGCCTGGGAACGCGATGCACCGCAGGCTCTGCCTGCTGGTTCGGCGGTGTGGGAGGCGGGAGCCTCCAAGGCACTGTGTGCCCAGGCGGAGCCTGGGTACAAGGTTGTTACATCCAGTCCGTGCAAACATCGATGAGGCAAGGTTGGCGAGCGTAGGCTCTTGCACTGGAGAAACGCCAGTGCAGCGGATCGTCGACGTATCCACGACGCAACGGATTGTGATGCATGTACTCAATCTTTTGCCACATCACTTCGTCCGACTCCATCACTTGCGAATGACTGCCTTCCTGCCATAGCTGGTGCCTTTGGTCGACCTTGTGACGCAGCTTGAAATACTCGAACTCCTGAAGCAAGGTTTCATAGCCCATCTGTTCCATCTTGTTGAAGATGCTCGTCGCCGTGAATGACTTGAACTCACCGACGCGTTTGCCAATCTGCGGCCCCACCGCGATCCAGTGCAAATGATTTTCCATGACAACGAATCCGAGGATTTGAATGTCACGTTCGCTTTGAAGAAAACGCCAACTACTGAAAATAACGTCGGTGAACGCCGGGTAAGAAAAGACAGGCAACCAAGCCACGATCGTGTCAGTCATGAAGTACGGCCGATAGTCTTCCCCGAACTTATATCGAGAACGAGACATGATTGCTTTCCTGGACGAAAGGATTGACACCTTTCGTCAGCCTAACATTTCCTCACGACTCGTCCCCAGGCTCCCGCCTGGGAACGCGATGCACGGCAGGCTCTGCCTGCTGGTTTTGGCGGTGTGGGAGGCGGGAGCCTCCAAGACACTGTGTGCCCAGGCAGAGCCTGGGTACAAGATGGCGTTCCTCGTTCCCAGGCTCCTGCCTGGGAACGCGATGCACGGCAGGCTCTGCCTGCTGGCTTCGGCGGTGTGGGAGGCGGGAGCCTCCAAGACACTGTGTGCCCAGGCGGAGCCTGGGTACAAGATGGCGTTCCTCGTCCCCAGGCTCCCGCCTGGGAACGCGATGCACCGCAGGCTCTGCCTGCTGGCTTCGGCGGTGCGGGAGGCGGGAGCCTCCAAGACACTGTGTGCCCAGGCGGAGCCTGGGTACAAGACCGCGTCCCTCGCTCCCAGGCTCCCGCCTGGGAACGCGATGCACGGCAGGCTCTGCCTGCTGGTTTCGGGGGTGTGGGAGGCAGGAGCCTCCAAGACACTGTGTGCCCAGGCAGAGCCTGGGTACAAGATGGCGTTCCTCGTTCCCAGGCTCCCGCCTGGGAACGCGATGCACCGCCGGCTCTGCCTGCTGGCTTCGGCGGTGCGGGAGGCGGGAGCCTCCAAGACACTGTGTGCCCAGGCAGAGCCTGGGGACAAGATGGCGATGGCGTCGTCGTCAACTCCGATCATTCGGGGCAGCCCTCTTTGAACGGTCGTCCCATCGCATCAAAAGGGGTCTGGGCCACGAAAGAGTCAGCCGTTGTTCCAGGTGATCGTGAATTGCAACACGGTCGCGATCGTCACCCAGATCAGGTACGGGATTTGAGCCACAGCGATCCAGCGATGGTGCGGCCAGATGGCTTTCATCGCCCAGACAATCGTGATCCACACGATCGCGATGTCGATGGCGGCGAGGGGCAGGTTCCGCAGGCCGAACTGGATTGGTGTGAAGGCGATGTTCGCGATCAGATTGATGGCGAAGGGGATCGCGACGGGCCACGGGATTTGCTTGCGGGCGACTCGGTAGAAAACGTATCCGAACGTGAGCAGGATGATCGGGTAAAGAATTTGCCAGATCGTGCCAATCGTGGAAGGCTCAGGCGTCCAAGCCGGCTTGTCGAGCGCGTCGTACCAGTCTCGCCAACTCATGCTTGGAAGCTCAAAAGTGAAGGGGTGCAGTTTAAAAAGTGAGTGCTGAAGTCGTAGCAGGTCAGCTCCCCCGCCCCAACCCTCTCCCGCTCGAAACGCGAGGAAGAAGGAGCAAGAAACAATCCGCTGCGGCGGCTTTCGTTCACTGGGGAACAATCCAGAGCTACACTGATCAAGAGGCTCCCTCGAGGAAGATTGCTACGAAGTGTTTTGCGGATCTTTTGCAAACTGTGAGTTGCCTCACTGCCCCATGAACTCCTCGCTGCGATCGTGACATTGGACCCATGGGAAAAAACGCATGGCCACCCCATCGGTCGCTGCCGGAAATCATTCCGACGTCGCCACGACACGTCATCGTCAGGCAGCTCACTCAGGTATCTTGATTCATCGAAAAGGAGTTGATCCGAAATGGGTATTCAGTCCGGACTGATCCGCCGTTGCCTGCTTTTCACTTCGTTCGCATTGGCAGTGACATGGTCATTGCAACGTCATGCGGATCGTTTCCCCAGCAATCCGCCAATCGCCCAACCGGTGCAACTTCGAGGTCAAGGCGGTGTCGGATTTGACTTGAGGCACGCAACCATCCCCGTCCAGGAGATTCGCTCCGGTGGCCCTCCCAAAGACGGCATCCCCTCTCTGTCAAATCCAAGGATGGTATCGGCGGCGGAAGCGACTTACTTGCGTGCCGGCGACCGGGTGATCGGCGTCGCGTCGGGGGGTGAATCGCGTGCCTACCCGCTCGCAATTTTGAACTATCACGAGATCATCAATGATCGCCTCGGAGAACGACCGATCGCGGTGACCTATTGTCCTCTGTGTGACTCCGCCGTCGTCTTTGATCGCCAGACTCCGCTGGGAGAGCTGGAGTTCGGCGTCTCCGGTTTGCTCTACAACAGCAACGTGTTGATGTACGACCGATCCAACACGGAAAGTCTCTGGTCGCAGGTGAAAGGCGAAGGTGTTTCTGGCCCCGGTGCCGGAATGAAGTTGAGAGGGTTGCCAATGGAACTCACCACGTGGGCTGCATGGCAAGCTCGCAACCCAAACACAACCGTCCTCTCATCGGAAACGGGGCACCGGCGAAACTACCAAGGCAGTCCGTACGCCCGCTATTTCAAACAGCCCCAACTGATGTTCCCGGCAAAGCCAATCAGCAACGCCTTGCCCTTGAAGGAAAGCGTGTTGGGGGTTTGGGACGATGCCAACTCAATGGCGATTCCGATTTCCGCGTTGGGAGGGACATCGAAGCAAATCGAAATGTCACTGGGCAACAGAAAGTTCACCGTGGCCTTCGACGCTGACGATCAAACGATTCGAGTCGTCAAGGCTGAGGCTGAACTTCAGTGGATGAATACGTTTTGGTTTGCATGGCATGCCTTTCGTCCTGAAACTGAGATTGCGAGTCGCTGACGTTGCCCTCCAGATTGCCCCGCAGTATGGTCCGTCACTTCATATCCCAGCGTTCGACGACACTCGCGGATTGGCGACCTGGATCATCACGCTCGATCGTTTTGTTGGAGTTGAGTATTCATGCCATCCCATCTATCTCCGCTGAAGAAATCCGAAGCCCGCGAATGTGAACTGATCTTTCGCATGGCACGACAGCAACTCGGCGTGGTCCCAAACTCGATGTTGACGATGGCTCGTCAACCAGCAGTGCTCAGCAACTTCGCAATGCTGGTTGGAAACATCCTGGGCCCGCCAGCCGGCCGTCGCATACCGATTTGGACGGGCGTCCGGTTGTTCTGGAAGAACATCGTCTGGACGATCCGTCATCAGCGATCCAAATCCCGGGTCCCTGCGCCGCTGAAAAGTTTGGTTGCCCATGTGAGCAGCCATGCATCAGGATGTCGGTACTGCCAAGCGCACACGATCGGAGAGGCCTTTCGCCTGGGCGTATCCGTCGAAAAGCTCGAAGCGGTTTGGGACTTCGAGAACAGCGACCTTTTCAACGCTGCGGAAGTCGCTGCGTTACGCTTCGCACTTGCTGCGGGCAGCACGCCCAACGCTGTCACCAGCGAACACTTCGCCGCCCTGAAACTGCACTACAGCGACGAACAGATCGTTGAATTGGGAGCAACGATTGCGTTATTTGGATTCCTGAATCGCTGGAACGACACGTTCGCGACAACTCTTGAACCAGAATCCGCGGCTTTCGCCCAGAAGCATCTTGGCGGTAGCGGGTGGGAAATTGGCAAGCACGGGTAGTGCAAGACTTGCGAGACTCAACGCCGCGACCGATACCAGCGGTGCAACGTGTCCGGTGGAATGCCCAAGCCAAAACCGGCGATGCAAAGTTGGTTGATGAGGGTGGTTTTTAGAATCCCCAGTCGCAGCCACCGGCGGGCGGAAGTTGTGACGGCGGCTTCGACCAGCGAAATGGTTCCCTGCTTCCGCAAACGCCGGCACAGCTCAACGTCTTCCATGAGCGGCCAATTCGGAAAACCACCGATTTCGAAAAACCGACGGGCGGACACAAACAATCCCTGATCCCCGTAGGGTCGTCCGAGGAAACGCGATCTGAAGTTCACGCCGTGCTCGATCCACCGCAACCCCCAACGGTCGTCGTCGATTCGCAACGAAAAGGCCCCTGCAACGGCGCCTTGTTCAAGCGTCGTCCGCAGGTGCTGATGAAAGAGTTCCGGCAACTGGGTGTCAGCGTGCAGAAACAGCAGCGCATCGCCGCTCGCGAGCGCCGCGCCAGCGTTCATCTGACGCCCGCGTCCCGGATTGGCTGGGACGACCGCCGCGCCCATGCGTCGCGAGATTTCGATCGTCGCATCCTTGCTGCCGCCGTCCGCGACAATGACTTCGACATTCGGATGTCCAACGATTCGGCTGAGCGTCTGTTCGATGCAGCGTTCTTCATTCAACGTCGGCACAATCACCGACAACAACCCTTCGCGGGTCAGGGGAAGCACGCCATCGATGGGATCGAGACAATGTCGACAGACAACCAAGTCCTCGGGATAGTCGACATCCGAAAGCGTTTGCAAACAATGGACTTTGCATCGCAACTGAATTGCCTTCCGGGCGGTTTGTCGGAACACATTTTCGCCGCCCCAGTCAATCTCTTGAAAGAGGCCAGGCTGATTCGCGTTCAACCCAATCAGGTAGTAACCACCATCGATCGCCGGCCCCAACACCACATCGGCATGCGACAGTGCCCTCATCGCCTCGTCAAGAATGGTGGGGTCCATTTCGGGACAGTCCGATCCGATCACGACGACGCGTGTTGCACCTTCGTTGAAGGCAACCGCGAATGCATCGATCAATCGCTCCCCCAAACTTGCACCTTGCTGGGAACGATACTCCTTGTCCGTCCCAAATGCGTTTCGCATTCGTGTTGAATCACCACCGGCGAATCGCACTTCCAAATCACATGAATGGCCGCTTCGATACTCACTCGCGACGGCCAACGTCCGCTTCGTCAATGACTCCTGGAGCCCTGCCGCACGCTCAGCCCCTAGCGCCGGAATCATCCGCGTCTTTGTCACACCAGGCTCTGGATACCGCGAGAACACGATCACCCGATGGGGATTCGCCGCCGACTTGCTTGATTCAGGCGGATGGTCCAGGAGCTTTCCGATTGGATTCGTATTCAATGCGTTAACCCGCCTTGCCGTTGACGTAGGCGACCGTCAACGGTTGTCGTGGTTCATCGAAGATGCGAGCACCGGTCCCGTGCTCGACCAACGTGCCAGTCCCGTCGGTTGCCCAGAAGAATGCCGCGTAATCGGCAACCCGCCGGGCTTGCTGCAAGTTATGGGTCACGATGACAACGGTGTACCGACCTCGAAAACGGAGCAGCAACTCTTCCACCACACCACTGGCCAGCGGGTCCAGGGCGCTGCACGGCTCATCCATCAAGAGAACTTCGGGACGCAAGGCAAGCGCCCGTGCGATGCAAAGCCGCTGCTGCTGGCCACCCGAAAGGGACAAGGCAGACGAGTCAAGCCGATCCTTCACTTCAGCCCACAGGCCGACGTCTTCGAGAACGGTCTCAATGATTTCTGCACGCTCGTTCCGGTTCCGCATCCCGTGTTCTTTCAGTGGCATTTCGATGTTTTTGCGTATCGAAAGCGGAAATGGATTTGGTTTTTGAAAGATCATTCCGACGCGACGGCGGAGCGAGATCACATCCTTGGTCGCGCGGACGTCGAGCGAACCGAGCGCAATCTTCCCCTCCACTCGGCATCCAGGAATCATGTCCGTCATCCGGTTCAAGCTACTCAAGAAGCTCGTTTTTCCACATCCCGATGGCCCGATCAACGCGGTCACACACCCTCGGTTGATCGTCAACGAAATCCCGCTCAAGACGCGAGCGTTCCCGTAGTGAACCGCAAGCCCGTCGACTTCAATCAGCGGCTGAGGAAGACAGCAAGGTGGCCCGGTGTCGACGGGACCAAGCGTGAACCCGTTGCTTTCGGGGCAAGACGCTCGTTCGCAGCCATCTTGGTTGCGTGCTGTTCTGTCTTTTGCGTTCATGTCACCACGATCCTTTTTCTCAGCCAACGATTGGCAGTCCAGCTAGCACTCGCGTTGATGACCAACAACATCGCAATGAGAACCAACGCGGAGCCATACGCATGCCGATCACCGCCAGCGACGTTCATCGACAGATCAAAAATGTGAACCGACAAGGCTCGCCCGGAATCAAACAACGAATCGGGTGAGCGGTCGACGTATCCGCTGGTAAATATCAACGCCGCGGTCTCAGCCAACGCTCGGCCGATACCAAGCACCAATCCGACAACAACACCTGGCACAGCGGCTGGCAATAGCAGTTGGACAAGCGTGGCTGTTCGCGACAATCCCAACGCCGCCGCCCCCATCCGATATTCATTTGGAACGGAACGAAACCCTTCTTCCGTCGCTCGAATCAGGATCGGCAGCACCATGCATGATAGTGTGAGACCGCCCGACAAGATGGAAAACCCCAGCCCCAAGTGGATGCAAAAAAAGGCGTTGCCGAACAGCCCGAACACGATGGAGGGCACCCCTGCGAGTACATCCAAGCTTCTTCTCACCAGCTTTCCAAATAGACTTTCCGCCTGCGTCAACTCACTTAGCAGGATCGCAGTTCCGACTCCCAACGGCACGGACACGACCATCGTAACGGCCAGAATGAGCAGCGTTGAAACAATGATGGGAAAGATCCCTCCATCACGTCCCGCGTTGCGAGGAGCTTCCGTCAGAAACGCCCAGGAGATCGAGGGCAGGCCGGCAATCACGATGTCCGCCAAAATCCAGACGAAAACACCACTGACCATCGCGGCGATGGACCACACGACACAGGTCGCCAGGGAATCAAGCAGCCTGCTGACAGTTGGACGCGACGGCGTGGTGGTTGTGCTATCCATGAATGCGTCCTTGACTGACCCATTCTGCGAAGCCAACCAGCACAATGACCATTCCCATCAAGAGCAGTCCGCACACAAACAGTGCCGAACGATGGCCCTCCATCGCGTAAGCCATCTCCAACGCAATGTTTGCCGTGATCGTACGGACCGGCTGAAAGATGCTGGTCGGGTTTTGGACGACGTTGCCAGCCACCATCAGCACCGCCATGGTCTCGCCGATCGCCCGGCCTGTCCCCAACAACACGGCCGTGAACAGACCCGATCGAGAGGCCGGCAACACGACGCTCAAAACGGTTCGCCCGCGAGACAATCCGAGTGCCGCGGAAGCTCGCAGGTATTCGCTTGGCAAATTGTCAAACGCAGCACCGGCGAGCAACGCGATGGTTGGAAGAATCATGATCGTCAAGACGATGATCGCCGAGAACAGACTGGTGCCTGGCGGATGCCAGCGTGCAATCAGTGGGACGAGCACGACCAGGCCCCACAGACCGTAGACCACCGAAGGAATCCCGGCGAGCAGTTCGATCATCTTGCCGTGCGTGTGCCTCAATTGGCGTGGTGCATAGAAGTGTGCGAACACGGCCGAGCCAATGCCAAGGGGTGCTGCCAGGAGAACGGCGCCCGCGGTTGCCAGCGCCGTCGCCACAATCATCGGAACAAGATTGAATTGCCCGCCGGCCGCCCCAGCGGACGGGTGCCAGGATTGGTCAGAAACGAATCGACGAACACCAACATCGCGAATGGCGGGCAGTGATTCCCAAAGCAGAAACCCCACAATCACCACCGTGATCGCTCCGGTCAGCAACCCGCATCCACGAAGGATCCAAACGAGCGCGACATCACTGCGAGAGCGGGACAAAGTACTGCTCCAGAATGATCTGATTGACATCGCGTGAGCGAGCAAATTTGATGAACTCCGCCACGATTCCGGTTGGCGTGCCTTTCACGACCAGATTCAATGGACGCGACAAGGGAAAGTCACCCGCTCGTACATTTTCGATGGATGCCGCGATCCCCGCCAGCGGGAGCAGTTTGATCTCGACGTCGTGCGTGGCATCGTATTCAGCAGTCCCAATCGAAACGTAACCAATCGCGTGACGGTTACCGGCGACTGTCTTGATCCCCTGTTCGTTGTCGCCGATCACCGCATCGGCTTTGATTTGTTTGTTGTCCAGTTGAAAATGCCCAACGAACAGCTCCAGTGTGGATCGACCTTCGGCTTTATTGACGACGGTGATGGGAGCGTCTGCCCCGCCAACGTCCTTCCAATTGTTGATGCGATCTGTGTAGATGGCCACCACCTGATCGTCGGTGAGTGAGGCCACGGGATTGTCCCGATGGATGATGACGCAGACACCATCTCGAGCGATCGGGAACGCCGTCAGGTCCTGTTCTTCTGCTTTGAGGTCTCGCGAGACCATCCCGATGTCAGCGAGGCCACGCCGTGCATCGGCAACGCCTCGTGAAGAGCCGCCGCTTTGCACATCAACACGCACTCCAGGGTGCAGCGATTCAAATTGCTTGGCGATCTCACTCATCAATGGGGCAACCGTGCTCGAGCCTGTCAAAACGATTTGGTTCTCGTTTTTATCGGCGTCGTTTGAAGAGCAACCGGGGAACACGCAGAACAGCAGTCCCAGGACCAACAGGGCGATTGCCCTGACAAGATGTGGGCGTGGTATCACGATGACTCCTTCGACGCAATCTTCACCACGGTTCCCTGACATCCCAAACCGCATCCGTCAGTGCAGCCGAAGCAATGCCAACCGGTCTGGCCCGAGCCGCACATGACACCCTCAACGGTGAGCGAATGGAAGACATCGATCAGTTTCTGCATGCACACATCAAGCTGATCGGCCCGGAGCAGATCATCGAGGAACCGGCGGATTGGAAGGATGGTGATCGTGTGCCGTTCCCAAAAGACAATATCGTAACGTGATTTCAGCGGGTCGCGGGAAGTCGCTTCGAGTTCGTGCTGCAACGGCGGCAACGAGATTCGTGCGGGATTGGAAACGAGCGTCCATTCCCGTCGTAGGCCCGGGGGCCCGTATCTGCCGTGGCGATCGCAGTTCTCTTCCATGTCGTTGTTGGCGAGTTCGGCATTTTCTCGCAGGAGTGATGATTGCATGGTGATTCCTACCGTCGCCTCGGCTTCGGGAAGCCGAACCTTGGCAGCTCGCAAGTGAAGACGGTGGACCGACACGATCCTTACACGACATCCGAATTTTTCTTGGCCGACGTTTGCTGTGTCGACCAGTCAGCCATGCCGACGGATCAAGAATCGTTTCCTGCGTCTCACCCTTCCGGGATGGCTTACCGTGTGCCTGAACCGCCAGATGGCGCAGAGCGGGTCCCAGAACCGCCTGGGGCTGAGTAGCTTTGTGCAGGGGCGGAATACGACGACGCAGGCACTGAGTTCGTCGAGCCAGACCCCTGGTACGCGGGCTGGGAATACGAAGGCGACGCCGAGTAGGCAGGCGGGCCATACCCTGCCGAAGGAACAGTGCAACTCCCGTTCTGGCGGCATCCGGCAAGCAACAGGCTTCCAAACGCAGCCACGCCGACGACTGATGCACGGGTGAATCGTTTACGAGACATGGAGAGGCATCCTTGCAAAAATTGAGCTTTGATTGGTATTGGAACGAGAATTCCTGTCTGGTTCCTCTTCGGCTCGGCACGTCCGTTTGCAGTGTGAGCCGACACACAGGGACGGGAATCGTTTTACAAGAAGCGGAGCCTCTGGTCTGTGAAGTGACTCACAGTTGTTGCTGCCCCGTCTTGTCCCCAGGCTCCGCCTGGGAACACACTGCCTGGGAGGCTCCCGCCTCCTACTAAACAGGTACGCAGGTGTCATCGGGTATGTGAGCCGTTGGCGTTAGCCACGGTTTTCACGCGCAACCGGGGCGAACGCCCAAACGGCTCACATGGTTACGCCCGATCATTCCAGCCGACCTGCTTAGCAATCCCAAACGCAGGCAGAGCCTGCCGTCAGTGCGTTCCCAGGCGGGAGCCTGGGAACGAGTTGTGGGACTGGCAACGACCGTTGACCTTGGTCGCCAGCCCGACCGCAATCGTCGCGGAGGGCAGGAACGATATGTTCTTCAAGAGACGGGCTATGAGCAAGACTCTTCCGCCGAATCAGCAGATGCGTGTCGCCCAACAGCTTCAATGCTCGGCGGGGCGTTTCAGCGTCGGCAGGGCAGTTTTGACCGCGATGGTGAACACCATCAAGCCGAACGCCCAGATCCCGACAGTGACTTTCCATTCGAGTTGGCTGGGGACGTATTCAACGACCTCGTGCAGCGTGCTGGGGATGAAACCGGGGACGATCAGCCCCATGCCTTTTTCGATCCACGCGCCGACAAACGCCATGCAGCAAGCGGCCACTAGCAGCGGCCGCCAACGGAATCCGAGCAACCCCGGCCACAGGAAGAGTAGTGCCGCGGTGATGTTCAATCCGATCGCGGTCCAGGTCCATGGGACGAGTGCGGTTTTGCCGTGCAAGCCGAAGAACAAATACTTCGCTGCGCTCACGTGCGAGCCACCGGTGTAGAACTCAGTGAATAGCTCGGACGCGACCATCAGCAGGTTGATCAGGATGGTGACTCGGATGATCCTGGTCAGCGTGGCGATCGGATGATCGAGCCCGCCGATGCCGGTCAGTCTTTTAATCAGCACCATCGCAACGATGATGAAGGCGGGGCCGGAGACAAACGCGGAGGCTAAAAAGCGTGGGGTAAGCAGTGCGGTGTTCCAAAACGGTCGCCCACCAAGACCGCAGTACAGGAACGCGGTGACGGTGTGAATTGAAATCGCCCACACGATCGACAGCATCACGAACGGGATGTACCACGTCGGGTTGGGTTTGCGACCGAGGAACCGCATGTAAAGCAAGTAGCCGCAGATGTGCAGATTCAAGACGAGATAGCCGTTCAGCACGATCACGTCCCAGGTCAACATGGAGATCGGCCAGTTGAATTTCCCAATCCCTGGCAACATGTGCCAAAACCGATCCGGCCGGCCGAGGTCAGCGACAACGAACAGCAAGCACATCACGATCGCAGCAATGGCAAGCAACTCGCCGAGGATGACAACATCATGCATCTTGCGGTCATGATACAGGTACGCCGGGATGACCATCATCACACCGCCCGCCGCCAATCCGACCATGAACGTGAAGTTGGCGATGTACAGTCCCCACGAAACTTGATCGGTCATGTTGGTGCCGATCATGCCGCCGGCAACTTGATTGGCCCACGCGTTGGCGCCGACCAAAAACAGCATGGTCAACATCGTCATCCACGCATAAAACGCGAATGACCCTTCCGTTGCCAGCCACAACGAACGTCCGATGAATTTCGGATAGCTCGTGATATGCGATTCTTTGGCGGGGATGCTGCTCATAATGAATTGCTTCTCAAGAAAAATGACGCAGAGGCGGCCAGACGGAGCGTCGCAAAGAAAGGAGAAAGAAGGTCAAAAGCTCCGCGTTGAAACCTCCCTCCGCGTCTCCCCACCACACGCGACTTTGCGTCAACTTCTTTCCCAGTCAATCGAAGTAGTAAAAGAATGCCGGCTTGGTACCGAGTTCTTCTTTGAGGATGTAAACACGTTTGTTTTCCAGAATCCAGCGGATATTGGAATCCTTGTCGAGAATATTGCCGAACACGCGAGCGCCCGTCGGGCAGGCTTCCAGGCACGCGGGCAACTTGCCGCGGCGGGTTCGGTGCAAGCAATACGTGCATTTTTCAACGACGCCGACCGGACGAATCCGATTGCTCAAGTAGCTTTGGTCTGGGTTGACCTCTGCCGCCGGCACTTCGGGTTTCTTCCAATTGAAACGCCGCGCGTGATACGGGCAGGCCGCTTCGCAATAGCGGCAACCAATGCACCAGTTGTAATCGACCACAACGATGCCATCTTCTTCCTTCCACGTCGCCTTGACCGGGCAAACGTCGACACAGGGTGGTTCGTCGCACTGCTGGCACTGCACAGGCAAGTAGAACTTGTCGTCCTTGGGAACCACACCGGTGTACGTCGTCGAGCCTTGTTCCATGTCCATCGTGCCCTTGGGCATTTCGATGACGCGGATGTACGACTGGTTGGTGTCGCGGTCGTGATTGTTTTCTTTGTGGCAGGCTTCGACACATTTGCCGTTCCCATTGCACACGCTGAGGTTGATCGCGTAGACGAATTTTGTGCCAGGGATTGGGCGATCATCCCCGATCGTCACGTCCGCACCGTACTTCTCTTTGGTCTCCGCTTCCAGGCGAGCAATCACATCGGCTTTTTGCTCGGGCGACAGTTCGGTGTAGTGCGTCTGCATGAACTCCGCCGCCGAAGTGTTCTTGGCGGCTTGTCGCAGCGGCGAAATCGCGGCCACGAACGCTCCCGCACCCAGCGTTGCAAAACCGGCCTTCACGGCGGCGCGGCGGCTGAAGTTCTCAACGATGGGCAGGCAGGGCTTGGACGGGGACGTTGAGTCGGTTTCAGTGCTCGTCATGGGATTCCGCTCCTTCGTGGTCGTGACTGTGATCGAGAGGGGCGTTGAAGCGGTCTTTCGGTTTGAAGCCGACAATCATCTTGGGGTAGGCCGGTGCGTGCGGATCGTGGCAGTCGATGCAGTTGTTTTTCATCTGGGGTCCGCGAGTCAAATCCCAGTGCCCGTTCATACCACCGTGGGCACCATGAGCGAAGGACTCCGCTTGTTTGCTGTGGCACTGAGAGCACAGCGTCATCACCTCCTGATAAGCCACCGAAGTTCCGTCGGCCAACCGCAACGAATCCGAGTCATCGGGATTGTGGCAGGAGTAGCAAGTGATGCTGCCGTGACTGAATGTCATGCCTTGATGAAATTCGTCGAGCGTGGCGGCCGTTTTGTTGCCCAAGTTCGGCTGGCGAACGCTGTGACAAGTGGAGCAGGCAACGCTGCCGGTTCGTCCTTGCGGGTCAGTGCCAGCGAGTTCGATCCGCGGCGGACCAGATGGTTTGCGGATGACCGTAGGATAAGTTTCCGGCTTGCCAGCGGACTTCGCTGCAGACTCACTCGCAGACTGGAAGCGGATGTCATCTGACGGTGCAACCGGAGACACAGCATCAGGGGTGGTGTGCGAATCCTCTCGCAATGCCGTGGGACTGGTCGCGACGAAGATCATCGCACCGATCAAGCACACCACGCCGGCGAAGAGCAGATTGGCGATTCGCGACATGAATTTCCATCCCAAATGAGGTTTCACTGACGACGCCTATGGTATACCTTGGTGTACAGGTTCGCGAAACCTCACTTCCGATCCTTTCTGCCACGTTTTTAAAAAGCAATCTCAGTGCCAATCAGTGGTCTCGTCGTCACATTCGCGTCTTCCGTGGAAGAACATATCAGTACGATCGAATCCATCACAAACATTCCCGAAATTGATTTGGGGCAAGCCTGTGGCAGCAAGCTTGCGATTGTCGTGGACAGCGAAACAAAAACACGCGACCAAGAGATCTGGAATGCAGTCCGAGACTTGCCGGGAGTGATCGACTTGGCCGTCGCCATGGTCGCGTTCGACGAAGACACCGAAGAAGAACCATCCACAAGGAACTGAAGATGAATAACGACCGACGTGCCTTGCTCAAGACAGCCGCGATGGCTGCCGCCGGTTCCATGGTTGCGGGCGCGACGCTGCCAGTTCTTCAGGCTGACCAAGCCGTCGATGGATTGCCCACAGGCGAAGGCTTGGAGTGGAACAAGGCACCTTGTCGTTTCTGCGGCACCGGATGCCACGTTCAAGTTGGTGTCGAAAACGGGCGTGTCGTCGCGGTCGCTGGTGACAAGGCCGCCGATGTCAACAAGGGCCTGCTGTGCGTCAAAGGCTATCACGTTGGCGGCATCCTTTACGGCAAGGACCGACTGACTCGGCCGCTGCTTCGCAAAGACGGCAAGCTGACCGAAATCAGCTGGGACGAAGCGATTGAAACCATCGCCCAACGAATCTTTGACTCGCCGGATACGTTTGCGTTCTATGGGTCCGGTCAGTGGACGATTCCCGAAGGCTACGCCGCTCAGAAGTTCATGAAGGGCGGACTGAGCAACAACCACATCGACCCCAACGCACGGTTGTGCATGGCTTCGGCGGTGACCGGTTTCCTGGCAACGTACGGTGTCGATGAACCGGCAGGTTGCTACCAAGATCTCGACGAATGCGACGTGCTGATCACCTGGGGCAACAACCCCGCCGAAATGCACCCGGTGCTATTCTCGCGAGTCACCGATCGTCGTTCGCGTGGTGAACAGGTCCGCATCATCGACATCGGAACGCGTCGAACTCGCACCACCGATGCAGCGAACGACTACTTGGAAATGAAACCGCACGGCGACGTTGCGATTTCGTTGGGCATCATGCACCTGCTCATCGAGAACGACAACTACGACCAATCATTTGTTGAAAAACACTGCAACTTCCGAGGCGACGAAGCGGACACCCCGACGCTGCAAGGCGAGCCAATCAGCGAAGAGGAATTTCGCCAACGGATCGCCAAGTACACGCCAGAACATGTCGAAGAATTGTCGGGAGTTCCGGCGGACAAGATTCGCATGCTCGCCGACTTGTTTGGGCAACACGACATTCGGATCACGTCGCTGTGGTGCATGGGCATGAACCAGCACACGATGGGCACGGCCATCAATTCGTTGGTCCACGGCGTTCACTTGTTGTCGGGGCACTTCGGTCGCCCCGGCGATGCCCCCACCAGCCTCACCGGCCAGCCTTCGGCGTGCGGCACGGTCCGCGAAGTTGGCACGCTGGCTCACGCGTTGCCAGGTGGCCGGGTCGTCACCAAGCCTGAACATCGCGAGCAAAGCGAAGGCTTCTGGAACGTTCGCGAGGGAAGCATCAGCGAAGTGCCGGGCTATCACACGGTGAAGATGTTCGAGCAGTTCACCAAACCCACGGCGGCAGGCGGTGACATCACAACGATGTTCGTGCAGGTCACCAACCCGGGCCAAACACTGCCGAATTTGAACACACTCTTCAACGACAAACAGGGCCTCGAAGACAAATTCTTGATCGTCAGCGATGTGTACCCGACCGCGACCACGGCACTCGCGGATCTGATCTTGCCAGCCGCAATGTGGGTCGAGAAAAACGGCATGTTTGGCAACAGTGAGCGGCGAACACAACAGTGGTTCAAAATGGTCGATCCGCCGGGCGAAGCCCGTGATGATTGCTGGATGACAATCGCGATCGCGCACAAACTCTTCGAGATGGGCCATGAGGGGATGAAGGACAAGGACGGTGAGTTCATCTTCGCGGTCAAAGACGACGCCGGCCAAGAGATTCCCGTTTGGGAATTCGATCGCTACTACGACACCAACGTCGACAAGCATCTGTTCGAGGAATACCGCCAGTTCACGACGATGAAACACAAGAACCTCGCCCCGTACGAGGAATACGTGAAAGCTCGCGGGTTGCGTTGGCCAGTGGTCGAGCAAGAAGACGGTTCATGGCGAGAAACGAAGTTTCGTTTCTCGGGGTTCGACGACCCGTTTGTAAAAGCAGGCGAGGAATTCGAGTTTTATCATTCCTCATCCAGCGATGGTCGCGCGCAGATTTGGTTCCACGAATATCAGCCGCCGCCGGAAATGCCTGACGAAGAATATCCGATGTGGCTTTGCACCGGCCGAGTGCTGGAACATTGGCACACGGGCACGATGACACGGCGGGTCTCGCAACTCAGCCGCGCGATGCCAACCGCGTATGTGGAAATGCACTTGGAAGACGCCCAAGCAGCCAACATTCGCCAGGGCGAAATTGTCACCATTGAATCTCGTCGTGGCGTTTGCGATTTGCCGGTGTGGATCGATGGCCGTGGCCGACCACCACGTGGCACGATCTTTGTTCCGTTCTTTGACGAAACCAAACTGATCAACAACTGCACACTGGAAGCTTACGATCCGTTTTCGAAACAACCGGACTACAAGAAGTGTGCGGCTCGTGTTGTCAAGAAAACGACCGCGAAGGTGCCTTCATGAACCGGCTGACAACGATCTTTCTCTCCGTGGTGATGGCCGTCGCGGTGATGGGATACTTCGTTGGCCTGGGTGATGGCGTGCCAAAACCCGATGGCATGCACGAATCACCATTGACGGATCGCGAGATTTCAAGGACGACGACGGAGACAAAGTTGATTCCTGCGGTCAGTTACGCGGAGATCGCCAGCACACCAATGGGACCGACCAAACCCTGGCAGTCGATGCCGCAGGCATTGCCAGCGCCGGAGTACGATCTCTACACCCAGATCGAACCGAGTGAATCGGAGAAGGAAGCGTCCAGCAAACTGCGGGCATCACGCCGTGCGTTCAACGGTGCTCCACCGATCATTCCGCACCCCGTCGAAAACACCACCGATGCGGCCTGCTATGCATGTCATTCCAGTGGCGTGCAAATGGCGAATTTGAAAGCCAGCGTGATGTCGCACGAATTCCTCGGCAACTGTGTCCAGTGTCACGCATCGATGGCACCGGCACCGTTCCAAGAACTCGATGCCAGTGTCTCGACGAGCTTTGTCGGGTTGCCAGCACCGAAAGCGGGCAAGCGTGCCTACCAAGGCGCGCCTCCGACAATCCCGCATTCGCAGTGGATGCGAGAAAACTGCAACGCTTGCCATGGCGGCCCGCATGGATGGGCTGGCATGGAATCAACGCACCCGTGGCGAACGAACTGCACGCAGTGCCACGCCCCCTCAGCTTCGCTTGATCAAATGCCAGAAGCCAATGCCGTCCCGATGCTGCCGCCGCTTGATGTGGTCGCAAAGTGAATCAGGGAAAGAAATGACGCCAAGTCGCGAGAGTCGGAAAAACGTTGACAAGCCAATGCAGAGGAAAAAACCCGCTCTGCGGCGGTTCCTCACTGCAGCTCTCCGCCTCCCTCTTGTTGCGTTTTCATTTCTCTTCCGACCGACTGCCGTATCCCCAAGCCGCCGTGCGTTGCTGCAAGGTCGGCTCTGGAAATTGAGACCACCATCGCGTTTTCCGGCGCTCGTCACACGATTGCCCAAACCAGAGGTGGAAGAACGACCGCTTGCAGAGCCACGCAGCATTGGCGGCATCAATATCGATCCCGTTCCGCCAACCAATCTGACTGGCAAGCCTATCGCTCGCACGCTCCCTGTTCATCGGCCCCCCGGTGCGATCGACGAGTTTCAGTTTCTGGCGGGCTGCACCCGGTGCGGCGACTGCATCACCGCGTGCCCGCACAACGCGATTGTCCAAGCCCCCGATCGTCTGGGCACGGTCGCCGGCACACCGATCATCGACGCCGACACCTCCGCCTGCTTGATGTGCGAAGACTTTCCTTGCATCGCATCGTGTGAACCGGGCGTGTTGGTCGACACGATCCCGCCGATCATGGGCACCGCCCGGATCACCGAACACCTGTGCCTGGCCCACCACAGCACGACTTGCACCGTTTGCAGTGAACGATGTCCTGTCGACGACGCAATCGCCGTCACCGATGGCAAGCCCGTGATCAAGGAAGACACCTGCACCGGGTGTGGCGTTTGCCGCTACGTTTGCCCGGCACCTGAAAACGCCATCTTACTGATGCCCGCCTTCTCGCGTCCCGGATTCCCCAACACATGACGTCGAAAAAACTCACTCTGGCAGACCTCGAAAACAATGAACCGCTGCCGGAAATCCTGGAAGCAGAATGGGCCAAGGATCAAGTCCTGCAGTTGTTCGCGGACCTCTCCGAAGGCGCCGACGTGCAGCACGTTCAAATGAAATCCACCGCGACCGATGCGACAGTCTCGCTGGCCGAGGCCGCGTCCGCATTCGCTGCCGATGAAGCCCAGGCCATTCAGGTTCGTTACGTCTTTGAGAACGAAATGTGGTGCGACACGATCATGCCCGGCGACCCCACGACCAAGATCATCCGGAACCGGTTGCCAACCGGCTAAGCACGTTGGCAGGAATGATCGGGCAAAACCATGTGAGCCGTTTGGGCGTTCGCCCCGGTTGTACGTGAGAACAGTGGCGTTTGCCATCACAGTCCAAATGCCGAAAGACTCCCGCCGACCTGCTTCGCGTTGGACGACTCACGTGGAAGCCACCACAAAAGTTGAAAACTACTTTCGCAACAGCCGTGCCGCTCCAACGTGTTGCGTTGACGCGCGCGGCGTGCACTCGTTCTTCGCCAGCGGTGACGTGACCGCGATGACGCATGAAGGCGAAATGCTCTGGAGCATGCCGATCATCAAGACCTACGGCGAAGTCGACAATGAACAGGAGCAACCACGACATGAAGTCCGACTGGAATCCCGAATCCGAGCAAATCATCCGCGATCAAGTGGCTGCGTGCGACGAGATGCGTGAACGTTGCCGTCAGGTGAATCAACACTTGCCTTTTCTAGTTCTCCGTACCAGTCAGCAACGGTGCATGTCGTCAGAAAGTTCTCGATGGTTGAGACCGCCTCGATGATAGAACCAGCCCGTGGCATCAAACGCTGGTTGTACTGGTTCATGGCCGGCCTGTTCTTGACGCTCGCCATGGTCGGTGTCGTGTTACCGGGCATCCCGACCACGCCATTCCTCCTGTTGATGTGCTACTTTCTCATCCGTGTGTCGCCAACCTGGCACGCCAAAGCAATGGCGTGGCCAATCGTCGGCGGCCCACTGCGTGATTGGCACAACCAAGGCGGTGTTCGACCTGGAGTGAAAGTGGTTGCCATCACCATGGTCACGGTGCTGGTCGGATCAACGTTGATCCTTAGCAGTCTCCATGTCGCCGCCAAACTGGTCACTCTATCCGCCGCGGCCTACGGCATCTTTGTGGTGCTTCGACTACCGACCGTGCCCTCAAACTGATGCCCGTCCGGGTCATTTGTCTGGCCAGCCACGCCGATCGGCCGACTCGCTGGCCAACCAGACTCAGGTTCCCAGGTGTCACCTGACCCGCGTCCTTCAGCCAGGGACGCTATTGAGATTCATTGGGAGTGACAGGAATCACGTCGGCGACCTCACTTGACTGGTACAGCCAACGGATCGGAAAACGGGTGATTTGCAGTGAATTCAAACCGGGGTATTCGCAATGGCCGAGCAGCACATGATCGTCGATGAACTCGATCGCCGTGTAGCAATACCACCCCTGTGGATCGGTACCGATATTTCGGATGTGCTGCCATGTGACGCCTTCGTCTTCGGAGATCGCCGCTGTCAAGGGGCGCCGACCGACTGGCTTGACGATTGCCAACGGGTCATCGCCGTTGTTCCAGACCAAGAGCAAGTCACCGGTTGACGGAATTCGCTCAATGGAAGCCGGAGAGGCACTCGGCTGAGCGATATTCGATCGCTGGAGCGGCGACCACGTCTCGCCACCGTCTTTGGAATGTGAGACCAGCTGACAATCACTGCTGCGAACAAACATCATCAGCTCACCGTTCTTGAGCTCCACCACGCCAGGTTCCTGAGCCAGCAGTTCGGATTCCAACGTGCTGGTGCTCGCACGCCATGTCTTCCCCAGGTCGTCCGACAAATAGCAAACGATCTGCGCCGAGTTCCGCCACCCTGGCCAGCCCGGTAAATAGTGAACAGCCAGCGGCACCACCAGCCGCCCCGACTTCAACTGAATCACGCGATCATTGTTGAGCACGCGGTAACCCGGTTGGTCTTTGGGCACGACAAAGGTCGGCTCCGACCACGTCGCTCCTTCGTCAGTGCTGGTGCGCATCAAGACATAGTCCAGTTGGGAATACTTTGTCCCCGGCGGACCCACATACTTCTGGACATAAAACAGGGCGATCCGGTTGTCTTGCAGACGCAGGAGAGAAACCGACATCAAGTTCGTTTCACCAGGCCTTCGTTCCAGAACCGGCACATCCTCTTCGCTCCAAGTCTTGCCACCGTCGGCGGAATACCGAGCCATGAGCTCGGCGGGTGCGTGGTCACTCGTGCCGATGAACTTGGTGTAAATCAACTGAAGCCGTCCGTCCTTGAGTTGGACGAAATCACCTTCGCTGTTCCGGTCATTGTCAGGTCGGGGCGAAATCCGCAGTGGCTTCTCGACCCCGGGGGCCACCCCTTGAGGTTCTTGAGAGTTCACAACAGTGGACGATGCCGCGACGCAAGCCGCCACAATCAAAACGGGGGCCAGAGAACGGCAGTTTCGGATTCGCATGGTGCTGATCGCCTTCTCGAAGACGGATGGGACAGTGAAACAATTTTCAAACACGTGGGCAAGTCTCATGGGGCTGAATCAGCCACCGAGCATCAGCTCTCAGTTCACGAGAACCGGACACGAACACGTTTCGGTGAATCGACTTTTGCCGAACGACTTCTGCTGACACGTTGAACACAGAAAGCTTTCGCGACGACTTCCACTTTGGAAAGGAGGCATTCTATTCGATTCGAAGGAACGAAAAAGCAGCAGGCATCCAGTGGCCCATCCGAGATGGTGGTGAGCCTTCCGCCAAGCCACGCGGACATTGAGAGATGTCCGGAGAAACACTTTCTGAAAGTGATGGCCACGATCAATCACGGCGAAGTCCGGACTGGATTACAATTGGCACCCCCGACTTGGACGCAGACGGAGGCATCGCCCTTGTGGTCGCCGGCATGGACGTCACTCAAATTCTGTTTCACCAACGGAAGCCTCCCTCGTCTCGCGCGTCCTGATTCCCTCCCCGCCTCCCCTCGATTTCCTTGCTCGGACGCTGTTCATGTTGCGATACCTTTGGCGATCTGCCGGCCTGCTTTGTTTCGTTGTCAACTGTGGCAGTGCGTCCGCCCAAATCTCACCCCTCGATTCTCTCAAATCGTTGCACCCGGCCAAAGGGATGGAAGTCTCTCTTTGGGCCAGCGAGCCGATGGTGAGGAACCCAACGGCAATGGAAATCGATTCCCGCGGACGTGTTTGGATTGCGGAAGGACTCAACTATCGAATGAAACAGAAAGAGTTTGACTCGATGGGGCGAGTCCCAGACGCAGATCAGATCAAGATCCTCAGCGACACCAATGGCGACGGCAAAGCCGACCAAGTCACCGTGTTCGCTGACAACATCTTTCCGGTGCCATTGGGCCTGGCCGTGGAAGAGATCTGGGAAGAGGGCGTTCAAACGGGAACGCGAGTCTACACCGGCAATTCACCGGACCTATTGGTTCTGGAAGACACGGATGGTGACGACATAGCGGACCGCCGATACCCACTGCTGACCGGTTTTCGAGGTGTCGATAGCGACCATGGACTGCATGGGATGACTTTCGGTCCCGATGGGAAACTCTATTTCACCGTTGGCGATGCCCGCTACGGGGCAGACAAACTGAAACGAGGCGAACCGACGCTGGATGTCATGGATCAATCCGGCCAACGCGTGACGTCCTCGAACGTTGGCACGACGCTACGCGTCAACCGCGACGGAACCCAACTGAAGATTCTGTCGTCGGGTCATCGCAACAACTACGAGGCAGCGGTGGATTCCTTCGGAAACGTGTTTGGCAGCGACAATGACGATGACGGCAATCGTGGTTGCCGGATGTACTGGGTGATGGAAGGCGGCGAGTACGGTTACCAGCATCCCGATTCGCCTCGGCACTGGGCGGAAGAATTGCCCGGCATCATTCCGAAGCTGGTTGGAACCGGGAACGGGTCACCCAGTGGGCTGGTTGTCTACGAGGGAAGCCTGTTGCCCGAACAGTATCATGGCGCGGTGCTGCAGATCGATGCTGGGACTCATCAAGTCAATTCGCACCCACTCGTCCGTCACGGGGCCGGGTTCCGATCGGACTACGATGTGCTGCTGAAAGGCGATGACGACTGGTTCCGCCCCGTCGATGTCTCCGTCGCCACCGATGGATCGCTGTTCGTCTGCGATTGGTACGATGCCGGAGTCGGTGGCAACCGGTTTTCCGATCAAACGACCGGGCGGATCTATCGCGTCAGCGCCGCATCCGGCAAATCAAACACGTTGACATTCAGTGGCGACAACGCGGCCGAAGCGTTGCAGTCACCCAACGCAGTGGCACGCCTGGCCGCACGTGACCAATTGGTGAGACGAGGTGCGGGAGCCCGCGATGAATTGCTGGCGTTGCTCCAGGACACAAACTCAGTCGTCCGCGCGCGAGCACTTCACGTCCTACATGGTCTGCCAACAACGGGCCAAGCAGACGTGACGGAAGCTCTCCACGATCCCAACCCACGAATCCGCGAAACGGCCCTCAGCCTGCTCAGTGAATCGGACCGGAACAATCAATCCAACCAGAACCTCGATCGAATCCTGGCCCTTGTTGACGATCCGGACGCCGGCGTCCGGCGTGCGTTGTTGCTCGCGATTTCGAACCAGCCAACCAAAGACATCGGCGCCGCGTTGCAAACATTGGCCGCTGCGTGGGACGGTCGCGACCGGTTTTATCTGGAGGCTCTGCGAGTGGCCTTGATCCATCGCGAGCCAGAATTCATCACGCGTCTGTTCAGCACCTTGGCTGAAACAGCGATTCAAGCGGGGTGGGATGAGCAATCGATCGCCGTCCCTCCGTATTACCCTGTTGGTTCCAACGATGCCTTCCTTCGGCTTCAAGATCAATTGCCGCCCTCGAATTCGGCGTCAAGCGTGATTGGCTTGGCCTGGGTGCTTCAGCGCAGCGAAGCGTTGCCAGCGTTGGAGCAACTGCTCTCACACAACCGCTCACCTTCGGTCGAACAAGCCGCCTCGCTTGCTTTGGCGGGAATCGCAGACCCGAATGCTGGTCGAGTGCTTATCCAACGATTTTTCGCAGATGGAGTCACAGCCGATAGCAAACTCGAAATCATCAGGCAACTCGGTCGCGGACTTCCTACCAATTGGCGGGAACTTGCCAACGACGATTCGCTCCAGCAGCTGTTCATGAATGCCTTGGACTCGCCCGAATCCCAGATCACTGCGATCGAGTCGATCGCAAACGCATCGTTGGTCGGATTTGAAGCCCCATTGATGAAACTTGCCGGCGACGACTCACAACAGGATGTCGTCCGCGTGGCAGCACTGACGTCCCTCGGAAAGATGAAGCACCAGCCTGTTCGTGCGTTAGCAGCCAAGTTGATCGATGATGCCCAAGGCAGCCCGAGCGGTGGACGACTTGCTTTGGCCGCCCTCCAAACGATCCACTTCCTGGCAGACGACACGGCACAATCAGCCCTGCTGCATGTCCTTCTCGATGACAACCTGCCACTGGATGCAAGACGCAAATCGTTGCAGCTGATCGCAACGACCTACCAAGGAGCCAACACGGTCTTGTCGCTGCAAAAGCAGACGAAGATTGCCGCCGACTTGAAGAGCGAACTGTCGTTCCTGCTGCACAATCATTCCGATCGCCGAATTCGTCTCGCAGCTGAGCAGCAACTGCCAGTGATGGCAGGCAGCGACAGCGCGAAGATCCACAACGTGCAAGCGGTGTTGGCGTTGCAAGGCGACGTGGAACGAGGACGCGAGCTGTTTGCCAACCACAAAGACGCCGCCTGCGCGCGTTGCCACCGGGTCACCGGGGAAGGCGCGTTGGTCGGTCCCGATCTGGCGTCTGTGGGGATGAAGTACGGCGACCGAGAACTGCTGTACCACATCCAATACCCAAGCGGAGCGATCAACTACAACTTTGTCGCGACCACCTTTCTGCTGGAAGACGGACGCATCCAAAACGGATTGGTTCTCAATCGCCGAGACGGGAAAATCACGCTCGGCATCGCCACTGGCCAACAGATCACGATCGAAGAAGCAGACGTCGAGGAGGAGCGTCCCCAATCCGTCTCGCTGATGCCCGAAGGCCTCGTCGCCAACTTCACCGAGCAACAACTCGCCGACTTGATCGAATACCTGCTAACACTTCGTCAAGGCGATGCAGTCCAACAATGAAGTGGCACAGGCTTCCAGCCTGTCAAGGAACCACTCCAACCAACCGCCCCCTGCACAACCAAAAACAAAACGATGAGCAACCCCACGCCTTCCGATCGGCTCGCCTTCACTGGAATGGGTTCACGACGCCAAAACGATAGACCACAACGAGGTGCTGTCAGTTGCCTGGTGCTCTCCACCGTGCTTGCAATCGCCACGTGCGGCAGGGCCGAGGCCCAAACGCATGCAGAGGATTTGGCGGCAGCGGCCAGATCCGTCCAGCGAATTTCAGCGCATCGTGGCTCGAGCCATGATCGTCCCGAAAACACCATCGCAGCGATCCAAAGAGCGATGGAAGCCGGAGCAACGGCGGTCGAACTTGACGTCCGCACCTCGCGGGATGGCAAATTAGTGATCATGCACGATGCGAAGGTGGACCGGACAACCAACGGCAGCGGGCGCGTCAACGATCTGACCTGGGACGAACTGACGGCATTGGACGCCGGAACTTGGTTCGGAACGGAGTACCATGCCGAACGGGTGCCGTCACTGCAGCAAGCGCTGCAGGTCTGCCGTGGACGGATCGATGTCCAATTGGACCTGAAGGAAGAAGGCCCGACGTATGCGGATCGAATTGTCGCAGCCGTGAAAGTCCATGGCGAACCCGCGCGGACGATCGCGGCCGTGCGAACCGTGGAACAATCGCAGCAACTCAAAGAACGCTTGCCGGAACTCAAGACGCTGATCTTCCTGCGTCAGAAAAAGCAGCTGGATGCGTTCCTCGCGGCGAACATGGATTACTTGCGACCTCAAATCGCCTGGCTCGAAGATGACCGGGCGCTCCTGACAAAGATTCGCGAGGCGGGAGCCAAGATTCATTTCGACGCGACCACAGGAACACCCGAGAAAGTTTTGCCGCTGCTAAAATATCGGCCTGAATCCCTGCTGTGCGATGATCCCGAGAAACTGGTCCAAACGCTTGCCGAACTGCAGACGAAAAACCAATCGAGGACGCAAAGGGCTCAGGACTGAATGGCACTCAATCCATCTCCATTTCCTGCCTCGTCTGGGCCAGATTTGTGTTCGCCGCCTGGCTTCTGCATTCGCTTGTCGCCCTTCGCTTGGCATGGGAACACTTGCGGTTCGCAGCGGCCCGAACCGTTCCCGACAACCTGCCGGCGGCCATTCAGAAACAAAAACTCGCGCCGCCGATCAGCACGACCGATGCCCCTCCCCGTGTACCATCCGGCGTGATCGCAAGCCCTGCGTTGACCACTCCAACCACGGAGGCGACGCGGGGCGAGTCGAAAAAAGTCGAGAACTCAAAAACATCAACCGCGAAGAATTCGCTGTCATCCCAGTGGAAGCATTGAAGGTCACCCCATGAAACCGACCCTGACACTCACCACCATCCTCCTCGTGGTGCAACCGATCGCGATCTGTTGCGTCACATCGATCGCGGCAAAATCTCCCGTCACGACGCCCGCCGAGGTACGACTGACAGGAGCATGGACCGTTTCGGTGACGGTGCCAGACGCTCAATCGGTGGCTGCTGAACTGAAAATCCCTGGCCCCGAAATCGTCACGGTCACTCACGAGAAACACGACCGGCTTCCCGACTTCGACGCCAAGACGACAGCGGGCTGGCGAAAGGGTGCTCGGCTCAAAGGCGTCATCGCAGCAGAATGCACGGTCGAAGGTTTGCTCGACCCCACCAGTGTTGTCGTTCGAGCCGGTCAGGAACCCGCGGCCAAGACATTTCAAAAAGGGATCGACTACGAGGCTGACCTTGTCTCCGGCACTGTCGGTCGGTTGCCGCAGGGTGCCATCGGCCCCAACCAACCGGTGTACATCGACTACCAACACACCAAACAGCGCATCGATTCGATCGTGCTCGACGGCAATCGTCAAATCGTGCTGAAGAAAGGAACGCCACATGCTTCCATGCCCCAACCGCCGGCGTTGGATGCGGGCCAGACTCGACTGGCGAACATTTATCTTCCCGCCCGCCTTGATGCCCTGAGTACGGAGCACCTGTTCCCGATCCTGGAAACCGCCTACCCCGAAACAACAACAAATGGTTCCTCGGTTGCGGAAACATTGCTGCCCAAGTCCTTGAAAAAGCTTCAGTCCGGAGAGCCGCTCAAAATCTTGGCCTGGGGCGACAGCGTGTCGACCTTCAATCGCTACCAAACGATGTTTGTGGAGCGTCTGAAATCCCGCTATCCGAACGCCAAGATTGAATTGGTCACGGAGGCCTGGGGCGGCCGGAATACCGGTAGCTACCTGAGCGAACCGCCGGGCAGCGAACACAACTACCAGGAGAAGGTGTTGAACCGGCAGGCCGATCTGATCGTGTCTGAGTTCGTCAACGATGCCGGTCTTTCAGAAACGCAAGTGAAGGAGCGTTACGGAAAGATCCTGGCCGACTTCCGCGAGAGAGGTGCCGAGTGGATCATTCTGACACCGCACTATGTTCGCCCCAGCTGGATGAAATTTTCGAGCCAACGAAACATTGATGACGATCCCCGCGCCTACGTCAAAGGCGTACGTGCTTTTGCGCAACAGAACCAGATCGCGGTCGCTGAAGGATCCCTTCGCTACGGCCGACTCTGGCGACAGGGAATCCCCTACATCACCCTGATGGAAAACAACATCAACCACCCCAACGTCAACGGTCACCGGATCTTCGCCGACAGCCTGATGGCACTTTTCCCAATGCCCGAATGAACGGGGGGATTCATTCCGAATCAACTTGCCCCTGATTTCTCGCGTCGTCTTCCGGCGTGGTTTGGGGACCAGCATGGCGTTGCTTCATCATTCCATTGCACCGAAGAAACCTGCCCATCGGACTTCTTCGCTTGGCTCACTTTGACCTCCGCGGACAACTACCGCGCCGTTCCTGATGGGCCGATGCAGCTCTTCGAAAGCACGACGTTGTCAAAGTAAACGATGTTTCCTGATTGCTTTGCCCAGCGGTCTGTGACGTCGCTTTCCAACGTCAATGCGTTGGCGAATCGAATTGGGCTGGCTCGCCAGTTGAAACCAGTCCAATGCCCGCGCAGCTTACCGTCGATCCACTGAGCTTGCTCACCATCGTTTTCGGAGGAACGGGAGGCAGGAGCCTCCAAGACAATGTGTGCCCAGGCGGAGCCTGGGTACAAGATGGCTCCACTCGTGCCTAGGCTCCTGCCTGGGAACGCAATGCACGGCAGGCTCTGCCTGCCGGTTCGGAGGAACAGGAGGCAGGAGCCTCCAAGACAATCTGTGCCCAGGCAGAGCCTGGGTACAAGAGGGTCGCACGCCATGCTGATGCCCTGTCAGAATCCCCGAGCGAAAGACGATGCCGGCGCCCACATCCAGGGTAGCCGTGTCCTGGACTACAATGACCAACTCGAGCGTCAAACGTGCCGTCAGTCCCAATCGTTGATGGACAGGAGGAGCGTGCCTCCAGTGACGTTTCGCGACACCCAAACCATGCTCGAAGAGGTAGATAGAGGCTCATGATGGAACGACACGTCAGATGGATGATCACCTTGCTCTTGCTGATCGTGTGTTGCGAGGGAGGGCCGGTCGAAGCGGCCTCCCCAACCACGCCTGGACAAGCCGATTCGGTATCACGCCGCATCGTCACTCCCAACGAGTTCGAGGGAACGGACATCGAGCGGATCAACGAGGCGATTGAGGTGGCTGCCGCCAATGGTGGTCGAGCAGTGATCCCGAAATTCAACTGGGTGGACGGGAAACGGCAAGACATCTGGCGGATTGATTCGGCAATTCTGCTGCAGAACGACACCACGCTTGAACTGGAGAACTGCCACATCAAGCTGTCTGATCGGTGCCGAGACAACTTCATGCGCAGTGCAAACTGCGGACTGGGCATGACCGACATTCAACCAATGCAGAACATCCATGTTCGCGGCGTCGGCCAAGTCGTGTTGGAGGGGGCTGACCGCCCGCGAGCAACCGGCGACAGTGGCAAGACACTCGGAAAACACACCTTCGGTACAGATGCAGGTGTCGCGGGCGAAAGCCAGTCGGGTGACTGGCGAAACATTGGAATTCTCTTGGCCTTCGTCGATCATTTCAGCATCGAGAACATCAGCATTCAAGATTCTCATTGCTGGGCGATTTCGCTGGAACGCTGTGCCCACGGCACGCTGCGAGACCTTGACTTTGCATCAACTGGCCACAAGACGATCGACAACACTCGCAAGACGATCTTGAATCAAGACGGGATCGATCTTCGCATGGGCTGCCACGATATCCTGATCGACAACATCACGGGTTCCACCGGCGATGACTTGATTGCTTTGACGGCCATTCCCCGACCCGAAATCCTGGCTGGCAGCGTCGCTTCCACGATGGTCAGTGCTGGCAAGGATCGCGGTCAAGGACTTGACGCGATCCGGCATATCATCGTCAGAAATGTGAAAGGATACTCTCGTGGCGGACACCACATTGTCAGGCTGCTGAACACGTCGGGTGTAAAGATGCACGACATTCTGGTGGATGGACTGATCGACACCTCTCCGGACGGCTTACGATGCAAGGCGGCAGTCAAAATCGGAGACCATTCCTACGGAGGCGGCGTGGCACCGCTGGGCGACACTCAGCGCATCATCGTGAACAACGTCACCAGCCAGTCGAAGCATACGATCCTGGTCGGTGGTTCGCTCGCGGACTCGATCCTCACCAATCTCATTCGCTTCGGATCGCCAGGAGACGCGGTCACGATCCAGGCGGGAGCGGACTCCATCCGAGACGTCACGATCACCAACGTCCACGTCTTGGACAACTGAACGATCAGGGGCCGTTCAAGTGCCTTGCCTGCCAAAATGACGAGCCCACTGGAGCTACTCGCTGCTGATGGTCAGCGGCTCGAAATCGGCTTCTTGAAAGTCGGCCACCTCGCTCAGCCACCGCTGCTGCACGAAATTCACATGAGCAGGGTGCTCGCAATAGGCGAGGTATTCCCCCTGCGTCTGGAACTGCATTGAAATGCCGTGCGTGTGTGAATTCTTTGAATTCGTCTGTCGACGAATTCGAAAGTGTTGCACCCCGGGAATCGCGGCGAGTTCCGAGGCGGCGTTCAGAAACTCCGCTTCCTTCGGCGAGCCGAGGTCGTGAATCAGCCGGAAGGTCACAGTGTGTTCGATCGCAAACGTGGTCGTGGTCATCGGGGCACCTCATCGCGCAATGTCGGTTGTCTCTGGGAAGCTGTTCTTGCCGTGATCGAATTCAAGGTGGCTCGCTTTTGTTAGCAATGCGTTTGAAGCACAGAATGCCGGCGTGGGTGACTGCTCTGCTGGTCGAACCGAGTTCGACGCTCGGCAGCTTTCGAGTCCCGTTCCTGCACTTCCAACTCACGAAGACAGCAGAAGAACTCTCATTCTGCCCCGCCAGGGCTGGAACGAACATCCCCGACTGTTGGTGCGGGCAACTCCGATACCATGACGGCTGTGTCAGGAGCCTTTCCAGAGTAGAAGGAGACGTGGTGGGTGTCCCCAATCACGGTGGCATTGGCGTTGCCTGAATCCCATGCAAGCGGACTGCCGGTGGCGACCGCCTCCGAAGCGGGCCAAAGCAACGGATGGTCAAAGACGACTTCTGGATCCACGACTCGGCGCCGCAGGATGCCTCGACCGCGTTCGTAATAATAGTTGCTCAACCAACCGGTTTTGGCGTCGAGAATGAGGCTGGGGGTTGAGGCGTAAATATCGCTGATGTTGGTTTGCTGGCGTGTCCACGTAGCACCGTTGTCCGTCGAGACCATCTGGAATTGAGCTGGCCCGCTTTCCGTTCGCGCGACGGCAAGGATCCTGCCATCGCCGAGGTAAACCGCGGAGGGTTCGGTGGGCCAGTCCGCTTTCAACAACCCGGACTCGACGGGAGTCTGCTTCCAGGTGGCACCGTCGTCGCTGCTGGTCATCAGGCCCCAAGAGTGAACCGCTTTGTCACTGTAGTTGCCCGCGAACCACAAGGCCATCAACCCCACCTCGGGGACCGCGAAGACATCCGTGATCTGCATCGGTTGTGTGGCGAGTTCAGGAGTCGCCACAAGCGTGAAGGTCACGCCATCGGTGGTGCGGTAGAGGTCGTGGTGCCGCTCCTTGCCGACGCGGCGCACCCACAGCAGCATCGCTCCCGTGGAATCCAGGCCCTTCCCGACCGTGACTTCGCCGAAGCCAGGAGTGTTGGCGACGACCGTTTCCGCCGTCCACGTTTTTCCGCCATCGGTCGAAGTCCGTGCATACACCGCGCGAGCGTCCTCACCAATCGAATGCGCGGAACCCCGGCTATAGGTGCAGACCAGTTTGTCGCCAATGGCCTGAGTCATCGGCCACGAGTTGTAGCCACTCACATCCTGCACAAAATGGGCTTCCGCGAGAGCGTTCAATGGCGTCACCTTCACCACCGCCAAACCAGTGGGGCGAGTGAACGTGTCACCGGGCAAACCAGGTTCACGCTGAATTCGCACCGTCAGAGGCGCGTTGGGAACCACTTCGTAGTAGGACTCCAAAACGATGGTGCGGGAATGAAGCGGGCCGGCGGGAAGCGGTGTCCGCACAGGTTTGCCCAACGCGTATCGCGATGTGAACGGCGCATCCTCCACCATCTGCGACAAGTGAACCCGATAAACATCTTCCAAGTCCGGGTTGGTCCCCGCATCGGTGGAGGTCACCACGATCTCGACCTTCACCGCGACGCACTCGCCGGGAAGCCCGTTGACGATGCCAGCAACCGATTGCCCCTCGGTGCCGCCGGACAAAGACCACACGGGAATGTGCGTGGACCCACTCGACATCAGAACGAGCGAAGGCTTCCCCGTTGCAATCGACAGATCATTCGCGGTCAGATAAACCGGAGCCCATCGATGGGAGCCCCGTTCTTCGAGTGCGTCTGCGTCATGCTCCATCGCGGACGCAGTGATTTCCCCGGGCAGAATCGCCAGAACCACAACCAGAGGGACGAGCGATAGGCGCAGAGCAGGCGGCAACGATTTCATGGCGTTCAAAACAGGCGGGGAAGGAACGGTCGGCACAACGTTCCCTCCAGCGGGTCTCGAAGCACCTTCGACACATCGGCGACCAAGCGTTTTCTTGGCAGACCAACCTTACCTGAGCGAACCGGCCGACTCAATCTTTGGACATGGGAGCGACTCGCGTCGCTGCTCCAGTGCAAATTGCTGAATCAATGCCAAACATCCCCCGTGGAGCAATCGATCGCAAGCGTCTTTTGTTTTCGGTTCGAATCGTGCCATGAATCCGGTCTCCTTGGTTCGTCATTTCACAGCATCCGAGAGTGCTCCCCTGTTGGCTTTCTCGCTGAAACATCAAGCGATGCACAGCATGTAAAAACCCAACGAGCCGACTGCGGACATCTGCATCACGAGCAGCAAGTACGCGATCGTTCGCTTCGGCCCCAGGCAAATCATCCAAATGCCAAGCACAAGCTCCAGTGCGGTCAGTAGAAACGCCAGCCATTGTGATTCGAGGAAATGTTGCCCGAACACTTGACTCAGCATTGCCGCCGGAAGAAAGGCGGGCATGCCAGCAAACATCACCACAAGGTCGAGAAAGATCCTGCCAAGTTCCTTGTACCCGACCACCCAGGCGTACGGCAGGGCCATGCATGCGAACAATGTCGCTGCGGCCATCCGATGCTGCGGATTTCGGACGCAGAACGCAATGAAGTACGCGAACGCGCCGGCGCAAACGATCGCACTCACCCCAAGCGGGAACTTGGCCAGCAGCGGAATCGCGATGGCAACGCCCGCGGTGAGAATCAACAAGGTGCGAACGGAGAATCGCATCGACGTCCGTGGGGCGTCACTCGATGCTTGGCGTCTGATGGGCAACCACGGCAGAACCAAGCAGAACGCCAAGGAAGCGATCGACGAACCAAGCGGGACCTTCCATAGCAGCGACGAAGGGCGACTTTGGTCCGAGTCCGTCCACGCGTAGAAACTCGGAATCAACCAGCCGACGAGCAAGCTGCCCCCAATGAACAGCTGGAAGATCGGAATTCGCGATGTCAGCTTAGAAGTTCCCATGCTCCTTCAAGAGCCCGTTTTGACTCGCCCGTTGCGCCCTGATTGCAAAAATCATTCGAGTCGATCTCGAAGCCGGAAAGGGGAGGGGGGTCATCTTAAATTCGCGTCGGGTGATGATTCCTGCTTCGCCTCGGCACTGAAGCGGGAACGGTTCGGGTTCACTAAGAAATGACACGGATTGTCAGAGGTAGGTGGATCAGTAGCTACCTTGTTTTGATTTCTTATGGCTCATCCGACGGAAGCGTGCGAGGTACCCTGACTTCAGGTTTTTGGAGGGATTTCTCCGATGCCCGAAGTTTGAACGGACCATTCCGAGGCGTTCGAATTGAGTTGCCAAGTGAAGCGGAAGCAAGCTCTGCTGAGGAGCAACTTTCCAAGGAATAGCTTGGTCTCCGATGCGCCGAACGTGCTTCGCGGCCCACCGGCATGCCGGTGGGTTGTTTTCAACACGGACGCCGTCCATCATTGAACATTCGGACATCGGTGCATGCCTTGAAAACCTCGGGCGCACCCTTCCGTCGGATGAGCCTTAGTTCAAGCGTTTCGCGACTTCGTGAACGCGGAATGATCGAAGCCCAAAACGCACCACATTGCCAGCGGAATCGCAACCGCGAAAGAGGGACGATCCCACTTACCGAAGCTGGATGACTGCATGCACCAGCACAGAAACTGCAATGCGGCGACCGTCGTGTCGTCACCAAGCTTGTTGGCACTCTCGACCAACTGAATGACCCCGGAGACCAGGTCGGATCTTCCGGTTCAGACCAGCGGATCAACTCCAGCACCTCCTTCGGCTCCCATCGCATCGGAACCGGGATCGCTCCATTCGGAATTGCCCGAAGTTGGTTGAGATGTTCTTCAGCGTCCATCCCATAATCCGCCGCAGCAATTTCCTGCAACATGGACTCATCGACGTGGCGAAAAACGAGACGCAGAAGGGAGTCGCGTGAGGGGGCGAAGTGATCGAGGTATTCGGAAGACACTGGTCTTCTGACTGAACGATGGTGCTTGGCTGGAAAGGTGACGTTTCAACTAGCGACAAATTTCACCGATGAAGGTTCGTTCCCATCGCGTCCGATACAATCGCTCCGTCACGACGGAACCACGCCCTGGCTTCAGCGACGGTGCAATTGCCACTCGAGTGGACGTCAACCAAAACAAGTTGCCATCGCCATGTCCCAACGCAGCAAACCAACTTCTGAGCCCGCGGACACTTCCGCCGAAACCCCAGAGCCGAGGTCGAAGAGAAAACGGGCGTTCGCGGCGTTTGTCATGTTCATGCATGTGCTCGGCGCACTGACATCGATTCAAGCCGTGATGTCGACACGCACCTCGCAGGGTGCCGTGGCCTGGGCAGTCAGTCTCAACACCCTGCCATACGTCGCCGTCCCAGCCTACTGGGCACTCGGGCAGTCAAAATTTGATGGATACGATCTGCTGCGGCGCAGCGAACAACTCGCAAGCAGCGAGGTCGTCAAACTCACTCGAACGGAACTTGAGGAAGACGATCTCTTGCTGGTACCTCAAACACCCTACGAAGAAAGCCAGTCGCGTCTTCTCAACCGCCTGAGCCGACTTCCCATCACCACCGGCAACTCCGCCAAACTGTTGATCGATGGGCAAGCAACCTTTGATGCGATCCTGGACAGCATCGACCAAGCCGAAGAGTACGTGCTCTTTCAGTTCTACATTTTGCGAGACGACAACCTGGGGCAAAGATGCAAAGCCGCTTTTCTCAAAAAGGCCGCCGAAGGTGTCCGCGTGTTTGTGCTCTACGATGAACTGGGCAGCAAAGATTTATCGCCTGAGTACATTCAGGAACTCCGCAGCGGCGGCGTCGAAATCTCTCCCTTCAACACAACACAGGGCAAAGGCAATCGGTTCCAACTGAATTTCAGGAACCACCGCAAAATTGTGGTGGTGGACGGCAAGGTGGCGTTTGTAGGAGGGCACAACGTCGGTGATGAATACCTCGGCGATCACCCGGTGCTCACTCCCTGGCGTGACACCCACGTCGAACTTCGCGGTCCGGTCGTGCTCTGCATTCAAGCCCCCTTCGTGGAAGACTGGAACTGGGCCACAGGATCGCTTCCCCAACTTCAATGGAACCCCGTCCGCGAGGAAGGAGGGGAAGTCGTCGCCGCGTGTTTGCCGACTGGACCGGCGGACATGCTTGAAACAGGAACGCTGTTTTTCTTGCATGCAATCAATTCCGCCAAGGACCGTTTGTGGATCGTCAGTCCGTACTTCATTCCCGACGAACAATTGATGTCGGCATTGCAACTGGCGGCCCTTCGCGGAGTCGATGTACGAATCCTGATCCCGCAAAACCCCGACCACTTGCATGTCTATTGGTCGGGCATCTCTTACCTGGAAGAAGCCAAGGAAGCAGGCATCCAGATCTACCGCTACCAGCCAGGTTTCTTGCACCAAAAAGTCTGGTTGATCGATGACTCCACTTCGCTGATTGGGACGGCGAATCTCGACAACCGCTCGATGCGATTGAACTTCGAAATCACGATGCTGATGATCAATCAAGAATTCGCGAGTGAGGTGGAAGCGATGCTGGAAGCCGATTTTGCCAAAAGCGAACTTGCGTCGGCAGCGGAGTACACCGAAAGTTCTCTTCCCTATCGGTTCCTGGTTCGTGTCTGCCGCCTGCTCGCCCCCATCCAATGAACTTTTTGAACCATCTCTACGAACAGCTCCTGGAACACAAGGGTGCCATGCAGTGGGCCGCCGTCATCTCCGCGGTGGTATTCGTTGGCAGCCTTCTCATGGTGCCTTTTCTGGTGGTCCGAATCCCGGCTGACTACTTCGCGAAACCACACCGGCCCCGAACCCTGTTTGCGGACCAGCATCCGTTGCTACGATGGTCAGGGTTGATCGTCAAGAACTTGTTGGGCGCGTCGTTGTTGCTCGCCGGAATCGCAATGCTGGTGCTTCCCGGACAAGGGTTGCTGACCGTGGCCATCGGTGTCCTGTTGTTGGACTTTCCGGGCAAGCATCGATTGGAAGCCAAACTCATTCGCTTTCCGCCGGTCGGCAAATCCATCCATTGGCTTCGAAAGAAAGCGAATGCTCCGCCGCTGGTGATCGAAAACCACTCGCCACCGACCAGCGACCACCAGGAGGAACCTGCCCAATGCATGCCCCGCGACGACCCATCCGCAACCTGAGACACGCGTGGCATCGATCCGTGAACAGCATCGAGGAATTGGCCTGATGAAAACCGACGACAGCCCTGGGCTGCTTCACGAACGACAACTTGACGCCAGCCCACCGGGTAGCGATCGCCACCTTGTCGTCGTCGGTGGCGGGACAGCGGGCTGGATGAGTGCAGCGACGCTGAAACGACGACTCAAGTGCCGCGTCACGGTTGTTGAATCGGCTCGTGTCCCGCCGATCGGGGTGGGCGAAGCGACGATCCCTGCCATCGTGGATTGGATCGAGAACATGGGCATCGACGAGGATGATTTCATCCGGCGGACCGGTGCGACTTACAAACTGGCGATTCGGTTCGACCACTGGGTCACCCCTCAACACCGTTACTGGCACCCGTTTGGGATTTGTGGCAGCCCGATTGATGGTGTGGACCTGATTCACACTTGGCAGCGGGGAGTTCACCAGGGTTGGTTGCCCGCCGACTCCAAGTACACCGACTACAGCTTCCAACGCGAACTGTGCGAACTGGGCCGAGGTCCACGTGCGCCCGGCCAACCGAGTCTCGCGCACAACTACGCGTTTCATCTCGACGCGGGAAAGCTGGCTGCCTTCCTGCAAGAGGTCGCCGTGAGCGAAGGCGTCCAGCATGTTGTCGCGGACGTGCGCGGTGCCATCCGCGATGAGCGAGGCAACATTCAATCTCTTTCACTGGACGGGCAAACCGCAGTGGCAGGGGATCTGTTCATCGACTGCAGCGGATTTGCGAGCGTGCTGATTGAACAAGAGATGCAATCGGAATGGATTGACTGGTCCGAGCAATTGATCTGCGATCGCGCCGTCACGCTGCGTCGGTCTCGCAACGAACCAGGCAACGACGCCCAACCCGCAATCGAACTGCCACCGTTCACGATCAGCACCGGGATGAACGCCGGTTGGTCCTGGCAGATCCCTCTGCATGAGAACACGGGTTGTGGCTACGTGTTTTCGTCGGCTCACATCAGCGACGAAGACGCCCGAGACGAACTGATCGACTTGGTCGGTGGCGACGCGGAAACGGCGGAGACCAGAACCGTCCCGATGCGAGTGGGCATGCGACCGACATCGTGGGTCGGCAACTGCGTCTCGATCGGATTGTCCGCTGGGTTTGTCGAACCGCTGGAGTCCACCGGGATCTTCTTGGTCCAACGTGCCCTGGACGAACTTGTGGACTGTTTGCCTGCGGCGGTCTCCACGTGCGTCTTTGACAAAAGGTCCTGCGACACCCAAGCCTTCCATGCACGGATGACGGAGGTCTACGCCCAGGTGCGTGACTTTGTGCTGATGCACTATGTCGTTTCGCAGCGCCGCGACACTGCGTTTTGGACGGACGCTGCGACGGTCGCCTTGCCAGACTCGCTCGCGATGTTGCTGGATGAATACACCAGCACGGGCCGGGTCCGGTTGCCGCAGCGGGACCCCACGTTCCTGGACGTGAACCACCACTGCATTCTCAGTCCAGCAGGCGTTCAGCCTGGACCTTTGCCAGGCTCGCGAGCCCCTCAACCAGGGACCATCGATTTCCTGGAACACATTCGATCGACCCACGCTCAGATTGCCCGGCGACTTCCCACGCACGCATTGCTCATCGATGCGATCCATCCGTAGCGAAACTCGTCAAGAGTTTCGATGATTCTGGGGGAGACGAAACACTTGACGTGTTTCGCTACAATCGCTTCTCGGACGCTGCGACGGTCGCGTCCAGGCTCGCGAGCGTCTCAATCAGGGACAGTCGATTTTCTGGAACGCATTCGATCGACCCACGCTCAGATTGCCCGGCGACTTCCCACGCACGCGTTGCTCATCGATGCGATCCACCAGCGTAGCGAAACTCGTCAAGAGTTTCGATGATCCGGGGGAGACGAAACACTTGACGTGTTTCGCTACAATCGCTTCTCGGACGCTGCGACGGTCGCGTCCAGGCTCGCGAGCGTCTCAATCAGGGACAGTCGATTTTCTGGAACGCATTCGATCGACCCACGCTCAGATTGCCCGGCGACTTCCCACGCACGCGTTGCTCATCGATGCGATCCACCAGCGTAGCGAAACTCGTCAAGAGTTTCGATGATCCGGGGGAGACGAAACACTTGACGTGTTTCGCTACAATCGCTTCTCGGACGCTGCGACGGTCGCGTCCAGGCTCGCGAGCGTCTCAATCAGGGACAGTCGATTTTCTGGAACGCATTCGATCGACCCACGCTCAGATTGCCCGGCGACTTCCCACGCACGCGTTGCTCATCGATGCGATCCACCAGCGTAGCGAAACTCGTCAAGAGTTTCGATGATCCGGGGGAGACGAAACACTTGACGTGTTTCGCGACGTGCATCAGTTGTCGAAACTCTTGACGAGTTTCGCTACGATAGTGGGATGACTGTCGAGCATCCGCAACGGCTAAAACGATTGCCGGCCGAGTATTACCGGGGCGAAGCATGGGTGCATTGGGTGTGCACGATTGACGGTCGTCGCACCGGTTGGCTCGACGCTCGATTTCTCTACAAGATGAGAGAATTGCTGACCCACGCCGCCTTTCGCTATCAGATCGCTTGTCCGATCTATTGTTTGATGCCCGACCACATCCACTTTCTGTGGGCAGGGCTCGCCGATGACTCGGATCAGTTGCCCGCCATGAAAGCGTTTCGCTTGAATTCAAACGACTGCTTGAAACGAGTCGGGCATCAATTCCAATTGCAACCGTATGATCATGTTCTGAAGGACCATGAACTAGATCGCGGTGCGATTGAATCCACCATGGAATACATCGCCAGAAATCCCGAACGGAAAGGCTTGGTCAAGACAGATCATTTCCAGACCTACCCGTACACCGGATGCCTATTGCCTGGCGCACCACGCATTCGGCTGTTTGGTGAAGCGGGCTGGGACGAAGTCTGGCAAACGCTTTCTTTTTTGAAAAGAACGGCCTGCTTCCGTCGCCCTGATCCAAAATACTTGTAACGAAAGCTCGTCGACTCGTAGCGAAACTTGTCAAGAGTTTCGATGATTCGGGGGAGGCAGTGGACGAAACTCTTGACGAGTTTCGCGACGGGAATGAGTTTCGCGACGGGAATGAGTTTCGCGACGATGTTTTGCGACGGATGCGTCGTGGATCAGTATTGCAGTTGGATGCCGGTGGTCAGCCCGACGAAGCTCAGGTCGTCGTCCAGGACACTGTCGCCCGTGACGTCGCCGTCACGGCCCTCCATGGTGGCGGGCGGATTGACGCCGCCGACGCTGGAGTGATGCTGGCCCTCAAAGGCCACAAACGTCGTGAAGTGATCCGTGATCGTGTACTCAATGCCGACTTGCATTTCGAGACTGCCGGCAAAGGAATTCACGCCTTCGTCATACGATCGCAAATCGATCCCGTTAACATGTTGGGTGTTGCCAAAGTTTGACTCTCGTCCCAAGAAATCTTTCTGCCCATACAACATCGCTCCTCGCAACGTCCCGAACATCGTCAGACGATCCAGCGGCAAGGTCTGCCGCAGACGCAGGGCCATTGTGGGGCCCAGCCCTCGGAATTCGGTGATGGCATTGACGGAACCTTCGTCGGTCACGGCGGAATAGGCTTGGCTGAACTTGCCGTATCGCATTCCGATGAATGCATCGACAGGTTGGATCAAATTCCGCGAGACCTCCAGGTCGATCACATCGGCTCGGACGCGGCTGGTGAAGGTCCCTTCTTCGAAGAGCTGCACTCCCAAAGCGACGTCACCGTCTTCGACGAGGTAGGGCACATCGGCTCGCCATCCCGGCTGGATGATGCCGTTGTCTTCATTGGCAACAAAAGACTGACCGTGGTTGAACTGCCAGTATCGAATTTGCCATCCAACACTGTTGCTCGGTGGTTCGTAACCAAGCGTGACACGGGGGCTGTGCTTCATTTCCCAGGGAAACATGACCGTCGCGAATTCTTCGTCGCCTGTCTGGACGATCAAGGCGGTTTGATTGCTCTGAACTGGCTGCACGATCACACTTTCATAGCGTGCGAACAACTTGCCCGGCCGAGCCGGTCCGTTCTGCAATCGAGCCAGTTGCGATTCCTGTTGGGCCAACCGACGTTCCAGATTCATCAATTGAATCGATGAATCGGAAACACTGTGAATGGCAACGCCGCCCTCGGTCGCGTTGGCGTCCGTCCACGGAGCGTAGGACGTCTGATCGATCATGTCGGCGATCTCATTGGCCGGCAGATCCGTCACGCTGTCAAACGAGCCGGAGTACTCACTCGCCAGCACATCATCCTCGGACGACTGAGCGTTCACCGTGGTGGAGAACAAGCATCCGACAACCAGAAACCTGGCCCAAACGAGGCACCGCGACGGGATGCCACCCCAACAAATTTTTTGAGTCATCGTTTCCAAGAGGTGGTTCAGCGTTGATGGAGGTGAATGAACCAATGTCCATGATCAAAATCAAGCTGCACCACGGAAGGTTCTGGCAGACAGCAGGCTTAGCTGGGATGGAACGACTGCGTCAAGATCAATCAGACGTCAAAATGGTGACAGTTTCCTGCGTGAAACTCGTCTAGCCGTGCGCCTTCAATTTGAGTATTTCATGCTCGAATGAATCCGTCGGCTTTGTAGATTTGCCTCAAAAACCGACGGCCATGATTCGTTCCAAGGATGGAAACAGGCCGACGATGAACATCGATGATTTGCTGCGTGGACTTCAAATTCGCCGTCGCGCAACCTTTTCCAGCTTGGAAGACCGCGTCCCAAAGAGTCGCTCCAAGGCGAAGAAAAACCGCCGGCGTCGTCGACATGCGTCTCGCATTGAAACGCTTGAATCACGGCAGTTGATGGCGGGTGACTACGAAGTCCGCGGGTCGGTTCTGTACGATTCGATCAATGTGTCCCAGGACTCCGGTCATGTGGTCGTTGATGGCAATCATGACTTGACGGTGTACCTGGACGGCTTGGAAGTCGTCCCGCCTGTTGGGCACACCGATTCAACCCGCTGGGAAATCCCCACTACCGCGAATTCGATCAAGATCGATGCGTACCTGGGCGAAGACACGATCCACGTCAGCGGCACGATTGAACTCAGCCCTGCGATTGATTTCACGATCATCGGCGAGCAAATCACGGTTGAATCCAACGCTCAGATCACGGCAGGCAACCTCTCACTGCACAGCGTCGGCGCGGAGTCTGGATTGTCGGTGGCAAGCAACCTGCCGATCGATCTCGCGGACGTCTTTTTGTCGGACCGGTTTGTCAAGATCGAAGACGGCGTCGCGCTGATCGGACAAGACATCACACTTGATGCGCAGCGAATTTCTTCGTTGGTCAGCCCGATGCGTCCGGTCGGCGTGGGCAAGAAGAACACCAGCGTGAGCATTGGTTCTGCCACCATCGCGGCCAGCGGCGATGTCCAGATCACCGCTCAGGCTCGCGACAAGAACATCGACACCGTTGTTCCGGAGGTGATCTCCGGCTACACCCACAAAGCACTGCACTCCCTGTTTCCTGCGGCACCGCTGCCGATGCCAGTTTCCGTCATGGTTCGCGAAAGCGAGTCAACGGTGACGCTCGATTCGGCGACCATCACGGCGGACGGAAAGGTCGACATCACTTCCGATGCCATCGCAGATGCGACCACCTACGCGATCGCCGGCATGCAATTCGGCACCGGGGCGGTCTCTCGAGGATTGGGAACGGTTGCCGTTGGGGTCAGCATTTCAGACGCGTCCGCCCAAACGTTCTTGAAAGGCACCACGTCCATCCAAGCGACCGGCACCATCACGATCGGCTCCAACGCCGACAGCATTGCCGATGTGCAGGCATCTGCCACCAACGACAACGTCATCGAAAAATCCGAATCCGTTCAAGGCCCGGTGTTGCCAAGCCAGGACAGCCTGGGGGAAGTGGAGAGCAAGACCTCTGATTCCAAAGCAGCCGGTGCAGCAGCAGCCGTCAGCGTCTCGGATTCGATCAGCAACACCCAAATCGATTCCGGCGTCGTCGTGACCTCCACGGCAGGCAGCATCAACGTCAATGCGACTGGCATCGGAACCAACAACGCGGCCGCCAGCGTCGGGATCAATGTCGATGCGACCGTGGCACTCGGGTTCGCTGTCGCGGTCGACAACACCGACATCCAGGCAACCGTCGCCGGAAAGCTCACGGCCGCCGGCACGTTCCAAGGTGTCAATCTGACCAACGATTCGGTGCCCACCCAAAGCACCACGATCCATGCCGAAAACCATGGTTTCGAAACCGGCGACCCATTGAACTACGAAGCCATCCCGATCGGTGACAACGAGGCATTCCCGTTGCCTGGTTTGACCAGTGGCGAGTCGTTGTTCGTCGTCAAAATTGATGACGATCACTTCCAAGTCGTCCGTCAGCGTTCCATTGACCTGTCAACGGACACGCTGTCCGCGTACGACGCCAGCGATTTCCCAACGCACTCGATTTACACCACCGAAGTCTCGCTGTTCGATCCAGCCACCGCCATCAATCTCACGGACAACACGATCACGTTGACACAGGACCAAGTCAACGATTTCGCAGCGATCCAAAACGGCCATGTGCTGTCCTATCAATCTGGCAGCGACAATGACGATGAACCACAAGCAATCGGTGGCTTGGAAGATCGACAAAACTACATCGTCATGAACCGTCGTTTTGTGCCTGGGTCGAACGCCACCCAAATCGAATTTCAGCTGGCTGCTTCCACCTCGGCGGAGGACGTCACGCCACTGGATCTGACCGGCATTGGCGTGGGAAACTCGCACGGTTTCGTCTACGCCGGTGTGGCACGTACGTTTGTTCCCAACGCAAGTGGCGTGGTTGATTCGTCGACGGATCAAATCAACCTTCCCGCACACGGTTTGCAAACCGGTGACGAAATCATCTACCGAACTGACACGGACCGATCGACCACTCAACTAAAAACCCAGCACGCCTACTTCCACTCGGTGGATAATGCGACGAAGACGCTCGCCATGCCCGGTCATGTGTTGTTCACGGGACAAGCCATCACGTATCACGCGGGCGTCGATTCTGTCAGCGGCGATTCGGGGAGTCCTTCGGCTGGTCTCGTTGACGGCAACACCTATTACGTCATTTCCTATGACGCGGAGTCAATTCAGTTAGCCAACACCCTCGCCGAGGCATTCACGGGAACGGCGAGAACTCTGTTGGCCACGTTCCACGACAATGAAAATCAATCCTTCTCGTATGAAACCAAAGCGACCGAATTTGACGGTACTCGGGCGACTCCACTCGTCGCCCCAGCGACCAATCAATTCATCATCCCTGGTCACGGACTGACGACAGGCACCCTGGTGAACTACGAGGCTGGTGACAACAGCACACCGGGTGAGATTGTTAACAATCAAAACTACTACGTCGTCGTCGATTCCATCGCCCCGGACCGGTTTGGATTGTCCACGAACCCCCTTTCGCTGGTCCTGGTGAACCTCGATGATTCCGCGACGATTCAGTTCGGTGAACATGTCTTGGCGGTGATCAGCGGCGACTTGAACGTCACCGACAATGAGATCGCCATCCCAAGTCATGCGTTGTTCGATGGTGCGATCGTACGCTATCGCCATGATACCGGTGACGTGGCCATCGGCGGACTCACCGATGGAACGGATTACGAAGTCTTGGCGACCAGCGGCGATTCATTGCAACTGCGTCCTGTCACCCCCGAAGGCGGCACCCCCGCAGACGTCATCGAACTCACCGCCGCAGCCATCGGCGATGAACACCACTTGGACGTCTACACTGACAATGATTCTTCCAAACCGGTTGCGCGAACACTGACATTCGTGCCGACTCGTGTGCAACCGCCGGTCAACCGGTTGCAATTCGATCCGACCGCTGGTCCGGTCATCAACTCGGATTCAGTCGACCCGACAACCAATCCATTTGGCGAGACGATCCGATTGGACTCGCATGGATTTGAGACCGGTGAAGTGGTCACATACCTTGCGGACGGTGGCGTGATCGGTGGACTCACCGCGGGAACCCAGTACACCATTGAAGCGGTGGATGCCGATCACATTCGCTTGAAAACAATCGAAACGGAAAGCACACCGGCAGCGATCGCTGACCTGACCGGCCCCGGCCCTGTCGGATCGCGGCATGCGTTTGAGTTGGCGGCTGATGTCATCGTTCGCGACCCTGCCATCGATGGATTGGTCGATGGCGGCATCTACTACGCAACGGTCATCGACGAGAACTCCATTCGGTTCTCGGCTTCCAAGGGCGATGCGATCAACGCTGCCCCAATCACGCTGAACGCCATCCCGGTCGCGACCGCAGCCACCACCACCACGCATCGCTTGGTCGATCCGCTCGCGACCGAAGGTGTTTCCGTGAAGGCGACCTTGACGGCCGCGAACTCGGCAACCGTCGGCTCTGCAACCGGCGGTGCGTCGCTCCTGACCCGGCTCAAGAATGGCCGCAATGAAGTAGGCAACTTGGTCGGCGGGCTGGCGGGATCCTTTGACAGCACCAAGGACTGGGGCAAATCGCAGCAAGGACCGACGGCGACCGACCTTCAACGTGGTGAAGGCAAGGGCAACGATCTGTTCACGGTCTCAGGTGGCGTCGCCATCAATGTGGTCACTCACGACGTGGCAGCGACCATCGCCGCCACTGCGGTGCTGGCCTCAGCCGTGGACGTTTCGATTGATTCGAAGATTGAAAACCGCCTCAAGACGCAAGCCGCGGGAAAGATTGTGACCGACGGTGGCGACAGCAGTGAAGTCGGCGGCACGGAAAAAAAGGTGGGTGCCGGAGTGGGGATCAGCATCGGCGTGTATCACAACTCATCCCACGCAATCATCGAAAGCGGGTCGGACATCAGCTCCGGGGCCCAGCTCGATGCCGGCGGCGGACTGGCCGTGCGCAGCGCACTCACGTTGCCGCTGTTTGCCGAACCCGAGAATTGGACCGGGATCCACGACGCGTTTGAGACCAGCGGATTTTCGCTCGACCGAGTCGAGAACATCACCAAGACGGTCAAGACGTTGCTGGACAATCCTACCGGCGGTGCAACCACAGCGATCGGTGGAGAAAACACCGGCGAAGACGGCGCCGCGAAGTACACCGTGGCAGGCACACTGGTCGTCGCGGAATATCACACCGAGTCCCTTGCCACCATCGGCGATTTCACCCGCATCAACCAGAACGCGGCTTCGCATGCTGCGACGCAAACGGTGACCGTCGACGCCAACACGGAAACGCGATTGGTACACACCGCCCTTGAAGCACCGACCTCGTTGTCGCCCGATGCGATCATCAACCACAACACCTCTGGCAAAGGTGGCATCGGTGGTTCTGTGATTGTCAGCGTGCTCGATACCGCCACCCAAGCCACCATTCAGCGTGGTGCCATGGTGCGGACCGGTGACGATCAAAAACTGAATGTCAAAGCCACGGAGGATCACTTCGGCCTCAACATCGCCTTGGCCGGCGGCAAGTCCGGCGGGTTTGGTGTCTCGGGCAGCGTCAACACATTCGACGGCACGCACAAAACCATCGCTCACATCCACGACGGTGTCACGATTGACAGCGGCATGATCGACGTGAACGCTGATTCCAGTCAAATTCAAACCGGAATGGCCGGCGGCGTCATGCGAGCCAAATCGTCGGGCGCGGGGATCAGCGTCAACGTTCAACAGAGCACTCGGGATACCCGCGCGATCATCGGCGATGGCGAGGGAATCGACAACGACACGTTGGTCGGTCAAGACGCAGCGATCAGCGCGGCCGGTGTCCACGTCCGTGCCAATTCCACGGGCTGGCAAATTGGACTTGGGCTGGCGGGTGCCTCCGCATCGAACACCAAGGCTGGAGAAACCGAGGAAGAGGTCGATGGCGGCGGTGATTCCTCGGAAGACGCGTCGCCAACGTCCACTCGCACCGGCATTGGGATCGCTGGCGTCGCGTCTTGGAACGAAGTCACCCGCACCACTCGCGCGAAAATCAACACGTCGGGCGTGCTGGACTTGTCCGGCGGTGACCTGCTCGTTTCCGCCGATGACTCCAGTTCAACGATTGGACTGTCCGGTGCTGGCGCCCTGGTGATCGCTGACAACAACGCCGTGGGGCTGGTTGGCTCCTTCAGCCGTGCCATCATCGACACGACCACCGAAGCCATCGTTCAAAACGCAACGATTCACAACGCGCATGACGCCGATGTGACCGCCAATCCATCCGGTGAGATTGTCTCCGTGGCTGCCTCCGCTGCCATCAGTGCGGCTCCCCCCGCGGTCAAAGAAGGCGGTGGGTTGGGACTCGGGCTGGCGGGCAGTGCGAGCTGGAACACGATCACCGCAAACACCACTGCGAAGATCGAAGCAGCGGACATCACCGCCACGGAAGACGTCCACGTCACCGCCACGGACATGTCGAAAGTGTCGTCCGACGCGGGCGGAGTGGCGCTCGCATTGGGAGCCACCCCCGGTGAAGGCTCAGGCGTCGGCGTTGCACTTGGTGCCTCGATCGCGGCGACCAAAATCAGTGGCGGGCTGATCGCTCAGATCAATGACTCAACGGTCGATGCGGGCGGACAAGTCAACGTTCACTCGGAGGTGAGCGATCAAATCGACACGGTTTCTATCGCGGGTGGAATCGCCGTGGGGAATTCAGAAGGTGGCAATGGGATTGCTGTTTCAGGAAGCGGTTCTTACGCGTCGGCCGACATCGTTCGAACCGTCACCGCCGCCATCGATGGCAACTCCCACGTCACCGCGGGAACAGACATCGTCGTCCAAGCCGATGACTCCGCCAGCATTCACACGCTCGCGATTGGAGCTTCGTTGGGACTGGGTGCAAGCTCGGATGCAACCGGGGTCGCGATCGACATCTCTGCATCGATCTCCAACAACTTCATCGAAACCACGCTCGCCTCGAACGTCGATTCGTCCACTCTCTCCGCCGGTGGCAATGTGACCGTCGGCACTCATGTTCAAGGCAAACTGCGACAAACGCTCGATCAGACCGGCGACTACGCGGTCAATGCCGCTCGACTGGACGATGCCGCGAATGCCGAGGTGGACAGCGCGGGCAATGAAGAACAGGCCGACCAAGCCGGTGACAACGCAATCAAGCTGCGTCTGTACAAGCAGATCTACGGTGGAGAAATCGCCGGCGACTTCGTTCCGGAAATGGACATCACGCAACAGTTCAGCAAGCAAGCTGTCAATGCTAACGATCCAACCGAAGCCATCAGCGTCGGCACGGGATGGATGGTCGTGGACCGAGTCTCGGGCGATTCGTTTTCGATCGAAGAGATCGACGGCGAACTGAAGGTCTTTGAACTCTCGCTCTCCTCCATTGCCACCGCAACAGCGGTCTCGTTGGGCGGGAGTGTCGAAACCGGCGTGGCCGTTTCAGGGGGCGGTGCATTTTCTCACAACACAGTGACCAGCACGTCCGCCGCGAAAATTTCCGATTCAACGATCCATTCGGGAACGGACACCGCAGGCACGGGTGCCGGGGACGTCAACGTCAATGCGGCCAACCAAGGTAGCATCCTGTCAACGATCGTCGCGGTCAGCGCCTCGGTTGCAGCCGGCGGTGAAACCGGAGCCGCGTTTGCTCTCGGTGTTTCTGTCGCCACAAACTCCATCGGATACGACAACGATGGTCTGAACAATGCCTCCACCACGGCCATCATTGACGGCGCGACGATCCACGCAAACGGCGACGTGAACGTGATTGCGACCAGCGATCAAAGAATCAGCACCGTTGTGATCGCCGTCGCGGTGGCAGCCGCAGCCAGCGAAGCCAACGGGGGCGGAATCGCCGGGGTCGGTTCAGCTGTGACCAACCACATCGCCGCGGACACAATCGCCGAAATCAGAAACATCGACTCAGGCGAATGGACCGCTCACGATGTGACGGTGGACGCCAGCGACACATCTCTGATTCGTGCCTTCGCCGGTGCTGCCGCCTTGTCAGCGGCCTTCAGTGGTGAAACCGGAGTGGCCGTGTCCGTCGGAGTTGGAATCGCACTGAACACCATCACCTCCAACGTCGATGCCACCATCACCAATGCGGTGTTCGAAAAGATCGTGTCCTACGATGAAGTCGATCCGCGAACGCACGAAACAGTCGACACCTTCAACCTTCGCGACTTCGCTGTCGACAACGTGACCGTCACCGCAACCAGCAGCGGGCAAATCAGCGCGGTCGCTGCCAGTGCCTCGATTGCCGCGGCACTCAGTGGCGAAACGGGTGTGGCGGTCAGCGGAGCGGGAGCGAATGCGACCAACACCATCACCGGAAACACGCTCGCCACCGTGACCGGCTCAAGTCTGCACGCTGACGGGAATGTAAAAGTGGACGCTGAATCGTCCGCCGACATTGACGCGGTCATTGATTCCACGTCACTTGCCCTGGGCATTGGCGGTTCAGACGCAGTTGCGATCTCCTTCGGCGTGTCAGTGGCTCAGAATGTCATCGGTTACGAAGCTGACGACAGCGTCATGGTCGATTACGTCACCGATCATGCAGACGGAAATTGGGTTGGCGGTCAAACTCAAATGACCAGCGGCCAAACGCTGCAATTGTCTTACGGTTCCGCCAAGGGATACATTTATGAATACCTCGGCGACGATCCCATTGCGATTGAGTTGGATGAGGCGACGGAGGGGAACTCGCCCGACTGGATCGGCAAACTGGATCTGAACAACGCGCAAAAGTGGGAACGTGTCGACGTCTCCCTGTCGCACACGCAAACGTCCGCACTGGTGGAAGATTCCAACGTGGTGGCCAATGGCCAGTTGATCGTGGATGCCAAATCGGAATCGAACATCCATGCCATCACGCTCGCCAACGGCGGCGCAGCCAGCCTCGCTGGCTCAGCCGCCGTCAGTCTGGCGGGCATGGGCCTCGGCGTCGTCAACCGGATCGGAATGGACGTGTCTGCCCAAATCATGGGCAACGGACCGGCCCCCACCACGATCGCTTATCGCGGCCCGGAAGATCGCGTGATCAAGGACGCGAACGATGATCTGCTCAGCGGTTTCTCTGGGAACGAAGTCCCCTCCATCCATGTCACTTCCGCCTCGATCACGGCGAATGATGATTCCGACATCACAACCGTTGCGAATGCTTCCGTGATCACGGCCGCCTTCAGCGCGGAAGCCTCCGGTGCATTCAGCATCGGTGTGTCGGCCGCCATTAACCTGTCCCACAACCGCGTCCAAGCATCGATTCAAAACGTCCAAGGCGGAATGCTGGCTACCGGCCACGACACCGCGACAGCGACCAGTCTGCAGGGACAAACACTGACGCCCGAGCAAAAGCTCGCCGGAAACATCAGCGTCGAGGCCACCTCCAACGTCAAGATTGAGTCTCATTCCGTCGCGGTTGGACTGAGCGCCGCGGTCGGCGAGGCTTCCCTTGCCTTGACGGGTGCCGGAGCCTATTCGTTCAACGGAATCGGCAACACGGTTCAGGCGACCGTCGACAACAGCGTCGTATCAACGCAAGGTTCCTCGGTGTTGAGTTCCAGTGGCGACGTGGTGGCGTCAGCCGACTTGAACGTTCACTCAAGCAACACCAGCACGGTCGCTGCAATCGTCGTCAGCACCTCGGCCGCCGCCAGTGGTGGGATCGTCAGTGGCAGCGGTGCGATCGGAGCGGCAATCGCGATCAATCAACTCGACTCGGTGCACGACAACACCGTTCCAGGAAGCTACGCTTCGATCACCGACAGTGTGATCGATGTCGACGGCACCGTGGATGTCACGGCGACGAGCACAGAAACCTTGCAAACGGCCAGTGCAGCGGGTGCGATCGCCGTGGCCGTTTCGATCGGCGGTGCGGTTTCTGCGACCGGAGCCACCTCGACCACGAAGGTCCACTCCCAAACTCACGCCTTCATCGAAGACAGCACGATTCACGCCGGACGAGATGTCAACGTTCACGCCACAGGAAGTGTTGCTGTGACCAAGGCGACGGGCGTGGGCGCGTCCATCGCCGCGGCCGTCGGATCGCTCGCCGTGGCCGTCACCACCGTCACCAACACGGTTGACAACGAAATCCAATCGTGGATCTCAGGTGACACGGGTGCGTCCAATCGCTTCGGCATCGTAGCGGGTGGCGACGTCAACGTGACCGCCGACGCGGGCAACATGAAGATCGACAACGTCACCGGCGTGTCGACGGCCATCAGTGCAGGTGGGTTCTCCGCCAGCGGTGGTGGACTGAATCTCCACAACAGCATCAACAACGAGGTGACGGCAAAAATCCTTGGACAAGTCAAGCTCGATGTCTTTGGCAACGTGGTGGTTCATTCCACCGAAGACGTCACTCTCGACGCGACCGCAGCGAGCGCGGACTTGGCCCTGTCGTTTGGTGCGGCACTGGGTGTTGCTCTGGTCACGAACGAAGCCTTGTCGACGATTGACGCTTCGATCACGGATTCGATCATCAACGCAGACGGCGTGTCCGTCACAGGCAACGGCACGGTCGACATCAAGCGAACCGAAAGCGTTGGCGTCTCCGTGTCGTACGGACTCGGCGTGACCGGCAACAACAGCACCTCGAGAATTGCCCAGAGCGTCAACGCGGAGATCACCGGCGGAACGATCAGCGCGACCAAAGACGTCGAAATTGTGGCGACCACCGACATCACGTCGCGAAGCACGACCGGTGGAGGCGCTGCGGGTGCCGTGGCCATCGGAGCGATGGTTTCGGAAACACACCTCGGCAAAGGCGACAATGTCGACGAAGTCACCGCCCGGGTCGGCGACGGAACCACCATTCTCGCGGGCGGCGTTCGCATCGCTGCGACCAACTCCAATGACGCCTATGGAACGGCCATTGCCAGTGGTGTTGGCATTGCCACCGGGGTTGGTGCCAACACGATCCTGACCAGTGATCAACAAGCCGTCGCATCGATCGGTGATGACGTCACGATTCACTCGGGACCGATGAGCATCACGTCCACGTCGCTGCAGAAGATCGACGGCGAAGCAGACGCCTACACATTCGCGCTCGCGGCAGGCAGTGGTGCGGGATTGCATCTCACACTCACCGGGGATGCCAATGTCAGCATCGGCACCGGCACCGACATCGCCGCATCGAATCTGTCAGTGGCCGCCAACAATCAAGTCATCAAGAACAACGACGGAATGAATTTGCGTTCCGGTTCGGCGGCACTTGGCAACCTGGTTGTCTTGACCAGTCATACGGACATTGGCACCGAATCCGATGGTGTTGACGCTACCGTGACGGTTGGCGACGACACGAGCGTGATCGTCGACGGAGATCAGATTGGTGACCTAAAAATCGATGTGGGTGTCGACATCACTGCCCACGACAGCGTCCGTCTCGAAGCCATTGCGGGTCTTGCGGCGTCCACCGCTCTGAGCAACCTCCAATCCAACACCGACGCCGCAATCACACTCGGCGAGTCGTCAATCATCAACCGTCGCGGTGACATCACGATGTCCTCTCAGGGTGAAATCCTGCTGCGACCCGACGCCAACCTTCTGTCGGCCTCGGTCGCCAGCGCTGGCGGTGTCGAAGCAAGTTCAGACAGTGACATCCAGAATCGCATCGACGTCAACGGCACGCTGATCCGTGGTTCCGAAGTCCGATTGCAATCGGGTCGCAACAGCTTCCAAGTCCCCAACCTGATCGATCACCTCGCCGACGTGGAGGTCACCACAATCTCGTTGCGACCGAGCATCACCATCGGCGCCCCCAGCGTCACGATCGATTGGAACAACACCGTCGATGTGGCAACGGGGTCGAGGATCGAGGGCTACGAAGATGTGCTGTTGATCGCCGATCGTGCCAAGGACATCCCGGTGACAGGCAAGGGAGAAGGCATGGTCATGAGCCTGTCTCTGGTCCCCTATGGATATTCGGTCGCCAACGACACAAACATTCACGGCACCAGCAACGTCGCCGTGGATGCCGGAGCAAAAATCACGGCCGGCTTGTACAACCAAGCCGTTTTGGCCATCGGCAACGTCGAGTGGGACAAAACCAACCACGGCGCCGGCACGCGACTGGACTTCGCCACGGATCAGACACCAGCCCTCTCCGACCTCGATCGAACGTGGGCCAAAACGCGATTCAGCTTCGAAAACGATCTTGCAACGGACGTTCCTTTTGAGTTCGCCAAGCTAGTCATCGATGCGATTCCGATTCTCCTGAACTATGGCACGATCGTTCGAGCCGTTGCCGGTGCCAATGGTGGCGGCGTGGCGGGGCAATACTACCGATTCACCCCGTCAGACGCTGCTGGCAACCAATTGGTCCAGGCGACCGACGTCCCGGTCGTGCTCGAAACAGCAGACTATGCCGATGAGACAACATGGACTGCCGTGGCCGATGATTCGCAGCCGGAGGGCGTGGAGTTGCCGGTCTACGACAGCGACCACACCGAAGAACTTCGCAACGATTTCTCAGGCAAGTTCTACGTCATCAAGAACGCTGAACTGCCACTGCCAACGTTGTCGTATGAAAACCTCGGCAACCTGTTGGTGAAGCAACGCGACACCGTCCTGAGTTGGATGCGGTCCCACAGCAACAACGCCGAAGCCATCGCGAGATACCAAGTTCAACTCGACCAAATCAACGATGAACTCGATGCGATGGGGCTGTTGTTACCGGAAGAGAATCTTGGAGCGGGCCTCACCCAAAGGCCAGTCCAACAATCCGTCGACGCGATCTTTGTTGAAATGCCCAGCATCGTCGCGGCTCCAGGTTCGATCTTCATCGAAGCCAACACAAACACGCAAAGCGGTGTCCTGACCGCCCGTGACAGTGCCAGCATCACGATCGCCAATGCCACGCCACTGATGTCGATCATCAACAGCACCACCGTGAAGGACAACCGCCGCACCGCCGTTGTCGATGGCGAACTGAAACAATTCACGCCGGGGCACGTGTACGTCAACTGGGTATTGCCCGAGGGTTTGCCGGACGGCCAAGGCACGGGCGAAATCGCGATCACGTTCACTCCGCCGGATGCGACCGCTGCCGAACTGGGCTTGCTAAACTTGCCTGCCGGCTTGCAGAAGGACCTGTACGTCAATGGCGACATTGTCAATCAAAACGGCACCGTCCGAATCAGCAATCCGTCCGGCAGCATCAACGTCGCGGGCGAAATCCGTTCCGCTGAAACGATCATTCAGGCGGGGAATCAATTCACGCTCAACACACCCTCGTTCCTGCACACGAACGTCGACCCACGCCAATACATTGACTTCGCACCGCTGCGGGCCGCGGTGTTCAACACCGACGGCAATCTAAAACGCGACCTTTTCGCGACCACGTCGAACGTCAACGCCGACGGTCACAACCTTGCCACCGCGATCAGCGAAAGCCGCTCTGCGATTGTTGCCCAAGGGGACATTTCCGTCACGGCTCGCTACTTGAATATCAATGGGCTGATTCAATCTGGCGTCGACACGATCACGCTGAACATTGATTCTGATTTCAATCCAGGACGGACCACCGAAGCCTTGATCGATGCCAGCGGCAATCCATTGGCTGGCCTGTCGTTCACATCCGACACCGTCTCCACCTCGATCCCAGTGAACGGCTACTTTGACGCCGCCAACAACTCGATCGTCATTCGCGAACTCGAACCACAAGGCGGTCACATCACTCTGGCCGGCCAGATCCTTTCGACGGGAAGCGGCAAAATCGTCGTTGCAGACGGCTACGCGTCGCTGGACGTCGACAACCAATCGCCATTCGAAATTGTGTTCGACAAAGTCAATTTGACCCGCGACCGTGTCGGCGAGGTCGTCTTGATCGATTCCGATTTGCTGCGACGAACCACCTACAAAACCACTTCCGCGGGGATGACCGAACTTCACGAGCGCGGCACGCTCAACAGCACTCCGGGAGGCGGACTGCCGCCGCGAATCGAATACACGCCTGCCCCCGGAACTCCCACCCCAACGGCCGCCAGCCAGTACTATTACCCCGGTTCGCCGAACCAGTATTCCAGTGCAACCAGCGGCCAAGTTTATCTGTGGATCGAAGGCCAAGAGAAAACCAAAACCGTCGTCCGTGTGTACGAGAAGAAATCCTTCAATCTGTTCGGCGACAACTCATTCGCTGACCTGCTGGAAAAGGACAGCGGCTACTCCTACCAATCGATCGAATTCCGCGATGCCGAACCGATCCTGCAATCCGAAGTCGTCGTTCGTCCCGATGAAGCGGACTTCCCCGGCTATGTGGGGAACAACCAGTACACGCTGACTTATGAACAAAAAGTCGACCGCAACGTCAGCGTCTCGCCTGAACAAACCATCATTCGTGTGATCGCGGACCACAACGCGGGCGGCACCGTCGGGGCCTACTACCGGTTCACTGGAAGCGTCACAGAATCGATCGACCTGTCAAAAGAAAACTACGCCGACACCAGTCGCTGGACGAGTGTCGCCCAACCGGCCAGTGGCACCACGGACGTTTACGACAGCGACTACATCAACCAGTCCCATCACGTCGAACAATGGACCACCGGTGGCGGATGGCTGCGTTCGAAGACCGTTCACTCCCGCGTCACCGTCATCAGTGGTTTGACGGACTACTACACACACACGCTGGTCGCTGATCGCCCGATTGAGATCACATCCGTTGGGCAATCAGGAAAGCCGCAACTCTCCATCGTCAGCGTCGGCGACGTGATTTTCTCTGGCGACGTCGAAGTTCCTGCCGGTTCAGGTGTCGTGATCACCAGCACCCAGGGCGACATCCAAACGACAGGCACCTCGGGTTTCTACGGCGAGACGCCGACCTTGACCGCAACGGTTGGCAACATCTTTGCCCACATCGAAACCGGTCACACGCCACTCACGGCGACGGCGGGTGGCGACATCACGATCCACGGGATTGGACAGACGTCGGCTGCGGCCAGTGCCTCGCTGATCACGATCAACGCTGTCACTGCTGGCGATGACGTTTATCTGAACGTTGCCGGTGGATTGGTCGCTGAGAACGAATCTTCCATCGTGACAGGTGACCACGTGCAACTTCGCACCCGAGATGGTTCGGTTGGTGGCGACTCAACATTGCGAGTCGATACGCAGACCGGATTGTCTGCCTACGCTAGCGGTGACATCACCGTTGTCGAAACCGCTGGTGGATTGAACCTTGTCTCACCAACCACGTACACCGATTCCCTCGTTGCGATCCTCAGCACATCCGGCGACGTGACCGTGACGGCTGCCTCGGGGGATGTCATCGATGGAATCCTTGAGTCTGACATCGCGCCGACTTCGGAGCAAATTGCCGCGATTGACGCACGCCAAAAACTGTTCGGTGACGCCGCCACCGCTGCCGCTCACGAACAAATCCGGCAAACCGAAGCGAGCAAGACCCGCGACTATCACAATCACTGGCAGACGCGCATCGAAACACAATCGGTCGTCCCGACGGTTGCCTCGACCATCCATGTCGCGTCCATCGATTCGGCAACCGGAACCCTCACCACCGACGCACCGCACGGCCTGACCTCCGGCAGCCTGATTCGATTCCACAACGGCGTCGCAACCGGCACCGGGATCGTCAGCGGGTCGCTGCTGTATGTCGTCGTGACCGGAACGAACACACTGCAATTGGCACCGACTCGCTACGACGCTGCCATCGCTCCTGAGCCAGGATCCGGGCTCTCCCACGAAGGCATCCGGTTGCCGATTGCCGCCGGAACCGACCCAACCGCCATCCAACTCGAACGACTGGCGTACGCCGTCACCGCCGAAGCGGGCGAACCTTACGGAGCTGTTTACAACCCCGACACGATCGTTCGACTGGACGCCGACACCCAAGCGTCGATCATCGCTGATCGAGTCTTCCAGGCCACGACCGCCGACTCCATCATCACCGCGACGCTGGCTCGCTTCCTGTACCCAGAAGCCGCCTCGACCATCGCACCAGCCTCGCCAAACGACGACGAGACACTCAACGTTTCCGCGGCGGATGTCAGCCTGACCGCATCAGGACGAATTGGTGCGTTGGTCGATCCACAAACCATTCATTTGGCAGACGGTTTGGAAGGGTTGTCGCAAACCGAAAAGGCCGCTCTCAAAGAAGCTCGCGTGGCCGACGTGGTGGGCGTTCACTATCGCATCTACCGCTACATCGGCACAGACGCGACGATCCAGCTCGATCCAAATTCGATGGCCGACGACACTGCCAATTGGACTGTCGTTGAACCCGATTTCAACACCACAGACGACACCGCCCCGATTGCAATCCAGACCGGCCAAACGGTGTTAGTGGAATCAATTGACCAAAAGTACGGTTGGTACGAATTCAAGTCATCGAACCAAACCATTCACCTGTCCGGCGAAGACTTCGAAGACACGTCGCGTTGGCAACTGGTCACCATCGCTCACAACACAAGCGAATCGTTTGATGCGGCGACCGGGACCAGCGGTGCGGGCGCCTCGGTCAGCGTTTCAAACGGCGATTTGATCGAAGACCGAACCATCATCGAACGCTTGCGTTTGCATCGAACCGACGATGTGGACGTCGCCGCCACGGGATCGCTGACGGCCACCGCGCCGAACGGCGTTGCCATCGGCGGCCACGGTGATCTCGCAATCGACTCGATCCAGTCCACGTCGGGCGACGTGCGGTTGTCTTCGACGGGTGCCATGACTGATCTCGGCAACGGGGTGACGGCCGTTTCTGCGGGCGGCAACTTGGACATCAACGCCAGCACGATTGGTGGTGCTGACGTTGAATCAGACTTCCGAATCGTAACCCCCGGGCAAACACGACTGGAAGCCACCGGCGCGATGCGAGTCCGGGCGACGTCGGGCGACTTGAACGTGATCTCCGGAATCGCCAGCGGGGCAATGCGAATCAGTACCGACGCGGGGCAACTGACGATCAGCGAACTGGCCTCCAACGATTCGATCACACTGGATGCGTCCGAGAATTTGATCGGCGCACCGATCACTTCGCCCACCATGATTCACTTGGATGCCCCCACCGCGTCGGTCACGACCGGTGACGACTTGGCATCCAACACGCAAGCCTTGCGAACCAAGATCACCGGCAATTTCGATGCAAACATCGGTGGCAACGCCTACGTCAACAACCTCGTTGACCTGCATCTGAATGACGTCACGGTTGCCGGCACGCTGGCAAGACTTCATTCCGACATGGACGTGATGCTGGGACGAGTCAACGCCCCCGCAGCAGTAGTGACCATCACCGCCAGCGGCGACATTCTTGACGGCCGAGAAACCGGCACGGGCGGACTTCCTGATGCGAACGCAAACGTGGTTGCCAACACCCTGAACCTGACCGCCTCGGGCGGGACCGGCGAGATCGGATCCTCCGACAATCCCTTGGAAATCGACGTGACCGGACGCGTTGACGCGACCGCGGACGTGACCATTCGCTTGGCAGAAGTCAGCGGCGACTTCCAGATCGGACGTATCACCGCCGACATCGCCGATGTGTTCCTGTGGGCCGACGCCAATTTGCTCGACGTGCTGAACGACACGGCAACCAATGTTGCCGGTCGGAACATCACCTTGAACGCGGGATCAGGCATCGGCTCGGACACCAATGACCTGGAAATCGACACGCACCACAACGCCGCGACCAGCGAAGGCCGGTTTTCGATGACGGCCGCCGCCGCGGTTTTCGTTACTGAGACCACGAGCGGGTTGATCATCGACTCGATCACCACCACCGCCGGTGACACTCGCCTGAGCGTGCGTGATTCCGCCGCCACAGGCGAAGACTTGCTGCTGGATTCGGCTTCGTCAATTGAAATCGCCAGCGGTTCGATCACCTTCCGAGTCGGTGACGACGTCACCGTCACGGAAGACGCGAGTGTCACTGCCTCAGACGAAGTCGTCTTTGAAGCGGATTATGGGAACGCCGACATTGGCACTGGGGCGACGATCGACATCCGCCAAGACATCCATGCTCCCGTCACTCGGTTGCATGGCCAATCGGACCAAGATTTCGTGTGGCTGAAAAACCTGAACGCCGACCGCTACCACGTCGACATGCGTGGCGGCACCGACGCGATCGACATTCGCCTGGACCAAATCGGCAACGAACGGGTCAGCGTCACGGATTCGGGCAACCCCGATGACGGAGACGACACGCTGACGGTCCACACGACAGTGGAAGATGACACCGTGCTGCTGCGTCGAAACTTCATGGCATTGCTGCAATTGGACGGCGACGACAATCCGACCGCCGATTTTGAGCGAGTCGACATGGACGAAACCATCAACGGTCGGTTGCGAATCAATGCTTACGCCGGTGACGACCAATTCTTCATCGACGATAACTCGACCGCCACCACGATCGACGGTGGTGAAGGGAAGGATATTTTCCAGGTGGGACAAGTCTTCGGCAGCGATCCGAACGTCGCGGGCTCAGCTGTCGATGGGGTCTACCCCAGTGGTGTGATGGTCGGTGACGAAATCGCCACCACGGAGATCACGCTGGGCTATTTGTCGCATGGCATTTCCAAGCCCATGGTGATCTTTGGTGGTGCCGGCGAAGATGAATTTTCTGTCTACAGCAACAAAGCGTCGCTGCGGATGGAAGGAGAGGCGGGCAATGACACGTTCGTGATTCGCGCGTTCATCATCGAAGGTGAAACCGTCGTCGAAGGTGGCGATGGAGACGATCTTGTTCACTACAACATCAACGCCCCCGTCAGCATCAATGGTGGCGAGGGAACGGACCGCGTTGTTGCGATCGGATCCGAAGCCAACGACAGCTTTGTGATCACGGCCGATGGCATCTATGGCGCCGGCCTGAACATCAACATCGACGGCGTCGAAGAAGCGTTCGAGATCGATGGTCTGGAAGGCGATGACTCGTTCTTCGTGCTCGGCACCCGTGCTGGTGCGACGTACACGATTGTGGGTGGCCTGGGCAGCGATTTCTTTTCCATCGGTGGCGACGTGACTCGCACCATCGTGGCGGGATCGGACAGCGGCGCCTCGTCGATCATCAACCATGGCGTCGAATCGGACGACACCAATTACGAACACGCCCACATCGGCGGAGTCGGCGTGACCATCACCGGCGACGACACCGGGCAAGAGACTGGCATCGTGTCGATCGTTCACTCCGGTGGCGAATCGTCCGTGATTGAAAACGCGTACGACACCACCGCCGACTTCGCAACCAACTCGATTGACAATTCGACCCGGTTGGCGTTTGACAGTTACACAATCGGAATGGCCGTCGACCGAGCCAATTACACGGGCACGAAAGCCTACCTGACCGTCTCTGCAGCCGGTGCCAGCAAGTCCAAGGGCACTAAAAATGATCCCGCGAAGGGGATCGAAGTTTCGCTCGACGGCGTGACTTGGCAAACCGCTCTCACGTTGGTGTTTGATTCTGGATCGGACGCCAACTGGAAAACACCACGCACGGTTTACACCCGCGCGATTGGTGACGATGTGGCCGAAGGTGAAACCAAAGCCATCATCAACCACACTCTGATCGCCCGCACGACCTCGACCAACAGCACAGTCCAACAACGGGTTGAAAATCTCAACACGTTACCCATCGAGAACCTGTTCGTCACGGTGTACGACGATGATCTCGGCGGACTGATTCTTCGCGAAACCGAAGGCGGCACAACCGTCCTGGAAGGTGATTTGGCATCCGGCGCCGGGATCACCGATTCGTACACCGTCCAATTGACCAGTCGCCCGGCAGCCGACGTCACCGTCACGCTGTCTCACGACGGGCAAATCAGCACCGACGCGGTCGGTGACACGTTGACGTTCACGCCGGAAAACTGGAACGTCCCGCAAACCGTTCTCATCACGGCGGTCGACGACGTTGACCTTCGTGAACGGGTGACTTCCACGATCACGCACGAGTTCAGCAGCAGTGATCCAACCTTCAATCCCGTTCATGTGATTGGCTCGGCAACGGCGCCCACCATCGATGTGACGGTGATCGACAACGCGACTGCCGACGCATTGATCGTCGAATCCGATGGCCGAACCGTGGTCTCTCGCGATGGTTTGACAATCGACAGTTACACGGTGCGACTGACCAAAGCTCCCACGGCTGACGTGGAGTTGCCGCTGATTCTGTACGGGCAAACCGAAGTCTCCGTCGACGGTGGATCAAACTGGTTCGGAGCGGATGAACCGCCTCACCTGTTGTTCACCTCGGTCAACTGGATGGATGAGCAAACCGTGCTCGTTCGCGGTGACGAATCGTTCACACCTGCCGCGGGATCTCAGCCAACCAAATCATTCACTGCGAGTCCCCACACGACCTCCCTGATGGCCGGTTCGATCATCGTCAACGGTGGCACGTCAAGCAATTCCCGCGATCTAACGCTCGCCGTGATGTTGCCAACCGAAACCGCAACCGAAGCGACCGGAACAAATGACTTCACCAACGAAGCGGTGCAAACCGACACGTTGGCCGTATTCAACGATGGATCCTCAGCGGACACCGTTTTGAATGTCACTCCAACGGATGTGACCGGCATCGGCATGTCCGCATCCGGGATCACTTACCAAGACCTGGAAGTGGTCGAGATCATGCTGGGCAGCGGCAATGACACGATCAACGTGAACGGCACCGCGGAGGGTGCGACAACGGTCATCCATGGCGGCGGCAATCGAGAGGTTTCTCCCGGCGTGATCGGTGGCGATGCGTTCCACGTGGCCGGCGACAGTCCCGTCTCCGACGCACCATTGATTCTACTGGGCGACACCTTCCAAGACGGCACGCGATACTCCAGCACGTCCGGCGCCAGCAACGGCAACGCTTACTCGTTCGCCGATCACGGGAACGATGTGTTCGACATCAGTGCGGCTAACTTCGGGGTCGTCGCGTATGGCGGACGCGGTGACGATCAAATCAACGGCGGCAATGGCAACGACCTCTTGCTTGGTGGTTCGGGGAATGACGTCATCGTCGGCGGTGCGGGCGATGACCGGATGATCGGTGACACGGGTCTGAACGCAAACTTGAAAACCCGCTTTGATCTCGCGGGCTTGATGTTGGACGGTGTCTACAATCCGATCCTTGCCTTCGCGGTTGCAAACGCGACCAGCGATTTTGCGACGGGCGATGACATGACGCTGGTGGGCGCCGACCGCATGACTGGCGGTCTCGGCAACGACCTGATCTTTGGTGACCATGCCGACATCACGATGGGAATCGTTCCAGCCCAACCCGGCGACGAGACGTTCCAGAACCAAGACGGGATCGTCCCAGAGCGACGGGGCCTGGCATTGCTTGGCCTGACCAACATGCAGTCGATGCAAACTCGCTCGCCCATGATTGGCGGCGACGATGAAATCGCGGGTGAATCAGGGAACGACCGAATCTTCGGTGGAGCCGGCAATGACCAGATCAACCAAACCGGTGGCAGTTTTGTGTTCGATCCGGAAACCGGTGACGACGTGATCGTTGGCGACGGCGGACGTCTCGTGTACACCCGGCCCGATGGTCTGCTGACGTCTCCAATGGCGCTGACCACGATCGAAACGATCGACTCCGGAATCGGCGGATCAGATCGGATCTCTGCTGACGATGGACGCAACGTGATCCTCGGCGGTGCCGGTGGCGATCAATTGCACGCCGGGAACGACTCGTTGATCGACGTGGTTCTCGGAGACGAAGGCCGCGTGACCTACGCCCCGACCACCGGGATGATGCTCTCCGTCGAATCCACCGCCTCATCCATCGGTGGTGCCGATTCGATCACCGGAGGGCAGGGCATGAACGTGCTGGTCGGTGGCGCGGACGCCGACCTGATTCATGGCAACGCGGGGGATGACTCAATCCTGGGCGATTCAGGAACAATCACCTTCGAATCCGGTTTGTTGTTCAAGATCCAAACCACGTCGCCGGATATCGGCGGAAACGACACGATCCTTGCCGGTGAAGGCAACAACCTCGTCTTCGGCGGTGCCGGGTCTGACCAAATCACGACCGGTGAAGACGCCGACACCGTGCTGGGCGACCATGGTTCGGCCACCTTCGACGCAGGTCTACTGACACAGATCCAAACCAGTGATCCGGCGCTCGGCGGTGACGACACCGTCCTGGCCGGAGCCGGTGACAACCTGGTCTTCGGTGGTGCCGATCGCGACTCCATCACAACCACCGGCGGAGCGGACATTCTGCTCGGAGATGGCGGTGAAGCCACCTTCGTTGCTGGGACACTCACCACTCTTCAAACCACTTCCCCCGAGTCCGGTGGAAACGACACGATTCTCGCCGGCGAAGGCAAAAACATTGTCTTCGGTGGTGCCGGGTCTGACCAAATCACGACCGGTGAAGACGCCGACACCGTGCTGGGCGACCATGGTTCGGCCACCTTCGACGCAGGTCTGCTGACGCAGATTCAAACCAGTGATCCGGCGCTCGGCGGTGATGACACCATTCTGGCTGGAGCCGGTGACAACCTGGTCTTCGGTGGTGAAGGCGGCGACTCCATCACGACCACCGGCGGAGCGGACATTCTGCTCGGAGATGGCGGTGAAGCCACCTTCGTTGCTGGGACACTCACCACTCTTCAAACCACTTCCCCCGAATCCGGCGGAAACGACACGATCCTCGCCGGCGAAGGCAGTAACATCGTCTTCGGCGGTGCCGGGTCTGACCAAATCACGACCGGTGAAGACGCCGACACCGTGCTGGGCGACCATGGTTCGGCCACCTTCGACGCAGGTCTGCTGACACAGATCCAAACCAGTGATCCGGCGCTCGGCGGTGACGACACCGTCCTGGCCGGAGCCGGTGACAACCTGATCTTCGGTGGTGCCGATGGCGATTCCATCACAACCACTGGCGGCGCGGACATTCTGCTCGGAGATGGCGGTGAAGCCACCTTCGTTGCTGGGGCACTCACCACTCTTCAAACCACTTCCCCCGAATCCGGCGGAAACGACACGATCCTCGCCGGCGAAGGCAGCAACATCGTCTTCGGCGGTGCCGGGTCTGACCAAATCACGACCGGTGAAGACGCCGACACCGTGCTGGGCGACCATGGTTCGGCCACCTTCGACGCAGGTCTGCTGACGCAGATCCAAACCAGTGATCCGACGTTCGGCGGTGCCGACACCGTTCTGGCCGGAGCCGGTGACAACCTGATCTTCGGTGGTGCCGATGGCGATTCCATCACAACCACTGGCGGCGCGGACTTCATCGTCGGCGACGGTGGTGAAGCGACGTTCGTCGGCGGCGTCCTGGCAAACATTCAAACCAGTGCACCAGCCAACGGTGGCAACGACACCATTCTCGCTGGCGAGGGCGATAACGTGGTCTTTGGCGGTGCGGAAGACGACGACATCACGACGGGCAGTGGAGTCGATGTGGTGATCGGCGATGGCGGTCAAATGACGTTGACCACAACGGGATCGCGAAACCAAATTCGCACGATCGATCCCATGCAAGGCGGCGATGACACGATCGATGTTGGCGATGGCGATGACATCGTCTTGGGCGGAAATGGAAACGATGCGATCGAAGGCCTCGCCGGGCACGATCTCCTGCTGGGCGACAACGGGCGGATTGACTACGAACTGGACTCGACCTCCCCGACGTATGCTCCCGGGACGATCGATTTCGTCACCACAACGGACTCGGGTGTCGGTGGCGCGGACACGATTCTTGGTGGCATCGGCAACGACATGATCCTGGGCGGAACCGCAGGCGATCAACTGTTCGGCGAAGCCGGGATGGACTTGATCTACGGCGACAACGCGTCGTTGGATTTCCAAATCACAACGTCAGGGATCGTGGATGTCGCGACAGTTCTCGCCCCAACCGTTGGTGGAAGTGACACGATTTCCGGTGGCGATGATGACGACACGTTGATCGGTGGAACCGCTGGAGACGCGATCCATGGCGATGCCGGCTTCGATATCATCTTCGGCGATCACGCGACATTCACGCGTGCTGAGGCCCTCGGTTCTCAACTCACCAGCACATTCATGTCCGCCAGTGAAGGTGGTGGGGACGACCTGATCTCGGGCGGCGACGAAGACGACATCGTTTACGGCGGACAAGGTTCAGACACGATCGATGGCAATGCCGGCAACGATGACCTGGTCGGCGGACACAATGTTGCAGGCGGTGCGGACGCAGGCGACCTCATTCACGGTGGCGAGGATGCCGACGTGATCCTGGGTGACAACGGAAAAATCTCACGGACGTTCGCAGGAACCACCCGCGACTCCCGCCAAACCTTCCTTGCCCCCATGCAGTCGATCGTGATGCGTGACGTGTTCGCATTCGATCAAGACGACCTGATTGGTGGAAATGACGAACTGCACGGCGACGCTGGGTTCGACCACCTTCGTGGCCAACGCGGCAACGATGTCATGCATGGTGGCGAAGGCGATGATGAATTGATCGGCGGCCTGGGTGCCGACACGATCTCAGGTGACGCAGGCGTTGACTTTGTCCTCGGTGACGAAGGTCAAATCCTGCGGGGATTCAACGACGACGGCACCCCGCGACTGAACACCGACGGTTCTTGGCATCGCGATCTGCTGACCGAGCAAATCGCCCATGTCACGGACATCATTCCGATGGATCCGGCCACCCTGCAAAATCCTCCCGCCGAATTGGCGGCAAAATTGCTCGCGGCTGACCGGATTCTGTTCGGTGCCCTGCGAACCTTCGACGACGTCTTGTTGACCGATCCGTTGTCGGGATTGTCTCGCAACGTTGCGATCTTGATCGACATCGAAGCGGATTCCAACGACACGATTTTCGGTGGCGACGGAAACGACTTCGTGATTGGCGGTCGCGGTGACGACACGATCGATGGCGGTGGCGACAACGACACACTGATCGGTGATTTCGGGGTCAACACCACCTCAATCATCGGTGACCTTTCCATGATGGCGGATTCGCTGCGGCTGATCGCCAGCGAATCGACAACACTGGCGGGAGTCACCCTGTCACTGCCCAGCGGCGGACACGTGGTCGTTCCTGACATGGTCGCCGTCCCTGGTGATTGGCTCGCGGAAGCTCCACGCTGGGACCGAATCTCAGCCGTCAACGCGACCCTTTCGGAGATCGCCAACTCGGATGCAATCCCCACCACGGACGACGTGTTCATCAACGCATCCATCTTGGTCACGCCGACGCTGGTTGATCGCGCAGCGGTCAACGACGGGGCGGACACCATCCTGGGCGGAGACGGCCAGGACGTGATCGCAGGCGATTCGATGATCGTGCAAAGCGAGTTGCAGTCAGACGTCTCGGCATTGCAAGCCTCCATCAATGAGACACAAAACTCGATCACCGGGTTGATGGTCGGAATCAACGACATGCTGCTCGATCAAGCCGTCGTGGATTACGAGATTCGAAACCTTCCCATCCCCAGTCGCAACACCGACATCGGCGGCGACACGATCGATGGCGGCGACGGTGACGACACGATCGTCGGCGACCAAATGGTGATGGAGATGCCCGAGACTCGCGTCATCCCCGGCGACAGCTCGCTGTCGGATGCGGCAGCAATCGCCGAGAACGCGGCGTCCATGATGGACTACCTGGAGGGACTGCGTACGGTTGCCTCCGACGCCGGCACCCTGATCGGCGTCGCCCACATCGGTGTGATCGACACGTTGCTGGACGATGCCGCCAGCAAACGCCCCAGCCTACCGGCGATCACCGGCCGCAATGTTGACTACGTCGACACGCTTGAAATCACCATTGGTGAAGACGACATTCGCGGCGGCGACGGCAACGACATGCTCGTTGGCGGTGACGCTCGGGTGGTGACGCCGATCATCACCGGAGACTTGTCCGATTTGCCTGACACCGTCGTGACTCCGGGGCTCACCCCCGCCGAGTTGTCTGACCTCGAAGTTCAACTTCAAACTCAAATGACCGCGGCCGAGACGCGCTTGACACAGCGTCATTCCACCCGTGCCGTCGACATCAACGAGATGCTCGACCACCGCACTCCGCTGAACCGGATCGCGTATGTCGCCGAAATGGATCGCAACATCGACCAGGACGAAATCAGCGGCGGCGTCGGCGATGACATGGTGGTCGGTGACGACGGCGTGCTGGTGATGCCATTGGTGCTGAACTCCCCGGCGGATGCGATTGCCACACTCGAGTTGGAAAAGCATGTAGAGAAGCTGCTCGATCAATTGGCGATCCTCGACAACGCCAAAGTCCCGACCAATGTGCAAACGACCGAAGGACGTCTCGCCCGGGCCGCCGAAACCAGCGAAAGGCTCGCTCAAGGGTCACGTCACGGTCACGTCGATGCCCGCTGGGAAATCGGCAACGATGACATCGAGGGCGACGCGGGCAACGACATCATCATGGGCGACCATGCCGCGATCCTTGCCCCACGTTTGATCGATGCCCCGTCGACATCGGTCGACCTTCGGCTGGCCGTCTATGCAATCGAAGGAAGCGATGTCAATGAAACCTTCCTGATGCGATCGCCAGAGCTATCCGGGATCAGTCTCGACTTCCACGAAGACACCCTCCAGGGCGATGAAGGCGACGACATTCTGCTGGGCGGCATCGGCGACGATCGCGTCAATGGAAACGACGGGGACGACGTGGTCCTTGGCGGGACCGGCCGCAACCGAGTCAATGGCGGCGCCGGCACCAACCAAGTCAGCCTGGAGGGTCGCAACTATCCCAGCCTCGATGACGGTGACGAACTCAGTCAGCGATTGTTCACCACCACCTCGCCACAGATGACGCAGTGGTTGCTCGACGCGGCCACTTCCGCCGCAACGACCGACACCTGGACACCCGGCGGACTTCCACCCAGTGACGATGGCGGGACTCCCGTCGATCCGCCTGCCGTCCGAACGGTGGCGATCACCGCCGGGTCCGCAGGCGTGGTGGGGCAAACGATCGAGTTCATTGCCAACGTTCCCGACGCACCCGCTGGTTCTACCACCGAGTACACCTGGGAGGTCAAAGACTCCGACGGGCGCGGCGTTCATGCCGGCACGGGCCAGTCCTTCACGTTTGTCGCCGATCAACCTGGCACCTACACCGTCACCGTCGAAACTCGCGACGACGTCAACGGACGGGGCACCGCATCGACCACCACCGTCGTCGAACAAAACCAACTGATCCCCGACCCCGACAACCCGGGGCTGTTCATTCTGGTGATCGGTGGCAGTGGCGAAGACGACCAAGTCCGACTGGACACGGTGCGTGACAAACCGAACAGCATCGAAGTGGACCTGCGGCTGGGGAAACGAACACGAGTCATCACAACCTACGACAACCTCAGCCGAATCGAAGTCCACGGCGGAAACGGCGAAGACGACATTTACGGCGATCGCCGCTCCACCATTCCAGTGCGTTTCTTCGGCGGTGACGGAGACGACAAACTGTCCGGTGGCGGTGGGGATGACTACCTCGATGGCGGCCGCGGCAACGACCGTTTGTATGATCGAACCGGCAACGACATCTTGATCGGTGGCCTGGGCGCCGACCAACTCGATGGTGGGGAAGGCGATGACCTGATCATCATGGATTGGCTGACCACCGTTCCTGGCAAAACCGATGCGGACAGATTGATCGCCGTTTGGACCGACACGGCACAAACCGTTGTCGACCGAGTGGACACATTGGCGGACGATCTGATCGCCGGGCTCAGCACAGACGGATCGGTCGACCGGGCCCTCAGTGAACGCGGCATCGACGCCTACTTCGCCTCCGCCGAAGACGACCTTCGCCTCCGTCCCGGAGACGACTTGGTGCGAATCATTTGATTCGTTTTTTCAACTCCGGTGCCCGCCACCGGAGCGTTCAGAAGACCAATCAAGGAGCATTTGATCGTAGCGGAAGTCGTCAAGACTTTCGTTTTCCCAGATGCCAAAACTCTCAACGGCTTGTTGATTTGATATTCCCGAAGAGAATAGAGTGCAAGTCATAACCCGACGCGTGAGCGAGGGACCGCATGAGCCTACGGAAAAGGGGACGGAGGGTTTTGGAGAGACATTGCCTCCCAAACCGCCTCGTCAACTGTCATTCTCGGAACCTACCGGAAGAAACTGAAAACCAAGGTGCCGATGGTGATGAATCCGAGAATCACGACCAGCAGGTTGGGCATCACCTTGAACTTCTTCCGCAACGAAGGGCCAAACTGACCGATCAACAGGATCGATACAACGATCGCTAAAATTGCCCCTGCAGTGATGCCTCTGGACAGCAAGAACGCCGAGAGCAGGAGCAGCCCACCGGTGATGCTGCCCGCGATCAACGAAGCTTTGCTTTTCGCTTTGACATAGCCCATCCCTCCTCCAAAGACGACAAAAGCTCCAAAGATTGCTGTCACGATTACCGGAAAGTCCACACAAGTCTCTTTGATTTCAATGGGCAAGGTTTGGCAGCAATGATTCAGTGCATTGGAAACCGATCCAACCACGCAAGCTGCCTTCCGCTGGATTGTAGTGTGTGGCCCCCAAGGTGCCAGCCACGAATCGCTTCCATGGGAACACTGGAGGTCGGTCGTCGGGCCCACACCCGTGTTTGGGGTGACAGCTTGTCGCTGCTCCAACCGGACATGGCCGGCAGAATCTCACGTAGACTCAAACGAACTGATCTCTTGGCATCGAAAACAGTGCCTTCGATCTGAGTGGGGGGGCGGAGGAGCACTGCACAAAGTCATTTTTTGTTCTCTCACGACCGACAACTCGATCTTTCAAGACCAACCCAATGCAAGTCCAAGACGCCATCTTCCAACGCCGATCCATCAAGGCATTCGCCCCCGCTCATCAGCTCACCGATGCGGAAGAAAAAGAACTGCTGGAAGCCACCATCCAGTCCCCGACCAGCTTCAACATTCAACACTGGCGATTCGTGATCCTGCGTGACCAGGATCTGCGAGCCAAGATTCGCAAGGAACACGGGAACGACCAGTCACAAATCACGGACGCCTCGTTATTGGTGCTGTTCACCGCGGACACCAAAGCCTGGGAGAAAGAACCTTCTCGCTACTGGGTGAACGTCCCGACTGAAATCTCCGAGATGATCGTCGACTGGATGGGATCCTTCCACCAAGGCCGCGAGTGGCTTCAGCGTGACGAAGCTCAACGCTCGATCGGCATGGCAATGCAAACGATGATGCTGGCAGCCCAAGGCATGGGCTATCAATCGTGCCCGATGATCGGCTTTGACATTGAAGCGGTCGCCAAGCTGATCCATCTTCCCGACGACCACGTCATGGGGCCCATGGTCGCGATCGGCAAAGGCACCAAAGAACCGTGGCCCAAACCAGGGCAACTCAGCCTGGAAGCGCTGGTCGTAGAAAATAGTTTTCCACTCAGTGAGTGAAACCAACGACAAGACCGCGAAGCAATCCCCAATCGAGAACCCGCGATCTGAAGATCCCTGGATCAGGTAGCAACCCGGCGACCGTCATGGAGTTGCATCCTGCGCCATCAGCGAACTGGACGGCTCTGCGAGATAGGGTTCGAGATGAACCAGCACGTCTCGTAGAACCGGAAAGGCTTCCATCAGCTGCTCTTTCGCTTGGTGTCCAATCAGGTGACCGGCGGCAACCGTTTCGTTTGGGGCGACCTGAATGTGCACGTCGGCAAAGTATTCGAGGCCAGACTTGCGAACCCTGAATTTCTCGACACCCAACACGCCTTGAACTCGAAGCAGGACGATTCGCATATCGTCGACGACTTCCTCGTCCGCTTGGGCGTCCATCAGTTCGTGGGTGCTCTGGCGAAGCAAATTGATCGCGGTCCATAAGATGGCGGCCACCACGACCAGCGATGCGACTTCGTCCGCCCAAATGTACTGCGGACCGCCGATTCGGATGGTGGCGAGTCCGATCAAGACTGCCAAGGAACAAATCGCGTCGCTGCGGTGGTCCCAGGCGCCCGCGATGATAGCGAGCGAACCGGTTCGGCGACCGATTCGAATTTTGTAGCGGTACAACAGTTCTTTCACCAGAACATTCCCTCCTGCAATCCACAGCGTCCACATCGGTGGAATGGGATGCGGTTGCGAGAAGCGACGGATCGCTTCCCAACCAATCCAGACTGCGGAAACGATGATGAGCACCGCGACATTCGATCCGGCCACCGCTTCGATTCGCGTGTGCCCATAAGGATGCTCCGCGTCAGCAGGTTTCTGTGCGACACGAATCGCGAACAGCACCACGCAAGATGTGATGACATCGCCGATCGAATTCGCCGCGTCGGACAACAACGCAAACGAATTCCCTGCTAATCCAGCAATCAGCTTTACAGTGGCCAACAAGAGGTTGATGGCCAACCCTAAGACGGCGGCGTGGGTGGCTTCGCGGTAAGGCGAATCGTGAAGTTCACTCACACGATGGCTTCAAGCTAGGATCGCCACCGGCGACTTGTTGGTAAAAACCGTTGCAACTGGTGGTCATCAAGCGGTGTATCTCTCGTGATTCGGTGTCGCCCGTTTGGAGTTCAGCAGAAAACGTACTCCATGATCTCGCGCATGTCATCCTCGCCCCGAACAGGGGTGGCACTCCAACGGTGAGACCGAAGCCAATGACGTGACGAAGACGAGCAACCGCTCTGCCGTCGGCGCATCACATTCGATTTTCATGGTTGGAATTCCTGGAAGACGTGGTGTCTTGGCGCACACTGCGGAAAACCAGCATCCTCGCCCGCGTCCGTGATCTATTCGGCAGCGAGCGAGAACTCCCGCGCACCTCTAGTGTTGAAACTGGGTTTTTCCAGATGTCTCTGGCTCAACTTGTTTCGGCTCAAACCAACGATAAATCGTCGGCAACACAAGCAACGTGAGCGCCGTTGACGTCATCAGTCCTCCAATCACAACGGTCGCCAACGGACGCTGGACTTCGGCACCGGAACTGCTCGAAAGCGCCATCGGTATAAACCCGAGGGCACCGCACATCGCCGTCATCAGCACTGGCCGCAAACGGTCCATTGCACCATTGATGACTGCATCGCGTTGCGAATCTCCGCCGTGGCGCAAATGCCGAACATGCTCGATCAAGACAACACCATTCATCACTGCAATCCCAAAGAGGGCAATGAAACCAACGCCAGCAGAGATCGAGAACGGTAGATCTCGTGCCCACAAGGCAAGCACACCGCCCGTTGCCGCAATGGGAACGTTCAAGTAGATCAGCATAGCCAATTTAACTGAGTGGAATGTCATGTAGAGCAACGCAAAGATCAAAATCAGAGCAACGGGAACAGCGATTGCCAGCCGCCTGGTCGCTTGCTGCAGGTTCTCAAATTGCCCGCCCCAGCGGAGCACGTAACCGGCTGGTAGTTCGACTTGTTCTTCGACCACGTGCTGGGCTTCCGCCACAAAACCGGCCAAGTCACGACCGCGAACGTTGCACTGCACCAGCAACCGGCGACGCACCGCATCGCGGCTGATCTCCACTGGCCCATCTTCGGTGATGATGTCCGCCACTTGAGAAATCGGAATCGGTCGGCCTTGTGAATCGTCGATCTTCAACGCCAACAATTGATCGGTATTCTCGCGAGCCTCAGGCCGCAACCGAATCTGCAACGGGAATCTGCGTTGCCCTTCGAACACCTGACCGACCGGAATACCACCGACGGAACTGACAGCGTCGAGCACGTCGCGAGTATTGATGCCGTAACGAGCCAAGTCCGCTCGTCGCACTTTCACTCGCAGGTATGACAGCCCCGCGATTTGCTGCGCCGCAACGTCCGCTGCGCCGTCGACTTGGTTGAGAGCTCGCACCAATTCGTCGCCCTTCAGCTTCAGCACATCCAGATCGTCACCGTAGAGGCTCAGCCCGATGTCGCTGCGAACGCCTGCTACCAACTCCTGCACCCGCAATTCGATCGGCTGCGTAAAACTGTATGCGTTGCCAGGCACTTCTTTGATCAACGCGGCTTGCATCTCTTCGATCAAATCCGATTTCGTTTTGCCTACGTCATACTCGGCCTGGGGATCAATTCGAATGAAGATGTCAGTTTGATAAACCCCCATCGGATCGTTTGCGATTTCTGGGCGTCCCGTCTTTGAAACAACGGTCTCGACCTGCGGGAATTTCAGCAGCGTTCTCTCCATGGCTTTGGTCATTTCAATGGAGGTTTCCAGGGAGACGCTGGGCAATCGCGTGGCCTGGATCGCGATGTCGCCTTCATCGAGCTTCGGTACAAACTCGACACCGAAGCCTCTGGCCAAGAACACGCTTCCCACAAAAATGATGACCGAACCGAGAAACATTGGCCGCGGTCGCTGCATCGCAAACATCAACAGTGGCAGATAGGTCGTTTTCAACTTGCGAACCACAAACGTTTCACGCTGTTTGAGTCGACGTGCGAGAAACAACGATGCCAGTACAGGCATCACCGTGACTGACAGCACCAACGCCGACGCCAGTGCGGTCATGAAGGTGAACGCCATGGGCCGGAACATCTTCCCCTCCATGCCTTGAAGGCTGAGGATCGGCAAAAACACGATGATGACGATCAATCCGGCAAACAGAATTGGCTTGCCCACTTCTTTCGCCGATTCACGAAAAACACCTTCGGGAACATGGTCGCTGTCGTGCTGTTTCTGATACTGGATTGCTCGCCGGACACAGTTCTCGACCATGACAACTGCACCATCCACGATGACGCCAAAGTCGACCGCACCAAGGCTCATCAAGTTGGCGGACACACCGGCGTAACGCATCGCAATCAACGCGCACATGGCGGACAAGGGGATTGCCGCGGCAACGATCAATCCAGCTCGCACGTCGCCCAGCAAAATGAACAACGTCACGATCACCAGGATCACCCCCAACCCGATATTCTCACCAACCGTGTGAATCGTCTTGGCAACCAGTTCCGTGCGATCATAGAAGGTGTCGATCACGATGCCTTCGGGAAGTGTTTTTTGAATCTCAGCGATCTTTGCTTTGACGTCTCCAACGACTTGCCGAGAATTGCCACCCATCAACATCATCACCATGCCGATCACCGCCTCGCGATCGCCGTCGCGTGTAACGGCCCCCTGACGCAGCATCGGAGCAAATTCAACATTCGCGATGTCCGCGATGCGAATCGGTGTGCCCTCGCGGTTGTCGAGGACGATCATCCGAATGTCGTCGAGCGAACTGACGAGCCCCTCGCCTCGAATCAAACGTTGTTCCGCGTTGTGAACAATGTACCCACCGCCGGCGTTGCCATTGTTTTGCTCCAACGCTTCGATGACCTGAGTCAACGAAATGTCGTAGTTCTGAAATTTGGCGGGGTCAATCTGAACCTCATAGGTCTTGAGAGCGCCCCCAAATGTGTTGACTTCGATCACCCCCGGCACGCTCCGCAACTGAAACGCGATTTGCCAATCGAGAACGGTCCGCAGATCAGTCAACGAATGGTCCGCCCCCGGTTCGGCACGCACCTCGAACTGGTAAATCTCGCTCATCCCCGTCGCGATTGGCCCGAGTTCGGGTGTCCCCATGCCGGGCGGAATGTTTTCGCGAGCTTTTGACAGGCGTTCACTGATCAGATTGCGAGCCCAATAAATGTCCGTCCCGTCTTCAAACGCAACCGTTACAGCCGACAGACCGAACCGGCTGATCGAGCGGATTTCATCCACCTTCGGGATCCCGCTCATCGCATTTTCAATTGGAAACGTGATGAACTGCTCGACCTCAACCGGACCGAGCGCCGGGGAGTTGGTTAGCACTTGAACCTGGACATTCGTCAGGTCGGGAACAGCGTCGAGCGGGATCGTGGCCGCGGCAAAGACGCCCATGCCAAGGATCGCCAACGACAACAGGATGACGATGAACCGATTGTTGAGCGAAAAGTTAATCAGATGATTGACCATGCTATTCTTCCCCCATCAATTCGGCCAGCAATTGTGACTTCAAGATGAATCCGCCGCCGGTCACAATCGATTCGCCTTCCCCGAGCCCTGCCTGAACAACGACGTCCCCTCCACTGGTTGCCCCGACCCGAACGTCCCTTCGGTGGAACCGATTGACGCCTTGCAAGACGAACACAAAGGACTCCCCGTCGTGCTGTTGCACTGCCGACGAAGGAATGACAATCGATCCCGTCTGCTGCGCAGTTGGCAATTCAATGTTGACGAACATCCCGGGCTTCAAGTCATGCTTCGGATTGGAAGCGATCGCTCGCAATGAAATCGTTCGCGTCGTCTCATCCATGATCTCGCCGGTATAAAAGACCTTGGCCGTGAATTTGCGGTCAGGAAATGCATCATTGCGTAGAACGATCGTTTGGTCTTTGAAGGAGTTCAACAGTGGCAGATGTTCTTCGTAGACGTTCGCCGTCACCCAGACCGTCGAAAGATCGGCAATGCTCAACAACATCACATCCGGTCGGACTTGCTCACGCAACACGACGTCTTTGCTCAACACGGTGCCGTCAAAGGGCGCTCGGATCGCATAGTGAGAGAGTGTTTCGCCTTGCTTGACGGGATCAATCGCGTCGATTTCCTTGGCATCCACATTCAAAATTTTCAGACTTGTCACGGCCACCAAGACTTTCGCCTCCGCTTCTTTGACCGCCTGCGAAGTCATCAAGGTGGAGGTTTGCAATTCGTATTGAATTTGCTCGATGCGAGATTGAAAGATTGCCAAATCAGCGTTTCGGCTAGAGGTTGCCGCGAGCAGGGTTTTGCCTGAAACGGCACCGGATTGCGTCACTCCCTCGAGTCGCATCACGTCTGCGGCAGACTTCAAATAGGCAGCGTAGGAGGCCAAAGCTCGCTCCCGATATGCTCCCATGGGTCGGTCATGGAATTTCTTTTCGATCTCCGTGATTTCCATGTTGCTCCTCAACGCGAGCAGCAGTTCATTGGTGTTCTTGGCGATCGTCGTCTGCAGTTCTTTCTGCGTGTTGGCTAGCTCCAACTGCAAGCGGGCTTGATACAGCTCGAGTTTTGCCGCCCCAACTTCGCGACTGTGAATGACCGCAAGCAACTCATCCTTTTGAACGTTTTGCCCCAGACTGACCGAAACATCATCAACGGTTCCCTCGACCATCGAATAGATGTGAGCGACACGATCCTGGTTGAGAGAGATTTTCCCGGTCAGACTGAGCGTCTTGCTAAATGCGCTGCGTTGCACCGGTTCAATGCGGATGCCCGAGGCTCCCCACTGGGCTTTCGGCAGTGTCACGACAGCGGCAGCTTCTTCCCCGGTGGTCGATTGAGCCGACGCATGCGAATGGCAAAATGTCGTGGCAGTCATCATGGTAAAAAGCAGTCCTGTGTGCCGCAAGCGACGATGGATTCCCATTACTTGTTCAGATGGATTCATGTGATTGATTGCTTGTTGAAAATGCGTTCTTGGTCTTCGAGAGGCATCGAGGCAGTGTCTTCATTCCGATGCATTTCAGCCAAAGCGTGCAAGCATCGTTCGCTGGCCCCCCATCAAAACCGTCGCGAATGCGAGACGAGTGATGGCGTGAACTTTCGATACCAGGCCACACGTTGATCCGCCGATGCGGCGTCACGCTCACCTGGTTAAATGAATGGAATGATCAACGATCGCTCAACAGCGAACGACACCCAAGAGCTCGGGCAGAGACTGTCGGCTATGCAGCAGCGCGACGTATTGAAAAGAATGGTGGCGGTTTACCGGTATGCTGGGCCTCACCAAAAGCTGCTTCTGTGACACACACTCGAGTCGCACAAAGCAGGCAGGTTCGGGCAATTCCATTCGTTGCCCTGGTGCCATTTGGTCGGTTTGCACCTTCAAGTCTTCGCCCCCCAAGCCCGCATAACCATCGACTGGAAACACCCAGTGCCAATGCCAATCTGTCGGCCAACGATCCGAGCTCGCATAACCGCCGTGGTGACATTCAAGATGCCAAGCCATCTGTTGATCCGAAACCCGCATTGCTAGATCACTGTGGTCATGCCCCACCGGGATCGGCGCAGGCCAAAGCAGCAACACGAGAAGCATGATCTCGGTTAGCATTCGGGCAGGCTTCCGGCAGGACATTTGAAACATCAACGAGGAATGGATTCACGAAGAGAGCGAAGACGTTTGACCCCAGATGCTAATCTCGAGTTTCTTTCGGGTCAATTTAGATTTACTGGCCAGTGAATGAAAGTAACACCGATTTCCTGACAGCACACCAACTTGGGACACCAGCCCCGTCCCCCTGCTTCCGCTTCCCCGTCGAGGACGAAACCTCCACCATGGGCATCGGGCCAAAGAATCCCTGCGTGACGGTGCGACTCAATTCAACAAGGACTCATTGAATCGCGGTGCACGGTCGGATTGATTCGCTGTTGATCCAGCGCATGACCACCAAAGACAGAGCCCCGAGGACTGCGAAGCCACTGACCAGTGGCAAGATGGTCTCGTTGTAACTGTGTCCAATCAGGATGCCGAGCGGCACCGAAATCAAAGTCGAAACGGAGCCCACCAGAGCGGCTCCTATCCCGGCAACATGTCCGAGCGGTTCCATGGCCATCGAATTCAGATTGCCAAACAGAATCCCAATGGCAAAGAAGATCACGATCAGGTAGCCCATCGTGGTCCACAACGGGGGACTGCCTGCATGCAGGAACGCGAATCCCAGGAAGACAACGGACGTGACGGCCAGCAAACGCATGGCACGGCTGATCAAAACGCTCATTCCAAATCGCATCACCAAGTTGGCATTCAAAAGCGATGCCACTCCCGCGGACGACGCCAACACAGCAAAGTAGATCGGAAACAGCGATCCGAGACCGTATTGCTGCTGGAAAATCTGGGGAGCCGAACTCAGGAACCCCAAAAACGCTCCCGACACCAAACCGGCAACGACCGTGTACCCCAAGGCAATCGGATTCATGCCGATCTCACGGGTGACGTGCAAGAGCCGTCGGGTTGAGTAGGGCACACGCTGAGCCGACAATAGAGTTTCCGGCTGTCGCCAGGCAAACCAGCCAAACAACATCAAGGCGAGGATGGCCAGCACCCCAAAGATCGCCCGCCAATCCGCCACCCACAGAATTCCCTGGCCCAAGGTGGGCGCGATCACTGGCACCAGGATGAAGATCGTCATCACAAACGACATCACGCGTGCCATCGGCCGGCCGTGATACTGATCGCGAATCAACGCCAGCGAAACGCTTCGTGGACCAGCCACGCCGAGTCCCTGCACAAAGCGTCCCACCAACACCAACGTGAAGCTCCCAGCGAACATCGAAATCATCGAGCCAGCGATGAAGAGTCCCAATCCCGCACTGAGCGCCGGTTTCCGGCCAACACTGTCCGAGAGAGGGCCAAAGAACAATTGCCCCAGCGCCATGCCAAAGAACAACAGCGACACGATGAGTTGACTGTCGTTGGCGTGCGTGGCCCCCAGTTCCTCCCCAATGATCGGCAAGGCTGGCAACATGGCATCGATCGCCAGAGCGACCAAGGCCATCATCAACGCCATCAAAGTGACAAACTCACCCAGCGGTAGAGCCTGTTTCGGTTCCGGTTCCGATTCCATCTGCGTTTTCAATATCATGCCTGTTCTCGATTCGATCCAGCAAGGCAATGTCCGTTCCATGAACCCAATCCGACAGTCGCCCGTGCTCCCCGCGTTGTTCTCCTGCATCGACAGCCCGGAGTGAATGCCCCGTCTCACGAAAACCAAATTCCACGAACAAGACGATCAGGCACCCACGCGGGTTCGACCGGGGCTCGCCATGAGCGGGGGACGATGGATCCCCAATCAGACCGTTGCACGGCCCCCTCCCCAAACGAATTTTTGGAAGAGGTGGCTGAATCGCCTTCATTTCCAATCCCACCAGAACCATCTGCTTCATCTTGACATTCATCTCAGAAACTGGAAAGCTTGCACGCTGACGCAAACGTGCATGCAAATGGTTGAACATGAATCCACAAGAAGCCTCTCAGTGTTGCGGGCCGCTCGACGCCTCGCTTGATGCGGACCTGTTCAAAGCCCTCGGTGAACCGACGCGGTTGAAACTGCTTTCGTGTTTGGCCAAGTGCGGACGGCCATGCTCCGTCACCGAACTCGCGGAATGCTGCGTGGTGGACTTGTCCGTGGTTTCGCGGCACCTCAGCGCCCTTGAAAAGGCGGGGATCCTCACTGCCACGAAAGAAGGCCGCACCGTTTTCTACGCCGTGCGATACAAGCATCTCAGCGATTCCTTTCGCATGCTCGCGAAGGCATTCGAGGAATGTCGTCCCAAACGCAGTGGGAAGAAGGCCACGTCTTGAAGCGGACGCTTCGACGTCGCATCAAACCAACGCTGAACCAAGCGTTTCTAGCTCAATGAACCAGAAAGACAAACGACATGGCCAAATCGGAACAGACTGCGATCAGCTTCTTTGAAAAAAACCTGACGTACTGGGTCGCTCTTTGCATGGTGATCGGGGTGCTGATCGGCAAGTTTCTGCCGGCGATCCCGGAGTTCCTTGCCAAGTTCGAGTACGCCAACGTTTCGATCCCGATCGCCTTCCTGATCTGGTTGATGATCTACCCGATGATGATGAAGGTCGACTTTGCCAGCATCAAAAATGTGGGCAAGAACCCCAAAGGATTGTTTGTCACTTGGATCGTCAACTGGTTGATCAAACCGTTCACGATGTTCGGAATCGCCGCGTTCTTTTTCTACGTGGTGTTCAAACCTTGGATCTCACCCGAACTGGCCAAAGACTACCTGGCAGGTGCTGTTCTGCTCGGTTCTGCACCGTGCACCGCGATGGTTTTCGTCTGGAGCCACCTGACTCGTGGCAACGCCGCTTACACCGTCGTTCAAGTCGCAACGAATGACTTGATCATCTTGGTTGCCTTCACCCCCATCGTGGCGTTCTTGCTCGGCATCGGTGGGATCACGATTCCCTGGATGACACTGATCATCTCGGTGATCCTGTTCGTCGTTGTCCCACTGGCAGGCGGCGTTCTGACGAGAAATTTGGTGATTCGATCCCAAGGCGAGGAGTACTTTGAAAACGCATTCCTCCCCAAGTTCAACAACATCACGATCGCGGGGTTGTTGCTGACCTTGGTGCTGATCTTTTCGTTCCAAGGGGAAGTGATCCTCAGCAATCCGCTGCACATCGTGTTGATCGCCATCCCGCTGATCATTCAAACGGTGCTGATTTTCTTTCTGGCCTACGGGGTCTGCTACAAACTGCATTGCCGGCACAGCATCGCGGCTCCCGCCGGCATGATCGGTGCTTCGAACTTCTTCGAGCTATCCGTTGCCGTGGCGATCACGCTTTTTGGTGCATCCTCCCCCGTGGTGCTGGCCACAATCGTGGGTGTCCTGGTGGAGGTCCCCGTGATGCTGGCCCTGGTCGCCTACGCCAACCGAACGAGCCAGTCATTTGCTGCCTTTGAACCGCCCACTGAAGGCGAGGTTGCTCCTTGAGCAGGCCGGCAAAAGTCTTTCGGGATTTGGACTGTGTGGGGCAGCGTACAACCGAGGCGAACGCCCAATGGCACTTACTTTACAAATTCACCCTCCCCCTGGGAGGGTCGAGCGAAGCGAGGGGAGGGCTACACACCGGGTTTTAGGTTCGCCCTCCCCGGCCCGAAGCGGGCCGACCCTCCCTGAGGGAGGGTGAAGTAAGTGCCATTCGGCTAACGCCCAAACGGCTCACATATTGTGCCCGATCATTCCTGCGGACCTGCTTCACTCAAGTAAACCTGTTGGACGGTGATGTAAATCCCGACCGCCAAAATGCTGCCGCCGGTGATCCGGCGGAGCCAGGTTTTTGCGTTTTCAACAAGTAGCCGCACTTGGAACAGCCCGTGCCGAGCACTTGAATCTTTGCCATGCTGAAAGCTCCTAAGACGCCGAGGGACTGAGATCCGAGTGAGTCAGTCGACGGAGTCCCTGAAGTCCGGTCGGCGGTTCAATCTGCCAGGGAATGATGGCGACTCGATTGGCCTGAACCTCGCTGACTTCACGCAAGTACGGTTGCTCATGCGATTGCCGCTGCTTCATCAACGGATCGGTCAGAGGCAGTGGGGAAAGCACTTGGTTGATCACCCATGCGTATGGCTCGATCTCAGCTCGTCGCAGGTCGCGCTGGAGTGCGGCCGCTTCATGCACTGGGGTCGATTCAGGCAGCGTCACGATCAACACCCGGGTGAAGTCCGGATCACGGAGTCGTGGAAGCAGGTTTTCCACAGCTTCTGGCATCTCGCTGGATTGCCGTGTGACCTCGCGGTGATAGGCCAATGCGGAATCAAGCAACAACACCGTGTGCCCTGTGGGAGCCGTGTCGAGCACGACAAATTGGTTGGTACCGCTAGCAACGGCATCGGCAAACGCACGGAAGACAGCAATCTCTTCGGTGCAAGGTGATCGCAAGTCTTCTTCGAGAAGTGCCTTGCCTTGCTCGTCCAGGTCCTTGCCCGCTTTGCCCAACACCTGGGCCGAATACTTGGCCGTCTCGACTTCGGGATCAATGCGACTGACCGACAAATTCGGCAAGCGTTCGTCGTTCATGGCGGCGGCAAGATGAGCCGCTGGATCCGTCGTGGAAAGCTGAACGTTGTACCCGCGTTCCGCAATGGCCACCGCGACCGCCGCGGCAACGGTGGTCTTGCCAACGCCACCTTTGCCCATCGCCAAGATGACGCCGTGGCCAGGAGCGACCAAATCATCGATCAACTCCGATAGCAGCGGCAAATCATTGCCTGGCTCCGAACCCTCGTCGATTGCCGCGGCAACCGCAGCGGAATCGACCGTCCCCAGCAGACGAAGGGAATCAATCCCGAGCATCCCATTGGGGCTGAGTGGCACAATCGTCTGCGGAAGCTCCCGCAACCCCTCTGGCATCGCGTCCAGCGCCTTGACACCTCGCTCTTGCAGGGTGACTGCATAGGGGTCGCTTGAGTCGATGGCCTGGAAGACACCGTTGACCACAAGATGCTGATTTTCCACTCCGAGTTCAGCCAGTTCCGTGCTGGTTCGATTGGCTTCCCGCAGAGCGCTCGGTTCGGCTCGCGCGACCAACACCAACGTGGTGGCGGCGGAATCACCGAGTGCCTTCACCGACTCTTGATAGAGCTTCTGCTGAGCCTGCAGTCCCGCCAATGGTCCAAGGCAACTGGTCCCTGTCGTGTTCTGCTCCATGAACCCATCCCACGCCGATGGCAATGTGAGCAACCGCAACGTGTGGCCCGTGGGCGCGGTGTCGAAAATGACATGCTCAAATTCAGCCGTGGCGGAGGGATCCCCCAGCAAACGAGAGAACTCATCAAAGGCCGCGATCTCAAGGGTGCACGAACCAGAAAACTGTTCTTCCATGCTTTTCACGGCCGCCTCCGGCAACAGCCCGCGATACGGACCGACCATCCGCTCCCGATACTCCGCCGCCGACTTTTCAGGGTCCAGGTTCATCGCAAACAATGTTGGAATCTCAGGAACCGGTGTCGGATGGTTTCCAAGCGTGACGCCCAACACTTCATCGAGATTGGAGGCCGGGTCGGTGGAAACCAGCAACACCTTCTTGCCCGCATCGGCAAGCTTGACGGCGGTCGCACACGCCACCGAAGTTTTCCCAACCCCACCTTTTCCTGTGAAGAACAAATTGCGGGTGGGATGTTCTAAGAATTTCATGATTCAGTTCCTTTGGGGACCAGCCTTCGTTCGCTCTAGCAACAACCACTCGTTCCACAACAACCGCCACCTGATTTCGCAACCGGCAACCCTTGCTCGGCTGCAGCTCCTTCGACCCAGCCCGCGAGTTCTTCCCGGGAGGGATAACCGGCTTGGCTGACGATCTCCCCGTCGACCAGAACCACTGGCAAGCAATCCGTTCCGGCGGTGCTCAACAGTTGGTGAATCACCTTGTTCTCAATGAACGCTTGTGGCTGCTGAGCCAAGTTGAAGCGGTCCACCTGATGGCCTTGTCCCTTGAGCCAATCCAGATCCGCGGCGAACTTGGGCAGCACGGGATCGACCTCGGGACCACACACCCCGGTCGAGCAACACATGGGTTTGTCATAGACCTGAACGTTTTTCATCGTTTTCTCCTCAAAAATGAGTGGGGTTGTCAAATAGGAATGGGACTCAGACGACTTGGCCCACTTCCGCTCAGTGCGGTGTGCTCCCTCGCACACCATCGCACATCGTCGAAACACGATCATCTTGTTCAAAATGCTCGCCGGCGTCCCCGAATTTGGGCACTGAAACGCCCTCCGCATTGCCTATCGGCGATACACGATAAAGCAATGCACTTTTTCTGTCAATTCTGCTCCAGGTGAACCAACGCAAATCAAGCACCAAACGTCTTGAGCCGGCTGATTTTGATCTCCAGGAGCAGCACGATCCCTCCTCAGACAAGCCGGTTGGATGACGCGATGTTCAGTTCGGATGGAACTTGGGGCGACTGTGTGAATTCATGAAGGCAGCCACGTCAAACGCTTCTTGGTCGGACAGGTCCGTGTCATCCAGTGGCATCGCGACCTTCAGCCAGGACGCCAACTTGGGCACGCCCGCCAGTCCCGCTCCATCATTGAAAGACTCCTCACCCCAAACCGGTGGCCCTTCCTCCGTTCCGAGACCGTCCTCGGAATGGCAATCGGCACAGCGATCCAAGTAGAGCGATTCACCTCGTTCGATGCTGGCAGGTTGGGGAGGATCGCTTAGCAACGTCATGTGGTTGGGACCAAGCGGCTTCTCTGGGTTCATCTTCAGCGGAGTGCCCTGAGACAACCAAGTGATGTAAGCCGCGATCGCGACGGGAACTTCGGAACCATTCGCGGGTCGTGTGCCGTTTTGGCTGCGAATGAAGCAATTCAAAATCCGGTCCTCCAGCGTGATCACACGTTGCTCGCGCGGTGAGTAGGCCGGGTACGCGGCCGCCACTCCAATGAACGAGCCCGCCTGCTCGTGCCGGCCCCCATCGAGATGACACGACGTGCACTTCAACGCATTGCCAATGAACGGTTTCGTCAGCGGGTGTTCGTTGGTTTCGTTCACCAACGTCTCCCCCAGCCGAACGATTTCACCCAGTTTCCCGGGCGGGTACGCCTGCGCAGCGTAGACAGCCTGATTGGCAACCCATGGAACTGGCGTGGATGGCGTTGCCGGTACGGCGTGGTCCCAAGGCTGCCAAACCAGCCAAGCCGAAGCGATCATGAGCGAAACGACCGCCAATGCCATGGCGTCACGCGACAAACGAAGGGAGGTGAGTTTGATCATGATTCCATGTCTCTGAAAATACTGCCCAATCAAATGAAGCTCAGAAGGATGGTCGCAACGGGACACTGGAGTTGCCCGCAAACACTTCACTCGAAACGCCCAGGCCATCCCCATGAAGATGGCCTTGATCCGTGCTGAGCCGCCATTCTTTCGGAAGCCGTCGCCAGCAGGATGTGCCGGTTGGCTGACTCCATGAGCGCGACTACTTGGCTGGCTTTGAAAACCGCAACAGATAGTTTTCTTCGAAGGCATCGACTTTGACTTCGTCGGTGAATTCAAAGCCTGCTTCGACGACTTCGCTTTGGAAGACTTCTTTTCCAGCTCGCACATGTCCCATCAAAAATTCGCGTGTCACACCTGGAATTCGATCGAAGTCGATCAGGACCAATCGCCCCCCCGGCTTCAACGCTCGGTAGATGGACGCGAGTGACTGCTGCGGGCTTTCAAAGTGGTGGTAGGTGTCACAGATGAACACCAAATCAACCGATTCGGGTGGCAGACGAATCGACACATCGGTTCCCAACACAGTGGTGAGATTCTCGATGCCGTCCGCGGTCGCTCTGGCGGCGATGTGCTGCAGGAATTTGGGCGAAATGTCGACGCTATAAACCCACCCGTCCCATCCAGTCGTCTTGGCGAATAGACGGCTGTAGAACCCGGTGCCAGCTCCCACATCCGCGATGCGTTCGCCGGGCTTGATCCCACAGGCCTGCAACACTTGCTTGCGAGCCCCATACACCTCGCGGCTTTCGACCTCAAACCGTTCCAGCCATTCGTCGACGTTCAGTTCCGGGTCTTTGAACTTGTCATTGATGCCATCCGGAATGACCGTGGCGGTTCCCTTCGCGTCGGCCGGAGACACGTCCACCGCGATCCCCTTGTCCTGTGCCGTCGCTGTCCATGCCGAGGCGATTGTGAGGCCAAAGAGAACAATCGATAACATTCGTTTCATGAGGAAATTCCCGAGAGAGAGTGGTGTGATTTGGCAATGACGCCGTCTTCCATTTCGTAAGTCGTATCAAACACGTCGAGCGAACGATGGTCGTGAGTGACAACGATAACCGCTGAGCCTTGCTCGTGAGCGACCTTGGCGAACAGTTCCATGACCTGCCGGCCACGATGACCATCCAGCGCCGCAGTTGGTTCGTCCGCCAGGATGACGCTGGGCCGGTTGGCCAGCGAACGGGCCACGGCAACCCGTTGCTGTTGCCCCCCGGACAACATCGAAGGCAAATTGTCGGCTCGATCCGCGACCCCAAGATAGTCCATCAGCTCGAACGCTCGCTTTCGCGAAGCACGCTTGGATTCCCCATTGAGCAGCATCGCGATCTGAACATTTTCAATGGCAGACAGAAACGGAATCAAATTTGATTTTTGAAAAACGTACCCGATGTGTTCCCGGCGAAAAGCACGCAAATTGACGCGGGGCAATTCGCCTTCCAAAACAACCGTCCCACGAATCGCGATCGTCCCAGAGGTCGGCGGGTTGATCAGTCCAATGGCGGTCAAAAAGGTTGACTTGCCGCTGCCGCTGGGGCCCAGCAAGGCGACGACCTCGCCTGCTTGAACCGTCATCGATGCCTCTCGCATCGCCACCACTTCGGTGTTCCCGCTGCCGTATCGCTTGGTCAAAACCGAAGCCACGATGGCAGGTTCCACCGCACCGACTGGGGGCACCGCAGCGACTGGGGCCACCGAATCAACGGGTTCCTTGACGGGCACTTCGCTCATACCAATGCCTCGTTGGGTGAGACTTGCAGGGCCTTCCAAATCCCCATCAGGCTGGAACCGACCGAAATCCCGATCACCACCATGGCAAGCTGAACCAGGTCCGCGTCCGCAAGGATCACGCGACGTGGGAAGTGGGGAAACAGTTGGCTGCCCAACGTGTACGCGATGACGTACCCCACCGCACCGAGCACCAAAGCTTGCTGCAAAATCAATCCGAGGATGACCACGTTGGATGCACCGATCAGTTTCAACAATGCGATCGAGTGAATTTTGTCCAACGTCAGGGTGTACAGAATCAACGCCATGATGATCGCTGCGATCGCGGTCAGCAAAACCCGGAACATCCCGATCTGACGTCGCGCCTTTTCGACCGTCCCGCGCAACAACAATTCCTTTTGGCCATCGCTGGTGAAGACCGAAACATCCCCCCAACCTTCGATGATCGACGCCACCTCCTCCGGCCTCGCGTCAGGCGACAATTTGACCATCACGGCACTCACCTGAGACCGCGCGATCCCGGGAAGCTCTGCCGTCGGCCTCGAGGCATTCTCCAGCAGCGACGGCTGGCCAACCGCTGCCTCAAAGGCTTCACCGCGAGCACGCCGGGCCGCTCGTTCCAAGCGAACCGCTTCGCCTGGATTGTCAAATTGAATCGCCTGCGAGTCGGCGATCGAAAAGAACGCCAGCCCGTCACCGCTGGCACTGATCATGCTCTCGGTGACGCCAACCACGGTGTAGTCGTCCTTTCCCAATCGGACCTGCTCACCCATGCTCATGCCCAGCGAACGATCCGCCACCATTTCATAGTGAGCCTGACGAAGCGAACGTCCCTCCGCCAGCGGCAACCACTCACCACGATCGTTTGGCCAATCCAACCCGAGCACCGCGATTCGCAACGGTTTTCCCAATCGCTCCCGCTGAATGGTGTGATACACAAACTCGCGAGACGACTCGACACCGGGCACGGACGCCACACGATGCACCAGCGTGGGAGGCACGCGAGAGAGTTCGGCAAACGGCCCGCGAGTATCGCGTTGAACCACCCAGATGTCTGCGTCGACACGGTCCACCAACAGCGTGGCGTCCTCGATGATGCCCCGGTAGATCCCGCCCATGCCCATGACGACCATCAACAGCATGCCAATCCCAATGGCCGTCAGAACGAAACGCCCCAAGTTGTGTTGTATGTCCTTGAAGGCCAAGTTCATTGGATGACCACCTTCCGACCATCCGCCAGTGATCCGCTGGGGGAAACCGGCTTCACGATCACTTCTCCCACCTCCAGCCCCTGGATGATCCCGATCGCGTCGGCAGTGTCCGAGCCCAGCGTGACCGCTCGCCAGGTCGCCGTGCTGTTGTCGTCGACAAAGACACCGTCCCGTCCCTCTCGCCGGACCAAGAAGGACTTCGGGACCAACGGGACTTCTTGCGGTTCGGCAACGGTGATGAACGCTTCCGCCCGCTGGCCGACAGCCCAGTTTCGGGGAAGTTCCAACACGCGGACATCGACAATGAACTCACGTGTTTCGCGATCCGCCTCACGCCCCAATCGAGCGACCTCGGCCGAATACGACTGCTCAGGCTCGGACCGAAAGACCACCCGTCCTGCCTGACCTGAATCTAACTTCGACATCTGCGTTTCATCCACCCAGGCGCGAATCCAAAGTTCTTCGGTTGAAATCAACGTCAAGATGGAACTGCCGGGAACCACGACATCCCCCGGTTCTCGGTTTCGTTTGACGATCATTCCGTCAAACGGTGCCACGATGACGGTGTCGCTGAGTCGTGCCTGCTGATACTGCAGGTTCTTCTGAGCTGAAACCAGACCTTTCTGGCCCTCGTTGATCCCCGCCTCTGCCCGCGACACGTCCGCCACAGCGACCCCCAACCCCTCCGCCGATTGATCCAAGTCGCCTTGACTGGTCGCATCCCGCTTGGCGAGTTGCTCAATGCGTTGGTAATTCTTCTCTGCCTGCGTCAGCACCACGGCTGCCCGTTCTTTGTCGGCTTTCAATCGTTCAATCGCCGCCTTGGCCGCTTCCACATTGGCCACCGCGATCGCGACTTGTTGCTCCAGATCACGATTGTCCAACCGAACCAATTCGTCCCCCGCCGAAACCCGGTCCCCTTGATCCGCCAACAACGTTTCGATGCGTCCTGAGATCTTGGGACTGATCGTGGTCGAAACGCGTGCCTCCAGCGTTCCCGTTCCCATCACCTCCTCGACCATGGTGCCGCGTTGCACGGGATGCGGAAGCACTGGAACCGGTTTGAAGCGAAACCAATACACCGCTCCGGCGATGCCAACTGCGACCACCGCCAACTTCAGTAAGGGCAGGAACCGTCTCATGAGTCTTGCCTCTCCTGCGTGACAAATTCAACGGAGGAAACACCGGCTAAAAGACGAATCGCGGCGTTCACGATGCACCGATCATTCCGATCCGAAACCGGACACAGAAGCTTCACTGTTTTGTCTTCCACGCTCACAAAACGAGCTTGGTCAAATCCCAGTCGCCTCAGCGATTGGTTGACCCGTTCACGGAGCCGGGAATCTGCTTCACTGAGTGCTTGAGAGGGAGTGTTTTGCATGTCGTTCATTTCGCAATGGCCTTCGGTTGGTAAAGCAACCAGTAGGCTGCGGGAATAACGATCAGCGTGAAGCCGGTCGATGTAAGGATGCCGAAAATAATAGCCCACGCGAGCCCCGAGAACACCGGATCCAGCGTGATCACCCAGTTGGCCAGCAGCGTGGTGCCTGCAGTCAACAAAATGGGCCGCGTGCGGACGGCGACGCTGCGGATGATCGATTCTCGCAGGTCATGACCTTCGTTTTCAGCCAGATGAATGAAGTCAATCAGGACGACCGAGTTGCGAACCACGATGCCAGCCAGCGCGATCATTCCGATCATCGCCGTGGCGGTGAAGAACACGGGATTGGGGTGCCCACCGATGGGTTGGTCCATGATCCAATTCAACAACCAAAAACCAGGCAGGATCCCAATCATGGACAGCGGAATCGCGGTCATGATCAACACAGGCAACAACCGCGAACCGGTCTGAAACATCAAGATCACAAAGATCCCCAACAACGCGGCCGCGAAGGCGAGCCCCAGATCACGAAAGACATCCAACGTGATGTCCCATTCCCCTTCCCCCGACCAGACCACGCTGTAACCACTGGGAACCGACCAGGGCACGCCACCACCGATTGAGAGCCAGGAACGTTGGTCCAGCGGAATGGGCGTGACAGTGGGCGTGTCCGCGTGTTCCGGATCGCGTACTTGCCCCACCCCAGTCGGCTGATCCACACGGTCAAATTCGATGTCCATGATCGCATCCGCAGGTGGTCGACCAGCCACTTCGGCATAGACATACACGACCCGTCGCAGGTTCTTGTGATAAATCGTTTTGTCTTCCACTGTTTCGCGAAACTTGCCCAACGAACCCAACTGGACAATTTCTCCGCTGCTGCCTCGCACATAGATTTCTTCCAAGTCATCCAGCGCTGAGCGACGTTCCCGTGGCAGTCTCAACTCCACCCACAACGGTTCAACTTCGTCAGGCAAGTGCAGCACCGTTGCTTTGCTCCCGCTCAACACCGCTTCGACCGTGTCAGCGATTGTTTGGGTGGAGATTCCAGACAGAGCTGCTTTGGGTTTGTCCGTCTCAAACACAAACCGGACTTGATCGTCTTCTGCACTGACGTCCAAGTCCACCAGTCCCGGTTCCGATTTCAGACGCGTTTTGACGTGCCGTGCAAACGCAATCTGATTTGCGTAGTTGCCCTCCGGTGGACCGTAGACCTCCGCCACAATCGACGACAACACAGGCGGTCCGGGTGGCACCTCGACCAACTTCACATTCGCGTTCATCGAAGCCGCCAAGCGATCGATGTCGTCGCGAATTCGGAGAATCAATTCATGGGACTGCTGAACTCGATGATCTTTGTCGATCAAGTTGACACGGATGTCGGCGACATGGTTTCCTTGCCGAAGAAAATAGTGTCGCACCAACCCGTTGAAATCGATCGGCGAACTGAGTCCCACAAACACTTCGTAGTCACGAACTTCTGACAACCCGCCGAGGTAGCTTCCCAACCGGCGAGCCACCGCGTCGGTGCGTTCCAGGGTCGTGCCTTCAGGCATGTCGATGACAAGCTGGAATTCATTCTTGTTGTCATACGGCAGCATCTTCACGGGGACCTTGCGGAACACCGGCAGCAGCATCGCGGCGATCAACATCACACCGATGGCCAACAAAACGCCGGTCGCCATCCAACGCCCTGTCAAGATCGGCGACAAAACCCATCGCGAAAGGCGGTAAAGAGGTGTGGTGGTGACGTCGTATTCATTTGCGTGATGCGAGTCATCCAGCTGTTTCAATGAGACCATGGCCAACCAGGGCGTGATCACGAACGCCACCAACGTGGAGATCGTCACCGTCAGCGGCACGTTCAACGCCATCGGCCCCATGTACGGTCCCATCATGCCCGTGATGAATGCCAGCGGCAAAAAACTCGCAATGATCGCCAGCGTGGACAGCAGCAACGCGGGACGCACCTCCTGAACGGCTCGCAAAACAGATTGGCGAGGCGGCAAAATCTTCATCGCGTAATACCTGGCGATGTTCTCGACATCCGTGATCGGGTCGTCCACCAACAGCCCCAGTGCCAGGATCAACGCAAACATCGTGACCCGGTTGATCGAGTATCCCACCATCAAGTTGATGAACAGCGTCAAGCTGTAACAAACAGGGATTGCCAAGGCGATCACGAGCGCCGGACGCCACCCCATCGTCAACCCAATCAAGCCAATGACGGTCAACACCGCCACCACCAACCCTTCGACCAGTTCGTTGACCTTGTCGTTCGCCGTTTCCCCGTAGTCGCGAGTGACGCGGTACTTCACACCGGCAGGAAGATGGGATTGGGAAAGCGTTTCCATCTTGGTATGCACCGCATCGGCAACATGCACCGCGTTGCTGCCTTTGCGTTTGGCAACCGAAAGATTGACTGCCGGAAACACGGATGCATCAGCCGCGGCATGCTCTGGGTCTGCGGGACCAAAACCAATCCAGCTGTAGCTTTCCGACTCGGCGGGGCCATCGATCACCGTCGCCACGTTTTTCAAGTGCACAGGGCGGTTCCCGTTGACACCGACGACCATCTCGCTCAGTTCGTCCACGTTGCGAAAAAACGTGCCAGTCTCGACATGGAACGACTGGTTCTGTTGTTCGAACTGACCGTTGCGACGCGTCACGTTGCTGACTCGCATGGCCGCCGCGACGTCCAGCGGCGAGACCTGATGCGCCGCCAATCGCTGCGCGTCCAATTGAACATTGATGCGTCGAGGCCGTCCCCCGATCACGTCCACTCGGTTGGTATTGGGAATCGCCTGCAACTCATGCTGCAGTTCCTCGGCAATCCGTCGCAGTTCATGATCGCCATAACGTTCCGGTTGCTCGGACCACAGCGTCGCGATCACAATCGGCACATCATCGACTTCGATCGGTTTGATCACCCAAGCATCGACCGATGGTGGAATCAAATCCGTGGAAGAATTGATTTTGTTGTAAAGCTTGACCAGCGAGTCTTCCCGATCTTCGCCGACGAAGAACCGCACCGTCACGATGCATGAACCGGGGCTGGACATCGAATAGACGTACTCCACCCCATCGATTTGATAAAGCAGTTTTTCAATTCGATCGGTGACCTGGCGTTCCACTTCCGCAGCGGAAAGCCCCGGTGCGGAAACCATCACATCGGCCATCGGCACAACGATTTGGGGTTCTTCCTCACGAGGTGTCAGGATCAGCGAAGCAGCTCCCAGCATCAACGACACCACGATCAACATGATCGCGACATCACCACGCAGGAAAACCTCAACAATCCGAGTCAGCAGGGGCGAACCATCCGATTCAACAACGGGGTCACTCATGATCGCGTGCTCCTTCCGGCGTCACCGTTGCACCCTCGGGATGCAGCACCACTCGCTCCCCAACATCCACACCACTGAGCACCTCTTTCCGCCCAGGCATTCCGAGACTGCCACTTTGAATCAAGCGACGCTCCACAACTCCATCGGGCAGAACCACATCAACAAACTCCAGTTGCCCGATGCGAACCACGGCATCCGTGTTCAAACAGAGATGCCGGCGGGTTCCCGATGGAATCAACAATCGGCCGAACATCCCTTCATAGAGGTCCTCTGATTTCGGCAGGCTGGCTTTCACCAAGAAAGATCGGCTGGGCGCGTCCGCCTGAGGAACAATCTCATCCACCGTGGCTCGAAAGACACGATTGAGGGCATCCACTTTGACATCCAGTTCGTCACCGGCACGCAGCTTCACTGCCAGATGTTCCATCACAGGAGCCTCCAGTCGCAACGAGGTCTCGTCGTAGAGCGTCAAGATCGGCTGGCCAGGCTGAGCGATGTCGCCGGGTTCAGCACTGCGATCAACAATCCGCCCGCTCTTGGCCGCGGTCACCGTCGCATACGAAAGCATCACTTCCGCTTCACGAACCGCTTGCATCGCCTTCGCCTCCTCGGCAATGGTCACCTGCACATCGCGACTGGCGTTGTCAAAGTCCGATCGCGACGCGGCGTTCTGCTGCTGCAATAACTTCACTCGGTTGAAATGCTTTTCCGCTTGCTCTCGGTTCGCTGTGGCCGCTTCCAATCCGCGTTTGGCTTGTGCCAAACGACTTTGGTATTCCTTGTCATCCAAACGAATCAGCGTTTGTCCTTTCTCGACCTGATCACCGGCCCCGACCGTGATCTCTTCGATCGTGGCCATCAACTTGGCCGACACGATTGTCCGACTGGACGCCTTCAGCGTTCCGATCGCTTCCTCAATCGTTTGCTTCTCGACTTCGTGAACCGTGTCCGTTGGTTGGTCGCCGAGTTTCGCATCCGCTGGAGCCTTCCACCCCGGTTCGACCTTTTCCTCCAACATCCCTGACAACCACGCGATCGTGCCCAACAAGGCAACCATCGCGACGCCTGCCACCATCAGTTTTGAAAGCTTCGAGAACACCTTTTGGAATGCTTGCCCGCTCATCAGTTTGCCTCCTGGTTGGATGAATCGACGCGACGGTCAACTTGAAATTCAGAAACGAATCGCTTGTCGATCCATGTTTTGAGATGCCAACACCAACGGCGATGGGCCGTGATGCAGCCATACTGCAGAAGTGCCTTGCCGTCACCGGTGTTCAGCAACTTCAAGAAGTCACTTTGGGGGTCGAATGCGTTCATGGAACCGCCCAACAAGAATGCTCGAAGATTGTGCCACAAAACCGGGCACTGCCTGACGGCATACACGCCCGCTTTGGGAACCGGGGATTCCACGATCGTCCCCGAATCACCGACCGCGAAAACACGCGGGTCCGTCAGCGACTGAAGCGTTTTCGATGTCGCGATGAACCCTCGGTCGTCGGTCTGCAAATTCAATTGTTTGAGCACTGGTGGCGCCGCTGCCCCCGTGGCCCAGATCACGACCTCGGCATCGTACCGGCTGCCGTCTTCGGTTTCCAAGAATTTATCGCCAACGTGGGTGACGCGTTGCCCGGTCGTGACCCGCACGCCTCGCGACGCCAGAATCCGCTGGATGCGTCTGACACTCCGCTGAGTCATGCCTTCGGCAACAGAGTCACTGCTGGTGAAGATTTCGACCGAAACCTGGCGACTCAGCTGTTGTCTCTCACAGTGCTGCAACAGACACAAGGCGATTTCGACACTGGCAACCCCACCACCAACAATCGCGACTTTCGACGCCTGCTTCGTATCCGCTTGGGTCGTTTCCAGGCGTTGGTTCAACCGAGTCAAAAAAGTCTGCATCGGTTTGATCGGGACCAGCGACGCCGCTGCTGCGTGCATTTCCCATCCGGCAGGCATCGAACCAACGCCAATCGACAATGCATCAAACGGGATTGCATCATGGTCGGCAAACAGCACCTTCCCCGCTTTCAAATCCAGTCCGTTTGTTTCCGCCAAAATCAATTTGGCACCAGCCCGCTGGCACAGCGCATCCAAGTCAATTCGCATCTCGTCGTCATTGAACTGGCCTCCCAAGGTTCCCGGCAACATCCCCGAGTAGGTCGCGGTTGCGAACTTGCTGATGCACGTCAGCTCACAGCCTTCGATGGGATTGGTTTCCCATTGCCGAACGATGTGAGCATTCGTGTGACCGATGCCCAGCAGAACGAGGTTCTTGGGAATCATCACTCCGTCACTTGCTCGTACTTGGATGGGATTTTGTACCGATCGCTGTAGGTGTGCACTCGGTTGGTCGGCTCACCCTTGAGGGTGACCAACGGCAATCCGGCATCCACCCATTTCAGAATGCTGCCCTTGTAGTTTTTGACCTTCACTCCTTTGCCCAGCAACTGCTTGGCGTAGGCACCACTGCGACCTCCAACGGTGCAGTAAGCAATCACGAGTCGGCCGCGGTACTTGGCCGCATCCTTCTCATACATCTCTTTGGTGATCGCACCAGGGATCACGGACACCCGAGTCTCCTTGTCCGAACGCACATCCACCACAACAAATCCCGGATCGGAAACCTCCGAACCGTTCTGTTTCGCTTGGTCCTCTTGCTTCTTCTGGTTGGCAAGCAACTGACGCACCGTCTGCGTGTCGATGGTTTCCACTTTGGGTCCACCAAAGAGCCCGCCAAACTGAGCGGAGACGGTCTGGCAATGAATTGACATCAACACCAAAACAGCCATGAAACCAAAGAGCGGTCGAATGGATGCAATCATCATGTGAAACTTTGTTTGAAAGAGACTTGTGTGAATGAGAACGGAATGGATCATCAAATGGCTGGTGTCTCGACCCAAAACCATCCTCGCAATTCGCCTTCGCGAAATCCGGTGGCTTGGTCGTTGGGATAGAGCTTTGCGAGTTGGTCGCTGATCACGGGAGCGATCTGCTCGGTCGGGCCATGACACATCAAACATTGCGACTGCAACCGGATGGGCAACAACGCCGCCGCATGTCCGTTGGTCAGCGACACGAACTGAGGCGTGTTGACTTTGGCTTCGGTCATGGATTTCGCCCATAACGGTGGCAGGTTTTTGGCATTCCGCAGTCGGACCCCAGTTCGTCCAATCTTCACTCCGTGTTGGTCACCGACTTCCGTCGCAATTTGGTTGGCTTCCTTTTGGCACACTGCGATGGCACCGGCCGGACCTTGGGATCCCATGGCTTCCATCAATCGTCCCGACAGCTTTTGAAACAACGCGTCTTTGGCCTGGAGCATCGTTTGCTTCTGTTCTTCGGAAGGCATTTCGCCTTCGACGATCGAGACCGCCGACGCGTCCGGCTCCGATGCGTCCTCTGTCTTCGCTGGCGTGTTTTTTTGACAGCCGACATTCATCAGCAAAACCAGTCCTGCAACAGCCAGGACTCCGCTTGCTGCGATCCATTGAATTCTCATCTCAGTTCCCCATGGGTAAATAGGCGTAGCCGTCCGCCTGCAAATTCACAACGGCGGTGAGGGCGGAGACAGCGGTCTCCACGAACACCACCACGTCCTCCGGATCAGCTCCCTTGGAAATCAAGGTTTGGCCGCAGACGTACATTTCCACGTTCGCCTCGTGCAATTGTTGCAGCAACTTGAGATTTGGATTCTCCGTTGTTCCAAACGTCTTTGCATAGGCCTCGGGATTCAGCACCGCAAGCGTTGCTGCCCCGTGAAAGACAATCGCGATCTCGGCGTCGGCAGGTTCGGCACCACCGCCCGCGTAGATGTTCAGGTACTTGGCGATGTTTTCGATCGCACTGTTCAGTTCCCCGGGAGCGGCACCACGAGTGACATCCACCAACAACTTCGTGCCGCTTCGAGGCTGCATCGCGGCATCGGGCAACTGCACGACCGCTCCATGTCCCGCAATCACGGGATGAGCTGGCGTGAGCTTCTTGACCGGAGCATCCGTTGGCACCGGGTGGTTCTTCATCGCTTCGGCAAACCCATGTTCGACAAACCCCGAGACCGCTTTCGCGTGAGCCTGGATCAACTTGGCTACATAGGGATCGTCCGAGGTTTCGGTCACCTTCACTCCCTTTTCAGTGTCCTCATGGACCATTTTGATCCTGTCGGTGTGTTGAAAGATCTCGGCAAACAACGGGTCCCGCATGCGAATCGGATTTGACTCCTCGATTCGATATTCCATCCATTCCACATGCTCTTTGATCTTGTCAGCGATCTCCGGCACATTCGATTCCGTCAACGTTTCCACACCATTGGGAAGGTCCCTGACCGTCCGTGTGATCTGTTTGTGGTTTTGCAACAGATACTGGAAGACTTCACGATCCGCATCGTGCCGATCATCGTGCCCGTGCTGACCTCCGGCTTGTCCATCGTGCCCCGAAGTCGGCCCGTTGTCGCCAGTTTGCCGCCCCGCCCCCATGCCTCGTCCCATCCCGCGGCCCATCCCACGACCGCGGCCCATTCCCTGGCCTGGACCTTGCCCGCGGCCCATCCCAGGACCGTTTCCGTTGCCGGGACCGTTTTGTGACCACACGGGTCCCGCCAACATGGCACCCAGACAACCAACGACAAAGAGATGGATGAAGCGTTTCATAAGGTCACCTGGTTTTGAATTTTGAAAGAACGTTTGGAGGGTGTGCACCGGCGACTCATCAGAATCGTGGACACTTTTGGTGGTCAAGACTTGTCATGCGAGACTGGTCTGCATTCCTGTTCCATGGCCGGGTTGATCAAGTGCAGCAGGGCTGTCCTTTCACGCTGGGCAGACCAGCTGATTTCCATGCTGTGTAGCCGCCCGTCAGGTTGACCACATTTTTGATTCCGGCGGCCTGCAAGACACTGACGCCGATCGCGGAGCGGCCACCACTTCGGCACTGCACCACAATCTTTTGGTCCCCAGAAAGATCACGCAGGTTGTCGGGCAAGCGTCCAAGAAAACGATGTTCCGCTTGTTCGATGTGCCCTTCGTTCCACTCTTCGCTCGAACGAACGTCGATCAACTTGACCTCCCCGGCCTCGATCGCCGCCGATAAATCCGCGGGAGTCCCCGTTGCATACACTTCCGTCGCAAGTCCTGAGGAACGGACTTGCTCAGCGTCAAAGCCACCGACGATGTTCTCCACTCCGATCTTGTGCAGAACCCGAGCGGCTTCTTCGAGCTGCTCGGGTTTGCAAATCAAATGCGTCGGCTTGTCGTAGTCGACCAGCCAGCCGGCCCAAGCCGCCAGCATACCAAGCGGAATGTTGATCGACCCTGGCACGTGCCCCTTGGCGAATTCCGCTGAGGCGGTCAGATCCACGACGGTTCCTGATTTCACAGCGTCCGCCAACTGGCCCAGATCCAACATCGAATGATGATGCCCGGCACCCAAAATTCGGGGGCCTTCCTTGTTGACTCGTTTCATGACAGCGAAGTACTTGGGTGCCTCCGGCTGATCCGCCAGAATGTACCGGACGAACTCTTCCTCATCGGTGAACTGCAACGCTGGATTGAAACGTTTCTCGTAACCGACGGTTGAAGATGGGATCGCCCCCAGGCCCTTGCCGCAAGCACTTCCCGCCCCATGAGCGGGCCAGACTTGCAAGTATTCCGGCAGTGCTTTGAAACGCTCTGCCGAACGGAACAAATCTCGGGCCCCGGGCTCGGCGGTGCCGGCAATCCCGGCGGCTTCTTCCAGCAGATCGGGCCGCCCGATGGAACCCACAAAGACGAAATCACCGGTGAAGATGCCCATGGGTTCGTCTGCCCCACCGCCTTGATCCGTCAGCACAAACGAAATGCTCTCGGGCGTGTGCCCCGGCGTGTGCAAGACATCAAACTTGATCTTGCCGAGCATGAAGTGATCACCGCCATGGACGAGTTGGTGATCATACGGTTCCAGATACAGGTACTTCCAATCGGCGGGTCCCTCGTCCGATACATACAGTTTGGCACCGACGCGATCGGCCAATTCCCGTGCCCCGGAAACGTAGTCTGCATGAATGTGCGTCTCCGCGACCGCGGTGATTTTCAGCCCTTCGCGATCCGCCATTTCAATGTACTGATCGATGTCACGTCCCGGATCAACGACGAGAGCTTCCTGGGCTCTCTGACACCCAACGAGGTAAGAAGCGTGCGCGAGTTTTTGGTCGTAGAAGTACTTGAGCAACATGATTCGATTCCCCTGTGAAAGTAAACGAGCTTTACAAAACCAGTGATTTAAAAATGACAAACGTGGCGACCAAGACGACCGCGACAGCAAATGTCTTTTGTAGTGTGGGCCCCTTCAGACGCTTGGCGACAATCCCGCCCAACCACATGCCTGCGAAACCTCCGACCATGAATTGCAACGTTGTCTCCAGCGACAGTTCATTCCCGTTGGCCAGATGCGACGCCACACCGCTGACACTGACCAACACGATCACAAACAAGGACGTCGCAACCGCTTGGTGAATCGCCATCCCACTGAACAACACCAGTGCGGGAACGATGACAAAGCCACCTCCGACGCCAAACATGCCTGACAACACACCGGTCATCAGCCCAACCAAAATCAGCAACCTTGCGCACTTGGAAGTCAAACGCAACTTCCCGTCTTCGTCCCTCTGACAGGCGCTGCGATCACGTCCCGGCAACGTTTCCGTGTTGCAAACACCACTCGGCAGACTGGGATTCTTGGTCTTGGCCCACATCCGCTGAGCGACGACCAACATCAACACCGCAAACATCACCAGCAGTGCTTGCTCGGGAATCAGCGTCGAAAGATACGATCCAAACGGCGCGCCGATCATGCCCGCCACCGCGAACAGCACCCCCGTTCGCAATTCCACTTCCCCTCGCACCAACCGCGGCACCGCACCGAATAGAGCGGTGCCGCCCACGGAGGCCAGGGAAATTCCGACTGCCTCTCGCGGCGCCACTGCCAGCCCGTAGACCAGCAAGGGCACTGCAAAAACTCCGCCGCCCCCGCCGGTCAAACCCAGCGCGAAACCAACAATGCAGCCGAAGAGAATTGCTAGACCGAACATGACCCCGATTCTCCACATCGGTTCCAGGGCATCTTGGACAGCATCATGCCCATGCCACATGTGTCAGTGATCCCGGCGAACATCAGCCCCGCGCCGATGAAGGCGGAGAGTCCCATGAAGTACGGATGCACGAAGTAACCGAGCACCGCCCCCAGTAACGCCAAAAAACCAGCCAAGATGCGGACCTGACGTTCCAAGGAAACGGCCTTCTTTCCTCGCACCACTGGCAATCCGGCCTGCGTCCAAGCCGTCGTCCCGCCTTCCACGTTCACGATGTTTTCAATGCCAGCGTCCAAGAACTTCTGGACCGCTTTGCTGGACCGGTTGCCGCTGCGGCAAATGACATAGATCGCTTTTTCCGAGTCGCTTCTGAGTGACTCCGCCACCGCTTTGGGATCGAGAGAATCCAGCGGCACGTTGACCGCACCCTCGACATGGACCTCGCGGTATTCGGTTGGCATCCGAACGTCGATCAATTCAATGACGCCGTTGGCTTGCTTGTCGGCGAGTTGTTTCACATCAATTGTTTGCATCAGAAACTCCGGCGGCTCGTTGTGCTGAAATGAGAAAAAGTTCTTTAGTTCGTAATGTCTCTATTCGACGAGGTATCGTCGTAAAAAAACGGTTTGGGACCGTGAATGGTTCAAGGATCGGTCGCATCAGAAGGCAGAAAACGGCCTTCAATGCAAGCCATCAATTCTTCCAGGTGAGGCTCGGCGACGCTGTAGTAAACCCGTCGCCCTTCGCGTTCGCTGGTTAAAAAACCACACCGCTGCAACAACCGAAGATGCTCCGATCCCACGTTGTCTTGAATGCCACAATCCGCGGCCAGTTCACCCACGGTGTAGCGACCGTGCTGCAAAAGCTGCACGATCCTCAGTCGGACAGGGTGAGCCAACGTCCTCAAGCATTCCGCTGCGTCCGCAAAATCCCCGACTTGGCCGGGCGGCTTGCTCAGCGTTTTGGAAGGCTTCTGCTGGGTTGTTTTGGTTGCCATGGTTTCTCCCTCAGGTATTCAATCATCATATCGTCACCTCACGAGGTGTCAAGCCATCTTTTCCTCGGGAATTTGCCGAGTGGACTCGGTGGTCGCTTCGTCGATGCCGGCCTAACAGTCCCCTTCTGCCACCATTTCGAGGCATCCAGCGGTGGACAGAATCTGTCCACCGGTGTGGTGAATGTCTTTCCGTCGCCGCCGCATGCAAACGATGGCCAACCTTCGAAAAGCTCTGAATCACTGGGAAAACAGCTCTTTCCGAGCGTTGGCACAACTCGTGCTAATCCCTCGTGTGAATCAGGACGGACGCCCATCGCCCCCACCAACATCCATTGCCAAACCGATGACAGTCACCAACACTTCGACGTCCCCTTCCTCGACCGGAGAACCCGCTGCGGATCTCGCCGGTACCAAGACAGGCGCGGTCGCGTCGGCGCTCAAGGGCCTGCCGACCTTGTTGGTGCTGGTGGTGATGGGTGGCGGTTGGATGGTGATGCATCAAATCAACTCGGGTGGCAGCCGCACCGAAGAGATCGTCGAGACCGCCGAAGCCCCCACCTCCAGCGACACGTTGGTGTTGCCCGCCGGCAAACTCCAGGTCGCGAAAATCGAGACTGTCATCGCGCAGCCTCAGAACATTCAACATGTTCACACGGTGCCGGGCCGACTGCGGTACGACCAAACCAAGCATGTTGATGTGAAGGCACCGATGGATGGCATCTTGGCAGAGTTGGTTGTAACACCTGGCGAGCACGTGAATGCCGGCGATCTGATCGCGGTCCTTCGCAGTCCCGAAATCGGTCAGGCGCGAGCCGAAATCTTGAAGCGGAAGAAAGAACGTGACATCGCTGAGCAGATCCTGCAGCGAGAACTGACGCTGGCAAAGAATCTGCAACAAGTCTCCAGCATGCTCGACCAAGGTCAGTCCGTCGATGCGATTGAGCAGGCATTCTCCAATCGTGCCCTGGGGGCTTATCGCCAAGACATCTTGTCGGCCTATTCCAAAATGCTGCTGGCCGACGAACTGCTCGCGAAACTTCGCCCGCTGGTTGCCTCCGGTTCGGTTTCCGGCCGGACGGTTCGAGAACGAGAGGGCGAACGCCAACTGGCTGAGACCGCGTTCCGAACCGCTCGCGATCAAGCCTCGTTCGAGATCGAGCAGTCCAAAATGAAAGCCGAAGCGAATGTGGCCGAAGCGAATCGGCAACTGAACCTGGCTTGGCAATCGCTGGAAACGTTGCTGGGATACAAGGAAGACAAAAACACGGTCAACCTCAGCAACGAAGAAGCCCTTTCGCGATTGGAGGTCCGAGCGCCATTCGGCGGCAGCGTCGAGTCGCAAGGCTTTGCCAACAACGAACGCGTGATGCGCGGCGATGCACTGATTGTGCTTGCCAACACCGACTCCCTTTCCGTCGAAGCCAGCATCCGAGAAAGCGATTGGTCCGTTGTGAATTTGCAACCCGGTGCGGAAGTGTCGGTCATGGTGCCAGCGCTCGATCAACGCGTTTTCCCTGCCAAGGTGCGGTACTTCGGACGCGAAGTTCAGGCCGACACCAATTCCGTTCCCCTGGTCGCACGCATCGAAAACAACGAAGGCTTGTTGCGACCGGGCATGTTCGTCCGAGTCACCGTCCCAATTGGCGAACTGCGCCAAGCATTGTCGATCAAACCGGAATCGCTTCTCCAACACGAAAACGAACAGTTTGTCTTCCTCGACCTGGGCAACGGATCATTTCAACGGGTGAACGTTTCCACGGGCCAAGCCTCCGACGACTGGGTGGAGGTCACCAGCGGACTGTCGCCGGGCCAGTCGGTGGTCACCAAGGGTGCATTTTTATTGAAGTCGGAGTTGCTGCTTCAAGGGGAAGGCGAATAGCGATCTTGCTCGCCCGCTTCTTTTCCGCAGTCCCCCATCCCCTCACTCCACGGCGTTGATAGTCCATTCAGCGTCTCAGCAACTCGGACGACTTCACCATGCTCACGAAGATCATTGAACTCTCGCTCGTCAACCGCGGGCTCGTCATCATCCTGACGATGCTGATGGCGGCGGCAGGGGTGTACTCGGCGTTGAATCTGCCGATCGATGCCGTCCCCGACATGACCAACGTGCAAGTTCAGGTGGTGACTGACGCTGGTTCCTTGTCTCCCGTCGAAGTGGAACGCTACGTCACTTATCCGGTGGAGAACACGATGGGCGGCCTGCCCGATGTGGAAGAACTCCGCAGCGTTTCCAAGTTCGGCATTTCCGTTGTCACGATCGTGTTCCAAGAAGGAACCGATATCTACCACGCTCGCCAACTCGTGACCGAACGACTCGGCGATGCCGCCGCCGACATTCCGCCCGGGTACGGCACGCCAACGGTTGGTCCCCTGACGACGGCGCTCGGCGAAATCTTGCAGTTTGAAGTTCGCAGCGACCGCCACTCACCGATGGAACTGCGGACGATGTTGGAATGGGAGATTTCCCCCAAACTGCGTCAGGTTCCCGGTGTCACCGAAATCAACACGCACGGGGGTTACTACAAAACATTCGAAGTCCAACCGGATCCCGATCGAATGACCAGCTATGGGATCCCGATGGAGTTGCTCTTCCAACGGTTGCAAGCCAACAACAACACCTCCGGCGGCGGCTACGTCATCCATCACGGCGAACAACGATTCATTCGCGGCGTCTCGTTGCTGGAAAACGAAGCCGACATTGAAAGCGTGGTCATTCGGCGGGAACCGGACGGGAACCCCATTCTGCTTGGTGACATCGCGACGGTCAGCATCGAACCGATGACGCGACAAGGTGCCGTGACCCGCGATGGACGCGGCGAAGTGGTGACGGGGTTGGTGATGATGTTGATTGGCGAAAACTCACGTGAAGTGGTGGAACTCGCCAAAGAACGCCTGCAAGAGATCGAAATCACGCTGCCCAAGGGAGTGCATCTCGAGGTCACTTATGACCGTGCGGCTCTGATCGGTCGGACCCTCAAAACAGTCCTGACCAACCTGACCGAAGGCGGCATGCTGGTGATTGTGGTGTTGCTGCTGATGCTTGGCAATTTGAGAGCCGGGATCATCGTGGCGCTCGCGATTCCTTTGTCCATGCTGTTCGCCACCAACGTCATGGCCTACACCGGCGTCACGGCCAGTTTGATGAGCCTGGGTGCGATCGACTTTGGACTGATCGTCGACAGCAGCGTGATCATGGTCGAGAACTGCATCCGCAAACTCTCCCACGACAACGGCGACGCCAAACACGAGGACGTGATTCGCGACGCCGCAGTCGAAGTTCGCAAGCCGACAATGTTTGGCGAACTGATCATTGCGGTGGTGTTCCTGCCGATCCTGTTGCTGGAGGGCACGGAAGGCAAACTGTTCCGCCCGATGGCTTTGACGGTGCTGTTCGCACTGGGCGGTTCCATGATCCTGTCTCTGTCATTCATGCCCGCCATGGCCTCCATCTTTTTGCCCAAGAAGATGAAAGAAGAAGATGTCCTCTTGGTGCGAATCGTCAAATTCTTTTACGAACCGTTGGTCACTCGAGCGATCAAGCATCCCTTTGTCACGGTTGCCATCGCACTGACCGTGTTCGCACTCAGTCTGCCGATGGGCCGTCACTTGGGAGCCGAATTCATGCCCCGGCTCGAAGAGGGCGACCTGCTGGTTGAGGCCTTGCGGTTGCCAAGTGCGACACTGGAAGGTTCGATCGAAATGTCGACCCAAATTGAGAACATCCTCAAAGAGTATCCGGAAGTGGAAACGGTGTTTTCCAAAACGGGACGTCCCGAGATCGCCAACGATGTGATGGGTGTTCACCAAACCGATGTTTGGGTCCTGTTGAAACCGGTGCACGATTGGCCGGAACAAAAGACACGCGACGAACTGATTGAACAGATGTCCGATGAACTCAATGCAAACGTCCCCGGCGTCGCATTTGGGTTCACGCAACCGATCGAAATGCGAGTCGACGAACTGGTTGCTGGCGTCAAAGCCGATGTGGCCGTTTTGCTCTACGGCGATGACATGGAAGTGCTCGGTGAGAAAGGCAAAGAGATCGAAGCGGTGTTGCGTTCCATTCCGGGTGCGGTGGATGTCAAAGCAGACTACCAAGCCAACCTTTCCACCCTGACGATCAAAACCAAACCTCAGGCCCTGGCCCAATACGGCATTGATGCCCAAACCGTGTTGGACGTCGTCTCCTCACTGGGTGGACATCAAGTCGGTCAAGTCTTCGAAGGACGCGCGCGGTACCCGATCATGGTTCGTGTTCCGCAGCAGTGGCGAGAGAACCTGTCCTTGCTTGAGCAGGTTCCCGTTGCGGACTCCAACGGAAAATCGGTCCCACTGAAGGAGCTGACCGACATTCGTTTGGAAGAAACCCCGCCCACGATTGAACACGAAGGCAACCGCCGACGAACGTTCATCTCGGCCAACGTTCGGGGACGCGATGTCGCCACCTTTGTTACCGAAGCACAAACCGCGGTTGCGGAACAAGTTGAATTCGCTCCGGGATACGAAGTGCGGTGGGGCGGTGACTTTGAAAACCTGCAATCCGCCAGCAAACGACTGGCGATCATCACGCCGATCGTGCTGATGATCATCATGCTGTTGTTGCACACCAGCCTTGGTTCGATGCGATTGGCGCTGCTGATCTTCCTGGCCGTTCCCATGGCGGCTTCCGGCGGAATCATTGCATTGTATCTTCGCGAAATGCCGTTCAGCATTTCCGCCGGCGTCGGGTTCATCGCCTTGTTTGGCGTCGCGGTGCTCAATGGTTTGGTGTGGGTGAGTGCGGCGGAGCATTCCCGCAAATCCGGGATGCCACTGCAAGACGTCAGTCACGACACCGCTCTGGTTCGCTTGCGTCCGGTCTTGATGACGGCACTCGTGGCCAGCCTGGGGTTCTTGCCGATGGCCCTTTCGACCAGTGATGGTGCCGAGATGCAGCGTCCTTTGGCGACCGTTGTGATCGGTGGTCTGATCACCTCAACGTTGCTGACCTCGCTGGTGATCCCCACGATTTACCCTTGGTTTGCCCGTGGTCTGGATGACGTGAAGCTCACCCGTCACAACGAGGCTGGCCCCATGTTGAGTTAAGCCCCACCCGAGAGCGTCCAAGTCGCCTGGCTTTTGACTCCACCTTGCCGCACTCGGTCGCGAGACTTCAAGGTGGGCAGCGATCCCTGACTTCATTGATCGACGAACCTGTTTGTGAATGCCTTCTCAAAAAGGATCGTGGGCGAAAGCCCCTGCCCGCCACCTTTCACACCCAATCCCCCCAGGAAGGAACCATTCGGTAAGAACCAGCATGCTTTCGCGGAATGGCGCAAGCAGGCGGCTGATTGAGTCCCCCGAAGCGTAACGAGCTAGTTGATTTAGTCAGCCGGAACGCGATCGCGTCTGGTTCGTTTCCGGTAACCGTGGGCGAGCGTTGGACTGTCAAAAGGTTGGTATTAACACCGCCTTGGACTGCGCAGGTTTTGTTCCTCGACTTCGCCCCAACGGGGCAGCCCTATGCCAGCCCAGGGCAACGCCCTGGGTTGTGGCGGGACCAAGATGACAAAGCCCCAACGGGGCGGTCCTAGCGGATTTTGGGGAGTCTTTCTTAGGGCCGCCCCGTTGGGGCTTGTGTCGGAATTTCCGTAACGAAACCCCAGGCGATGCCTGGGGCTATCTTAGAGCTGCCCCGTTGGGGCGTACGAAAGAACAGAAGCCAACAACGCATCATCCGTGTCAACACCAAAGATTGAACAGCCCAGGCTAGCGCCCATCGGCTGATCGTTCAACCTGAAGTCGGGAAGTCCTTTCGGGAAAGTTCCTTCCCAACGAAATGAGCGTCTGCGAACGGGGAGCTCAGCTCGCAAAGTCCGCGGCTTCGATCCCCAGCGACTTCAGCTTGCTCCGCAGGGTCACGCGGCTGATCCCGAGCAGAGTCGCTGCCTTGAGTTGGTTGCCAGCCGTGTGCGTGAGCACTTGACGCAACAGTTGACGCTCGGCGATGGAAATGGCTTCGGCGTACAAGTTGTCCGTGCCAGCCTCAAGCCGCTCTGCAACGAATTTCTCCGAGAGAAACTCTGGGCCCGTGGAATCCTCGGCGTTTCCGCGAACGTCACCCAGGGGCGGCAAGAAATCGGGCAACAGAACATTGCCGCGAGCGGTCAGCAACGATTGCTTCATCACGCTTTCGAGTTCACGCACATTCCCAGGCCAGTGATAGGCCCCCAGCACTTCCAGTGTCTCCGGCGCGATCGTGCGAATGTCTTTTCCGAATTCATTGCTGTAGCGGCGCAGGAAGTACTCCGCCAACACTCGCAGGTCATCCTCGCGTTCTCGCAGCGGCGGCAACTGAATCGTGACCACACTGAGTCGAAAGTACAGATCCGATCGAAACAGCCCTTCGGAAACCAACTGCTTCAAATCATGATTGGTGGCGGCAATGATCCGGACATCAACCTGGATGGGTGTGTTGCCGCCGACACGTTCAAAGGTTTGATCCTGCAAGACCCGCAGCAGCTTGGCCTGAGTCATCGGCGACATATCGCCAACCTCATCCAAGAACAACGTGCCCCCATCTGCCTGCTGAAGTTTCCCGATGCGTTGCCGGTGCGCGTCGGTGAACGCTCCTTTTTCATGCCCGAAGATTTCGCTTTCCAACAACGCGTCCGGGATCGCAGCACAATTGATCGCTTGAAACGGTCCGGTGGACCGGGCGCTGTGATGGTAGATCGCTTGGGCAACGACCTCCTTGCCAGTCCCGCTTTCGCCCAGCAACAGCACCGTTAGGTTCTGCGAAGCCACACGACCGATGGCCTTGTAGACCTCCTTCATCGCGTTGCAGCGACCGACAATCGCATCCCCCGTCGACTCTTTGTCGGCATCTGATTCGGCGAGCACTGGCTGAACGCGGACCATCCGGCTGAGCTTGAACGCTTTGTCGAGCAGCGTCCGGATCTCGTCCAGTTCAAGTGGTTTGAACAGGTAGTCGTACGCTCCCAGCTTGGTCGCTTCGATTGCGGACTGAACCGTCCCATGCCCCGTGATGAAGATGAACGGAACTCGGGCGTCCAATTCTCGCAATCGCTTGAAGAGCTCCAACCCACTGACATCGGGCAAGCTCAAATCAATCACGACGACGTCCGGTTTTGCATCCGTAAACAATCGCTCGCCTTCGGCACCGTCTTTCGCGGTCAACACCGAAATGGTTTCGCTTGAGAATGCTCGCTCGAAGGCTTTGCAGATCGAGGCTTCGTCATCAATGACTAAGAGACTTTGCATGAGACCTTGCCACTGGAGGAGTCATTCGAGCGGTTGTTCGAACGCTTGGCCAATGGAAGGGTCAGCCGAAACTCCGCCCCCCCTTGAGCTCGATTTTCCCCTGTCAGCGTTCCATGGTGCGAGTTGGCGATCCGGCGGCAAATCCCCAAGCCAAGGCCGACGCCGGTTGGTTTGCTGGTCGAAAACGGGGTGAACAATTTGGCCAGCATGTCGTCCCGGATCCCATCCCCTGTGTCGACGACCGAAACTTCGAGTTCACCGTTGTTGGCGACCACACGAATCGTCACTTCACCGCCATCGGGCAGTGCATCCAGTGCATTGAGAGAAAGATTGAGCAGCAGTTGCTGAATCTGTGAGGCATCGCCTTCGATGTGGATGGGAGTTTCATCGCATTCCACCGTGAGCTTCACACCCTGCTGCCCACAACGTCCTTCGATCAACTGAGTGGTTTTCTGGATCACATTTTGAATTGGAAAGACCGACTGTTCGCCTTCTTCCGGACGTGCAAAATCCAACAGGCTATTCACGCTGCGTTCCATTCGCCGGATTTCCTGCTCCACCAATTCGAGGTCATCGGTCGGCAACCCCTCCTCGGCGAATTTACTGCGATTGACCTGGATAAGCATTTTGATGGACGTCAACGGGTTGCGGATCTCATGGGCAACCCCGGTGGCCAACTGAGCGAGCGTGGTCATTTGCTGAGCCCGCAACGCCTCCGTTTCGCGAGCCATCATCAAGCGTTCCGCTTCCGCCTGCTCCGCCGCAGTCAGGTCGCGAATGATCGCGATCCGAAGCCGCTTGGATTCCGACGGGTACTCACTCACTGACACTGCCACGGGAAACGTGCTGCCATCAGGGCGTTTGGCACTGAGTCGGAAGGAAGCGGGCAAGGAATCAAAGGAGCGGGGCAAACGATCGAGAAACGCACTCGTCATTTTGCCCACCACCTGATCCATCTCCGTTGACAACAGCTCTGTCGTCGCGCGATTGCAAGACAGGATCACTCCGTCGTGATCGAACGTCAAAATGCCCTCACTGGCGTTGGACACAATCGTTTCGCTGCGACCATGTTCTTGAACCGCAATTCGCCGCAGTGGACCAATGATGACCCACCACAGGACAGGCGCACACACCATGGTCAACAACACGGCGTCCAAAACGGCGGTGCCGGTCTCGCCCAAGAAGTCCGGCATCACGTGCGGCAAGACCAACATCACGCCGACTTCGGCAATGAACACCAGCATCAACACAATGCCCAAGATCCGCGCCGGCGAACGCAGGATGGAGGACAAAGCAGAAACACGGTCGGACATACGCCAAAACTGATCGAAGCGAGGAAAGCGGGCAGTCGTGTTGGATGAGTGACTCAGACGGGGCGGATGTTCGCCACAACCATCCGCAGAGGTGGTCACCCCGCGGTCCAATGCCTGCTCCAATCGACTCGACGACTGCCATTCTACCAATGATTTCGACACTCAACATCTCGCCGATAGCGGCCAGCCAATCAGGATGCCGGCCGAGGATGTGACAGCGAGACCCACGCACTCTCGCTCCGATGCCACTCATCAAGCAAGCGATGTGCCGCTCCACCATCCCAGTCGCCTCGAAGCGGCGGGCGGGCCAGCATGGCCCACTCCGACGGGCATCTGGCATGCAAATGCCAAACGATCACGTCGTTGCCTTGGCTGCGAACCGACGAGCGTTGGAAAGTTTCTGTCCATGGGTGTGAACAGCTTTTATCTCCCAACACTCCACGTCGGCTGAACGCGATTCAGCCGACGTTCATGACTTGCTCGCCCCGGGTGACTCGCTGCAGGAGTCCCCCGAACACCGCGAAAGCAGACTTTGGTTTTGCCTACTGCCCGCCAAAGGATGCACCGCGGATGCCATCCCCGTCGGTGTAGTCGATTGGCGAATCCAGTCCGCCGGTCAGCAACAGACCGTCCATTTTGGACGCGGCCTGGGCCAGGTTGCCGCGAGCCTGAATCAAACGAATCGAAGACTCATAATAACTGCGGCGGACAATCAGCACCTGCAGGAACTCCAACTCGCCAGCTCGATAGGCTTCCTCGGACAGTTCCAGACTCTTCTTCGCTTGCGGGATGATCTCGTCTTCGTACTTGCGAACCGATTTCATCGCGGAATCAAATTCCTGTGCCGCACGGGCCAAACGCGAGCGGATCGACTGTTCAATGCGTTGGACCTCTTGAGTCGCTCGAACATAGTCGGCGTACGCCGCGGAAATGTTCCCGGAGTTCTTGTTCCAAACCGGAATCGGAGCCGACAACTGCAGGTTGAGCATCCCGTGTTCGGTCGCCTCGTCGTAGCCTGCTCCCAGTTGAGCGGTCACATTGGAGATCGGCTGCGCCTTTTGACGCCGCACGAGGGCTTGCTTCTCGCACACGATCGCTTGGGCGGCGGTGAGCTCTGGACTCTGCGCCAAGATTTCCTGGTAGGTGGTTTCCCAGTCCGGAGTCGTCAGCGGAGTGTCCAGTTCAGCCACCAACCTGGCGGGCGTCGACACTTGCAGTCCAGCGATGGCGGCCAAGTCTTTCCAGGCCCCCAGGTATGCCACCTCGGCTTGCTCCGCTGCCAACGTGACTTCGCTCAGCAGCGTTCGTGCTTGCAGCGTTTCTATCAACGTGCCTTCTTCCGCATTCTGGCGGTCCTCGGCAACCTGGACACCGCGAAGTGCCACACCAGCAAACTGCCGCGTCGCGTCGACTTGTTGTTGGGCGGCGATCGCTTCGAAGAAACGCACGCGAACATCCGTCAAGACACGGTACCGCTGCGTCTCACCCTCCGCCGCCTGAGCTCGTTGGGTGTGACCGAGCACTTCTCGGTTGAGCCCCAACTTGTTGCCACGCACAAATTCCTGTTCGACATAGATGCCGTGTTGGTCGGTGCCCCGGTCTGCGATCTGCTGACCAAAGTATCCCAGCGTCGGATTGGGGCGAGTCCCGACTTGCGAACGCAATCCAGCCGCTTTGCTGGTGGTTGCGTGGGCCGATTGAATCGCAGGGTTGTTGCCCAAGGCCATCGCTTCGATGTCGGCGAGTGTGTAGACCGCCGCATCGGAGACCTCGCCCTCGTTGGACATGCCCTCGGCTTCCCATGGCTCAGCCCGCTCAATGACAAATGTCGGGAACGATGGCGGATCGCCAGTGTGCGAGTTCGCGTCACCTTCGCCGCTGGCGTCAGCCTCCACATCGTCGAAGCCACCTCCCGTTTCGAACTCGTCGTCGAAGTACGCGACGGTATCGATGGAAGGTGGGGCAGCGTCATCGACCGACACAACCTGCGAAGGCAGAGACTCGATGTTCGTTTGACGGACCAGTTGCTTGGACGGGGCATTCACTCCCGCGCAACCGGAAATTGCTAACAGGCAAGAAAACGTGATGGGAAAGGTCAGCTTGGTCATGGCATCCGTGCATCGCAAGAGAGTGATTGAGAACCAGCGAAACGCCCCCCGCTTCCTTGCTGGTTGGATTTCCGTTGTGTTTGTTGTGAATGCCTTGTTGAGTTCAATCGGTTCAACCGCTGCGAACCTTTGCAGCGAGACAACTCAAACACCCGAATCACCCCTTGGTTGATCGGCGAACCCTCACAGCTGGAAATGCCCGCACAGCTAGCAAAGATTGCCAAGGCCGGTGTGAACGTCTCAGAACGCCTGCATCTGCTGGCGGCCCTCTTCCTCCACCAATGAATTCCTACACGCTCAGTCGCTCTGCCATGCCTCAACGTCCCTTTCCAGCGAGCAGATATCCGTTCCAGTAAGATGTGGATCCTGCCATGGATGCTCCTGCCATTTCTCCCTCCTGCCCCCGCCTTCTTGATGTCCCCAATCATGCGCCTTGTCGCTCTCCTGACGTTTCTCTCTGTCGCCGCGGTCCAGGCCCACGGAGACTTCCCTCTTCGCGACGCCGTGGAATGTCACCCACGTGCTGGGCTGCCAAACTTCATCGCCAAAGTCAAAGCGGGCGAGTCCGTTCGCGTGGCCTACCTCGGTGGCAGCATCACCGCCGCTCCGGGTTGGCGGATTCAATCGCGGGAGTGGTTGCAAGCACAATTCCCCGATGCCACCGTGAACGAGATCCATGCCGCGATTGGTGGCACCGGGTCCGACCTCGGTGTGTTTCGCCTGCAGCGTGATGCGTTGCAACACGATCCCGATTTGCTGTTCGTGGAGTTTGCAGTCAACGATGGCGGTGCCGCCCCGGAACGAATCCACCGTTCCATGGAGGGAATCATCCGGCAAACCTGGGCCGCGAATCCAGCGACCGACATCTGTTTTGTCTACACACTGACGCAGCCGATGCTGCCTGACTTGAAAGCCGGCAAGATGCCTCGTGCCGCCAGTGCGATGGAAGATTTGGCCGATCACTATTCCATCCCGTCGATTCATTTCGGCGTCGAAGTCGCCCGTTTGGAATCCGCCGGCAAACTCATTTTCAAAGCTCCGAAGCCCGCCGACATGGCTGCGGAACCGATGGTGTTCTCGACCGATGGCGTTCACCCCCACGTCGAAACGGGGCATCGTCTTTACACCCAAACCATCGCCCGATCATGGCCGCAGATCACCGCAGCAAGCCAAGACGCGAAGCCTCATGCGATCGGAAAGCCACTTCGCGAGGACAACTGGGAACAAGCCAAAATGGTGGCGATCCAGCCCGAGATGTTGACTGGGAACTGGACCAAACTCCCCTCGGATCATGCCTTGGCCAAACGCTTTCAACGGAACATGCCCGAACTCTATCAAGCGAACGAACCCGGCGCCCGCCTCGAATTCACGTTCGAGGGAACTCATGCCGGTGTGTTCGATCTACTGGGACCCGATGGGGGCGAAGTCCGTGTTGATCTCGATGGCAAGCAAGCCACTCGCAATCGAATCGATGGCTATTGCACCTACCACCGCATGGCAACTCTGAACGTTGGCTCGGATCTCGAACCTGCCCAGCACACCGTCAAAATGGAATTGACACCGAACCAACTGGACAAGCGAGAAATCCTCTTTGAACGCAACCGAGGCGACTTCGACGCCAAGCCCGACAAGTACCAAGGTCGCACCTGGTACGCATCCTCGCTGATGCTGATCGGTGACTTGAAGTGAGCCGCGATCGGCAGCTCCACCAGCCTGCCAAGGAAGATGAAGCAAACTTTAACTTCGCTTCAGCCACACTTCATTCAGCTTGCATACCATTTTCTTCCGTCGACTGGAGAACCGGAATTCCCTGTTCTCGCAGTCGCTGGAATTCACTTCCCCTGCAAGGAGTCCGAAAATGAAATCGCTACTGCTGAGTTCTCTCGTCGCCACAATGCTCGTCCCGCTCGGCTGGACCACCACCAACGTTGTCAACGGACAATTCGCTGGCGGCACGTGGCTCTCGGTGATCGAAATTGTCCAGAGTCTAGAAAAAGACGGATACGGCCCATTCACGGAACTCTCGATGGACGATGGCAACTGGGAAGTCGAAACGCACAAGGCAAACGAGTCCGTCGAACTGATGGTCGACCCGGTCACCGGCAAAGTGCTGTCCGAACATCACGATGATCCCGACACACCGCCACCCGCGGGCGCGATGCCGCTGTCGAAGTTGCTCAAAACGGTAAAAAAGAACGGCAACACTCAACAGATCCACGAAGTCTCTTTCGAACGTCGCTACTGGGAAATCGAAGCGTTCCGAAATGGACAAAAGCGAGAATTGCATGTTGATCCCATCACAGCCAAAATCATCGCGGATCGTATCGATGACTGAGACGGCCTCTTTCGAAAGAGGCCACACACCTTCTTTCCCGGGGCGAAACCCAGACACCAGCCACCATTTTCCCGAACTTCCCGGAGGGAATGCAGAGGGTAGCCGGCGGTCGAGCGAAGCGAACACCGCCGGGAAGGGATCCATCCCCCAAGAACCTCCCTCGAAAACAGGCATGCCCCGATGAAATCCGAGAGAGAAAAAATGCTCGCCGGCGAGCTTTATGATGCGAGCGATCCAGAATTGGCGGAAGCCCGCCTGGTCGCTCGCGAACGTTGCCACCAGCTCAACCACAGCTCGCCTCGCGAAGAAGCACTTCGCCGCAGCATTTTGAAAGAACTGTTTGCCAGCGGCGGCGATTCGGTTTGGTTGGAACCTCCGTTCCACTGCGATTACGGGACGAACATCCATCTCGGCAAACAGGTTTACTTCAACTTCGATTGCGTGATCCTGGATGTCTGCGATGTGCGAATCGGAGACTTTGTCTTCATTGCTCCTGGCGTCCACATCTACACGGCAACGCATCCTCTCGAATCCCACCTGCGACGAACCCAAGAGTACGGCCAACCAATCACCATCGGGAACGACGTTTGGATCGGGGGGAAAGCAATCCTATGTCCGGGCGTCACCATCGGTGACCGCAGCGTGATCGGTGCCGGCAGCGTGGTGACCAAAGACGTGCCCGCTGGGTCTCTCGTCGCTGGCAATCCAGCCAAGGTGATCCGAGAAATCACTTAGCACGATCTTCTCTCTGCGTTGAATCGCGACGATCGACGTCCAGGCCTCCATCCACCGTTCTCTCAAACGATGAATGGATCGACCATTGCTCAACCGGTGCGTCACCTATTTGGTCACGTCGTACTTGGCTGGGTTCTGGTTGAACATCTGCTGTTGTTTCTCGCCTGGGAATTGATAGCGCATTCCCCGATAGAAACTTGTGAAAGCTGGATTCCCTGCCATGTCCTGATTCATTTCCACCTTGCAAACGGAACATTTCCCGTCCAACGCCAGGTCGGCGTTCTCGTACTTGGCTTTGTCGGCCTCAAACATTGCCTTCGCTTGTTCATTAGCAAACAGGTAAAGGCGATCATTGTGCATGCTGGAGAACTGCACGTTGCCCGGAACCCGTTTGTGCATTTCGACCAAGGCCACCACACAATCGCCTCCCAGCGCGGGGGTGAACTGAGCTGGGTTGCTCAAGAACATTTTCTTTTGGTCTTCGCTCGGAAAGAGGTAGGTCTTTCCATCGTGCTTGACCGAGAACTGCGGATCGCCCTTGACCCACTGTTTCATCTTGATCACGCAAACAGGGCAGTAGCCTTGCAAACCAACCACATTTCCTGCGGCGTGATTCCCGGCGACTTTGGTTCCGCTTCCAGACGCCGCGGCGCGAGGTGGAGCGGTTCGGGTTCCGGACTGAGCTGCCGCGGTTTGAGCTGCCATCGTGGCTGGCATCAACGCCAACGCTGCGATCAGAATGCCTCGGATCTGAATTCCGTTGCTGAGCGAGTGACTTGTGTTCATGGCTTTCTTTTTTAACTCGTGAAAGGAAGGGGGTTTCTTGCCTTCGTCGATGACGATGAGCCCGCGGATTCCTTACACCGAAATCCTCGTTTTTTCCCTTTCCGTCATTCGGAACAGAAAAATGCAGAATGCGTGCACTCAGAGGGGGGGAAGCAATTCGAGTCGTCGGCGGATGCGACCAGAACGCGTGAAAAGTTGCTTCCCCATCCTCTCCGGTGCATCAACAACCCACCCGAAAGAGAGGCTCTTTCGCTCAGAAAAAATTCAAGAACTGTGACATCACTCACATCTTCGCGGCGGATGGCGAACCACAATCCGCATCAGTTAAGTCACGGGACATGGAGCTGTGTCCCAGAGGTACCTTGTCGATAAGGAACGAAGATGAAATTTGGATGGAAGTACTCAATGGTCGCTTTGGCGGCTCTGTTGGTTTGTGCCATGAGCAGTGATGCCAGTGCACAAAGCGGGTCATGTGGAGCCGCCTGTGCCGCGGCACGAACGGTGTCGCCCCAGGTGACGTATTCCACACCTTCGACGACGAGAATGTACACTTCGACTCAAGCAACACCGATTGCGGTGGGATCAGGTTGTGCGTCCGGCAACTGCGGTGGCAACGTTGTCACATCACAATCCATCGCCCAGCCAACGATCCACTACTCGACGCCCATCTCAACGCCAATCAACTCGGTTCATACCAGCTACGCTCCGAGTTATCAGCCCACCCATGGTGTGCCCGTCTCGTCCGTGCCCGTCAGTTCATGGCAAGGTGCCCGATACCAGACTTACTCGGCACCGACTTGTTCCGGTGGCAACTGCTCGGCGAATCGAGTGTATCGCCAACGCCGGTAATCGCCGCACGTTTGCAACGGCCCCCGACACGCGATCGCCAGAGGATCGTGTGTTTGGTTGAACAATGTCCCCGATGGTTTGCGAACCAACGGGGACCGAGGTGTTCAAGTCTGCTTTGCTGATTCCGGGCACCCGGGGACGCTTGAAGTGAGACACTCAAGAAGCAAATTCCGACTGCGGTTTCAACACCGCCCCCTGACAACTTGACCCACAACCTGCTGTGCACCCAAAGCAATGGCGTCCGGTCATGATCGTCCGACTCGAGAGCCGTTCGGCATCAAAGTCATGAATGGTCCCCGGCATCCCCGGTTCCAGTTCAATGTTCAACATCTGATTGAAATCACAATCAAACAGTCGACCTTGCCAATCAACCGACACCATTGATCGGCACATCACCCCCTCGACCGTCAGCGGATTGAATTGATCGATCAACGCCTGCAAATACTCGTCGAGTTTGCCTTGCTTCAGCAGGTCATCTAAGAATCGGCTGATGGGCAAGTTGGTGATCGTGTGCAACTCGGAAAACACGATGTCGTAGCGTGACTTCAGTTCACGTCGATACGTTGCTTCCAATTCATCTTGCTGCGGTGGCAAGGCGAGCCCAATGGGGTTGTAAACCAACGACAACTTCCGGCGTGATCCAGGAATCCCATACCCCAGTTCGTTCAGACGGCGCAAGGCATCGATGGATCGTCGGAACACACCGTCGCCACGCTGACTGTCACAGTTCTCTTCCAGGTAACAGGGCAACGAAGCCACCACCTCCACGTCATGTTCGGCCAAAAACTCAGGCAAATCCTTGAACCCATTGGCCATCAGAATCGTCAAATTGCAGCGGTCAATCACACGTCGCCCTCGCTTGTGAGCCTGCTCAACGATCCAGCGGAAGTGAGGATTCATTTCGGGCGCTCCACCGGTGATATCCAGCGTTGGAATGTCATGATTGGCCAGCACATCGATGATTTGCTCCGCCGTTTCGCGTGACATGCTCTCGCGACGGTCTGGACCGGCATCCACGTGACAATGAGTGCAAGTTTGGTTGCATAATTTGCCCACATTGATCTGCAGCACTTCGATGCTGGTGGCACGAAGCTTCCCCAATCCGCTGGCGAGCATTTTCTGGTTGAAGGTGGGCTGCCGAGGCGTCCCCTCTCCCTCGAGGATTTCTCGCTGCATCGCGGCGTTGGCGAGTTCGCTCTTGCTTCGTAAAAGTGACAGTTGCATGGTATTTTCTTCGGTGAACGAGACGTTTGGCTTGGGACAATCAAAGGCGGCAGTGAACCCCGGCTCGAAAACCAGGAAACAGCCATCAGCACGAACTAACAGCAACGGTCTTCAGCACCGCAGCCAGCCGTCTCTTCCGTGGTGGCGTGGTATTCCAGCCCCTTCGTTTCTCGCGGATGGCGGCGTGCGTTGAGTCGGCAGTCAAACGGCGGGGCATCTTCCAAGGCGACCTCTTCACGAGGTGCGATCGCGTCAAACATGTTGACATACGGTTCTTGCTGAAGCAGGCGGTACGTCTTGTCACACACCGCCATCCGCTCCCCGCGAAAGTAGGTGTGACCATCATCATCCTGCACCTTTTTGAAGGGACCGCGGTACGCAACCGCTTGCCCACGTTCCCGACACGGGCCTTGCTTTCCCTTGTAGGCCACGACCGTCACCGAACGAAATTCAATTCCCTCCACCGTTCGCCACGGTTCACTTTGTCGCTTGACGATCTCGATGCCGTGAAAGCCAGCTTCTTCAAACGCTTTCAGAAATTCGTCCTCGCGAAACGCCCCGGTGATGCATCCCGACCAAAGCTCGGGGGCCTGCTGCAATCGCTCAGGCACCGATTCGTCGCTGACGATGTCGCTGATGGCGGCCCGTCCGCCGTTCCGCAAGACACGAAAAATCTCCCCGAACAATTGTCGACGATCCTGTTGCCGAACGAGATTCAGGACACAGTTGGAAAGCACGCAGTCAACCGAATCGTCCGCGACCAATGGTCGTTCGCGACGCAAGCGTTCTTCCGCGTGACGAAGTGCGAGATAGCCCGCCGAATCGTGGACGGGATTCTCAGACAAATCCTCCGCCAACAAATCCAAGTCCAACGCCAAGTCCTGAATCAAACCATAGCGAAAGTCCACGTTGGCATACCCGAGTTGCTCCGCCACGGTCGGTGCATGCTTTCGAGCAAGCCCCAGCATTTCACGGTTGCAATCCACCCCGATGACCCGTCCTTCGGCACCCACGGCTTGAGCCGCGATGTAGCACAACTTGCCACCCCCGCTGCCCAAATCCAACACCGTTTCTCCCGACCGAACATACGGTGTCGGGTCACCGCATCCATAATCTCGTTCGATGATTTCTTGCGGGATCACCTTGAGCAAATCAGCCGAGTAGCTCACCGGGCAGCAGAGCGCTGGCTCGACAGCCTGAGCAGCAGCGGCGTACCGCTCGTACACCGATGACTCGGTGCCCTGTGTTGCGTCCAACAATGTTGCTTTCATAGTGCCGACTTCCTTTCGGATGCGAGTTGCTGTTGCCACGCTCAACCAGAGCAGGCCATTCGCCGAGGAAGACGGTGACGCCCGGAGTTCCTTACAGGATCCAGAAAAACTTTTCCTGCATTTGCTCAGGCTCATCGCAACCCCAATCCATCGAGGGCCTCCAAACTCAACCCGTCTTCGGTGGGTGCATCGCCTCGCCTGGCAACAAAAGTCCGATCCGTCTCGGCAGTGGCATGCCATCCGAAGCGTCGCCAACCGTCTTGGTGGGACGAAGTGTGGTGACTCTCACAGACACACTGGGCTTGCGATGCCATTGTGGGGCGGACATTGGATTCCAGTCGTCATTCCACGGGACGTGGCGATCTTGGAATCCGCCTCAGTCCCCTCAATGAATGGAGTCCTTCCGATGAAAAAGTCAGTGTTGCTGTTCGCCTTCTTCACCATGGCGATGATCCTATCCACCCCAAACAGCTTGGCTGGAGCCAAGGTCAACGTCGGACAAAACATTCCGGCACCGCAGCAGATCTCGATCGACCAAATCAACCCCAGCCAATGGGATGCCTTGCTCAAGAAATACGTCAACGAGAAGGGCGAGGTCAACTACGCGGCCTGGAAACAATCCGCCGAGGACATGCAAACCCTGGATGCGTTCCTCTCCCATTTGTCATCTGCCAACCCCAAAGCGCAGGCGAGTGTCCCCGCCAAGTTGGCATTTTGGATCAATGCCTACAACGCGGTGACCGTCCGAGGCATTCTCCGAGAATATCCCACCACCAGCATCAAAAATCACACCGCGAAGCTGTTTGGTTACAACATTTGGGATGACCTGCTGTTGACGGTTGGAGGCCAGCCGTTTTCGCTGAACCAAATGGAACACGAGGTACTACGCAAGATGGGTGAACCGCGGATTCACTTTGCAATCGTCTGTGCATCTCGCGGTTGCCCGCGACTGCTGAACGAAGCGTACACCGCCACTCGCCTGGAAGCACAATTGACGACCAACACCAAAGTCTTCTTCGCCAACCCCAACAACTTTCAGTACGATCCGGCACAGCGACTGTTTCGGTTGTCTTCCATCCTCGACTGGTTCGGCAGCGACTTTGGCAGCGATCAAGCGGGCCAACTTCGCAGGATCGCCCCCTACCTTCCGTCTCAACAGGCCGCCACCGCGGCGGCGGCAGGCGTTGGGACCGTCCGGTACTTGGACTATGACTGGGGACTGAACGACCAAGCCTCCTCACCCAACGCACGCCGTTGACGGTTTCCTTCGGGTGAATCCACTGATGCGTGTGGGGTCCACTCGGGACCACACCGGGCCAAGCATGCCTCACGCCTTCCTACCCCAACTTGGTTTCTCGCCGCCTCGCCAATCCGATGAGGCGACTCACGGACCTGGCACCGTTCCTCAGCGCAAGAATTCAGAGCACAAAATTGACGGGCGAATCAACACAAACGGATGAGGCAACATCCAAGCAGGACTTTCGCCTGTTGGTCATCCTCGCGGGGTGGTCGACCTGCCTGTACGGAATCATCGCGTTCCTGAGCTGGCAATTCGACTTTGACAGCGTCCCGATCGATCGTCCGATCGTGGCCGTGCTTTGCCTGTTCACCGTTGGGTTTGCGTGCTACCTCGGAGCGATTCGGATTGCGTGGCGCACCAAGTCGGATGCACGAACGCTCCAACTCATCGTCGGCTCCGCGATCGTGTTCCGTGTCGTGATGCTGTTCTCGCTGCCAATTCAAGAAGTCGACATCTATCGCTACCTCTGGGACGGCGCGGTCAGCACTGCCGGTGTCAGTCCCTTTCGCTACAGCCCTCAACAAGTCCGGCTTGCCGATTCTTCCCCCCAACAAGAAGACGCACTCCGGCGACTGGCCGAGATGCGAGAGGAAGATCCAGCACTAGCAGAAATTTTGCACCGAGTGCATTTCGCTGAACTGCCAACGATCTACCCTCCCACCAGTCAAGCCGTGTTTGCCGCGGCCACTCTCTCGACGCCTTCCTCCTCGTCGCTGCTGACGCGATTGTTTGTCATGAAGGCATGGCTGATCGGATTCGACCTAGCAACCGTGCTCGTCGTGATTGCACTCCTGCGTCAACTGGCACTCCCAACCGGACTGTGTGTCATCTATGCCTGGTGCCCGCTGCTCCTGAAGGAAGTGGCCAACAGTGGGCATTTGGATGCCATCGCAGTGTTCCTGACAACACTGAGCGTGTACATGTTCGTCCGCTGCCTCGGCAGCCAAACATTCCTTGAATCCGGCCGGAGAAGGATTGATCCAGGACGGTTGAGTTACGTCGTGCTCGCGGGAGTTGTGTTGGCATTCGGGGTCGGTGCGAAACTGTACCCCATCGTCCTGGCACCGCTGATCCTGTTTGCATTGGTCCGTCGCCGGGGCTGGCGTTTCACCCTTGTTCCCGCAGCCACCTTCATCCTCACAACCCTGGCCTTGCTTTCGCCAATCATCCCCTCCCAACCAGCTTCTGCAGGCGAATCACAAGCTCACGATCCGAGTCTTGGCGTCGTGACGTTTCTTCGTCGATGGGAAATGAACGACTTCCTGTTTCTCATCGTGATCGAGAACCTGAAACCAACGGCACAGCGAGGGCCACATGAAACCGCATGGTTCACTGTGATACCCGAATCGGCTCGCGAATCGATGGTGGACTCAGTCAGCGCACAACTCAACCTGGCTCCTGCCGAAGTTCCGTTCCTCGTCTCTCGTGCCATCACGGCGACGATCTTTTTGATCATCGCCGTGACCTTAGCATGGCGATCGACGCCCCAAGATCCCAAGAGTTTCTGTGAGTCCGCGTTCTTGACGATCGCTTGGTTTTGGTTGCTCTGCCCGACGCTGAACCCATGGTATTGGACATGGGCTCTGCCCCTGCTGCCTTTCGCCCGAGGCCGCGCGTGGCTGGCGCTCAGCGGCCTTGTGTTCCTCTACTACCTGAGATTCTGGCTGGACGCTCACTTCCCAACGACCGCAGTGCTTCGCTCCCCTTACACCGGCGCAGCCTTCTTTGATTTCGTCGTCACCTGGGTCGAATTTGGTCCCTGGTTTGTGGCTTTGGCCATGGGTTTTCTGATTCGGTCCCATCTGAAATCGACACGTTTTCCCAGCCTCCCTCGGCGAACGCGCGGTCACTCGCACTGAAGCGACGGTTCCGGTCGGCCAACCCCGACCAGAATGCAAGTCATCGCCACCGAGCAAACGCTCAGCAGCTCACTGGGGCATTCTGATGATCTCTCATGATGAATCGCGGCCGAAACCACTCCCACCACAATGTGGTCAGCGAGCCAGGCACAACGGAATGCCATGCAAGCGACCGGCACGCCCATCGCCAAAAAACAGAATCGGAACAATCCAGCCATCCGTTCCCAAACTCACAGATCCCTGCTTGCTTTCAACTTAGATTGACACTCGCAGACCACGAAGGTCAGTGGTCCAAACCGACGCATCCAATAGGGAGATTGAACAATGCTGGTCCTCTCAAGAAAACCCGGACAACAGTTGGTGATCCACATCGGCAATGAAGTGGCAACAATCGAAGTCATCCGCCTGCAAGGCAATCGAGTGTGCCTGGGAATCACGGCAGCGAACACGATCGGCATCTATCGCGAAGAGATTTGGTCCGAACATGGCGTCAACGGTGTCGTGATGGACACAGAACACCACCCCGTCAACACGGTCGCCTAAGCAGGTACGCAGGTGTCATCGGGTATGTGAGCCGCTGGCGTTAGCCACGGTTTTCACGCACAACCGGGGCTAACGCCCAAACGGCTCACAGGGTTGTGCTTGATCACTCCTGCCGACCTGCCTAGCGTCAAAACGCTGCGACAAACCGTCTGAACGAGTTTGTCGAAAAGACATGCAATGCCTCCCTTCGGTCCACCGGGGGATCGTCAGTTGACGTCCGAGGACGAACGCATCCAATTCGTCAGCAGACGTTTGTCAGCGACCCCGGACTTGCGTCCCACAACGCGTCCATCTTTGACGCTCAGCAGGGTCGGTATTCCCTCGACTTGAAATCGCTGTGCGATCTCGGGATGGTCATCAATGTTGACCTTGATCATCAATGCCCCCAAGCTTGCCGCTTCATTCTCCAACTCGCGAAGAATCCGTCCTTGAACCTGACAGGGTCCACACCAATCAGCGTAGAAATCAATCAGCACGGCTCCACGAGCGCTGTTGACCTTTGCCATCAAGTCCTCACCGGGGGCAAGGGTGACCAGAGACGGTCGAGGCGGCATTCTCGCAGAGGCGGTTGCAATGAGAGTTTCAGTTCGCTTCAAGGGCACCGTCTCCGCATGCTTTGCTTCCTCTGCCGCGACGGGTTTCACTGACGGTTCGGCCAGTGCCACCTCCACCTTGGTTGGTGAAGCCTTGCGAAATGCAATCGCTCCCGCATCCGTGCAACCGGCCAACGACACCAATGCGAACGACGAGACAGTGAAACGAACAAACGATGTGACTTTCATGGAATGACCTTTTGATGGTTCAATCTTCGAGGCGGGGGGGAAATGGGGGGCGTTGCATCGTTCCATGGCGATCGGCCTCGACATCCCGCCTTCATCCCCGAGCCCGCAGTAGCGAATCACGAGTGCGTCGCGCGAGATGCGTGGCCCAACCTCTCCAAGAATGCAGTTGCCCCTGTTGCTTACAATCGTCGACCAAGCCTCCTCGACTCAGTGAGGTTGCACACGTTCCTCGGTTCATGCCATTCAGCATGAGTGTGACGGACCTCACAGAACTCAACTTGCCCGCCTGCGAGGATGAAGCGATCTGCAATCAAGCACCTCCCCGTCACCCAAGCTGAGAAGATGAACGAGCTCGACCGCTATCTGAGAGAATCGGTCTGGGTCGTCATCCCAGCACTCAACGAAGAAAAGTCCATCGGACTGGTCTTGCGTGACTTGCCCTGCGTCGCCGGAGTGATTGTCGTCGACAACGGCTGCACCGACCAAACCGCCGTCATTGCTGAGCAAGCCGGTGCGTTGGTGGTGCGGGAACCGCAACGCGGGTACGGCGCAGCATGCCTCCGGGGATTGGCAAAACTGGACGCCATGGTCCGTGACGGCAAAGCGAATCCCCAAGCGGTTGCCTTCGTCGATGCGGACTACAGCGACCACTCCGATCGCTTGCCTGAACTGGTCCGTCCAATCGCAAGCGACAACGCGGACTTCGTTCTCGGGTCCCGACTGCTAGGTGAACGTGAACGAGGCGCCATGCCTCCCCAGAGTGTTTTCGGAAACCAACTCGCTTGCCTTCTGATGCGAATGTTGTTTGGCGTTCGGTACACCGACCTAGGGCCCTTTCGAGTGATCAACTACAGACAGCTTTGCGAACTCCAAATGCGAGATGAGAACTTTGGTTGGACGATCGAAATGCAAATCAAAGCCTCCAGGCTTGGGCTGCGTTCGCTTGAAATCCCAGTGCCGTATCGCACCCGAATTGGCACCAGCAAAATCAGCGGCACGTTGAGCGGGTCCGTCAAAGCCGGCTACAAAATCCTATTCACGATCGCGAAACATGGGTTCCTGCCGCATTCGAATTCCCCTGGCGTGTCGTTCTCGAAATCCGCGATGTCCTGTTCAAGCGAACGTTGAGACAGCTCGCATTTCGTCCCCTCACTCAGCACGCTCCCATGTGCGTTGGCGTTTTCCGGTGCACAGACTCCGCCATTCGTTCGGCTTGAATCAACGTGATGCGTTGCCGCCCCAGATCAACCATCCCTTCGGACTTCAATTGGCCGAGCAGGATGGTGACGGTTTCACGAGTGCTGCCCATCAGATTGGCGATTTCTTGGTGTGCGAGCTTGATTCGAAGATGAATGCCTTCTGAATTGCGGCTCCCAAATTGCTCCGCGAGGTCGAGCAACAGATGAACCAAGCGGTCTCGATTGGAAAGGAACAACAGGTTCTTCAAACGCCGTTCAACGCGATGGCGACGCAATCCGATCATCTTGGTCAGAGCAATCGAAACATCGTGATTGGCAACCATCAACTCTTGAATGGCGGCGGCAGGAATCATCACCACAGTCGATTTCTCCACGGCCTCCACATATTCCTCCCGCTGCTCCGCTTCGAAAAGAGCCAGCTCGCCAAACAACTCTCCCGGCTCAACGAAGGACAGAATGGACTGCTTCCCATCGCTGGTCAGATTACAAACCTTGACCAGCCCACTGGCCAGCAAGAACACGCAGTCCGCGGCCTGGCTCGGCAAATACACCGGGCTACGCGCGGAAAACGCTCGCGACCGACATCGCGATTCAAGTTGCTCCAATTGGCTTGGCTTCAGCTTTGTGAACAGCTCATTCGTTTTCAAATGCCAGATTTGCTGCGGCACACTGATCCCCTCTCCACCAAGTTTTCTCCGCCAATCAAGTCACACGCCGTGCCTCGATGCTCGCGAAGTTGCTCGATAGACGAGCCAACGTGCGTTTCCTTACAGAAAAACTTTTCGGTGCACACGTCCCCCCTCGGCACAAATCCGATCTGCCGTTGATGCATTGCCAGACACCGCCATGACGCCACCGCAACCAGAAACGTCACCACGACGCTTCGCGATGATTCCGCTCAGGAGAAAACCCAACGGTTTCGAGAATATCCCAGGGCCACTCCCAATCCCCAGGCAGGCAATCCGACGCCAAACGCAGACCTAACGCTGAGAATCCATGGCGTCCACGATTCGTTGTTTCGCAGTGGCGGACAGCTTCACCGTTTTGGACATCTCTGGATTGGATGAAAGCTCAGGCTGCTCAGAAAGTCGCGCCCTGAGAACAAGCTGATCGCGGCGAAACGCGGAGCAAAGTCGGCACATGCGCAGATGAATCCAAACCGAAATCCGCTGCCCAATGGGCAGGGGACGGTCGAGCGATTCCGACACGAGTTGAGAGACTTCTTTGCACGACAACATGACGGCCCAGTTCGGTTAAACCTTTTCTTGGAGCCAACGCACTTTGATGCAATTGGCGAGACGAAGACGTGCGCGATGCAGCAACACCCACAGATTCGACGCACTGATCTCCAATTCCTTACAAATTTCTTCGGTCTCCAGCCCCTTCATCTCTCGCAGCTCGAAAACACGGGACTGACGCTCGGGCAGTGAGTGCAAACACGCTTGAAAGACGGGCCAAAATTCCTGCCGGTCAACGGCATCAAGCGGTTCCAGCAAGGTCTCACGGACATTCGGATTCCACTTCCCACTTCGATCAAAGAAGGTGTCCCACTGATCGCTTGCGTCCGGTGTATCTGCTTGCCCCTCTGACTGAACGGACCGATTCCGTTGCCGGACGAAGTCAATGATTTTGCGTTTCAGGATTCCCATCAGCCATCCCTGCTGGGACCCCACTCCGGAAAACTGGTCCTGATGCTCCAATCCAGCTAGAAACGTTTGCTGCACCACCTCCTCAGCAAATTCCGGATTGCGCAGCCGCGACAAAGCATAGCGAAACAGAGCGTCGCCATACTCGTTCACCCAAGCCGACGGATCGCGACAAGGGTTGGAATTGGGCAATTCAGATTGTTCCATTCGATTTCAAACACGAGGAAAGCACCTCGGAAGATCCTACCAGAAACGTCCCATGCTTCTGTGAGCAATTTCACAACTAAAGCTGGTCGCGTCAACGCCTTCCCACGTCCGACTAAGCAGGTCGGCAGACATGAGCGGGCATAACCACGCGAGCCGTCTGGGCGTTCGCCCCGGTTGCACGTGGGAACAACAGCGATTACCAAAACAGTCCAAACGCTGAAAGACTCCTGCCAACCTGCTCAGCACGTTTGAGTTCCAGCTACATCCCTGGACACGGCTGCGTCAAGCCATTCCATTCGGCGGACAACTTCTCATGGGATCATTTCTCGTCCGTCGGAGTCAACGTGACCAACAGTGACGATCGGCAACCGAGCAACCGCGAAACAACGGTGAGAGACACTCCCGTTCGGATTGTCTCCGCCTATCTCGTCGTGCAAGCCATTGGCACGCTGGCGTGGTGGATCTTGTTGCTTGTCTATCCGGCCAGCATCCCGTGGTTTCAGCCCGCCGCTTGGCCGAATGGTGCACTGCTTTCGTTTTGGATGGCGGACTTCGTGTTGATCATCGCTGGCTCACTCTTAGCCGCGATTTGCGTGTGGCGTCAAGCGTCTTCGGCCACCACATTGGTTTGGATTGTTGCAGCGATCACTTGGTACCCGACCTTGGTTTGCATCGCGACCAGCCTGCAAACCGGAGAAGCTTGGATCGCATCGGCGATGATGGTTTGCATGGCTGGGTTGTCGCTTTCCATGGCAACGATCCATGGAAACACGTCGCAATCTCCCGCCACGATTCGCGTTGCTTCGATGAGTTCCGCTGTGGCAACCGCGTTGACTCTGGTGCAAACCGTGATCTTCTGGGGGACGTTTCTGTGGGTGCTGCCGATGGGAATCGTTGAACTGCAACTTCGACTCGGATGGCAAGTGTTTCAGCATCCGCTGCAGTCACCATTGTCCGGTGGTTTGTTTCTCGTTGCATCTTCGCTTGGGCTATGGAGCGGCATCACGATGGCGATTCGCGGCGATGGCACGCCTCTGCCCATGGCCACCGCACCTCGTTTGGTGATCACCGGGCCGTACCGCTGCGTTCGCAATCCGATGGCACTCGCGGGCATCGTTCAGGGCCTCGCGGTGGGATGGCTTCTCGGCAGCATCCCCGTCATCGTTTACTCGCTGTGCGGAGCGGTGGTCTGGCACGTCTTCGTGCGTCCGGTCGAAGAATGCGATCTTCAGCTTCGGTTCGGGGAGGACTATCATCGCTACCAGAAACACGTCCGACTCTGGATCCCTACGGCACCTTTCTCTTGATCCACCGAATCGCAATCGCCGGCTACCGTTCGATCCGCTCGCTGACCGTGCGACTGGGTGAGTTGACGGTGGTCACCGGACCAAATGGAAGCGGTAAGACAAACCTGTATCGTTCGCTGCGTTTGATTGCTTCGGCTGCCAATGGCAACCTGAACCAATCGTTGGCGGAAGAAGGCGGATTTGAATCCGTGCTTTGGGCGGGGCCCGAAATGATCCCCATCGAAATGAAACGGGGCGAGGTTCCCGTGCAAGGAACCTTGCGTCGAAAACCCATCGCATTGAAGCTCGCCTTCTCTGCCGACCCGATGAGCTACTGCATCGACCTGGGTCACCCCGTTCCATCCAACTCCATGTTCGATGGTGACCCTGAGATTAAACGCGAATGCATTTGGACGGGGCCGACTCCAGACGCCAGATCGCTGTGCGTTGATCGCAAGGGAGCGAACTTGCGATGCCGATCGGGGAAAGGCAAATGGCAAGACATCGATTTACACTTGTCTCGCGGGACAAGCCTGATGACCGAGTACGCCGATCCTTTCGCTGCTCCCGAGATCATCGTGATGAAGGAGCAATTGCGGGGTTGGAGGTTCTACGACACGTTCCGATGTGACTCGCACGCCCCCGCTCGACTGCCATCGCCTCAAACGTTCACTCCAGTGATGGCCAACGACGGATCCAACTTGGCCGCGGCTCTGCAAACGATCCGCGAGATCGGCGACAGCCACATCGTCGAACAAGCCATCGAGGAAGCCTTTCCTGGTTCGCAACTTCACGTGCAATCCGGCGAGAGCGGCATGCAAGTCGTGCTGGCTCAGCCTGGCATGCTACGTGGTCTCACGGCCAGAGAATTGTCCGATGGGACGCTTCGGTATCTGTTGTTGCTGGCTGCGTTGTTTTCACCGCGACCACCGGAGTTGTTGGTGTTGAACGAACCCGAAACCAGCTTGCATCCGGAGCTGATCGAACCGCTGGCAAACATGATCTGCCGAGCAGCGGAGCGAAGCCAAGTCATCGTTGTCAGTCACAATCAACATCTCGTCGAACAACTGGAACGGGACGACATCTGCGTGCCGGTGCGTCTGAACAAAGAGACGGGTGAAACCATCGTCGAAGGAACCGACTTGCTGAGCCAGCACGGATGGAAGTGGCCGGCGCGGTAGACGTTGCCTTCGTGGGTGAATGACGCGGCAGAACGCTGCCTACGATTGGGTGAGTATCAAGTGAGATAGGCTTCCAGCCTGTCATCCCCTTCACGACAGTCTGGAAGCCTATCCCACTGATTGTTCTACCTCGTTGTGGGCGACACGCAGGTCCGACTCTCAACTGAACCCAAAATCAGTTTGGTTCAAAACCTGCCCGAAAATCATTCTCTCCCGAAAAGACCTCCGACACTCGATCGAAAACACTCTTCTTGCCAGGTCGAATGAGAACCAAACCAACCCCCAACTCAAAATCAAGATTCAGTGGGCTCTCAGACAGCTCGTCAGCGATCTGAATGGCCTGTTTCTTCCCCTGCATCGGTGGCCGCGTGGGTTCAACATCCTGATCAACAACCGCGAGCGACAAATCATCCACCCAAAGGCGACCAGCCCCGGAGAGAATTGCACCAAACGTCAGCACCGAAGCATCCTTGGGAACGTCCAAAACGATTTGCACTTCCTGCCAGTCATGGGTTCCCTCGATTCGGCGAGACTGCATGTTGTCGAACGCGACTGTCCCACGCTTGGCAGAATCGACTCGCAACCACAAGCCGGCTGCCTCCGTCTTGTCCGTCTTGATGAAACCGCTGAAACGAATCCGCTTTCCGGTGTACTTGGTAGCTTGAATCGCTTGGACGATCGTCCCGAAACTTGGCTGCCACGATTGACTGGTGCTTTCCAACGACGCACTGAACTCACCAGAGTGCTTGACGGATTGATCAACCAGCACTTGGTACCCAGCGGGACCGCCTCCCCAGTGCATTGGAAACCGATTTTCGAGTGCGTCGGTTGAAGGAAATTCATTTAGAGCATCGCGGTCATCCTCCGGTTGATTGTGCTCATTGTTCCGGTACAGCTTGCTTCGATTCTCCTCGGTCATTTTCGCACCGACGACCGTCCTCCTTTCGCCTGTTTCTAGATCCTTCAGGTGAAGGTCCACCGTGTCCCCAGGAAAGTGCTTCATTTCCCAAAGCAACTCGACTAAGTCCTCACTCAAGCGCTTTTTCCATTTGCGACCGTAGAGTGCTCGCGATTGCAGAACAAGGTTTGCGATGGTGAACTGATCCACACCCGACAGTTGATAGGTCTTGGACTCGAATTCAACCAAGACTTTTCCGTGGTCATATTCCATGCGGGTGAACGGAGAGATCTTGGGCGGTTCTTTGCCTTCCATTCGCCGTTCAATCACGCTGGGTCGACCAGACGCGTCTGATTCAAGCAAAGCGATCCTTGCCACCTGTGTCTGGCCACGTTGAATGACGACGGACTGGTCCAACACTCTGAACTCGTCCGCTTCACCGGCGATCTCGATCACATACTCGCCCGCCTTCACTTCGACGGAGGCACCGTCGCTGGTCACGGTCAATTCCTCGACGACTTCATCGCCTTTGCGAATCACAATTGGCACGTTTGCGTCTGCGGAGCTTTCGATCCGGAGTGTTCCCTGGTCGGTCTGCAGAAGGATGACGGTCGCGGCCCAAGCGAAGAAACCAAACATCCCGGCGGCAAGAATCCAAGGCAGCTTGCCATCAAAACGCCCGCCGATGGCGAAACGACTTGCCAGCGGTTTGGCTTGCGACGCAGGCTCAGGTGCTTTGACGTTGGCCGGATCCAGCAGATGAGCTTGCCAAGCTGTCAATAACTCAGCGACTTCCGATGAGCTTTGGTAGCGAAGGTCGGGATCCTTGCTCAGCAATCTCGCCACAATCGCATCAAGCCACTCGGGAACATCCGGGTTGATCTCTCGAAGCGACCTTGGTTGGTCGTTGCCGATTCGGTTGAGAACTCCCATCGTCGTTTCCGACCGGAACGGGCTGCGACCGGACAGCATGAAGTGAATCACACTGCCCAGCGAAAACAGGTCGCTGCGATGATCGATCGAATCCCCGTGGGCCTGTTCGGGAGACATGTACTGCGGCGTTCCCGCGATCACGCCACTGCGAGTCATGCTGGCGTCGTCCACCGCTCGCGCCAAACCGAAGTCCGTGATCTGAACTCGTTCGACACCGTTTTCCAACAACACGTTGGCGGGCTTGATATCGCGATGCACCAAGCCCTGCTCGTGTGCAGCCGCCAACCCATCGGCAATCTGCGACGCGATGCGGACCGTTTCGATCAAGGACAACGGCCCGTCGCGATCGATTCGTTGTTGCAGGCTCGGGCCATCCACGACCGGCATGACCAAGTACGGAAGCCCCTCGTGTTCGTCAACCGTTTGAATCGGCACCACATGCGGATGAACCACCGCAGCGGCACTCTTGGCTTCCCGCGAAAAACGTTTGCGGGCGGCGGCGGACGTGGCCAATTCAGGTGCGAGAACCTTCACCGCGCAGCGCCGGCCGAGCGAGGTGTCCGTCGCCTCCATCACAATCCCCATCCCGCCGCGGCCAAGGATCTGATGGATCTCGAACCTCGCAAAACGGCCAATCGATCCGGGGGTGTCGGAAGGCTGAAGGAACTTGGTCCAACTCGATTGAGCCTTGGCGTTGGTGTCGAATTCAAAGTCGCCCGAGTGGTGCTCACTCCAGTTCGCGATCGGATCACGAAGCAACTCGCCCACGTCCTCCCAGGTCACGCCATCGGTGACCAGACTTTCGACATGAGCCTGGCATTCCTCGCAGACCTCGATGTGCTGGGTGACTTCTTGCGTGTCCGCGTCCAAGCGATCGTGGAGATAATCATGGAGCGTTTCTTGATCGTAGTGAAGTCCACCGTGCTGCTTCTCATCTCGAATGCGTGCAATCATGCTTCCCTCTCCCACTGACCAGAAATTGCTTGAGCTTCTTGTTGCAAACGTGCCAACACACGGCACTTTGCCATCCGCACGGATCCCTCGGACTTCCCGAGCGATTCCGCGACACAGGAGATGGATTTGCCCTCGACGGCGGTCATCCAAAAGGATTGCCACGTCGCGGGTTCCACATTCGGCCGCACACGATCGGCGGCAAGCTGAAATTGCTGACGCCGCAGTTCGTGGTCGAACAGCGTGGCCGTTTCGTTCTCTCGTTCAGGTTGTTGCATCAACCACTGTTGAACGTGGCTGTCCCCCGAACCGATCGGTCCCTTGGAACGCGTCAAATGATTGACGACCAAGTTGCGAGTGATTTGGAACAACCAAGCCCGAAACGAACCGCTGCCACGCGACTCGAACTTTATCAACGACCGTCGCACCGCCGCGAAAACGTCTTGCGTCAAATCTTCCGCGTCCGCGTGCTGCAAACCTTTCGCCAAGGCAACCCGGACCACCAGCGGACGATAGATCGAAACAAACTCCGTCCAAACTTCTTCCGAAGTCGGCTCATTCAGCTTGCCAATCAGCGACGCTCGTGTTTCCGGACCTTGCAACATTCTTTTCTCCTACCAGCCAAACACAGCCATTCAACATTTGTCACACGCAATCATTCGAGATTGACTCAGTGCGGAATGAAAGTCCAAGCATTGCGGTGGGCCTTGAATTCCCCAAACACCTGTGGCTGAGCAGTCATTCCTTTGTCGACGACGACGTCTTCCGCCCAAAAAAAGTTTGACCGCCAGATCCCCGCAGCGTAGAGTGGGTGGGTACCCAGCCCCTCTGCAGGGTGTACATCCGTCCGCTTCGTTCTTTCGATTGGGGCGGGTGTCACTTGTGCCTGGGCTGCCTTTCAATCACGCAAACAGGGACTGGCAAAATGAACGGTGATCTGGGTCAAGCAGCACGTTTCAAGGACGCTTACGTGGTGCTGAAAAGCATGGCACCTCGCGTGGGTGATCCCTTTTCGGTGCCGGCAACAATCTCGGAAGCCTCGTTGGAAGATCGAATCTCGATCGACACGGACGAGATGACGATGCCAGAAGTGGTCCAACGAAGTCAGGAGCGAAACGTGCAAGCGATCGCTCCCGTGATGCCGATGCGGTTGATTGAACCAGTGGCATCGGTCGCCGTGAATGGACTCGATCCCCAAACATCCGCCTCGTCCGGCGGTGCGACCTGGGGCATCGAAGCCGTGCGGGCAACGTCCAGCGCCTTCACTGGTGAAGGAATCACCGTCGCGGTATTGGACACTGGCATCGATGCCGGGCACCCGGCATTCGCCGCCACGTCCATCACTCAACGTGACTTCACCGGAGAGGGCGACGGCGACAATCACGGTCACGGAACTCACTGCGCGGGAACCGTCTGTGGCAATCTTGTCAGCACACGCATTGGCGTTGCCCCGGGCGTCAGTCGGCTATTGGTTGGCAAAGTGCTTGGGCAAACCGGCGGAGCCACCAACTGGATCGTCAATGGCATCCTGTGGGCAATGGAAGAGGGTGCCAATGTGATCTCCATGTCGCTTGGCACGGACTTCCAACGATATCGTGAGAACCTTGTCGCTCGCGGGATCCCAACCTTGGCAGCGACCAGCATTGCCTTGCAGGGATACCGAGCGAATGTTCGGTTGTACGATAGCCTCGCCAACACGATCCGTGCTCAGCAATCCTTCCGTCCCTCTGGATGCATCGTTGTGGCGGCGTCCGGGAATGAAAGCGCTCGCGACGGAAATCCCGCCTACGAGATCGCAGCCGCACCGCCATCCAACGCGGATGGCTTCCTTTCCGTGGCCGCCATTGGGCGCAATTCCAATCACTCAGGATTTGAAATCGCCAGCTTTTCCAACACGGGAGCCAATGTCGCGGCTCCTGGCGTGGACGTCGTTTCGGCTTGGCCTGGCGGTGGACTTCGGTCGCTCAATGGAACCAGCATGGCGACGCCGCATGTCGCTGGTGTGGCGGCGTTGTGGGCTCAAAAAGCTCTTCAACAAACCGGTCGCATCCATGCTGGAGATCTGATGGGAAAACTAGTCGGCAACGCCTCGATTCCCACTGGACTGACAGCCGCCGACGTTGGGACTGGATTGGTTGTCGCCCCCTGAACTCTCCCTTGATCTGCACGAGGGCTTCACGCCATGCCTCGCAATGAAATCACACTGGATGACACCGACTATGTGCTCGATGCGCGCCCCGATCGCATTGACCACCGAGACCGGCCGTATCAGCCACCGCTGATTTCGCTGCCCAATCGTTGGCCAACCGAGCGTGACATTGCCCTGGCACTGCCCTACTTCTCCGCCTTGGTCGACGACCAGGGAACCGAGGGTGCCTGCACCGGATTTGGGCTCGCCGCTGTCATCAACTTTGTCATCTGGCGAGACACTGTGTTGCGACTGCCACGCAGCGATCGCGGTCTGTTGGCAATCGACCTGGATCAGGCCATCTCGCCAGCGGTCAGCCCTTACCAGCTCTACCACCTGGCACGCACCTACGATGAGTGGGAGGGCGAAGACTATGAAGGCAGCAGTTGCCGGGGCGCGGTCAAGGGCTACCACAAACATGGTGCGTGCTTGAAATCGTTGTGGCCTGAGAAGAAGCCACCCACGGGAGAGGCGAGGAGCCTCTGGCAAGCCGACGCGGCTTCGCGCCCGCTGGGAGCTTACTACCGCATCGACCGTCTCTCGATCAATGATTTGCAAGCTGCGATCTACGAAGTCGGTGCGGTCTACGCTTCGGCAAAAGTGCACGGGGGATGGAAGCTGTCCAATTCGCCAGACAAATTGCCGGTCATCCGTCGAGCCCCAACGGCCCCTCACATCGGCGCTCATTCCTTCGCGATCATCGGCTACGAGTCGCGCGGGTTCATCGTCCAAAATTCCTGGGGCGGAGACTGGGGGTACTACGGCTTCGCGATCTTGCCCTACGACGACTGGGCGCACTCAGCGCTCGATGCTTGGGTCGCAGTCATGGGCGCGCCGACTTCCGTGGCGGCAGACCATATCGACGATGAAACCACCAACACCGGCCTCATGCAAGCGATGACGCTGCATAGTTATCGCAAGGATTCGTTGTCGCTCGCCACCACTCGAAACCCTGGTTGGTTCTGGGGGCGAAGTGATTCCGGCGAACGCACCGTCTCACCACTCAGCCGGGAAGAAGCCTACGGTCTCACCGTTGTCCTTGAGAACGATGGTCGCCCACTGCGAAGACGGGTGGGTTTTGAATCGGTCGGAGAAGCCCTCGAGGAAATCGTCCACCAACTGCCCAAGCGTTGGTTTCAAAACTTCGGTGAAGAATTTGGGGACACGCTCAAGCTGATGGTCTTCTTTCATGGCGGCCTGAACAGCGAAACCGATTCTCTGCGGCGGATCGAGAAGATGGCACCTTACTTCCTTGCCAATGGAATTTACCCCCTGTTCATCACCTGGCGGACCAGCTTTCGGGATTCCATCACCGGCATCTTGGAAGACAGCCTGCAACGATTTTTTCGTCCGCCCACCCGCGCGGATTCGTTGGGCTGGCGAGAGGCAATTCGCGAACAGGTCAGTGAAGCCACGGACCGCGCGATCGAAGTCGCGTGCCAACAGTTGCTCGTCAAGCCGATCTGGACGCAGATGAAGCAGAATGCCCAAGCGGCGATCGCACGTGATCGAGGAATGTACTTGGTTGCACAGTCCATCGAGAAACTGTTCGGAGAACTGGGCGGCGGAGAACTGCATTTGATCGGGCATTCTGCCGGATCGCTTCCCATTGGCCATTTGTTGCGGCGATTGCAAACGCGATCCATGTCGGTTCAATCCTGCCGACTGTTCGCCCCCGCCTGCACAACCGATTTCGCAAACGACCATTTCGGTCGCGCCTTTGAACGAGAGGTGCTGTCACCGGATGACTTCTACTTGCACGTGTTGTCGGACAAGCTCGAACGGGACGACAACATCTCTCGCTATGGAAAATCCCTGCTCTATCTCGTCTCTCGTGCGCTCGAGATCAACCACAAGGAACCGTTGTTGGGACTGGAGTATGTCCACCAAACGGATCCCGCCCAGGTGCCAAACGACTTTTGGCACATTCCGACGTCGCGCCGAGATGGCGATCGAGTCAACCCAGATGTCCAGCGTTGGCAAGAAAACTTCCTGCCATTGATTCCGACCAAGAACATCACCGTGCACACCGAAACCGATGTGGTGACTCGCGTGGGTTCACACGGGACGTCGGACACCATCCGACAGACCCACGGTTCCTTCGACAACAACATCGGTCTGCTGACCAAATCCATTTCTCAGATCAAGGGCAAGGAAGCCAATCCGAAGGTGACTGACTTACACGATCAATAACCAAAGATCCCCTGGAAGGTGACGCACATGACACCAATTGCATGCAAGGGTCAACGTGATCGAATGATCGCGACGACTTGGGTTCTGGTCGCCTTGGCAAGCCTCACGTTCTCCACCGGATGCTCTCGCGAGGCTCCTCCCGACGAACCAAAACTCGAAGGGTATCCCGCTAACCGACAAGGCGCACTGGACCGTTTCCCGCTCGCCGAACGCGACCACTTCCACGGCATGGACAAGCAGGAAGATGCGGAGGGAAATGTCGTCGACCTCGATCTGTCACCAGAGGAGATCAAAGGACGCAACGCCTGGTTGTTGTGGACCGGGGGCAACGAAGCCTTCTGGGACTGGTTGGCTCGAAATGGCTATGCCACGATTGATTTCCTCAAGGTCATCGACAGCCGTCATCGAAGCGATCGCTTCGCTCGCGCCGGCATGGTCAATGAACCTGGGATGCGTTCCTCCACCGACCGCGAAGCCAAACTTGCTCACGGAATCTATTACGACCGGCATCTTGATCAGGCCATTGGTGACGCTGTCCCGTCCAAGCAGGAAGCCGCCTCTGCAGGAACCTCCGCCTCCCCTGCCTCAACCGACGATCCGAAGCACGGGACCAAGTCGGGCTATGACCCTGCCGATGGACCGGACCCACGAGTCTATGGCTACTCCAGTGGCGTCGTTGGCCTCAGGCTCTTTCCGAACCCCGAGTTCGACGGTGCGGCTCGGCGTCGGTGGGATCCGGAACGCTACTACACCGACCTGGAATACGCCGCTCACCCCCAGACGATCCGGCCATTTCGAGTGGGCATGTCCTGCGCGTTTTGTCACGTCGCGCCGCACCCCTTGAACCCACCCAGCAATCCAGAGTCTCCAAGCTGGGAAAACCTCTCCAGCACGATTGGAAACCAGTTTTTGCGGGTGCGTGAGACGTTCGGCAACACACTCGAACCCGACAACTACTTTTATCATGTCTTGGATTCGCAGCTGCCCGGAACGATCGACACCTCTCTGATCGCGGCGGACAACATCAACAACGCCAACACGATGAATGCCATTTATGGGCTGTCATGGCGTGTCCGGCGAGCACTTCACAATCCGGCCGAAACCATCGGCCCTGAGTCGGAACACTACGCCGGGGTTTGGGGAGAACCGGAGTACCCGCCGTCCATCTTTTCAAAGGAGTTTCGCGACGCCAGCCCCCAATTCGAAGGCAATCCAAGATCGGTTCCAAGGGTCTTGGTGGACGGAAGTGACAGCGTCGGTTCGTGGGTTGCATTGGCTCGGGTTTATTTCAACATCGGTTCCTACCATCAAAACTGGATTCGGCGCCACAACACGATCCTTGGTTTTCGCAAACAAGAACCGTTCAAGCTGGCCGACGCGGAAGCCAACTCCGTGAACTGGCATGGCACGTTGCTGCGTGTCGACCCGATGACCGCCTTCTTTCTCAAAAGCAGCGATCCCACCCGACTCCGAGCTGCCAAGGATGCCGAAACCGATGGGAAGGAATTGGTACTCGGCACAGGCGTCCCGAGTGACCCTGCGTTGGAATCCGGACGACAAGTCTTCGCACGAACTTGCATTGCGTGCCACTCCAGCATTCAACCGGGGAATGACCCGAGCCTGGAAGCATTGATCGACCAAGCGATCGCGGAGGCCGGGAACGCGCCACTCGTCAGCGAAAGAGAGGTTCTCTCGCTGACCATGAACGATCGCGGGGAATTGACTCGGGGCCAGGGAAAGCTCCCGGTCCAGTATCAACGCTGGGCAGAACAAGCGGTCGAACAACCTGAGTTCTGGAAGGAAAACTATCTCTCCGCTGACATCCGCCTTCCCGTCACGATGCTTCGCACCAACTCGGCTCGTGCGGTGGCCACCAACGCGATCCACGGCAACATCTGGGAGGACTTTGCATCCGAGACTTACAAAGGTCTCGAAACCGTCGGCTTGGTCGACTACCGCGATCCGTTTGCGCAAGTCGACAAGTCTTACCTTGCGCCGTCCGGTGGCCCCGGGTACTACCGAGTCCCCACGCTGATCGGGGCATGGGCCACAGCTCCCTTCTTTCACAACAATGGACTGGGCGATTTCAACAACGACCCCTCGGTCGCCGGGAGGGTCGCCGCCTTTGACGATGCGATCGAAAAGTTGCTTTGGCCACACCGCAGAGCAGACCACGACCGCAATGCCCTGCGTTCCGATCAGTCGGTTGCCGCCGCTGACTATGCCCATGACCAAGGTTTGATTTGGCGGACGTCAGCGGATTCCTATCTGCACATCCGAAACTTTCAGATTCCAACGACACTGGCGGGATTCACCGGTTGGCCCCCGACTGTGCTCGCATGGATCCCTTGGGTGCCGGCGCTCTTTGCAATCGCCATCGGCGTGCTGCTGATTCTGAATGATTCCATTCGCGCCATCTTGCATCGTCTCAAACGAAAACATCAGTGGCTACAACCGGCAATCTCCGCGGTGCAATGGATCACCGCTGCAGCGTTGGCGATCGCCTCCATCAGCGTCCTTGTCGGACTGGTCAAATCCTTTTGGACAATCCGTCGGTGGGAACAAATCCTTGAGTGGCGTTGGTACTGGATCGAATCCCAAGTGGTTTTGTTCGCAATGCTCTTGGCTTTCGCGTCTTACTGGGTGATTCACAGCAAGCTCCCACTTCGAAATCTACAACGTCGCCAAGCGAATTACGCAGGTGTCGCCAGTCTTTTGATCGGCGTGGTGTTCATCTTCGGCGTTGGAACGTTTCTCTCCGGACGCGGCGGAGAAATTCGCGTGGGCCCCTTCCCGGCGGGAATGCCAGTCAACTTGATCGCAAACACGGATCCGGACGCTCCCCTGAAGAAAAAGCTTGCCGCAGGCAAGAAGCTCCAAAGCTATTTGCGGGAAGCTCGACGACGTCGTGACACCTCAGCAGGGCAGTACGACAAGGATCTCTTGACGCTCTTTGAACAAGAGGTCGCCCCTGAACTGATGGCAATCAGCAAGTGCCCCGACTACGTGATGGATCGTGGACATGACTTTGTCTTTCTTCGAGACCTGACGGACCAGGACAAAAACGACCTGATTGAACTCATCAAAACCTTTTAGCGGAGCACCCCAGCATGAGTTCGATCAACGATCTTTGGCGAGACCCCAACGCGACTCCCTTGGACTTCATCGTCGTCGGAGGAGGCGCCGGCGGTGGTCCACTGGCAGCCAGATTGGCCGAGCGTGGATACCAGGTTCTGGTGTTGGAAATGGGACCGGTCAAACCGCCAATGCCTCCCAATGCCACCGTGGAGAACACGGAGGTTCCGCTTCTGCATCCGGAAACAACCGAGGACCCGCGGCATTCGCTGCGGTACTTCGTCAAACACCATGACCATGATCCAGAGCACAGCCTCGACCCCAAGGTTCACCAGGGTGAACAGGAAGACGAACGTGGCATCTTTTATCCGCGGGCCCAGGGCATCGGTGGGTGCACGATCCACCACGCCATGATCACCATCTGTGGGCCACCGAAAGACTGGGACGAAATCGCAGAACTCACGGGGGCCCCATCGTGGCGAGGCGAATCCATGCGAGCCTACTTTGAACGCATTGAACACTGCCACTACGATCAACCAAGATCCTGGTGGGGAAAATTCAAGTCCGCACTTGGATTTCACGGGGGCTGGCGAGACGGACGTCATGGCCACGCCGGTTGGTTGAACACAACCATGGCCAGCACGCGGTTTTTGAAACGAGAGAAACAGTTCTTTCGATCGGTGCTGTCCGCTGCCGCCCAAAGCGCAGACTCGAGCACCGATCAAATCGCGGAATGGATCCGACCTGTCCTCAAGGGGCGCGCGTTCCCCGGCCTCGACCCCAACCACTGGAAAACAATTCGTCACAGCCAGGAGGGTTTGACTCAGATCCCAACGGCGATCGGATTGAACGGTCGCCGCAGCGGCGTGCGAGAGCGTCTTCTGGATGCCGCCAAGGAACACCCCGATCGTCTCCATTTGGTTGGTGATGCGATGGTGTCCCGGTTGCTCTTCGATCGCACGGGGGAAACCCCAAGAGCCATCGGCGTCGAAGTTGTTCTGAAAGCTCATGCCTATCAGGCGGATCCCAATCACTCCAACATTCCGACGGACTCATTCAGCCAACCCCAAGCCATCTACTGCAACCGGGAAGTGATTCTCTCCGGTGGGACGTTCAACTCGCCGCAACTCCTGATGCTTTCAGGGATCGGCCCCCGGGATCACCTTCAAACGCATCAGATCGAAGTGACCCATGATTTGCCCGGCGTCGGCTGCCATCTTCAGGACCGCTATGAGGTCCCGGTCATTGCGACTCTGACCGATCGATTCCGAACCTTGGATGAACTCTCGCTGACCTCCTTGGGCGAAGCGGCCAAGAACGACTCGGTGCTTCAAGCCTGGAAACGTGGGGACCAACCGATCGAGGATAATTTTTATGCGACCAACGGTGGCGTGATCGGATTGTTCAAACGGTCTCAGAAAGAAGATCACACCCCTGATCTGTTCATGTTTGCGATCGCTGGACGATTCCCCGGTTACCAGGTTGGTTGGTCAAAGCCCTCGGCGCTTGCACCGGCAATCGGATCGTCCAGTGTCGCAGAGAAGGCCCCCGCCGACGCCGCCTCCAAGCACAAACGCTCGCTGACTTGGGTGGTGCTCAAAGCCAGAACGCGTCATCAGGATGGCTACGTCCGACTCCGCGATGCGAATCCCAGTCGACGCCCTGAGATCAATTTCCGCTCCTTCCCAGGCCTCCAGGACGATGCTCTGGATAACACCGACGCCGACCTCGAAGCGATCGTCGAGGGAGTGCAAACGATTCAGGAGATCTTGCTGCACGGGAAAAAGAACGGTGCCATCGAGTCCTTCGAACTTCCAGGTCTCAGCGGCTTTGATGGCGATGTGCGGCGGTGGATTCGCCACACGGCCTGGGGACACCACGCTGCTGGCACTTGCAAAATGGGCAGCCAGGATGAGACCGATGCGGTGGTCGACTCACGTTTGAAAGTCCGAGGGGTTGAAGGCTTGCGGATCGTTGATGCCAGCGTGTTCCCCAAAATCCCAGGCTACTTCATCGTCACCAATATCTACATGCTCTCGGAAAAGGCAGCGGATATTTTGACCGAAGATCACCCGCTGCCAGACAAACCCGCCACCGATCCAAACGCTCCGCTGCTGGAGTCGTCCACCGCCCATGCGACGCGCCGTGCCTACCCCATTGAATTCGAAAGGGAGGAGGCCGAGTTGATCCATCGCAGACGCCAAGTCGCTGGGCTGGATGCCTCCGTTCCTCCAAACGATGGAGCCCAATCATGACTCATGACCGCGTCCGAAGTGACCTGCCTTGGTTGAAGCAATTGCCGGGCGTGGAACCGACCGGCGACACGTCCGATCCGGCGTCCCCGTCGTCGCTTCCAAGCGACACGCTTGGCGTTGCACTTTCAGGGGGCGGTATCCGCAGCGCCTCCTTGTGCTTGGGGCTCGTTCAATCCATGGCGCGCTGTGGTTGGCTCCGACATGTGGACATCCTTTCAACCGTCTCGGGAGGTGGATATGCGGGGACATTCCTCGGCCGCTACTTCGATCAGTGCCGACGCTTTGCCGACCATCAGGTTCCTGGCGCAGCCCAACGGCGCGTTGCCACGGGGTTGTCCAATTGCCAATCGCCACCGATCAGTTGGCTACGACGCTACGCAAACTACTTGGCTCCGACGGGCTTCGGTGAAGCGATGTTCAACTTCGCCGCGTTCTGGCGAAACTTTTTGTCCTTGCACGTTGTCTTGGGACTTTTCCTGCTGGCGCTGTTTGGGATCTTCAACGCGATCGGGTACTGGTTTCTCGGCACCGCCCATGACATTGGTCTGCAACACTTCACCGCCCTTGCCACCCCGATCACAGACGTCATTCTGCCGTGGAAGACTTCGCTTTGGTGGGTGAGTGCGGAACTGACCTTTTGGCTGGCGACGCTGCCACTGGCGCTAGCGTATTGGCTGGTTTCCCAAGACCACCATGAACGTTTTGTCGGCACGGTGTTCGTCGCGTCGATTCTGGTGGGGATCTCGGCACTGGTTGGAATGAGCCAACCGCTGCCGCTGGTCGTCGTGATTGCCGCGATCGCATGGTCCATCTTCACGTGGTTCGACATTCGCAGAAAAGAAGGTCACGGTGATCCGACCAGTCGCTTTCGACTTGCGATTGCGCGCAATCGATTGACCTATCGGCTTGCATTTTGGACGACAACGCTGGTCGTGATCTTGGTCTTGGCCTTGATTGACTCCTTGGGGTTTTGGCTGGCCCACACCACGCTCCAGTCCGAGCAACCCTGGAGCGTGATTCAGCTGCAACTTTCCAGCCTCACCGTCGCGTTGCTAGCCCTGGCGCCCATTCTGCGATGGTTGGCGAGTTTCGTCGTCACCAGCAATCCCGACAGTGGCGGTCTTCTGCGGTCCTTCCTCCAGATCCCTTATCTCTCCTCCGTTTTGATGATCTTGGTCGGCGTGGTGATTCCGCTGTCGATCATTTCATTGATTTCACACATCAGCTTCGAAGTCGGCTATTCGCTTTGGCAGGGAATCGCGGTGGCAGCCGGGGCGGTCTTTCTCAGTTGGTTGCTTGGCCGGCAAACGTCCCTGCCGTTTGTCAATCGAAGTGGTCCGCTCACGATTTACGCTGCCCGGCTGGCCCGAGTCTTTTTGGGCGCGGTGAACCCCGAACGACATCGTCACTCCGCCGGTGGCAGTATCACCGACGTGATTTCAGGCGATGACGGCCCCTTCATTGAATACGCGCCGCACGAAGCGGGCGGCCCGCTCCATTTGATCAACGTGTCCGTCAATGAAACCGTTGACGTTGCCAGTCAGCGAGGAATGCGAGATCGCCAAGCCGAGAACATGGCGGTTGGTCCAGCGGGCACCAATCTGTCCCGGCACTGGCACTCGCTTTGGACGACCGAAAACGGCTGCCGGACCAGCGAACTGCGACCGATCGGGAACGCCAATGAAATTCATCCGATGCGAAGCACCAGCTCCGACGCATCCCAAACAGAATCGCTGAACGTTCGCCAATGGATGGCGATTTCGGGGGCCGCGGTCAGCCCCGGGATGGGACGTTTGACTTCCCCGGCCCAGTCTTTGCTGTTGACATTGACCAACCTCCGACTGGGGTACTGGTGGGACAGCGGGATCTGGTCGGGACACCGCGCCTTGGTGCCGTTTCCTTCGGGGATCTTCGCGTGGATCAAGAACCTCTTCTTGCGAATCTTCGCGACACAAGCCTTGCTGCTCGGCGAACTTCGGGGGCGATTTGCAGGCCCTTGGCGGCGTCATTTCTACTTGTCCGATGGGGGGCATTTCGAGAACACCGGCGCCTACGAACTCATTCGTCGCCGAGTTCCCCTGATGATCGTTTGCGATGCGGGAAGAGACCATCGGCAAAACGCCAGCGGGCTCGCCGAATTGACCCGGATTGCGAGGATCGATTTCGCGGCGGAGATCGAAGAAATCGCATCCGATCCCGCTCAACTTCAATCGGAACTGACTCAGACACTGGGCTTGCCGGTGGAAACGGCGAGCATGCTCGGGACCCTCGAAGAACTGCTCTCTGTGGATGGGAATTCATCTAAGAAACATGCGGCATTGCTGAAAGTTCGGTATGGTTCGCCCGCCATCGACCAGCGTTCTTCCAAACAAGCAACGGATCGCGAAGCCTGGAACGGACGCGATTGTTCATGGTTGCTGTATATCAAATCGACCGTCACGGGCGACGAGCCAACCGATGTCCGCAACTACCGTGGCCAGCATCCGGATTTTCCAAACGAATCGACCGCCGATCAATTCTTTGATGAGCCCCAGTGGGAAAGCTATCGCAAACTGGGCGAACACATCGGTGACAAACTTTTCCATTCGATGGATGCTCGACCATGAGCCAGCACTTCAACCGGTTCATGTCCCTCGCTTTGTTCTGGGTCCTGTTTCCCCAGACGATCTCTGCGAGCGATCATGCCGATCCCATTCGGCTCTCTCACACCGAGGCCGGCATCACGGGGTTGTTCGTATTCCCTGATGAGGCCAATGCCAATTTGGTGATTGTGCTGTGCACCCATCCCAGCCTGGAATCACCCACGTCTCTTCCTCTGGAACCGCTTCGATACATCCTGCATCTCGATCTGGACCCCGCTCTCACGTTCACAGAGGAAGACGCTCTCAACCGATATGGCGGGACCGTCCTGAGCCCGACCGAAATCGAGGCGGACCTCGAAATCCGATATCAACTCTCCGATGACATCGAACTGCAAAATCGCAGATTGGTCGGCCGGCACGCTTCCATCAAACTGCCATCTGCCGAGGTTGGGATTCACGACGACCCCTTCATTTTTCATCGTTTTCGATCCACCAATGTGGTGGCGATCGTCCAACCAATCCCCTTCGATCAACTCCCCGGTGACCCCAAGCACTTTCTCGTCTGGGCGACCACCGAACGATTCGGCCAACAAGTGGATCACGCGGGCAGGGCATTGCGAACGATGTTGCCCCGTTTCGATTTCCTCAACACGCTGCACCCCAGCCAACATGTCGCGGCGATCCGGCAACAGCATGAGGCCCCCGGTGTGCTGCAAGATGTCTTGTCGACATTCGCGTCACCGTTTTTCGCCATTCGACACTACGACTTCGCACCCGATGTCGTGATCTACAGCCGCACGCGTCCGGCGGGCTATCCCAACGGTCGCCTGCTCACCGATGACGTGGCCAAACTCTGCTGTGAACAGGGCGACTGCCTGTTGTACGAGGTCTCGTTGGCCGATGCCCATGCCGACCATCTCCCCCGGCCAACAACCAACCCACAAGGTTTCCAACCGGACTTCCCTTACTTGGCATCCGCCAATGACCGAGCCATCCCACCGGAAGAACCGAAACTGCGGCCACGAACCATCGTTGTGCTGGCCTTGATCGGTGCAGGCGTTGCGTTCCTGTTCATCTTGCCGTGGATCTTGCTTTGGAAAAGCCATCGCCAAAACCTCCGCCAAACAAGCTAGCCCACCACACGAAACGTTCCTCCGCTCTGGCCAGAATCATCCAATGCATCGTCCTTCACCGCTTGGGCAGAACCCCAATGCAAAAAATCCGTCCACCGAGCAACCCGCCAAGCCGAAACAATGGCAATTGGAGGAATGGGAATGCATTGCAACGCGCCGGCAAAAGGCCTATGCCTCCGTCACCAAAGGACAAGAGACATCTCTCAAAGGAGAACCCAAAAACCTCACTGGATTGGCTCTTTCGGGCGGTGGGATTCGTTCGGCATTGTTCAACGATGGATTTTTGCAAGCCTTGTCTCATCGTGGGTTGCTGAGATACGTCGACTATCTCGCCAGTGTGTCAGGGGGCGGCTACATCGCTGGCCACTTGATGGCTCAAAGTGACAAGACCTCCGAGAAATGTTTTCACGACGACAATGATCGGGCAGCTCTGGGACGCGATCCCGTCACCGGTAAAATCGCGAACGATCGACTTCCCGGCATCGGCGGGTACCTGAGTCGCCCCCTGGAATTCATCCCTGCCTACCTTTGGTCGTTTTTCTTTTCTCTCGCGTTTTACCTGGGGATTGTCGGTGTCATTTCGACGGTCGCAGCACTGCTATGGAGGTCATTCGACAACATTCAGTTCCGTGAAATCTACTCCAGTTCACTCGGGCTGAACCAGTTTGGTGATGAACTGACGATTGCTTTTCTCCCCACTCTCTTCGTGCTCCTGTTGTTGGTGACGAGCGAACTCATCCTGACGGTCTGCCGCTGCTCTTCAAAGCTCAATGGGCAACGATTGATCAAGATCCATCGTTGGTTTCGTGCCACCACGCTACTCGCCGCAGTATTCGCCGCTTTGACATCCATCGCGATTTTCCTTGGCAATGGAAAGTCGTTTGTCGAATCTGGCACCAACACACTCTATCTCAATCGATACGTTCAGTACTTTGCCATCACCGCTGGCGTGATCCAGGTGCTCGTCTTCTTGGGCAGAGACCGTCTGTTTCGATCCGAACGAGGCGAAGCCAAAGGTTGGCAACGCCATGTCCAGTACGCCGTGACCACGCTCGTGATCATCACCATGGTGTTCTCCATGGTGCACTGGATGGGCAGAGAAAACATCAGCAACTACACGAAGTTCCGTGACCCACACCTGGTGGTGGGTGACGTCCAGGACTGGAAAAAGCTGCAGGCCATTGGCGTGGCCTATCCGAACAAATCAAACATCGATTTGCCGGACTTCGATTCCGAAAAAGTTCTCCTGCCGACCGTGCAACGCGAAGTCGTTTTCAAGTCCGGTCAGATTGCTCCCAAAGGTCGATGGCATCTCGCCGTTGCCAAGTCCCGACTCAACCTTTTCGGCTACGACAAGATCAAGGAATCCGACTTATCGGAGCCTTCACCGCCCGCTGTCCAAGGTCTCTTGAAACTGAGCCAAGAAGACCGCGATGAGAACAAGGTTGCGGTCTATCAGGCGGGAACAGAAACTTGGCTGCTTCCCAAACGTTTGCTCGCCGCCGCTTATGCCTATTGGCAATGTGTTTTGGTCGGTCCCAAAACCGCGGATCGAGAAGGGTCAGAACCCATCGAACCGCTCATAGAGAACGTGACGCTTCAACAGGCTCAAAACATGAGCGTCTACGAAACGGTCGATGACATCATTGCGGCGTACAGGCTTAAACGTGCCCGCCAAGAGAAATACTTGACTGGTTTCAACCAATTCTTGGACCAGCCCGAATTCACTCAGTTCCTACTGAGCCGAATCAATCTTCGCCTCGCACCCCCAACCGAATCCGGCCCTGACAACAATGCAGCAGCGGAAAATTCGTCCATCAACCTCAACCAGTTCCTGACTTCGAGCGCCCTCCAACTCACAGACAGCCAAAGGAAAAGCCTGACAACTCATTTCCACAGTTTGAACCTTGACGCTCCCGCCGCCCGATCCGAGGAAGGCTCTCCAAACGATGCCTTCCTTGAGCCCGCCGTGGTCAATCGGCTTTTGCTGGAAGGACTCTATCCAGCGGTGATTCAGCGTCATGATGTCGCAAGCACCCTCGTTGTTCCTCCCCACGATCAACGCACACGTCAACGTTGGCTGATCGGATGGACGTTGCTTTTGTTTGTCGGTTTGATCGGCGGACTCGGCCCTCACCGCGTTGCCACGGTGTTCCATTTCTACCGTCGGCAATTGACCGCAAACTTTCTCGTCCCCACCGACAACCCCGATCTTCAGTACGGTGAAAACCCCCTCAAATCAGTGCAGCCCTACGAAGACGGGCTGCCCTACCCACTGATCCTGGCTGGTGCACTCAAGCCTTCGTCACGCAATGGCAGTTACCGAGTTGCAGCCCGCCCCTTCGTCTTCAGCCCGCTGTACTCGGGTTCCTTCGAAGACGGTGAGGAGCCCTTTGACAGTGAGCAACTGAGTTTTGGCCGCAATCCCAAAACCCCACCACTCACTCTCGCCGACGCAGTGACCCTCTCGGGCGCTGCCATCACTCCGCTGATGTCTCAAAACAGATGGTTGACCATCATTCTGGACTTTTTCAACACCGGGATTGGGCAACGAGTTTGCCGCACCGATCGGACGAAGGCGAACACCAAACCCTCCTCGGATCGCTGGCCTCTGCAGACACTGTTGGCATGCTTGCTGATTGGCTTGGTTTACTGGCAACACATCGGATTTGGTTGGTCTCTGGCATTGGTGTTCGCCACGACCGCCCTGTTCTGTCAGTGCTGGAGTTTCTTCATCGGTTCACCGGGATGGATTCGTTCCCTCACCTTCCTTCCCGAAACCTATCACGAAGTCCAATTCAACCAGAACCAATCGTTTTACATCGCAGACGGCGGGTATGTTGATTATCTCGGGGTCAGCGAACTGCTGAGACGACGTTGCGAATTGATCATCGTCAGCGATGCCGGAGCCAATGTTGGGGGAGATTCCCTGGGGACTCTTGCGCGCATGTGCCAACGTGCTGAGAGCGAGCAGGGCATTCGGTTCCTGGACCTCGATCACGAAGCCCCCATCGACTTTGGCCGCCTCGAAATTGATGACCAAAGCCGTTTGGTTCACCAGCCATTCATCTGCATGCGAGTGCGGTACCCCGAGGCGAACCGAGAAGAAGGGATGCTGGTCTATTGCCAAATGTCAATCACGGGATCGGACCCCATCGAGATCAAAAACATCCGCAACTTGTTTCCCTCGTTTCCCGACGAACCAACGGTCAACCAGTTCTACAACGACAAACAAGTCGCCGCCTATCGCGCACTGGGCTATCACATCGGCAAACGTTTTTGCAGCGAACTGTACCCGTGGTTCGATAAACATTCCAAGCTTCCCCCGCAGGCAGCAACTCCCCCAAAATCCAGCCCACCGAAACAGGCCACGTCGCATCGCAAAAAAGACAAGCCCTCCAAGTACAAGAGCTTTGTCGAAACTCTGAAGAACGGGTTCCCCGACACGCAATTGGGAACGCAACTTCCATCCCAACAGCCACTCTTTCGCATCGTCGGCGAACGTCTGCTGACCGCTTATCGCTTGGCCTGTTACCAGGAGATCACTTACAACAAGGACGACATTTTTGGGGAAGCGGTTTGGACGGGGGGAGAAATTGCTTTCCCGTCGTTGCCGTGGGAAATCCAACACTTCTCGACCGAGCAGGAATTGGAACATGATCTTTCGAATCACTGGTTGAAGCGTTACGAACTCAACCCGGATCTGCGAAGCGCCTACCGGGCCGCCGTCATCGAAGACATCAATTCTCTGGGTGTGGAAGCGGATTCCTACTGCGGGGCGCTTTGGACAACGCTTCGCGAGCGACAAGGAAAAGGAACCGCACTCGAGGCACACTTGGCAGCCCACCTGACATGCATCGCTGTTGCCTGCCAGGAAATCCACCGCGGCAGACCCAATGCAGCATTCCAAGTTGGTGGACGGGACAAGCTGATCGACCTGTGTGGTCGCATTGCAAATCAAATCGCCAAAGTCGCCCCTGTCCAATTCCAATACACCAGCATTGACCAGATGTTCAAGGACCTGGATGGCACGATCGCGGAACTGATCGAAATGGAACGCTCCATTTTCCAAGGCGGCGAACACGTCGCGACCATCTCCTTTGCTCAGTGCATGAGTTCCGCGTGGGGGCGAATGGCTCGGGAATTTGAAATTCAGTCCAAGCAAGCTGAGACGATCAGCGATTTCACCTTTACACAGAGAGTCTTCCAAACCGACGGTGTGCTGGGAATGTTTGAACAACGCGGAAATGAAACCCCACAATCCATTGAGACCTTCGATTTGATCACAGCTGAAATCCGTCACCAACTTGACATCGGCATGAAGGAAATCCGTTTGAAGGCCATTCGCAATGGTCTCGCCAAATCTTGGTACACAGGATTCTTCAACGCCGACCAATTGGAATCATTCAAGACATCGTGGGGCGATTCTTCGGATGACAAAGCCCCCGCGAAAAGCACTGCCAAGTCTCCCTCTCAAACCAAGAAATAGCCACCCCCACAAACGCTTTCCAGCGATCGCAGCGATCTTTGGCGGAGCGACAGGTGTCGTTTGGAGCCGCGTCGAAAACAGTGAGTGTCAATTCGATTGGATCTCCCATGTCTGATGCGGCGTGGACTGCACACCGCTTTCCCCTTCCTGGATTCCAGCCGGTGAGTCGACGCAATCTAAGCAGTTCGGCAGGAGTCTTTCAGCATTTTGAATGTTTTGGGCAGCGTCGTTGCTCCCACGTACAACCGGGGCTAACGCCCAAACGGCTCACATGGTTTTGCTCGATCATTCCTGCCGACCTGCTTAAAAGATGAACTCCAATCGAGCGGGAACCCCAAGTTGCGTCAGTCGGAACTCGAAGTCCCGACTGACGAATGAGCTGTCTTGCCCGTTCACCCTTTCCTGCATGACATCAACGGTCACATCCAGATTTAGCAGGACGGCAGCTTGGCACACGTGCCAACTCTATTCGTTTGAATTCGCTGGCATGTGCTTGGCGATGTAGGCAGGTTCCCCCATCCGCTCCAGCAAGTCCAATTGCAGTTCCAACCAACCGGCGTGACCTTCTTCGTCCACCGCGATTCGTTCGAACAATTGGCGAGTCCCGATGTCTCGGTCCTCACTCGCTTGAATCGATGCGGTGGTGTAGAAGTCAATGGCTTCTTTTTCGTCCGCCAAATCGGATTCAAACATCTCTTTCAACGACTTTGCCTGCAAAGGCGTTTTCTGCATCGCGACCTTGGGGTTCCCGTTCAGGAACAAAATTCGGTTCAGGAAGTCTTCTGAGTGCCCCAACTCTTCTTGCAGCTCTTCTCGCATCTTGGACGCCAACAGGCCCATCCCCCAATCGTCCAGCACACACGCATGCAATTGGTACTGGTGGGTCGCGGTCAGTTCCATGCCCAACGCTTTTTGCAAGTTCTCAATCGTTTGTGTTTTACTCATCATTCTTCTCAAATTGTGTTACAAAAAAACCAAATCAAGCGTCGTCGGAGACACGTTCCCCTCCCAAGTAATATGACCAAACGACCGTCTCATCAACCAACCCAAACGTCTCGGCATACCGAGATTCACTTTTCCAGCAAGAACCCAGCATGGAACCAACGACATCCAAGGACGAACTGCCTGATCACCATTGCCCCGTGTGCGGAAAACAGCAGCGTGTCTTCCTTCGCTATCCCTGGTACATCTGCAACGAATGCCTGAGCCTCGCGGAAGATGGCGATGGGCGTCGACTGAAATTTGGAAACACGAGCGCTTCAGGAGGCTTCTGTTACAACTACCCCGAAGAACCAGAACTGGCCGCTCAAATTTGCTACTCGGTCATTTGCCTGATTCACCGACGGCCTGTGCTGGTGACGGAAGCTCGCTTTGGCGGCGTGGTGGCACAACCGTTGCCGTCATCGCATGTCGCGACCAAGGACAAACACGGCTGCGTCGAATTGACACGCCGCACCATCCATTGAGATCGGTGGAGACAATGCACATCGCGGGAAGCCTTCGGGGCGTCGGTCCATGAACGAACTAACGGCACGATCAACGCGTGCTCCCAAGACTGTCTCCTGTGCCATCACTTGCATTCGATTGCAGCACGCAACAAAATGCAGAAGTTTCCGCACAACCAACCCGCGGCAAGCAATCCAATGCGTACATCCACGCTCGTTCTCTGCATTGGCCTCTGCATCGCGACCGTGTCGATCATCAGCTTCTACATGATCTCGGCGGAACGACAGCGTCATGCCGTCAACGCCTTGGCGGCGAAAGTGACTGACACCACCGAACGTCTTGAACATGAGATCGGTTACGGAGGGCTCATCCACAACTTCAAGAACTACGTGCTGCGTCCAGATGTCCCCCAGTACTACGAAAAAGCCGTCCAAAACGCGAAGAATGCCAACGAGCTGATTCGCGAATTAGAACGGATCGATCAAGCCCCCATTCAAGGCACCCCGCTTCCGCAAACCACACGCATGGTCGCGGAATACTCCGGTCAATTGGAAGTCGTTCGCGCCATGGCGAACGACAATGCCACGGCCCGTGAAATCGACGCGGTCGTTCGATTTGATGACACATCGACTCTCAATGAGTTGAAGACGGCGATGGATTCCCTGCATGAATCTTGCCGCATCGAGGCAGAACGACTGGAGAGACACACTCGGACATTGATGTTCCTCAACGTCCTGCTCGGCCTTGGCACCGCGGTCACCTTGTCCACCTTGAGCGTCCGCCAACATCTAAAAGATCTGCAGAATCAGGTGGTCTACATCCAACTGCTGGGCGAAAGCGGCGGCATTTGGAATTGGAATCGACAAACCAACGAGGTTCAGTACGCTCCCAAATTCCGGCAAATGCTCGGTTACGAAGGCACTGACCGGCAATCCTTTCCAGAAAACTGGACGGCACTCCACGATTGTCTTCATCCAGACGACCTCCCGTTGTTCTCCGAGAATCTCACCACGCAGCTCAAATCCCGAGTTCCCTTCAGCATCGATGTGCGGATTCGTCATCGAGACGGGCATTACCAGTGGTATCGCGTGCACGCTCACACGCTGTTCGACCGATCAGGAAGTCCAGTCCGGACCGCGGGAACCATCTTCAATGTGGAAGACAGGAAAAAATACGAACAGGAGCTTCAAGAGAGCAATCGAGAACTTCAGCGGTTCGCGTCCGCCGCATCGCATGACCTCCAGGAACCGCTGCGAGCGATCACCGGATTCAGCCAATTGTTGCAACAGCGACACGCCGCTTCGCTCGATGAAAAAGGGCAGGGCTACCTCAATCACATCATCGCCGGTGTGGGGCGCATGAAAGCACTGATCGACGACCTTTTGACTCTGGCCCGCGTCGGACAATCGGAACTGGAATTCGCGGAAATCGAACTCAAACCCTGCGTCGACACCGCCCTTCAAAACCTTTCTCAATTAATCCAAGACACCTCCCCCGAAATCCGGGTCGCGGAACTGGGAACGGTTCATGGTCACGCAGGTTTTTTGGCAGAACTGTTTCAAAACCTGATCGGCAATGCGATCAAATTCCGCAAACCAGGCGAGACAGCAAAGATCGCAATCGATTGCCAGACCGATCAATCGCAGCACCTGATCACAGTCACTGACCAAGGGATCGGGATTGCAGAAAAGCACCACGACCAGGTTTTTGAACTTTTCAAACGCCTTCACCGCCGAGAACAAATCCCAGGCACCGGCATTGGCTTGGCGCTGTGCAAACGAATCGTCGAACGCCACCACGGCACCATCTCGCTGGTCTCCGAAGAGGGCGTAGGAACTTCGTTCCGAATTTCTCTTCCAAACAACATTTAGAAATCAACTTCCAATGCAAAATCTCCACATGTTGAATCAGGGGAAGCCCATCGACATCCTCTTGGCCGAAGACAGCGAAACCGATGCGGAACTGACCATCGACGCCCTGCAGCAAGGCGAAATCCGCAACAACATTCACCACGTTTGGGATGGAGAAGAAGTCCTCCAGTTCCTTCGAAAGGAAGGCAAATACAAAGAGGCAGTGCGGCCTGATCTCATTCTGCTGGATCTCAATATGCCCCGCATGGACGGGAGAGCCGCACTGAAAGAAATCCGTTGCGACGACAAACTCAAATCGATCCCAGTCGTGGTCCTGACAACTTCCAGCCATGATTCTGACATCGACGAATCGTATGGATTGGCTGCCAACAATTACATTGTCAAACCGGTTGATCTGGTGCAGTTCTTTGACGTCATTCAGAGCGTCCAGCACTTCTGGGCAAACGTGGTCAAACTTCCGTCGAAGTAGAACCGCTGGGCTTCCTTGTCCCCGGAAACGCTGGCCAACGGACGACGCACCGTAGATGATTTGAATCGCCAAAGTCACCTGCAAAGGGGGCCCACTACGCGCCACCGCTCATTTTGCAACAATGGGGCTTCGCCGTTGTCCGATCCTACAAACCCAACTTACAAAGATGAGCGACCTGCCGAACTGCCCTGAATGCGAGGGCACTTTCACCTACGAAGACGGCATTTTGCTGGTCTGCCCCAGCTGCGGCCATGAATGGTCGCAAGCGGATGCCGAGGCGGCTGCGGAAGCCGACATCGTTCGCGATGCCAACGGGAACGAGCTCGAAAACGGCGACACCGTGGTCGTGATCAAAGACTTGAAAGTCAAAGGCGCCGGCCAGACTGTCAAAGTCGGCACCAAGGTCAAAAACATTCGTCTGGTTGACGGCGATCACGACATCGACTGCAAAATCGATGGCATCGGCGCCATGGGACTGAAGTCGGAATTTGTCCGCAAGGCCTGAGCGCACCGCTCGCCAACCACGTGCCCTGAAACTCCGTGGCGGCGCTTCCACCTTCAGCGAAAATGGACAAGTGACCTGCCAAAATCAGTTTGGATCCCAGGTCACTCTGCATCGCCGATGACGTGACGCGGAAGCACGGTGGCTGGATCAGAAGAGACAGCTCATGTGAGCGTGACTTCTCGGATCGTCGGTGGGGTCTCTGCCGTTTCTCGCGGCATGCAAATTTGAATCCTGGTTCCTGCCCCCTGCGTGAGCGCGGTGATCGTTCCCCCGTGAGCTTCGATGATGCGTTGGCAGATCGGCATCCCCAATCCTGTGCCCGTGGGTTTGGTGGTGTAGAACGGTTCAAACAAGTGCGTGGTCTGCTCTGGATTGAGGCCAGGACCATTGTCGGTGACATTCAGACAAACCTGGTCGCTGGTGCACTCACAGTGAATATCGATCCGAACCGGGCCTTCCGTCGCCTCCAATGCGTTGAGAAACAGATTGCGAAAGACCTGCTCCATGCGACAGACATCGACGATCGCAGGGTGCACGCAATCCGTCGTCTCCTCAATCAACTCTGCGTCCCGGTGCTCTCGCTTGGATTTCAGATCCCGCCATGCCCGACGCCAAACATCTCTCAGATCAACACTCTGCAACTCCGTCTGAATGGGCGCCGCATACGCGCGCACACTTTCCAGCAGTGTTGCGAGATCTGACGCGGCTCGTTGGATCGCAGTCACTTCTTCTTCCGAGTCTGCGTTGCCGTGGACATTCATGGCCAGGACTTCGGAGGCCGCTTTGATTCGCTGAATCGCATTGCGACTTTCGTGCGCCAAAGCCGCGACGGTTTCTCCGATCGCCGCCAAACGCTCCGCACGAACGACTCGCTGGTTCGCTTCGCTCAAATCCGAAACATCGATGCCGATCGAGAGAATGTACTGAGCCCTTCCATCGTCATCCTGCAGCTTGGAATTCGACCAACGAATCTCACGAGCCTCGCCGTTCTTGCAGTGAATTCGATTGGTGAACCCGCGTGACGCCCCCAATCTCACCGTCGTTTCAAAGAGTTGGCCGACCCGCTGAAGATCCTCGGGAAAGACACATTTCTCCAACCAGTTCTCGCCGATCAATTCCTCTTGAGACCAGCCCGTCAATTCGGTCAAAAAACGATTGAAGTGAATCACCTGGCCATCAAAATCCAGCACCAAAATGACCGCTTCGGCGGTCGTCTGAAGCCGCTCCGCAAAAGCATGCTCCTTCTGAAATTGCTGCTCCAAAATCTGCCGGTCAAGAATCCGCCGCGCGGTGGCAATCAGGTCCTCTGGAATGATCGGTTTGATCACGTAATCAGAAATCCCCTGACGAAAAGCATCGATCGCTGCCTGCAGATCGCTGTACCCGGTCACCACGATGACAGGTGTCTTCGCACTCGCCACCAACAACTCTTGCAAACGATCTTCAATCAACCCGTCGGGCAGTCGCCGGTCCGTCAAGATCAATCCGAACCGTTGCTTGCCAAGAGCCTCCAAGGCCTCGTGGACACATCCCGTGGTGGTGACGTCGAATCCGCCAATGGACAACACATCGGACAACGACTCAGCCGAGTCGGCATCGTCTTCGATAACAAGAATGTGATTGAGAACACGCATGAGAATCCTGGACCACGAATGGCAACGGTTCGCCCAGGAAGCGAATTGGCTGCTGTTCGCTGAGCGGAGGTGATGAGTGGGAAGCTGAAGGTAGCAGCGAGGGTTGCTTGGGCACGAGCGGCATTTGGCCAAGGCGAAAGACGACGTCCAACAAAACGCGAAGGATCGAACGCGAACGATGTGCCATGGCGACGCAGCGATCTGAGCGACCGGCAAAAGCCACGCCCGCAGTGATCGCATCGCCCCATTTTCCATCACGGCATTCGCTGGCATCCACCCGTGAACACGTCACTCGTGCCATACCGCACACCAGGTGGCCCCAGCCGCACATTCGCAACCCCTGCAGGGCTGATTCACCGTCATTCTGACACTGGAACAAAGATCGCAGAAGGACGTGGTCCAGCCCAGATTCCCGACCAAAACTTGATTGCCTGAATCCCACCATGAGCCCAACCATTCAATTGCTACTTGTCGATGATGAAGATGATTATCGGCGCAGTTGCGGCAAATTCATGGAGCGAATGGGGCACAGGGTCCAATTGGCAGCGAGTGGCGCCGAAGCAATGTCCCTGCTCAACCGCGAAGATTTTGATGTGGCGGTGTTCGACATCGATATGCCGGGAATGAGTGGACTGGAATTGATGCAGCGCGTCCAAGAGGAATCTTTGGAGGTCGAAGTCCTGTTCTTGACGGGCAAAGGGACCATCGAAGCCTGTGTGCAAGCGATGCAGATGGGCGCCTGCGACTTTTTGACCAAGCCCTGTTCACTGGCGGATCTCGAACATCGCGTGCAACTTGCCCGCCAACGAGGGCAACTCCGAAAAGAGAACCAACAACTCAAAGCCATCGTGACGCGAGATCGCCCATCCCCCAAGTTGATAGGCAATTCCGTGGTGATGAAGGAACTCACACGGATGATTTCGAAAGTTGCACCGACCCGCAAACCGGTGCTGATTGAGGGCGAAAGCGGAACAGGCAAAGAAGTGGTGGCCCGCGCCGTCCAACAACAAAGCGATCTGTCGGACCGACCGTTTGTGACCGTCAACTGCGCCGCCTTGCCACAACAGCTTGTCGAAAGCGAACTGTTTGGTCATCAAAAGGGATCCTTTACCGGAGCAACAGTCGACAAACCGGGGCTGTTTGAAATCGCCGATGGCGGGACGCTGTTCATCGACGAGGTCGGCGAATTGCCATGCGAGTTGCAGCCCAAACTGCTGCGAGTCCTGGAAGACGGATCTCTCCGCCGAATCGGCTGCCATCGCGAACGCAAGGTGAAGGTTCGCTTGATCGCCGCGACCAACCGAGACCTGACCGAAGAAGTCAAAGACGGACATTTTCGCGAAGACCTCTTCTACCGAATCAACGTCCTGACACTGAGGTTGCCCCCACTCCGCGAGCGTGAAGGTGACATCGAGCAACTGTTACAGCACTTCCTGCCGCCGGGATGGTCCGTTGACCCAGAAGCTCACAAAACGCTGATCCATTACCACTGGCCCGGGAATGTTCGTCAGCTGATCAATGTCATTGAACGGGCGACGATTTTAGGCAACCATCAAAGGATCACGATGGACGACTTGCCGCGGGAACTCCTTCACCCAATTCCCCGGTCGACCGCCGCACACACCTCTCCCCAACGGATCGCTCGAGAAACGAACCCTTCGGGCGCGACGGCAACCAAGGCTTTCGCCAATGGCTTGCCAACCAAAACGGAACCCCATTTCGCGCTCGGTGACAGCAACCTCAAGGTGGACGACCTTGTCAAAGCCCACGTGCTCAAGGTCCTCGAACAACTCGGTGGAAACAAAGCAAAAACGGCTCGGCACCTAGGAATCCACCGCCGTAAACTGTATCGCTTGCTCGAACGCTTCGAACAAAACTTGCCCTCGGAAGAAATCACATGAGCGAACCCAAACAGGCTCCCTTGAAAACGCTGGTCGGAATGGATTCTTCGCCGCCGGCTCACAGCGCATTGGAAGCTTTGGCACTGTCGCGAGTTTCGAAAGCATGCGAGGTCTCGCTCGCCACCGTGCTCCCGGAACCCTCGCTGTACCAAGTCGATGAAGCCGACCTGTCTTGGATCCCCCAAGAAGTCATTGATTCTCAAATCAAAGCCGAGCAGGCGCACCTGAACAAACTGGTTCAAAAGTTTGGCCCCCACTTCGCCTCGTGCCAGCCACTGGTCACACAAGGAAACCCCGGCCGCGGATTGCTGGATTTGGCGGAAAAGATTTCGGCGGACTGGATCGTGCTGGGGTCAGTCGGGCACTCCGCGATTGCGAGGATCATGCTGGGAAGCACCTCCGACTATGTGGCCAACCGCGCCCAGTGCACGTGCCTGATTCATCGCCCGATTGATCCGCCGCTGGACACAACCGAAGGAATGTTTTCTCGCGTGGTGGTTGCCATCAGCAATGCCGCCCCGGACTCCAGTTTGCCAGGCTGGATTGAGTTGCTGCAATTGCAACCTGGATGCGAGGTTCATCTGTTGCACGTGATGGAAACGCACCCGGAATACGAACTTCATTTGCTGAAGAAGGTCTCCGCCTACATGGAAGAGGTTCGCTCGGCCGCCTGGAAGCTGATGGAATCCACACGACCTCATCTGGAATCCTTGGGCATGAAAGTTCAACCGATGCTGGTGGAGTCCGCTCACGTGGGGCAAACCATCGTCGACTACGCCGACTCACACCAATGTGATTTGATCATCGTCGGCGACCAAGACGAATCCCTGATCGAGCGGGTGATGCTAGGAAGCGTCAGTCGCTTCGTCCTTCGGCACGCCTCGCAATCGGTCCTCGTTGCTCGCTAAAGAACGGTCAAAAAAAACGGTTCACATGCGGGAAGCTCCCTACCGCGGCCGCGGCATCCTGCCTTTGTCGTGCCGTTTTCATCCCGGAAGGGGTTCAAGCGAGTCGGCGTCGGGAATCGATTGCTCCACTTCCCAACCCAACGGCGCCGCGCCAGCAAGCCGAAGTCCCCTCTCCCCCGAAACGCGTTTCGGGGGAGAGGGCAAGGGTGAGGGGGCTTTCCCTGTGGCCGAGGGGTCCAGCCTACGAATGAATTTACCCTCCTGGCAGGAGGGTCGAGCGAAGCGAGGGGAGGTCGAGCGCGAACACCGTGGTCATCGAACGCTGAGGGACCGAACGCTGAGGGACAGGAACGCTGAGGAGGAACGCTGAGGGACAGAGCACCTTTTCGAGGGTTGACTTTCGGGATGGACACACAAATAACGATTGGGTGGAGTTTGACGCTGGTTTCTTCTTTGTGAGGTTGCGTCGATGGTTCGTCTTGCCCGCTGTGAAGTGTTTGATCCCGATGAGGTGGCGGTGGCCCATGTTTGGAACCGCACCTGTCGCCGCTGTTTCCTGCTGGGCGATGATTCCGTCTCCGGCAAGAACTTCGATCATCGAAAGGTTTGGATCGAAGACTTGCTGCACCAATTCGCGGCTGAGTTTGGGATCGACTTGCTGGGCTTCGCAATCCTCTCGAATCACTTTCACCTGATTCTTCGTACGCGTCCCGATGTCGTGGCGTCCTGGAGTGACGAGGAAGTGGCCGCTCGCTGGTGCCGAATCTGTCCCCACAACCGCAAGCCCGACGGCAGCCCGGCTGAGCCGACCAAGCCAGAAATTCGTGCCATTGCCGGCTGCCCGGTGAAGCTGGCCGAGATTCGCCAGCGGCTGTCCAGCCTGAGTTGGTGGATGCGGTTGCTGTGCCAGCGGGTCTCGATGCGGGCCAACGCCGAGGAAGACGAAAGCGGCCGGTTCTTTCAAGATCGCTACAAAGCGACACGGTTGGTGGATGAAGCCAGTTTGCTGGCGTGCTCAGCCTACGTGGATTTGAACTTGATTCGGGCAGCCATGGCTCAGACGCTCGAAACCAGCGATCACACGTCGGTGCAGCGTCGGATCGAAGCAGCGCAGCAGGACGTTGTCCAGACGCAGGACGCCACTCAAGCACTGAAGGAAGGGCCGGAGCGGCAAACCAAACGCCCCGACGCGTTCCTGTCTCCACTCACCATCGACGAAGCGTCCGATCCCATCAGCCCCGACCCGTCACCGCTTCGGGATCGTTGTAGCGAAAAGGGGTTCCTGGCAATGTCGTTGGTGGATTACCTGGAACTGCTGGACTGGACGGCCCGTCAGTCGATCCCAGGCAAAGGGGGCACGACGCCGGCTTCCGTTGCGGCGGTGTTGAAACGCTTGGGTCTGGACGGAACGGCTTGGTGTGAACTGGCCGGCAACTTTGGCAAGCTGTTCGGCAATGTTGCCGGGCGTCCCGAGAGCGTTGATTCGATACGCAGTCACCAGACGCAGCGACGGTATCACTTGCGACGTCGCGCCCGTGAGTTGATGACGACCGCTTAGCCGCACCTCTCGCTCTACTTTTGCCGTTCGGCCACCGATTGGCCTGATGCTCTGGTGGCGTTGCAGCCGAAACGGACCAGAGCGAACGGGCTCAACAGCTGGCGACGCTCCGGAACCGCTCTCCATGCAGGCAACCACAAGCCAACTTGAAACACGGGCTCTTCGAGGCACCCCGGAAAAGTGCTCTGTCCCCCAGTTGGCTCCCTGTACCCAGTTGGCTCTGGCAGCGCTGCAGCCGAGACGGATCAGAGCGAACGGGCTCAACAGCTGGCGACGCTCCGGAACCGCTCTCCATGCAGGCAACCACCAGCCAACTTGAAACACGGGCTCTTCGAGGCACCCCGGAAAAGTGCTCTGTCCCCCGTTGGCTTCGTCCCCCGTTGGCTTCCCAGTTCAAGAGGACTGCTAAAGGACGGTGAACCGCTCTGCTGATCGCCCTTGAACTGTGCTTTCGATTCCTGCTCTCCGGGGCAAAGGTTGGTGGACGAAGGTTCGATTCGCTTGCGGTTCGACAGCCTTGGGAGGCCGTCGTGTGGGGTGGACGCGGCCGGGGCGCGGTGCGATGTCGATCGGGCACCAACGAATCAGCTTCTGCCGGAACGGCGCTTCGCTTGGTCCGGCCTACTTCCATTTCGAGTACGAGCACGAGCACGAGCACGAGGGCGAGGGCGAGGGCGAGGGCGAGGAGACACGGGGCACTTCGTTGCAGACTCAGAAACGGGGGCAACGTCCATCGAAATCACAACGTCGTTTGTGGTTCACAACCAACCGTCGTGCTCGTGTTCAGTGAAACGGTGCGCGTAATCGTTGTCGAATCCGTGGCACTGAAGGAGCTGCCTCGTCACGCTTGCGTTCCATCACTCCGCTCCATCGATTCCGCTTCCGATCGCGTTGGCTGAGGCAGCCGTGCCCGGGGACACAGCGATCGCTTGGTAAGCGTGCCATTCTGTCACACATCCCATCTCGTTTCTTTGAATTTCCCGATGGTCTGAAGGTTGCAACTCTGCCCCGAACAGTGCGAGCAGGATCGTCCTGGATCCTCGCTCTGTTATTTCAACTGGACACTCTCCTCCTGGGAACTGAACGATGCGAATTCTACTGGCTGTTGACTCTTCGACTTACGCACAGCGGGCCGTCGAATTTGCATCTCACCTGCCGTTTCGAAAACCCGTTGATTTCGATTTGGTGTCGGTCGTCGCTCCGCCCATGATGGTTGACACTGGATCGATGGCGATGCCCTTGGACTTCGGCGCTTTCCTGGACATCGAAACCGACCGCAACCGAGAAGCGATTTCAATTCTGGCAAAGGACTTGGAGTCCCATGATCACGTCCATTCGGTGCACACCCACGTGCCAATTGGGCCCCCGACCTCTTCCTTGCTGGACGTTGCCGAACAGTGCAACGCCGACCTGATCGTGCTGGGTGCCATTGGTCACTCGGCCATCGAACGCGTCTTGCTGGGCAGTGTTTCGGATTACGTGGCTACTCACGCCGACACCAGTGCTCTGGTCGTGCGGTCGCCGCAAGAAGCCAGTCTGGAACCAGGGCTGCAGAAAATCATGCTGGCACTCTCGGGACACCCGGAAGACGAACGCATGCTGTTGTGGCTGAAGGAACTCAAAGTCCGTCCCAACGTTGAGATTCACCTGGTTCGCATCTTGGATCGGTTCACGTTTTATCGACAAGACCTGCGGCAGCACGCGTCGGCAATCTGGGAGTCGCAGTATGAACAAGCTCAAACCCAGATCTTGGATTTTGAAACCAAACTGCAGGCTCTGAGCCTGAACACGGAGACACATTTGGTCGAGGCCGACCACGTTGGCGAAGCCTTGGTCGAATATTCGCGGCGCCATGGTTGTGACTTGGCCGTGACGGGTGACAGCGACAGTGGGCTGCTCACCCGCGTGTTTCTGGGCAGCACCTCACGTTACGTGCTTCGCCATGCAGCCTGCAGCGTGCTGATCGTTCGGGACAAAGAGGATCGCGCCCAAGCTCACCGTCAGATTGCCGAGCAATCCACAACGAGCACCTGAGCCTTCAGCTCAGCATGCTGCAACGACCGCCTGCTCGACGTGCCGCGTCTGACCGTTGAGCAGACTCGCTCACCGAACGGGAAAAGGCCCCTTTTCAGTCGACAAAGTTCAACCCAAAAAAGTGCCTGTCGAGTGAACGACAGGCACTTTCGCAGGAACCCCTAGTCCATCCTCCGCCATTCAGCTGAGTGCTGTTTTGGAGCTGGATTCCACTCGTTTGTGCTTCAGCCCTTCGATCATTCGATTCCGAGTGATCCACACGCTGCAGGGCACATGACGCAGCACGTACTGCGACGTGCTTCCCAACAAGAATCGGCTGAACTGCGAACGAGGCGTTTCCCCCAAGACAACCAAATTGATCCCGTGTGTTTCCACGAATCGAGTGATGGCTTCGCCGTAGTGAACGTCCTCCAGGAAGTGAGTGGTCACATGATCCGACACCTCTTCCAACTGTTCTTTGGCGCGAGCCAGTTCCTTTTTGTAGTACTGCACGCAGTTCGAGTCTGCGTACAAGTCATTCAGACAAGCTGCCACCAGAACCACATTCAATTCGGTCTGCCCTCGCCAAGGGCTTTCCATCAGTTCTTCGAGGGCGGCTTGGCAGGGGCCCGTGCCCTCGTAGCCCAGGCAAACCTTCAACGGTTCCCCATTGGCTGGCAACCCTTCCGGGCGGACCACCAACACACTGCAAGGTGCGTGAGTTGCCACAAAGTCGCTGATACTTCCCAGCAACATGCGGCTGATCTGGGAGTGCCCCGTCGCTCCCACAACGACCAAGTCAGCTTTGATCTCCTTGGCCTTTTCAACAATTGACTCACCGACCACCCCTTCGAGCAATTCCGTCTTCACCTGCACGTTGGCACCCTCAAACAGGAGTGCAACTCGCTCCAGGCTCTTCATGGCATTCGCACGGTCCTGTTCGTACGCCTTTTCAATCAACTCGTTGGTCGAGTAGCTGGCGTGAACAAACCGCCGGTGCACCACCGACACCACGGTCAGATCAACAGGATCAAAATGGGGAAGGCGAGCAACAAATTTCGCCGTTTCTTCCGATGGTTTCGACCCATCAATGGCTAGCAAAACATTGCGCATGACTTCGACTCCTAGAAATGAAATGCGATCCCAATTGACCAATGGCATCGCCCGATCGCTGGTAGCGGTGACCCAGCCACCAAAATCGCAATCTTGGTGCCAAAGCGTTCAAACTGGAATTTCGCGAAACAATCGAGCCGAAGTGCGCTGATGGTCACACAAGTGAGACAGCAAAAAGCACAGTCCCTCCATCACGGTCTGGCCCCATTTTCCATGGTCAAAGCTCATTCACGACGCCTCCAAGTGTTTTTTCATGGCCGAATCTGGAATGCCAGTTGCGTCAGTCCCAGGAAGTCTCCGCAACTCGTCTTTCGAGCTTGTTTCGAGCTTGCGAATCTTCCCCTCACCGCACCAGGAATCCCCCATGTCGAATCGAATGAAATTCAACGATCAACTCACTGTTGCCGCACAGCCCAGCGAAACCGAACTGAAGCAATTGCCGGAGCAGGGCTTTCAGTCGGTCATCAACTTCCGCACCACCGGGGAAGAGGAGCAGCCCTTGTGCCCAGATGCGGAAGCCGAAGTTGTGCGATCGGCCGGCCTGAAGTACCTGCACGTCCCGGTCTCGATGGATGGAATGGACGAACAGAAGGTGGATCAATTCCGAGAACAGTATCAGTCGCTTCCCAAACCGGTTTTGGCTCACTGCAAAAGCGGCAAGCGGGCCGGGGCAATGATGATGATGCACACCGCGGTGGAACAGGGCATCTCGGGCGACCAAGCACTCGAGCAAGCCAAGGAGATGGGGTTTGAGTGTGACAAACCCGAACTGGAGCAGTTCGTGAAGCAATACGTCGACACCCGAACCCAAGCCACCGCGAACGGATCCTCTTGAAACTCCAGACCCAGCGGGTCATTCGCTGCTGCGGAGGCCGGCGAAGTTCAGTGACGAACCTCGCTGGGCTGATTGTTCCGACACCGATCCTTCCCTGAGCTTCAGGCGACTCTGATGAGCATGATTTTTGAAACGATTCAAACCGAAGGAATCTCGCAGTTGTCCTATCTGATTGGAGACGATAGCACGGGAACCGCTGCGGTCATCGACCCGCAACCCAACGTGGAATCCTACCTTCGCCTCAGTCGCCAGCACGGGGTCGCGATCACGCACATCTTCGAGACTCACATTCACGCGGACTTCATGAGCGGAGCGTGTGAACTTCAGTCCCGACTCGGCAACGCGAAGATTTTCGCGAGCGGCGAAGGCGATGCCAGCTACGAATTTGATGTTCAGCAAATCAAAGGCGGAGATTCATTTGGCTTTGGCTCCACGACGCTGACGGCTCGGCACACCCCGGGTCACACGCCAGAACACCTCTCCTATGAACTGGCTGATTCTGATTCACCGAACGAGCCATGGGGCGTGCTCAGCGGTGACTCATTGTTTGTCGGATCCGCTGGTCGCCCCGATTTATTGGGGGCAGAGGAAACCGAAGAACTCACCAAGCAACTGTTCTCGACGCTCCGTGATTACTACCTGAATCTGGCCGATCACGTCATCGTCTACCCCTGTCATGGTGCGGGTTCCGCGTGTGGAGCCGACATCGGCGAGCGGCCGATGACGACCATCGGCCAGGAACGCAAGAACAATGCGTTCCTGCAGCACGAGAACTTCGAGGAATTCGAAAAGTTTGTCAGCGACGGCGCCCCTCCGGTTCCTCATCACTACCCGATCCTCAAAAAGATCAATGCGAAAGGGCCCCAGCTGATTGGCCGCGCTCCCGTCGTGCCGGGGCTTCCTCCCACAGAATTTCAAGAGGCGATTCAATCCGGCGCAGCACAACTGGTCGACACACGTCAAATGCTCGCGTTCGGTGGAGGCCACATTGCCGGCGCGATGAACTTGGGTGACCGGCCTGAATTGTCGGTCTGGGCCGGGGACATGCTCGACTACGATCGCCCCATCTTGCTGGTTGTTGAGGATGAAACTCGATTGGACTGGGTCACTTGGCATTTTGCGATCGTTGGACTGCATCGCTTCGCCGGCTACCTCGTCGGCGGCATGAAGGCCTGGAACAATGCAGGTCTTCCGCTGTCGATGACTCCACAACTCACCGTCCACGATCTGCACCAACACCAGAGCGACTTTCAAATCCTGGACGTTCGTGCGCCGTCTGAATACCAATCCAACCGAATTTCAGGAGCGAAGCATTGTTACGTCGCCGAGATGCGAAGCGGCGTCAACGGCGAGCTGGATTTGAGCCGCGACGATCCAGTCGCGGTTTACTGCGGCAGTGGGTATCGAGCGAGCATCGCGGCGAGTGTCTTGGAACGGAACGGATTTCAGCGTGTCCACAACGTGCCCGGCAGCATGAGTGCCTGGAAAAACGCCGGCTACTCCATCGAAAAGTAGCCAGCGATGTTCATCCTGCATCTTGCCCGCTCCAACCCCGTCAAGTTGCACGTCATTCACGAGCAAGCAGCACCAGAATGCAACTGCCGTCGTCGATCACGCTCAGCCCGGCCTGGCGAGCTGCATGGCTGGCTCCGTCGTCCTCCGCACCGGGTTGCATCCAAAGGTGCTTCACGCCCGCTTCGATCGCGTCAGCGACCACTTTGCGAGTCACCTCCGGCGGAGTGATGATCGAAACCGCCTCGGGCACCGTCGGCAAATCTTGAAGCCGCGGGTAGGCCTGATGCCCCTCAATCTCTTCCGTGATCGGATTGAGCGGGTACGCGATCCGCCCGGATCCAATCAGAGCCCGGAAGACCTTGTTGCCGTACTTGTGCTGGCGAGCAGAAGCCCCCGCGACGGCAAAGGTGGAAGCGGAGAGAAACATGGAAATGGCATCGCTCATGATGCGACCTCGAATGATGGTTGAAACAGGTTGTACGATGGACCAGCGGCCTTCAGGAAACGTCCTTCGAAATCAGAAATACAATCTCGGTGAGATACTTCTTGGGATTGCCTCGGAAGATCATCCCGGGTCCTTTGTGGTAAATCTCTCGCGTCGGCAAGTGGTAGTTCAGCGACTGCGTTTTCGCATGCTTGATGATTTTCTCGTAGGACCGACCAATCTCTTCGTATGGTCCCAAATGCATCAACGACAGCGCTCGTCCGCCAGGCAGTTCTCGGACGATGATCTCGTCGCTTGATTCGCCTTTCTTCACCGGCAGGCAAGCCTCGAAGTCGGCGTCCGCTTCTTTGTATTCGGTGTCATGGTGCAACAACATGGGTTTGCCATTGATGAAACGCCCCAGTCGACGGCCAATTTTCGCGAATCCTTTGCCGCATTCGCGGTAGGCCCCCTGCATGCGAATGCTCGCGATCAAACATGGGTCGACGTTCTTTTCCTCGACGGCGTAGCTGGTCTGGTTCATCGTTTGGGTGGCCTCGGTTTCATGGACAATGATTTGATCGAGCAACCCTGCAATGTCGCGATCCTTTTTCATCCGTTCTTTGATCACAGCTCGCTGGGACCTCAAACGTTCGACAATGTCGGCATCGTCACTGTGGTTGCTCAGTATTTCTCGAACGTCAGCCACAGAGAATTCCAGCTCACGAAGCTGAGCAATCACCCGTGCCGTGTCGACCTGCGTTTCCGAGTAATAGCGGTACCCGCTTCCGACTTCGACGCGACAAGGCGTTAGAACGCCCTGCTGGTGATAAAACCGGAGTGACTTGATCGTCAGCCCGGTCATCTTGGAAAATTCGCCTATGCTGAACATTTCCGCCATCCTACGGCCTCCTCCAAAGGGAGAGTCAAACGCTAAACCCGAGGATTCCCTGGTTTCTCCAGTGCCTCCATGAGCCAACAATGTATCTGCTCACGCACTCCCATTTGGTTGGAGCTTCGGCCCGTTAGGAATCACCCATGATTTGGCTATCCGAACAATTCGTCCTCTGGCTCAACCGGATCGCTCCCTTCATCGGATTGACTCGCGTGGAAGAGATCTCGACCGAGGAGCTCGCCAGACGACTGGAACAGAACGATCCATCGATCGTTCTCGTCGACGTTCGATCTGAACCCGAGAGGAATGTGTCGCACATTCCAGGCTCCATCTCCCGCGACGAATTCCAGTCACGCCAGCGAGAGTTCCAAAATCGCACCGTGGTTGCCTCGTGCACCATCGGCGGCCGCAGCTGGATCTTTGCACAACGTTGCCTGCGACGCGGAATGAAGGCTCGCAACTACCGCTCCGGGATCTTGGGATGGTGCGAATCCGGCGGCGAGCTCGTGTCAGCTGATGGCACGCGGACGCAACGTGTTCACACCCACAATCGGTTCCTCCGCGCACCCGCTGGTTATGAAAGTGCGACGAAGCGGCACACCACGGCTAGCAAAGCGAGCGAATGAGCACACCCAATGGACGTCGCTCGAGAAGCTTGGTTCAAGTTGCGCGTTTGCACGCAAATATTGACTCATGAGCTGTTTCCCGCTCCGGCGAAACTGCTACATTCCGGCTCACCAAGCGAGTCAGCATCCGACCTGCTTGGATCACGCAAAAGGAATGGATCATCATGCGATCTGCCACCGCCGATCCATCGGAACCGACGCCAAGCACGACTGCGGGAAAGAAGCGGTTCCCCAAAATTGCCATGCTCTTCTGCGTTGCCCTGGGACTGCTCGCCGGAATCGGCACGTTCACGTTCGGGTACGGGAAAGGCGCCAGCTATCTGAGCAACACCCCCGAAACCTGCGTCAATTGCCACGTGATGCAATCGCACTTTGATTCTTGGCAGCAGAGTTCTCACCACCATGTTGCCGTTTGCAATGACTGTCACTTGCCGCACGACAAAATCGGCAAATGGATCGTCAAAGGTGACAATGGATTTTTCCACTCCTTGGCATTCACCCTGGGTGGCTATTCCGATCCGATTGAAATCAAACCACGCAACCGCCGGGTCACTCAGAGCACCTGCGTGGACTGCCATCGTGATTTTGTGCACGCGTTGCTGCCGGCGACCCCGCAAGGTGACATGCAGAACTGCGTCCACTGCCATGCCGACGTTGGCCACGCGGGCCACGGCAAAGTGGACTGGATGCATCCGCGTTGACACCGTCTTCGGTATCAACCTCGTTCTTTGACGCACTCTCCCATTCGACCTCTTCTTTCAATCTACGTTCGCAAAGGTTTGTCATGTCCGATCAGCAACCACGCAGCTTCGGATGGCTGATTCTATTGACCGCACTGACCGCTTTCGCAACGTTCGGCGTTGTCGCGTTGCTGGTCAACATTTTCGAACGCAAACAGGAAGCACGGGTGCCCTTCACCCGGGTGGTGGAGGTCACCGAGATCAGCACGGACCCGGAACCCTGGGGCCTGAACTTCCCGCAGCAATACGAGGACTACCTGAAAACCGTCGACGACGATTACACCGACTTCGGCGGCAACCACGCGCTACCACCTAGCAAACTGGAAGAGTCGCCCTGGCTGAAACGATTGTTTGCTGGCTACGCCTTCAGCATTGATTATCGCGAAGCACGCGGCCACGCTCACATGTTGGGCGATCAAGAAGTCACCAAGCGGGTGACTGACGTTCAGCAATCCGGTGCTTGTTTGCATTGCCACGCGTCCATCGCCGCCACGTACCGACGAATTGGATTGGAAGAACAAGGCAAACCGACGGACGCGAAATCCCTGGCCGATGGTTTTCAACAGGAAGCGGTCTTGGCCGGTTTCCGTGCGGTCAGCACCAAGAAGTACGAAGAAGTGCACGCCGAAATTGATCAAACACCCGATGGATTTGACGCCGCCAGCGGCGATCCCCACATCGGCGGTGCCCATCCCGTTTCTTGCGTGGATTGCCACGAACCCCAAACCATGGCGATTCGAGTCACTCGTCCCGGATTCATCTTGGGCATCGACAAACTCGCCAAGAGCGACGCCGAGGTTCCACACCTGCCCAGCATCCAGGCCTGGCGAGATGGCGGCAAGCAAGGCGTCTACGATCCGAACACCATGGCGACTCGCCAAGAAATGCGATCGTTCGTCTGCGGCCAGTGCCACGTCGAGTACTACTGTGCGAACAAGATGACGTTGACCTACCCCTGGAGCAACGGTCTGAAGATGGAGAACCTTGAGGCGGAATGGGACGCCACCACGTTCCCCGATGGCGGAGAGTTCTACGACTACGTCCACAAAACAACCGGCACCAAAGTCTACAAAGCCCAGCACCCTGAATTTGAACTTTGGAGTCAGGGCATTCACGCCCGAGCCGGCGTCAGTTGCAGCGACTGCCACATGCCATACGAAAAGGTCGGCGCCACCAAAGTCAGCAGTCACTGGGTTCGCAGCCCCATGATGAACATCAACAAGGCTTGCCAAACCTGCCACAAAGTTCCCGAGGCCGAGATCAAAGCTCGCGTCGATGTGATCCAAGACCGAACGCGAGCCCTCATCGACCGCGCGGCCAGTGCGATGACAGAAATGCTGGATGCGATCATCGAAGTCCAAGCGGCCGGTGCAACCGAAGAACAACTCAAACCGATTCGCGATCTGCAACGCAAAGCGATGTGGCGCCTGGACTACATCGCCAGCGAAAACAGCAAGGGTTTCCATGCCAGCCAAGAGTCCGCACGGATCCTGGGCGAGTCGATCGACTACAGCCGACAAGCGATCGCAAAAGCCTACCGACTGGGTTTGACAACGTCCGACTCCTCCGCGTCCGGTTCGCCAGAAGCGGAGCCGGAAGAGACTCAAACGCCCGCTGGCGACTGATGCTCTCAGCAAGGGGATCGCCCCTTGATGAGTCTGCCCCGCGTGGTGGATCATGGTCAAACTCGATGCCCGTTGACCATGGATCTCCCTCCGGAAGCAGAGCGTATCCCTCGCCCATGAAGCCCTCCTCGCTGTTTGTTTTGATTGGGATCGTGACTGCGATCTCTGGGGACATCCCTGAATCCGCGGGCCAGTCGCCCAGCATGGTTCGGATGCAGGCCTCGGCACCGTCGATCACCATGGCTCGCAAGCGAATCAGCCAGGCGGTCAAAGCGGATCCGCTCGATTCGCCGGGCCGCGTTGTCGTGGTGTACTTCACCCCTCGCGACCGCCCTCCAGCGGCCAATCACACCTCTCGCATCCGCCGAATCGTGGAGGAAACCGCTGGGTTCTACGAGAGCGAACTGAAACGACATGGGTTCGCCAACCGGTCGATGCACGTGCTGCGGAACCAGCGCGGACAAGTCGACATCATTGAAGTCGTGGGCGAAGAGACCAACTACGACAAACCCGATGGCCGACGAATTCGCGAAGAAGTGATCCCGGTGTTGCGGCAACGCGGAATCGACGCTGACGCATCGGTGTTGCTGCTGTTTTGCAACTTGATGGATTACGATCCGGTCGCCGGCAAGATCTCGCATCACAGCCCTTACTACGGCGGTGGAAACCACTTGTCGGGAACCGCCTGGCAATGCGACTCCGAGATTCTCGATCCTCGCCGTTTTCGCGATCCAACCCCGATTCGAGATGGTGAGTACGGGCGCATCACCATCGGACGCCACAACTCCATCTTCATTGGAGGCGTGATCCATGAACTGGGACACGCGCTCTCGCTGCCTCACTGTCGCCAACGTCCCGATGAAGCCGATCGCGGGACAGCTTTGATGGGTTCGGGCAATCGAACCTACGCCCAACAATTGCGTGGTGAAGGCAAGGGAACTTTTCTAACGCAAACTCATGCATTGCGATTGGCTGCTCATCCAGTCTTCAACCGACAGGTCCCCCGATCCATCCACGATCGTCCCTCCACTGATTTCAACAACCTGCTCGTTTCGGCTGGACCTCGCCGCTCGATCCAAGTTTCCGGACAAATCAGCAGCACCATCCCGGCCCATGCAGTGGTCGCTTACTTCGATCCCGATGGCGGTGGCGACTACGACGCCACAACCGCTTCCTCCGTGCCCGACCCCCAGGGGAAGTTCGCGCTGCACAGCGGCCCCCTTCGTCCCAAGACATCCGGCGAACTGCGGTTGGTGTCGTGCCACATCAACGGGACGACAAGCACACGTTCCCTTCGGTACAGCGTCAACGCAGATGGCAGCCCCGATCTGTCCATCGCACGATTGGAACTGGAATTGAAACCAGTGATGGATGAACTGCAAACGGGAAACTTCGAGAACGCAAAAACGCGACTTGGTGAGATCGCAAACTCGGATCCTGACCTGATGAAGATCGGGCAACGTGTGCTGGATCGTTTTCAAAATCTCGAACCACCGATCTCAATCGATGCGAATCAGATTCCTTCGGACACAAAGTCAGCTTGGCTCTCAACGATCCGTCCCCAATCAGCCGAGGTAGGTTGGTTGCGTCCCACTTACAATTCCGTGCCCGACAAGCAGCGTTTGCTGTCGCTGGGTGGCGACTACTTTGCACATGGAATCTACGCTCACGCACCTGCTAAACATGTGTACGAACTTCAGAAAGACTGGAAACACTTTTCAGGTCGCTGTGGGATTCAAGGCAACCAATTTGGGCGGGTTGATTTTGAGGTCCTTGGCGATGGCAAATCGCTTTGGAAGTCGACTCAGGTGACCGCGGGCGTAGGCAAAGCGTTTGACATCGATGTGAGCGAGGTCCAAATCCTGACTCTCAAAGTCAGCGATGGCGGCAACGGTGGCGGTGGTGACTGGGGTGTTTGGATCGAACCGAGGCTCACCCGATGATGCCCATCCGATCGTTCACCAGTTCGCGTTCGCGAATTCGGTGTGGCAGGCACTTTCCACAAGAGTTTGTGATCTCAAAAGCAGTGGTTGCCGGTGGGGACCGATGGCCAGGCAAAACGCCGCTGCTCTCGGACCGGGATTGAACAATCCCAACCCAGCGTTTCAGATATTCCGCCAACTCCTTTCCATTTCACTGGCATCGCACTCCAACCATCCTTGAATCACAACATGACCAAGATCTATCACAACCCACGATGCACCAAGTCTCGCCAAGCTCTCCAGTTGCTAGAAGAACGCGGCATCGAGCCGGAGATCATCAAGTACTTGGAGACGCCGCCCAGCAAAAAAGAACTCACCGAGATCGTGAAACTGCTGGGCATCCCAGCAGAAGGCTTGGTTCGCAAAAAGGAACCACTCTTCAAAGAATTGAACTTGGGCGAACAAACGCTGACCGAGCAACAATGGATCGCGACCATGGTGGAGCATCCTAAACTGATTGAACGTCCGATCGTGATCCACGACGGCAAAGCAGCAATCGGCCGTCCCACCGAAAACATCGCTGCCATTCTCGACGCCTGATCGATTCTCATTCATGAATGATATGCTTCCACGCTTGGTCGTATTTGACCTCGACTTCACGCTCTGGGATTGTGGCGGAACGTGGTGTGATTGCTTGTCGCCACCGTTTCACACCTGTGGATCGCAAATTCTTGACAGCGATGGCCGGCAGGTTCGCTTGTACGACGATGCGCTTGCGATTTTGGATCGCTGTGACGATCGGAAGATTCCAATGGCATTGGCCTCACGAACCCAGCAACCAACCTGGGCCCGCGAGTTGGTCGAGCGACTTGGCATCGCCCAACGATTCGCGTACTCAGAGATCTACCCGTCATCCAAGTTGAAATACTTCGCGGCACTCCACCAGAACAGCGACATTTCCTACAATAAAATGCTCTTTTTCGATGACGAAATGCGCAACATCCGCGAGGTCGGCTCACTCGGCGTCACCAGTGTGTTCGTGGGCGACGGCATGTCGCTTCATTTGTTTGACCAAGGACTGAAGCAATTCGCTCCGCGCCCCAATCAGCGCCCCAGCAGCAACACGCAAAGTTGCTGAACCGCGATCACATCGACGGTGAATGGGAACCAAAACGCGACCTGGGGCTTGTCGTGGCCTGCTGAATGTTTGGCGTTGACACGGAAGATGCGTTGTTGGTTTCTGTTCTTTCCTCCGCCCCAAGGGGGCAACTCTAAGATAGCCCCAGGCATCGCCTGGGGTTTCGTTACGGAGATTCCGACACCAGCCCCAACGGGGCGGCCCTAAGAAAGACTCCCCAAAACCCGCTAGGACCGCCCCCGTTGGGGCTTTGTAATCTTGTTCCCGCCACAACCCAGGGCGTTGCCCTGGGCTGGCGTAGGGCTGCCCCGTTGGGGCGAAGTCGAGGAACAAAACCTGCGCAGCCCAAAACGCTGTTAAGCAGGTCGGCTGGAATGATCGGGCACAACCATGTGAGCCGTTTGGGCGTTAGCCCCGGTTGCGCGTGAAAACCGTGGCTAACGCCAACGGCTCACATACCCGATGACACCTGCGTACCTGCTTAAGACCAAACATTTTGCAGCCCAGGCTTGTCGCCCTTGGACCGGATACAGCATCCACTCTTTTGGCCCACTCTCTTGCGTTCCAAAACGCAAACTCAATGCCTCGAATCGCGAGGCAAAGCACCTCGCCGAGACTCAACACTCACCGGTCGTTGGCTGCGTGCCGCATTGAATACGTGTCAAAACCAAGGCTTCTGCAAAGGGAGCAGCCACGCCAACGGCGAACGACTGGGGCAGTGCCTGGGCGGTGATCGCCTTGTCGACCGTCGTGAAACACGACGAATAGCGTGGGAGCCCCGTAGCAAGTCTTGAATTGGACTGGATTTCGGAGCACCGAATCTCGTAGTTCCGCCTTCATGTCCATGGTTCGATTCGCGAGGTTGCTCCCCGCCCGGTGGCTGATTGCATTGCTGCTGGTCGGTGCGGGCTGCGCCAATCCAGACAACACCTGGACCTTTCGATCTCAAACGCCGCCTCCGTTTTCCGCAGAAGGCGAAGTGGTTCAGCCAGACCGTTGGTGGACCAGTTTCAACGACCCAACACTCAATGCGGAAATCGAAGTCGCGCTGCAAGGCAACTTCACGCTTGCTGCCGCACTGCAACGATTGCATGCGGCTCGGGCCGTGACACGACGCGAAGCCTCGGACCTGTGGCCCGACCTCAATGGGATCGCGGACTATGGAAGCACCATGGGTCCTGGCAAGGATCGTTCCAGTTTCATCTGGGGATTGGATGCGGGGTACCAAGTCGACTTGTGGGGCGAGATTGAATCTCGTGTCGACGCCGAACGATTGCGAACCTCTGCCACGCGAGAAGACTACCAGGCGATCGCACTGACGCTGTCCGCTGAGATTGCACGGACATGGTTCTCACTGATCGAAGGCCACGCCCAGATCGAGTTGCTCAACGAACAACTCGACAACAACGAAATGGGCTTGGCATTGCAGGAAGCTCGCTTTGCCTCGGGACTGATCCGCAGCCCTGACGTGCTTCGGCAACGACAACTGGTCGAAGCCACCCTGGAACAAATCGTTGTCGAAAAGGTCCGGATCGAAGTCTTGGAACATCAACTCGCCGTGCTGCTCGGTGAAATGCCTCAGTCCGCGGAATACGACCCCGGGTCCGATCTGCCGGCCCTGCCACCGCTGCCGGCCACTGGCCTGCCGTCGGAATTGCTGAAACGCCGCCCGGACGTCCGCCGCGATTACCTGGCTTTCCGTGCCGCGGACCGAGACCTCGCGTCTGCGATCAGTGCCCAGTACCCGCGGATCAACCTCACCGGGTCGCTGCTGAATGTGTCGGAATCGCCTGAAACGCTGTTCCGCGATTGGTTTGTCTCGATCGGTGCACAAATGATTGCCCCGCTGTTTGACGGTGGGCAACGCCGAGCTGAAGTCGACCGCAACGCCGCCGTCAAACGCGAATTGTTCAATGTTTATGGGCAGACCATGCTGAATGCTTTCAGTGAGGTGGAGGACGCCCTGGCCCAGGAACGGTACCAACTCGAACGCATCGAACACTTGGAAAACCAAGTCGAACTGGCTCGCCAATCGTCGGAGCAATTGCGGGAGCAGTACCTGATCAGCGACGCGACTTACCTGGATGTGCTCAGTGCAATCACTGCTCAGCAAAGATTGCAGCGCGAACTGCTTTCGGCTCAACTAGACTTGGTGCTCATTCGCGTCTCGCTGTACCTGGCGTTGGCTGGCGATTTTGACACCCGCTCCCAAGACTTTGAATTATTGGAATCCACCGTGGAAATCATTCCGGAGACCGTTGTCGATGAATGATGCGTCGAAACAGCGACCCAAGTGGCGCTGGCTTCGCATCCTAGGAACCACCATCACCTGCTTGGCCATTTTGGGTGCGTCCGCCGCTGCGGTGTTCGTGATCAACCAAACCGAACCCACCGCCCAGCAGATCAATGCCACCCGAAAATCGGCGGCTTTGGTGGAAACCATCCCAGCGGAACGAGGCAACTACTCCCCTCAAGTGGTGGTGCTTGGAACGGTCGAACCTGCCCGGGATATCACGGTCAGTCCGCGCGTCAACGGCCAAGTCGTCGAACTCTCACCGGAATTCATTCCGGGTGGCCTGGTTCGCCAAGGCGAGTCGTTGCTGCGAATCGATCCAGCTGATTTCGAAAATGCGATCTCGATCAGCAACAGTGAATTGCTGCAGAAAGAAGCGTTGTGGGAAATCGAACAGGCACGCCAGCGGTTGGCGGTGAAAGAGCTGGAAATGCTCGAGGACACCATCGATGACACCAACCGCGGCCTCGTGCTACGCGAGCCACAAATCGCATCCATCAAAGCCGAGATGGCTGCGGCGAAGGCGTCACTGGAACGTGCCCAACTGGACCTTGATCGGACCCAAATCACCGCTCCCTTTGACGCTCATGTTCTCTCGCGGTCCGTCAACATCGGTTCGCAAGTTGGCACCGGGGACGAACTTGGCCGCCTGATCGGTTTGGAAGAATACTGGATCATGGCCGCGGTTCCCGTCCGAACGCTTCGTTGGGTCCAGTTCCCTGAAACAACGGAGGATGGCGTTTCAATCGAAGGTTCCAAAGTCATCCTCCGCCACCCAGATGCCTGGGGTCCAGGTGTCGAGCGAGAAGGGCGGGTCGCTCGACTGATTGGAACACTCGACCAACAAACACGCCTGGCCCGCGTCCTGATCACCGTGCCCGATCCACTCGGGCGTGAATCCGATGCACCACCCTTGATTCTCGACACGTTGATCGAAACCCAAATTGAAGGTCGAGAGATCCAAGACGTCGTTCGATTGCCCCGCGATTACGTACGCAATCAAGACACGGTGTGGGTCATGAAAGACGAACAACTTGAGATCCGGGAAACGCAGGTTGTCTTTCAAGACGCAGAGTACGCTTACATTCGCGAAGGCATCGAAGCGGGCGAAGAGATCGTGATCACGACCCTGGCGACCGTCGCCAACGGAGTCGGACTGCGCAAGATCACCCACAACGACACCGATCTTGATGTCGACTCCGATGAGGCCAAGGAAACAGCAACCAAGGAGACAATCGAGTGACCTCGTTGTCCAAACTGGTTCCGGAGGGCGGCCCGATCGCCTGGATGGCTCGCAATGCGATTGCAGCCAACCTGCTGATGCTGCTGTTGCTCGGTGGCGGCATCTGGTCTGCCTTCGCGATCCAGAAAGAAGTCTTTCCTCAGTTCCAACTCGACATCGTGGAAGTGACCGTTGGTTACCCAGGAGCCGCTCCCGAGGAAGTCGAACAGGGTATCCTGCGTCCGATCGAAGAAGCCGTCCGTGGCGTCGAAGGAATTCGCGAACTCACCAGCGAAGCTCGTGAGGGACGCGGTGAAGTCCTGATCGAATTGGTCGCCGGCGAGAACCGCATGAAGGTTCTGCAGGATGTCGACCAAGCGGTCAGCCGAATTCGCACCTTCCCGGATCAGATCGAACAACCCGAAGTTCGCCTGCAATCACGCCAGCAAGAAGTGATGCAGGTTGCCATCTATGGACCAATCGACATCTGGGCTCTGCGAAAGTTGGCCGAACAACTTCGCGATCAACTGCAATCCAAAGAACAGATCACGCAGGTCGAACTGCGCCGCGTGCCAGCCTATGTCACGCATGTCGAAATCCCGCGACAACGACTGCGTGAATACGGCCTGACTCTGCCCGACGTGGCTCAGGTCATTCGCGAATCGAGCCAAGACGTGGCGGCGGGGTCGGTGCAAACCACCGCGGGTGAAATCCTGCTCCGCGTGAAAGCTCGCAAGCAATGGGCGGAAGAGTTCGCCGGCATCGAAATCGTCTCCGGACGCGATGGCCCGATGGTGACGCTTGGTGACATTGCCACGATTCGGGACGGATTCGAAGACGTTGGCTTTCACTCTCAGTTCAGCCAAACGCCATCGGTCGAACTCGACATTTTCCGTGTCGGCTCGCAATCTCCCATCGATGTGGCCGAAGCGGTCCACGAGACGATGGCAGAATTTGAAACGGTCCTTCCTCCCGGTGTGAAGTGGCGTATCGACAGCAACAACGCCGAAGAGTTCCGCCGACGATTGATGCTGGTCGCGGAAAACGCCGCGATGGCGGTGGTGATCGTGCTGGTGATTCTGTCGCTGTTCTTGGAATTCCGATTGGCATTCTGGGTAATGACGGGCATGGCCATTTCCTTCATCGGCGGTGTGCTGCTGTTGCCCGTCGCCGGTGTCAGCATCAACATGATTTCGCTGTTCGGATTCCTCGTCGTCTTAGGGATCGTGGTCGACGACGCGGTGGTGGTGGGCGAAAACGTTTACGAAAAACGCCAAACGCTCCAGGATCACGAGGCCGCCGCCGTCCAAGGCACCCAAGAAGTCTCCGGTCCGGTCACGTTCAGCATCCTGACCAACATCGTTGCGTTTGTTCCGTTGTTGTTCATCCCCGGTGAGACAGGCAAGTTCTGGGGCCCGTTGCCGATCGTTGTGATCATCGTGCTGTCGCTTTCGCTGGTCGAATCCTTGTTCATTCTCCCCGCCCACTTGGCTCACGCTCGCGACGCAGGTCGCAAACGCAACGGGATCGGCGGCCGCTTGCATCACGCCCAACAAAGGTTCAGCCAAGCATTCAACCGATTGGTGGAATTCTTCTATCGCCCCATTTTGACCATCAGCCTTCGCCATCGATACGTGACGGCTTCTCTTGCCTTGGCGTTGTTCGTGGTCATCGGTGGTTATGCAACCAGTGCCCACATGGGTTTGATTCTGATGCCCGAAGTGTCGGCCGACGAAATCGAAGCTGGCGTGCGAATGCCTGTTGGCACGACTCAGGCCCAAGCTGCAAAAATCGCTGACACGGTGACTCAGGCCAGCATCAAAATGTTCGATGAGCACAATCTGTACGAGGTCGCCGAAGGCATCAAAACCAACGTCCGCGGACAGAGTTTCATTGACGTGGAAATCGTGCTGAAGCCACCAGACCAGCGTGACATGACCGCCAACCAAGTCATCGAACTGTGGCGAGAACACATCGGCGATCTACCCGGCGTGAACCAAGTCACCTTCGAAGCAGAAAGTGGTCCCGGTGGTCACCGTCGCGACATCAGCATTGACCTCAGTCACAGCGACATCGAGGTGCTGGAAAAAGCTGCCACGGCGTTCGTCGAACGAGTCGAATTGTTCGCCAACGCCAGGGATGTCAGCGACAACTACAACAAAGGCAAAATCCAATACGATTTCCGATTGCGTCCCGAGGGACGCGCCCTGGGACTCACCGATGAGGAACTCGGTGAACAATTGCGAGGTGCCTTCTTCGGATCGCTGGCGCTGCGTCTGATTCGGGGGACCAACGAAACCGAAGTTCGTGTCAAACTTCCCGAAGAGCAGCGGGAAGACATTCATCATCTCGAAGACTTGATCATTCGCACACCAAGCGGGGCAGAGGTCCCACTGCTCGACGTCGCGGATGTCGAAGAAACACTGGCCTTCCGATCCATCAATCGTCGCGATGGACGTCGCGCGATCAATGTGTCGATGGATGTCGAACCCAAACGTGCTGCCACCCAAGTCATCGAAGCCTTGCGTTCCTCAGAACTTCCCCGACTCCGCGAAGACTTCCCCGGGATCACCTGGAGCTTCGAAGGCAGTGACGCCGAAATGCGGCGAGCCACGGCGTCCCTGTGGGGCTCCTTCGGATTGGCCCTCGCGGTGATCTATTCGCTGCTCGCGATTGCATTCCGTGGTTACGTGCAACCACTGATCGTGCTGGTCGCGATTCCGTTCGGCGTGGTGGGAGCGATCATCGGCCACATCATGCTGGGCTACGATCTCTCACTGGTCAGCTTGATGGGCGTGATTGCTCTTTCCGGCGTCGTGATCAACGACTCGCTGATCATGATCGACTACGCCAATCGACACCGAAAAGGCCAGTCCGCGTTCGACGCGATCTCACAGGCCGGGCTGCGTCGTTTCCGACCGATCATGCTGACCACGTTGACGACCTTCGGCGGACTGATGCCATTGATCTTCGAGGACTCCCTGCAGGCTCAGTACATCATTCCGATGGCGATCTCACTGGGTTTTGGAATCCTGTTCGCCACTGGAATCATTCTGGTGTTGGTCCCATGCCTGTACCTGATCCTGGAAGACATCCAGCAAATGTTTGCGACGGAAACGGAGTGACCTTCGCAAACGGCTTGCCAAGCGAAAGCCGATGCCCGCCTTATCAATCGCGGTCCAAGATGATCCGGTAGCGAGCGTCTCCACTTCGCAAACGTTCAAACGCGTCGTTGACTTGGCTCATTGGATAGTGCTCGGTCACGGGAGCGATCTGGTGCCGCGCCGCGAAGTCCAGCATCCGGCGGATGATGACGGGCGGTCCCACCGGAGAAGCTCCCAATGACAATTGATTGAAAAGCATGTGCGGCAGCAGACCGATCTGCATTGGCTCCGTCACTGCCCCCACCATGTGAAGTCGTCCGTGGGTTTTAAGTGTGCCGAGAATCGCATTCCAATCCAGCGGGACGTTGACGGTCGAGATCACCAAATCAAACCGCAGGTCGGTGTCTTTGATCGCGTCCATGTCACGGGAGTTCAGCGTGTGATGGGCTCCCATCTGCAACGCTTCTTCCTGTTTGGATTCCGAAGTGAAGGCTGTCACTTCACATCCCCACGCATTGGCAAACTTCAGAGCGAGGTGTCCCAACCCACCAATGCCAATCACGCCCACCGACGATGTCGGCGAAAGATCCAATTGCACAAATGGATTGAAAACCGTGATGCCGCCGCAAAGCAATGGCCCAGCCTCCTTGGCATTCAAAGGATCCGGGATCTTGACCACGCTGGCCGATTGAGCGCGCACCGTGTCCGCGAATCCACCGTGGCGACCGGCAATGGTCGCTTGAGCGTCTGAGCACAGGTTGTGATCGCCGCTCATGCATTGATCGCACACCATGCAGTACCCGGCATGCCACCCCAACCCCACTCGATCACCAACCGATAGATGCGTCACGTGCTCGCCAACGGCCCCGATTTTCCCGATCACTTCATGGCCGGGTACCAAGGGGTATTCGCTCATCTCCCAATCGTTGTCGACCATGCTGAGATCGCTGTGACAAATGCCGCACGACTCGACTTCGATGTCAACTTCGTTGGGGCCAAGCTCACCAAGTTCATACTCGAACTCTTCAAACTTACCCTTGGGTTCCTTCACCGCGTACGCATGGACGGTTTTCATAATGCTTTGACTTTGACAAGAGGAGGGAATGAACAAGAAAACGCCGTCGGCAAACGCTTTTATTCCGCGTTGCAGGCTTCAGGTTCTTCGACAGTGTCTTCGGACGAGGCAGCTTCATAGGTTGGGAAGTCCGTGTAACCATGCGCATCGTGCGAATACCAAACCGACATGTCGGCTGTTTCAGCCAAAGGCCAACCGTTGGCGAAACGTTCGACGAGGTCCGGATTGCTGATGAACGGCCGGCCAAAAGCAATCAAATCCGCCGAACCGTCCACGATGGCCTCTTCCGCGGACTCCCGGGTGTAGCCAACGTTGCCCATCAACGTACCACTGAAGACCTTTCGGAAATCCGCGAGCGTCATCGCAGGACCAAGTTCATGGAAACCAAACCCGGTGCCGTCCATCACGTGCAAGTAGGCAAGTCCATGCGCATCCAGCTGGCGAGCCACATACGTGAACTGCTCGACGTATTCGGGTGACCCCATGTCGTTGAACGAACCGTTGGGAGCCAACCGAACGCCAACACGATCGTTGGACCAAACGCTGGTGACCGCATCGACAACCTCACCCAGCAAACGGTAGCGGTTCTCAATGCTGCCGCCGTATTGATCATCGCGTTGATTCGACTTGGACTGCAAGAATTCATCCAGCAGGTAGCCATTGGCGGAGTGGATTTCGACGCCATCGAATCCAGCTGCCTTCGCCCGTTTGGCCGCCTGGCGATAATCTTCCACGATGCCTGGCAGTTCGCTGGTTTCGAGAGCACGTGGCACTTCGTATGGCTTCTTTCCCGATGGGGTGTGCACGCCGTCGCCTTCGATCGCGATGGCCGAGGGTGCCACCGGCAGTTCACCGTTATGAAAATCACTGTGCGATGCACGTCCGGTGTGCCACAACTGCAGAAAGATTCGGCCACCGGCTTGGTGAACCGAGTCGACCACGACCTTCCAACTTTCCGCCATTTCATCGGTGGAGATGCCCGGTGACTGCGGCCAACCAATGCCTTGTTCAGACACCACGGTCGCTTCGCTAATGAGCAGACCGGCGGAAGCTCGTTGCGTGTAGTACTCGGCCATCATTTCATTGGCCATGCGTTCCACCCCGGCGCGTGCTCGTGTCAGCGGAGCCATCACGATCCGGTTGGGCAGCGTCAGCCCACCCAGTTCGAGAGGCTGGAACAATGCGGACTGGGACGAATTGGAACTGGAACTGTTCATCTGATCGAGGCCGTTGAAGTTGATATTCGAATGAGATTTTCGGTTCATCACGTGGTCGCCACCTCTCGGGGCGTCACACTGTAGATGTCCGACTACGGCATCGCCCCGCAAAGCGTGCGCCTCAATCAAACTCAACCTCGGTTTGCAACAGGATTTCCGGCACCACGGCATCGGTGCCCATTTGCGCCACCGACGGCTTCGTCCTGTCGCCACTGGAATCTTGGGCCGCACCACCGATCACACAGCGGCAGGCGGGTGAGTCCCCAACGCTTGGCGAGTCGGTTCCCATTCAGCATCGGATGGCTGCCGCAATTCAGACCAACGACATGGCGTACAGCATCTCTCGGGCGATCTGCTGAGAGCGTTCGTCGTAGATTTCAGCTTCCTGAGACGTTCCGTCGGACACCTTCGGATCCTCGTAGCGGATCGGCAACCTCAGATCGCATCCAGGAACGAACGGGCAAGCCTGGTCCGCACTGGAACACGTCATCACCGCCGCAAATCGGGCCGTTGGATTGGGCGACTGGTTGTAGACTTTGGAAAAGCACTGCAACGGCTCGGCGTGTTCCGCATAGCGGACCGAATAAATCGGATTCTGATCCTCTTCCGATTTCACAACGACCTGAAATCCTGTCCGCTTCAACGAATCAACCACTCGTGGATTCATTGCCGTCGCTTCGGTGCCCCCTGAAAAGGTGCGCACACGCTGCACACCAAACAGGTCCGCAGCCACCTTGGCCCAAATTTGAGCGAGGTGACTGCGGCGTGAATTGTGAGTGCAAATGAAAGTCAATTGCACCGGTTCGGACTCCTGAACTTGCTCGCGGATGTACGCCGCCAATCCCTTCAGTTCGTCCTTGCGATCCCCAGGGATTTGGTCCGCCTCGGTTTGGCATTGCTGAACAAAGACGCCCAAGGTTGGGAACAAACCAATGGCATGCAGCTCACTCATGGACACTCTCAAGAACAGGCAAAATCCGGCAGACGTTCCAACGACGGTCACAACTTCTGAATTGCGACGCAGAACAATCGTTCAACGACGATTAACGATATTCTGCCACCATCCTGACGTCAACCAGTCCGCCGCGTCCCAGACGCTGGTGCCCGGTCCTCACCTGCGGACGCTGCCTCAAGCCAGAGCTTTTTCGAACAACGCGAGCATCCGGCTCCAAGCCTTCTCAGCCTGCTCTGGATTGTGAACGCGGGTGTCGGGAGGGCACCAACCATGCCCGGCCGGATAGACTTCGATCTCGGCAGAAAGATTGGCCTCTTCAAAGGATTCCTTCAGCACGGTCTTGGCTTCCGGATCGCGTTGGTCATCGTTCTCCGCAACCGCGATCAGAAAGTCCGCTTTCATCTTTGGAATCAACCGATGCGGGCTGTCGTCCCCGTCGGACACCAATCCGCCACCATGAAACGTAGCCGCCGCACCGATGCGATCGGGAACCGCAGCGGCGGTTCGAAAGACGATTGGCCCACCCATGCAATAGCCGGTGGTCCCAATCGGCTTGCCTGTGTCGACCTGGGATTGCTTGTCCAACCAAGCCACAAACGCTTTTGCATCCGTCGTGTGGGTTTCAGGAGTCAATGAACGAGCCAATGGCCGCACATCCGAGATCGAAGTGTTCGCTCCGTTGGCGGCCGTCGGTGCTTTCTGCTGGCGATAAAATGGATTGACGACCAACACGCTGTACCCCGATTCGGCCAAACGTTTTCCCATCTGACGAAACGCGGGACGCAAACCAAAGATGTCCGGCCAGATCAGAACGGCAGCATGGGCTCCCGCCGATGGAGCCACGAAGTAGGCGTCGCACTTGCCGTCGGGGGTTTCGATTTCAACGTCTTGCTCGCTGACTTCGGCCGCATTGGCAACTCCCGGAAGCATCATGGCGGCACCGATTCCGGCCGCAGCCAAGGTGCCGATGTCTCGGCGAGAATACTTCTTCAGATCTTCTTCGAAATGGTCCTGATCACACATCTTGAACTCAACCGTTTGACGGGGCACTGGGAAATGGTTTGAGAAACAAATTCGGAGTCACATCATAACCCGCCCGCCACGCCGCGACGACTCGCGAACGCGGGCGAGCCTTCCGCTACTTGCCGATGCAGTACAGATGCGATTTGCTTCGCATGAAAATTTGGTCCCCGACGATGGCTGCAGACGCATCGATTTCATCGGCCAGCTGATTCGTAGCGACCACTTCCATCTCACTGCCGTGACTCAAAACCAAAGTGGTTCCATCGCGTCCGGTGAAATAGATGTGATCCGCCGCGGCAACAGGCGATGCATAGACCGTCGAGATCTCTGGCAGGCGTGTTTGATCAATCACCAGTTCACCGGTCTTGGCCTGGCGAGAGACCAAGACACCGTTGTTGGCCTTCACGAAGTACAGCTGACCTTTGTAAAGCACCGGGGAAGGCACATAGGGAGCCGCGTCTTCTTCGATCCAGGTGATCACGTCACTGTTGGTGACATCCCCTTTGGCACTCAGTGGAATCGAATAAATCGCGTAACCACGAAAGCCGGTCATCACGATGACGTTGTCTTCAAAACGAACTGGAGAGGGGATCGGGTTGCCAGCCTGCCCGCCACACTCCCAAATCAGTTCTCCGGTTGCCAAGTCATAACTGCGGACTCGCTTGGAACCGTTGGTGATGACTTGTGTGCGGCCTTCGTACTCAGTGATCAAAGGCGTCGACCAAGTCGTTTGTTCATCGCGGCTTTGACGCCATTTTTCGTCTCCGGTCGCGGCGTCCAAGGCGACGATGAAGGATTCGCCTTCATGATCCCAGGGCACCACCAAGGTGCCGTTGTGGACTGCAGGCGAACTGCCTTCACCAAACTGATTGCGAGTTTGCATCTGGCCCAAGTCGACGCTCCAGAGTTGTTTGCCGTCGAGGTCCAAACAAAAAACGCCTCGCGAACCAAACGACATGTACAACTTCTCGCCATCGGTGATGGGCGAAGAGGAAGCCAGAGTGTTGGTGTTGTGGCCGGCTTCGTGAGGCACCTCTTGCGTCAACGATGTCCGCCAAATTTCTTTGCCGTCCGTACGATCGTAGGCAATCACCATGAAATCGTGATAGTTCGTCGGTTTCGCATCTCCGCCTCGACCGCCGCGTCCGCGACCTCGCCCGCCGCGTTCCGGTCCACCGCGTCCACCTTCCGGACGTCCTCCACCAGCGCGTCGTTCCCCGCGTGGCGGAGCGGCTTCCGAGGATGCCTCCACCGGTGCTTCGCTGGAGTCAGCACCTTCCGCCTTGCGCTCGGTTTTCACCGCCGTGCTGACGTACACCCGGTCGCCGAGAACGATCGGGGTGCTGCTTCCGAAGCCAGGAACGTCAATTTTCCAGAGAATGTTTTCCGACTCACTCCAGGTCGTCGGCGGATTGGATTCCAAAGCGGCCCCAGACGAATCAGGACCTCGCCACTGAGGCCAATCGCGGTTCACATCATCGCCAGACGCGGACGAAAACGCGATTGGAGAACAACATGCCAACAGTGCCAAACCACAGAAAACGGTCGAGTGACGCAAAATTCCAGCTCCAAAATGACGAGGGGTAGTCACAGGGAACGTCCAGAACGGCCCCGCTGAAGCATTGAACCCGCAAAGCCCGCCCAAGTTCCGTTTTGGCGTTTGCGATCCACGGCACTCTCCGCATGCGGCCCCCCTCAGCCCCCAGCCCCCTCCGTACGCAACACCGATCAGCGGCTGGTCAGCAGGACTCCTGAACGACGTCGACGTGCGTTCAGTGCCAAAGTCCCCGCAACGATTGCGACACCCGGGTAGGCGAATCCTGACAACCGCAGTGGCCGAGTGTCCAAAGCAGGCTGTGCCAGTGCATCGGTCTCAAACGCGATCGCCGCCAACACTGCATCGCGAACTTCGTTCACCACGACTGGGCCCGGAACCGTCTCCGCTGAAGCCATCAAACCGATCGTCCGGTGAACTCCCACGGTCGCATCCAAAGCGATGTCCACCATTCCAGGTGAGAACGTCGGCACGACCGTTGGCAATGCGTCCTGGAATCGGATCCCATCGATCAAGCCGGTGGGAGAGCCAAACCAACTTGCCAAAGCGTCGTCGACAGAATGCCCTTCCAACAACGGCGTTTCGCTGGTGTCACGAACACGGCCCGATTCGATGTCCTCCGTCAGATCATCCGTTGCATCTCGAGCCACCTTGCGAAGTTGTTCGAGAGTGCGTTCGTCCAATTCCCAGGCGTCATCGTCCGGCCGAGAAGAATCCAACGACACGTCGCCGCTAGAAACTTGGGGCAACCAATCGATCGTTCCCCCATCCACTTCGCCGGCGAGAGGCGACGACGAATCAACCGCCGCGATTTGCGAGTTGTCACTGGTGCGATTCGTCCGTTCGGCGACGTTCGCGCCTGCAACCGCGGCTGTTGAATCATCGACGGAGGCAACCGACGATCCACTGCCTTGAACGGCACCGGTGTTGTTCGTTGAAGCATTCGATGCGGATGATTTCGACTCGCTGCCTCGACCTGTCGAACCAGACTCCGAGGAACCGGCGGCGGAGTTCGCACGGGCCAACACGGTTCCTTCGCCCGCCGACGAACGAACATTTCCGCCGCTCCAACCATCAAGCACATCACCCACACTCACACTGTTGGATGGTCGCGGCGCAGCAACCACAAACTGAACCGCCCACAGCACGGAATTGGAATTGGACGACTGAACGATCTGATTGTTGGACGCTCCTTCGAACGAAGTTTGTGAACTTACCTGCGACGATTGACTGGTCAGATCGCTTGTTCGCAAATCACCGCCGCGAGATTCACGCCCGGAAACGGGTTGCCCCCGATCGTTCTGTCCTCCATCACGTTGACCAGAATGACCATGTTGCGGCGAAGGCCGTGAGATAGCAGCGAAGTCTCGCATCGGGCGTGCGCCGCCGGAATCCTGCGAACGCTCTGAAAGAATCTGAAACCCCGCACCATCGCGCGCGCTACCGGAACTGATTTCGGTAGCTGCACGTTGCAATGTCGGAACCGCTCGATCCATTTGCGATCGGTCCATTCCTTGGGTCGCAGCACCCAAATCAGAATGCGTGAAGATCCCACCGGCCAACAGAGAACGTGATTCAAGTTGTTCGAGCAATAAGATTCGCGAGTCGTTACTTGGCTTCATGAATCAATCCTTGTAGCTCTTCTTGAGGCAGCGTATTTCCGGCCGAAGGCATCACGCTTTGATAGTTCGCCCGGTGCTTTCGCAGGTATTCATTGTACCGAACAACTTCCGGTGCAACCGAAACCGCGACCGATTGCAGAGAAATGGCTTGGGAATACGCCTTGGCGGCGGCCTCTGCATCCCCCAGTTGCTGGTGAAGGAATCCGTAGTTGTTCCAAACTCCACCCAGCATGCTCTGCGTCTCGGCGTCATCTGGAAATTGAGTGGCGAGCGGTTGCCCAACTTCCAACGCCTTCTCAAACGCCATGCGTGCCTTCCCCAACGATTTCATCTTCGATCGAACCAAACCCAAGTGATTGAAACTGAGTGCCAAATCCCTTCGGTAGTTCGGGTGATTGGGCCAACGAAGCACGACTTGGTTGCCCATTTCGATGGCTTGCTCGAATGTCTCGATTGCTTTTGCATTCCTCCCCATTGCGGATTGTGCCGCGCCGAGCGTATTGAGCGTCACCATCGTTTGCCCGGCAATCGCTGCGTCACCTGGTTCAGCCTGCAAGAAACTCAACTGGGACTCCAGTGCTTGACTCGCATACTGGATCGCTCGTCCAGGGTCCGACTCCGTCAGCAAGCCTGCCAGATTGGACTGAACCGCTGACAACTTTTTCGAAATCGGATCCGTATTCGATTGCGATAATTCGTCTGTGTTTGACACCAAATCGATGGCCAACGGCTGCAGACGTTGAATCGATTTGGTGAAATACGATTCCGCTTCCGTTTTCGCATCGGTTCGCATCAACAACAAACCCATGTTGTTCATCGTGGTTGCCAACGACACTTCGACCTCGCGGCGTTGTGGAAACGCGGGGCCCTGATCAGCCAGCTTCCGTTGAAGCGTCATCGCCCGAACAAAATAGCGAACTGCCTCTTCTAGTTTCCCTGCCCGCACCAAGGCTTGTGCCAAGTTGTTCTGGCACGTCGACCAGTGCAGTCGCACGGGATCGTTGGGACCCGTATCCGCTGCCAACGCCGCGTAGATCGATTCACTGCGTTTTAGCTCCATGATCGCTTGCTCACTGTCTCCCAACTCCGATTGCAGCGCTCCCGCTTTCGCAAGTGTCATCGCCAGGTCCTCGCGCAGTGCGGGATCGTCTTTGACTTCCGCTGCGAAGAGTTCGTAGTACTGCAGTGTTTCCAACAAAAACTGCCGACGCACCGAATCAGCCCCCGGAACATTGGCCAGAGACTCAGCCATTTGAGCTCCCAAACGATCGATCGCTCCGCGCGCCAACAACTCGCTCCGAGTGGCTCGCGCCAAATTGTCGTCCGACACGCTCTTCGCCGCTGCCAACTTCGCGTTGTAAATGGTCGACCCAACCAAACCCAAAGTCACAATCAAAGCCGCCGACAATGCGACACGACGATGCTTCAAGGCCAAACGCGTCAACCGATCCGCGACAGATGGTGGTCTGGCAATGGTGGGTTCACCGCTCAGCACTCGATTCATGTCCTCGGCGAACTCCTTGGCGGTCTCGTATCGATCCTCGCGATTCTTGGACATCGCCTTCGCGATCACGGTCCCTAAATCACGAGGCAAATCGGGCCGCAATAAATGCAGGGGAATCACCTCCTCGTTGTCGATCTTCTTCAGAATGGTTGCCGCATCTTCGCCTTCATGGGCGTAACGCAGCGTCAGGCATTCGTACAACGTGGCGGCCAACGAATACTCATCGGCTCGTCCATCAATCAAAGCCGATTGCCCACGAGATTGCTCGGGGCTCATGTACCGCATCGTGCCAATGACGTCGCCTGACCGAGTCAATGACATCTCGGTCTGACAGCGAGCCAACCCAAAATCGGTCACCCAAATCTTGCCGGATCGATCGAGCATCAAGTTGGATGGCTTCACGTCACGATGGACCACACCATTTTCGTGGGCAACGTGCAACGCGTCAGCGATGTCGATTCCCCACTGAACCACTTGCTTCCAAGCGTCGCGTTTTCGTTCCGCCGACTCCGCCCGAGATTCGCCGGTGGACGTCCCCGATTCCACGGCAAGCTCACCAGCGATTTTCTCCTCCCGACGTTCCCGCACCCAAGCATCCAAGGCGATGCCATCGATGAACTGCATCGCGTAGTAGTGAACGCCTTGATGGCTGCCGACACTGTGGATCGGGACAATGTGAGGATGCTGCAGCAAGCCAGCCGCGTGGGCTTCGTTTTTGAACCGAGCGATCTGGTTCGAGTCCAACATGGAAGCCAGCGGCAGCAACTTGATCGCGACGCGTCGATCAAGCGACTGCTGACTGGCTTCGTAGACAACCCCCATCCCACCACGACCAATCTCATGATGCAAAAGGAAGTCACCGAGTTGTTTGTCCGCCGGCAGCGGGACCGAAGGCGCATCGAGAGTGGGGTGCATCCCGGCGGCCACGCCATAGAGAGCTCTCAGCTTTTCGAGGTAGGCATGAAAGACGGACCCCAAGTCTGGGTTCTGCCGAACGATTTCATCCGAGTCCAATGACTCGCCGTTTTCCAAACCGACCAAGTACTCGTCCAACAATTTCGTCAGCCGAGATTGTTGCTCGTCATTCAGACCGCGCAGCAGCGATGGATCCGTCGATTGCGATTCATCCGTCGACAATTCAAAGGCGACCATCAACGCTGGTCCTCGGATGCTTTGAAACTCTCCAACGCTCGCAACCAAAGCATCCGAACAGCACCGCACTTGCGATCCATTCGCTCCGCGATCTCATCGAACGAAAGCCCTTGCAACACCCGCAGGACGATCACTTCGCGGTAATGTGGTTTGAGTTTGCTGAGCTGATTGGTCAACTCAACCGCGCCTTCCCGGGCACGCATGGGAGCACTTGGCGAGGGTTCATTGCCCGCCAAAATCCCCGCCCAATTGCAAGCCGACTCCTCCAAGCGATTGCTGACCGCTTCCAATGAAACTTCGCGACGAATGTCTCGTTTTTGAACCTGTACGTGGCGTTTGAAACTGCGATGCAACGTGTGAATCAAGATGGTCCGCAACCAACACAGCAACTCGCCCTGGCTGGTCCCACGGAAATCGCCGAAGTCCTGATGAGCTTCCAACATCGCTTCCTGAACGATGTCCGATGGATTGACTCGCTTGCGGAGCCGACGATCCAACTGCGTGCTGGCCAGAATCGTCAGATAATTCGTGTACCACTGAAGCAAGCGGCCAAGCGCATCACGATCACCATCCCGCGCGTGTTCCAACAACTCAAGAAAACCAGGGTCGTTGCCCCAGCCTTCTCGATCGCTGGAATCGTTTTCGCGCGCCGTCCATGAGGAGTCTGTGGCGACCATCACATTGCTTTCCGAAGAGTAGTCTGGCTTCGCATCATCATTCGCAAGGAACTAGTTGCGAGACAAACGACAAACCGCCAACTCTTTTTCAGCTTTTTTCAAAACTCATCGATTCAGCGACGAAACCTCGAGAACCGCTCCCGAGGGGCCTCCCGCCCCACCGCAACGAACGCCGCATCGACGCGGTCCAACCGCGATGATCTCGAAGAGACGGAATCCGAATCGGCTGCCTCGGCTTCTTCCCGAAAAGCCTCCCATTCCGCGAACGAAACACCGCCATCGGCGTTGACGTCGCACAACCCGTCCATCTCGACGTCATCGGACTCACCCTCCGATGTTTGATTGAGCCGATTGATGACCATCAACGCGTCCAATGCCGTTGTGCGATCGTCTTCATTGACATCCGTTGGGTTGACGTCGTTGTATGCATTCAGTTCCGCATCCAAACGACCGCTAAATCGTTGCCGGAAACTGTTTCGAAACCAGCGGTTCCAGACAAACCAACGGTTGCGGAAATCATTGTTTCCTGAACCCGAGTCCTGGTCATCGTCATTGTCATCGTCATCGCCAGGGTCGTCCGTCGAAGGATCTTCCAACACCGGGTCGTCTGCGGCATCCGTCGCCTCCTCATCCGTTGAGACTTCGGATTCGTCGGTCGGATCCGACTCGTCAACAGGCTCATCCGCCGCAGTATCTGCCGCCGCGTACAACTGGGTGATCGCAATCGCATCATCCTCGTCCAGTTCGCTGAACGATTGATTGGCGGAAACGAATGGCGCCAGAACACTTCCCGTTGCGTCCGTGTGATCCAGCCCCAACGAGTGACCGATTTCATGCACCGCGACCCAGACCAAATCAAACGCGGCATTGCCCAGCGAGTTGCCAACTTCCCAATTCTCCGACAGATCAAATTGGATGTCGCCTGCCAACCGAGCGGGGTTCACATCGTCGGGAAAATATGCCTGCGCAAGCGTGCCGGCTCGCCCGTCCAAGTTCTCGAACGAGATATCGATGGAATCATTCAGTCCGACTTGGTCAACTTCCGTGAACTCAATGTCCGCCACGCTGGCCCACGCATCGAACGCGGTTTCGATCGCTGCGTCGGTCTCTTCCTGCGTCAGCGAACTCGGCGAGCCCGAAATCGTATAGGTCAGGGCGGCGCTCCCCAGTCCCGGCCCATCCCAACCCAGGCTGGCGGCAAGCACTCGACGTGTTTCCAGAGACTGGATCGCAAGACGACGCGTTCGTTTCTTCCGCTGAATCATATCGGACTAACACTGCAAATTGAAAAGGGACAGAGGAGGCATCCGCGATCGTTTCAATCGCCAGCCCACCCACCACGAACCGGGCTCCGACCGCGCGTTCATCTGATGGACCACAAAGAGAGGGCATCTCTCTGCCTGTCACGTCACTTCCACACACCATTTTCACAAAAACACCCGTCTTTCGCGGGCACCTCCACCAACCCGATCGGTCCCAAATCCGCGTGACAAAAGTCGCGGAGCGACGACAGTTGGTTCGTCGCTTTGCTCACGTGTCGCCACTCCGTGGCTCTTGAGGTGTGGAGTTGCAACCAAGACCTCGGGTTGCAAACCCGAGGCTGACAGATGTCACCGCTCCGCGGTTGGGGTACGGGAACGTTCACGGCAACAGTCGCAGAGCGACGGCATAGGACAGCCTTGGGTTTCAACCCAAGGTGACAACGCTGGCCCTCCCAACCCAAAGTCGCGGAGCGACGACAGTTGGTTCGTGGGTTCGCCGCACCTGTCGCCGCTCCGCGGCTTTTCCGGTGCCGAACTCTCAGGCAAGGACGACAAAATCCAGGCCGCGAATTCTTTCCGCACTGTGAGCGACGAGGACATCCATCGCTTCGCCCGATTCCGACAAGCGAACCTGATAGTCACCGGTCTCGTTCAACGCTTGGCCGACTCGACGGGAGTTTCAATCGGAACAACATCGGATTCGAAAAACGCTAACAACGCAGAACCGCTCGCCGCCAAGCGGATCAGGGCCGCTCTTGAACCAGCGTCGCCGGACCGACAAGAACAGCCCACACTCGGCCCAACTGACCGATCATAACTCAAGAGAAGGTTCGACTCCCGATCAATCAGCCAAGGTTCGGTTGGCCATTGGAAGCACTCAACCCGCCGTCCACCGGCAACACGACTCCGTTGACAAAGCGAGCGTCGTGGCTGGCCAAGAATGCAATCACATCAGCCACTTCTTCTGGTTCCGCTGGACGCTGCATCGGAATGCGCTCTCTGAATTTCTGCATCAGTGTTTCGTTGGCCAGGATCTCTTCGGTCATCTCCGTCCCAGTCAAACTAGGTGCCACCGCGTTGACTCGCACTCCAACCGCTCCCAAATCCAACGCCAAAGCACGAGTGACATTGCTGACCGCACCTTTGGTCGCATTGTAGGCGAACGCCCCCCAATCACCTCCCAAGCCCGATACCGAAGAAACATTGACCACCGATCCTTGGGTCTTCTTCAATTCCTCCAGCGTCGCTTTGATCGTCAGGAAGACACCCCCCGCGTTGACGGCCATCTGCTGGTTCCAATCTTCCAATGAAACTTCGTCGATTCCCCCGCCCACAAAAATCGCCGCGTTGTTGACCAACACATCGATGCCGCCGAACCGCTTGAGACTTTGCTCGACCAACGATCGAACGTCCTCGGCGGACGAAACATCTCCTGTATGAACCAGCAACTGATCCGGCGTCCCAATCGCATCGGCAACCGCCTGCAGCTTGCCCGCCGTCCGCCCATTGAGAACGACTTGGTATCCATCACGAGCGAACCGCTTCGCGGTGGCGGCCCCGATTCCAGATCCAGCTCCTGTGACGATGACCGTTTTCTTCTGTGACATGTTCTTTCCTTGAAAGTTTTTCGTTTCGGATACCAAAACGGATGGCGTTTCGGAACACGATCCCGACACCCCTTGCGCCGCAAAACTCAACTCCACCCTGACACCCACGCCCATTCGGCGACGGCGTGAGAGGGCCGAACAGTGGTCCACCGCGAATGAAATTCCAAATCTCGCTCGTCGCCAAACGACAACATTTCTAATGAAACACGACCTTCCCACACCCCCCCAGAGCCCCGATGGAGACCTGCACCCCGGCTCGACGCCCCGGAACGATGCCCCCGACTCGGACTCCTCCTCAGCCGTCGCCGAAACCGAGGATGGTTGCAATGGATTTGCAGACAGGCCCCTCCTCGTGCAAAATGATCGCTCGATTGGGTGGTCAACCTCTGGTGTCACCGTTGGCGTCCCCGCCTCGAACGAGCTCGATACGATTGCCCATCGCCCTGCAGTCGCCCTAGCCGCGTGACAAACGATCGAATTCAATCTCCCTCTTTCATCCCCCGCATCTGTCATCCCGCCCCAGCCACCGCTCGTCAAGACGGGCGACAGCATCCCCGAGACCTGTTCCTCCAATGAACCTTCCCCTCCAAACACTCCTCGCGTTTTTCACGCTCACTTCCTGTTTCGCGCTCGCGACTTCCAACGTTTCGGTCGCGGAAGAACGCCCCAACGTGCTGCTGATTTTGGTCGACGATCTCAAGCCCGCCTTGGGTTGTTATGGCGACACGCATGCGAAGACGCCCAACATCGACGCCCTCGCCAGCCGCGGGATGCGATTCGACATGGCGTACTGCAACCAAGCCGTCTGCGCACCCTCCCGTTTCACGTTGATGCTGGGCTCACACTCCACATCGACCGGCTTGTACGGCCTGGGAAGCCAGCTTCGTCAGATCATCCCCGAAGCGGTCACGATGCCCCAGCACTTTGCCAAACACGGTGGCTACCGAACGGAGTCTCTGGGCAAAATCTTTCACATCGGACACGGCAACCATGGCGACCCGGAATCGTTCTCCGTTCCCCACTTCAAAGAAAAAGTGATTGAGTACCTGGAACCCGAAAGCACCGCTGGTGGGCAACTGACTCGCGAAGAGGCCTACTTCACCAACCAGATGCTGGGCCAGATCAAATCGCTTCCGCGAGGCGCCGCGTATGAATCCCCGGAAGCGGACGACGAAGACTACGCCGACGGTCGTGTGGCAGCGGAAACGAAGAAACGACTGCAAGCGGCAAAGCAACGCCGACAAACCGAAGGCACGCCGTTCTTCATCGCCGCCGGCTTCGCCCGTCCCCACCTGCCATTCAGTGCCCCTCAGAAGTACTGGGATCTCTACGACCCAGCTTCGCTGCCGATGCCTGAGCATGAAGCGTTGCCGATCGATGCACCGCAGGTCGCCGGCAAACGCGGCGGAGAGATCTCCAACTACAAACCCGTCCCCACACAACCAAACGCAGAGTTTGATGACGATCTCAAACGCAATTTGATTCACGGATACTACGCCAGCGTCAGCTACGTCGACGCCCAAATCGGCAAAGTGATTTCGGAGCTGGATCGCTTGGAACTTTCGGACAACACGATCGTGGTGCTCTGGGGCGATCATGGCTTCCACCTCGGCGACCTCGGCATTTGGACCAAGCACACCAACTACGAACAAGCCAACCGGATCCCGATCCTGATCACCGCGCCGGGTGTCACCCAGCCGGGCACCTCCACCAAGCAGTTGACCGAAAGCGTCGACCTTTTCCCGACACTGTCTGAACTGGCCGGACTGCCTGCACCAATGGGGCCGCAACCAAACGACGGAGTCAGCTTGGTACCCGTTCTCAAAGATCCGTCCTCCCGAGTTCGCGAGCACGCTTATCACGCTTTCCCCAAACGCAAACTGGGCCGAGCGATTCGGACCGAGCGTTATCGTTTGGTGCAGTGGCAAACGATCGATGGAGACGACGCTCCGGTCTTCGAACTCTACGACTATCAAACGGATCCGCTCGAAACCAAAAACTTGGCCGAGGATCACCCCGAGGTGCTCCAGCGATTGTCAAAGATATTGGCGAAATACCCCGCTCCCGCGGCCAGAAATCGCTGAATCCGGACCGCTGAAGCCGGGCGGCAATTCCCCCCGAGCCGGTGACGTCTTTCGAAGCTCGATGACGCAGATCGCTCTTACCGGCTCAGCCTAGGCGATTAGAATGCGAGCGGCTGATCTTCACGATCGCTGCTCCCAGCATCCTTCACCTCGCCCGAGAAACCTTCATGCGATTGGCTTCTGTCCTTCGATCTTCTTTCGCTGTTCTAACGTCGCTCTTCCTGCTTGGTTTGGCGACATCGCCGCCCAGTTCCGCAGCGGACGCCAACCGGCCCAACATCGTTTTCATCCTGGCCGATGATCTCGGCTATGGTGACCTGGGTTGCTACGGCCAAGAACTGATTCAAACACCTCGCTTGGATCAGATGGCAGCCGAGGGCATGCGGTTCACCGATTTCTATGCCGGCAACACCGTGTGCGCTCCTTCACGCAGCGTGCTGATGACCGGGATGCACATGGGACACACCCACGTTCGCGGCAACGCGGGTGGGCCGGACATGTCCAAACAATCGCTCCGCGACGAAGACGTGACCGTGGCCGAGGTGCTCCAGTCCGCCGGCTACACCACCGCCTTGTGCGGCAAGTGGGGTTTGGGTGACGACGCCCTGGGCGGTCGTGATGGCCTGCCACGGAAACAAGGTTTCGATCACTTCTATGGTTACCTGAACCAAGTCCACGCACACAACTATTACCCTGAGTTTCTGTGGCGAAACGAGACCAAGGTCGCCTTGCGAAACGAAGTCCAACGCCGCGACCGATCCTACGGTGGATTCACTGGGGGCTGGGCCACCAAGCGAGTCGATTACTCCCACGACCTGATCGCAAATGAAGCGATGGGTTTCATTCGCGAAAAAGCGACGGACTCCGCAACCAAGCCATTCTTTTTGTACCTCTCGCTGACCATCCCTCATGCCAACAATGAGGGAACCGGCATGTCCGGCAATGGACAAGAGGTGCCCGATTACGGCATCTACGCCGACAAAGATTGGAGCGACCAAGACAAAGGCCAAGCCGCGATGATCACGCGCATGGACTCGGACGTTGGTCGCATTCTCGACTTGCTCCAAGAATTGCAAATCGATGAACAAACCGTGGTGATGTTCTCCAGCGACAACGGCCCACACAACGAAGGCGGCCACAATCCAAAGAAATTCGATCCCGCTGGACCGCTTCGTGGCATGAAACGAGCCCTGACCGAAGGCGGCATTCGCGTCCCATTGATCGTTCGCTGGCCTGGCACGACTCCACCCGGCACGGTCTCCGATCACATCGGCTACTTCGGTGACTTGATGGCCACCACGGCGGAACTCGCCGGGACGGATTTCCCCGAGGACGCAGATTCCATCAGCTTCGCACCCACGATCGTCGGCCGCCCGGAAACCCAACAACCGCATGAGTACCTGTACTGGGAATTCTACGAGCAAGGCGGTCGGCAAGCGGTTCGACGCGGCAACTGGAAAGCCATCCGCCAACCTTGGATGACCGGCCCGACTCAGTTGTATGATTTGAAAGCGGACATCGGCGAAACGACCAACCTGGCAAGCGATCATCCCGAGATCGTCAAACAACTTGAATCGCTGATGGAAGAAGCTCACGTGCCGCACCCCAACTGGCAAGTGAGCGGGAAAGCTCCCAAACGCTAAGTCACTGGGTGGAACATAAGTGGCATAGGCTTCCAGCCTGTGATTGCACGAAACACAAGTCGAAGCCCATGCCACAATTCCGATCCAACACTCCTTCTTCCCTCGTTGCCAAGCCACGTCGCGCGTCTTAGCGAAGCACCTCAAGCGTTCCACACAGTTTCACCTGGGCATCAAAATTCACCTGGGTTTCAAAATTCACCTGGGTTTCAAAATTCACTTGGGTGTCAAAAACCCAAGGTGATGGGCCGCGTGCAGCCACATGAACTGACGCCACTGCTCGGGCGTCAGACCATCGAGAAACGGGTACTCTTTCATGGCCCCTTCGAACGCACTCGCCCGACGAATGGTCGCGATGCATTCCTCCATCACCTTTGAGTCGTCCGGACCATCCGGCGACTTGGGTTTCAATCGATCCAGCGTTGGGGCACTGGCCATTCTTCGCTGCCGAAGGATTCGACCGAAGATCCATTTGAGCGCGGTGGCTCGAAGAATCTTCGGCAGACGAAAACCAAACCCTTCCATGCCACCGGTCATGATGACGGTCAAGTGTTCACAGATCTGGGTGAGATTCCAGTTTTTGTTTTGGGTGTACCCGTCCGCTTGCAATCGCTTGATTTCAGCGATGACTTCATCACCCGTATGAAAATCGAGAGAACGCTTGGAGATCTTGGTCATGGTGTCGCCAGCGATAGAAAAGAGAAACAGCGAAGAGAAACAGCGTCTTGGATTGGCTCCTCCCAATCTATCTCTGCGATCCAGCTCATCCGCATTCAATCCATCCAAAAAACGCTCCACGCGACACTGGGCCGCAGCCAAGCCACTGAGCCGCGATGAGCAAACAATGTCCCCCCTTGATGTTCGTCGATACCAATTCCTTTCGCGTATAATCGGACCGTCGCCTCTGCCTTTCCATTCCACGCATCGGATTCGCAATTCGACAAGACGTGAATAGCCGTGCCACTCCGCTCGCGAAAACACCTGGATGATCCTGATTCTACCGCTCTTGCTTGCCTTTGCGTTTGCCGCCCCGCCGACACCCACGCATCCCGGATTGACTGAACTGGTGGAGTCCCTTCGCCAGACCCATGCACCTGACCAGCGAATTCAGTGGTGGGATGTTCGTGTCGAAAAAGAGGATGCTGGCTGGCGTGTTCATGGAAGTTTGTCCAGCGAAGAAACATACGCCGCTGTGACGCGAGCCCTCAAACAACAACACCCGGAAGTGGACAACCAATTGGTCCTCCTTCCCGAAAACGGAACTGGAACGCTGGTCAATGCGTTGGTCAACAATTCCGTGATCCATTTGCGCAGAGAACCCAGCAGCAAAACCGAACTGGTCACGCAAGCTCTTCTCGGAACTCCCATTCGAATTCTCAAAACCGAGCGCGGAAAGCGTCTGATCCAAGTTCCTGACGGATACATCGGCTGGGTCAACTCAGCCGAAGTCCATCGCGTCGACCAAGAGCAACTCCGATCGTATCGCGACGCAGAAAAAGTCATCTTCACCGCCCAATCTGGGCTGGCTTACAGTGCTCCCGACGCGACATCGATGCCGATGACGGATCTGGTGATTGGAAACATGGTCTGCAAAGTCTCTGAGCGGTCCGGCTTCACTCAGATTCAATACCCTGATGGACGAATCGGCTGGGTCGATAGCCGCCAACTCAGCCCGGCCGATGCTGTCTTCTTCCAACAGGCTCTGCAAAACAACCTTGTTGAAACAGCTCGAAGATTCCATGGCATCCCATACCTGTGGGGAGGTATGTCGTCCAAGAACATCGATTGCAGCGGGCTGATCTGCAACGTGTACTTCATGAACGGAATCCAACTTCCCAGAGATTCCAACATGCAGGCCCAAATCGGCAGGGAAGTGACCACGGAATTTGTTTCGGACGCTTTGGAACCGGGCGACCTTCTGTTCTTTGGAAAGAAAGCAACCTCCAAATCGAAAGAGCGTGTCACGCATGTTGCGATGTACATCGGAAACGCTGAATTCATCCATTCAGCGGGCTACCGCGAACGGGTGAGCATCAACAGCATGGACAGCGGCCAACCCAACTTCATCGACAGCTATCCAGCCATCTTCGTCAGAGCGGTTCGAATCATCGGCGAAGATCCCAATGGCTTCCTGCCCATCCCCGAGAACGACTTTTACAACGAAATCATCAGGAGCACGGAATGAATCGAGGAAGAAGAGTCCTTCTCAAAGGCTTGGGAGCCGGTGCCTTGGCAACCGCACTGCCGACAACCATCGGCGCAGCACAAGATGCCTCCACGGCACCTCACTCAACGACCGACTTGATTCGAAACGGGAAAATGAAGCTGGGCTTCCGGCCCTACGAACTGCAGCTCAAACACACCTTCACCGTCGCCGGAAACTCACGCGACACCACGCCAGTCGTTCTGACAGAGATTCAGTACGAAGGACTCACGGGTTATGGCGAAGCCTCCCTGCCGCCGTACTTGGGTGAGTCACAGCAGTCCGTGATGCAGTTTCTCAGCAAGGTCAAACTGAAATCGTTTGACGATCCGTTTCTGCTCGATGAGATCCTCGCTTACGTCGACTCGATCGAAGAAGGCAACCGTGCCGCCAAAGCTTGCGTCGATATCGCGCTGCACGACCTGATGGGGAAACTGGTCGACCAACCACTTCACCGACTGTGGGGCATCAATCCCGCGAACACACCTGTCACCTCCTTCACGATCGGCATCGACACACCCGAGGTGGTGAAGATGAAGACGGAAGAGGCGACTCGCTTCAAAGTCTTGAAAGTCAAACTGGGCGGAGGCAACGATCGCGAAATGATCGAGACGGTTCGGTCAGTGACCGACGTGCCCATCTATGTCGACGTGAACCAAGGCTGGACTGACAAGCAGCGAGCACTGGACATGACACACTGGCTGGCCGAGCAGGGTGTCGAATTTGTGGAGCAACCACTTCCCAAAACAGCGGTCGAAGATTTGGCTTGGTTGACCGCCAAAAGCCCTCTTCCAATCATCGCCGACGAAGCGTTTCAACGCCTCGGTGACGTGGCCGACTTCCAAGGCGTGTACTCCGGGATCAACATCAAACTGATGAAGAGCACCGGATTGCGGGAGGCCCAAAAGATGATCACCGTGGCCCGGGCGTTGGACATGAAGGTGATGATCGGATGCATGACCGAAACCTCGTGCGCCGTCTCCGCCGCCGCCCAGCTATCACCGCTCGTCGACTGGGCCGATCTCGACGGCAACCTCCTGATCAGCAACGACCTCTACGAAGGAGTGAAGGTGATCGATGGCAAGTTGACGTTGAACGACTTGCCCGGAATTGGAATCCGAAAGAGAACCGCGTGACACTTCACTGCATTGACAATGGAATCGATGGTGACAATTGACAATCAAGTTCTCAGGCAGAAGTTCTGGAGGTACTTGCCATTTCTAGTTGCTCTTGGAGTCGCCGTTTCATTTTGGGGTTTCCCAAGTTGGATTCGGCAAATCGCTTACGCGGCCAACAAGGACCTCTACGTGGAGCGAGTACTCACGATCTCGTCTGTTGAAGAGAAAATCAGGCGAGGCGGGAAGGGACAAAAAATACGAGAATCCATCGTGGTTGGGAGTATTTTGGACAAGCCTGTCAAAGTACAAGCCAGCTCTCTCCTCTCCCCTCGCACCTCGATTTCACGAACAAGAAAACACTACGCGGATATTTCAACGCAGTCCGTTCTGGTTGCATCCGAGCCAATTCTCGTACCGGTCAACGACATCGACATCACCGTATTGGATTTTGAGACCTATCACTCGCTCAGTTGGCCAAGCGTTGCAATTTGCTTCCTTCAATGGAATGCGATCCTTCTGGGATCATTGATCATCTGGGGCCAAAGGCGCATCAGGTACCTTGTCTTTCTTTTCCGTTTCCGGTCAATGGCTGACGATCGATCTTGAATCGATGAGGGCTTTCCCTCGCTCAGAAAAACGAGTGGGTCAGTCCACTGACTGATGTAGCGGGAAAATCCGAAGGACTTGTTCTTCGGTTCTCGCGCGGTCCACCGACTGGCGACAGTGGATACAACAAGACATACCTACGCATGCCAGCGAAGTCGAAACTCTTGACGAGTTTCGCTACCTTCAACACAAGCTTGAACGCACCACTATTTTTTCTTTTTAGTCGGCTTGGGGAGCACTTGGTGGCTTTTTGCCCATTGCCGCCATTGCTTTTGCAACTCGGAAACTTCGTCAGGGTGATCGGCGGCGAGGTTGACTTGCTCGGTTCGATCGGCATCCAGATCGAACAACTCCCATGCTCCTCGCGCGCCTTGGCGAACCAACTTGCGGTTGCCGACACGGACTGCGGCATTGCCTTCGTGTTCCCAGTGCAAAGCACGCTCTGCAAATTCGCCTTGACCTGTCAGCAATGGCTGAAGACTTTGACCTTCGAGCGGGTGAATCTCGTTGCCCTTGAACTGAGTGGGGTACTCCGCCTTCGCCAAATCAACACACGTCGCCATCAAGTCAATGACATGGGTGGGCGTTTTGATCCAAGCCTTCTGGTCGGTTGATGGCTGAATTTTGGCCGGCCAATGTGCGATCAACGGCGTCGCGATGCCGCCTTCGTGGTTGTAATGCTTGTACTTGCGAAAAGGTGTATTGTTCAAGTGAGCCCAACAACGGCCGATGAACACGTCTGAATGCGGATCCCCCGGTGAGTCGCCTTCGTATCGGCCGCTCACACCAGCCTCCGCGTTGCCGCCGTTGTCAGACAAAAACAGAATCAACGTGTTGTCGAGTTTGCCGCGACGGTCCAGAGCAGACACCAACTTTCCAATGTTCTTGTCGACCTCTTCGATCATCGCCGCATAAATCGCCATCATGTCGTCGTAGCGTTCTTTCTCTTGTTGCGACAACGATTCCCACGCGGGAATTTGCTCGGGCCGAGGTTCCAAGCTCCAACTCGCGTCAATCAATCCGGATTGGATCTGGCGTGCGTATCGTTCCTCTCGCAACTGGTCCCAACCATCCATGTACCTGCCGCGATATTTCGCGATCGTTGCTTCTGGCGCCATGCACGGAAAATGGGGTGCAACATGGGCGAGGTACCAGAAAAATGGCTTGTCTTCCGCGATCGCTTCGTCGACGAACTCGATCCCTTGCTCGGTCCACAAGTCAGATCCGTACCACGGTGGATCGAATCGAGGATCGTCCTTGGCAACCTCGTGACCATGGAGGAACAGTTTGGTGCCCCCCTTGGATCCCGTCTGGTTGGAAAAGTGCAAACCACCAGCCGGCAAATTCAAACTTCGATCAAACCCTCGCCCCCAAGGCGTGACTCCTTGCTTGAAACCCACATGCCATTTCCCCGTCATCGCGGTGAAGTAGCCGGCCTGCCCAAGAACTTCGCCAATCGTGACACACTGATCATTGAGTCGGCCTCGATACCCTTCCACCTTTTGGTCCGTTGTCATCCAACCAATCCCAGTTTGATGCGAGTAGAGCCCGGTGAGCAAAGCGGCTCGCGTCGGGCAACAACGACCGGTGTTGTAGAACTGAGAGAACTTGGCACCGTTTGCGGCCAACGCATCCAAGTGCGGCGTTGGGATTTCACTGCCGTACGGTCCGATGTCCGAAAAGCCCATGTCGTCCACCATGATCAACACGATGTTCGGACGATCTTCCGCAGCGGACCATCCAGACGACGCCAGTGCCACGATCGCAAAAGTGACCCACAGCGCCGCCCGGAAATGTCTTTGGCAAACCGTCTGAAAGGATGATGTCGAAGTGCAGATGACACGGTTCATGTTTAGCCTGAAGACGTTGCGAAGTTGGACGCGGCGGGAAAGAGAGGCTCGCGATTGAGTGGCAAAATTCCCGTCAAACCACCCGCCTCAACAGACACAATCCTAGCGGGTGGGAATCAAGGAACCTTGAGATCCCACGTCATTCAGATAACTTATTTTGCCAAGGCTCGAAGATCACCGAACCAGAGCGGAGAGTCTTGCCAGCATGGCGTTCGCCTGGACTGCTCGATGTTTGAGGTTGTTGCGCCAGTTTTCATCCCGGCAGGGAGCCGTCGGTGCACATAAAGGGGACGGGGGATTTAGTGTTCGGCTCGGTGGGGGACCACCGAGCTACAGGTTGGGATCGTCGGATGATGCCGGCCACAAATGGCGTTGTCGTCGAGCACTGACGTGGCTTTCTCGACTCCAGTGCACCTTGCTACAACAGAGCACTACGACAGGAGCTGTCACGCGGGCATGTCAAAATCACGTCTTCAGTTATCCCCACTCAAACGAAAACATCATGTCGCTCATCACTTGGCAAGAATTTGAAAACGTTGACGTGCGCGTGGGCACAATCACGCTGGTCGAGGACTTTCCAGAGGCCCGCAAGCCCGCGTACAAAATCACGGTCGACTTTGGTGAGGAGTTGGGGACAAAACGAACCAGCGCTCAGATCACGGTGCACTACACCAAAGAAGAGTTGGTCGGACGCCAGATCCTCGGCGTGGTCAATTTCCCGCCCAAACAGGTCGGACCGATCATGTCTGAGTTTTTGCTCACAGGACTGTACCGTGAAGATGGATCGGTCATCCTCGCGGTTCCGGACAAAGCGATGCCCAACGGCGCCAAACTCGGCTGAGCAATCCCCCCCTTCACAACGAGCGCAGAATAGAAAAACAGTGGCATAGGCTTCCGATCAACTCTTAGCAGGTCAGCAGGAGTCACGACTCTCACATACAACCGGGGCTAAGCAACGCGTGAACAACAAGTGACGTAGCGGTGTGGCGCAAGCCGTCCGGTGAGGAACCGGAGGGCTCGCGCCCAATACCGCTACGTCACTTGTTGTTCACGCGGTCCTAACGCTGGCCTGCTGAATGCTTGGCGTTGACACGGAAGATGCGTTGTTGGTTTCTGTTCTTTCCTCCGCCCCAACGGGGCAACTCTAAGATAGCCCCAGGCATCGCCTGGGGTTTCGTGACGGAGATTCTGACACAAGCCCCAACGGGGCGGCCCTGAGAAAGACTCCCCAAAACCCGCTAGGACCGCCCCCGTTGGGGCTTTGCAATCTTGATCCCGCCGCAACCCAGGGCGTTGCCCTGGGCTGGCGTAGGGCTGCCCCGTTGGGGCGAAGTCGAGGAACAAAACCTGCGCAGCCCAAAACGCTGGCAAGACCGAACATTTCGCAGGCCAGGCTAACGCCCAAACGGCTCACGGGATTCAACCCAATCATTCCTGCGTACCTGATTGGAACGAAACCAGCGCCGCGACCTTGGCCCGGCGCTAGTGCGAATGCATCGTTCCAAAACAGGTTTGGCAGCAAAACAACTAGGACCGTTGTTTTTCGTCGTCCTCCAGTTTCTTCGCCAATTGCTTCGCTTTCTCAAGATGCTTCTCGACTTTCGAAATGTCCTGATTCTGACTGCTGAATTGTCGCAACTTTTGTTCGAACGCTTGGCGACCACTATACGAAGACGCCAGCTCGTTTTGGCTAGCTCGTGCAAGGATCCACCCATCGCTTATGATTGATGTCGTTCTGTCTGCTGCCCGGACTTCCATTTCACAAGACAAGACCCGCACCATGACTTTCCCGTTTCACCGCTTCGCCAACTCAACCTTTGCTTGCAAACAAAACGCTTTCGCAACAGCAGCTCGCCCCCTGGTTGGCTTGCTAATCGCGATCGCGACATCAATTGCGACCCCCGGAGTATCATCGGCGGAAGAAACAAACTCTTCCCATCGCGTGCTGTCCTACAACATCAAACGTGGTTACGGAAACGATGGGAAAACGGACCTGCCAAGAACAGCGGAGGTGATCTCGAAACTCAAACCTGACTTTGTCGGCTTGCAAGAAGTGGATGAGCGTTGCAAGCGAAGCAGCAATGTCGACCAAGCCCAATGGCTGGGCGAACATCTCGACATGCATGCCGCCTTTGCCCCGTTCATGGATTACGACGGAGGCCGATACGGGATGGCCATCCTTTCGCGATACCCCATCGAGAAAACCGAGGCGGTCGAACTGGCTCGCGGTCGCGAACCACGCGTCGCATTGGCAGCTCACGTCACTCTGCCCGATGGAAACAAGTTGACGCTGGTCAACGTGCACTTCGACTACATTCGCGATGACACGGTCCGATTCGAACAAGCGACCAAGGTTCGCGAGTTCATTCAATCGCTTTCCAACCCCGCGATTTTGCTCGGCGACTTCAACGACACGCCCGAATCACGCACCGTCAAACTGTTTCAGGACGGGTTTGTCGAAGCAGACAAACCAGCCGACGATTCATTCACCTTTTCGGCTGAAAATCCGGACCGCGAAATTGATTTCCTGTTTGCGTCTCCAGAAACCCAGTGGACCGTCAAAACGGTGGACGTGATCGACGAGCCATTGGCTTCGGATCACCGGCCCGTGATGGCCGTTCTGCAATTGCAATCGAACTGATTCGCAGGTGACGTTTACCGCGTCGTCATCTTTGGACCTGGTCCTCCATCATTCGCCGGCACTCGCGGGCGGCTTGGGACCAGTCGCCTTCGTTGGCCACCTCGATGACCTGCTGGACCGAAGCGTAAGACTGCTCGGAAATCTTTCCTTCGGTTTGCCACTGGGCGACTTGCTCCGCAATCTTTTGCAATGACTCCGTGTCTTTCTGATTGCAAATCCGGTACAGCGCCACCGAAGCGTCGTATCCCTGGTCGTCCAGCTCGACTTTGCTGCGTGGATAGAAGTAGAACACCAAACCGATGACCGCGATCGCCAGGCACGCCCACTTGATCCTTTCGTTTCGCTGGTCACCGGGAATCGCTTTCGAACTTGCCATCAGAGTTTCTCCCAATCGATGACTTCGCTTTCGTTCATGCTGGACATCTCCGCCCACAGAAACAGATCCACAAATTCAGTGACAAAGCGAACCGAACCGTCGCCAAACGCAACCATGCCTCCGCCCGGATGCTCGGACACCATTTGCCCCACGTGGTACGTCGGAAAGTTCACCGGGTGAATGATCGGATACCCAGTGATATCCAGCTCTCCGCCGGAAGGCCCGGCATGGACCAACGTGAGTGTCGCCGCGGCATCGGGTCCGTTTTCAGGTGATTCATAACGAGGATGTGTGAACGCCCCCGGGACAACCCCCACCCAAGTCTTGTCGCTCAGCGATGAGGTGTGCTCCCCAAAGAAGATCGTGTTGCTGGTCCCGTCCAACACATCTCGAAATCGAGTTCTCGAGTTGCGGTAGAACGGACCATCGGCGACCCGGCCGGCGTCTCCGTCGATCACGATCGTCTTCGTTTCCGAAGTGTAAATGTTGGTGAAGACAATTCCTGTCGCGGCCGAACCACACTCGCCCCAGCAACTCTCTTGCCCGTGACTGGCGACGTAGTGACTGCGTCCCAGTTGGATTCCCCGACCGTCAATTTGCAATGGATTGCCGACGTCGTCCTGCACATCAAACGCCACGTCACCTCCCGCAGCACTGGGACACAGGAAGGTGGGAACCCTCGATCCGATGGCGTCCCCGTTGGCCAGCGACCAGATCGGTTCGTCCAATCGCAACTGACCTGACAAAGCCGTGGCTTCCAGGAATGGCAGCAACCCCGCCCCCCAGCCCCAACCGGGCCCCGCGTCCCAAGTCACCGGATCCATCGCAACCGAAGCGGGAGCCACCCCAGAACGGGTTGGAAACGAAACGTAGCCGGCCGGAAATCGCTGATACGCGGAATGGTAGTTTTGGGCGGCCAAACCAACCTGACGAAGGTGGTTGCTGCACGACATCCGCCGCGCCGCTTCCCGAGCGGCTTGAACAGCCGGCAGCAACAACCCCACCAACACGCCAATGATGGCGATCACAACCAACAGTTCCACCAGCGTGAATCCCGACTCCCATCGCAGCGTTCGATCAATCCCCCGCCCGCGAGCGTCACGACGATTCACTGAATTCCATCTCGACGAAACCTGTCTCATCCATTCTCTCCCATACCAAAACTTAGCTCGCACTAACTTCAGGGCCAAAAAATGAGCGAAGAAGCTTTGGTGCCGAGCAATTCCGTTTCCGGCCCAATGCTCTTTCAACCTGCCTCCTCGAGTTAGCTCGTGCTAACATTCTTAGCAGAGGCTATCACCAGGCGATTGCTAGAGCAAGTGGGTTTCTGGGCCAGCTTCCGATGCTAGAATGCGGCCGAACTCCCCTCCATTGCAGCTGCACGGTCTCAAGAGGCCCAATTTGCCTTCTCAATCGCATCAACGCACCCGCTCCGATCACGCCAGCGAAGTGGCGGAAGATTATGTCGAAGCCATCGCGGAAGCCATTTCAAACAATGGAATCTGCCGAGCCGTCGATTTGGTGCGTCACTTCGATGTCACGCACGCGACGGTCAACAACACGATCAGCCGGCTGCAACGAGATGGGCTGGTCATGACCGAACCCTATCAACCCATCACGCTGACCCCACAGGGCAAGCGAATGGCAACCAGGGCTCGCAACCGGCATGAAGTTGTTCGATCGTTTCTGCTGCGACTCGGTGTCAGCGAGACGACCGCGACGGTGGACAGCGAAGGGATGGAACACCACGTCAGCGACGAAACGCTCCGGGCGATGAAACGAATCCTCCAAGAAGGGCTTCCGGCGGCGAAATAAGCACGCCTTGCGACTCTGATCTCAGCTCGACGAACTCTTCTCTTCTGATTCCGGCAATGGCTTGTCCGGAGGCGAAACGACCACATCCGTGAGCAGCAACCCGGCGACGATCGAGACCGCGGTCAACATCATCGTCGCGGTCAATCGAATGCCACTGGGCAAGTCTTCTTGGACCATGATTTGCGAGAACCCCGAGAAGCCCAAACTACCGGGAACCAGAAGCAACAACGCCGGCAGCAACATCACCGCCGTTGGAATCCCCAAGCGATTGGACGCAAAGTGGCTGGTCACACTGGCCACAAAGGATGCAATCCCAACCGATGCAAAGGGCCCAAAGGTGGTTCCCGCCAAACGCAGCGCACCGTAACCCACCAAGGTCGATGCGAGTAACCAAGGGATGTCGCGGTAACGCGTCCGAAACGTCACGGCAACGCACAACCCGATCGGTAGCAACACCAATGCCGAGGCCAACAAGTCGGGTGAATGCAGGGGCAGCGAGGGCGGAATCGGCCGGAATGCTTTCACCAATCCATATCCCATCGAGACGCCAAACACGATCGTTAGCAGTGTGGTCATCGCACCGGCAAACCGAGCCGACCCCGATGCCAAGTTCTGCGTTGCCAATTCGTTGATGCTGATCGTCAGATGCAATCCTGGGACAAGCAAGATCAAAGCGGCCAAGGACGTGATCTCAAAGTTCCCCGGCCCAATGAAGGCCTGAATCCCGCATGCAATCGAACTGGCCACAAACCCCGCGACCACGTTGATCAAATGGGCCTGATGGCGCAGATGATTCATCCACACCACCACGACACCAACGATCAAGCCAATCACGCCCGCTGCCATCGCAACGTCCCCATCCGCTCCCACCAAAACACTGATGCAAGCAGCGACTCCGCCTTGCGAGGCGATTTGAACCACCGGGCCGTAACCGTCCTGCAACTCGTTGATCAGGACCAATTGATCCCAGGCTTCTGTGACCCCCAGCTGGTCCTCCTGGATCGCACGTTGCAACTCAAACAGCGCGGCGTACCGCCCCAGATTGGTGTCGCTCGGATAAACACGCAGCAACCGAGTCTCGCTGCCACCAAAGGTCACAAACAGGGCCGTTGGCGTCGAAAAGAAGCTCGCTTCATGCCCCAACGAGGCCGCCACTTGCTCCATTTCCAAGTCCAACTCGTACGCCGGTGAACCGCAGGCGTGCAGGCTCCTCGCCAGTTCCATGATGAGCTCGACGGAAGAAACTCGTGACAACGATTCAGACCTGAAATATGTGACTGGCGACGGAGTCCCCAAAGAAGAAGGGGCCTTTCAAGCACGGCATTAAAACAGGCCATCGGCGGTCTGAATAGGATCGCGCTCGCGATCCAGTCTCGCCCGCCCCTCCAATCCCGCACGGGCCGCACATTCGATTCAACCGCCAAGGTCATTGCTCCCCCAGGCGAGGCAGCGTCTTTCTGATCGTTGAATTCTCATTCTCCAGGACTGCATCAGAATTCCGATGTAGCGTTTGACAGCTTTGAGCAATCAAGGCAACAACACTACTAATCCAACATTGCTCGCGGGGCACGTGACATGTTACATCGAAAAACCCACTCTGGATCCGTCCAGAGCGTGGACCTGCAAGCGGTCCATCCAACGACCAGAAAGATCCCGCCGTTCCTTTTTCGAGTCGCAGTTCTTTGGGGCTGCCTCCTGGCGGGTCTATTCTTCGCGTTGATTTCTTACGGCAACACTGCGGGTCCTTCCGAACCGCCGCCTGCCACCGGACCAGTTGAACATCCGACTGGCGTCTCGCGATCAACCAACTCTTCCGACTGGGAATTGGTGATGGCCGTTCATCCGAAATGCCCCTGCACGGTGGCATCGATCAATGAACTGCAACGCCTGCTCCGCCAGGTTGATAACCAACTGACCTGCCGATTCCTGGTCTACCATCCCACCGACACCCAAAGCGGTTGGACGGACGGGAAAATCACATCCCGTCTCGCTCGCCTCCCTCACGCTTCCGTTCAAGCTGATGAGGCAGGGAAGGCGGCGTTGGAACTGGGCATGAAGACGTCGGGCGCGGTGGTCGTTTTCGACCCGCATGGCAAACCCCGCTTTCATGGCGGAATCACCGCTTCCCGGAATCACGAAGGTGACAACCTTGGGGTGCGATCCATTTCCATGTTGCTTCGAGGCCAAACCCCGCCTCTCACTTCGACACCGGTTTTCGGTTGTCGGCTGTAGTCCTCGAGCCGGATAGTCATGTCAGAAAACGAACTCGAAACGGCCCCTCTTCAAAAGAGTGCGCAAGTCCTCTTTGCGGAGCATTTGCAATCACGCCAAATCAATGCGGACCGCGCATTGGCTGTGGTTCTCGCTCTGCAATGGGCATTTGCAATAGGCTGCGCCGTTTGGATTTCACCGTACACCTGGATTGGCTCCCAACAACTCGTCCATGTGCATGTTTGGAGTTCCATCGTCGGCGGCGGACTGCTCACCGTCTTCCCGATGTTTCTCGCCATCTATTTCCCTGGCCAGCGGATGACGCGGATGATCATGGCCATCGCGCAAATGCAATTCTCTGCTTTGCTGATCCACTTGATGGGTGGCCGGATCGAGTCCCATTTTCATATTTTTGGTTCGCTCGCCTTCCTGGCGTTTTACAAAGATCCCTGGGTGTTCCTGCCGGCAGTTTCCGTGATCAGCCTGGACCATCTGGTCCGCAGCCTGTTCTGGCCGGAGTCCGTGTTTGGAGTTTTCTCGCCATCGCCACTTCGTGCTTTGGAACACGCCGGCTGGATCCTCTTTGAGACGACCTTCCTGATCTTGGGTGTCCGTCAAAACAGACGTTCCCTCTGGGAACTGGCCAAACTTCAGTCCTCGCTCACTCAACAACGTGACTTGTTGGAAGAACGCGTTCGCAGTCGAACGTCCGAGATCGAACAACAGCGCCACATTCAGGACACCATCCTGCAGCGTATTCCCGCCGCCGTCTTCTGGCGTGATATCAATGGAACCTTCTTGGGTTGCAACGAAATATTCAGCGAGTTCGTTGGGCTGAAGTCGCCCCAAGACATCATTGGCAAACGAATGAATGACATCATTCCTTCGAACGACCAAACGCACAACCGATTGTCCAGCTTCTGCGATTCGCCCGATGAGAATGTGGAACTTGTCAACATCGAAGAGACGCTGCAAAACTATGCCGGCGAATCCAGAACGGTTCTTGCGGGCGCCACCTCGCTTCACGACCATCAAAACAATTGCTTTGGAACGCTAGGCAGTTTCCTCGACGTCACCGACCTCAAGCATGCCGAATCACGTGGCAAATCGCTTGCCAATTTGATTCAAGAGTCGCCCAACGAGCTCTACATCTTCGATGCGGAGACGTTGCGTCTGGTGGAAGCCAACCGCGGATTCCTACGGAGCGTCGGCCTGGAACGAGACGAACTGCCCGGTTGCTCCCCACAGGACTTCCTTCAAGGCATCTCGAATCATGAACTGCGTCAACGGATCACCGTTGCCATGGCAGATCCATCCGGCCGCTGCGCTTTCAACTCGGCTCACGTGCGGAAGGACGGCACCGCGTTCCCAGTTCACGTGGACATTCACCGGTCAACGTTTGAAACTCGGCCGGTGTTCGTTGCCTTCGCGACAGACCTGAGTGACACGCAGGCCATGGAACGTCAGCTGGCCCAAGCACAGAAACTGGAATCCATGGGGCAACTCGCCGCTGGGATCGCTCACGAAATCAACACCCCCATGCAATGCGTCAGCGGGAATGTTGAATTCCTGACCATGAGCTATGAGCGTCTCTTCCAGTTCACCGACGGATTGTTCGAATTGCTCAAAAACCCTTCGTTGAATGCGACCGATGCTCAATCACAACTCAAATCCTTGACCAAGCAGCATCGCTACGATGTGTTGCGAGAACAGACGCCGGACGCCATCGAAGAAGCATCACAAGCGGTGATGCGTGTGATCGAAATTGTCCGGGCGATGAAATCGATGTCGCACCCAGGTCGCCAAGAGATGAACGACACCGATGTGAACACCCTGATTCAGCAAGCGACCATCATCAGCCGCAACCGATACAAATATGTCGCTGAATTGGAACTGGATCTGTCACACGACCTGCCTTCAATCCCTGCCTTCGGGGCAGAACTCAGCCAAGTCTTTATCAACCTGATCGTCAACGCCGCGGACGCCATCGCGGAACGCAAGGCAAAGGAACCGGACCTCGAAGGCAAGATCCGAGTCACCACTGTGCATCATGACAACCAGGTCGAAATTCGCGTGAGCGATAACGGAACCGGTATGTCGGCCGACGTCCGTTCCAAAGTTTTCAACCAATTCTTCACCACCAAAGAGGTGGGCAAAGGCACCGGGATGGGACTCTCGCTGACTTACAACATTGTCTCATCGAAACACAATGGCACAGTTTGTGTGGAATCCGAACTCAACGTCGGCAGCAGCTTCATCGTGACGCTGCCAATGGACTCCAGCCAGTCAACCACTGAAGACTTCAATGCAGAACGACCGGACACTTGTCGTGTTCCGGCTCTGACCTAATCTCCCTGACAACCATCCAAACACCTGATCCATCCGGCGAACAACCCAATGAATGAACGAATCCTACTCGTCGACGACGACTACAGCTTGCTGAACACGCTCAAGCGGAACCTCTCCTTTGACTTCGAGGTCACCACCTGCGAATCCGGCCAAGAGGCTTTGGCCTGCATCAAGAACTCGGAAACGTTCTCCGTTGTCATGGTCGACATGCGGATGCCAGGAATGGAAGGCATTGAAGTCATCCAAAAGGCGCGTGAGATCTCGCCCAACAGTGTGTACCTGATGCTCACTGGCAACCAGGACCTCACCACCGCGATGGACGCGGTCAACGATGGGCAAGTCTTTCGGTTCCTGAACAAACCTTGCCAGATGAGCGACATCAAAGCGGCCATCAATGCCGGGATCAAACAACATGACTTGATCACGAGCAAAGAAGAACTGCTCAAAAAGACTTTCTCAGGTGCGATCAGTGTCCTGGTGGAAATCATTGAATACGTTGACGATCCATTGGTCGACACCGACGACATCCTCCAATCAGCGAAAGAGATGCTCGCTGAATGCAACGCCGACACTGACTGGCGTGTGCCGTTGACCTCTCGCTTGATGGTCGTAGGCATTCCACTGCTGAATCTCGACCAACGAGAAACATTGGCCAAGGCTTCCATCACATCGGACGAACATCGCAAGATCGTCAAAGAAGTCTTCTCCATTTCCAGCCAATTGATCAAACAAATCCCTCGCTTGGAACCGATCGCTGACCTGCTGGATCGAATGGGGAGCTCCGACATCACGACCAAGCAGTGCACCAACGACGACGACAAAATTGCTCAGTCGATCTTACTCAGCTACTACCAAAGCATGCTGAAACGTCGGGGCGAAACCGGTGATGTCGCCTTGTCGGAGATCGAAGATCGATTCCCGGACCTCGATCAAAATTTCAGTGACCATGTTCGTCAGGCAACCGATGCACAACCCAAACCGACGATCGAAAGCATTTCGACATCCGAACTGTTGACCGGAATGATGGTCGCAGAAGACGTTCGAATGCCAAACGGTCTGCTGCTCATCGCATCCGGACGCAAGCTGTCGCCGCCGATGGTCACGCGTCTCCGCAATCTGATCGGCCTGGAAACTGTCGCGGTCGAAATCCCAGCCAAACGATCGCCTGAACTGGCCTCGATCTAGAGCAAGTGAACCCCAATCTCTCACGCCCGAATCTTTCGACGTCTGTCCCGTCGTGAACAGGTGCGTTTGATCGCTTCACTGGACCAGCACCACGCTCCCCATTGGCTTGCAACCTTCACCGCGTGATCTCGTGCATCCGGTCGACCTCCATCGGCCCCAACTCAACCTTCTCGCCATCGGGCCACCGCACCGTCACGTTCTGAACAGCCGCATGCTGTCCCAGCCCAAACGTCAACGGCAACTCCACCTGAGTGAGATAGCTTCGCGTCGGCATCACCTGTTTGGCCAGCACTTCGTCGCCAACCGTGACTTCCACCCAAGCCCCGATCGCATCGCGGTTGCACTTCTCCCCGTCGCCCACCAATTTCAGTCGCAACCAATGATGCCCGGTTGCTTGATCGTTGCGCAACAACCGTGGTGAGCGTCCCACCGACGTGATCAGCAGGTCCAAGTCGCCATCCAAATCGATGTCGGCATACGATGCTCCGCGACCAACCATCGGCACCACAAAGTCGTTGCCCAGCTGCTCCGCACCAACGGGAAGAAACTCGGTCTCATACTCGGGTCCCGCGTTCCAAAACATCTGCGGTGGCTGTTCGTAGTGCTGGCTTGGCTGCACCCGATTGATGTCTTCTTCCAAGTGCCCGTTGGCACAAAACAGATCCAAGCGACCGTCCAAGTCATAGTCGACGTAGGCCAAACCAAACGTCAGCAACAGGCGAGTGCTGGGCCCGAGGCCGGTCGAGACCGCTTCGTCGTAGAACTGCATTCGCCCCGCTTTGGTCACATACAGCGCCGTCATTTCATTGGAAAAGTTCCCAATCGCAACCGCCATGCTGGATCGCTCGCGAAAAGATGTCACATCAATCCCCATCGCCCCGCGAGCGTTGCCGGTGGAATCAAATGCAATCCCACAAATCGCGCCCATCTCAGCAAACTTTCCATCACCACGGTTTCGAAGCAAACAGTTCTGAACCGTGTCGTTGGCAATCACCACATCCATGTAGCCGTCTTGGTCAAAATCACAAAGTGCCAACCCCAGCGACTTCGACTGTGGCACATCGGTGGAAACATTTCGAATCTGAATGCCAGCCGCTTCGGAAACGTCCGTGAACTTGCCGTCCCCTTCGTTGCGATACAGGTAAGAGAACGTGCCTTCGAAGTTTTGCGGTCGCCCATATGCCCGTCCGCCACCGACGAGCTGAAACCCCTGTGACTCATCGTATTCGCGACTCCAAACGACGTAGTTGCACACAAACAGATCCAGGTCGCCGTCGTTGTCATAGTCAAACCAGCCTGAACTGGTGCTCCAGCGATCTTCCGCGCCGCTGACCCCCGCGGACTCGCTGATGTCTTCGAATTCCCCCGCTCCCAGATTCCGGAACAAGCGATTCTTCCCGACCGCCGAAATGAACACATCCACCAACCCGTCTTGGTCGAAGTCGCCAACAGCAACCCCCATCCCATACATCTCGACATCCAATCCGGATCCCTTCGTCACATCCACAAAGGTGCCACCTTCGTTTCGGTACAGTCCCGATGTATTCCCCCGACCACTCGGTTCATCCCAGGGCCAATCCATCGAGTTGATCAACAACAGGTCCTGATCCCCGTCGTTGTCAAAATCGAGGAACGCGCACCCTCCACCCATTGTTTCAGGTAGCAATTTGTCTCCAGTTGCGCCGTTGTTGTGCACGAACGAGATGCCCGCCTCTTCGGTGATGTCCTTGAACGGGGTCTTCGGAAGCACCACCTGGGGTTGCTCTCGAATGCCAACGCTCGCCAACTGAGATTCGCGCACTGGTGGCGCCGGCTTGGGACGCGTCAGCAGATAAGCCGCGATGCCACCAATCAGCACGATTGCCACCAGTGCGATCAACGATCCCCGCATCGCGCGACCGATGTCGGCTTCGTCACGCAAATCACTTTCATCCACTTCGTTTGACTGCGGATCACTCGACATCATCATCTCCTTCGGGGGTAGGGCTGGCGACCGCAGCGGACTCGTCCGTTGGGGTTTCGGTCGGTGGGTTTTCCGTTGTCAATTCGCGATGCAAGGAGTACTTCACGACAGCTTCGGCCGCGTGGTTGGCAGCGGGGTACTTTTCTCGGGCCAGACGAATCGCACGCCCTTGGGCGTTGTCATCTGGCTTGTAAATCTGGTGCAGTTTCCGATGTTTCTCTGCCGACTCTTGATCGCCGAGACGCTCATAGAGCAGTTGCAAATTGTGATGAGCGGAAACGTTTTCGGGATCGATCAGCAGCGTCTTTTGGTATTGCCTGATCGACTCTTCAAAGTAGGCCTGTCCCTCATCAGCCCGACGCTGGCGTTCGCGGATGTTGCCGAGATCAAACAAGGTTCGACCGAGTTGGTTGATCACTTCAATGTCCAAACTGAAATCAAATCCGCGACGTTGCATGTCTTCCGTGCTGTCATCCAACACGCTTCGAAGGTTTTGCTCGGCCTCTTCCAAACGTCCCTGTTGCGAGTTGATGACTCCCGACAACCATGCCCACGTCCAGCGAGGGAAACCTTCGGTCTCGCGATACTCGTCAGCCCGTTGCAGGGCCTCCACAGCTTCATCCAAGCGTCCCTCCGTGTTCAAAACGCGAGCCAAGTTCAGCGGGCCGTCGTATCGATCCAATTTCCCCACTTCACGGAACGCGTCTTCGGCCTGGCGAAGTTCCGCCTTGCCTTTCAGCAGCAAACCGATGCCATAGTCGTTCCATCGCTGCCAGGTTGGAATCTCCCGCGGCGAATTTTCAACAGCATCGTCCAAGCCTTCGATTGGAAACACCACTGTGTCGACCGCCATCGTCGTGATCGGCAACTCATTGTTGTAGTGCTGACCGGGGATGTGCCCGCGAATCTGAATCCCATGTTCCTCATTGACCCTGGCAACGAAGTCCATGTACTCCGTGTCGAACTTTCGATACAGCAACTTCAACTCCACCTGAATCGGTTCAGTCACATCGTCCGGCACATTCAGTTCGTAGTGAACCGTCTGCCCAGCCCCCGGCGGGATCTGGTGGTTGTAGAGCGGCGTGAAGATGTCTTCCGCATTGCGACGATTGATTCGGTTGCCGTCCTTGTCCAGCATGAACACGTTGATGAAGTGCGACCACGGATCGACTTCGTTGTACTTGTTTTCATTGACCAAACCGCTGTGACCGATCAATCGGTCGCCGCTGGTCACTTTGACCTGCAACCAAATTTCGTTGCTGTCCACGGTGCCCTGCGAAAACAGGTGCCCCATCTTCATTGTCCGAACCACCGTTTCCAGCAGATACTTTTCTCCCCGTTTGAGTGCTGGCACTTCGGGACGCAGCGGCGCGATCAACTCCCCATCGATCTCGCCACCTTCGCGGACACCAAAGATGTCAACACGCATCACATCCTGCAAATACTCTTGATGCGCTGCGATGACATCGTCTCGATCACGCAGCCACGCGATCCCAGTGTTCGCCGAGGGGAACATGTGATCGTGCACACTCAGTTCTTCCGCGTCATCGAACCTCTTTGCACCAAAGTCATTCGACGCCACCAAGGGCATGTGACACTTGTTGCAGTTATCGACCGCCTTGGGCGGGTAGTAAAAACTTCTCGCACCGTGCCCCGACACGCCACTGAACAAATACGGGTCGTAATGGTTCTGGCCACGCAAAAATTCTTTGTAGCCGGTCAACGCTTCAGGCAAGTGCACCTTGTGGCACGTCGAACAGAACTCAGCCGTCTTGTGAAACGGTTTCAAGAACGTTTTCTTGTGAAACGACGGCTTTGCCTTCACCAATTGATTGTTGATCCACTGCAGCGCCGCGTTCTCGCTGTTGGCAAACGGATAGTGCAGTGGTTCTTCAATCGTGTAGTCGGCGTTGCCTCGCACACTGTTCACGTTTGTGATCGCATGACAAACCGTGCACGTGATCCCGGCATTTGCGGTCGGGTGATCTGTCATGTCGAAGTTCGGGTCATCAAACGCCCCCGAAAAGAATGGCACGGGATCGTGGCAACCCGCACACCATCGTGAGGCCTGAACCGACCCGTCCCGTTCGAGCGACTTCGCACGCGTTTCACTGACACTGGCGAAGTAGGGTGGGTTGTTGAAAGAACTGAACCGGTGAACGCTGTCCTGCCAGTCTTTGTGAATGTCCGCATGACATTTCAAACAGTACTCATCGTTCATCAATGCATCGGACGGGATGAAGTTGCCGCTCGACGTCCGCGCCAGCGATGGTTCGAAGTACTGCGTCCCTGAGTCCGGCCCCACCGCATTCCACTGCCGTGGATCCTGCATCTGCAAGATCACCATGGCGGCGATGGACGCCACCGCGACCCCGCCAAAGCTCATTCCGATTCGCCACTTGATGCGAGGCCCGGCCAAGCGGTGCAGCCAATACAGCCAAATCGAGGCCAGCGGAAACGCGACGTGCAACCAATACACCGTGTTGCGGGCCAACGGTTGTTTCAAATCAAACCCACCGATCCGAACCAACAAAATCCCCGTCGTGAGGATGCCCAAGCTGACCGCGAACAGGGCGTAGCCGATCCGGACCGCCCGCCGGTTGCGACGATCCTTGGTGTTCCACAGGTGGATCAAACCAAAGATGACGACCGGCAGAACCAACAGCAGTCCCATCACCAAGTGAGCCAGGAACATGTATTGATAGAAATAATCCTGATACGTCTGATCCCGAAACCACTCGAGGAACGTGAACGTCGCTAGGTAGCCCGAGTTGGCCAACAGCAACGCGAAAAGAACGAAGATGGCGTACAGCAGTTTCTTGAGCCGCGGACCGACCGCGCGAACGTACTTTTTCCGCGGCTTCGGCACGGCCGCACCGGGTTGTGCAACAGATGACATGAGGCGATTCCAATGAACGGTCAGATGGCAGACGAGGTGTGCACCCGCCACCGACAACATCGGTTGGAGTGCAGCAATCGAATGAAAGCGAATCACTTCCAGTCGAGACCCTTCGTTCGCCCGCGCGAAAGAATTGGCGCAGGCGATGACTTCGAGCAAGACCTCTTCCGCAACGGTGACACAACGCCAGAGGCGGGTTGATCATCGACCAAGACGATGGAAGACAATCAACGCATGCAGCCCCGGATGGGAAGACGACTTGCTCAAGCCTGAGACAACGTCATCTGCGGCGGGCGATCGATCCCGAGCGAGAATCCCGGTTGGACATCAACGGAGTCTTCTCGCGATCGGCAAAGGAACTCGGCCAAGCGAACGCTCTCCGCCCCCGCCTTCCAAACCGCATCGTGATGCGGACGCTCAGCCACAGGAATCATCGGTGCAGGAATCGGAAGCACTGGCAGTTGGCCACACAACGGGCCATCACACGGTTTGGCTGGAACCGATTGGCTGGGCAGCCTCTGAATGGGCAGCCTCTGACTGGGCAAATCCTGTTGGGGCATCTCACGATGCTGATCCAGCTGAGCTTCAGACTCGCGGTTTTCCGCTCCGCTGATCCGCATCGATGACTGCTGAGCAGCGACCATGGAAGTGCTGCCGGAGTGCTGCAACCAATCCCCGCAACTCGCCTCGACTGAACGTGGCGTCGAAACGCTCGCCAGTACAACAGCGACTACGAATGGAAAGAGAACACGTGACATCGATTCTTCAGTCGATCCAACGGAGAGTCCGCCACCTCAAGAAAAGCAACGCTCGACCAAGAGCAGAGGCTGGCATCCTTACGAGCCTAGGCGGACTCACCCCCCAAGTCAATCAAACAAGGGAAGTCCCCCCCCCACAGCAATCTTAAGAGCACCTCGGTTCCCCTCCCAAACCCGCCAGCAGGATGAGCGATTGCCAGCTCGGCCTCGCTCCGTCCCAACCCGTCCGACCTGGAATCGAAAAGACGCAAAACACCGAAGTTTGCTAAGCTGATTGCACCCGCGAGATTCACTCTGGAATGACATGAAACTGACAACCCAAACGGACTACGCGTTGCGAACGCTGATGTACTTGGCCACGAGAGACACTCGGGCCAACGTCGCTGGGGTGGCGTCGCTTTTCAACATCTCGGTCAACCATGTGGCCAAGGTGGTCAACTTGCTCGCTCGCGAAGGTTATGTCCGAAGCATCCGCGGAGTCGGCGGCGGGATCGAGCTGGCCGTTCGACCGGAAGACGTGACCGTCGGCCAGATCATCCAAACGATTGAGAACGACACGCATCTCCTGCCATGTGTTGGATCCGACCACAGTTGTGCGATCCATTCGTTCTGCAAACTCAGTGGCGTGCTGGCCAACGCCGAACGCATTCAAATGGATTATCTGAACAGCGTCACACTCGCGGACGTCGTCCCCACGCGTGGCCAATTGGATCAACTCAACACCGAATGAGCCGGGTCCGCGGGGCAGACACACGCCCCTCTGAACAAACGCACCCCACCTGCGGACACCCAGCACCCGCAGACCGGACTTTTCGAGGACTTCCGCCCCCCTCTATTTTCTCGGCGGAAAATACTCGACAAAAGATATTTCACTAATAACCTATTCAGCAGTGAAACGAACTCCGTTGGAGGAAGTCGCCATGAATCTGCAGCACGAACTGAATCGCCCCCAACCGTTTCGCTGCTTGGACCAAGAAGTGTTGCTGAATTTCCTCCGCATCGGTGACCAACTTGAGAACCGATTTTCGCGACTGTTTCGCGAGCATGGTTTGACGCTGTCGCGTTTCAACATCCTCCGCAGTCTCGCCTTGGCAGAACGCTCGCTGACCTGCGGCGAGATTGGCGAACAGATGATCCAGGTTGTGCCCGCGGTCACATCGCTCGTCGACCACCTGTGCTCGCAAAAGCTGGTTGAGCGGAAACGTTGCACAGAAGATCGCCGGGTGGTGCATGTGACGATCACCCCGAAAGGCAAACAACTGGTGGACGACACCATGCAGCCCTTGAAAGAGATGGAAGATCGGATGCTGCAGCACCTCAGCAAGGCGGACAAAAGCCAGCTTTTGCAATTGCTCAATCAAACTCGCGAATCGATCTCGCATCTCGACGACTGACTTCGCTCGAACCTTCCCCCCATTCATCCTGGCCGCTCCGCCCCGACTGCTCGGAGACGCCACGCCCTCGAATCACCCTCCCATTTCCGGACCCCTCTGAACCATGACACCTCCTCCTCACAACCTCAACTTCCTTGGGAAGCTTGCTCTCGGAGCTGGCATCGGTGGGATGTTGCTCGCTGTCACTGGGTGTGGCAATGCCCCGAGCGGCCCTCCCGCAATGCCCAAGCCGACTGTGACCGTGGCCCAACCGATCTCGAAAAAGATCGTTGAATGGGACGCCTACACCGGTCGGATGGAAGCGGTTGATTTGGTGGAGGTCCGCGCACGAGTGGACGGGTACCTGCAGTCAGTCCACTTTGACGAGGGACAAATCGTTGAGAAAAACGATCTCTTGTTCATCGTCGACCCGCGTCCCTACGAAGCAGAATTGGCGGCGGCACAAGCGAAACTTCAACAATCCGAATCGCAACTGAAACAGGCCAAGGCGATGACGGAAGTCGCCCGCGCCAACCTGTTGCAATCCGAAGCTCAACTGAATCTCGCCGATGTTCGGTACAAACGAACGCAACGGTTGGTGGAACGCAACGCATCCTCCCAAGACGAACTGGATGACCGTGAAGCTGAGTTCCTCAAAGCGAAAGCCGACGTCGAAGGCGTCCGCGCCAGTCTGAACTCTTCCGAAGCCGCGATCGCCACCGCGCAGGCCGAGATCGAAGTCGCCAAGGCTGGCGTTGACACCGCCGAACTGAATCTTCAATACACTCGCATTCGTGCCCCGATCACGGGACGCATCAGCCGCAAGTATGTGACCGAGGGCAACTTGATCGCAGGTGGAACGGCGACCTCTTCGCTGCTGACAACCATCGCGTCGGTGCAGCCGATCTACTGTGTGTTTGACGCCACCGAACAAGACGTGCTGAAGTATTCCCGCTTGGCCAAATCGGGTGAACGCGAAAGTTCGCGTGTGGCCAAGAACCCCGTGTATCTCGGCCTGATGGACGAAGAGGGTTTCCTGCACCAGGGACACATGGACTTCGTCGACAACCGCTTTGATGTCAACACCGCCAGCATGCGTGCTCGAAGCGTGTTTGCCAACGAAGATGAACTGTTGCTGCCCGGCATGTTCGCTCGCATCCGGATCCCCGGCAGTGCTCCGCACGATGCGGTGCTGATCCCTGACTCGGCGATTGGCACCGATCAATCGTCTCAGTACGTGTACGTGGTCGTCGATGGCGTGATCAAACGACAAACCATCACGAGCGGCCCCATCATCGATGGCCTGCGAGTCATTCGTGAGGGCTTGGATGGCACCGAATCGTTGGTGATCAAAGGCCTGATGCAGTCTCGTCCCGATGCCGAGGTGAACACCATCGACGGAACGATCGAGGTCATCGAAGACGGATTGCCTGACGAGTATCTCCCCGTTCCCAAAGAGGAATGGATTTCGCCCGCCCCCACCGCGGTTCCCATCGCGGATCGCAGGACGGAGGTGACACGATGAAGTTCCCTCACTTCTTTATCGAACGCCCCATCTTTGCGTCGGTGCTGTCATTTCTGATCGTGCTGGTCGGTGGGATCGTGTATTTCACACTCCCGGTATCACAGTACCCCAGCGTCGCGCCGCCAACCATTTTGGTTCGGGCCAGTTACCCCGGGGCGACCCCCGAAGTCATCGCTGACACCGTGGCGACGCCGATCGAACAAGAGATGAACGGCGTCGATGACATGCTGTACATGGAATCGTCGTCCAGCTCGGACGGCACCATGCAGTTGACCGTGACGTTCAAATTGGGCACGGACCTCGATGATGCCCAGGTGTTGGTGCAGAACCGCGTCGCGATTGCCGAATCTCGTTTGCCGGAACAAGTCCGCCAAATCGGTGTGACAACGACCAAACAAATCCCAGACATGTTGATGGTGGTTCACCTGAACTCGCCGGACGGCAGTCGCGATCAGCTGTACATCAGCAACTACGCGTTCCTTCGAGTTCGCGATGCCTTGATGCGATTGGATGGAGTCGGCGAGATCCGAATCGCCGGCGGCAACGAATACGCCATGCGCATCTGGTTGGACATCGAAAAGATGACCCACGTCGATTTGACTGCGGGTGAAATTGTCGATGCCATCCAAGCCCAGAACATCCAAGTCGCGGCGGGTGTGATCGGCCAACCACCGACCGATGAAACAGGTGATTTCCAACTCAATGTCACCACGCAGGGTCGCTTGATTCGCGAAGACGAGTTTGGCGACATCATTGTCAAACGAGGTGACGATGGACGCATCACACGTCTTCGTGATGTTGCCCGGATTGAACTGGGTGCTCAAGACTATTCACGTTTGAGCTATCTCGATGGCAAACCCGCCGTCGCAGTGCTGGTCTATCAACGTCCCGGCACCAACGCGGTCGACACCGCGGCGGCAGTCAAACGAATCATGAGTGAGATGAGCGAGGAATTCCCTCAGGGAATCGGGTTCGAGATCGCTTACAACCCGACCGACTACGTCGAGGACTCGATTTCGGAAGTGTTCGAAACACTGTTCATCACCACGATCTTTGTGGTGTTGACCGTGTTCCTGTTTTTGCACGGTTGGCGTCCGACGATCATCCCTGTGATCGCGATTCCAATTTCTTTGATCGGCACCTTCGCCGTGATGCAGTTCCTGGGGGTGACCCTGAACACGTTGTCTCTGTTTGGATTGGTGCTCGCGATTGGGATTGTGGTCGATGACGCGATTGTGGTGGTCGAGAATGTCGAGCGATTGATTGCCGAAGGCATGACCGCTCGGGAGGCGACCCACAAAGCGATGGACGAAGTTGGCTCCGCTCTGATCGCGACAACCCTGGTGTTGATTGCCGTGTTTGTTCCCACGGTGTTTGTGCCCGGGATCAGCGGTCGGTTTTACCAACAATTCGCGTTGACCATCTCGATCTCCACCGCGATCTCGACCTTTGTTTCGCTGACACTCAGCCCAGCGCTGTGTGCGTTGTTGCTGCGTCCCAAAGACGCGCCGAAGAATCGAATGGGCAAAGTCGTTGACTTCCTGTTCGGCTGGTTCTTTCGTTTGTTCAATCGAACGTTTGATGCGACCAGCAACATTTACGCGTCAATCGTGGGACATTTGATCAAAAGGAGCGGTTTCGCGCTGGTGCTGTATGTGGGCCTGTTGGTTCTCACTGGATTCAGTTTCAGCCTGGTGCCGACCGGCTTCATTCCGGACCAGGACCAAGGCTACGTGATCGTTGCGATCAACTTGCCCGATGGTGCGTCGCTGGCACGAACCGACCGCGTGACGCGGCGAGTGGCAGAGATCGGAAAGCAGATCGACGGTGTGAAGCACGCCGTTGGAATCGCGGGTCTCTCCGGGGCCACGTTCTCGATCAAACCCAACGCGGCGGTGACATTCTTGCCGTTGGAAGACGCCAAAGAGCGAGCCAAACGAGGGCGTGGGGTGAATGCGATCGTCGCGGACATGCGCCGAGAAGTGGCAGCCATCAACGAAGCCCAGATCTTGATCATCCCGCCACCCCCGATTCGTGGGATTGGCCGTGGGGGAGGTTTCAAGATGTATGTCCAAGACCGCAGCGGTGCGGGACTGGATTCACTCAACCAAGTCACCCAGACAATGCTTGCCGAAGCCAACCAACAACCTGGCGTCACGCAAGTCTTCTCGAACCTGCGAATGGATGTGCCTCAGGTCTACGCGGACGTGGACCGGACCAAAGCACAGATGCTGGACATCCCTGTCAACCGAGTCTTCGAAGCGTTGCAGGTCTACTTGGGGTCGGTGTACATCAACGACTTCAACTTCCTGGGCCGCACCTACCGGGTCACCGCGCAAGCTGAACCCAAGTTTCGCGATGAGGCGGCCGACATCTCCCGGATTCGGACTCGTAGCGATCGAGGAGCCTCCGTGGCACTGGGCTCGGTCGTCAACATCACCAAAACCGCTGGCCCGGACCGACTGGTCCGATTCAACCTGTTTCCTGCTGCCGACCTCAACGGAACCACTGTTCCTGGTTTCAGCACCGGGCAATCTCTGGCGACGATGGAACAATTGGCCGATCTGAATCTGCCCCCGGGCTTTGGCTATGAATGGACCGAAATCGCCTTCCAGGAAAAACAAGCTGGCAACACGATTGTGTTCTTGTTCCCCTTGGCGGTCCTATTTGTGTTCTTGGCACTCGCCGCTCAATACGAAAGTTGGTTGCTGCCACTGGCCATCATCTTGATTGTGCCGCTGTGTCTGCTGTTCGCCCTGACCGGTGTTTGGTTCCGTGGGATGGACAACAACGTCCTGACACAGATTGGTTTCATCGTGTTGATTGGACTGGCGTGCAAGAACGCCATTCTGATCGTCGAATTTGCCAAGGCGGAAGAGGACGCTGGTAAAAACCGCTTTGAAGCTGCCATCGCGGCTTGCCGGTTGCGTTTGCGTCCGATCCTGATGACGGCGTTTTCGTTCATCCTGGGTGTGGTGCCGTTGCTGGTGGCCACGGGCGCTGGATTTGAAATGCGACGTGTGCTGGGCACCGCCGTGTTCGCAGGCATGTTGGGAGTCACGATCTTTGGTTTGTTTTTGACACCTGTGTTCTACGTTTTGCTGCGACGTTTCGCGAAACGCAAAGAGCCGGAAACAACACCTGAAGGCACTTGATCCGTTGGCTCGAAGGAGCCAGATTTCTTCTCGAAGTGTCTGGCTTGCATCGGAAGTCAAAAAGAAACCGGACAGCTCGCATCAACACTGCTAAGTTCCTTGGCAGTGGTGCGCGGGCTTTCCGGGTTTTCGTTTGGTTCCTTAGACTGAACGTCCGGTAGGAACCAGACCGACGACTTCCGATCCTCCCAACTCCTCTTTCCGATCCAATCATGTTCAGCATTGAAACTCTCATCCTGCTCGCCGGGAGTTTGCTGCTACTAGGAATCGCGTCGAACAAATTTTCGGCGAGGATGGGTGTCCCCGTGTTGGTGGTTTTCTTGGCCATCGGAATGCTGGCAGGATCCGAAGGCATCGGGGGAATCGAATTTGAGAACTACACGCTGGCCCATGGTTTTGCCACCGCCGCGCTGTGCTTGATTCTGTTCAATGGCGGGATCGGAACGCCCTACGCGGCCTTTCAATCGGCCTGGAAACCGGCCTCCTTGTTGGCCACGGTGGGGGTTGTGGTGACGGCTGGGATCACCGGATTGGCTGCGTCTTGGATCCTGGGCCTGAGCTGGACGCAGGGGTTGCTGCTGGGCAGCATTGTGGGTTCGACCGACGCTTCGGTCGTGTTTTCGGTGCTTCGCGGAGGTGGCGTTCACATTCGGCCCAGGTTGGCGAACACCCTGGAAGTCGAAAGCGGTTCCAACGACCCCATGGCGATCTTCTTGACCGTCGGTTTGATTGAGGTCCTGACCGGACAGACGCCGCTTGGGTTTGGCCTGGTCACGCTGTTTCTGAATCAAGCCGTCGTCGGCACCGGCATGGGGCTGGCGGTGGGCTGGGTCGGTGCCTGGTTGCTGCAGAACATCCGATTGGAAGCAGCGGGTTTGTATCCCGTGATGGCCACCGCATTGGGACTGTTCTCATTCGGCATGGCCTCCGAACTGGGCGGCAGCGGGTTCTTGGCCGTCTATCTGACCGGCGTCGTGATTGGCAATCGAAGGCCTGTTTTCCTTCGAGGCATCGTCTTGTTCCACGACGCACTGGCGTGGATGTGCCAGATCCTGATGTTCACGGCGCTTGGCATTTTGTCCTTTCCCAGTCGTCTGTGGGACGTCACCGTCCCGGCGATTTTGATCGCCTCGGTGTTGATCTTTGTGGCCCGCCCCATCGCCGTGTTTTTGTGCGGGATGCCATTTCGATTCTCGACTCGCGAGTTGACGTTTTTGTCTTGGGTGGGACTCAAAGGCGCGGTGCCCATCACCCTGGCCACGTTCCCGATGATGGCGGGACTGCCTGCCGCCTCGATCATCTTCGACACCGTCTTCTTCGTCGTTTTGGTTTCAGCACTGGTGCAAGGCTGGACCCTCCCTGCGGTCGCTCGCGTCTTGAAACTGGAAGTGCCCAAGCACCAAAAGACGCCCGTGACGCTCGAGATCAGCTCGCTTCAGAACGTCGACGGAGACATTGTCGACTACTTCATCGAACAGGATTCACGGGCCTCAGGATGCTTGATCAAAGACTTGGCGCTGCCCGATGGCGTGGTCATTGCGTTGATTGTGCGGAACGAGCAAACGGTGCTGCCTCAAGGTCGATCGCAGTTGAAACCCGGGGATCACGTGGTCGTCGTGCTACGGCCGAGCATCCGTGCGATGGTCGACCGCGTGTTTGCCCCCACCCGTGCCCACACCACCGATCTGCCGCCGGAACTGGAATTTCCACTGCGAGGTTCGATCAAAGTGCGTGAATTGGAGCAGTTTTACGAGCTAAAACTGGCCGACGACGGGGACCTGACGATTGATGAGTTGGTTCGATCGCATTTTAAAAAAGATGAAATGAAGATTGGCGCAGCGGTCCAAATTGACAAAATTGTCCTTCATTTACGAGAATTGTCATCCGATGGAAAAGTTCAGTACGTAGGAATGTCGATCCTTCCAGAACCGGAGTGAACGATCGATTCGTCCTTGTCGGCATCCGGCTTGCCACTAGAATAAAACCACCGATTGAGGGAGCCTTCCGGTTTCCCTCGCTTTCGATCTCAACCAATCCAAACTGCAGTTTGAATATTTCTCCACGTCACTTCGATCTGGGTCGCGGCAGCCGCATGATGTCCTTCATCATGCTGTTTTTGCTTGCATTCCCGACGCTGGGGATTTCCACCACGGTTTCCCGCTCGCTGCTGGGGAACGGTCGACAAACCGAAACGGAAGAAATTGAAGAACGCGTCCCGTGCTCCCCGCACCGACGTGTCCAAGAACTTCGGTCGCCTCAGGGCGGATTTGTTCTCCCACCAGAACTCTTGTCGGGCCGGAACCTGGTTCCTCGAACGCGCCCCATTCTTTCCGCAATCGACGGTCATCGAATCGCCAACGGACTGCTTGCACCGATGCGGTGCTAGGCCACCGGTACGTCCAACCGTTTCGTCTTTGAACTCTTGCGAAGCACCTCCACCGGAACGATTGTTCCTGGAAAACCTTCGTGATCGCCAGTCGTTTTTCTGCGGACGCGTTCCGCACCCACTGAGCGATCAGCTGCGCGGATGCAGCGCAAGTGTTCGACCCTCCTGATTCGCCTTTTTCGCATGCACAACGACGTCTTCGTTCTGCCGAGGATCCCTTTATGTCGACCTCCGAAGCTCCAACTCCGACCAGCATTTTCTCTCCCAGTACCATCCTGCAAGATCTCATTGCGGGTTTGGTTGTCTTCCTCGTCGCGCTGCCACTTTGTCTAGGCATCGCCCTGGCTTCAGGCGCCGATCTCTTCTCCGGGCTGCTCGCTGGAATCGTCGGCGGCTTGGTGGTCGCGGTCATCAGCGGTTCGCATACCAGTGTCAGTGGCCCCGCAGCCGGCTTGACCGCGATCGTGGCCGCCCAAATCGCGTTGCTCGGCTCCTTCGAAGCTTTTCTGTTGGCCGTGCTGATCGCGGGCGTCATTCAGATTGGCTTTGGGATCGCGCGGGGCGGTGCATTGTCCGCCTTCTTCCCCTCCAGTGTGATCAAAGGATTGCTGGTCGCGATCGGTGTGATCCTGATTCTGAAGCAGATCCCTCACATCTTCGGTCACGACACCGATCCTGAAGGTGAGATGTCGTTTATCCAGCCCGACCAAGAGAACACGTTTTCTGAGCTGCTGACGATCTTCGCCGGAGAAATTCACGTCGGGGCGATGGTGATCGGACTTCTATCGATTGCCATTCTGCTTCTCTGGGAACGCATCCCAGTGTTGAAAAAATCCCTGGTTCCCGCCCCGCTGATCGTGGTGATCGCGGGAGTGTTGATCAACCTCGGTTTCACCAACATGGGACAAGACTGGTCCGTCAGCGGATCGCACCTGGTTCAGATCCCAATCGCACAAAGCTTCTCCGAGTTTTTCGGCTTCCTCCGACTGCCAGACTTTAGCCGAGCATTTGATCCGGCAATTTACATCGCCGCTGTCACGATTGCCGTGGTCGCGTCTTTGGAAACACTGCTGAACCTGGAAGCCGTCGACAAGCTCGACAAAGCCAAGCGGGACTCACCGCCCAGTCGCGAATTGATCGCACAGGGTTGCGGCAACATGGTCTGCGGTTTGATTGGTGGGCTTCCCATCACCTCGGTGGTCGTCCGTGGTTCGGTCAACGTTGGCGCCGGTTCGAAAACGAAAATGTCAGCGATCTTCCACGGTGCGTTGATCTTGATCAGCGTTGCGTTCTTGCCAACCCTGATGAACAAGATTCCGCTGTCCGCCTTGGCGGCGATCCTGTTGGTGACCGGGTTCAAATTGGCCAGCCCCACGATTTTCAAACAGATGTGGAAGGAAGGTCGTTATCAATTCACGCCGTTCATTATCACGGTCATTGCCATTGTCGTGACGGACTTGTTGATCGGCATTCTGATCGGCTTGGCAATCAGCATTTTGTTCATTCTCAACAGCAACCTGCGTCGCCCGATTCGACGGATTGTGGAAACGCAAGTCGATGGCGATGTCACTCACATCGAGCTTTCCAACCAAGTCAGCTTTCTCAATCGCGCCGCCTTGGACCGTGTCCTCAACGAAACGAGCCCCGGCAGCAAACTCGTGATCGACGCCTCTCGCTCGGATTACATCGATCCCGACGTGCTGAGTCTGATTCGAGACTTCAAAGAAAACGTGGCCCCGCCCCGAAACATTTCGGTCAACCTGGCTGGCTTCCGGCAGAAGTATCAACTCAGCGAGGTCAAGGAATTCGCCGAATTCACGTCGCGTGAACTGCAAGAGAAGGTCACCTCCGACCAAGTCATCAAGATCCTTCGAAACGGAAACCGTCGCTTTGCTGACGGCACTCGCCTGAATCGCGACTTGGGACGGCAGGTCAATGCGACCGCGGCGGGACAAAGCCCGCTGGCGGCCGTCCTGAGCTGCATCGATTCGCGGGTGCCAACGGAGCTGGTTTTTGACCTCGGCGTGGGGGACATTTTCAGTGTGCGAGTGGCCGGGAATGTCATTGGCACCAAATCGCTGGGCAGCCTCGAATACGCCGTCGGCGTCGCCGGTGTGAAGCTGGTCGCGGTGCTGGGACACACACGTTGTGGAGCAGTGACCTCTTCCGTCGAACTCATCGCCGCCGACCAAGGCGCCGAAGCCGCGACGGGTTGCCAGCATTTGCAGTCAATCGTCGATGAGATCGCGCCATGCGTCCCCAGTGACGCCTCCGAAGCGGTCAAAAATCTTCCTGAGGGGGCGTTGGAGCAATACGTTGACAAGGTTGCTGAAGCCAACGTCATTCACACCGTCGACGAAATTCTGAAAAGAAGCCGCATCATTCGCGAAGCGGTGCAAGACGGACGTGTGAAGGTGATCGGTGCGTTGTATGATGTGAAGACCGGCCACACCAAGTTCCTCGGGGACGGCGGTTCAGAGCTTGCATCCGAGTCAGCGTCGGGTCCTCCGGCAGAAGTGGCTGGGTAACGCTTCTCGCGAAGGTTGTCACACGACCTGCTCGTGCGAAGAATCTGGGCGTGAACTTGACGTTCACGCCCATTCATCCCACCCATGCGCCAGCTCATGCCGACTCCCTTCAGTGAAGAACGCGCCGAACAGATCTCGCGGCACCTCAAGCTGCTCACGTTTCTGTTCGTGATTGTTCCGATTGTGTTGCTGGTGATTTTCATCGAGTTTCGCTTTCGCTCGATCGAAGAGAACCTGCCCCTTCAGTCCCCCAGCGTTCGCGACGAAGCGAGACTCGAACTGGACACGATGCCGTGGCATCCTGTCACCGGCCAGCGGCTCTATGTGCCCGCGTACTCCCACGTTTACCACCAAAAGGGTGATCCGTATTTCCTGACGGTCACGCTGAACGTTCGCAACACCGACGTTGACAACGAGATCGTGATCACGTCCGTCCGGTACTATGACACCAGCGGAAAAGAGATCCGGTCTTTGCTTCAAAAACCGCTGCAACTCGCACCTCTCGCGGCCACCGAGTTCGTCATCCAACGCGATGACAAAACGGGAGGCAGCGGCGCCAGTTTCCTGGTTGAATGGCAAGCGGGGACGGAGGTCAATCAGCCGATTGTGGAGACCGTGATGGTCGACACCAGCAACACACAAGGCATCTCATTCACCGCCTCGGCCGTTGCAATCAGCGGGAACCTTCCGGCAACCAAAGGGCTGCCAGAATCGGGGGAATGACCCCCCGTTGCTGGATGGGAAAATGCTGGCTGCCTGTCGTTTCGATCGCCCAGCCTTCTTCCCGGAGTGGAGGCTTGGTTTAAGATGTTGTCCCCATTCCCACCACTCCAAGAAACGAGTGATTCGGACAAGCACTGCTGCAGTGCTCACACTGGATTCCACCGCGTTTCGCCCCACCTCCCCATCCGCAACCTGAACCGGTTGCTCACGATGGGCCCAATCGTCGAGGTCATCCATGAAGCTTCGCTTGCACAGATTGCGATCCGCCTGCCTGGTCATGTTGGCGATCGCCCCCTCCCTCTCGCCCGTCTCAGCGAGCGAGCAAGCGGCGAATCGGGCCCCCGTCAAGCTGATCCTGGACACAGACATGTCGGGCGACTGCGACGACGCAGGAGCACTCGCACTGTTGCATGCCTTGGCTGATCGCGGCGAATGCGAACTCCTGGCTGTGGTCACCAATCGTCGCGATCTGACAAACGCTTCCGCCGCTGCCGTCGATGCGATCAACACGTACTACGGCCGAGGTGAGATCCCGATCGGCACCGACAAAACGGGGCCGACGGCATTTCAACGATTCAGCCCTTACACCACGGCGTTGCGAGACGAATTCGATCACAACATGCTCCCTGACTCGGAAGCTGCTGACGCGCTCGACGTGTATCGACAAGCCTTGAGAACCGCAGCGGATCGGAGCGTCACCATTTGCAGTGTTGGAGCGTTTTCCAATCTCGCTGAATTGATTCGCGAGGAACCCGAACTGATTCGCACCAAAGTCAAAAGCTTGGTGGTGATGGGAGGACATTTCCCACAATCCAACCGGCGTGAAGCCAACATTGCCACCCACGTCGAAGCAGCCCGATTGGTGGCGGAGCGTTGGCCAGGCGAAATCATCTGGCACGGTTTCGAAGTGGGCGAACGATTGGTGACCGGTGCCAGACTCAAGTCCACTCCCCAAACCAACCCTGTTCGCCGCGCGTATGAACTGCGCCCGATGCCAGGCAACAAGATGTCGATCGACGCCGGAAAACCGAGCTACGACCAAGCGGCCGCGCTGTTTGCCGTTCGCGGTGCGGAACCCAAGGTCTGGCAAGTCATCCCAGACGGGCGAGTTGACATCGACGATCGGGGCATCACTGCTTGGACACCAGGATCACCTCGTGCTCCATCAGCGACTCACTCCTACGTCAAAATTGCCTCCTCTCCCCAGCAATTGGCTCGCCAGATTGAGAACCTGATGGTTGCCCCTCCCAGGCAATCAGCCCAGTCGGCTGGTTCCGCTGAATAAATCGACGGGGCTTTCGACTGGCGAGTGGTTGCCCGCGAACACGTTTCTCGGCTCGTGGACGCGTAAATTCTCGGTGAACAATCCCTCGGTTTACCGCCTTTTGAGCAGGTGAGCTCATTATTCACCTGCGAAAACGATCTCATTTCCTTCAAGCTGTGCGGCGTGTCATTTCTGGCATCGCCACAAGGGACGGTTGATCGATTTGAATTCGCCTCCCATAACCTACTCAGCCCGCAGCAGGCTCCCCTGGAACGAGCGATTGCGAATCCCACGGGCGCTCTCATCCCTTGAGCCATCGCTCTGCACACCACACGGTTCCCCCCCATGAGTTTTTCGAACGAGAGCGCGGTGGAACACGCTCTGGACGAAGCGGTGTCCGATGAAATGACCACCGCGGGCAACCACACACCCATCCTCCAGTGGATATCGGTTGCTGTGCTGGTCTACTTTTTGATCTGTGCGGTGGGATTGATCGGCACCGGGTTCAAGACAGCGACCGGAAACGAAGCCAAAGAGATGTTTGCGTTTGCGACCAATCCTTTCGCAGGCCTGGTTGTCGGCACGGTCGCGACGGCGTTGATCCAGTCCTCCTCGACAGTCACATCCATCATCGTCGGGTTGGTTGCCGGCGGATTGCCCGTCTCCGTCGCGGTTCCGATGGTGATGGGAGCCAACATTGGCACCTCGATCACAAACACGATCGTGTCACTCGGCCACGTTCGCGAGAAGAAGGAGTTTGCTCGCGCCTTTGCCGCAGCAACGGTTCACGACTTCTTCAACCTGCTGTCGGTGGTGATCTTTCTGCCGCTGGAAATGATGTTTGGATTTCTGGAGAGACTGGGCAGCATCTTGGCCGGTCTGTTCGTGGTCGAGAACGCATCGATGAAGGGACTGAACTTCGTCAAAGCCTCCACCGCCCCAGTCGTGGAAAGCGCCAAGCACTCGGTCGAAAGCCTGTCCGACGGACTGGGTGGTTTGATCTTGATCGTGGTCGGCATCGTGATGATCTTCCTAACAATTCACTATGTCGGCAAACTACTCAAACAATTGATGGCTGGGCGTGCCAAAGAGATCATGCACGCTGCGATTGGCAAAGGTCCTCTTTCGGGGATCGCATCAGGAACACTCGTCACCGTGCTCGTTCAATCCTCTTCCACCACCACTTCGTTGATGGTCCCGCTGGCCGGCTCCGGTGCGTTTGGATTGAAGCAGATCTACCCGTTCACACTGGGTGCCAACATTGGCACCTGCATCACAGCACTGCTGGCGGCGACCGCCGCGGATGGCAACCAAGCGGCAGCGTTGCAAATCGCTTTCATTCACTTGACTTACAACGTGCTGGGAGTCCTGGTGATCTACGGGGTCCCGTTCCTTCGCTATCTACCGGTTCGCGCCGCCGAATGGCTGGGCGCGACCGCCGCGGACAACAAGCTGATTGCGTTGGGCTACATCGTTGGTGTGTTCTTTCTCATCCCCGGACTTTGCCTGGGCATCTCCGGCATACTTTGAAAGGAACCTCGGTGACAGAATTCAAACACTACTCGACACAGACGATCCGCAACCTAATCGAGGACACCGAAACGACGCTGAATCAACTGAAAGCAGAAATGCAACGTCGTGAAGAAGCTGAACAAGAGGTCCAGATCGAAGGTCTCGAAAAACACCTGAAGAATGCCGAGTTCTCGTTGCAATCGATTCGCGAATTCTTGGCGTTCCTGGTGGAAGAACACCGCCAGGAGAAATGACTTCCTCGATCGACTCCCGCAACACGGCAGTCAAACAAAAAACTCGAACCGACTTCAAATGAAATCGATCCGAGCCAGCTGGAATGGACTCCAGGACATGTTGAGTTCCGTGACGACTAGCGTGCAGGCTTGTCCGCGCGATCAGGTCGGTCAGCACGATCGGGACGGTCAGCACGATCGGGACGGTCAGCGCGTTCAGGTCGATCTGGGCGTGAAGGACGCTCAGCGCCTTCAGGATGATCGCCACGACGATGCTCGTGTCCTTCGGACGAGTGCGGTCGTTGCCCCGGCCCACGACGCATGGCTTGCAGTTGCTCTTCGCTCAGGATCTCTTTGAGCTCCGCGTCCACTTTGGCTTGCAACTTGGCAATCGCTTCGCGTTGCTCGTCGTTCAGGCCCATGTGGTCTTGCACGAACGCCGGCAAGACTTTGCCGATTTCTGGAGGTCCGCCCGGTCCACGATGACCTTGCGTCTCACCGTCGCGCGGTGGTCCTCCGGCACCTTGTCCCGGTCCGTGTCCATGCTCTCCCTCGCCGCGGGGTCCACGATCGCCTCCTCCACGCGGGCCGCGGTCGCCCTCGCCACGAGGTCCGCGATCGCCATCAGCATCCATGGGGCCTCGTCGAGGACCGTCTTCCCGGCCACGACCTTCACCTCGCGGTCCACGTTCTCCTTCACCACGCGGGCCGCGGTCACCTTCGCCCCGCGGGCCACGGTCTCGTTCCCCGCGGGGTCCACGTTCACCATCGCCACGTTGGCGACGGCTGATCATCGCTTCGAGTTCATCACGAGTCACGACGCCGTCTTCATTTTTGTCGGCTCGTGTGAACAGAGACTTCAACTGCGAATCACCGACCTCCTCTGTGGTCAGCTTGCCGTCTTCGTCTTTGTCCAATCGCATCACGCGATCAATGGGAGAGCGTTGTGCTCGCTCGGCACCGGGACGCCCCGGACCACGGCCTTCGCGATCGCCGGGCGGTTGGGCCACCGCGGTACACATGCCAGCACAGGTCAGAAAAACGAACGAAAATTGGGTCAATGCCTTCATCGCAGAGGCCTCCAGTGGTGTGGGGTTAAGTCGCAGGACTGCGATCAAACTCTCGATCACATGCTGCTAAAGAGTCAGTTGCGACTCCTCCCAACAACCGCCAAACAAAACTTTGATTTTGAGACGAAACGCCGCGACTGGCTGGTTTGGCTGCCGGTCATTCCCCGGAAGAGTTGAGGTCGGGCGTTCCAAAGCAATCTCAATACTCGCCTTGGATGACCTCTCGGCCGGCTCGAGTTCCCAAGGCGTGCCAGATCGAGAGCTCCACTGACTCAGTGACGGAAGTGACACTCCCGTCCACTTTGGCGACTTGCACCAATCCCACGTGATAGCTGCGAGACGTGATCATCGCGTAGGTCGGGCTTCCACTTTGGCCGTTCTTGCCCTCTTGCCACGAACTGAAATCCATTTCCTCGTAAACCTGCCCACCGGTCTCGAAATGCACCTCACTGTTGGGTGGCAAAGTCACTGTGAATCCGGTGTGGTGAACGCGCCCATCAGGCCACTCCGTATGCCCCGTGTTTTTGAACTGAGCACCGCTGGCGACAACCAATTCAGCTTCCGCCTGATTGGCGGGGATGGCCGTGTCGGCTGGCCCACCGTTGCGCTGATAGGGCGTCCAAGCTTTCACCTCCCCGGTCAGCAACGTGTGGCTGCTTCCGTCCAAGCAATCCCGAAAGCTGTAGAACTGGTTGGGAGCGAACATCCCGTCACCCGCTTTCTGAGTCGTGGGGTCGAACACAAACCATCGGCCAAAATTGAATCCGTAAGTGGTTGGATACAGGGTCGGCCGGCCATCGCTGAACGTGCGTTCTTGATCCGTTCCCGGATCACTCGGACAGGCGTAAGTTGGAATCTTCAGACCGTCGATGGCAGCTTGATTGTCCCAGGCCAACGAGAGATCAACGTTTTCGAAAACATTGCCTTGTTCCAGAAATGGCAAAATCCGCCCGTGCACTCCCCAAGAACCATTGTTGCCGGTTGAAGTCACGCTCAGATCGACCAACGCCGAAGGAGGAAATCGCTTGTAGGCACTTTGGTAGTTGTGGACGGATAACGCGATCTGTTTCAGATTGTTGCTGCACTGCATCCGACGAGCGGCTTCCCGAGCGGACTGCACGGCTGGCAGCAGCAGACCGACCAACACGCCGATGATCGCAATGACCACCAACAATTCAACCAGTGTGAATGCGGAGCGAGCTGCAGAACGATTCTTCATCGAGCGATTCCTTCGTGGGGAGAGCCTCATCCCAGAGGCCCCCGAATGGCGATTGCGTGCGGGTCAATCAGGTTCAGAACGAAAAACTTAAAAGCACTCGCTGTGCCACTCACCCAAAGTGTGTGAAAACACCACCATGATGATCCGAATGCCTTGTTTCAGCCAATGCCGCGGCGGGTCTTTCGCCACCGGCGGCGGATTTTTCGTCTCGGACATCCAAATAGAATGAGTCCCGTGACATCTCCTCCCCTCCGATCGCTGCGACTTCGCCTGCTCACCCCCATCATCGCCACCGCGCTGATGGCCGCGGTGCTGGTGGCGATCGCTTCGTATTGGCTGGGAAGCCAGCGGGCGATGAAGGATCTGGAGCAACGGTTCTCCGCGATCCAATCGACACTCTCCGATTCCAACTTCCCGCTCAACTCGATGGTCTTGGAATCTCTTGCGGATCTGACCCGCACACAACTGGTTGGGTTGAGTGACAGCGGTCGCATCACGTCGTCCACGCTTCGACTGGACGAAGCCGCCCGAACATCGTTCCGTGACTACATGGAGAGCCAATGCCCGCTTCCAGAGTCGCTGATCCCCAACGACGATCAGCTCCGCTTTCGGGTCTTCGCCTTTCGAACCGTCGGCAGTCAACTCCGTCAGGACCGAGTTGCGGCGGTTGCGGTTCTGTTTGAAGACGAACAGTTCAACGTCAATCGTCGGCAAGCCGCGATCCTTCCGCTCGCCACCGGGTTGTCGACGATTGTCGCTCTCAGCTCGTTGACGTTCTGGCTGACGTCGCGGTTGATTCGCCGAATCAGCAAACTGCAACGTCGAGTCGAAGCGGTGGCCAACGGCGACTTTGATTCGGCCGTCTCGGACGACGTCCGCGATGAAGAAGTGCCCGACGAAATTGGGCGTCTGGGCGGAGCGGTTGACTCAATGGCTCAACAACTCAAACAACTTTGGAATCAAATCAATCGCCAGCAAAGCGAAAAGCTGCTGCACCAAATCGCTGGCGGCATGGCGCATCAACTGCGAAACAGCTTGACCGGGGCTCGCATGGCCGTGGAACTGCACGCACAAGAATGCCAAGCCACCGATGACGAAGGCATCCGCGTTGCAATCCACCAAATCGAGTTGTCTGAAGATTACGTTCGTCGATTGCTGCTGGTCGCCTCCGGACGCCAAGACGAAGATCGCCCGACCGAGGTGCAAACCTGCTTCGATGACGTCCGTACCAGCCTTTCTCCGATTGCGAAACATTTGCGAGTGAACATGCAGTGGGATCTGGACGATGACCTTCGGCAACGGAGAATCCAAGATGGCCCGACATGGGTGGCGGCGGTGACCAACTTGATTCACAACGCGATTCAGGCAGGTGACGAAGTCGACGTTTCCCTGCAACAACTGCACGAGAACATCCTTCGAGTCACCGTCGCTGACAACGGTGCCGGAGTTCCCGAGGAAGTGGCTGGCACTCTCTTCGAACCCTTCGTGACTTCCAAACCTGAAGGCATGGGGTTGGGGCTTCCCGTCGTTCAGCGATCCGCCGAGTACTTGGGCGGGTCGGTGCGATGGCGACGTGAAAACGAACGAACCATTTTTGAGTTGGACACGCAATTGCTTGGAACGTGTGCCCACCAAGACGAACCACAGTGATTGAAATGACCACAGCACAAACCATCCTCGTTGTTGATGACGAACCGTCCATTTGCTGGGCACTGGAAAAGATGCTCACCAGCGAAGGGCATCAGGTCATCACGGGTTCCAGCGCCGAGGAAGGCTTGCGGCTGGCATCCCAAAACGACATTTCGATGGTGATCCTCGATGTGCGTCTTCCCAAAGAAGATGGCATCTCGGCATTGCCAAAATTCTTGGAAGCGACTGACAACGCTCCGGTCATCATCATCACCGCCTTCGGTGACTTAGAAACCGCCGTGGCAGCGGTCAAGAATGGAGCCACGGACTACCTGACCAAACCATTCAAACTGGAAGACGCCCTGCGGACCTGCCGCACTGCACTGCAAAAATCGTCCCGGCGAACCGCCCCCGCCGCGACTCAGCCGATGGACATCGATCCATCGGTGTTGGTTGGCACGTCGCCCGCGATGCAGCAAGTTTTCCGGCAGATCGCCTTGGTCGCCGACAGCGATCTGTCCGTGCTGATCACAGGTGAAACCGGCACAGGGAAGGAACTCGTCGCCGCAGCGATCCATCGCCACAGTCGCCGCGCCGACGGACCCTACATCCCGATCGCCCCCGTTGCACTGAATCCCGATTTGATCGAAAGCGAACTGTTTGGTCACGTCAAAGGAGCCTTCACCGGCGCCAGCGACGACCGCGCTGGATTGTTCGAACGCGCCGAAGGCGGAACCGTGTTGCTGGATGAAATCGGCGACTTGCCACTGGGCACGCAGGTCAAGCTGCTACGCGTGCTCGAACAAGGTCAGTACTGCCGCGTGGGCGACGTCAAACCGCGAACCGCCAACGTTCGCATCCTCGCCGCCACAAACAGTGACCTGCACGAAGACGTCGCCACCAACGCGTTTCGCGAAGATTTGTTTCACCGACTGACTGGCGTGCAGATTCATCTTCCGCCGTTGAGAGATCGTGTGGAAGACATTGGCCCGCTTTGCCGTCATTTCCTCTCGGCGATGAAATACGCCGACATCGATTCCGCGGTGGATCACGAGTTACTCGAACAGCTTCATTCGCGACCCTGGCACGGCAACATCCGAGAACTGAAGAACGCGGTGGGGCACGCCGCCGTGGTCAGTCGAGGCCGCAAACTCACGATCGATGATTTCCCTGCCCCCAAACCCGGACGGGAAACGCAAACGACATCCCCCGTTTTGGCCATGGAAAAATCCATTCGAATCTGGTCCGAGAACGCAATCGAGGCCCACCCTGACTCGATGACCTTGCACAGTGATTTCCTTGCCGCCACGGAACCGACGCTATTGCGAACGGTGATGAAGCACACCGGAGGCAACCGCGCCAAGGCGGCTGAACTGTTGGGCATCCATCGCGGCACGCTCCGTGATCGCATGAAAGCCTACGGCATCGACGACCAGTGAAGTCAATGGCCAGCGAAGTCAACGGCGCGAAGCAACGACCAAGCAAAGCGGATCGTTCACCCGTGGCCTCCGCGTCCGGCTTGTAGCAATCCAAGCGGTTCAGCTCGCCCAATTCGCACGATGGGCCACAAACCCGCCAACAAGCAGAGCCCGATCGTCATCGCGAATCCGATCGCCAGGTGCGCCCAGGGGATGAGGAAGTTCGGCGGCCCAGCAAACCAACCGACATACTGAGCCATGCCAACGCCGCACCATCCCGCTATCAATCCGAAGATCAGACTCAGCACACAGGCACCGACCGCGATCAAAACCGTTTCCGCAATGACCAACCGCACCAGTTGACCTCGGGTCACGCCAATCGACCGCATGATGCCAAATTCCCAAGCCCTCGATCGCACCGAGGCGATGACTGTGTTGGCGATGGCCAACGACATGATCGCCAGCGTGATCAACGGCAGATAACTCATTCCCCAAATCATGCCGTCGGCGCGAAGCTGGATCGCCTTGCGAACATTCTCCGAGGCCGTCATCCGGGCGAATGGTCGGTACGCTTTCACGCTTCCCAAACCGCTTGCCACGAAGGTTTCTCCCGACTTCTGTTCAGCAATCGATTGCAAATCCACTTCCATTGCCGCCAAATCGGCACCCTCCTCGAAGTCCATCCAAACGAACTCCGTTCGATGCAGATGAAAGTCTCGTTGCACATCATCGCGACCTACAAACACCACCGTCGCTGTTCGCACAAAGTGCCGTCTCACTCCAGAAAACTTGGTCACCCAGTGCCAACCGGGCAACGACACGACACCGGCGATTCGATAGGTCACGCGTTCATCTTCGGCCGTTGGCGGTGTGAAGCTCAGCTCATCGCCGACGCTCAACCCCGTGCTCATCTGAAAGTCTTCGGAGATCAAACACGCACCGCCGCCCTGCAATGCCTCCGTCGCAGAAACGCGGTCGCCTTCCACAAACTCAAACGTCAAGAACGGATCCTCCCTGGCAAACGCCATCGCAGGATCGATTCCAAACAAGACCGCGTTGTCGCGTTGCACTCGGGAAGGTGGCTCCTCAGCGCCCCAATCAAATCGAGCTTGTTCGACCGCCAGTGGCATCAGCCGATCGGACCGAATCCCCGACACGTCTCGAACATCTTCGATGCCCTCTTCATCCAATCCAACCGGATGAAATGCAACCAACGCATCTGGCAACCAATCTCCCGGGGTGAACGGTTTCAACATGGAATATCCCCAGGTCTGAGTCGATGCATAAAGCCCCAAACCAATTGACAGAGCCAAGGTCGCCCCCACAGTCCGCCACAGATGGGTCGACAATTGCGTTTTCATCATCCGGGTGTCCAGCCCCAGCGAACGAGTCACCCAGGGGCCGATCGCGAATTCACTCACAACCACGATCGCGGGTGCCAGACAAATCATGCCCACCAGCAACGTGGGATAGGTCAGAAATCCATACGCCCACGCCCGCCATTGATCCGACATCGGAATCGCAAAAACCAGCAGGGGTGTCATTGCGGAGAGCAGTGCTCCGATGACTCCCAGAACCACCCAGGATTGGATGCCCGGTGTGGACAACTTGGATGTCATCGCTTCCAGCGGTTCGATCCGCGTGGCTCGCCAAGCGGGAACGATTGCGGCCCCCAGTGCACCGACCAACACGGTCACGCCCGACAACACAATGCATCCCCACCCCAACACCGCATCGGTCCCGAACCACCCCGGCACGAGTTGGCTGCCGACGACCAACATCGCGTAACCGGCGAGCAATCCGCCGACCCAACCAACCAAGGCGAGCAAGACACTTTCGACCGCGATGATCATCGCGATTTGCCCCCGCGTCAGCGCGACCGCTCGCAACATCGCGAATTCACGGGTGCGTTCACTGACACCCATGCTGAGCGTTGAAAAAATGATGAAGATCGCCGCCAACGTTGCCATTCCGGTCGCCGCCCAAGCCTGAGATTGCTGGCCTGACACGGTTCGATTCGACTCCATCCCCGCCCGCACCGCTTCGAAGTCGATCAACTGCATCGCAGGTCGTCCGCTGACCAGGCGGTCGTCCCAAGCCTCACGAAACTGCTGAATCGTGACCGTGTCCCGAATCGCAACTTGCAACACCTGAGGCCTGGAGGCATACCCATTGATCCACTCCGCCAGTTCAGGGCGGACATAAATCGCGTTTGCCGCGATCCCTGGTGAAAAGTTCTTGGGCATCCCCAACACCGTTTGATTCGTTTCGCTGTTTGAATCGTTCGATTCCAGCTTGTCTCGTTTGGGCCTCTCGTTTCGCTTCCCGTTTCGCTTCTCAGACGGTGATCCGCCACGACCTGGCGGTGACAAAGAGGGTGCCTGCGGGGCTTGCTCGACGATGCCGACGACCGTCAGTTGAACTTCATTGGCCAAGGAAATCAGCTTCAAGCCATCGCCCACGGACAAGTTCTTTTCCTTCGCGACCAACTCACCGATCACGATCTCCTTTGCCTTGCCATCTTCGCTCAACCAACGACCTTGCAACAATTCATAAGGAGGCTCGATCGCGGGCGTGCTGACCAAAGTCGGGTCCAATGGCGGTGCTCCGTTCACCGGTGGACGTGCTCCCACCACGAAGTCAAGTGATGACTTCTCGTCTTCCGCATGACGATCGATTGGAATGACCGTGACCCGAGATTGGCTGACTGGATTGACCTCCAACACACCGGCATCGTGTTTCAGCTCGTCCACCAAAGAATCCTGAATCGGCGGCGTCTCTGAACCCGGTGGCCCTGACTGGGGCATGATCAGCAGATCGTAACGCCCCAAGTACTTCTCGCTGTTTTCATCAAACTGCGACACCAGCGCGTCGTAGCCACTGACCACCCAAACCACTGCACAGGTCGACGCCATGATCCCCACGGTGGTGATGACCGCACGTCCAGGATTCAGACGCATCTGTGCGGCAACGAACTTGATCAAAAAGCGAAGTGAATTCATGAAGGTTGCAACGCCAGGGTGGGTGGATCGATTTCGAAGGTCCGGCAATTGCAATCACTGGGCCAACGCGAGTTCGCTGGCGAAACTCGAACTTCGGAAGCCTTCCGCCACTTGATGCCGATGGAATTTTCGCCACCGACGACGAATCCGACATCGTCACCTTGAGCTCGACCGCAACGTCGATTCGCCTTGTCGATTCACTTTGTCGATCCGCACCTTCGAATCAAGCGTCCTTCGCCAGTGAACTGGGCAGTGAACTTCATCAACCACGCTCCAAGGAGCCAGCCTTCCGATGCCACCAATCTCGCCACTGATGTCTTTGTCTGAAACCGCTCGTCCGACGACTGCAACGGTCCAGTCCATCTCCAAAACCTATCGCCAAGGCAGTCGCTCCGTTGATGCCTTACGCAACGTCAGCCTCCATGTCGAAGTTGGATCCTTCCTCGCGGTCATGGGAGCCAGCGGGTCGGGCAAGAGCACGTTGCTGCATCTGATGAGCGGGTTGACTCGGCCCACGACGGGGGCGGTTTTGATCGAAGGCCAGAACATCGCCGACCTCTCCGACCACGAACTCACCTGCTTTCGACGACGGCGGATCGGATTGGTCTTCCAAGCCTTCAACCTGGTGCCGTCTCTATCGGCGCGAGACAACATTCTATTCCCGCTTTATGCCGCCGGAGAAAGCTTGGCTGACGAATCCGAACTGATCGAACTCGCTCAACAACTTGGCATCCAGGATCGCCTGCAGCATCGTCCCGATGCACTCAGCGGGGGCGAACAGCAACGCGTCGCGATTGCACGTTCGCTGATCACCAATCCAGCCATCCTTTTCGCAGATGAACCCACTGGCAGCTTGGATTCCGTGACCGGCGATTCGATCTGCAGGCTGTTGCGAGACCTCTGCGATCAACAACAACGGACCATCGTGATGGTCACTCACGAGCCCAGCGTGGCGATTTGGGCGGACAGTGTGGTCGTCCTGAAAGACGGCGAGATCGTGCAACAGTTCGCCACCAACACCTGCACGGACGCCCAGACCCTGGCCGCAAAGTATCAACAAATCGTGTCCCATTCAGAGCCCGCCACAGCTTCGATTCAGGAACGTCGGACGCTGGAAAACCGCGAGATGAATGGGCCGACCACCCGTCCAACCAGAAAATAAGCTCAAAAATCACCCTCATCTTCCCCGTTCCCCTTGCAAATCCCCGGATCAACCAGCACCATATTGCGACTGACTCGCAATAGCAGAATCAGTCAACGCAGCCAGCCACGGGTTCTCCCCTCCAGCCAGCCACGTTCGCTTCGCTCCCTGTTCGGACATCACCATCGTGGTGAGTCATGAATCCATGGAGCAGATCCGTTCCACGTGTGCCTTTGGCAGGAGACTTCAATGCCTCGTTCGCTCTCTCTCGTACCGACTCGCTGCGCCCAAGTGAAGTGCAGCCGTCCCGAGTGTTCCCCGCCTCTGCGTTCCCCAAAATTAGGTTTCACTTTGGTGGAACTGCTGGTTGTGATCGCCATCATCGGCGTGTTGGTGGGCCTGCTGTTGCCGGCCGTCCAAGCCGCTCGCGAAGCCGCCCGGTCGATGCAGTGCAGCAACAACCTCAAGCAAATCGGCTTGGCCACTCACAACTACGCGTCCACCTACTCGGGTGCGTTTCCAAACAATGGATTCAGCGGTCCAACCTATCCCAACGACTTCTCGGCTCATGCGAAACTGTTGCCGTTTTTAGAGCAAGCCCAACTGCAAGATCTGATCAACTTCAGCATCCCGATGGGTCACCCGGCCACACAAGATTTACCGGTCGAACTGCGTGAGGCGGCACAAACTCGCGTGCAAGCCTACGAGTGCCCAAGCGACATTGGAGCGGAGCTCCACAGCCTGACCATGCCATCGGGTGCCAGCATTCAAATTGCCGGGACCAGTTACAGCATGAACCAAGGCAGCGGCCAAGACGGTGTCTTCCACCCCGGCAACGGCACGCCTTCGGATGGCATGTGCTGGGTGAACGCCAAACTGAAATTCCGGGACATCTTGGACGGAACCTCCCACACGATTCTGTTTGCCGAAACCACCATCGGCTCCGGAATCGACGTCGCCACCGTCACTCCCAAAATGGATTTCCGCACCCACCGCGCGTCGGTCAGTTCCATCGCCGCAACAGTCTTGGATGCGGCGTCTCAGAATCAATACGCTGGGGTGGAAGCGGTCACCAACAGTTGGGACGGCAGTCGCAACCACTACTGGTTGCGTGGCTCGGTTCCGGATGGCGCCGTGATGAATGGTTTCTTGACACCAAACAGTCTCATCCCTGACCTCAGCTACCGCTCGTCGAAGATCACGGGTCCTCGCAGTTATCATACGGGGTTCGTCAAAGTCCTGATGGCCGATGGCAGCGTTCAAAACGTGACCGACTCGGTCGAACAAGAACTCTGGCGTGCGAGCTGGACACGGATGGGACGCGAGGTCGAGACCCTTTCGTCCCACTGATTCCTCGCATGACACTTCTGACATTCCAATGAGCAATGACTCCGCTGACACACCTCCCGGTCCAACGGTTCGCAAGAGAGGCTTTTCGCCGACTCTGCTGCGGTTGGTGGTGCAGTGGCACTGGACCAGCTCAGCGGTTTGTTTGATCGGGATGCTGGGGTTTGCGATCACCGGCATCACGCTGAACCACGCTTCGCAAATCGAAACCGAACCGCAACACGAATCGGTCATCGATGATTTACCGCCGGAGCTTGTGACCTTGCTCGTGAATCCGGCAGAGGAAGAGTCAGCCGCCTTGCCACCAGAATTGGCTGAGTGGTTGACCGCACAAACCGGCAAGTCGATCGGAAGCCGAAAGGCGGATTGGTCCGAAGATGAAGTTTACCTATCGATGCCCGGCCCCGGTTCGGATGCGTGGCTGGCCATTGATCGCGAGACCGGTGAATTTGAATTTGAATCGACAAAGCGTGGTTGGATTTCCTACTTCAACGATTTGCACAAGGGACGCAATACAGGTGCAGCCTGGAAATGGTTCCTGGATCTTTTCGCGATTGCCACCTTGGTGTTTTGTCTCACGGGTTTGCTGTTGTTGGTGGAACATGCTCGACGTCGAAAAATGACCTGGCCGCTGGTCGGACTGGGGTTGTTCCTTCCATTCTTGCTCGCTGTTTTGTTGATTCACTGAACACTTTCCTTCCCTTTGAAAACACGACTTCCCTACTATGCTGAACCGAATTGCGTTGATGCTCGGCATCACAATGCTTGGCGTTTGCCAGACAACCGCTGAAGACTGGCAAGCCACCGTCGAAATCCCACGGTTGAACGTTTCGGAATACCACCGGCCCTATGTGGCGATCTGGATCCAAGACGAAAACCGGAAGTGCGTCGCGAACCTGGCCGTTTGGTACCAACTGACCAAATCCGGAGAAGGCGAAGGCACCAAATGGTTGCCAGACCTTCGTCAGTGGTGGCGTCGTTCAGGACGCTCCTTGCAAATGCCCGTGGATGGCGTCTCCAGCGCGACACGTCCCGCCGGCAAGCACGAGTTGGCATTTGATGATGCCAACCAACGGTTCTCCAAATTGCCCGCCGGCAAGTACAGCCTGATGGTCGAAGCTTCGCGAGAAGTCGGTGGCCGCGAAGTCTTGGAACTGCCCTTTGAATGGCCTTCCCAAACAACTCAGAAACTAAAAGCCGCTGGCAAAGAAGAACTCGGCGCAATCACGTTTGTCATTCCACCCTCCCAATGAACTCCCTTTCAAACACGAGATCGATCATGAATCGTTTGTTGCTTTCGTTTGCCTTTCTACTGACCGCCATTCCTGGCACTTCGTATGCGCACAAGGTTTGGTTGCTGCCATCACAAACCGTGTTCTCGGGTCCGGAACCCTGGCTGACCGTCGACGCGGCGGTTTCCAACGACCTGTTCTACTTCAACCACTTTCCGTTGAGCCTGGACAATCTGGTCATCACGACTCCCGATGGAACCGAAGCCGAAGCCCAAAACAAGTCCACAGGCAAGTACCGCAGCGTCTTTGATTTGCCCCTGACTCAGCGTGGCACCTATCGTCTGGCAATCGTCAACGATGGCGCCTTTGCAAGCTGGGAAGAGAACGGCGAACGACGTCGCTGGCGGGGAAGCGCCGCTGCGATCGGAACTGAAGTGCCCGCCGACGCAGACAACCTTCGCATCACCGAAAGCTTTGGCCGGATTGAAACATTCGTCACCAATGGTGCTCCCTCCCAAGAAGCCTTGCAGCCAGTTGGAAAGGGCATTGAACTCATTCCTGTGACGCACCCCAACGATTTGTACTCGGGGGAAACCGCAACGTTCCGCTTCCTGGTCAACGGCCAACCTCAAAAGGACATGGAAATCGTGGTCATCGAAGGCGGCACGCGGTACCGCAATTCGCAAGAGGAACTCAATGTCACGACCAACGAAGAAGGTGAGTTCCAAATCACTTGGGCCGAACCTGGCATGTACTGGATCGAAACCAGCCACCAAGACAACGAGACCAAGATTGAGAACGCAACCGGCCGCCGAATGAGCTACGCGGGCACTTTCGAAGTCCTGCCTCAATGATCTCGAAGGTCAACGCCATTTGCCTCGCGGCACTCGTCTTCGCCGCTTGGGGTTTGGCTCAATGGACGGAAGGCACTTGGTGGATCGCACCACCAAGTGCCTCGCGTTGGTGGGCGGCGGCAGGTTCGCTTGCCGCCTATGGCTTGCTGTGCGTTTGGTCGTTTCGAGGCAACCCAGCGTCCCAGAGCATGCCCGTGAAAGTTGCGTCGGTGACCTGCAATCACGTGCCCCCAGAAGTTCCTTCCAGGAGTTTCGACAACGATCCCATGCTGGTGATCTACGCCAGTGAAACAGGATTCGCAGAGGAACTTGCCCAACAGACACTGGATTTGCTTCGCGGGGCGGGCCAGCTCGCTGAGTTGCTGCCGCTTGATTCGATTTCGATGGAGCGATTGCAAACGACTCGGCAAGCCTTCTTTTTGGCAAGCACAGCCGGGGAGGGTGAACCGCCCGCTCACGCCTGCGAGTTCGCCGAAGAGGTGATGTCGACGCAGCCTGATTTGTCCTCGCTGAGTTACGCTGTTTTGGCGTTCGGTGACAGCAGCTATGACGAGTACTGCGCCTTCGGCCGGCAAATCGACGCTTGGTTGCAGCAATGCGGCGCGCAGGCAACGGACGATCGGATCGACGTCGATGATGCCGATCCCATGGCATTATCAGTATGGCAAGCTCTCGTCGAAGAGTTTGCCGGCAATGCTCAACCGAGTCTGTGAGCTCAACTCAGCTTCGGTAGCGAACCAAGTACCAACCGCAACCAATTGAGGTCGCGAATTCCAATTCGTGCGGGTCGGACAATCCGCCCACAAAGGAACTGGGCCGACTCTGCCGCGGATGCCACTCCGCCCAATCACCACCGTCCGTCCCGGTCAGTTGAAGCTTGATCGCACCGTTTTGCGACTCAATTGCACTGACGTAGACCGACTGTTTGGCCACCGGAGGTGCTTGCAACAAAATCAATGTGGTCGGACGCCCAAAGGGATACGCCATGAATGGTCCGATCGCGGGCAGTTCACCGTCGCGCTGTGGCCACTGCTCACGCAGAGGCCCCGCGATGCGTTCGAGTTCCTGAACCCGCATGGCGAATCTCGCCCGCTTGCCTTGCCATGCGATCGAGTCCAAGTGGATCGCGAGTGCACACCAAAACGCAACCAACGTTGCCATCACCAACAACTGGGCCAATGACCGACGACGAATCATCGACGCTGACCTCACAAAGAACTGCAGCAGCAAACCCAGCAGGCTTCCCACGGCCAGGATCCCAATCAGAACGATGCCCACACCGCGAACCGGATTTGCTGACATCCAATCGCTGGAAAACCAATGGTCGTGAACCAAGGACTCAAACGAAGGATCCACGGCTGCCCAAATCACAAGCATGCTGAATGCCGCGACCTGGATCCCCCCTAGCCATTGAGATTGTTGGAACACTCGGATTGCCTTCTCCTTTGCAAACGATTCGTCAGTGAGCCTTGCCTCGACGGACACTCACTGGCAGTGTCCCAGTGCCATCAACGCGAAACTGGTCGCGAGGTTTTTGTCATTCTCAAACCAGCGTTGGTTGTCGTTGCTCCACGACCCGTCTTCGTTTTGACGTTCGGCGAGCTCAGCGACCAAGTCTGCTTTCCAGTCATGTTCCTGGCCCTCGGAATCGGCAACCGTTTCGAGCCCGGCTGCATCGAGCGCGGCCGCGAAGGTGTGGTAGTAGTAATACAGCCCGGCGGTTCCCATGCCGGGATTCTTTTCGACGCTGTAGTGGTCTTGGATCCATTGTCGAGCAGCTTTCACGCGAGGGTCTTCCTTGGTCAGACCGGCGAAGATCATGCTCTTGAGCCCCGTGTATCCCATCGATCCATAGCTGCGAAGTCCGCCGTTGGGGGTGAAGCGTTCTTCCGACGTGCTCGGATCAATCTTGGTCGTCGGGATTTCGTAGTAGAACCCGCCGTCGTCCACCTTGTCGGCAAACTGTGTGTCGTTGAATTCGCTGTCGAGGTTCTGGCAGCGGGAAATGAACACCAACGCACTTTGAATGGCAGGGTCACTGGCCGGAGTTTCCACGGCTCGCAAGGCTTCGATCATGTACGCCGTGTTGGAGAGATCCGGTCGGCCAGCCCCGCTATACCCCACGCCACCGTACCACGGGTCGGAAGGATCACGGGTTCCGGAACCGTACTGAATCCCGGTCACGAACCCCTTGGCTCGCTTCAGAATTTCGTTGTACTGCCCGGTTTTGTTCGCTTCGGCAAAGCACACCATCGCGACACAGGTTTCGTAATTTTTCAGCCGACCGTTTCCGTAAATGCCACCGTCGGGTTTGACGTAGCCTGCCAGTGCTTTGAGTCCCTCGGCGACCATCGGATCGTCGAGGGTTTGTCCGTTCCGCAGTGCCGATGTGACCGCGAGCGCCGTCACACCAGGACCGACTCGATCTGAAAACGTTCCTTGCTCGGATTGCCCCTCTTTGGCCAGAAAAGCCAACCCCTTGCTGACAATTTCCTGCCGAAGCTGCTCCGTTTTGCTGATTGTTTTTGCTTCCGACGATGCCCCTGCTTCTTGGCCGTGAGCAGGCAAGCTGATGATCGCTGCCGCACACGTTGTGACAAATATCCGGCGACTGAGGCGGAATTTTCGGCGAGCGGATGTCGGTCCGGAAGGGTTGGAATCCCAATGCATTTGTGTTTCTCAAGGAAGGAGGGAAAGAAAAGCGTTCGATCTCCATGCATCGCTCCACAAAGCAAGCCATGTGCCAGCGACCATTCCCAAACAATTCTCAATTTTTCGTGGCGGATGCAGGTTGAGATCGCAACTAGCCGGTAGAAGGCTTTCCGCCCAAATTCTCGCGTCTTGTTTGCCAGGTATTTGAATGCTCCGTCTCCCGCACGTTCGCCCCGTGGTCTTGCTGTTCTCTGGAGTCGCCTTGATCGGCGGCCTCGGTTGCTCGCCCAACATCCAGGCGCAACCGCCCGGAATGGGGCCTGGTGGCCCCGGCGGTCCAGACCAACCCGACCAAGAACTCGTCGAGAAATTTGACGCGGACGGCAACGCATGGTTGAACGATGCCGAACGCAAGCAGGCTCGGGAATTTCTCGCCGCCACCCCAGTCCAACGTGGTTTCGGTGGCCCTGGTGGACCTCGCGGACGTGGTCCAGGTGAAGGTCTTGGCCCCGCAGGAGGACGTGAGCGCGGCGAAGGTGGCGGAGGCGACTTCGGGCCTCCTCCCGGCTTCGGTCCGCCACAAGGCTTCGGGCCGCCCTCCGGATTTGGACCTCCAGCGGACGGTGGACCACCTCGAGGCGATGAAACGGGACGCGGTCGTGGTCAACGCGGCGGTGGGCCTCCCGGAATGAATCGTGATCGCCCCGAGCCCACGCCCGGACAAACCATCACCAAAGAATCGGTCACTCCAGTCGACGGTGACCTTTATGACCCTCAAATCGTTCGCACCGTGTTCTTGGACTTCAGCAATGACGACTGGGAAGAGGAAATGGAAACCTTCCACAGCACCGATGTAGAGGTCCCCGCCACCATCACAGTCGATGGAAAATCCTATCCCGACTGCGGCATCAGTTTCCGTGGTGCCTCGTCGTATGGCATGGTCCCGCGAGGTTACAAACGATCACTCAATATCTCCGTCGACATGGCCAACCCAGACCAACGGATCGGCGGCTACAAAACGCTGAACCTGCTCAACGGTGCCAGCGATGATTCGATGATGAGCACCGTGCTGTACTCTCACATTGCCAACCAATCCATTCCCGCCCCTCGAGCCAACTTTGTTCGCGTCGTCATCAACGGCGAGGACTGGGGCGTCTACACCAACGTCGAACAATTCAACAAGGACTTTGTCAAACGAAACTTTGGCAGTGCCAAAGGGGCACGCTGGAAAGTCAGCGGTTCGCCTCGCGGGGGCGGTGGACTGGAATACCGCGGCGAGGACTTGGAAAACTATCGCCACCCTTTCGAACAAAAGTCCGGCAACGACAAAGACCTTCAGCGTCTGGTCGATCTGTGCCGTGTGCTCGAACAAACCCCAACCGACGAACTCCCCGCGGCCTTGGAACCGATCGTCAACGTCGACGGTTTGCTCTGGTTCCTCGCTCTGGACAACGCCTTGATCAACTCGGACGGGTACTGGATTCGAGCGAGTGACTACAGCATCGTACTGGACAAAAAGGATGTGTTCCACTTCATCCCGCACGACATGAACGAAGCCTTTCGCGCTGCGGGTGGCCCAGGTGGTCCCGGAGGCCCGGGTGGTCGCGGTGGCCCCGGCGGACGAGGCGGTCGTGGGCGCGGCGGCCCAGACGGATTTGCTGGCCGCGGTGATTTTAGCGGCCCCCGAGGACTCGATGGACCGCACGATGCTGGTGGACCTCGTGATTCAGATCGACCTCGAGGATTTGCTGGCCCCGATCAAACCGGTCCTCGCGATGCCAAGCGTCCCACCGCGGAATCAACGGCCTCTCCCCTGGGATTGGATCCGCTGATTGGCCTGGACGATCCCACCAAACCTCTTCGCAGCAAAGTGCTGGCGGTCCCCCAGTACCGCGACGCCTACCTCGCGAATGTTCATCAAATCGCGGAGCACTCACTGAACTGGGAAACCATCGGACCGTTTGTTCAGTCGCAAGCTGAATTGATTGAACCGCTATTGAAAGTCGACACGCGAAAGCTGGGAACATTCGAATCCTTCCAAGCAATGACCAGCGACGCCGATGTCTCCGATCAATCGGAAGAACCACGTCGCGGCCATGGTGCGATGAACTTGAAAGCCTTCGCCGACGGCCGTCGCGAATTCTTGCTGAAGTAACGTCCCAGTGACCACGCTGTTGACAACGCCTCGTCGGAATCACACGGGTGACCATGAGGCGTTGTGTTGCTCAATCGCCTTCCACTATTCAAGCACGTCATGAATGACAAGCGAATCGAACTGAAGTATCAACTGGATCCCAGTTTGGCATTGGAAGTCAAACAGTGGGCCCGTCAACATCTCACCGCAGACCCTCACTGCGAAACGGGGGACAGCTACGACGTCAACACGCTGTACCTGGACACTCCGCAGTTGGACCTGTTTCATCAAACCGGAGTGATCGGGCGACGGAAGTATCGGGTTCGACGCTATGGCTGCGAAGCTCAGCTTTGGTTGGAAAGCAAATCCAAGAAGAAAAACGAGGTCCAAAAAACTCGATCCGTGGGGCCCGAACAGGAAGTGCTGCAGGCCTTGATTGGATTGGATGACATCCCAGCTCAGAAGGACAACGATTCCACCTCCACCCCGTGGTTCGGCGATTGGTTTTGCGACCAAGCCACAGAGCGTCAACTTCGTCCAACCACTCATGTCCACTACCGACGATTTGCTCGAATGAACACCGAGCAAGGTCAAAGCATGCGTTTGACCATCGATAGCCAACTGCACGCCAGCCCAGCAACCGAATGGGAAGTGGCATCCGAGGACGCCTCGTCAGATCGTTCGCAACGGGTGAAAGCGACCCCGCTCGAAATTCTCGAGCTGAAATTCCATCGAATCATGCCGCACCGTTTCAAAGAACTGCTGCGTGAATTCCCGATCCCGGTGACAGGATTTTCCAAGTACCGCGCAGCCATCCGCTGCTGGAACCTGGACCAAACCATTTCGATCTTCGACTCAACGAACACCTCCCCCGCGAATCTGCGTTCCAACCAGGAGACCTTGACGCATGCCTGAATGGCTTCCTCCGATCTCCACCGAAGTGGACGCCAACTTGCCGACGCTGGCAACGCGACTTGCGTTGGCTTGGTTATGCGGCTGGGCGGTGGCGTTGATCGCGCGGATCAAATCCCCCCACGACTCGCCGAATCAACTCACCCTCACGCTGGTCTTGATGAGCGTGTTGATCGCGATGGCCACCCAAATCATCGGTGACAACGTCGCTCGTGCCTTCAGCTTGGTTGGCGCTCTTTCAATCGTTCGATTCCGGGCCGCTGTGTCCTCCACACGAGACGTGGCCTTCGTCTTGGCAGCGGTGGTCGTCGGCATGGCGATCGGAGCGGGTCAATACTGGGTATCGTTCTTGGGCTTGATCACACTCGCTTGGGCCACTCAGTTCAACGGCGGGAGTTCAGCGTCTCAGCTCAAAAAACGATCGTTGACAGAAGCCCCCCAATGGCGATTGACGCTCAAGGTGGGTCTGCATTCAGTCGGCAGCTGGGAAGCCGAACTGAAACGTCTCACCAAAAGCTACGAGATTCTTTCAGCTGAGACGGCTCGTCGTGGGGGTTCATTGGAATTGGTCTATCGCTATCAACCACAAGACGACACCGACGCCAGCCAACTCATCGCCGCACTGAACACCATTCCAACGGTCGAGTCGGTCGCCACCAAACCCATCTGACCACCGAGAAGGCAGACGTCACGGGATCTGAAGTGACTCCAGTGGCAGCACTGCCATCTCGGCGCTGTTTTGGTTGGCGCGGCGACCGCCGTTGTTGGAGTACCCAACATACAGTTTGCCATCGTGTTCCATCGCACATGGGTAAGACAAACTCAGACGTTTGGCGGACTCACCAGGAGCATCCCCGTTCATTGACCGCCGGATGACGAACACTTTGCAGAACACATTTTCGCCTGGACGCGAAACGGCGATGGTCAGCGGCGATCGATTGCCACCGTTCCCAGCAGCGGTAGTGCAGACCAGGTACCTTTGGCCGTTGCTCAGGACACCCGCCGCGGGTTTGGACGTTGCCATCGGCAGATTGCTGATCCCAGATGGTGACCAAGTTCGACCATAGTCGTCGCTCTTCGCGAACAACGCTTTGGCGTCTCCACCATAGCGAGCCACGTTGAAAACGGTTGGCCCGTCCACCCATAAACTGGATTCGCCCCACATCCGATCAATGGTGCGTTCAACAGGGATCTTCACTAAATCCCACTGAGTGAAATCTTCCCCGCGGCTGATCGCTACCGCCGCCGGGAACACATCGTCTCCCGAATAACGCCTGCCAAGGAACCCGGGCATGATCCAGTTGCCATCGTCCATCCGAACGGGTTGGTTCATCGGCCAGAATCCCTGCTCAATGATCACGCCCATTGGCTCCCACTCTCCCGTGGATTCTTTCAATCGATAGGCACGTGTGTGGATGTTGTCCATTCGACCGTAGTAGGCGCCCTGGAATGCCCACAAGGTTTTCCCGTGCGACAGAAAGACTCCATGACTGACAGCCAGGTTTTCTTCAGCACCTGCATCGATGACTTGCAGAGGCCCCCATGTTTTCCCCTCGTCCTCGCTGACTCGGAATTGAGCCTCTTCGGTCACCGTGTTTTCGTCCCCTTTGTTGTGACCGATCGACGCAAACAACTTCCCTTGGTGCCGAGCAAGCGCGACTCCGTGCAAGAACGTGTACCCATCGCGGGGCTTGTCCCATTTTTTGATCACCTGGAAGTCGACGCTGGCAACTTCGGGCAAATCATCCGCTTGGGCCAACGGTGAGTGCTCGTCCCACAAAGGGAATGGCGGGGGAGGCTTGGGAACATCATGCACCGAACTCGCCGGATGATACGACGCTTTCACTTCATCAGCCGAGATAGCTTGGGGGCGAAGCTCCACCTCATCGATCGCGCCATGCCAGGTTTGCCGGATGATCCCATCGTCGTTCACGCCACCGAAAGTCAGCGGCGCAGCGGTGGGTTGAACAGGACGGTCCAGCTTCAACGATCCCGATCGTTCGCCATTGACATACAACTCCGCCTGATCCGGTTTGATCACCACACAAAGTTGGTACCAATGGCCGAGTTCAGGCACAGGTCCCGAAATGGTTTGCCATCCATTTTGATGAACATAGAGGCTGAATCGGTGATTGCGATCCAGCATCAGTGACCACTCGCGTTCATCCAACGAATAACGATTCTTGGCCGCGATGATTTGTTGATCAGAACTCAAGCGGTAGGGATTCACCCAAACCACAAGCGAATATTCACCCGCTTCCAAAACGCTGTTTGCATCCTGTGGCGTCAGCACCGTTTGCCCGTTGAGCAACCAACTCTTACCATCGATTCCGGTACCGATTCCTGCTTTGCCGTGCGTTGCAACGACACTCGATTGCGTTGAATCAGCCGACCACCGCACTGGTTCGCTCGCGATTGTCAGGACAGGAACCGAGACAAACAGACTCAACAAAATGGTTCGGATCATCGTTGGGGATACAGTAGCGTAAGAAGCAAGTGACCAGTCGCGAAGGTTTAGGGCTGAGCGGAAAAGAAGCCTATGCCACAATTTCAATCCGACACGTATTCTTCGCTCGTTGCTCAAGAGCATTCCCAGAGGGAATGCTCACAGAACCGGGGAAGACCTCTTACGATAACCGAAACGGAGTGATGTTTCTGAAGCGTTGGATCGTTTAAGAACCGCATCACAATTCCGCGATTGATTGGATCAAACATTCAGCTGTTCGATGAATCGCACAGCGTTCTGCACACCCGATTCAGATCGGATCCGCTGGCCCAGCTCGCCGGCCTTCGATTCCATTTCAAGATCAGCGAGCGTTTCGATGATGGCATTGGCAAGCCGCTCGGGTGTCAGCTTTCGTTGTGGGATCGGTTGGGGGCCGACACCGAGATCCTGAACCACACGCCCCCAAAAGGGTTGATCACCAAAGAACGGACAGATGATCGTGCGACGTCCGGCGCGGAGTCCGGCTGCGGTGGTCCCGCAGCCTCCATGGTGAACCACCGCGGAGACTCGGGGGAACAACCAATCATGTGGAACTGCATCGATGGAAAGCATCGTCTCCGGTAAATCGAACTCGTGCAGGTCCATGCCTCCCCAGCCCGCTGCCAACAGCGCACGTTGACCAGACAACCGAACCGCTTCGATGACACGCTCCGCAGTCGCTCGCGGCTCGCGTCCGAAGATGCTGCCGAAGCCAACGTAGATCGGTGGCGGTCCTTGTTGAAGAAACTTCACCAGGGTTGGATCAGGTATGAATTCGGTCGATGCATCCAGGAACCAATACCCCGTCACTGTCGCGTGATCCGGCCAATCGCAAGGCCTCGGAATCACGGAGGGGCTGTAAGCATGCAAAGCGGCGACCGGGCTGCCATCCGCGTGACGAAAGTACGCTGGACGCTTCGCCGCCATTCCTTCGGACCGCCGCCATTTTCCCACGAACCGAGCGCCACTGCGACGCGAGATGAATTCGATGAGGCGATAGGTCGCGTGGTTGTACCAACGCCCGAGCGGCAAGCGTGGGAATCCAAACGCTGGCGACTCGCCCGTGGGCACATACAGCGGCAAATAGAAAGCCAGGGCACAGCGACAACCGAGACGTTCGGCAAAATCTTCTGCGCCGATCGCCTTTTTGTGGAACAGAATCAAATCCGGCTCAAAGGCCTCCGCCGCCGTCCACATTTCGTTGACTTGGCGGTGCAGCATGTCGGTGAGTTTCGGCATCAGCCGAATGCCAGCCCGAACCATCTGAAACAGGTTGGTGGTGGTTTCCATCGCCACTCGACCATCTTCCGATTCCATGAAATCGCGAATGTCGTTGTTCAGTGGAGCGTAGTCGATTCCATGTGACCGAATGAATTCTTCGAACACCTGACAGGTACAAATCTGCACCACATGCCCCGCCTCCTTCAGCCCACCGGCCAACGCGACGTACGGCTGCACATCCCCTCGCGTCCCCACCGTCAGCACCAGAATCCGCATCCAACCTCCCAAAAAGGTGTCAGGTACCTTTTAGTCAAACTAGGTAACTTTGGGTTGTGCTCACTCCATCACTGGGTGAACGGTTCCCCGATCAGTTCGTCCCATTTCAGACGCTGCTCGGGTGTCAAAATCTCAAGAATTTTCTCGACCGTGAATCGAGTCCCGTCGGAATTCCACATGTCATGCGGTGGCCAGTTGAATCCCGAGGGGCCATTCATACCGGGCGGTCCACCAAAGTTTGGTGGTCCATCGTTTGGTGGTCCATTCATTTCAGGAGGGCGACCAAATTCAGGAGGTCTTCCGCCCCGGGAACCTTTTCCTTCGGGTGACCGCCTGTCTTCGAATCGCTCCCGCATTCCAAACTCAAACCCGCTTGGTCCCTGACCACGACGCCCATTTTCGCGATCACGCGGACCTCGATCTCGATCGAACCCACCGTGGCGTGTTGGACGCGTTTCCTCAATGATCCGATCGATTTTGGCTCGTTGTTCGCGAGTCAACTCGAGTGCTGCGACGACTTCTGCGGACTTGAACGTGAACGGCAACCGCCGCTGGCGAGCGATTTGTTGCAAACGTTCGATCTGCTGCGGGCTCAACTGCTTCTTCAAGAAGGAGTCAAAGGCATCCAACAGCGATGTCATGTCCGCGTTTTCATCGGTCAAATTCCCTGGATTCTCATTGGCCAATGAATGCCGTTCGGACTGAAGCAACTTGACAGCATCGGTGATCGCGTCCGCCTTTTCGCGATCGATCTGCAACTCTTTCTGAACGCTCTCTTCCAAGAGTTGCAACAGCGGCCCGATGTTCTCGAGCAACTGAAGTTCTTCGACCATGGCCTCCACGCGGGCGGACGTCATCGCCAATTCACTTTTCAAAGCGGGATCATCGGCGCGCAGTTCTAAGAAGTCCCGATAGAACGACAAAGAGGTCTCGAGGAAGGTTCGACGTAGGTCTTGAAGTCCCGCTCGATAAGCCAGTTCGTTTTCACTCAGTTCGCTGAAGGCATCCACCGCAGCGCGAGCCTGCTGAAAACTCTTCTCTGCCAATTCACGTTGCTGTGTTTCGCGATTGAGCGCCAATTGTGTTTGGTGTTGCTCGCGCCAAACCAACAAAGCCGTCACCAACAACGCGACCGAGGCGATCAACAGCATCCCAAAGGCAGCGGCCACCAAACCACTGTTGCGGCGACGCCATTTCGCCAATCGCTCAAGTGCCGTTGGTGGCTTGGCTTGAATGGGCTTGTCGTCCAACCAGCATTGCAAATCATCCGCGAGAGCTTTCATCGTTGCGTACCGTTCGGACGGCTGCTTCGCGATCGCTTTGCGAACAATCGTGTCCAACTCGGTGGGCAGATTCGGTGCGATGGAGATCGGAGGCGGTGGTTCCACCTCAATCACCGCATTGAGCAACTCGCGAAAACCTTCGCCCTGAATGGCGGGTTGCAACGTCAGCAATTCGTAAAGCGTCACGCCAAACGAATACACGTCTGTGCGATGATCCAAGATCATTCGGTTGCCAGACGCTTGTTCGGGCGAGGCGTACCGCAACGTCCCCATCGGGTCGCCTGTCCGAGTCAGATTGTTTGTGTCGGACTCGATGTGCGCCAAACCAAAATCGGTGACCCAGACCTTGCCGGCACCATCAATCAACAAGTTCCCCGGTTTGATGTCTCGGTGGATCACACCGTATTGGTGAGCGTGCTCGATTGCGATCGCAGCGTCATAGGCCATCCGCACCGCCGATTCGTAATACCGCCGTCGTCCTAGCGAAGTGCCCATCGAAGTCGTGTTGTTCGGTCGAGTGGGACCATTCCCCACTTCTTCTCGGAATGGCACGGTGTCATCCGTTTTCCCTTGATCCGACTTCTGCCGCATTTCATCGATCACATCCGCCAGCGTGCGTCCCTCAATCATCTGCATCGCGTAGTAGTGCACACCACGATCGCTACCGACGGCGTAGACGGGCACGATGTTGGTGTGGTGCAGAGCCGCCGCCGCATGAGCTTCGTTACGGAACCGCTGCAGACGCACTTCGTCCAAACCGCTGGCGAACGGCAACACCTTGAGAGCCACCTTGCGACCGAGGGAGAGCTGGATGGCCTCGTAGACAACCCCCATTCCTCCGCGACCGAGCTCACCGACGATTTGAAAATCACCGATTGGTTTGGCGGTGAATTCGGCATCGGGCCCCACCGCATTCACTGGCGACTCAGAGGGTGCCCCCACGCCATGTAGCATGGCCAGACCTTCGAGTGCCGGACGCAGTTCGTCTTTGATCGTGGCATGCTCAGCTAGAAACGCATCGATCGAAGGAGCCTTTCCACTGTCGAGCAAGTGCATGTAATCCTTGACCGCAGCGACCACGCCGTTGTCATTGGTTTCATCGAAAGTGGCCATGTTTTCCTCTTCGTTCAGTTGGTCGTCTGCCGCTCGGCCTCTCACGTCATGATCGTTCGCAATTTCGCAAGTCCACGGACCCAGAGTTTTTCAACACTGTCCACGCTCTTCCCCATTCTCTTCGCAACGTCCGCGAAAGACAGCCCTTCGACATGACGCAGAACGATGACCTCGCGATAATGTTCAGGCAGCGTCTCGAGCGCCTCAGCCAATTGCAGAAACGCTTCATTGCGAGCGAAGTGTTGACTCGGTGATGTCACATCCGCGGCGATCTTCGACTGCAAGAACCCCGAAGCATTTGCCAAACTCGCATTCAAATTCTGCTCCAGTCGCGGGTCGCGTTTTTGTGTCCCCAAGTACTTCCGCAAGTGCATTGCCAAAATGTTCTGCAGGATGCCTCGCAACCACCCCGCGAATTCCTCCGGCGTTTGGCCGCGAAAATCGGCCATGTTTTCGTGCGCTGCGATGCAAACCTCCTGAGCCAGATCCGACGGGTCCGCTTTGCCTTGCAAGTGATGATGCAAACCGGAGCGAGCCAAAAACTTGACGAACTTGCGGTAACTGTCCAGCAATTCCCCCAACGCGTTTTGGTCCCCCGATCGCGCATCGGCAATCAGCTTGGCAATCCGAGTCTGCGTTTCGTCGGGGTCACGTTGTTCAGTCATGTTGTTCTAAATCAGCGGCACGATTGCATTGGCGCCACTTCGTGACACACCCCACCGCACCTTGGAACCAGTTGCGGTTGAACCAGAAAACCGCCACTCAAACACGAAACTTTATCAGAGGTCGCGTCGATGAGGAGTTTCAAAACACCATCGAGGCGAAATGAACCCTGGCGAGCGTCTTGATCGTGACGGATCGATTCGCCACAGAAAGTCGCAATCGGTCGCCACAAATCGAAGCCGAACTACTCCGACACGCTTCCGCGAGCGATTTGCAGAATTCGATTCAGCGATTGAAGGTCCTCCGCACTGACGTGCCCCAACAATTCGCGATGCAAATTTTGAATCGGTTCATCCAATTGGCTGAGCAAGGCAAGCCCCTCCTCCGTCACACCCACCAAAAAGACTCGACGGTCCTGGCTGGATTGCTTTTTGTGGACCAACTCTCGATGGAGCAATTGATCGACCACGCGGGTGATTGCGGGGGCCACCTGGATCATCCGATCGGCGACTTCCAGACAAGGCATGGGTTCTCCATCGCCACGCATGATGCGCATCGCGTTGTACTGCGACGGCGTCAGCCCATACTTTCGCAGCAGGCGAGCCAGGCGGTTCTCGAGCAGATCGCTGGTGCGAAGAATGCCCAGCATGGCTTCTTGCTCAAGAGATTCAAAAGGTCCCTTTTTTTTAAGCTCTTCACGTAAAGAGGACGGCGTCATCAATGAATCCTTGGGGCAATCGTCAACAACTGCGCGTACCTTCACGGTCCAAGCAGTTGAAATTGTTTCGGTGCCCCCAATGCTTCGTTCGCAAACGACCAAAGCAACTTCAACAACATGGATCATGAATCGGCGTCTTGCAGCCAAAATGCCAAAGAATCCGCCCCTCGTCCGGCAGAAACGCCTTCCCTCACAAGGTGAAGTTCCAATGGTGCCGACAGTGCGGGAATGGCGGTCGATTTCACTCCCCCTGGTCAAATCCACCACACCTCCATTCCATCCGGAAGTTGACCAAAAAGACACCTCGACAATTCACTTGCTGTCGCTGCAGCACTTGAAATCCCACCGACTCAAAAAACGGTTTTGCGGTCAGACTGGCTTCGGTCAAAACGGTTTCACAATTCAAACGTCGAGCATGCTCGGCCAGTTCTGTCCAAATCAACTTGGCAACCCCTTGGCGTTGATGATCCGCCGAGACAAACAGTCGGTCCAAGTGTCCATCGCCGGTCATGTCCGCAAATCCGATCAGCTTTGAATCGGATTCCACCACCAGGGCAACGCGATTCTGGAATCGGCGGCACCAAGCTTCCAAGTCCAGGGATTCAGGTGCCCAAGCGTCCAACTGTTCTCTGGAATAGTCGCGACAGTTCACTCGATGCACGGTGTCATGAAAAAGTCGCCAGCATTCAATCCCATCTTCCTCTCGAAACAAACGCAACTTCATTTTGATCATCCACCCGCAACCGCCACTTTCAAACGGCCTTCGAGAACGGTCACCGCGCTGCCGGTCAAACGCACACGATCCGCGACGACCTCGCATCGAACCACTCCACCCCGCCCAGACGCTTGATAACCGACCAAGGTGTTGGTCCCCAATCGCTGGGCCCAATACGGAGCCAAGCAACAATGAGCCGATCCCGTCACCGGGTCCTCCTCAATGCCACACCGGGGCGCAAAGAACCGAGAGACAAAATCAAACTCAGCGTCATCCTCTGCCGCAGTCACGATCACACCGCGAGTCGGAACGGCGGTCAACAATGAAAAATCGGGTTGCAGATCAACCACCGTCTCACGCGATTCGGTGATCATCAACAGATCAAATGGTGTCCTCAGCACCTCCGCCTTTTGGATTCCCATGGCCGCCTTCAGTTGCGATTCCAGTTTCGAATCATCCAGTGCTGACAAGGGTGCGGCAGGAAAATCCAGCGTGATTCCCGATGCACTTCGTGAACAAGCAAGCTCACCGCTCCGGGTTTGAAAACGAATCACGACGTCGTCCTCCACGCGATCTTGTTCCCACAGCACATGCGCTGCCGCGAGCGTCGCGTGGCCACACAGATCCACTTCCACACTGGGAGTGAACCATCGCAACTGGTATTCGGCCGGATCGGCCAACGGAACCAGAAACGCCGTTTCCGATAAATTCATCTCGCTGGCGAGTTGCTGCATCCACTCGTCGCTCGGGTATTCCTGCACGAGGCAGATGGCGGCAGGGTTCCCACCAAAAGGCACGTCGGTGAACGCGTCCACTTGCCAAATCAAAGGGTCGTTGTTCGACATGGGATTCATTTTTTGAAGAAGAGAATGCCTGGACACTTTGCACGAGACATTTGGCACCACCAAGGTTCACCGTCACCTACGATCGGGCTTCGTGTCCGGTTACGATTCGGTGATGAACCACTCGGAAACCATCATCCGGCGAGTTGCCGACATTGTGAGCCAGCGAATGGCCGACCAACAGGCCGGGCATGGATTCGATCACGTCCGCCGCGTCCATCGAACAGCATGCGACATTCAAAAACACATGGGAGGCGATCGTTTCACCATCGAACTGGCGGCGTTGCTGCATGATGTCGGCGACGCGAAATTTCATGATGGAGTCGAGCGCAGCGCCGAGTTCTCTCGCGAAATACTGGGGGACCTGAAAGTGGATCCCGCGACGATCGAGCACGTCGCCCACATCGTCGACAACCTTTCGTTTCGAAAGCATGCAACCGCGGACGAACTTTCCCTGGAAGGCAAAGTCGTCCAGGACGCCGATCGGCTCGACGCCCTGGGCGCCATCGGAATCGTGCGCACGATCGAGTACGGAGCAACCGTTGGCCAACCTTTCCACATCGCTGGCAACGACCCCAGCGACCTGAACGGTCCGAAGACCGGTGCCGGTCACTTTTATCAAAAACTCTTTCGACTGCGTGACCTACTGCACACCGACCCCGCCCGCCAAATCGCGACGGACCGGGAACAGTTCATGAAGACTTTCTTGGCTCAGTTCCTGAGCGAAATGGCCGATTGACCCCCACTCGCATCAGGCACGTTTGACCGGAACGACTCGGAACGTTTCAACCAAAATGGCGTAGAAGGCAGGCACGACCAACAAGGTCAACATGGTGGTCAGCAACAGCCCCACGATCATGCACCATGCCAAACCTTCCCACAGCGGTCCGCCGCTGAGCGCCAAGGGCAATAAACCACCAACCGTTGTCGCGGTGGTGAGGAAGATCGGCAACATGCGTTGCTTGCCCGCGTCGATCAAGCAATCACGAAACTCGTCTTTGGTCAGACCAACGATCGGTCCTTCGTCATCTCCAGAGGAGGCTTTGGCTCGCGAACGTTCCGAAATCAAGAGGTCGGCGAATTCGACAAAAATGATCGCGGTGTTCAGCACGATGCCAAACAAAGCCAGGATCCCCAATTGCGGCATAAATCCCAGCGATTTGTCAGACAGATACAACCCGAGCCAAGCCCCCACCAACGCCAGGGGCAACGTGGAAAGTATGAGCAGCGGTTTGGACCACCCGTTGTATTGAAAGATCAAACACAAAACGATCAGCAGGAACGAAATCGCAAACGACATCATCATCTGCCCACCGGCCTCGGCACTTTCTTCGTAGGACCCGCCAGGTTCGATCCAATATCCCGTCGGCAAATCCTCCTGCAACTGCCGCATCTCTTCTGACTTCAACACGCGAGCGACCACATCGTTGCCGGTGACGCCCGGTTCCATTTGCGAGCTGACCTCGATCGTTCGATTCATTTTCCGACGTTCAATCTTCGCAATTTCAAACGCTGGCTTCAGAACCGCCAAGGACGCCAATGGCACCTTCCCACGATCCCCTTCCACATACGACTCTTGCAGACCGCGAACCGATTCGCGTTCGCTGGCTTTCAACCGAAAGTAAACCGGGACCTCGTGGTCGCCTTCGCGAAACGTGGTCAGTTGCAAACCGGAATAGTAGGAATTCAGCGTCCGAGCAATCTGCGAATTGGTGACCCCCACCAACGACGCACGATCCTGTTCCACTGCAACCTGAATCTGATACCCATCCACTCCCCAGGAATCCGAAACGTCCCACGTTTCGTGCTGTGCCGTGACGATTTGTTTCAGCTTGTCAGAGGCTTCACGCAACACCGTGGGGTTCGCGAACCCATTGCCGGAAATTCGAAAGACGAGCGGATCAGCCGGTGGGCCCAGCGCCAATCGGACCGGCACGATGCGGGCCCCCACGATCGGATCGATCCCCAAGGCTTCGTCGCCACGCTCCGCGATTTCTCGCACACGTTGGGCGAATTGTTTCGTCACCGACGCATCCGTCGTCCGCACCAAAATCTCCGCGAAGGATCGTGTTTTCGGCTCCGGGTTCCATCCCAAGTGCCAACGCGACCCACCGCCACCGACCAAAGACCGATACACGCGAAGTGGAGGTTGGGCGAATCCGTTGGCCGCTAGATTTTCAGTTCCAAGCCGCTGAAGAATCGTTTCAACCTGCTGGGTGACTTGATCGGTTTGTTCAATCGTTGCCGTTTCCGGCAAGATCACCTTGACGGCAAACTGCGTCCCATCCGCATCCGGAAAAAATTCGGAACTCACTGGCAATGCCAAGATTCCAATCATCAGTCCCAGGGTGGCAAACGCCGTCACCCATTTGAACTGGACGGCCAAACTGCCCAGCCATCCATACCATCGAAAGGGCAGGTTCTCCTGTTTGCGACTGGACGCGGAGCTTTCGGGGGCTTGATCCGAACCACGTTTTCTTCGCGGTATCCAACGGGCCAGTCGATTCCATGTCGCCACCACCGGCGAACCTGTTTGATCTGCCTGAGGAGCCCGAATGAACATCCCGGCCAAGACCACACACAATGACATCGCCAACAACCAACTGAGTGCAAGCGTGGTCGAAACCGTGACCGGTAGACTGTAGACGTATTCTTTCCCGCCACCTTCCAGGCTCACCAACATCGGCACAAACGCAGCCATCGTGGTCAGTGTGCCGACCAACATCGGAATCGCCAGTGTGTTGGCACCATCAATCGCCGCAGGAAACGGATCCATGCCCGCCATTTGATTGGACCTGGCTTGGTCACACACCTGCACGGCATTGTCGACCAACAGTCCCAGCGAAATGATCATTGCAGCGAGCGAAATTTGTTCGAGTTGAACGCCGAACAATGAGATCAAGCCGACGGAGACGACCACCACGATCGGGATGTTCGCAGCCATCACAAACGAGGTGCGGAAACCGACGACCAAGTAGACCACCACCACCACAATCAGAACTGCTTCGACAACATTGATGATCACATCGCGGATCTTCTTCGCGACGCTTTCGCTTTGATCCGAAACCGGGGTCACGGCGATGTCGGGCGGCAACAATTGTTCCACCTCCGACATTTCCCACACGCGGTGCTTTGCCGCTTCGCAGACATCAATGATGTTCGAACCGGATTTCATGGTGATCCCCAGCATCACAGCGGGGGTGCTGCCTTTTGCGTCGCCCACGCGGCAGATGTAGTTCGCGGGATCTTCGTAGTCACGCGTGACCGTCAAACCAAGTTCCGCCAAAGAAACACTGTTGTCGCCTTGACCCGTCCGAACCGTGCTCGCGATTTGTGTGATTTCATCGACGGCGTTGAACTCACCTTCCGTCTTGACCGAAAAGTGCCCGGAGTCCGTGTCCAGTTCGCCACCGGCTTGAATGATGTTGCGATCATCCGCCAGCGATTCCAGTTGGTTGGTGGTCAGTTCCAACTGGGCCCAATTGGCGAGGTCCGTCTCAATAAAAATCGCCTCGGATCGTTGGCCGAACATGTCGACTTTCGCAACCCCCGGCAACAACCGCAAAGCGTCCTGCACATCTTCCGCGTGCTTTTCTAATTGACGCAGTGTGTAGCGATCCCCAGGACGGATTTCGGGTCGTCCTTTGGACGGTGTTTGATGGATGCCCAACAACAGCACGGAGGTGTCACCGAACTCATCGTTGACGATGGGACGGACGTGCTCGGCAGGCATGGGAACCAGATCCACCCGTGCCCGAACCTTGTCCCAGACATTCTGAATGTCCGCGGGCGGGATGTTGTCTTCCAATTCCACAAACACAGTCGACTGGCCCGTCAACGTGGTCGACCGAGTCAGCTTGACCTCCTCGATGCCGGTCAAGTTCTGTTCGATCTTATCGGTGACCAGTTCCTCCACCGTCTCAGCAGGTGCTCCCGGCCAAGAGGTTGAGACCACGCAAACACGAATGGTGAATTCCGGATCTTCCCGTCGCGGGATGGTGACATAGGTGACTGCCCCCCATGCCATGGCCAAAACCGCCAGTGAAAAAACGATGGGACGGTATTTGACCGCCAAGGTTGGCAAGTTCATTCTGCGGATCCCTCCACCACCATCGGTGGCACTGGGTTCCCAATCAAATGCCCCTCTTCCAGTTCATCAAGTCGTCGCGGCGCTCCCACTCTTCGAACCCGTTCGCCGTCGGTCAAAAAGTGAACCCCGCGAACGACAACTTGCAATCCTTCGCGAAGTTCCGGCGATTGGACTTCGATCATCGAACCGGTGTCCAGGTTTTCCCGAGCGACCACTTCGACGCCAACTTTGGAAGCCAGGCCATCCTTGATCTCATAGAGAAACGTTTGACCGGACTCTTCGTCGATCGCATCGAACGGCACGAAGAAACCTTTGCCTTCGTTTTGGTCCGCCAAATCAACCGTCACCAATTCACCTGGACGTAGCATCCATTCGGCCCCTGGATCCAAGACCACCGACTCGCCGTCCCAATTCCGGGGCGGATTTCCGCCTTGCCTCGCCTCCGCGGGATCCATGTTGGGATCGCCTGCCAATTTCCCGACATACAGAGACTCCAAATCAATGTCGATTGGTTCCCCGTTCTCGCCCAGCATTTGAACGCTTCGAAAAACCCAGTTCCCCAAGAAGGGAATCCTGAGTTTGTTCTCCTTCAAACGCTGCTGCCGAACTTTCACCACCTCTGGCAAGTGTTCTCGCAACTTGCTGTTGGTCACCAGATAGATGAAGGCACCTTTATCGTCGCGATGAATGGACTCTTCTTCCACCAAGACCACCTCCTCGGAAGTGCCCATCATGCGATTGAGTCGCAAGGGCCAAAGGTCTTCCGAACGAGCCACTTTGTCATCGGGGAGATCTCCCGGCAATCGGTCTCGCATTCGCTCATTCAACAACAACATTGTCATTGTGAAGGTCCGAGTACCAGGATCCGCACTCGCGTCCACGTTGTAAACCAACCCGTTGGTATGCCGCTGGGTACCATCGGCCAGGGCATACGAGATGGGCAACTGACGGCGACTCCGCATGGATCGCGATTGCTTGGCCGACAGTTCCACTTCAACCTTGATCGGGTTGGTCATTTGCAACGTCAACACAGGATCCCCCGCGTTGACGACACTGCCAGGAACAACGTTCACCGCCGAAATTTGCCCCTGATACGAACCAAATAAAGTGGTGTGTTCCAAATCGCGTTGAGCATCGCGCAGCGCTTGTTCAGCGCGTCGAATTTGCGACTCGGCCGACTTCAGTTCCGCACGTGTCTGCTTTTCTGTGGCCTGCAATCCACTCAACGAAGCCAAACGGGTTTGGACCAGGTTTCGAGCTTGATCGTATTCGCTTTTGGAGGCCGCGTTTTGCTGTTTCAAATTGTCAATGCGTGAGAACTCCATTTCCGCGAGTGCCAAGTTCGCTCGGGCAGATTCCATCTCCGCTGGCAACGACTCGTCCAGCCGTATTTCAATGCTTTCCTTGTTCAACCGAGCGACTTCCAAATCCGCCACAGCAGACTCGACCGCGATTTCGTAGCGTTCCGGATCGATCCGCGCCAGCGGCGTTCCCTGCTGAACCATTTCGCCGCCCACGTCGATGACCCGTCCGTCAATGTTTTCTCCTGGTTCCAAGACCCACAGGACCTTCCCGCTGACCTCAAAACCGATGTCCTCGGTCTTCCACGACTGCACGCTGCCCGTGGCGGTGTAAGACGAAACCGGAACGGTTCGCGTCAGCGTCATCACTTCGACCGGACGCGGCGCCTTTTCGAATTGGAGCTCTTCCTTTGGTGCACACCCCACCGCCGCGATCAAGCAGACAAGGGATGCCAAACGGGCCGCATGCCCCATGGGTTTTGAAGAAGGAGTTGTCATGAAAAAGGCAATCAGAGAAGAGCGAAATTGCAGCGTGATCTTCCAATCGGAAGAACCACGTCAAAAGCACGTCGCGGTTTGTACCAAGTCTATCCACCCCGCAAAGCTACAATCGGGGACGTCGAAGGCAACATCACAGAGGGATTCGTTACACGGCGTGACAATTCGCCACCTATCCGAGGAATGAAGTGGCGCCCCGTTGGGGTACGATGAAGCCAATCATGACCACTCGCATCATGACGGTCGTTTTCCCCAGAGAGCCTAAGAATCCGTGACGAACCTGAGAACATTGCAGTTCAACGACTTGGATGACGCGGTCCAAGAGGCTCGATCGCTCCTCCAAACGGGATACATACCCTGTGGCAATTGGTCGCTGGGCCAAATTTGCCGGCACCTCACCTTGGTTCAAAACCCAAGTGTCGATGGCTATCCCGCCTGGATGTCTTTGTTTGCATTCATGCGTCCGGCAATGCGACGTTGGCTGTTGCCCAAACTTCGTCGCCCCGATTCTCCGCGCGGAATCCGAACCTCGTCGATGTTCGTCCCAGCCGATGACGTCAGTGACCAACAAGAAGTCGATGCATTCGCTCACAGCGTCAAACGATTTCATTCCCACTTGGGCGAATACGCTCCTCACCCGGCCTTCGGGCGGATGAGCCGGACTGAAATCGAAGAAATCCACACGCTGCACGCCGCACATCATCTCCGATTCCTCAAGCGAGACGGCTGATTATTTGCTGAGTCGTCCTCGCTGGCCAAGGCGGACTGAACTTCAAACAGGCGTGGTCGAATCGGCATCCGCCTGAGTGGGCGGAGCCGGGTTGCTCGACGAAGCCAGCTTCAACCCAACGATCCCCGACACGATGACGGCGATGCATGCCAACCGAATCGCGTCCCGTGATTCACCAAACAGAATCATGCCGGCGATGGCGGTTCCAACGGCACCGATCCCGGTCCAAATGGCATAGCCCGTCCCAAGTGGAATCTCCCGAAGTGCCAACGAAAGCGTGAAGAAACTCGCGATCATGATCACGATCGTGATCAACGTCGGAACGGGGCGTGAGAACCCTTCGGTGTACTTCAATCCAATGGCCCATCCAATCTCAAGCAAACCGGCCAGCAACAAGTAACCCCAAGCCATTGTTCTTCTTTCAAGCAATCAAGAACCGTGAACCAACTGCCGCGTGGAACGATTCCAAGCGATTCAAACTCGCGGCGAATCGTTCAGTATCGCGGCACTCAACTTGAGAACAAGACCGCTCGTCGTGTTCACCCGACGTTCGTGGACTTCATCGCGTAAGCGTCGTCGAAGCGATCGTCGAACTCAATGAATGCCGCGACCAACTCCGGGCGATCCAGGACCTCTTCCAATTGCTTGGCACCGGCTTCCATCTTCTCGTCGGCGTGGAGATCTCCCGCGGGCTGCGCCTCGTTTTCACGGCCAGCAACCTTCGCCGCCAGATCCATCGCGGACTCCTTCCATCCTGTCGCTCCGGCCAAAGCATCCGACAGCCCTGCACGCACCACACGAAAATCCATTCGGGCAAAGGCCTCTTCGAATGCTTCTCGCATCGCCATGACTTGCAGAGGCTTCACCGGTCCGGTCGCAATCACTTCCTCTTTGAGAAGTCGATCGAGCGTCCGCCCCAACAACACCATCCGGATGATCTCCATCGGAACACCGCGCACCGAAGTCAGAATCGCAACGATCTTTCGAATGGGAAACAACAGCAGCTTCAACGGTGCCTTGGCGAGCATTCCCAAACAACCGGCAACACAGCCTGAGTCTTCCGCGTAAAACGCCCGCAATTCTTTCAGAGAATCGGTCCGGTCATGGGCTTCGAGCGTTCGAGTCACGACATACCGACGGCATTGGCCGCGGATCACATCATCCACAAAAGGAATCGGGACAAAGCGGGCAGCGGAAGAAACCATGCCCGCGAGAATCCACTGGTGCATCAACCAATTCATAGTCACAAACGTTCGCTCGAAAGGTGGAGAGCCCGAATGGCTCGAATTTCAATTTGCCCGCCTGCATCATTGCACTTCCTATGCCACTCGGGACGGCAACCTTCGACAAAGAGCGACAGAGTCGTCCCGACACGCGAATTCTTGGCATGACATGTGCGTCGACGATGGGTGGCTCACCGGTCCTATTTTGGTTGCGGACGCCGCACGGCGGCAATCGCAGCAGACGCCCGGAGCAGAGCCAGTCTTTCGCATTTCCTTCATGGACACCTATCGATGACTCAAAACAACACCGCACTGATCACCGGGGCCTCCTCTGGGATCGGACGCGAACTGGCCATCCAATTCGCAGATGGCGGAAACGACGTCGTCCTGGTCGCTCGCAGCGAAGACAAACTCCGTGAATTGGCGACTGAAATTGAATCTCAGTTCGGCCAACGCGCCACCGTGATCACCAAGGACCTGTCTCGTCCGGAGTCCGTGGACCAACTCTGCGACGAGTTGACTCACAAGTCGCTCACCGTCGACACGTTGGTCAACAACGCCGGCTTTGGCGCTCTTGGGAAGTTCGCGGAACTCTCCGCGGATCGTCAAACCGACATGGTGATGGTCAACGTGGTCGCCTTGACTCGCCTCACCCGTCGCTTGCTGCCAAGCATGTTGCAGCAAAACCGAGGCGGTGTCTTGAATGTCGGCTCGATCGCGGCGTACCAAGCGGGCCCCAACATGGCCGTTTACTACGCCACCAAAGCTTACGTGTTGTCATTCACGGAGGGACTGCGAGAGGAGCTTTCCGGAACTTCCTTGCACGTCACCTGCTTGGAACCCGGCCCGACCGAATCTGGATTTGGCGAGGACTCGGGCATGGGCAAGTTGGAGATGTTCTCATCAACCACGATGACCGCCAAAGCCGTGGCCCGAGCCGGATACGAAGGCTACATGAAGAACGAAGACGTTGTCATTCCCGGTTGGAAGAACCGCTTGATGGTGACTTCCGCTGGGTTCTTGCCACGCATCGCGACTCGCAAATTGGTCGGCAAGATGCAGAGTGCCTGATTGCCACCACATTGTCTCATTTCCCGCACCACCACTGGACCCCAAGATGTCAATCACCAGCGTCAACCCAGCCACCAACGAAACCATTCGCGAATTTGAACCGCTTCACAAGCAAGAGGCGATGCAGGCCATCGAAACCGCGCACAAAACGTTTCAAGACTGGCGATGCACGGCTTTCGACGAACGAAAAAAGTGCCTCCTCCAATTTGCCAACCTCTTGCGAGCGGACTCCGACGAGTACGCCCGAATGATCACGCTGGAGATGGGCAAACGGATTTCAGAATCGCAATACGAGATCGAGTACTGCGCCAACATCGCTGAGTTCTACGCCAACGGCGCGGAGGAATTCCTGGCGGATCAGCCAATCGAACGCGTCGAAGCCAACGCGTACCTGCACTACGAACCGATCGGGGTGCTGATGGGCGTGATGCCGTGGAACTTCCCGTTCTACCAAGTCGTTCGTTTCGCGACGCCCAACATCATGGCGGGCAACACTGTCATGGTGAAACACGCCAGCAACGTGCCGCAGTGCGCTGCCGCGATTGAAGAGCTTTACAACGACTGCGGGCTGCCAAAGGGTGTGTACCAAAACCTGTTCATCCCATCGGACTTCGTCGAATCGATCATTTCCGACTCGCGCGTCCAAGGGGTTTCGCTGACGGGCAGTGAGCCTGCTGGACGAGCGGTCGCGGCTCAGGCAGGCAAGAACCTCAAACGCAGCGTCCTCGAACTGGGCGGCAACGATCCGTTCATCGTGCTTGACGATGCGGACCTGGATCTGACGATCGAACAAGCCGTGAAGGGCCGCATGGTCAATGCGGGTCAATCCTGCGTGGCCTCCAAACGCTTCATCGTCGTGGAGGAAGTCGCGGACCAGTTCATGAAAGGCTTCAAGGCCAAGCTTCAGGAACTGAAACTTGGCGATCCAATGGATGAGGAAACCACACTCTCCCCTCTTTCGACCGAGGACGCCGCGGCCAAATTACAAGAGCAAGTCCAATCGTCAATCGATGCGGGTGCCACGGTCGTGCTGGGCGGCGATCGGCCCGATCGGGAAGGAGCGTTCTTCAACCCGACCATCTTGACCGATGTCACACCAGACAACCCGACGTTCGACCAAGAACTGTTCGGCCCCGTCGCGACGATCTATGTCGTTGATGACGAAGCCGCTGCCATTCAACTGGCGAACCGATCTTCCTACGGGTTGGGCGGATCGGTCTACACAAAAGACATCCAGCGAGGGCGTCGTGTAGCAGAACAGGTTGAAACGGGAATGATGTTCTTGAACCAACCCACCCGCTCACAATCCGAACTGCCATTCGGCGGCATCAAGAACTCTGGCTACGGTCGCGAACTTTCGCACCTGGGCATCCTGGAGTTCGTGAACAAGAAACTGATCCACTTGGGAAACAAGGAATAAACCGATGAGTACAGCAAACACCGAAGCAATTCAGTCCAAACAAATTGAACTGGTCTCGCGGCCGGAAGGGATGCCGCAAAAATCAAACTTCGAATTGCGGACCGCAGAAGTTGGCCCGATTCAGGACGGTGAAATCCTGGTGAAGAACCAATGGATGTCAGTGGATCCTTACATGCGAGGTCGCATGAAGGACAGCGACAGCTACGTGCCACCCTTTCAAATCGACCAACCGCTCGAGGGCGGATGCATCGGCGAAGTGGTCCAGTCACGGAACTCGGACTTCAATGAAGGCGACATGGTCCTCGGCAACCTTGGTTGGCGAGAGTACTGGACGTCCAAGGGGGATGGAATCACGAAGATCGATCCGACCATCGCACCGCCGCAAGCCTTCCTGGGTGCCCTTGGAATGACTGGCATGACCGCTTGGGTTGGCCTGCACAAGATTGCTCGCTTGAAGGAAGGCAGCACCGTGTTTGTTTCTGCTGCCTCGGGTGCGGTCGGATCGATCGTTTGCCAGTTGGCGAAAGCCATGAATTGCCGCGTGATCGGAAGTGCTGGCAAAAAGGAGAAGATTCAGTGGCTCCAAGACAAGACCGGCATCGATGCGGTCATCCACTACAAAGAGGTCGACAACCTCAGTCAGGAACTCGCCAAGCATGCTCCCGACGGGATCGATGTTTACTTCGACAATGTGGGCAGCGAGCACCTCGAAGCGGCAATCGACAACCTGAATGATTTCGGCTGCTGCGTCGAATGCGGGATGATCGCCACCTACAACGCCACTGAAGCCCCATCGGCACCGCGAAATCTGTTCAAGGTCATTGCCAAGCGTTTGCGAATCGAAGGCTTCATCGTCCGCGATCACCTGGATTCAAAGGACGAATTTGTGCGTGACATGGCGAAGCTGATTCAGCAGGACAAAGTCGTTTGGGAAGAAACCGTGACCGAAGGCATTGCAAACGCACCGGATGCCTTCATCGGGCTGTTTGAAGGCGACAATCTTGGAAAGCAACTGGTTCGCCTCAGCTGACTCCAACGCGGTTGAAGCAGCAGGGAACAACGCTTTGCCACGCCAGCCATTGTCGCCAGCGGTAAAAATGGGGTTCATTCACTGACCCCCTTGATTGCCGCTGCGACATGCACCCCACCAAACCAGAGCGATCAGCACGCCTTGCAAAGGCAGTCTCGCGATCAACCCTGTGTGTGAGAAATCATCGTACCGATCAGGGTGCAATGCCATGTGCACGTTTGCGGGAAAAACTGCGATGAGCAAGGCGATCAATCCCCAACCCGCGAATCTCCGAAGCGGCGGGACAAGCAACCCGACACCACCAATCACTTCCAAGACACCAGACACGTGCACCAGCATCAATGGGCGTGGCCAGCCGTCCGGTATCATTTGGACATAGAAATTGGGTGAGATGAAGTGGTTGATTCCCGCCGCAATGAACAGGAGGGCAATCATCCACACCAACAGGTCACGTAAAACACGGATCAACCGACGAAGCTTGGAGTGGTCCATTGGAATTCACTCGCTTCATCGGTTGACGTGGGACAATTGAAAGTCAATTGCGTGAATCAGACACGCCGTTTCGACAAACACAACGGCGCAAACGGCAGGAGGTCTCATCCCCAAGTTCGGGTCTTCAGATGTTCCCATCGAGTCGGCTCGCGACGCTGCCGCATCCACAATGCGGTGACCGTGACACCAACCAGTGCCCCGGCGACAAAGCTTGCCAAGACCGATTGAGTTGGCCGTTCTGCGATGCATTCATCCGCTCGCATCACAGCAAACTGTGCATTCTCACTGGCCCTCTGAAGCTGATCTTCGGCGGAGTGGCTGATCCGCTCCACGATGGACTCTTGCGGCGCAAACTCACGCACAACCGATTCGACTTCTTCTTGAGAAGCGTCCACTCGGCCTTGCACGTACTCGACCATGCGTGCCACTTCGTCAGGGCACTTGGACAATTCTTCGTGGTTGATTTGTGGCCAGCGACTACAAATCGCTGAGCGAACGCGGGTCCAATCCGCCTCATGTGCCACGCTCGTTTCCGTCGACATTTGGATTTCCTAGGGTGAGTTTAAAAAGTGGAATCGGGGGTCCTTCCGCTTCAAACAAATCAAGCGTCTGTGGCGGAACTGATGTTGGCAGCTTTCGCTGCGGTGTCTTCCGCCGGGGAATTGGATTCCCAACGGGTGAGTGACTGCAATTTCGTACCGAGCTTGCTGGTCAATGCGGCCAGCGCTCCACCGCGATGCATGGCGCATTCGCGGCATTGTTCTTTCACTCGGCGTTCGACTTCTTCCATGGCAGTCCGTTCGGACTTCCACGAGTGACCACTCATGACCAGCGTCTTCAGCAGGCCATCCTGCCGCTCCACCAGCTGTTCGCCATCGCCTTCCAGCGATTCGCAAACCAGCGTGGCGAGTTCATCCAACGCTCGTTCCATTTGCGGGTTCAATTCTTGATCCATGTCTCTGATCCTGACGGATGAAGTGACGCTCCGTGTCGATCAACGCATCGAAAGACGCGCAGATCGTTTGGATGTCACGATGAGTTTGCATCCTGAATCAGACGGTTGGTCCGCGACGGCCCATGACCAAACCGATGACAAACAGAACCAAGAAGACGACGAACAAAACCTTTGCAACCATGGCAGCGGTTCCGGCCAGTCCACCAAAGCCCAATGCGGCAGCGATCAAAGCGACTACCAAAAACGTCAAAGCCCAACCCAACATAGTATTCTCCTAAGGTTTCTAATTGTTTTTCGCCAACACGAACACCGTGTTCTCAGCGAACGAAACTTAGGTAACGCGATTCCCGTGCCGAACTGAATCGGAGTGCTCCACAATTGGCTGAAAGTTTTAAAAGTGCCCGTCTTTCACAAACAAACCGCGTTCCAGCGGACGCATTTGACGGGGAAGCAGGCAGGCCGCGTTGAAATCGACCAGCGTCCGCCGCGAATGCTCTGCAATGAACCAGAGTCAACGCGGATGGATCAATCTGAACCACGGCCGAGTTCCGGAAGAATGAATCTCTCAGCGGCGTGCTCGGCCACGAACCGCTGCAAACCAGTCGCTTGCTCGCTCACCGCATCCACCGCGGATTGCTGCACTTCGCGATCCGCACGTCCTGTGAAGGCTTTTGGAACGGTCACCCGAACATCCAGCGACACGGACAACGTGACCTCCGTTTGAGTGCCTTGGCGTCGTGCATCGAGCGTGGTTCGATACGACTCCAAATTCGCTGCCGCAGCGATTGATTCCGTGACCACGTTCATGGCGTCGGGATGAACGTTGGCTCGTTGACGCAACGTCAATTCATCCGCCACGATGTGTGGATCATTCAAACTCACGCGCAGCTTCTTGACCGCCTGAACGTCAGCTTTGGACCGGCCCCGAATGGCATTGAGAAGCGGCCGCTCGTCTTGGCTGGTGTCGACGTGAAGATCTTCCACTCGTTCATCGATCAACGTCATGCCCGACTGCCCCACAATCGCCGCGGTTGCGTTTTTCCGAACCATGATTTGGCGGAATTTATCAAAGTCGCATTCAACCAAGATCGTTTTTTTAGCGGAACCACTGGCCAAATGCTCGATGGAGCTGAGTGCGAGGAAAGCCAAGGTCCCTCCTGCGACGAGCAACAAAACGGCAACGGCCGTCACGACCATGCGAGTCGGAGTTCCAAGCAGATGATTCATACCATTCCTTAATTAAAAAAAAATGCCTGGCAGCCAATCGACCACCAAGCATTTGTTGGGTTCAATCCACCGGGCTGGTGGGCACTCACTCCACTTCCACTTCTTCGAGACGATCGGCCTTCTGTTCACCGGCTTCTTCCAAGGCATCGGCTTTTTGCTCGCCGAGGGTTTCCTTTTGGTCGGCCTTGGTTTCGCCTCGGTCTTCAATCATGTCAGCTCGTTCTTCAGCGGCATCTTCCGTTGCATCTGGGGCGTTTCCCGCTTGATTCCGGACGTTTTCGGCCTGCTGTTGAGTCTGATCGCGAATCGTTTCAGCCGTCGCCTGCGACGAATCACGAATGTCTTCGGCCTGCTGCTGGGTGGCATCGCGGATCGCATCGGCCTCTTGATCCAAGGCGGATTCGTCGCATCCAACGGCAACCATCATGCAGACGGCCAGCAAAAATGTGGTGATCGATTTCATAGCACTGTTCCAAATGGGAAAGGGTTTTCAGCCCTCGTGGAGGGCGGTTTCAACGATTCCCGCCAGTCGCGGGAGTTCCGCCCTACACACAGGCAACTCGCGTACCAATGAATGCAAATTGGATCAGCGCAACAAAAAAGGCGGGAGCTGGACCCCCACCTTTCAAAGCAATCGTGATCCGGACCAGAGGACCGGTCGGAAATCACTAACGAATCGAACCGTTCAAACGAGCCTTGCTCGCGGCGGATGCTTCCGCTTGACCGACACCATTTGCAGTGGCTTGTCCTTGGGCTGAACCATTGACGTTCAGCCTGGCAGCTGATCCCACTTGGTTAGCCGCATTCGCTTGGAACGATTGAATTTTGGTTTGTGTCGACGCCGTCGCTGCTTGTTGAGCCGATGCAAACGCGTTCAAACGAGCTTCCATCGCGTCGGCTTGCGCCAACAATTCGGCATTGGCCGAGACCAGGGCTTGGTCACGCATTTCAGCGATCTCGGCTTGGCGTTGACGTGCAGCCACCGCGATCATCGACGAGAAATCAACGTTCGATGCCAAGACACCGGCGACGCCGAAGTTCCCGGTCGCTTGGCCAGTCCCACGAACCGACTGACGATTGGACGCACCGGCTTGTCCCTGAGCGACTTGGCTGAACGCGCCGCCGAAGGTCGATCCAGCAATCCCAGCATCGGGAGTTTCAGGTGAACCTGCTTCCGGTGCCGAGGGGCTTTCCGAAGGCCTGCTGGTCATGTCTGGCGAGCTGGGTTGGGCTTCGTTCGAAGAGAACGCGTTGGTGGTTTGCCCCGTCGTATTTTGACGAACCGCAGCGGCAGTGTTCAAAACGGCGGACGTGCGGAGAGGGTTGAACTGACCAAAGACAGAATCGTAAGCCTGAACTTCCGCAACGCTGATTTGAATCGGGCTGGCAGAGGCTCGCGTCGAGGAAGCAAACCCAGCCGAGGTACGTGACTGCGATCCGCCGACATCGGCATTTGCATTCACGTTGACCTGAACATCGGTGTTGGCACCGACGTTGCTGCGCGACGCACGATCAGCAGTCGCATGGGCTTGGGCCTGAGCACGTGCAGCCAAACCAGCGGCGGTTTGGGCAGCCACTTCGATTTGGTTTCCGACGCGAGCTTGAACACCATTGGCAACGTTCGCTTGAATGCGTTGTTGCACTTGGCTTTGGACGTTCGCTTGCACTTGGCCTTGAACGCGAGCCTGGACTCGTTGCTGGACTTGGGTTTGCACATTCTGCTGAACCTGCCCGCGAACACGCGACAGGGCTCCGTCCAGTCCTTGAGCTTGGACGGTTCCACCGGTGCACAGCATGCAAGCGATCGCGAGGGCTTTCTTTGAGTGACGTTTCATCCGTGAGTTCAACTCCATCTGAATTTCCAAACGCCTGCAAGCCATCGCCCCGCTCACGCGAGCTTCGTGAATCGGGGTGGCAACTGAAAAGCGTCGACTGATACCAACTGGGAGCGAACGGACGTCCACCCTCAGACCGATCGCAAAGTAGGCAATTCAAGACGCGGATTTCCAGGGTGATTCCGATGCTCACTATGCAGCCATCTGTTTGACAACGTTGCAAAACAACTCTTGCTCGGCAATTGAATGATTGACTGGAACCGACGACTACGAAGCTTCGCCTGGACCAGTTGGCTGGGCCTGGTTGCTTTCAGTTCCATCACCTCAGCAGACGGTTTCGCGGGTGCTTCCAACTCAACCACCTCGACGAGTCCCGATCTGGAGACCGCTTCTGGTCCCAGTCCTGCTCAACAGCGAATGCTGGTCATGCTCCAGCAAAAAGTCGCCGAGAATCCGGACCACTCTGATTCGTGGCGAACGTTGGGGCGACTGCAACGAGCTCTCGGTGACCCAGACGCTGCCATCGCGTCGAATCGCAAGGCACTGGATCTCGATCCATTCAATGCCGCCGCTCATTTTGACCTAGGGAAATTACTCCACGACCAAGCGCGTCCAGATGCGGCCCGGCTTCATCTGCAGGAGGTGCTGACGATTGCTCCTTCGAGCAGCTACGCCGACCAAGTCCGTGCATTGGGCATCGAACCCCCGGCCCCCGCCTTGGCGCAACTCACCGCCCCCACTGCGAGCGCCGACTTCGCCGACCAACCATCGGCGAGGAACGAGATGACATCCGATCCCTCCAAAGTAGCTCGCCCGAACGATCTCCCCGCGCCGCCCCATTTAGTCGGTGCACCGACCCAAACGGTCGGCTACGAAATTCAAACCTTCGATGGTTCCGATGACCTCGAAAACCGACTGCGACAACTCGAAAGCGAAGCGGAATTTCCGACCAGCCCGCTCCGAATCTTCTTGGAAACCGGATTGCTCTACAACACCAATGTCACCCTGACGCCGATCAGTCGCGAGCTCGCACAAGACGAGCAAGCCAGCTTTCAGTGGTTCGCCAGTCCTGACTTGGACTGGAAGTTGATCCGCCGTGAAAGCTCTCGTGCGGGGGGTTTGTTTCGCGGTTACTTCACGGCCAACGAACGCCAATTCCAGGAATTCAACCTCGCCAGTTTTCAACCCGGCGCGTTTGCGGAAAGAGACTTTTCGTTCGGCGATAACGAAGTGATTGGGCGAGTGGAGTACGTGTTCTCCAATGACTTCTTCGATGGAAATCAGGTGGGCGATCGACACGCAGGAACCGCATCGTTCACCGTGATCCGACCTGATCTGAACGCTTGGTATGGGTACACCACGGTCGCGCAATCCAACTTTGAAGACGACGGTGCCATCCCAGCACAAACCTCACTCGACGGAACAACGCTGACAACTGGTGCCAGCCACTTCAAACGAACGCACTGGGAAGCACTGCCAATGATCGCCTTTGGAACCGACTTGGAATACGCCAATACCAAAGGCGATGATTATCGGTATCTCTCCATCAACCTGCACGGTTCGACGGACTGGCAAATCAGCGACCGCTGGAAGTTCACGCCAACCTGGGGCGTGGGCTATCGCAACTACCCCGACTTCACCGATCCAATTGGCCGCGATGAAATCTTTTGGCGAGTCCACGGGAAGCTGAGCTATCAGCTCACCGAACAGCTTTCCGTCTCCGCCGTCGCCGGTCACGATCGATTTGCATCGGACAATGAAGACTTCGACACCGAGCGATCTGAAGTGGGCGTGCTGATTGGATTCAAACGCTGAGCAAACGTTCGGAATTCAGGCGGACGTCCGGTTCGTCTCGGAAGGACACGATCCTTGCGAAGCCGCAGCGGGCGGTTCACTTCGCAGCCCAACGCATTGACCAACACATTGCGGACAGCACTGCGAAGGGTGAGGGGTACTGTTCAGCCTTCGTCACGGGGCGGAATCATCCAGCAAGAATGGTGAGGCTGCATTCCCACATGTGGGTAGTAGCTCTCCGCGGCTGGCGCTGACAGGAGAATCAGCCGAGTTTGGTAGCCAGCCACTTCGTGCGTTCGCCGAATCAATTCGCGACCGATGCCTTGCCCCTGGTGATCCGCATCCACGGCAAGATCCGACAGATAGGTGCAGTAAGCATGGTCGGTGATGGCTCGCGAAACGCCAACCAGCTTGCCGAGTGGTTCCGAATCGCCCACCACAGCATCGCCCACCACAGCATCGTCCGTCCAATGAGCGGTCACGAGCACGTCCGCGTTCGTCAGCATCTCACGGATCCTTGGCTCATCGTCAACGGGACGGCGTTCCGCCAAGGTGGACCGCCTCAGCAAATCAATGAATTGCTCCGATTCCAACTGGAAATCGATGCTGTATCGGATGGCCATGCAAAAAGACTGGAGAGGTGAATTGCCCATCGACGGTCGAGATGCGACCGCCGCTGAGCAGGCGAGGGGAAGATGCACCCGAACCAAGATAGCAGGGCGAGCCCCCAGGTTCGCTCACCTGTCGTCACCGACATTCAGCGATACCAAACTCATCACACCGGTTTGTCACGCTCACCGAAACGAGCTGGTGGGCTGGTTGCTTCGATCGCGACGATGGGTTCGAGCACCCGATATCGATGAATCGCACCTGCAGGAACGAGCCAGGAGTCGCCAACGTCCAATTTCGCGGTTCCTCCATCCAACTCCAATTCCAATGCACCTTCCAACAAGTAACCGACGGCCTCGTAGTCACGGATGGTTGGTTTGCTGAACACGCCTGGGCTTTCCTCCCACCGCCGAAGTGCGACGTGCTTTCCCGTTGCCAGATAAATCTGGCCCATTGCGCCTTGCTCGGCGTCGGATCCAGTCGTGATTTGAGGAATGTCCATTGGTCACCGAAGTAATTGTGGGTTGAAACAGGGTGCTTTTCCAGCACGGAAAAGGGCCGCAATCGACTCAAGCCGACGCGACCCGTTTGAAATGACAGACACGACTGGTGAACTCTCGCGCTCACCAGTGAGCAGTCTGATTGGACTCAACAATTGCACGAAGTCTCAAACTTTTTGACTTGCTTTTCGGCTTCGTCTTTCGCCAGTCCGTAACGTTCTTGAACGACGCCAACAAGCTCTTCCCGCTTTCCGTTGACACGATCAAGATCGTCGTCGGTCAAGTCTCCCCATTGCTGCTGAGCCTGACCTTTGAGCTGTTTCCACTTGCCTTCAATTTGATCCCAATTCATTTCATTTCTCCTCGAGGATAGTTCTTCCGATACTTGCCCGGACGAGCGGCGTCCGGGGCTTGGTTGTGTCCTACTCGTCCACGTCCACACTCAAGCTGCCATCGTCGATATCACGGTTCACTTCCACGCCCCCGTTTGGAGTTTCAACGTCCAAGACGGTTTCTTTCCGATCGCACCCGGTCACGATGAACCCTGCCACCATGGCCGCGGTTAACAGAAGGAAGTGAACAAGATCACGTGGTTGTCTCATGGTTGGACCTTTCGGCATGCAAAGTGGGTGAAGAACGAGGCGACCTGTTCGCCCAGACCGCGTGGGCGGATCGAGAGCAATCACGCTGACGCGAATGCGATGCCAAAACCGCCAAATCACACGACCGGCCTCGGTTTGAGCGAATCCCACCAGTCACCACCTCACTCCAAGGAGGGCTTTGAGCAATGCCTCGATTGAACCAGCGGAAACCGAGAGATTTCTCGGCCAGGGTGGAGTTTGCACCACGACGGGTCGATTGGTCGGAAACCAAACAACGCTGGGAGTTCGTTGCTCAGCCGTCCCTGGCGGTCGTCAGCGGTCGCAAAAACGATTTCGCCAAAGCATTGAACACGCCAATTGCAAGTCACAATCGATTGACCCAATCGGTCTCGTCGCGTCCAATCAAGACCAATCGGACGTTCGCCGCACGAGGTTGTTGAAGAGGTTTCGATGACTTCTGAATCTCATCGAACCGAAACCATGCCAACCGCCCACACCGCCCCAAGACTGAACTACCTGCCGACGGTGTTCGCGGGTCGAGAGAGACATTTCTGTTGAGCGATCCCCCACTCGAATTCAAACCACTGGTTGTCGGCGTGGGAGCTGGCGCCGGCGGGATGGAAGCACTGCGAGAACTTTTAACGTCGTTGGGTGACTCACCCAATCTGGCGGTGGTGTTCGTCGCCCATGATCCATCGGAATTGCAGTCGCCCCAAGCGGATCAATTAGCGAGTGCGACGCCGTTGCAAATCGTCGAGCTGAAGTCTCGCAAACTTCTCAAACCGAACACGGTTTATCTCTGCCCACCCAACAGCTTGCTCACCATCAGCAGTGGTTCCCGGTTGTTGCTGAAACCAACCACCCAAGAATCTTCTGCGACGCCAATCGACCACTTCTTTCATTCCATTGCGGATACGCAAGGGGAGCAGGGCATCGGTGTCATCTTGTCTGGCATGGGCACGGATGGCACTCTGGGTTTGAAATCCATCAGTGACGCAGGAGGAATGACGTTCGCCCAAACCTCCGGATCCTCTAAGTTCGATTCGATGCCGCGAAACGCTGCGACCACCGGTGTGGCCGATCATGTTCTCTCCCCCGAAAAGATCGCGGATGAACTGCAGGACTACGTTCGCTATCTGAAACAACAGTCGGACGAACTGACAAGTGGATCGATGCTGGAACAGATCGAACAGTCCATCCCGGAAGTCGCCGAGATTCTGTACCAAACGACCAAGCACAATTTCAAACACTACAAAACGGGCACGCTGACCCGACGAATCTTGCGGCGGATGCAGATCCTGCAAATCCCCAATGTTGCGGCCTACTTGAATCGGATGCGTGACGACCAGGAAGAATCGCAGAACCTGTTTCGCGAGTTGCTGATTGGGGTCACTGCATTTTTCCGCGACCCCGAATCGTTCGCAAAGTTAGCAGCCGAAGTGATCCCTCGGATCTTCGAGGGACGCACTGCCAGCGACCCGGTTCGAATTTGGGTGCCTGGATGCGCCACGGGAGAGGAAGCTTACACGCTGGCAATCCTGTGCCATGAATACCTTGACCAACTGCAAACGCGGCAAGGTGACTTGCCCTCCCAGGAATCCCTGCCGACGTTTCAAATCATCGCCAGCGACATCGACGAGCGTGCGTTGGCAATCGCTCGACAAGGAGTCTATCCGCTTGGAATCAGCGAGAATGTTTCGGAAGACCGACTGAAACAGTTCTTCGTCCAACGGGGCAAACGCTATCACGCGAAAAGGAAGCTGCGTGAATCCATTTTGTTCTCGCTGCACAACCTGATCAGCGACGCCCCTTTCTCACGTCAAGACTTGATCTCCTGTCGGAATTTGCTGATCTATTTGGGGCCGCATCTGCAGAAGAAACTGATTCCCCTTTTTCACTATGCTTTGCGTCCCAACGGGTACCTCTTTCTGGGTCCGAGTGAATCCATTTCCTCGCACGGCGAACTGTTCCGTGGCGTGAGCTCCAATCATCGGATCAACCAACGCAAAGGAACTGAAACGGTCACGGCGGCGGAGGACTCCCGAGGCTTTCTCAGCGCAATCGAAGTTGCGCAACCGGCCGCAATCCTTCCTTGCGAAGTCGACACCCAAGAAATTCACCAGGTCCTGCAGCGAATCATCCTGGATGAGTTCGCCCCCAAGGCGGTGGTCGTTGACATGGATGGACAAGTCGTTTGTTCCTTGTCAGACACCAGCCCGTACCTGTCCAGCGACGACGGTTCGCTCTCGAACAACTTGATCAAGATGGCTCGCATTGGCCTGCGAATCGGACTCCGCAGCGCCTTCGCGGAGGCCAAGGCCAGTCGTCGTCGGGTCGTCCGTGACAATCTCTCAGTGTCCTGCGAGGACGGCCAACAACCGGTAAAACTGACGATTCAACCCATGATGCAACTGGGGCACGAAACCGAATTGTTCATGGTGGCTTTTGAAAACCTGGGCCCTCCTGTTTCCCCCCTGGAAGGACCGACGGATGGTTCAACCAACTCCAATCCCCTGAAAGTTGCGGATCAAGAAGCCCAGCGATTGATCGAAGAACTCAAACGTGAGCTCGCGGCCACCCGAGAAGACCTCAATCAATCAATGCAAGCAATGGAGGCCACCAACGAGGAGCTGAAGTTGTCCAACGATGAACTCCTGGTGATGAACCAAGGTCTGCAAACGGCCAATGAAAAGCTAGAAATCTCCAAGCAAGAAATCCGCAGCAGCAGTGACGCCGTGGCCCGCGCCAACGCGGACTTGCAGAACCTGTTGCGAAGCACACGCATTGCGACCATCTTTTTGGATGACGACCTGTCGATCCGAAGCTTCACACCCGCAGCGACGGAGATCTATGGTTTGATCGCGACCGATGTGGGGCGTCCACTCACACAAATCGTTTCCAATGTGAAGGCCATGCCACCGCTTCCCAGTTGGGAGCAACTGATCCAAGAAGACGGTGTCGAGCACACCATCATTGCTCAATCCGGCCAAGCTTTCATCCGGCGTGCCCTGCCGTATCGATCCCACACAGGTGATCACGATGGCATTGTGCTCACCTTCACCGATGTCACGCAACTGCGAGAAAGCGAGGAACTGTTCCAATCACTGGTCCGCGCATCAGCCCAGATCGTCTGGATCGCCAATGCCAAAGGTGTGGTCGAATCCGACTCGACGAGCTGGCGTGAATACACGGGACAAACCAGGGAGGAATGGTCTGGTTTGGGTTGGCTGGACGCGATCCATCCCGCCGATCGCGAGTTGACCGAGAAGGTCTGGATCGACGCAGTCAAAAAAGGACGCCCGCTGGTGCTGGAATATCGTCTGCGAAACCGAAATGGCGACTACCGCTGGTTCCAAGTCCGGACTGCTCCTCAACATCGACCCGATGGAGCAGTCCATCGCTGGGTGGGGATGAACATCGACATCCACGATCAAAAGCAAAGTCGACTGGAATTGGCCGATCGCGAGGCTCACTTGCGCCGCGTGATCAACAATCAACTGGGGTTGGTGGGGGTGATCGATCGCAACGGATTGCTGCTGGAAGTGGATGACCGATCGTTGGAGCATGCAAAAGTCAGCCGCCAGGACGTGATTGGCAAACCCTTCCACGAGGCTCCTTGGTGGAGCTACGACGCAAACGTCGTTGAGCAGATTCGCGAGGCGATGAAACGGGCCTTCCAGGGTGAACCGGTGCGCTACGACGTGTCCTTGTTTGCCCACGGTGACGATGGCGTGATGATCGACTTCATGATTGCGCCTGTTTTCGATGACCATGGAAACATCGAATACCTGATTCCATCGGGCGTCGACATTCGTGATCGCAAAAAAGCGGAACAGGCCATGAAGAACGCTTCCCGGCGAATGCAAATGGCACTTCGGGCGGGAGGCATGGCCGCCTGGGAATGGACGCCAACCAAAAGCTACTGGACAAAAGAGCTGTACGAACTGCTGGGGCTTTCAGCAGACCAGCACGCCAGCCCCGAACTTTGCTTCTCGCTCACTCACCCTGATGATGTGGAGGCGTTGAAGCAGCACTGGCAAGGTGCGATTGAGGGCAAACACGATTGCGAGTTTGAGTTCCGCATCCAACGTCCCGATGGCGAGCTGCGTTGGATCACCAGCGTGGGCGAAATCGTGCGTTCGAAATCAGGCAAGGTCACGCGCATGCATGGCGTCAATTGGGATTCGACCCAAGAACACGTGCAAGCCGAAACGCTGCGAGAAAGCGAGCGACGCGCCAATGAAGCCAGTGCCTCCAAGAGCGCTTTCCTGGCGAACATGTCGCATGAAATCCGTACCCCGATGACCGCCATCCTTGGCTACGCCGATTTGTTGCACGATGTGGTGGAGGACAGCGAAGCTCGCCAGCACCTGCAAACGATCCGGCGAAATGGCGACTACTTGCTGGACATCATCAATGACATCTTGGACCTTTCCAAAATCGAAGCTGGCAAACTCGACGTCGAAAGTGAACGCTTTGATCCAGGCCGATTGATCGAAGATGTTCGCAGCATCATGGAAGTCCGAGCCCAGGAAGCCGGGCTCGAATTGACCGTCGAATACGGCGAGCCAATCCCCGCTTTGATTCAATCTGATTCCAAACGCCTCAAACAAGTCCTGATCAATTTGGTTGGCAACGCGATCAAATTCACCCACACAGGAAGCGTGCGATTGGTGGTGCGGATGAATTCCGATCCCGATCGATTGTGCATCGACGTGATCGACACGGGAATTGGAATCGCCAAGGAACAACAAGACCATTTGTTCCAGCCTTTCTCGCAAGGCGACTCCAGCGTCAGTCGGACGTTCGGTGGAACCGGCCTTGGATTGACGATCAGCCAGAGATTGGCGGAAATGCTTGGCGGTAGCATCACGTTCGAGAGCGACATGGGAGTCGGCAGCACGTTCTCGCTGATCGTTTCCCCTGGCGAGTTAACCGGTGTCCCCATGGTGGACCACTCGGAACCCATTGCCTATCAAGACAATGTTCCTGAAGCCCCCGACGGGCATCCCATCGAATTGAATTGTTACGCGTTGGTGGTCGATGACCGCCGCGACATTCGGTTTTTGAGCCGGCGTATCCTGACCAAAGCAGGTGCCACAGTCGACGAATGCGAGGACGGCCTGCAAGCCGTCCATAAAATCGTCGAGTGCATGCACGAGGAGCATTGCCCGGATGTCATCATTCTGGACATGCAAATGCCGACGCTGGACGGGTACGCCACCGCGAAAAAGCTCCGAGAACTTGGCTACGAAGGACCGATCATCGCCCTGACGGCTGACGCAATGCAGGGCGACATGAACCTGTGCCTGCAAGCGGGCTGCAACGACTACCTCAGTAAACCCATTGATGCTGCCAAACTGATTCAGCTGGTCAGCAAATTGACATGAGCGAACTCACCACCACCGAACAGCAACTGCGTCTGGCATTGTCGATGTCCTCAATGGGTGTCATCCACATGGACTACGACACCCAACTCGCCTCGGCTGATCCGCAAGCCGCACGACTGTTTGACTTGCCTCCTGGTGTGCAGGTCGACCGGGAGACGGTTCATTCGAAGTTCCACCCCGATGATGCCGTCGCGATCAACCAGCATCTGGCCGAGTCGATGGATCCCAACGGTGTGGGGGAATTCTCGATGGAACATCGCATCATCCATGACAACGGGGATGTGCGTTGGCTGAGCATTCGAAAAAAGGTCCTTTTTGAAGAGCGTGACGGTCGACGGACACCGGTTTCATCACTTCTGGCTGCCGTCGACATCACTCATAAAAAGAACGCGGAAGACTTCCTCAAACGATCTCAAGAGACGTTTGAGAACCTGGTGCAAAACAGCCCCTTTGGCATCTACGTCGTCGATGCCGACTTGAAGATGCGGTACGTCAGCAAAGGCGCGCGGGAGGTCTTCACACAATTCGATCCCATCGAAGGGCAAGATCTCGAAACGATCATGTTCACGATTTGGCGAAAGGAGTTTGCCACCGAGATCATGAGGCTCTTTCAACACACGCTGGAAACCGGTGAACCGTATCAAGCCCCGGCGTTTGTTGAAAATCGTCACGACACCGCCCAAGTCGAATCCTATGAGTGGCAAATCGAACGCACGACGCTGCCCGATGGTCGCTTCGGAGTGGTTTGCTATTTCTACGACGCCACCGAACACGAGCAAGTCGCGGAATCGATCCGACGCCGCGAACAATATTTTCGCGAAATGACGGATGCGGCCCCGGCGATGCTGTGGGTCACCGGCGCCGACCATTCCTGCACGTTTCTCTCGCGAGGCTGGCAAGACTACACCGGGCAATCTCAATTCGACGGCCTGGGGCTTGGCTGGCTGGACATGGTTCACCCGGATGACCGAGAGGACTCGCACCGGATCATTCGCTCCGCTTTCGAACGCCGCGCCCCTTTCGAACATGACTTCCGACTACGGACCGGCAACGGCGACTATCGATGGGCCATCGATGCCGGGCGTCCTAAGTTCAATTCCAAAGGACAGTTTGAAGGCTACATCGGAAGTGTGATCGATGTTCACGATCGCCAAGTGGCCGAAGCATCCCTGCGGCAGCGGGCCGCCGACATCGAGGCCAGTGAAAGCCGTCTGCGTTTGGCCGCGGAGACGACCGGTTTTGGCACCTACGACATCACCACAACCGACTCGCAGAACATTTGGTCCGATGAATTGTTTCGGATCCTCGGATTGCCCGCGGACGGGGCCGCGGACGAAAACCGCTATGCCTCGTTGGTGCATCCCGATGATCATCAACGATTCCAGCAAACACTGCGTCATTCGATGTCGCCAGACGGCCCCGACCAGCACTCCATCGAGTTTCGAATCATTCGTCCTGATGGAGAAACGCGCTGGCTCATCGACACGGGATGCACCTTTCGCGAGGACATCGAACGGACTCGTCGCGTCGTTCGGCGAGTGGGCACGGTGCAAGACATCACGGACCGCAAAATCTTTGAGCAATCACTGCAACGCGCCAAGCAGTCTGCAGAGATGGCCAATCGATCTCGAGGCGAATTCCTAGCCAACATGTCGCATGAAATCCGAACGCCCATGTCGGCGATCCTGGGACATGCCGACATTCTGAACGACCACCTGAAAGACCCCGACAACTTGTTGGTGGTGGAAACCATTCGTCGCAATGGGAATTTCCTGCTGGCGATCATCAATGACATCTTGGACTTGTCCAAGATTGATGCGGGCAAGATGAATCTGCAGAAACAACCGGTCCGCCCCGACACGATCGTCGGTGACATTCGTTCGCTGATGGATGTTCGTGCAGCGGAAAAAGACCTGCCGCTGAAGGTCGAGTTCGCTGGCCCGATTCCAGAAACCATTCACACCGACGCGGTCCGGTTGCGTCAAATCCTTTTGAATCTGGTCGGCAACGCGATCAAATTCACCAACGACGGTGAAGTGCGACTGAACATCCGCTACGACCAACGATCCAAGTTGCTGAACTTTGACGTGATTGACACCGGGGTGGGCATTCCGTCGGAGAAACTGGATTCGCTGTTTGAACCGTTCACGCAAGTTGACAACACCTCCACACGTTCGCACGGTGGCACCGGATTGGGACTGACGATCTGTCGTCGATTGTCCCAGGCCTTGGGAGGACAAATCGATGTCTCCAGCCAACCTGGCAAAGGCAGTCGATTCACGCTCTGCCTGAAGGTTGACGCCAGTGGCAAATTGATCCAGCCCAACCTGAACAGCCTGCCAGCGCAAGCGACGCCAGCCCCCGAGATCCGGTTGTCGGCCAACGTGCTGGTCGTCGATGATCGGCGCGACATTCGATACTTGGCCCAGCACTTCATTGAGAAAGCGGGCAGCACTGTCTACACCGCCACCAACGGGCAGGAAGCCATTGAGTTCATCGAGTCTCCCGATTCACCAACGGTGGATTTGATTGTCATGGACATGCAGATGCCGGTCATGGACGGCTACGAAGCCACCACGGAACTCCGGCGGCGAGATTGCAAGCTGCCGATCATCGCCCTGACCGCCAATGCCATGAAGAGCGACCGCGAAGAGTGCTTGGCTGCGGGATGCACCGACTACACCACCAAACCGCTCGATCAACAGAAGTTGATCCAAATGATCGCCCGCCTGACCGTTTGATTCGCTCTGGCAGCGAATCACGCTGGATCGCCCCAACCGACAATCTCCGAAAATTCTTCCTGAACCATCAAACTTGAGCATGGACACGGGTCGATAAGCGTGAGGAACGTCCTGCTTGCATGGAGCGATACTTCAAGTGCGAATCGACACTCGCCAATCCGGTGTGATGACACTGGAGGATCACCGCCGAGCTGCCAACGAAAACGTGCAAAGCGTCTTCAGCGAAGTGCTGGAGAACTTTGGACGCGAGGGATATGCCAGTGCTGAACCGGTCTCCACTGAAATGCCGCTGGATTCTCAGATCCAACAATCGTGGACCCAGTGGTATCGAGTCGAGCAACTCGGGCGTTATCGTGGCCAAGAGGACGCCGCAGCCCTGGGTGAATCCTACGCTGGCGTGATGTCCCAGGCTTACGACGAAGGCGGCTATGCCACGCCCAAAGACTTTCTGCGTGGATTGCCGGCTGCCGAACTGGAAACGGTCCAGACCATCCACCGCTTGGCAGACCCGATCCAGGTCGATTCGCTGAGCGAGGAAGGGGCTCTGAATCTGTTGGTCCCACCCGCCGCGCAGGTGGATCTGAACCGCGACGGGATCACGCAATCAGGCAAAGCCAACGGCCTTCGGTTCCCTGACAGCACGACGTCGCCCGAAGTGACGCAGGCGTGGGAGGAAGCAACCGCGGGCATGTCATGGGGCGAACGTGCGATTCACGAGTTGCGAATGAAGCTTCCCGTGTTGACCGCGAATTTCATCGTCAACGGCGACGGCCAGATCACGGGCCAGCGTGAACCAGGTGATCCGGATTGGGTCAATCCAATGGCGGACCCGGAATACTCCTTCGTCGAGGAGACCAAGCGCTGGGTCGACTACTTGGATGACTTCAAAAACCAGATCGATCCAGACCAGTACGCCAAAGATCGCAGCTTCTTTGAGACGTTTCAGCAGCAGTTGATCGAACACGGTGCCCCCTGACGTCATCGCGGTCGTGCCGCTTTTGAGTGCCGATCCAGCAGTGACTTGCAGAACCTCGCCCGTTGAAAGAGGTCGTGCAGTTTTTAAGCACTGTGTTGCCAAGCGTTTATCATCACCCTCCCCCTGGGAGGGTCGAGCGAGGGGAGCGGCTCAGCATTGAATCCAGCCCGCAATCCTCGCCGGCCCGAAGCGGGCCGCGTCTCTCAAGGTGCAATCCAGGAATAAAATTGGCATCTGCAATCAGAGCGCCAAATGTTGACGGCTTGTCGACTCAGTCGCCAACGACGTTTCAACAAATGGAGGACGGGAACTCTTGCCCGTCAGAGTCGGCCAAGACCACCCATCACACCCCGAAGCGTGAGCGAGGGACGCCCCCAACTCCCACGACGGCCCCATCCGGGGCGACCGTTCGTTTTCCGGCATCGGTCTCTCGGGGCTTCCGCCCCGAGCGAAGCACGACGGCCCCATCCGGGGCGAAACCCGGACGCCAGCCACCATTTATCTTTCGAACGTCCCGGGAAACGGACCTGTTTCACGATCGCTGCCACGACTGTGTTCGGGCGGAAATCGCGCCGAAACGGATGCCATCGGCCAATCACTTGTTGCTCAGCAAAAATCAATCATTTTGCAAACTTGATTGAAGTTCGAGGGGAGAGTCGTATTCGCCTTGTGGCACCCGCGGAAGCATTGGTAGAGACGGGAAGATCCTGTTTCTCGTGCCACGGATATGGCTGCTCATGCCGTTTCGATTCTACCGCTGCGATCCTTCGAAGCACCGCTTTTTAGCGTGTTTTGTTTGCTGCTTGGCGATTGCCTTCTCATCCACCAATCTTCACGCCCAAATGGGTGGTGGAGGCATGGGTGGAGGCCAAGCTCAAGCACCCGCCGCCGCAACCAAACCAAAATTTCGTGATCACATCCACAACCGCGACGGCATGGCACTGCGTCGCGAAGTGGGCGACGCGGTCGTGGCCGAAGTCCGGTTGGTTGGCAACCAAGTCATCCAGACCACGGACATTCTGGCGGAACTTCAAACCCGCAAAGGTCGTTTTTACAGTGAAGAAACTGTTTTGGCTGACGTCGGTCGCTTGAACGACATGGGCTCCTTTGACCACGTCACCTTCGATACCGAGGAACGTGTCACGGCAACTCCCGGTTCGAACGGCAGTGCAACTCAGAAAAGCGTGCTGGTCACGTTCTATGTTCGCGAACGAGCGATGGTTTCGCAGGTCATCTATCACGGCGACTACGGAATGAACGACCGTGAATTGTCGGGACGTTCAGGAATCACCGCAGGCGACCCGCTCAGCGAGTTCGCAATCGAAACCGGCAAACGTCGTTTGATCGACTACTACCACGAAGAGGGCTTCAACCAAGCCGCGATCATCGCTTCCATCGGACTGCCCGGTGATCCCAACGCGGTGGTCTTTCGAATCAACGAAGGGCCGAAAGAACGCATCCGAGACATTCGCATCGAAGGGGCTTCCATCGTCAGCGAATCACGCTTGAAAAAGATCATTCAAAGCCGTGGCCCCATGATGGGCATCATGAGCTACATCGGCAACGTTGCGGACATGAAAAAGATCGACGCCGATGTCGATGTGTTGGCGTCCTACTATCACAACCTTGGATTCCTGACCGCGACCGTCGGACGTCGAATTGAATACCACGAAGACGGAAAGTGGATGACAATCGTGTTTGTTGTCAACGAAGGCCCACGTTTCAGCATCGGCGACATTCAAATTGTCGGCAACGAATTCATCACCGAAGAATCACTGCGACGACGCCTGGAACTGAAAGCCAATGATGTTTTCAGCGGCACCAAGATGCGAAAAGACATCGGTGAGATCGTCTATGGCTACGGTGAACTCGGATTCATCTACGCCGAGGTCAACCCCAAGACGATCATGCGAGATGAAAACGGCATCGTCGACTTGGTGTTCGAAATCACGGAAGGCGATCGCTGGAAGGTGAACAGCATCCGCGTCGAAATCGACGGGGAACCTCACCTGATGCGAGAAACCACGATGTTGAACCTGATCGAGATGCGAGAAGGTGATTACATCGATCGTCGTGACTTAGAAACCGGGCGTAACCGGATCGAACGCAGCCAACTGCTCGAAACCAATCCCACGATCGCCGCCCCGCCGGACATCATCGTGAAGCCATTGGAGGAATCGTTGAGATGAACTCCAAGACCACACTGAATTCACTCCCGCTCAAGTCCCGCTTCAAGTCATGGATGCGTGCTGTGACCCAATCTTCTGAATCGGATCCTTCGGCCCCGTCGAAGCATCGCACAGCAACGCGTTGGCTCGATGACATCCACCGCTCGCTGTGGACTCGCGTCTCCGCGTCCGCGCTGCTGGCGTTGTCATCCAGCGTCGTTTCGTCATCGCAAAGCTCCGCTCAAACGGCTTACCCAGCTCCGCCACCACCATCGGCCTACGGTGCACCACCCTCGCTGCAGGGCACAGCGGCGGCCCCGACCAATTCGACTTACGGTCAATCGGTCTATGGCGGCCCGTCCGCCTACGGCGCACCTGGAACGACGGCTCCCGCGACAACCGCACCTGCACCGACGGCAGGCAATCCCTACGCCGCGCCGACTTATGGCGGAAACGTTGCAGCGCCTCCCGCGGCCTACCCCAACGGCGCGTATCAGGGACAAACTTATCAGGGACAAACCTACCAAGGTGACGTCTATCAAGGCGGAACGTTGCCCGGTCCTTTGCAGGGCAGCTTCCCATCGTCGCCCAGCTTGGCACCTCCGGTTGTCAATCAGCCCACCGTTCGGGAAGCCGACCTGATCATCCAAGGTTACCCCGCTCGCACGGGTCGACTGATGTTCGGCGGTGCGGTCAACAGTGACGCCGGTGTCACCGGCCAGATCACCGTGGATGAACGCAACTTTGACATCAGTCGCTGGCCGACTTCCTTTGGCGATCTGTTCAGCGGCACTGCCTTCCGTGGTGCTGGCCAAACGTTTCGACTGGAAGCAGCTCCCGGGAGTGATTACCAACGATACACCGCTCAGTTCGCGGACCCCAACCTGTTGGGTTACTTGCCCATCAGCATGTCGCTGAGTGGGTTCTTGTACGATCGCAACTTTGACGACTGGGACGAAAACCGCCTCGGCGGCCGAGCCAGCTTTGGTTATCGCGTGACCCCTGACCTTTCGATTTCGCTTGGCGTCGGCGGACAAAATGTCGAGATCACGGACCCGCGAGTCAACACGGTGCCCGAACTGAATTCGGCCCTCGGCGACAACGCATTGTTCAGTGGCATGGCATCGCTGATCCACGACACTCGCAACAGCCCGTTGCAACCCAGTCGCGGTCACTACTTTGAATTGAGTTTCGAACAAACCTTTGGCGACTACGAGTACTCCACCTTCGAAGCCGAGTACCGCAAGTACTGGTTGCTTCGCGAACGAGCTGATGGCTCGGGGAAACAAACCCTTTCCTACAGCGTGCAACTGGGCTTCAGCGGCGACGAAACACCGATCTTCGAAAACTACTTTGCCGGTGGTTACGCGACGATTCGCGGTTTCGATTTCCGTGGTGCCAGCCCGGTCATCAACGGCGTGGAAGTCGGGGGTCAGTTCCAATGGTTGAACTCAGTCGAATACATGTTCCCGTTGACCGCCGACGACGCCTTTCGCGGCGTTGCCTTTGTTGACTTCGGAACGGTCGAACAAGACATCGAGATTGACACCGATAACTTCCGCGTCGCTCCTGGCTTTGGTCTGCGTGTCGCGATCCCCATGCTCGGTCCCGCCCCGCTGGCGTTCGACTTTGCATTCCCAGTTGCGATGGCCGACACGGACGACGAGCGAATGTTCAGTTTCTACATGAGTGCGATCCGCTGATCCGGGCCTGACATCGCTGGTTCGGTTCGAAATCCGAACGGCGGGGCCCCAGTGGTCTCGCCCAATGCCATCTACTTTGTAGCGGAACGGCGCGAGCCGTCCGGTGACGCGCCGGAAAACATCCACGTTTTACCGGACGGCTTGCGCCGTTCCGCTAACAAAATCCCCTCGGTTGGTTCTAACGTAGATGGCATTGTGCTCTCGCCAGCGGACTACTTCGCTGATCCGGTTTGGTTGGCGGCGGCCTTTTCTTCGGCCGCACTGGGCCGAAAGTACTTGGGCAACACGTCCATCGGATCGGTCGTCTGCCCCGCCAAATACTTTTGATTGGCCAGCCTCGCGAGCGCGGAAGCCAAGGATTGCTGCCGAACGACGGTCTTCAGATGATCCGCCGGCAGCCCCTCCTTCATCGCGTCCCCTGTGACCCAAATTCCTGCAGCGGCTGATTCCAAAGCCTCCAGCCAGTGAGCTCGATCGAGCAGCTCGACCGGTCCCTCGGATGCCCAGCCTGAGTCCTGTTCCCGGAACCATCCCACAAATGTTTGGCCGCGATAGGCATCCAGCCCGACCAACAATCGCTGACCGGGTGCCGGCCACTCAGCCGGCGTGGAATCTTTTTCGAAGGAATTGGCTGGCAACACAGCGGCTGCCAAAACAGACAGAGAATCCAACGTCACCACGGGGATTCCCCAGGCATACGCCAACGTTTTCGCGGTGGCTGCGGCGATGCGCAGCCCGGTGAACGATCCAGGACCATCGGCAACCGCGATGTAGTCCGGTCGAGTGGCAGGGGTGCAAAAATCGCTGCCCGCTAAGGTGGTCTCCGGACGTTTTTCGCCTGGATTGATCGCCTGCAACAGTGTTTGCAGGGCTGGAGTCAGTGAGGCGGTGGCCCGCACATCGCTCGGCAATTCAAGCGTCTGGACGACCTTGTCCCCCTGAATCAAAGCCACCGAACCTTCGCGACCGATGACTTCCAGAGCCAATCCGATGACTGGTCGTGGGCTGCCATATTCGGTCTGGGGGTCCATGGTCGAGAACTCGTCGAGTGAATTGCGTGGGATTGTCGTGCAAAATTGGTCCAGACTACAATGACACTCGGCAGGTTAAGCATCCAGGTGAGGTGACCGAGGAATTTTGTGAAGCGAGCGTTGATCAGCGACATCCACGGGAACCTTGAAGCGCTGCAAGCGGTTCTGGAAGACATCGACAAGGTCGGGGTCCAAGAAGTCATATGCCTGGGCGATATCATTGGATATGGCCCCAACCCATGTGAGTGCTTGGATCTGGTGATGCGACGATGCAAACACACCATCTTGGGCAACCACGATCAGGCAGCCCTGTTTGATCCAGACGGGTTCAACCCGATGGCTCTGCGGGCGATCTATTGGACTCGCGACGAACTGGACAGCGGCAAAGGCGGCCCCGCCCAGATGAACGCTCGCTGGGACTTCTTGGGTGAGTTGCCACGCTTCATCGATGACGGCGATTTCAAATTTGTCCACGGCTCGCCCCGCGACCCGACCAACGAATACGTCTTCCCCGAATACATGTACGATGCTCGCAAGATGGAAATCCTGTTCGGGAAAATCGACAAGTACTGCTTCATGGGGCACACGCACTTGCCGGGCGTGTTCACCACCGAGTGCGAATTCGTCACGCCGGACGAGTGCGATCACACGTACACTCTGGGCAACAACAAACTGATGATCAACGTCGGCAGCGTTGGCCAACCGCGAGACGAAAACAACCAATCGTGCTACGTCATCTTGGACACCGATGCCCAAACGTTGACCTACCGCCGAGTGGAATACGATTTCGAGAAGACGGCTCAAAAGATTTACGCACAACCCGATCTGGACGATGCCCTGGGCGATCGACTGAAACGAGGACATTGATCGGGTGACACGCACAGCCATTCTTAGCGACATTCACGGAAACCTATCCGCGCTCGAAGCCGTTCTGGCCGATGTGGAGGCTCAAAAGGTCGATCGCATCGTCTGCTTGGGCGACGTGGTCGGCTACGGCCCTGAACCCTGTGCGTGCCTGGACATCGTGATGGGGTTTGATTTCTGCGTCCTCGGGAACCACGACAGCAGTTCTCTGTTCGACCCCGAAGGATTCAACGTCGCGGCCGAGCAAGCGATTTTCTGGACCCGCAGCCAACTCGAAGCAATCGGTGACGATCCAGGCGCCAGCCGCAAACGGATCGAATACCTGTGTGCGTTGCCGCGAACCGTTCGCGAAGACCACTGGTTGTTTGTCCATGGTTCGCCACGTGGACCAACCAACGAATACGTCTTTCCCGAAGACGCTCAGAACACGAAGAAGATGGAAAAGCTGTTTTCGCTCGTCCCACGTGTTTGCTTCCAAGGGCACACGCATGTTCCGGGTGTGTTCACGATGGAACAACGCTTCGTCCGCCCGGCGGACACTGGCACGGGGTACTCCCTGGCCGATCCCAACGCGAAACTGATGGTCAACGTCGGCAGTGTGGGCCAGCCACGTGATGGCGACCCTCGCAGTTGTTACGCGATTGTGGAACCGGATCTGGTGATGTTTCGCCGAGTCGAATACGACATCGAGCGGACCGTCCAAGCCATTGAGAAAGAAGCCGAGCTGGACAATTTCCTAGGCTATCGGCTTCGCGAAGGCCGCTGAGAAAAACGAGTGGCCGATGCCCGGCCAACGCTTGCGCCCGTTTCAGCCCATTGCCAGAATGCGTTAGACGCGGACGTCAATGTGGCCGCTGGCGAGTTGCTTTTGGACGTCAGCCACTTCGGCGATCATCTGCACAATCGCATCGCCGGTCTGTCTTTGCACATCCAGATTTTGTCCCAGCAACGCCACGTCAATCTGCGTTTGGGTTGCGTCTTGGCGGGCCTGCAGGACCTGCTGAACGGCGGGTGGAATGGCACTCATGATCAAACTCGCAAAAAGGTTTGCACGTCGCATCGAACCAGGCACACCCTCGCTCGACACGCAAACCTACGTCACCTTTCGGCCTCCCCGCCGCAATCCTCCTGGCGGGGCCATGGAAACGTGGCTGAACGTCCGTGGCCCTCACCATTGATTCCGATTGTGCGGGTCGCACCGGCTGATCGCCTCACTTGCAGGCGGCGACCTTCGCCGACTCAGTTGCCTTGCAAGATCGCTGGAATCGGCTTCCCCGCCAGTTCGTCCATGATGCCCTGACTGCGTTCTTGAGCGTTGAGGACTTCCATTTTGCCGACGAACAACATCACTTCGCCACCCTCGGGAATGGCCTCTTGAATCAATTTGCCAGCCGCGCGTCCAGCCAAGTAGTTGCTGGTGCCCAGGTAGAATTTTCGGCGTGAGGCCGGCGCATCGCTGTCCTGGCAGATCACCGTGGTGGCTTGGCACGCCTCGTTGATCATCGCCACTTGGTTCTCGGGATCGATCGGGCTGATTGCAATCCCGTCCACTTTCGCGGCCACGTTGGATTCCAAGAATCGCTTTTGCTCTTCGATGGAACCGGAAGAAGGCATCTGCACATCAACCTCACAACCAAATTGCTCCGCCGCACGTTTGCAGCCGGCATCGGCCAGCGTCCAAAACGGGTCCAATGAATTGGTGATGTAGGCGACACGGACCCCCGCCCCGTCGATTTGCTCCTCACCGGACAAAATCGGGCCTTGGCCTGACTTCATCGCGTCCACGTCCGCCGCGAACTCGTTGACATTGTCGAGGGTGATCGACCGGTGAGGAATGATGATCATCCCCGACTCAGGCACCTCGACTTGCCCGCCTTTCACCAGCGTCGTCAGCCACTGCACACTGCGATACCCAAACGCGTAGGGTTGCTGCACAACCGTGCCAAAGACGGACTGATCGCGAATGCCAGCCAAAGTGTCCGGGTGCTCATCAAATCCAACTACCGAAACTTTTCCGACCGCGTCGCTGCTCCGAAGCGCCGCCAAAATCATCGGCGTGTTCTGGCTCCAGAGCCCAACCAAGCACCCCACATTCGGATGCCGCAACAACGTCGTTTCGGCATTTTCTTTCGCTTTCGAATTGTCCTGGTTGTCGGTCAGAATCCCCAGCACGGTGTAGTTACCGCACTGACGCGGAAAACCAGACGCATCCACCGAAGCCTGCCCCACCGTTTCAGGGCCGGATTGCGATTGTTCCGAGGAACTGGAACCAGATTTGCTGCATCCAAGCAGCAGAACCAAACCGAGACATCCCAACCAACAGCGAGCCATAACGACCATTCACGCAAGAGAACCAGAATAAGAAACGTCCCAGTTTAGCAAAGTCGTTCGGCTTCCATGGGATGCCGCAGAGGCACGACGCAGGCCCGAAACCGGTATGAAACCCGCGCGTAATGAAGCCCTTCGAACCAAAGATTTGGCGGAGAAGGTGGCGCGATCAGACATTTTGATCCCAGGACTTCGGGTTTGCGAACGCATAAAATTCAATCGATCCGACCGCAAACAGTTCCCGACCTCTCCTCCCAACAAACCCTTCAGGTGCCCCATGAACACGCCTCTCAAAACACTGAGTCCCACAAAACGCCTTCTGCCCGCTTGGGCGTCGACAGGTCTGGTGGCGTTGGCTATCGCCGGCCTGGGAGCGTTTTTCTTTGCCTCCGATGCGTCCGCCCAAGGTTACCGGTATGGAATCCAAAGCAACGGATTCAATCGTGGCGGCAGCGCCATCATCGGCCAACGAGGCGGTTTGCCTCAAAACAACTACACCGCCCGCCGTCCCAGCATCAGCGGCACCAACTCAAATCGCGGGTCAGTGACAAATTACTACTACAACACCCCACGTCGATCTGGCTACCGCGGTGGGTATGGTTACGGCGGCTACGGGTATGGTGGATATGGGTACGGCTACCGCAGCTATGGATACGGTTTCGTGCCTGGAACGGTCAGCGGAACCGGATTGCAAGTTGGCCCTGGAGGCGGGGTGCAGTTCGGAACGGGAACCTACTATGCCGTTCCACGCTACTACGGCGTGCCAACCTACGGGTTCCGCTGAGAAGAGAAGAAGGAGCAAACGATCGTCGGGATGGAATGGTGGCGAAGCGACCCAAATTTGGCCGACAAACGAAGTTCACGCCTCTTTTGGTTCGCCCTTTGCCTGTGAGTGGGCTGCGATCATAATGTCGGCCCCCGTTTCCCATCGCACCAGGATCTCCTCATGTCTCTTGCCGTTGAGTCCAAATCGGACGTGGATCACCAAACCACCTACTTTCGCTGCATTTCAGGCTGCAGCGCAAAGCACTCGATCTTTGATGTGATCTACACCTGCCCGACTTGCGGCAGTCTGCTGGAGGTCTATCACGAGCGGGAACCTCTGAAACAAAAAAACGCCTACCAGTGGCAACAACTCTTCGATTCTCGTGCCAGCACTTCGAAATGGCCATTCGGCAGCGGCGTCTGGGGCATGCGAGAGTGGGTTGTTCCGTCGTTGGCGAACGAAAACATCGTCAGCATGTTCGAGGGGAACACGAACCTGTTTTGGGCCGAGCGACTCGGTGCCCAACTCGGTGTTCCCGATCTATGGATCAAACTCTGCGGCAACAGCCACACGGGCAGCTTCAAAGACTTGGGCATGACCGTGCTGGTCAGCGTCGTCAAACAAATGATGGCCCAAGGCAGCAGCGTCAAAGCCGTCGCCTGCGCCAGCACCGGTGACACGAGTGCGGCGTTGGCCGCTTACGCCGCCTACGCGGGCATCCCCGCCGTGATCTTCTTGCCCGCTGGGAAAGTCAGCACCGCGCAGTTGATCCAACCCGTCGCCAACGGTGCCCACGTGTTGGCACTCGACACCGACTTCGACGGCTGCATGAAGATCGTTCAAGAAGTCACTCAGGACAATTCGATCTACCTCGCCAACTCGATGAACAGCCTTCGCATCGAGGGCCAAAAAACGGTCGGTATCGAACTGGTGCGCCAATTTGAGTGGGAAGTCCCGGACTGGATCATCATCCCGGTTGGCAACCTCGGAAACATCAGTGCGCTCTACAAGGGTTTCAAGCTGATGCTGGACCTGGGGTTGATCAACCGCATGCCGCGCTTGGTCGCCGCCCAAGCCGAACGCGCCAACCCGTTCTACACCGCTTACAAAAACGGCTTCGCGGAAAAAGTCAGCGTCACTGCTCAAGACACGCTCGCCAACGCGATTCGAATTGGCGATCCGGTCAGCTACGCCAAAGCGGTCAAAGCCGTCCAAGAGACCAACGGCATTGTCGAACAAGCCACCGAAAATGAACTGGCCGAAGCGTCGGCGTCCGCTGACTTGACGGGCATGTTCACGTGCCCGCACACCGGCGTCGCCCTGGCCGTGCTGAAGAAACTGATCGATCGAGGTGAGATCTCCTCCAAGGACAAAACTGTTGTGATCAGCACCGCGCACGGGCTGAAGTTCACGGACTTCAAAGTTGGCTATCACGAGTCAACTCTCGAAGGCATCGACAGCAAACACGCCAACCCAGCGGTCCACTTGCCCGCCGACGCCAACGCTGTCAAAGACGAGATCGCTCGCCGCCTGGAACAACACAACGGCTGATCCATTCGTAAGGCAGGCTTGTCTTGGAGCAGGCCTGCACAAAGACGGTTTGTGCGAAGCAGTCACGGCGGCGTTTTTGCCGCCTGGCGTGGGGTACGGTTCCGAAGTGCAACTGGAGCGGACGCCTCCACGGTGCATGTGTTTTGCCCGTCTATTTTGGTGCCAGTGCTTCGCAGCCAGGAAACATGACTCATCTGCCCCACAAGGGACACCAACAAGTGGTCAACTCGCGGGCAAACCACCTGGCTAGACGGCTGCCATGACACTCATCCTTGGCGTCTCTGCTTACTACCATGATTCCGCCGTCGCACTGCTCAACGATGGGGTGGTGGTCGCTGCTGCAAGCGAGGAACGCTTCACGAGGAAGAAGCATGACGCGGCATTTCCCAGCGAGGCACTGGCAGGCTGCCTGGAGTCAATCGGTGCTAGCGTCTCGGACATCGACTATGTCGGGTTCTACGAAAAGCCATTGCTAAAATTTGAAAGGTTGCTGGAAACCTACCTGGCATACGCTCCACGCGGCTACGCTTCGTTCTCCCGAGCGATGCCACCCTGGCTGCAACTCAAACTGCACCTTCCTCGCGAGATCCGCAAGCATCTCGGCGGCAAAACCAAGCGCCGGATTGTTTTCTGTGAACACCACGAATCGCATGCGGCCAGTGCATTTTATCCCAGCCCGTTTGACGAAGCGGCAATTCTGACGGTCGATGGCGTCGGTGAATGGACCACGACCAGCTGGGGCATCGGAACTCGAGAAAAGCTCGAGCTGAAACAAGACATCCAGTTTCCCCATTCACTTGGCTTGCTCTATTCAGCCTTCACCTACTTCTGTGGCTTCCGAGTCAATTCAGGCGAATACAAATTGATGGGACTCGCCCCGTATGGCGAACCGACGTTTGCGGACGTCATTCGTAAAGAATTGATTCGCGTGAACGAGGACGGAAGCTATGAACTGAACATGAATTACTTCACGTTCGCTCACACGCTTCGGATGACCGGCAAAAAACTGGAACGTCTGCTGGGCATCTCCCGCCGAGACCCAGAGTCCCTGGTCAGACCAGTCGACATGGACATCGCGGCAAGCATCCAGGTTGTCACCGAAGAAGTGATTCTGAAACTCGCATCTCATGTTCACCGTCGGACCGGGAGTGATTCACTGTGCCTTGCAGGCGGTGTTGCGCTCAACTGCGTTTCAAACGGACGACTGCTGCGGGAAGGACCTTTCGAAAACGTTTGGGTCCAACCGGCGGCAGGGGACGCCGGCGGCGCACTTGGAGTCGCTTGGCTGATCTGGCACCGACTGCTGGGGAACGTGCGAACGGCAAATCCCCAAGACGCTCAGCATGGATCCTTGCTGGGGCCACCCATCGACGAATCCAGTGAACTCGCTTCGTTGGTTCGCTCAGGTGCCGTTGTTCAGACATTCAACCACGCATCCGAACTCGACCAACGTGTCGCAAAATTGCTGGCAGAAGGCAAGGTGGTCGGCTGGGTCCAGGGACGCATGGAGTTCGGTCCGCGATCACTGGGAAATCGCAGCATCTTAGGTGACCCTCGCAACACCGAGATGCAGTCGACGATGAACTTGAAGATCAAGTACCGCGAATCATTCCGGCCATTTGCTCCGTCTGTCTTGGAAGAATGTGCCAACGACTGCTTCGAGATGAAGGAGGGCGCATCCAGTCCCTACATGCTGTTCACGTTTGACGTCCTGCCATCTCGCCGAAAAGAGGCGATTGCCCCTGTCGAAGGCATTGAACGCGTGCGGCAAGTCAGAAGTGACTTGCCCGCCATCACCCACCTGGACTATTCAGCCCGTGTTCAGACCGTCAGCGAAAATCGCCAACCTCGATTCCATTCCTTGCTCAAGGAATTCCATGAGCAAACCGGCTGCCCAGCACTGATCAACACCAGCTTCAACGTGCGAGGGGAACCCATCGTGCGAACAGCAGCGGACGCCTACCGTTGCTTCCTGGCGACCCAAATGGATGCTCTGGTCGTGGGCAATCATCTGATGCTCCGCGAGGAACAGCCCGCGAGTGCGGTCGCCTCCAGTCAAACTTACCTTTCCAACCTGGCTCCCGATTGATCCCAACACCATGCCGCTAATCGATCTCCAGGCGTCCCCTTCGCAGTCCATGCGTCGCTGGTTCGGGTTGTCACTGGGCCTGCTCCTGATCATCGCTTCGTTTTTGATCAGCGACTTTGGACAGTGGCTCAATCTCGTCTTGCTGATCGCGGGACTCGTCGTCGTCACTGTTTACTATGCTTGGCCAACATCCCAGCAACCAATCATTCGGGGCTGGCAACACGCGACCTATCCGATTGCCTTTTGTGTTGGCCATCTGCTGCTCGGAACGATCTACTTTCTCGTCCTGACGCCCATCGCTCTGGTCTTGAGAACCAAAGGGCACAACCCATTGAACCTCAAACAAGAGGGTCGCTCCAGCAACTGGAACAATCGCGAATCAACGCCCACGCCCGACCAATACTTCAAGCAGTTTTAGCTTCCATATGCCTGACCCCAGAACGCCTTCCCAGCCCACGCCCTCCCAGCCCACGGCTTCCGATGACTTCGAACGCGAATCGGAACAGCAGGACATTGGTCTGCTGCGAGAATTCGTGATGTTTCTACGCGAGAACAAAAAGTGGTGGATGATCCCACTTGTCGGATCCCTGTTGCTGGTGGGCTTGCTCAGCATCATGGCCAGCAGCGGGGCGGCACCGTTCATCTACACACTGTTTTGATCCAGTGAGAGGCGGTCGCCCCGTGGCCAAACAGTGGGTCACTCGGGGCGAAGGACGGGGAACAGGATCACGTCGCGGATGGATTTCTGGTTCGTCAGAACCATCACCAAGCGATCGATACCGATCCCCAGTCCGCCAGCGGGCGGCATGCCGTAACGCAATGCTCGGACGAAGTCGTGGTCCATCTTGGCCATTGAGTCTTCGTCGTCCAGACCTTCGAGCTGAGTCTTGAACAACTCTTCTTGCAGATCGGGATCGTTCAGTTCGGTGTAGGCATTGGCCAATTCCATCCCGCAAATGAACATCTCGAATCGCTCGGCGATTTCGGGATTGTCTTTTTTGCGTTTCGTCAGCGGGCAGATGCTGGCGGGGTAATCGGTCACGAAGATCGGACCTTGCAGCGAATCCTCGACCTTCTCTTCGAAGATCTCATTGCGGATCACATCGGGGTGCTTGCCATCGATGGTCAGCTTCAGGCTCTTGGCGTATTCCTTGACAGCGCCTTCGTCAGCGGGGTCGATGCCAGTGGCTTTTTGGAACAACTCCGCGTACGTCGCACGCTCAAACGGCGGCGTGAAGTCCAGCATTGTGCCGTTGTACTCACGTTGGAATCCACCGCCGATTTTTTCGATCGCGTCGCAGACGATCTTCTCGGTCAGATCCATCATCGATTCGTAGTTGCCGTACGCCTGGTAGGTTTCCAGCATCGTGAACTCAGGGTTGTGCCGTGGCGACAACCCTTCGTTGCGGTAGACACGCCCCATTTCGTAAACACGTTCCATCCCGCCGACCATCAATCGCTTGAGGTGCAGCTCCAATGCGATTCGCATCGTCAGCTTCATATCCAGAGCGTTGTGATGCGTTTCGAACGGACGCGCGGCAGCGCCACCGGGAACGGTGTGCAGCGTGGGGCCTTCGACTTCGCAGAACCCTTGATCATCCAACGTCGAGCGAATGCTCTTGATGATTTTGGTGCGATCGAGGAACGTTTGCATCACGCCATCGTTGAACGCCAAGTCGGCGTAACGCATGCGTTGACGGAGGTCTTGATTGGTCATCCCGGCGTGCTTTTCCGGTGGGACTTCCAGCATTTTCGTCAGCAGGAACATTTCTTCCGCGAACACGGTCAACTCGCCCGTGTTGGTGCGTCCCAGGCGGCCTTGGACACCGATCAAATCGCCCAGGTCAAACAGCTTGGCCAAATCGAAGTTTTCGTCACCGACCTGTTTCTTGCCGACAAAGATCTGAATGTCGCCCGTCCAGTCGCGGATGTTCATGAAGATCAACTTGCCCGTCGGCCGTGACAGTTGAATCCGTCCGGCAACACGAACAATCGGCCCAATTTCCTCGCCTGGGCCGTTGTCGGCCTTCCATTGGCGGTAATCGACGTCTTCGCTTTCGAAGTCGGGCAGGGCGATCGCTTCGCCTTCCTTGGGCTGCCACAGAATCGTTGGAATGCGATCGCGGCACTCGCTGACCAATAAACGGTCGTCAAAACGCTGGCCCCAGGGATCGATGCCTTTGGCGGTGATTTCTTCCAGTTTGTGCCGACGAGCCGCGTGCGGGTCGGTCAAATCAAGGTCGTCGGCGTTGGAAGGCGTAGCGGTCACGGCAAAGGCACTTGCGAGGGTGAAAAAATCGATTTAACCGACGATTGTGAATTTGCCGCCTCATTCACGCAAGGGAGCCGGTTTTCGCGTCCCCCCCGTTTTCGCAAACGGACTGAATTTCGCGAGCGCACTGGCATGCCACGGGCCCTAGAAGGAAGACACCGCTTGCCATCCTTTCGCCGGCCCCCGCCGCTGGCGATTGGCCGCGTTTGCAAATTGCGAAAACGGTGGTTTGTGTTCTAATGAAGTGCTTGCCGTGAACAGGCACGAATTATCCTCGATGCTGGTTTCCCTGGCATTTTGCCACTCATCCCTCGTTCCCGAATTCGTTTGATGCAACTTCCCATCCTCCCGCAGAACAACGTGACGGTCGCTTCACCGGGGACAGACCCGCTGATCGATCCTGAATCGGGAAAACCGCGGGGGCGGTACGCGGTCGTTTCATTGGGCTGTCCCAAGAACCTCGTCGACACCGAACAAATGCTCGGTCGCCTCGACGCCGACGGGTACCGGATGGTCGATTCGGTTGACGGTGCCGACTTCGTCGTGGTCAACACCTGCGGGTTCATCGACTCGGCGCGTGACGAATCCATGGCCGCCATCGATGAGATGCTGGCGCTCAAACGGGACGGCAAACTTCGCAACGTCGTCGTCACGGGATGCTTGGCCGAACGACAACAGGGCAAACTGCTGGAAGCTCGCCCCGACATCGACGCCTTGGTCGGCGTGTTCGGGCGCAACGACATCGTGTCGGTCGTTGACGAACTCTATTCAGGACTGCAAGAACAACGCACGATCTTCAAACCCGCCGCGGTCAACCCACTCAGCGACGCGATGCGATCGGCTGTCACGCCGCGACACTTTGCCTACCTTAAAATCAGCGAAGGCTGCGACCGGCTGTGCACGTTCTGCGCGATCCCCAAGATGCGTGGCAAACACTTCAGCAAACCGATCGAACAGATCATCGACGAAGCCAAACGCTTGGGTGACAGCGGCGTTCGCGAAATTGTGGTCGTGGCTCAAGACACGACCTACTACGGCATGGACCGCTACGGCGAACCTCGCCTGAACCAGTTGCTACAAGAACTCGACAAAATCGAATCGGTCGACTGGATCCGGTTGATGTACTTCTACCCGATGTACATCGACGACGCGCTCATTGACACGCTGGCATCGGCCAAGCGAATTGTGCCGTACATCGACATGCCACTGCAGCATGCCAGCGACAAGATGCTGAAACGCATGGCTCGCAAAACAACGCGGTCCTTGCAAACCGATATCGTTCAAAAGCTTCGCTCGCGAATCGATTCGCTGGTGATGCGAACCACGATGATCACGGGATTCCCCGGCGAGACCGAAGAGGACTTCGTCGAGCTGATGGACTTCGTCCAAGAATCTCGATTTGAAAACCTGGGCGTGTTCACTTACAGCATCGAAGAAGACACACCGGCCGCAAGATTGCCCAATCGAGTGGATCCCGCCGTGGCCGCGCGACGTCGTGATGACTTGATGGAACTGCAACAACAGATCGCGTTTGATTGGAACGATTCTCGCGTCGGTGGAACCGAAGACGTTCTGATCGATGCCAAGATGCCCGAACAAGAAGGCGTGTTCATCGGCCGCACACGGAGCGAGGCGCCCGATGTCGACGGACTGATTTACGTTTCGCAAGTCGACCCGGATTCGCCCGTGGAAGTCGGACAAATTCGCCCCTGCGAAATCGTTGCGTCCCAAGGCTACGACTTAGTGGCCGCAGCGACTTAACAAGAAGCGGGAGAGAGGTGTCAGGTACCTTTTGTGCACAGCACCCGCAGGGCGGTCCCGGCAAAAGGTCTCTGACACCTCTTTTCCAACCATTCCCTCACCGCCACTGCTCACTCGCTCGTTTGTTCCCCTTGATTTTGGTCGCCTCATGGCTGGTCCTTCGATCTACAACGTCCCCAATGCACTGACGACAGCACGGTTTGTGTTGGCGATCGCGGTGATGGTGTTGATCCCAGCGGGCATGTACATGGCCGCCATGATCGTCTTTCTGATCGCGGCCTCGACCGACTGGATGGACGGTTACTGGGCTCGCAAATACGGGCAAGTCACCAAGCTCGGAAGAATCTTCGATCCGTTCGTTGACAAGATCATCATCTGCGGTTCCTTCATCGCTTTGGTCGAGGTCCCCGACAGCCCAGTCGCGTCCTGGATGGCCACGATCGTGATTGCTCGCGAATTGCTGGTCACCAGTTTGCGAGGCATCATCGAAGGTGCCGGAGGCGATTTCTCAGCCAGCTGGCTGGGAAAATGGAAAATGGTGCTGCAGTGCGCCGCCGTTGTTGCCGTGTTGCTAACGTACATTGTCACCCCGCTGCCGCTGTGGCTGAGCTGGACGACCTGGGTTTTACTCTGGGGAGCCATTGGATTGACGGTTTACTCCGGTGTGGACTACACCCTGATCGCCGCACGAGTGATGCAGTCCGAGGCGGGTCTCGAAGTCCCTGCCGATCCCACGGTCACTCCCGCCACCCCCGATTCTTCGCAAGCCATGCCCTCCGAAAACAATCCCGACGCCAACGAAGGCCCCTCGAACAAGAACCCGGCGTCGCCACGCGATGACGCCGACCTTCGCTCCGTTTCCAACGAACTCCCAACCCAATGAGTTTCGGATTGGCACCGGCGTCATGGTGGGCGCGGTCATTCCTGGCGCAAGGCGAAGTTGCCTTGCCAACGGACTCGGCCGAATCACCTGCCTTGGGCGAGATCGCGGCCGACACGGCAGAAGTGGTCGAACTGGGCCCGACCGAGATCGCGCTGTCGATCTTGTCGATCCTGATTCTCTTGGCGTTCGCGACCTCGCTGTCGCGTTGGATCCGGATGCTTTATCGCGGGCATCGACCGTTTGGTGAAAAAGCCTTTGTCCCGGTCCGTGCCAGGCACCTCCCGTTTTGGTCGGTGATCTACTTCGTGGTCTTCATCGGGGCGTTGATCTTCAGCACCTCCTTGCTGCAAGGTGCGTTTCAGTTTGCTGGCTGGATCGAACGACCAGCCGTCACTGACACCGCTGTCCTGTTGGATTCGTCATCGGAACCCTTGGTCGCAACGGATCCGTCGGAACCGACGACGGATCAAGTCAACGAAGTGGCGGCAACGGAATCAGACCCCGTCGAAGAAACCGAAGCGGCCACCACTCCGGGGCTCTCCGTCCCGCAACTGACATTGAGTTCGCTGGGGATGTTGTCGGCGACCTTGATCACGCTGGCGATGTTGTGCTTGAACCACCGCGAAGCAATTTCGCGAATTGGCCTGATTCCACAACGTGGCGACATCAGTCTCGGTTTTCGATCCGCGTTGATGATTCTGCCGCCGACGATGTTGATCATGACCTTGGTCTCAATCATGCAGGATTATTCGCACCCGGTCTTGGACGCTCTCCAACCGGACGAAGCGGACGCCGGCCCGAACTACGGCGTCTTTGCTCTGCTGTTCATCACTACCGCTCTGGTGACCCCCGTGGTCGAGGAGTTCTGGATCCGTGGCTTGCTGCAAGGTGGGCTGCAACGCTTGGCCGATTGGCGACTCGCGATCGTTCGAAAATCCCTGGATCCGGCTGTCGCTTCAATCGAAACGCCCGGAAACGAATTTGCGTATGGCGTCGCGGACACAGAGGAGTCCACTGACGAAACGGCATCCCTGGCCGCCACCGCCGTTTCACTGAAGGTGGATTCAAACGACTGGACGCCCACTGCGATTTGGCCCGTCTTCGCCGCCAGCCTCGTGTTTGCGTTGCTGCATTGGGGCCAGGGCCTCGCACCGATCCCACTGTTCTTTTTGTCACTGGGGCTGGGTTATCTGTATCGGCAAACCGGTTCGCTGATCCCACCGATCATCGTCCACTTCGTGCTCAACGGACTGACCATGGTGATGACTTTGATCGAGATGTCGCGGGCATGATGTCACCGTCCACGGACAACTTGATTCGTATTCGAGGTGCCCGGGTTCATAACCTTCTCAACCTCGACGTCGACATCCCTCGCGACGCGATCACGGTCATCTCGGGAGTCTCCGGCAGCGGCAAGAGTTCGCTCGCGTTCGACACACTTTTCGCGGAAGGCCAACGGCAATACATCGACAGCTTGTCGACTTATGCCCGGCAATACCTCGACGCCATCCCACGTCCCGATGTGGACTGGATCGACGGGTTGGCACCGACATTGTCAATCGATCAAAAGAGCGGTTCGCACTCGGCTCGCAGCACCGTCGCCACGATCACCGAGATCTACGACTACCTGCGTCTGCTGTACGCGCGAGTGGGTGTTCCTCACTGCGTCGCCTGCGGCAGCACGATCAGCACGCAAACGCCCGATCGCATTGTTGCGACATTGGCGGCTCTGCCCGATCGCACCAAGCTGACCTTGATGAGCCCCATGGTTCGTGGCCGCAAAGGGGCTCACGCGGATGTATTGGAACAAATCGCCGGCCACGGATTGGTGCGTGCTCGCGTCGATGGCGAAATGTATCTGCTCGAAGATGTGCCTCCGCTTGCCGTCCGCAAGAACCACACGATCGAAGCGATCGTCGACCGACTGATCATCAAAGACGGCGTCGCCGCTCGACTGGACGAGTCGACTCGCTTGGCGTTGCGGCTTGCTGGAGGAATGTGCTCGGCCTTGATCGATCGCGGGGACGGCGAACCAGAAACCAAACTTTTCAGCACTTCGATGACTTGCTTGGAGTGTGGTGAAAGTTTCGAAGAGCTGGAACCACGAACGTTCAGCTTCAACAGTCCCTACGGTGCCTGCCCGACTTGCCAAGGCCTTGGCAAAGTTGCCGTCCGCGGCGACAAGTCGCACATGGTGACCTGTTCGACTTGCGAGGGCGGGCGACTGAAAGCGGAATCGCTGGCCGTCACGATTCACGACGTGTCCATTGATGCCCTGTGCCGGATGCCGTTGCCGGACGCCCAGTCGTGGATGGAAAACGTTGCCAAGCCACTCGATGCATTGCAACAAAAAGTCGCCGCTCCGATTCAATCCGAAGTCGTCCGCCGCATCGATTTCTTGCGACGTGTCGGTGTCGACTACCTGACCCTGGACCGTTCAGCGGAAACGCTCAGCGGCGGCGAAATGCAACGCGTCCGTCTGGCCACCAGCATTGGCAGCGGCCTGGTTGGCGTCTGCTACGTCCTGGACGAACCTTCGATTGGACTGCATCCCGCTGACCACCACCGGTTGCTCGCCGCGATCAAAGAATTGCAGACCGCCGGCAACACCATCGTGATTGTGGAGCACGACGAAGACACCATCCAAGCCGCGGACCATGTCATCGACATCGGCCCCGGTGCAGGTCGCCATGGCGGCCGGTTGGTCAGCCAAGGCACCGCGGCAGAAGTCGCCGACGATGAATCCAGCCCCACGGGAGCCTACCTGTCCGGACGTTCGAAGATTGGACTGGACCGACCAAGACGCACACCTCGCAAATCGCATCAATTAACGCTCAGCGGCGCAACACTGAACAACTTGCAAAACGTCACCGCGAAAATCCCGCTGGGATGCTTGGTCGGGGTCAGCGGTGTTTCTGGCAGCGGAAAGAGCTCGCTGATTGTCGACACGCTCTACCCAGCTCTGGCTGCCAAGCTGGAATTGGTCGCCGACCAACCCGGCCCCCACAAACGGCTGACCGGTGCTCAGCACATCGACAAACTGGTTCCCATCGACCAAACACCCATCGGCCGAACGACGCGAAGTTGCCCCGCCACCTACGCCGGTGTCATGGATCCGATTCGGCAAGTCTACGCGAGCACACGGGAGGCCAAGACGCTTGGGTTCGCCGCGAATCGATTCAGCTTCAACAGTCCGGCCGGTCGCTGCGACGTCTGCAAAGGCAACGGCTTCGAACGCATCGAGATGAATTTCCTGAGCGACTTGTTGATCGAGTGTTCACGCTGCGGCGGCAAACGTTTCAACCGCCAAACGCTGCAAGTCCGGTTCAAGGGAGCCACGATCGCCGACGTGCTCGGCATGACCATCGACGCGGCCCAAGAGTTCTTTGAGAACGTGCCGAAAGTCCATCACTTGCTGACGTCGCTCGTCGACGTTGGACTGGGCTATGTGACACTGGGGCAATCCAGCACCACGCTCAGCGGTGGCGAAGCCCAACGGATCAAACTGGCCACGGAGCTCGCGCGACCGGCAACCGGCAAAACGTTTTACGTGCTCGACGAACCAACGACCGGTTTGCACTTTGCTGATGTGCAGCGTCTGCTCGTCGTGCTCGATCGCTTGGTCGAAGCCGGCAACACGGTCCTTGTGATCGAACACCAATCCGATCTGCTGGCCGCCTGCGACTGGCTGCTTGATCTCGGCCCCGGCGGCGGCTCCCAAGGCGGCCACCTGCTCGCCGAAGGCCCGCCGGAAACCATCGCCGCCTGCCCCGAATCCGCCACCGGAAAATTCCTGCGACTGAAGTGAGTCTCGAGGTTTCCACCCCGAGGCAAGCGAGCCAGCCCCTTCTAGGACGAATTCGTGGATGACTCCGGAGGAGTCCGCGTCAATAGCTCGGGGCGGGAGCCCCGAGGCTGCTGATGAACCAAATGACATCGCCCCGGATGGGGCCGGCGTGGATTCGATGAGGGGTCGAGAATACTCAGACGGACAGGCAGGAGTGCCCAAGCTACGATCGTCACGCATGGTCGTTGCCCTGCTCGTCGGTTCATCGACCTCGCTCATACTCGCGGCACGACGATTTCAACGAGAAACGGCCGACCAACGCTTCGCCCTTCACGCACCGGATACTTACCGACGTGGCCGGAGGGTGCCCTCCACCATCCATTCACCTTTACCGGGCGGCATCGTTTCACCCGGCCAAGTCATGCCGAAGCGTCCTGATGCTGCTGAACTCGAAAGCCGACACCAGGGCGACGGGCTTCCGCTCTGGTGCAGACATTTGGTCAATCGCCCTCCGTCCCATTTCTTCCACCGGCTGAGCTGAGTCTCGAGGTTTCTATCCCGAGGCAAGCAAGCCAGCCCTTTCCAGGGCGAATTCGTGGATGACTCCGGAGGAGTCCGCGTCAATAGCTCGGGGCGGGAGCCCCGAGGCTGCCGATGAACCACATAACATCGCCCCGGATGGGGCCGTCGTTGACTCGATGAGGGGCCGAGAACACTCAGGCGGACGGGCAGAAGTGCCCAAGCTACGATCGTCACGCATGGCTCGTTGTCTTGCTCGTTGGTTCATCGACCTCGCTCATGCTCGGCGGCAAGACGATTTCAACGAGAAACGGCCGACCAACGCTTCGCACTTCACGCACCGGATACTTACCGCCGTGGCTGGAGGGTGCCCTCCACCATCCATTCACCTTTGCCGGGCGGCATCGTTTCACCCGGCCAAGTCATGCCGAAGCGTCCTGACGCTGCTGAACTCAGAAATCGACGCCAGGGCGAAGGGGCTCCGCTCTGGTGCAGAAGTTTGGTCAATCGACCTCCGTCCCCTTTCTTCCACTGGCTGAACTGAGTCTCGAGGTTTCCATCCGAGACAAGCAAGCCAGCCCCTTCCAGGGCGAATTCGTGGATGACTCCGGAGGAGTCCGCGTCAATAGCTCGGGGCGGGAGCCCCGAGGCTGTTGATGAACCAAATGAAATCGCCCCGGATGGGGCCGGCGTGGATTCGATGAGGGGCCGAGAACACTCAGACGGACAGGCGAGGGTGCCCAAGCTACGATCGTCACGCATGGCTCGTTGTCTTGCTCGTTGGTTCATCGACCTCGCTCATGCTCGCGGCAAGACGATTTCAACGAGAAACATCCGGCGATGCGAAAACGCTAGAACGACACGGCGGCTTCCTACAACTGAACGTGCTCGCAAATCGATTCAATATCTCCCGCAAGAACTGCATCCCAGGCGATGCTGATCCGCCAACCAAGCAGCAACATCCCTGGGCGACGCTCGAACACCTTGATACTCGACTTCTTCATCCCAGTCGAGCAAGGCGTGGAGGGTGCCGTCCACCATCCATTCACCTTCGTTGTGAGGCATCGTTGCACCCGACCGAATCATGCGGCAGCGTCCTGTCGCTGCTGGACTCAGAAGTCGACGTCAGGGCGACGGACCGCTGCTCCGGTGCAGCACCTTGGGCAATTTACCCCCGTCCCCTTTGATCCGCCTATTTCGCAGGTCCAGGTTTGGCGTTGCTCTCAAGATACGTTTGCCGACGCAACAAAGGTGAGTCCTCATCTTCAACCGTCAGCACTTGAGATCCGACAAGAGAGAGGCCGTTCTTTTCGATTCGATACTCAAACACGTTCTTCCTTACAATCCAGTTAGCAATCGCTTCGATGTGTACGCTCTTCGCGGAGCGGCGAATGCTGACAATGCTGGCTGATGATGGGCAGATAAGTTGCCAATGCACAATTCCTTCCTCTGTAACAAAAGCTGCAATTGTCTGAATGGCATAATCTGCTGCATCGGGGTAGGCTAGCTCGCTAAAAACAAAGACGACCTCGTCATTAGTTCGTCCCGGAAACGCCGAAACCATGCGCATAGCCTGAAACCTTCCAAGAGTAATTTCCTTAAGTTTTTCCGAATCAGGCTCTGTGTTACTCAGGACAAGTTGAAAGAAATTCCTCTCCAACGGTGTGTAGCGTTTACTGTCAATTAGTTGTGACAGGCTTCGCTCTGATTGAGGAGGGTCTGCAGCCGGAAGTCGTGTGCAGAAAAGAACAATTGCGATGCCTGCAAGGATTGAAAATGCAGGCGAATCTTGTGTCTGTCTCGCGTTCGACACCATCGAAAATTCCTTGCTTTGTAAAAACAGATGTTTGCCGCTTCGGATCTTCTGAAGCAATCTAACGTTTATGTATCCCGGCCTTTACGATCCGCATTTCAAGCTCTTGCCCTTCAACGGCAATCAAGGCGTGGAGGGCGCCGTCCACCATCCATTCACCTTCGCCGGGCAGCATCGTTTCCTCCGACGAGATCAGACGGAAGCATCGTGTCGCTGCTGGACCCAGAAGTCGACGTCAGGGCGACGGACCTCTGCTCCGGTGCAGCACCTTGGTCAATCTCCCTCCGCCCCCTTTGATCCGCCCTGACCAAACGCTAAACACTACCGCAAGCAGAGAAATTAAAAATACACCAAGTCGATCTGGCTCAAACACGCGTCTGAGTTTATCCATCTGGTTTAGCTCGAACCTACGAGGCGATTCGTCATGAGTATAAACAACATAGAACGGTAATTTCCCTGCTCGAAAACTGGACACGCTCGAGTTGTAGGAAGGGGCTTCCCACCCATTGAATTCGACTACCTGTGTCAAGACATTTGCACCGGATAGTCGACGAGCAAGCACTGTGTCGTTTGCAAATTTTGTCCCGAGAGCGGAATCGCTACTGTACGACGGCGAGTAAAGCACTAGCACAACTCGATTGTCCGCGAGTGCCGCACGAAAAGCCTTTTCATTAAAAGGCAGCCATTCTACAGTGGTGTTTCGTGGTAGATATGGCTTGGCTGCGACAAGCATTGCAGCGATGATTGCCGATACTGTAAGCAATGAACAGATGGATTGCCTGCCCAAAAACCTATGCTTGGATACTCCTGTTGACCTTTGGCGACTTATCATTAGATCGCTAATCAATTTGACTGTTGGTTGGAGCTTCGTTTCCGTTCGGACCTATGTAAATAGGATTTTGGCCAAACTGAACGGTAATGTATCGCGAAGGAGCCATTTCTTCCGTTATCTCCATGCCGTTCCTTTGGTGAGTATAGACAAACGGCCTAGGGAAAGTTAATTCTTCAAACTCATTTACGATCTTCAGCTCGTTGATATTCGACCACGTCTCTTGGACTTCTTTCTCTGGTCCGGCTATCGTCAAGACAGCGACCGGTTTAGCTATCCTAACAATTTCTCTCCAGGTTACCGGGTACATTGGTGAGTGTCGGATAACCATATCTGAAACCGAATCCTCTTCTAATCTTTCGGTCAGAGGTCTCACAACATAATAGACACCGCCAGGTCGCTCGACCGTATAATCTACGTATTTCGGGTCGGTTGCAAAGTCCTTATACAAATGGTTTTCGTCTTCTCCATAAATGTTAATTGCCTCGCCGCTGCCGGTGGGGCGTACTGGAGTCCCACCTTGCGTACCTGTTGTGTTGACCTTGGGCAATGGCTGATACGCTTCAAGGCCGCTGGGATCCGTTCGTACAGTTGTAGCATTTCCAACATATCGATATAAATTGTATTCTCCTGCCTTGAACCCAATCGGGTCCTGGCTCATCCAACGACCATTGCTGGTATCGAAATAGCGAGCCCGGTGGTAGTTCAATCCGCTGGCTTCGTCTCGTTCCCTGCCGGTGAAGCCGTAAAGGAAATCGACGTCGGTGTCTGTTTCGCTGACTACGTTTCCGTAGGCGTCGTAGACAAGATGGTTCTCAACCGTGCCATCAGAATCGACCACGTCGCGGACGCTGCCTAATTGATCAGAGAGTGCCCAGAGCGTGTCACCGGTGGAATCGTCTTCGATCGCAAAAACTTGGTCGACTGCGGGACCGTGAAGCATTCGTCGGGTGATCGACCCTGATTCATCGCTAATTGCTAGAATATCGGTTCCACTGTAGATGTAGCGAGTGATCTGCTCTGGAAGCGGCCCCGCTCCGTCGAGATCCACACTCATGCTCACTCGCCGGTCAAGCACGTCGTATGTGTGCTCGACAACCTGAGTCACGGTGCCCGAGTTGTCTTTGTTGGTGATGGAAATCAAACGATTGCGATGGTCCCAGGTGTAAGTCACCGTTTTGTCGTCAGCGGGATCCGAACTGACTCGTGTCTTGACAGTTGAGTTTCCTTCATCGTTGTTCTCCATCTTCGTGATCAAGTGAGGTAAGCCGCCCCATCGAGTCAAATAGCAGATCGGTGGTTGCAACGGACGCAACTGGCGTCACTGTGGCGGATGAGTACCGAGCGATGGAGTTCACTCGACCGCAATCTACATTCCGTTGGAACGATTTCTTGGCGCGGTAGCCTTCGTCAGCGTCCGTAAGCCTTTTGTTGAAAGCGTTTTGCAGAGATGCGATTTAGAAATTGATCCCTCGTGTTTCAGCGGGTTTCGCTCTCGCCGCATATTCTTTGCCGACGCTGCTGCTCAATCCCTTAGCTCAACTGCTTAAAATGAAGGCATTCGCAGAATGCCCCCTTGGTGTGAACATCCCAGTTGCCCAGCACGACCGTTCAGAGAGTAGGAAGAATCTTGTTTGGCGCAAAATGCCCTCGCAATTTCTCGTCGTCTGTGCATCCGTTTTCGATTGAGATCAAGGCTTCGATGAGGCAGGGTGGGTTCCCACGACGTGCGCCATGATTAGGCTTGCGTTTTCGTTGACCTTGCAACGACCCAGTTCCGAAGATTTCCCCGCCATAACCCCGCGAACAACAGGCTTTTTGTCACCATGCCTCATCCCGATAGCATTCTGGTGACCGGAGCGACCGGCATGATCGGTGCCCCGGTGGTGAGACGTGCGGCGGCTGCGGGGCACCACGTGCGGGCGGTCGTGCGATCGGGATCGGATCGTTCGGTCCTGGATGGCTGCGATGTGGAGTGGGTGGATTCGGATTTGACCGATCCCAATGCTGCGTACCAGAACGCGATTCGCAAGAGCGACGTGATCGTTCACACCGCGGCTCATGTGGGCGATTGGGGGCCGGTGTCGACCTACCGAGCGATCAACTTGGATGCAGTCGAGGACCTGCTGCGTTTTGCCTCAGGCTCGGATCGATTGCGTCGGCTCGTTCACCTCAGTGCACTCGGTGTCTACCAAGCCAAGCACCACTTCGGAACCGATGAAACCACGCCCGTCGACCTTCGCGGTTTCGATGGCTACACCCACACGAAAGCACTCGCGGAAGGACTCGTGAATGCCGCTCATGAAAAAGACGGCATGCCAACCGTGATCGCTCGCCCCGGATTCACGTATGGCGAAGGCGATCGACGGATCTTGCCAAGGCTGATGCAGCGATTCCGAAACGGTTCGATCCGGATGATCGGCGACGGCCAGCGAGTGCTCAACAACACCAACATCGACAACCTCATCGACGGATTGTTGCTGTGCATCGACCACGACGCGGCGGTGGGTGAGACCTTCAACTTGCGAGACGAGCGTTTGGTCACGCGAGCGGAATTCCTCGGCGCGGTGGCAGACTTCCTTGAGCTTCCACCTCCCAAACGTGTTCCGCTATGGTTCGCCAAAGTCGCTCGCCCGGTTCTTGAAACCTACGGCCGAATTCGCGGTGCGGACGAGCCACCTTTGCTGACCGGAGCGACGATGAAGTTCATGACGCTGAATTTGGACTTCAGCATCGAGAAAGCCAAACGCTTGCTCGGCTATCAACCGCGAATCGATTTTCGTGAAGGAATCCAAGACGCACTGAAGTGGGCGGCAGAAAATGCAAGTCACTGAACTCACCGCGTTCCTGGTTCCGCTGCCGCTCAAACGCGAAATCAAACACGCTTCGTTCACGCGAACGGAAAGCATCAACCTGCTGATCCGATGCAAATTGTCCAACGGCACAATCGGCTGGGGCGAAGGCGTCCCGCGACCTTACGTGACGGGGGAAACACCCGAAGGATGCTTGCAACAACTGTCGCAATCCGATCTGCAACCTGCACTGATGCGACCGGCATCCAATTGGTCGGATGTGATTTCGATCTGCGATGGATTGGAATTTCACAACGAAGCCGATGATCCTCGTGGATGCGGTTCCAATTCGCTGCGATGCGCGGTCGAACTCAGTTTGCTCGATGCGTTTGGCAAGCACTTCGGGCAACCTGTCAGCGCGGTGGTGCCGCACGTTGCCGAAGCAGCAGAGATCCATCTGAAACAACCTCGCGTTCGCTACTCCACCACAATCACATCCTCGGGTGCCAAAAGCGAGCGCATCTCCGCTCTTAAAATGCGTGCCTATGGGTTCGCTCAGTGCAAAATCAAAGTCGGTGTGAACGGGCAAGACGACCCGTCACGTGTCGCTCGCATTCGACGCTGGATTGGCCGAAACGTGGACCTGCGGTTGGATGCCAACGAAGCTTGGCGTCCCGAGGAAGTCATCGAGAAGATGCGTCCGCTTCGCGAGTTCGGTGTGACTTGCATCGAGCAACCGGTGGCTCACGATGAGGTCGATGCCCTTGCGTCGCTTCGCGAATCGATTGGCGTTCCGATCATGCTGGACGAATCATTGACCAGCCGCATGGATGCCAAGCGGGCCATCGAGCTGGGAACTTGCGACCTGTTCAACCTTCGGCTTTCCAAGTGCGGTGGCTTCTTGAGTTGCCTTCGATTGGCCGCGCTCGCCCGAGCATCGGGGCTTGGTTGTCAACTCGGGTGTCATCCCGGCGAGTCCGGTGTCCTCTCGGCAGCCGGCCGACACTGGGCCAGCTCCGTTCGCGACATTCGATACCTCGAAGGTTCGTACGATCGACACTTGCTGACCGCTTTGCCAACGCAGGAGGACATCACGTTCCGATACGGCGGCTGGGCACCGGCACTCGATTCACCAGGCCTGGGAGTCACGATTCGCGAAGATTGGTTGCGGCAGAACGCGAAAGCGGAACGCACGTTTGTGGGCAATGCTCAATGAATGGCACGCAGCAATCGCCACAGTGCGAAATCGAAATGTTCGACGGTGCCGGTCGGTTGCGATTGATGTCGCGGCGATGGAGAGTAACTCGTCCGCGCGGTCGCGTGGTGTTTTTGCACGGCATCGTCAGCCACTCGGGATGGTATTTGGCCAGTTGCGATGCTCTCGCTCAGAACGGATTGGAAGTCCACTTCCTGGACCGTCGCGGCTCGGGAGGCAACCCGTCTCGGCGTGGCGATGTCGATGACTGGCGGTTGTGGATTGACGACGTGGTCCTGTTTCTAGAATCTCAACCGCGCGACGTTCCGTTGATCCTGGGCGGGATCAGTTGGGGCGGCAAACTGGCATCCGTGCTGGCCGCCGAGCGTCCTGATCTGATCGATGGGTTGGCACTGGTTTGCCCTGGAATCCACGCGGCGCAGTTTCCTTCGCCAGCCAAGTACCGATTGCTCGGCGGACTTTCGCGAATCGGCCTGGGCGGTCTGCGGGTTCCGATTCCGCTGAAGGACCCCGCGTTGTTCACGGGAGTCGCTCGCTGGCAATCGTTCATCCAAAAGGATTCGCTGACGCTGCGAAAAGTCAGTGTTCGATTCGCGTTGGAAGACCGGAAACTGACCCAGCACGCTCGGGAAGTGGTCCCGACGATCCGCACGCCGACCTGGTTGGTGCTGGCGGGACAGGACCGGATCGTCGACAACGCGAAAACACGCGAAATGTTTGATCGAATGGCGGCGAGCGACAAAGAATGCACGTGTTACGACCAGGCCGCCCACACATTTGAGTTCGAACCGGACCCGCGGCCCTATTTTCGTGATCTGACGAATTGGGTGACTCGGGTCGCTCGCAAAACGGCTGGGGATTGAGCCCATGGGAAGGATGCGGGATATTGCCGGTGAATCTCCGTTTTTCCTGACTCACCGGCTCACCGCATGACTGCCTCCGCGATCTTGGCCTGCCAAAAACATCCCGTCACGACCATCATCGGGCTGGAAGTCCACGTCCAACTCAAAACACGAACCAAGCTGTTTTGTGGGTGCACCACCGAATTTGGTGCCCCGCCCAACACTCAGGTTTGCCCGGTTTGCCTGGGGATGCCCGGAGCGCTACCCGTGATGAACCGGGAGGCGATCGCGTTGTCCGTCAAAACCGGATTGGCGCTCAATTGCGACATTCCCCCGCTGACCAAGTGGGACCGCAAGCAATACTTCTACCCCGATTTGCCGAAGGGCTATCAGATCAGCCAGTTTGATTTGCCGATCTGTGCCGATGGGTACCTGACAATCAGCACCGACGATGGCGAGACCGAACGCCGAATCAGGCTTGTACGGGCGCACTTGGAAGAGGACGCTGGCAAGAGCATGCACGATGAAGCTTCGGGCATCAGCGACACCAAGATCGACCTCAACCGATGCGGCACACCTCTGTTGGAAATCGTCAGCCAACCGGACCTCCGGTCTGCCGATGAGGCCAGGGCTTACCTGAGCGAACTGAAGTTGCTGCTGACTCACCTGAAGGTTTCCGATTGCGAAATGCAAGAAGGCAGCCTGCGAGTGGATGCCAATGTGAACCTGCACATCGACGTCGAAGGCAAAAAGATCGCGACGCCGATCGTTGAAATCAAGAACCTCAACAGCTTCCGAAACGTTCAGCGATCGATTGACTACGAAGTGCAACGCCAGCTCGTCGCGTGGGAAGAAAACCGCCAAACGATCGATGACTCTCCCAAGACCACTCGTGGTTGGGATGACTCCGCCGAGCAAACGTTTGCTCAACGCGAGAAAGAAGAGTCAGCGGACTACCGTTACTTCCCCGATCCCGATTTGCTGCCCGTTCGCCTGCCTCGCGAATACGTGGATTCCATTGCCGAATCGTTGGGCGAATTGCCCGCCGTGACTCGCGAGCGACTGCAGACGCAGCACCGCATCAAACCGTATGACGCCGAGGTGATCGTCAACCAAGGTCCCGACGTGATCGAATACTTCGAGACCGCCGTGAAAGCCAGCGGCGACGGACGTCGCACAGCATCGTGGATGATGCAGGACGTCATGCGAACGATGAAGGAACGCAACCTCGACATCGATGCCTTCCCTGTGCCGGCCGAGCGACTCGGGGAACTGATTCGGATGATTGCCGACGGAAAACTGGACAACAATCGGGCTCGCGATGTGTTTGAGCACTTGCTCACGCATGACGAAACGATCGACCAAGCCACCAAGTCCTTGGGCATCGAAGCGGTCGACGACGATGCGCTGGAATCACTGTGCAAGGAACTGTTGGCGGCCAACCCACAAGTCGTCGAGGACGTGCAGGGCGGCAAGCAACAAGCGGTCGGAGCCTTGATCGGACAAGCCAAAAAGAAGAACCCCAACGCATCCCCGCAGGCCGTCCGCCAATTGCTGATCGACCTGATCGCGAAGATGTAGTCGCCCGACAGCCAGTGGACAACGACGGCGTTCCTGCACAACCCGCACAATCGTTTCGGTCTGGATCCGGCGGCAACTGGAACGGTGACGTGATGTCGCAGAACCGCCTCGTCCAATGCCGATGATGGGGTGTGGGGTACGTTTGAATATTCCCACTCGGCGTGATGTCGTTGACCGACCGCGCCCGTCGAATTTCTTCCATCGGCATGGCCCCATGAACGCTTCTGCGAAACCTTCGACGCTTCCAACGAAGCCGGATTGGGGATATCGCATCCTGCTCGCCGTCGCAGCAATCGTCGCCGTTTGGTTGTTGCTGATGCCCGTGTGCCCGCCGATCATTCAGTCCACGATGCAGCGGTTCCACTTGCGAACACCATCGTTCGCTTGGTGGGCGATCCAGACGCCGATTCCGGCGATGTACAACTTCAAGAACACCACCGAAATTCGGGACTTGCCGCCGGAAGCTGAACTGGCCGGGTTGGTCGATCCGCTTTGGTTGTCACCCTTGGATGAGGATGCGACCGGACTGGGCGTCTTGGCAACACGAACCATCAACCATTACCCCACCCGTGAATTCACCTTCGCCAACGGGCGAGTCCGCTACCTGCAGGACGGCGAACCGCGTTGGCTGGTGCTGGAATCGCATTACCGTGGCGAATCGTTGCAATCAATGTACGAGTTGTCCTGCGATGACTCCGGGATGTGGCGAATGACGCTGGCCGAGGATTCAGCGCAATGAATCTCGTCGCCCAATTCGGGAGGCAGCTTTCAACGCTTCTCAAGAAACTGTCCTGGACGCCCCTGACGCCGCTCCATCTAACATGGGCCGGCATGATGCTGGGCCTGTTTTGGAAGTGGACGTTTTACTTGTTGGCCGATCGAATCTATGAAGCCATCCCGATCCAGCATGACTTCTTCCCGACTTGGTTGCAATCGGCGACGGTGTTGCGAGTTGCCTTTCTAACAGCGGCCATCTCGGTTGTTGCCGCATGGATCACAGAACAACGCGGGCCGCGATGCTTCGCCGCTGCCGTGACGTGGATCTCCGCGACGGTGATGATCTGGCATCAGGGCAGCTACAACGACATGACCTTCGTCACGTTTTGGTGGTGCAGCCTGTGGGCGTTTTGGTACACCACGCGGCTGGAAATCGACTCGCCAGAGGAACTCGGCCGCAAGGCAAGCGTCCTCAGCCGCGTGATCGTTTCGGTGGTGTTGCTGGGAGGAGCCTCCGGGAAATGGACGGCGGAATACTGGTCCGGCGATGTGTTGTGGGAAATCTATTTTCTCGACCGAGACTTTTGGGTCTTCAACTTTTTGCGTTCCAACTTTGACACCGAAACGCTTCGCTCCATCGCGACGTTCTACAGTCGCAAAGTGGTTTTGATTGAAACTTTCGCGGGCCTGGGGGTTTGGTTGCTTCCCGCTCGCTGGGCAGCGATCATTGGAGCGATCGTGTTCACTTCCATTGCCTTGTTCTCGAATTTCATGCTGTTCTCTGTGTTGAGCCCGCTGATCGGTTTGTCGCTGGCCGGATGGTTGCCTCGAGCAGGCACCCAAGCTGAAACCCCTTCCGCACTGGAAACCCACACGACCCCAGGCGTGAGTGAATGAAACGCATGCGTCCGATTCAAAACTGGTCCCGGTGCATTCGGTTCGGACTGCTCAACCGCTTTGTCCTCCGCCCAACCACGGACCCGATCGACCACCGTCCTCAAATTCGATGTCGGGTCTCCCTGTCAGATCACTTGGAATCCGATTCCAACGATCCTGCATCTGACGCCTGGATTGAATCCTTTGTGCATCGCATCGGAAAAACTTCAGCAATCAGCGTCCAAGACAACAGCCGCCTGGATGATTGGCGAGAGATCCCGCCGCCCGATGATCTCGTGCTGAAGTTCCCGGGAACGGGCGGACGGGCCGAACGGTCAACACCGTTTCCAATGCAACCCCAGCAACTGATTTCGCAGTCCGCCGAAGTGTGGACCTGGAATCCGCCTGGCTATGGCGGCAGCCCAGGCACAGCAACGCTTCAGAATTTTTCTAGCACAGCAGAGGAGTGGTCCCAAAGAGTCCTCTCGGCACGTGCCCAGCAATCTCCCAACGGCAGCGACACACGCGTCTGGCTGTGCGGGAACAGCCTCGGATGCCTGCCCGCGATGCACGTTGCTTCATCGCTGCAGGATACGTTGCCGTCCGCAGTTCTTTGGGTTCGCAATCCACCTGATCTGCGTCGCGTGATTCTGAACATTTCGGCTCGCTGGCGTGCAACCACCGCGATGCAGCATGTCTCCGCGGTGTTGCCCAAAAACGTCGATGCGGTTGACTTGGCAAGTCGCTGCAAGATTCCCGCCGTGTTCCTGATGTCCGAAAAAGATTCGTTGGTGTTGCCTGAATACCAACAGGCAATCCATGCCGCGTACGCTGGTCCCAAACTGGTGGTGGAACTGTCTGGCCTGAGCCACGACGATGTGTTGGAAGAAGAACACCGTCCGGCAATCAACAACGCATTGGACTGGTTGATTCGCAGGTCACAACGACCAGCGTAGCCCCGGTGCATCCGCGGCAATGTGCGGCTTTTGACGGTTGGCTTCCAACTGCACCGTTTCCTTCATCCGACGTTCCAAGTCAGGAACCACGCTGGCTTGCATGCGTCCACGACCAACGCGATAGAGCCGTCCAACCCGCTGGAAACCACACTTGTGAAACGTGCTCTGCGAGGCAACATTCGTCCAATCGGTTGTCGCGAACCAATCCTGCAGATTCAACCCCAAGGCGTCTTCGTGGATCAATGAACGAAGCAGATTCGCCATCAGACCGCGACCACGGTGTTCTGGATCGGTCCAGGCATTGAATAGAAAGCCACAATGCGGTGGCATGTTGAGCGAAGATCCCAGATGAGCACTGCGACTGAAGTTTTCCGATGCAGGGATGTACCCCGTCGCCGCCCAGATGAATGAGATCACTCGGTCGGCGTCCCAAATCCCAAACAACCATTGATCGCCTGGCCCATGTTCGCCCGACGCAGCGGTGCGAGCGATCCCCGTTCCGACAACAGGACAGATGCGACCGTCCCGACGCAGGGGTTCCAGTTCTTCGAACTCAATCACTCGGGCAATCAGCCCATCGGATGCAGGACGAACCCGAGGTTGATCCGCAGCTTCCGCTGCCTGGGCCGGTGAGGTGTGCAACAAACACGTGACATCCATCACGTGCAGTCGCCGTATCGCTCGATAAAGAGTTGCTAGCGTCGCGGACATGATGGAACCTCAATTGCTCGGTTCGGGTTGAGGCGAAAACGCACTCGAACGTTGATAGTCTCGAATGGAGTAGATCATGGCTGACTCCAACGGTTCCTCCTTTTCCTCGACCATGGTTTGGTGGGCCACCGACAGAATTGCCGGCACATCCGCGAGCGATTCGGTCACGCTCGTTTGATCCGGCAGGAAAGCTCGATGCTCTTCGGCAAAGGCTTCCTCGAGCGTGAGCGGTTGTTCTTGTGGCAGATCTTTCATGCGCCGCCACTGGACTTTCAGCAACTGCTTTGCACGGTCTTGGGCCATTCGCACTTGCCCGCGAGCATGCTTGGCAAACACCGAGATTTCCAACAAGGGAGTCGGGTGGGAGTGCAGACGTCCCTTGTAAGTTTCGTCACCGCGCATGTAGTCGATGCCCGCGCGACCATGACGGTGAGCCTCACGGAACATATGCGAGTTCAATAAGATGCCGGGCTTCAGACTTGGGTACGCGTGATTGACACCGGTGCTGTAACAGTACTGACGTCTATCGTCACCGATGTAGTGCAACTCGGTCGCGATGACCTCGTCTTGGTAGACCAACTGAGGCAACAGCAACCGGCCACGATCACTCATTCTCAACGTGGCATCGGTCACAAAACGAACCATGCGTTCATCGGCGTAAGTCCCCGGTTCCCCGACCGCTTGCCAACGCTTTTGATGCAACTCAATCAGCTTCAACAATCCTTGGCGAGCTTCCCCGGGGGATCCCGCATCTCGCACGAAAAGCTCTCCGTCGCTTTCATCCAACTTGCGCAGCAGCCCGCGAACTCGGTTGCGATACTTGCGTGAACGCGTCGCCAACAAGTCTTCCCAGGTCGGTTCGCAACGATTGAACCAGAGGTGCATCCGTGTTCGGATGCTGGTCGGGACTTCTTCGGCCGCCAGGCATCGCAAGAAGATTTCCATCGCCGGATCGCCCGCGATGGTTCCCTCAAAATCAATTTGGTCCCAACCATGTTTTCGATCCGAGGAACACTCGATCAGATAGCTCGCAAAAGCGGTGGCAACCTCTTCTCGATCCTCGGGGCGTGCCAAAATCGAAACGTGATCGGTGCAGACGTTGCCGGCGGCGAGGGTTTGCAACCGACGCAGGTCGCCCTCGGTTCGCTCCAGAGGCAGGACCCCGCGACAGGCTCCCGATTCGTCTCGGGCCACCAGGAAGAAAGCTCGCTCGGCATCGCCAAACGGCTGCCACCAGGACTGCAACCAAACGGTCTGCCGAAACGGAATCCCGCCTGCCAGGCGGTCCCAGGCATTCATGTCGGACAACAGTTCTTCGGGCGAATCGGTGATTTCAATGTGGATCATGCGGAACTTTAGACCACCCCCCGATTGCCCATTGCAACAAACGAATCGATTTGACCTACAATCGGTGCGTCTTCACGCAGAGACACACCCCAACCCGCACAATCATCGCAACCCGCCGCGATGCCGTTCCTCATCCCATCCAAGCCCATGCCCACCTCCGCATCGCACGCCGCCCCTCGCTGGACCACCATGATCCGTCGCACACTTTTGGGCGGATGCATCGCTGCCAGCACCGCCTGCGGCTCCGTCTTGCCAGCGAACGATTCCACTCCGAAAGGCTCTGCACCTTCCTCGTGGACTCAATTCCACGGGCCCAGTTCCTACGGCGACGCGGGTGCCGGCACGTTGCCAACCAAGTGGAGCGAAGACGATTACGCTTGGAAGGTGCAGCTCAACGCACGGCATGTGGGTTCGCCGGTGGTGGCAGGCAACCAAGTCTTCCTGCTCGACACCGCGGTCGACCCGTCCGATCAATCGATGACGATGGACTTGGTCAGCATGGATGTGTCGACAGGCAAAGTCCTCTGGCGTCGTTCGCATGCCATTGAAGAAACTCATCGCCACAGCCGAAACACGGCCGCATCCAGCACGCCGGTCGTGCATGCAGGGCACGTCTACTTTGCTTACGGAGATGCCAACCACGCTGAGTTGTTGGCATACGATGTCAACGGTGAAGCTGTCTGGTCACGAGACTTGGGGACCTGGTCGGGAGTGCATGGTTTTGGTGCCAGCCCCGTGGTGATCGATTCCAAACTGCTGTTGTTCAACGATCAACAATCCAGCCGCTTGGAAGCGTGGCAAACACCAGGCAAGAGTTCCATGTTGGCGCTGGATCCCAAGACCGGCAAAACGATCTGGGAAACTCCCGTGACCTCCACTCGGCCATCGTACGGTGTGCCAACCACGGATGGTCAACAACTGATCGGTGCCAGCACCGGCGACGGTATCTTTGGACTCGATCCTGAAACCGGCAAGATGCTGTGGTCGCTCAAAGTGTTCAACAAACGATGCTGCAGTTCACCATTGGTCGTCGGTGACCTAGCCATCGGCACCTGCGGAAGCGGTGGCGGTGGAAATTACCTGTCCGCCGTGCGGATCCCCAAGAGCGAATCGGAACAACCCGAGGAAGCCTTTCGGATCACGACCGCGGCACCGTACGTGCCAACTCCCGCAGTCAAAGGCAATCTGATGTTCTTGGTGTCGGACTCAGGCATCGCCACCTGCATTGACTGGACACAAGACGGCAAAAAGGTCTGGTCCAAACGATTGGGCGGCAACTTTGGTGCCTCCCCGATCATCGTCGGAGACCAACTGCTGGCCATCTCGCTGGACGGGACCGCTCACGTGCTGTCCGCCAGCGATTCAGCAACTCAAGCCGAAAAATTCGATCTCGGCGGCCCGGTCGGAGCGACTCCGGCATTCACCGAAGGTCGCTTGTTCCTCCGCATCAACGACCAACTCTGCTGCCTCAAAACGAAGGAAGCAGGTGGGCAGGAATGATTGGGTTGAGTCCCGTGAGCCGTTTGGGCGTGAGCCCCGGTGATGTGCGAGAACCGTGGCTCACGCGAAACGGCTGACATCCCCGATGACACGTGTGTACCTGCTTGAAAAGAGTCGTCCCGAGTTTTGAATCACTCATGGAGCTCGGGCGATCTCGATCGTTGCGTCGGCAATCAAGCGGTTGGCGTACTGCGTCAATCGAGCCTCCGCCCCTCGGAACCAGCTCAGCAATGGCGTTTGATAGTCGACCGGAGCGTAGGGCGAAGGCGCCAACGCATCCGACGGCCAAGCCGTGCTGACAAAGCGTCGACGGGCTGGGTCAAACAGGTACTCGCCACCGAGCGGGCACTGAGGGCGACCGCCCAAAACCAACTCGGCCTGGTCGAGCACCTCGTCCACAGGCACGCTGAGTTGAGCCACCAACGAATTCAAGAACTCGGCTCCCGCCAGACTGGCAGCGGCGGCACGTTCATACAGTTGTTGATTCACCCAACCTTCTAATTGGGTGCCGTTCAAATTGTCGATTCGGCCTCGTACCTGGGCAGGGTCATCGACTTCGTTGGCAGCGAGATATGGCAGAGATGCATTCAACACCTCCGGTTGGAATGACAACACACTGAAACCGCCTCCGGTGTAGCGATACACACCTCCGATCAATCGGTTCATGCCTGGTCCAACCGGCTGTCCGCGTCCGAGCCCCAAGGGCAATCGGTCCAGCGCACCCGGTTGAGGCCATGCGCCCAAGTAACCGGGCAACATCTTCAGCGCCCGATACTTGCTGATCAAACCATCGATCGACTCCGGTTCAGGGGGGAACGAATCCTTGATCGCTGCAAACAAATGTGTTGGCGGACCGAGCGTGTCGGAAGCCACGTGAGCTTGCAACGCCACCACGTCGTCGGGAGCAAAGTCGATCGCCACTTGGGTTGGCGCGCCCAGTTGCTTCGCCCAGCTGCCATAGTTCTCTGGTTGCCAAGGAGCGATCTCGGCGTGAATCGTCAGCCGTTCGCGACGCTCTCCCCCGGCGGGTCCCGACGGATCCACGGGAAATTCCTCCCGTTGGACGCCGATCACGATCGGATCCAAGGAACTGAATTGATCGCTGTAAGCAGCCGCGATCTGGCCGTACCAACGCGATTCACTGGCGGTCACCAAATCGACCGGGTTGTCGGCGATCGGCAGAAAAGTTCCGCGAGCACCTCGGCGAGTGTCCACCAATCGATTGCCAAACGAAACCACACCGGTCCCATCGGCTCGCTCACCGAAGTTCTCTGGCAAAAATCCCATGTCGATCAACGTGTCGATCTCTTCCATCGGAGGTTCGCCGGGAATGGCGTTCGAGCGAGCCGCCATGCGAGCCAAACGCACCAACGCGATGTCGGCTTCCGCCTGCATCCGCCGACGCAGCTCGATCAAGTAGGAAGGCTCCAACAACCCTTGCAGCATCTCAGCGGAGAAGTACGCGAAGATGGTGTCGTTGCGTTCCAGCGGCATGTAACTGCGTGCCAATTGAAAGTCCGCTGTGGCGGCCAAGGACTCACCTGTCTGCGCAACCTCCAGAAAACGATCGGCGATGGTTTCGCTGTTCGTGACCAAGATGCAGGGTCCGGCTTCGACCAAGAACGATCGCACTCGGTTGTCGCTGCTACGAAGCAATGTGGCAGAACCATGTTGCAAATCCACCTTCTTCAGCGTCAACGCATCGTTGTTGTCCGCCAACTTCGTTCGGTCGCTGTTCAAACTGCTGCGAAGCAAGAACACGTTTTTGGCATGGAACAACACGCCGATCGAGGCGCCGTCGTCCAAGTACAAATCGCGACCGATCAAGGCTTGGTCTTCGATCACACTGGGGCCGAGCAAGCGGCTCATCGCGTTGGTTTGCACGCCCAACTGACGCTCCAAACGCTCGGCGGAATCGTTGCTGATCCCGCGCAGTGTGATCATTCGCGAGACATCGCCGCCGTATTCCAAGGTCAGGTCGCGAAACCAAAGGTAGTTTTCAAACGAGCCGTACCGCAGGTAAAAACATTCCGGCGGAACATGCTCGGCCATCACCTCCATCGCGGGTGCCTCCACCGGAGCGGTCGCCATGGGCGACTGCCAAGCCGGCGAGACAGGCAACGGCAACGCCGCGACTTGGGCCGGTGCTGGGTCGTTCAAAGCTTGTTGCAACGTCCCGCCCGCCGCAGCGGCTGCGAAAACTTCGTTGGCGACTCCCGCCGCGCCACCGATCCACTCGAGCGTGTGCAGCAACGGGTCTTGGGTTTCGGTTTCGTCACCACGCCCGAACCACGCCGGCAACGGCAGATTCAAACGCCCCGACAACATCGCGACCAGATACGTTGGGACCCACGGCGGTGTGTCGGTGGCATCCATTTGACGCTTCGCGGCGGCCGTGGTTTCTTCCCACCACGCCGTCTGCAGGGTTCGAGCGAGCGTGGGATCGGGCACCGGTCGAACGTCAACCATCGTCAAGGTTCCCAGGTGATCTCGCACCGGAACGGAGAACGACTGGTCGCCGGTGAACAAAAACATCACCCGCCGACCAACCGTTTGCTCTTTCGGGTCATCATTGGACGCCAATTCGCGAATCAGGTTGCCGACTCGATTGAGCAAACGCCCGCGGCCGATTTGCGGCACAGGTTGCTCCGATGGTGGACGCCCCATCGTGACTCGCACGTCATTGCTGACGGGATAAAAAATCCTGGTCGACGCCGGAGCCGGTTCTTCCTCGATCGTCAGCGGTCCTGGTCCAGGACCCACGATCGGATTCTGCAGCGGCATCTCGATCACAGCGACGCCGTAGGGCTGGCCCACGACCGCTTGCACCCGAACATCGACGCTGTTCTTCATCGCTCCAAACGGCAACCCACCCGGCCCGGGAACGGGCTGTCCCGGCGAAGCAAACGGGGTTTGTGGGATCGGAGCGGGCTGCAGCGTTGTGGCGGGCAACTGAGCGTTCGCGATTCGAACGTCACCCGCGAGCAACAAGCCCAACATCCCCCCCACGGACGCCAGCACGATCGCGAGAAACGGCTTCTCGGGAAACAAAGTGCGAATGGGGGTGGATTGTTCAGACGGGGAAGGCATGATCAGAGTCTCGTGGAAGATTGGCAGCGTGGTTTTCACCAGCCGTGTCTTGCGACATTCTATTCGGGCCTGAATTTAGGCACGCGAATCCTGAACATTCGAAACCTCTCACCCAGAAAGTCAACCGTGGCCAGCCCGTCTCGAAGTGGTGTCTTCCAAGCCGAAACTGATGCCCGACTGGAAGCATACGCCGAAAGCATCAGTTTTGACTCGCGGCTGTACGAGCACGACATTCGCGGGTCGATCGCCCACGCGAACATGCTTCGAGAAGTCGGGCTGCTGACAGAAGAGGAATTCAAGCTTATCCGGGACACTTTGGAAACCATTCGAGGTGAACTCGACCGCGGCGAATTGCCGATGCGGTTTGAACTCGAAGACATCCACATGCATGTCGAGCAAGCCCTGATCGATCGGATCGGTGACACCGGCCGAAAACTGCACACCGCTCGCAGCCGAAACGACCAAGTCAGCACGGACACCCGAATGTGGATCCGGCAATCCCTCGATGAAATCGATGCCTTGCTGGTCGATCTGCAAGCTGCGTTTCTATCGCGTTGTGAGAATGACTTTGACGTCATCCTGCCCGCCTACACGCACTTGCAACGCGCCCAACCGGTGCTGGCGCCGCACTACTGGCTCGCCTACATCGAGAAATTGGAACGGGACCGACAACGCCTTGCGGATTGCCGAAAACGGGTCAACCAATGCTCGCTGGGGATCGCCGCGGTCGCGGGCACGACGCTTCCCATTGATCGCCATCACACCGCCTCGGCACTCGATTTCGAAGGCATCACCGCAAACAGCCTCGACACCAGCAGCGACCGCGACTTTGTCGTGGAGTCCACCTTCGTGCTGTCACTGATTGCGTCCCACCTGAGCGGTTGGGCGGAAGAGTGGATCCTGTGGAGCACGGTGGAGTTTGACTTCATCCAAATCCCACAAGCCTTCTGCACCGGCAGCAGCATCATGCCACAAAAGGTGAACCCGGACACCTTGGAATTGACCCGCGGCAAATCGGCTCGCGTGATGGGTGCGCTGCAAACCCTGATGTTGCTGATCAAGAATCTGCCGTTGGCTTACAACCGAGACTTGCAAGAAGACAAGCCACCGCTGTTCGATGCCTTTGACACAACTCGAGCGATGTTGGAACTGGCCGCGCCGATCGTTCGCGGAGCCGAACTCAAACGCGATTCCATCGCGGCACGCATCGAGAAGGGCTACCTCGACGCGACAACCTTGATGGAGTGGATGATCGCTCGCGGAATGCCCCAACGCACCGCTCACCACTTGGTCGGTGCGATCGTTTCCGAAGCGATGCAGCAGGACGTGAGGCTGTCGGAATTGCCGCTGGCGACCTACCAAAAGCTCAGCGACCAAATCGATGAATCGATTTACGACGTGCTCGGCACCACCAATGCGATTGCCGCCTTCCGTAGCGAAGGCTCCACCGCACCGGCCCGCGTTCGCGAGCAGATCCAGCAGTGGACGTCACGCCTGGAAAAGGCGTGATCAACGCGGTCGCAACCGTAGGGCACAGACCGTAGCCGGATTCGCCAGAATTCGGACGCTCACCAACTCAACCATCTGAATTCTGGCGAATCCAGCTACAACCCACTTCGCAACCCGAACGCGTGACGCTGGAACCAGGTTGCCTGAATCCGCGATTTTGCATTTTGCAATTGTCAATTTGCCCTTGGCAATCATCCCACAAAGACGCTGCAAGAACGCCTCCAGAGCAAGAGTACCCCCTGCCCGATTCGAACGAGCGTTTCGGCCGGATAAAGGCCGACGTCCTGGGCCACTAGACGAAGGGGGCGAGGCGAGATGGGCCGGCGGGAACCGGCCCTTCGCTCATTCGCAATCAATCAGTCGTTGATGCTTTTGACAACCTTGTCGATCAAACCATAACTGCAAGCTTCATCGGCCGACATGAAGCGATCACGGTCGGTGTCCTCTTCGATCTTTTCGAGCGAGTGACCGGTGTGTTCGATCATGATCTCGTTCATGCGTTGCTTGATCCGGCGCAACTCAGCGACGTGGATTTCCACTTCGCGAGCGGTGCCTTGCATGCCAGCAAGTGGCTGGTGAATCATGATCCGAGAGTTCGGCAGCGAGAATCGTTTGCCCTTGGCACCCGCGGTCAACAGGACGGCGCCCATCGAAGCGGCTTGGCCGATGCAGTACGTCGCGACGTCACACGAGACGAATTGCATCGTGTCGTAGATCGCCATCCCCGCGGTGATGCTGCCACCGGGCGAGTTGATGTACATGTGGATGTCTTTCTTGGGATCGTCCGCTTGCAAAAACAGCATTTGAGCGACAAGCGCGTTGCTGATTTGGTCGTCGACTTGTTGACCCAGAAAAATGATCCGGTCCTTCAGCAACCGGCTGTAAATGTCGTACGTGCGTTCTTCGCGGCCGTTGCTTTCGACCACGTAAGGGATGACGGGCATGATGATGTCCTAGTTGTTTTGGTTCGTTGAGAATGGGAGGTCCGAAGTCCGAGAGGAATCAGTCTTCGTCGTTTTCGCTCACTGGAGTTCCCAGCAAGATGTCGTCAACGAGCCCGTACTCTTTGGCTTGTTGGGCGTCCAAGAAGAAATCGCGATCGGTGTCCTTGGCAATTTGTTCGACCGATTTGCCACAGTGGCCGGAAATGATTTCGTTCAATTTGTCGCGGTAACGGAACATTTCAGCGGCTTGAATTTCAATGTCGCTGACCTGTCCCGAAACGCCACCGAGTGGTTGGTGCATCATCACGCGGCTGTTGGGCAAACAGAACCGTTTTCCCTTGGCACCACCGACCAGCAACACGGCCGCTCCGCTGCAGGCTTCGCCGACGCAGTATGTGGCGACGGGGCACGACAGCATTTGCATCGTGTCGTAAATCGCCAAAGTCGCGGTCACACTGCCGCCGGGAGAATTGATGTACAGGTGGATGTCTTTGCGACGATTTTCGCTCTGAAGGTACAACAACTTCATCACGATTTCGTTGGCGTTGGCGTAGTGAATCTCGCCTTGCATGAAAACGATTCGGTTTTCAAGCAACAAATCGCCCAGCGTCATCTGACGCTGACGCTGGTAACTCTGATAGGAAGCCGCATTTGCGAGACGATGATCCGAAGCCATGGCGTGTTGCGCGTTTAGGTTCTGATCATGCAGGGACGGAAACGGGGAACCAAACGGATCGGACATTCGTGGTAGCCTTTGGCGTGGAATACAGGGTTGCCGTCATGAACAAAAGGCCCAATCGGGGCAAGAAGGTTCAGTGTTCGCGATTGAACACCAGGTGACAAGACGGGTTGACCCACGAAGGTGTTCTCCGAGGCCCTTGCGATGCATGCTAAACTACGCATTTTAACGTTCCGGACCTTTCATCGCCCTCCTCGGTGCCCTTTCGGCGGCACTGCTCCCACCCCGTTCCCCCACACCCCCGATCCCACCATGCGCTTGCAAACGACTGCTCCCCACCAACCTCATTTGATTCGCTCCACACTCATTCCTTTGGCCGCTTGGATTTTGGGCGGACTGGCAAGCGTCTCCATTCTTCCCGCCGCGACAGCCCAAGACGCGTCTGCCCCCAATTCGGCCACTCCAGACGCCTCCGAAACGGATCCCGACCTCCTGGCTCCCTACCGCGAAGCGGCCACCCAGCGTTGGGAAAAGGAAATCCAGAAATATGAAGCTCTGGACGCAGAAACCACCGATCCAGCTGATGGGATCCTGCTCATCGGCAGCAGCAGCATCCGCCGCTGGGACACTGCCGCCGAAGATTTGGCCCCCTTTCGCGTCATTCCACGCGGTTACGGCGGAGCGAAGTTTTCCGATTTGGCTGTGTTTGCCGAGCGTCTGATCACGCCACATGATTTTCGTGCCGTGGTGGTTTTCGTCGCCAACGACATCTCGGGCAAGCCCAACGATGCGGCCCCCGCAGAGGTGGAAAAATTGGTTCGTCACGTCGTCGCCGTCGCTCGCGAACACCGTCCTGATGCCCCGGTGCTGCTGGTCGAAATCACTCCGACCCGTTCACGCTACGACGCTTGGCCCAAAATTCGCAAACTCAACGCCCGACTGCGCGAGATTTGCTTCACTGAACCCAACGTGCACTTCGTTGCCACAGCGGAAACGTTCATGACACACGCCAACCAACCGCGAGAAAACCTGTTCGTGGGCGATCAATTGCACCTCAACGAAGAAGGCTATGTCATCTGGGGCAACCTCATTCGCCATCGCCTGATCGAGGTCTTGCGTGAACAGACGCAGGATTGAATCGCTGTGTGCCTGGACGCATCCCCGTACGATGGCTTCCAAACCCACAACAAATGACAACACGCCGGTGAAATCGGTCTCGGGGCTTCCGCCCCGAGAGACCGATGCCGGAAAACAAACGGTCGCCCCGGATGGGGCCGTCGTGGGAGTTGGGGACGTCCCTGGGCTGTTCAATCTTTGGTGTTGACACGGATGATGCGTTGTTGGTTTCTGTTCTTTCCTACGCCCCAACGGGGCAGCTCTAAGATAGCCCCAGGCATCGCCTGGGGTTTCGTTACGGAGATTCCGACACCAGCCCCAACGGGGCGGCCCTAAGAAAGACTCCCCAAAACCCGCTAGAACCGCCCCCGTTGGGGCTTTGTAATCTTGGTCCCACCACACCCCAGGGCGTTGCCCTGGGCTGGCATAGGGCTGCCCCGTTGGGGCGAGGGCGAGGAACAAAACCTGCGCAGTCCAAAGCGGTGTCAATACCAACCTTTTGACAGTCCAGTGGGTCCCTCGCTCACGCGTCGGGTTATGAAATCGAATGAATCAACACGCTGTCACGCGTCGGGTTGTGACCGGTAGTCTTGGTCGACTCTGACGGGCAAGAGTGCCCATCCTACGCGTTGAAACGTCGTTGCCGACTCAATCGACAAGCCGAAACGGGAGGGGTCGGAACGCGAGCGTTCAGCGAGATTTCCGGGGAGGGCAGGACGCGACGCTCGCGATCTACCCCGGCAATAGGAATCGCTGGACGCGGTGGTTGTTGCTGTCCAGGACATGCACGCGGCGCCTGGAATCAACGACCAATCCCCAGGGTTGATACAGTTGCCCTGGATCGTGACCGGGGGCGCCCCACGATGAGATCGGCTCGCCTTCGGGGGTCATCCGCTGGATCCGCTGGTTGCCGTATTCGCAAACCAAAACGGTCCCGTCCGAGTCCACCGCGATGCCGTAGGGATAATAGAACTGGCCGGGTTGTTTGCCCTCGTGCCCCCAAGCCCCGATCCATTTTGGCTGCGTGGTGGAGATGTCGTAACGCTGCACTCGATGATTGCAGGAGTCGGCGATCCACAGCGTGCTGCCATCGACGACCAAGCTTTGCGGCCGCACAAAATGCTGGACTTCGCGTCCCGTCCCGCCCCACTGAGCCATGAAGGTGCCGTCGGGATCAAATCGCTGAATCCGATCGGAGGCACCGTATTCGCCGATGTAACGGCAGCCGTCGTCATCGACCGCGATGTCCGTCACGAACGCAAATTCGCCCGGACCGTCTCCCGATGTGCCGCCGATCAGATCGTCGGGCAAAAATTCGCCGTCCGGAGTGAACGCCAGCATCCGGTAGTAGTGCGTGTCAGCGACCAACAAGCGTTCTCGAGCGCCGTCAAAAACCATCCCGGTGGGGCGGCCGTTGGCGGTTTCGGGTGTCTTCCAAGTCCGCAAATGTTGACCATCGGCGTCAAAAACTTGGATCCGACCGGTCGTGTCGACGATGTAAAGTTGGTCGTCCGGGTCGATCGCCATCGCTCGCGGCTTCAAGAACCGCCCATCGGACATCCCACGTCGGCCCCAAACCAACTCGGGTGTCCCGCCCATGGCGGAGGCCACACAGCCGTTCAGTCCTGTCAGCCCCAACAGACCGGTTGCTCCCGCCAGCATTCGCTGACATGCCTGTCGACGATCGATCCGTTTGGATTCAGCGGGATCGATTCGTGATGGAGGGTGCATGCGGGCTTCCTGGGAGAGCGTGACACCTGCGATCTTGCATGCAGGCTGCCATCGATGAGCTCGAATCGCTAGCATAGGGAGTCTCGCTAGCGTTTGGTTCTGAATTGATTTTGACTCCTCCTCCTACCGCTGGTCACCCGACGCGGGGTCAATCGACACCTGTTCAAGTGCGTCGAAAGTCGCTTGCCAAGGGCCTTGGACGCCACCGGAGGCGAGCGTCGTGTCGCTCACCGTTTTCGAGACCAACCTAGTTTAGCGGCCATCCCGGTCGGATGGATTGTCCACGTTTCACAGAGCCCATGATATACGACCTGCAAACGACCGATGACCCGCGCGACATAGTTCATCGCAGCGTGCAAGCGCTGGTCGAAGGGCAGGTCATCGGTGTTCCTAGCGAAACGGTCTATGGGCTGGTCGCCAGTTCCCTGTGTCCTGCTGCTGTCCGCCGATTGGCGCAGTGGACCGCGACCTGCCGAGGTTGGCACACCACCCCGGACGCCTCCAATCTGGCATCCTCGGGTCCGGCCCCGACTGACTTTGTGGCTCCCTCGGCCGACGCGGGCTCGATTGCCCTGTGCGTCCGCAGCAGCGAGGCGGCCGGCGACTTCTTGATGCCCATGACGATGCTGGCACGCCGATTGTCGGAACGCTGCTTTCCCGGGCCACTGACACTGATTGCGGACTGTGACGATTCAGTTTCGGCGATGAGCTGCTTGCCAGAAACCGTGGCGCAAACCCTGCGAGCAGGTGCCGGACAACGCACGTCGCCCGCGGGCGGTCCCGTCGCTTTTCGAGTTTCCGAACATCGCTTGCTCAGCCACATTCATCGTTATCTGTCCGCCCCCTTGGTGTGGGGCGAAATTGGTTTGCCGGACGCTTCACCGCCCACCACCGCGGAAAAACTGCAGGCGGCGCTGACGGCAGGAACGGGCGAATCCTTGCCACTGCTGCTCGATGACGGCATCAGTCGCTATGGTGATGAAGGAACGGTGGTCCGCGTGTCGGGCAATCACTGGCACGTCCAGCGAACAGGAGTGATCCAACAAGCTGCCATGAATCAATTTGTCAAACCAGTCATCGCACTCGTGTGCACCGGCAACACCTGCCGCAGCCCCATGGCGGAAACGCTGCTCCGGGAAGCCTTGCGGCGTAAATTCGGTCGGGAAGATGTCGCTCGCGTCGTCTCCGCTGGCGTCGCAGCGGGACACGGCAGCGGGGCTGCCCCCCAAGCGGTTGAAGTGATGGGCCGCCGTGGTTTGGACCTGACCGGTCACGCCAGCCAACCGCTCGAAGAATCTTTGATGTCGATGGCGGACTTGGTTCTGACCATGACCCGTCGCCACCGAGACGCAATCGTGGCGGCTTGGCCAGACCGTGCCGAACGAGTGTGCACACTGCGGCGAGACGGAGGCGATGTCAGCGATCCCGTCGGAATGTCCGTGGAGGTGTATGAACAATGTGCAGATCAGATCGTAAGCGAACTGGAAGGTTGGCTCAGTGAACTGCCTCCCGATTTTTTCCCGTCCGATGGCCCCGACGAAGGCCCAGATGACGAACCAAGGCAGCAACATGCAGGTTCGGAGTAAGGAATGACACTCAAAGTAGGCCTAGCCAGCGACCATCGCGGCGTGCACATCAAGGCACGTCTCCTGCAAACGCTTCTTCGCGAAGGGTTTGAGGTCTGCGACGAGGGCACCGATTCCACCGACCCAGTCGACTACCCCGACTTCGCCATCCGCGTTGCCGAGCAGATTCGTGATGGCAAACTGGATCGCGGGATCTTGATCTGCGGCACCGGAATCGGCATGGCAATCGTCGCGAATAAATTTCACGGCGTTCGAGCCGCTTCGTGCTACGACGAAGTCATCGTCGAAATGTCGCGGCGACACAACGACGTCAATGTGCTCTGCCTGCCCGGTGACTTGATCGGGGAACGCCCCATCGATGAGTTGGTCCTGATGTGGCTTCGCACCGACTTCGAATGTGGACGCCACTCCCAACGCGTCGACAAGATCACTGCGATCGACAGCAGTGCCTCGCCTGACATCAATCCTGGCGTCTAGCCCGTGGCCGCGAAGAAAGCCTCTGGGTCCTCCCCCAAAGCCGCAAAAACCACGCGCGCGATCGCACTTGATGCGCCGCCTCTGAACTCGTGGAACGAACTGATTGGCCACGACAGCCTGGTCGCGGGCTTGAGCACCGCGATCCGACTGGGACGCTTGGGCGGAAGCCTGCTGTTTGTAGGCCCCAGTGGTGTCGGCAAAACATCCGCCTCCATCCTGCTGGCCCAAACACTGCTCTGCGAACGCAGCACCGCACGTGACATGGCTCCTTGTTGCGAATGCCCTTCCTGCGTTCAAGTCAGGGCGGGCACGCATCCGGATTTCATCCAAGTCCGTAAACCCGACGACAAAACGCTGATCCCGCTGGAACTCTTGATCGGTCCCGTCGACGCGCGTTTGCAAGAAGGATTTTGCCACGACGTGCACCTCAGACCAATGCAGGCTCAACGCAAAGTCGCGATCCTGCACGACGCCGACTTCCTCAACGAAGAAGGCGCCAACTGCCTGTTGAAAACGCTGGAAGAACCGCCTGCCAATGCGTTGATCATCCTGATCGGCAGCAGCGAACAACGCCAACTTCCAACCATTCGTTCGCGATGCCAAATCCTTCGCTTTCAAACACCGGTCGGTGAAGCGGGGCGAACTCTGCTGAGAAAGCAACTCGACCACTATCAATCGCAACACGAAGACGAACCGCTGCCTCCCATTTCCGAGGAAGCCTTGGATGCGGCGATTGAATTGTCCGCCGGCGACATGCACGTGGCTGCACGACTCGCTCGTGGAGGCGGCGAACAAATTCGCGAAGCCCTTTGGAATCAACTCGCCGCTCCGGTGCCCGACCCAACCGCGATCGCGCGTTTGATCAATGGGCACCTCGATTCGATCAGCAAAGACGTGCCCAAACGACGAGCAGCACTTCGCGACGTCTTTTCGATCGCTGTCCAACACTACCGCCGGCAATTGCGATCCGATGCCAATTCAGGGGAATACGACCCTGCCACCCACCGGCGACTTGACCGCACTTTGCGAACCTTTCGCGAGATCGACCGCAGCGCCAACCTTGGTACTCTCGTCGATTGCTACGCCGCGGATTTGACCTTGGCCACCACCGGCGACCGAGGCGCCATCGGCTAACCAGTTCCATCTGGTCACCCCGCCCGCGTTGAAAGTCGTGCAGCGTTGCCATCACCCTCCCCCGGGGAGGTCGTGCAGTTTTTAAATGCTGTGCTTGCAATGCGTTTCTCATCACCCTCCCCCTGGGAGGGTCGAGCGAAGCGAGGGGAGGGTCGAGCATCGGAACCAGCGCGGAACCCTCCCCGGCCCGAAGCGGGCCGACCCTCCCAAAGGGAGGGTGAAATAAACTGCACGACCTCCGCAGCGGGAGGGGTCGGAAAGCGAGCGTTGAGCGAGATTTCCGGGGGAGGGCAGTGCGCGCCGCTTCCCATGCTCGGCCCTCACCCTCGCGTACGCCTGAACGGCGTCGCTCGACCTCTCCCAAAACTGCGTTTCAGGAGAGGTGCGCCGCGTGAGAACCCGCTAAAATGCGGCCTCAATAAACTGCACGACCCCGGGAGGGTCGAGCGGAGCGAGGGGAGGGCCGAGCATCGGGACCAGCACATCCCCCCCTCCTCGGCCCGACGCGAGACCGCAAAGCTCATCAACTTTTGCTGTCCTACTGGCATGCCAACCGTTACGCTAGAAGCACCGCCTTCTCTTCGCCGTCTTCTCGGGGTGTCACGATGTTCGACTGGAAAAAGCTGTTCGCCAGCGTTTGGCTTCTCGCCTGGATTGCCTTCGTTGCAGCCCCCAACTCACTGGCCCAAGACAACAGCGGTCCGCTCGTCCCCGGAGGCTTTGGCCCCGATGTCGCTCTTCCCGCAGGTGCCAATCCAGACCCAGGTGCAGCTGGTGGTCAATCACTGGCGGACTTCAGCCAGCTGATGCAGCTGATCCAAACCACCGTCGAACCCGAGTCCTGGGAGGCACTGGGCGGCGTCGGAACGATGGCTCCCTATCCCGCCGGCATTGTCGTTGCCCCCGATGGCTTGCTTCGCGAAATCGAGGCGGACAGTACTCCCGAGGCCAAGTCCGTCCAATGGAAAAAACACGCGGCGGCTTTGATGTTGGACGCGGCAGCTTCCCGCGACGACACTTCAACACTGGTTCCGGAACACTGGACATCCCCCTCGAAGATCCGGTGTGTGTCGGTGCGACGATGGATGCAAGCACTCGCTTCGGAAAACCTTGCCGATCGCAAAACATCAGAACCTGGCTCCAACAACGATGCACTGGGACATGCCGGTGGATTGTCCAAAGTCTCGCTCGTCTTGTTAACCGATGACGACATCGTCCTGGCCGGCACCGTCGGCGGCTTTGAGCAAGTGAATGGTTGGCAAGTTGATCGACGCACGGGTCTTCCCCCCATGAACCTGACTTCGCTCGCCGTTGGATTGTCAGCCGCGCTTCACCAACAACCTTTTGGCTGCACGATCGATCCCACACAAGACGGCCTGAAAAAGGCCACCGCTCTCGGACAATCCATCGTCTCGGGCGACGTCCCGATGGGACTGGCAGCCGAGTCATTGGCTGAGGCCTTGGGGCGACAAGACATCCACGTCTTTGGCACTTCCGCAGATCACGAGATCGCTTGGCTGCTCATCGAAGCCGATCGACACATGAAACGACTGGCACTTGGTGACGAAGACATGCCGGACGGAGTTCGCAACTACTTGCAAACCATCCAAGCCACCGCGGGCAATTCACCGCCCGCCGATCTGTTGCTTCGACTTTGGTTCACGGGGCAACCCTTGGAAGTGCAGCATGAGCGAGCTGATTCCGCCAACCTGTGGCAGTTGTCAGGAACGCCCTTGCGACTCAGTGGCGAGAACGAAATGGCGTTGCTGAATGGTCGGCGCGGCAACGTTGTGCTGGATCCATCCACGGAAGCCTTCGTCAATCACTTCAACCAACAATGGTCAACAATCCGAACACGTTACCCGCTCTACGGCGCACTCGAATCGGTCTACCAGGCCACCGCTTTGGGGCAGCTGTGGGTGCAAAGCAGCCGGAAAGATTCGCCCACGGTTTCACCGCAAAACGACCACGCAACTCTGCAGCGAGCGTTACTGCACTTCGCCTCCCGAAGGTCCACCCAATTGGTAACGCCAACGCAAGTGGACTCGATCGCAGTCCTGCATCGATATCGGCACCGCAACAAAATGCATCAACTGATCCTGGCCAGCGGCGGAGTCAGCGTCGCACCTTCGGACCTGTTGCCGAATCAAATGTTGCCGCGTCCAAGCTTGGCCAACTACGGCAAACTCGTCGACGCCCGCCCCAGTGATCGCTGGTGGTGGAACGCAGAATGACTGACCGAGACGCCCGGTTTCCATCGGCTGGCGTCGATAGCTACATCCTGTCGCCACTTCTTGGCTGAGACTCCCACACCAGTCCCAACGGGACGACAGGTTGTCGCCACGGGTGCAACCCCGTGGTCAGGAGAGCAACGCACCAAAAACCAAAGCCCTGAAGGGGCGACAGGTGTTTGGAAACCGCATGCGACCTGCCGTCCCTTCAGGACTGGATGATTCTGTCGCCGCCCGAATCCATCGGCTCACGCCGATGGCTACATCATGCCGCCACTTCGAGGCTAAGACTCCCACACCAGTTTCCATCGGCTGGCGCCGATGGCTACAACCTGTCACCACTTCGTGGCTGAATCGCCCGCACCAGTCCCAACGGGACGATATTCGTCGCCACTTCGTGGCTGTCCTTGAGCAGACGCCTAAACCACTTCGCGATACAGCGCTCTCGTGGAGTCTTCGTCGAGCTCGATGGGGTTGAATGTGCCGGTCCACTGCTTCAGCGCATCTTCGACGAACAATCCAATGTCCGATGTTGGGATCGAAAGGTCGTCCAGCGTTGTCGCGAGGTCCGCTGCCCGCATCCACTCTTCAATCCATTCGGCCAAACGTGTGGGCGCCTCGGAAACCTCGCTGCAAGGTTCGAGCTCTCTCAGCAACTCCGCGTACCAATCCGCGTGAACGGTTCCGTTGAACCGAACGACCGCTGGCAACATCAGCCCCACCGCTTGACCGTGCACGATATCATGCCGAGCAGTCAAAGGATTGGCCGTGGCGTGCGCCGCGCCCAACATCGATGTTTCGATCGCCATGCCAGCCAAGCACGCCCCGAGTTGCATGTCCGCACGAGCTTCCAAGTCATCGGGAACCTGTAACACGCGAACAAAAGATCGAGCCAACAAACCAAAGGCACGCCGACTGTAGGTCGTCGACATCACATTGCGTTTTTTACTGACGTAGGTTTCAACCGCATGCGAGATCGCATCGATGCCGGTCAGAGCCGTCACCCCGCGAGGCTGGGTCAACGTGAATGTGGGATCCAGCAATGCGATTCGGCAAGCGGCCTTGGGATCACCGCACGCCATCTTCACATGTGTTTCGGCATCGCTGATCAACGCGAAACTTTGAGCCTCGCTGCCGGTTCCCGCCGTGGTCGGGATCGCAATCATCGGCAACATTTCTGACGTTGCTTTGCCCACGCCGTGGTAGTCGTGAATGCGACCACCGCAGCTGTAAACAAAGTTGATGCCTTTGGAGCAATCCATGCTGCTGCCGCCCCCCAGCCCAATCAGCAGATCAGGCTGGAAATCCGCGGCCACGCTCACGCCCGCATCGACCATTGCAGACGTCGGATTTTCGGCGAAGTCATGAAAGGACGCGACTTCCCAGTCGCTCTCGCGGAGCAGGCTGGTGATGCGATCAAAATGCCCCGCGGCGACGATCCCCGGATCGCAAACGACCAAAACTCGCGGTCGCCCCGATCCCAAAACGCCTCCTAGAGAACGTGCCAACTCGTTGATCTGATTCGAAACGTTCGGCCCAAACACGATTCGCGTTCGTGGATGAAGATCAAACGGTTGCATGCGGGTGTCCTAAAAAAGGGCGGCAATCGAGGCGGGAGATCAGGTGGGAAGGACCATCAGTTGAACGCATCCGTCGCTCACGCCAAACCCCATTGACGTCGCAGAAACCACTCGACCGACAAAGCCCCGGCAAACAAAAGAAAAATAAGCCAACCGCTCAGCGGTCCGTCACCCAATCGGAACTTTTCGATCACCGTTCGGGTGGACTCCGTCCGGCGAGACAGGATCAAATCCACCAATTCGTCGATCTGCTCTGGCTCGAACACTCGCCCGCCCGACCCCGATGTCGCCGAGGCAATTTGACGAAGCAACGAATGATCGGTCGCCGACGCCGTTAATTCTCGCGTGTCGTCGAGCACCTGAAACGCCACCTCAGCCGGTTCGATCGAGTCACCGTTTTCCGCCGAAGCGTCTTGCTTGGGCGCGGCCACACGCAAACGATGAAAACCAGCTGGCATCGTCGGCAACTGGCCGGTGAGCGAAACAGACGACTCCCCCGACGACGTGGTGCTGGACATCGGCACCACGATTGATTCTCCCGACGCGAGAATCACTTCGGCTTGCAGCGTCCCTGCGTCAGGAAGCGATGAAAGATCGCCTTGCATCGTCGCGGTGAACGCAGGTGTCTCCGTTGCCACAAATCGACGCGGCGACAATTCCAATTGGATCGTTTGCTGCGAGGAATCTTCTCGGGCGAGCGACCAAAGAATCAACTGCCGCCAAAACCGCCGATGAAAATCCCCCAGCCCCGCGCGTCGCCACGTCCAGGTGGAATCAAACGCCAGTGCCGCGACTCGGCCGCGACCGTATTCCCCGATGACCATCATGGGTTCGTCATTGGCCGTCTGCAACAAAACTTGAACGCCCGGAGCGACTCGAACCGAAGGCCATCGATTGGCACCCGGCATCGGTGGCAAGTTCGACCAACCGATCAGACTGCCTTGGTGGCTCGCTTGGATGGTCGTGATCGGATGCGTGGTGGCAGGTTGCAAACTCACCGATTGTCGCGTGGGGTCAGCATCGCTCGCCAATCGATTGGATGAACTCAACGGCCCAGGCGGTTGTCGCTGCCGATCATCCAATTGCACCGGCAAGACTTTCGCCAGCGGTGTCGACGCGTAGCCGCCTCGTGAATACGTGTGCTCGCCGCCCAACATGATCAGCGCGGTGCCTTCCCCAACCGAGTCGGCCAGTTCTTGCAACTGTTCATTGCCCAGCGCTGCCGCATGCAAGTCGCCCAGGATCACCACGTCGTAACGACCTCGGCTGAAGTCATCGGCCAAATCGATCGGCCAGGCACTGACGGTGTCACGCGGGATCCAGCGGTAGGTCAGTTCCAAATCCAAGAACCGACCAAGCGCCCAGCGCAAATCCTTTTGTTCCAATCGTGGCGTCCCTTCGACATACAACACACGCCCGCCACCTTCGCGAACATCAACAAACGCGACTTGCGAATTGTTGTCGGTGATCGTCTCGCCCGATCGAGTCTCGACACTGGCCACCAACCGATATTGGCCTGGCTTGGGAGCCAAAACCGGCACCTCGATCGAAATCGTTTGCTCCATCGTCTCGGGCGTGACCGTGCGAGTCGCGGCGATGGTGGTTTGCCCCGCGGAATCAATCCACTGCAGCGAAACCTTGGCCGGTGATTGAACAACGCCCCGGGTGCGAACATCAAATGACACGCTGGATTCATTGCCCGTGAACATCCGATAGGTTTCGGGCAACGATTCAATCGCCAAATCAATCTGGCGTGACGCCTCCGCGGGAGGCCCCAAGGGGATGGTCCAAATCGGGACGCCCATCGCCCCCACCAAGCGGGCTTCTCGACGTGGGTCGGACTGCTCCGCTTCGTTGCCGTCGTTTCGATTGGTGATTTGAGTCCCGTCGCTCAAGACAGCCACTCCGGTCAACGGGCTGTTTCGTCCCCGGTTCATCGCCGCCAACAAAGGCGATGACAAATCGGTCGCTTTTCCTGAATGTTCGATCTCATCCACGCGGCTTGTCAGTGTCTCCAGTTCGCCTGTCCCACTCTCGCCGATGACGTTCGCCGAAGCATCAAACCCCATCACAACGACTTGCAACGCCTGATCAGAATCCGACAAACCGGCTGCCAATCGCTTCAGCGTCCTTCGCTGCTGTTCCCAACGATTCTCTGATCCATCGGATGGCAACCCCATGCTCGCCGACGTGTCGATGGCGATGGCCAGTGTCGCTGCCGCGGGACGATTGTCCGATCGAACGAGCGCCGGTCGGAGCAACACCAACGCCAGAGCAATCGATGCCAAACCACGCAACAACAACAGACTCTGCCTGCGACGCCCGCTCACTCCCGGAGGCAGAATCGTGAACAGCATCGCGACGATCAAACCCACCAACAGCAACGCGATTGGCAGCGAATCATAAATCGGGTCGAGACTCCAACTCACGTGGCCGCTCCCGAGGTGCGATAGAAGCGATTACTCAACAATTGCTCGGCAAGAAACACGACCACGGCCAACAACATCATCGGTCCATGCAGAGACACCGGAGGCGAACCGCCCACGCGGCCCTGGATCGACAATCGTTCCCCAGAATCCGATGGCATCCATTGTTCGGCGCCGAATCGCTGGTCCATCTCCGTCGCGGACACGCGTTCGTTCTGCGACCAAACAGGATCCAAGTTCGTTGAATAGCCACCCCAGTAGTCGGGGCCACGCAAAAACGTCGTTCCAACTTCATTCGTTTCGGGGAACACGCCGCCACGTTCGACCACGTCCACTTCGCTGACAACGGGTTCGCCGTCGAATGCACTTCCCGCTGCCATCGGTGGGTACAGTCGCACACTTGGTTCCGCCATTGCAGCAGTGGTGTTCTCCGCCGAATTCGAAGCAAGCTGAATCTGATTCGCCGCATCCTTCTCAGGAACCACGGCGGTCGCACCGACCAACACCGTCATGGCTTGGTCTGAAACTCCGGTCGCCCACTGCATCAGCCCACGCCAAGTGACAAACGCCGGCCAAGCGTCGGCGGCGGTGAACATTTCGTTCCAGGAACGCGTTTTCTTGGACAATGCAGGCAAGGGGGTAGTGAGCACCGCGACGCGGCCTGAATTCCCGTTTGATTCATCGGACTCGATCGTGCGAGCCAGGATGGCAGGGTGCTGAGTCCCGGCGTAGCGGACCACCGTCTGCCAACCGGCATCCACATTGGGTTCGGTCTGCCAGTAGCGATGGACCGGAAAAGAACTCCACGGTGGCTGATCGTCCAACAAGGTCAGCGGTCGTAGGATCGGGTGCGAGGGCAGACGCTCTTCCCAAAACTCTCCCGGCGGAGGCACACGCCACGAGCGCACCCAATGCGGCAACAACCGATCCTTGGCTCCTGACACATCCGCTTGATCGCTTGACCGCGCCACGCCCAACACTTCCGTTGACGGTCCCATCATCATCACCACGCCTCCACCGCGGCCAGCCAAATCCATCAGCTGGTCGACGGTATTCTTTGTCAGTCCCGTTCCCGAAACGACCGCTTGAGATGCCGCGTCAATTTGGATCGGCGGGTCGATCATTGCCACCGCATCAATCAACTGCCAATCCACCGCCGACAAATCAGAGTAAGCCACCCCGGCAACACGAAACCCAGCTCCGTCATCATCCGGTGCTTTGGGGGCTGTCAAAGCAAGGCCCAACTCGTTGCGTTCATCCGCGTGCTCACCCACCAACAGCACTCGCGGTGGGACGGGAATGGTGAGTGTCAAAAAACGTCGATCGTCCCAACCAAACGCGTCGTCTCCCACCAGCTCAACCACCGCGTGATGAGTTCCCAAATCCAAGGGTGGCAACGTCAGAACCAATTCCACATTGGCTCCTGCGACAACCGTCGCGGAAGCTCGGTCCACCCCGCGAAGTTTGGGCAGCACCAACTCTCCGTCGCGAATCACAGGCAGCGACGGATCGCGTTCATACAAACTCAACTGAACGGTCACGTTGAGTGATTGGTCCTCATTCGCCGATGACTCCAACCCGACCGAAACCGAAATGGGAATCGCGACCCCCGGTGCAGGAGCCGCATCGATCAACTTGGGTGGCGACAAAAAACGATTGATCAAAGCCCCTTCTGAGGCACCTGCGTTGCCGTCGTCGCCAGCGTCGACTTGCAACATTGAAATCGCAACGTCTTCCGGTTGCATCGCGGGTGTTTGTGCAGAGGGCTTCCACGACGCCGCGTTCCAATCCGAAACCACCACCAATTGCTTGCCCGGCAAATCGCTGGAACGCAACAACTCGATCGCTGCATCCATGCGTTCCTGCACTGGCAGCGGGTTGGCCAACGGTTTCATCTGCGACAAACGCAATCGCGCCGAAGCGGCATCCAGCGCAAACCCCATCGGTGTCGCGGAACGGTCCAGCACGGCCAAACGACTTCCCTCGGGCAAACGTTCAATCACCGTCGCGGCTTCGCGAATCGCTTGGTCCAGCCGACGGGACTTCGTTCCCTCCGAACTTGCGATCATTCGCTCGGACGAAGGCCCATTGTCGATCAGCAACGCCATCGCGACCGGTTGCGTGTTTCCTTCGGACAGTTCACCCGATGTCGCCCACGTTCGCGTCCCCAGAAACAACGACGCGAGCAACGCGACCAATCCCGCCACCGCCACACCAATGGCCAACGACCGTCCCATCCCGCGGGCAACCGCGACGCTGGCCAGGATCAAAAAACCGACTCCGGTCAGCCCCATCAAACCGACCGTCCACCAAGTCGAGGAAAGCGCCGAGTCAATGTGCGGGCGAGCCAGAGCGACCGCCAACGCGATGACCGCCAACACACGGAGCGCCAGCAACCACCAACGGCGGATTCGCAGCCGACTTCGTTGCGAACTCAGCTTGGGACGCAGAAACTGAACGCCTGGAAACACAACGCGTTGCGGTTCACGGCGAGCCAACAAGTGCAATGCAATCGGCACCACCGCGGCCAGCGTTCCGAGAATCAACGTCGCGTTAAAAAACGTCACTTGCGATCCGTCAAATTAAGAATCCATTCGGCCAACTCATCCAGAGTACCCGCCTCGATGGTGTGCGGTCCCTGAAACGCGCGGAAGTCCCACTCCTCGGCTTCCTCGTGCAAGGTGTCCGCCAACGTTGCAGCACTCGAAAACGGCAGGATTTGGTCCAACGTTCCGTGCGACTGCAGAACTCGCGTCGTTTTCAAACGCCCGCCTCCTGACTTCGACGCTGCCTCGCGCCACTGCGGGCCACACACCAATGTACCGGAGAATTGCACCAGAACATTCGGGGGAGGGATGTCGCCGGTCAACGCCGCGTTCATGCTCACCATCGCGCCTTGCGAAAACCCGCCCAAGACATACGGTCGTGGCGACTCAGCCGTGCCTGACTGCTCGTTGGATCCAGCCGGCGGATCGGCTGGCATGCTGCTCAAGACCGCACGAACTGTCGACACCAATTGGTCACTGGCGGAATCGATTCCGGGAGGCGTTTGGTCGTGCAACTGGTCAAACTGGGAGGTCTGCAAAAGTTGCTGGAGCGATGCCATGTTCAGTGGCCACCACGCTCGACCGCCCGGCATGCCCTGGTCGGCCAAGTCACCGGGTGCAACGGGATACACAAACCGAACCGCTTTGGCGGCGTCACCCAGTTTGCTGACCAGGTAATCCGTCAAACCGACCAAGTCGTCGCCGGGGGCTCCGTAACCATGACAGAGAATGACCGGTAACCAGGGCTCATCCGAGCCATCGACCACGGTGCACGCGAGCTCACCAAATTCGGACGCGTGAAAAGATTGTTTGGGAGTGTTCATGCCTCCCAAGATAGTGCGTGGGCGGTGGTTGAGTCAGCCCAGACCCGATCGAGCCATTGCCCCAATTGTTCCCCCGAGTCCCCGCGGAATGACTGTCTCGAATCATTCCCCGATTCACTCGCAACCAAGAACAATTGGGACAATGGCTCGACGCCGTCCCCACCGTCACCGGGCTTGCTCGATTCGACTCACGAGCCGGACGTTGGCATTCCGAGTTGACGCATCTTGCGATACAGGTTGGATCGATGCAGCCCGAGCTTGCCAGCCGCTTCGGTCATGTTGCCGCCGCAAGAAGCAATCAAACGCTCGATGTGCTGAATCTGGAACTCCCGCGTGGCCGAGTTCAAATTGCCGTCCACATCCTCCATCATCGGCATGACCGCCGTCGAACGAGTTGCCGAGGGCGACATCATCAAATCATCCGCTCGAACCACATCGGTTGTTGTCAGATAACAAATTCGTTCGACCGTGTTGCGAAGTTCCCGCACATTGCCTGGCCAATCATGCGACAGCATCGCGTCGCGAGCACAGGGAGCAAATGTTGGCACCGCTCGACCAATTTGCCGGCAGAAGTCAACCAAGAAATGCTCGGCCAACTCCATCACGTCTTCGCCCCGCCGCGACAACGGCGGCAATGTCAGCGAAACAACATTCAACCGGAAGAACAAATCTTCGCGGAAGCGTTTGGTGGAAATCAGCTCCTGCAGCGGTTGGTTGGTCGCCGCGATCACGCGAACATCCACCGGGATCGAGCGAGACCCACCGACGCGGACCACGACCTTTTCTTCCAAAACCCGCAGCAACTTGGCTTGCCCGCCAGCGCTCATGTCGCCGACTTCGTCCAAGAACAACGTGCCGCCGTTGGCCAGTTCAAACTTGCCAACACGAGTGTCCGAGGCGTCCGTGAACGCACCTTTCTCGTGACCAAACAGTTCGCTTTCCAGCAACGTCTCAACCAAAGCCGCGCAGTTGACGGCGACGAACGGTCCGTTGCGACGTTCGCTCTGATAATGAATGTGCTGGGCCAACACCTCTTTGCCCGTTCCGTTGCTGCCCAACACCAGAACGCTGAGATCGGTGGGCGCCACCTTGGTGGCGTTGCGGCGGATCTCCTGGATGGAATGGTGGTTGCCAATCAGCGGTTTGGACAGGGCCGCCTGCTCGACCAACCGGTCTCGCGTTTCCGTCAGATGCGTTCGCGTTCGATAGGAATCAATCGCAATCGAAGCGTGCATCGCCAATTCGGTCAGCGTCCGAACGTCCGCTGCATCGAAGCTCTCGTTGCGGTGATCCCCGGGTCGAGCGTTGATGCCCTCAAAAACGCCAATCACTTGATCGCGAGCGTTGACCATCGGGACGGCCAGCAACGACCGTGTCGTGAAATTCTGAGCTTGATCGATTCGTCGGTTGACGCGGCCTTCGTCGGTTCCCCCGGCCGACCACCAGCGAGGGCTGCCGCTGTGCAAGGCTTCGCCGACGATCCCCGCGTTGTCTTCGACCTCGAGCACACCGCCTTCGATTCCGGTCGCCGGCCGGCCGATCAGCTTCTTGGTGCGTTTGTCCCATAGAAAGATGGTGGCTCGTTCGCAGTTCAACACTTCGCAAGCGCAGTCAGCCATGGACGCCAGCAATTTCTCGTCGCTGTCCAGCTGCTGCCACACAGCCGCGTGCTGCAACATTTTGGAGGTCTGCCACAACCGGCGAGCGTCGTTTTGATGATTGCGTTGCAACCACAAAAAACGGCCCAAGGCAGTCGCCAGCATTGCCAGGGTGCTGGCCTCAGCCGGTCTGCCATCCACCGACAACACGATCGCATCGCTGCCGACGCCGGGCAAAAGCTCTGGGCTCGACGAAACCGCAGATCCGCCCGAGCCAGCCGCAGCCGAGCAAGCCACGGACGCACTCGTCGTGTCGCTGCCCGGAGCAACCTGAACTCCCACCGCCGCGAAGCCCTCGGCCGTGACGGTTTGATCGTCTGCCACCGCTTGGCTGGCCAAAGATTCCGCCTCGCTCCAGCGATCACCCGTCCAAAACGTGGGCTGCCAGCGATCCTGAATTTGGCTGACGATCCCGCCGCGCAAAGTCGCCCGATTCCCAACCAGCCCCAGCAGACCGGGCATGAACGATGACAGGACACTGGTGTGCGTCATCGAGCCCTCCGAAGAGGTGGGGGAAGCGAGTGAGGGCGATGCCGTGTGCGACCGGTCCATGGTTGAAGGTGCTTTGACAATAGTGGGGGATGAGTAACCAATCACGCGTCGGTGTCCCAGTTAAGAACGTCGGCTTGTCGGTCTTGGAAACCGCCGCGATGATGTTCACCGTCGGACAATCAAATAGAACTAAGCCGAAAAGGTTGAAGATGCAATTCGAAGGTAAAAAAGGCCTGATCATCGGGGTCGCCAATGACCATTCGATCGCGTGGGCGATCGCTCAAGAAATCCTGAAACAAGGCGGCAAATGCGGTTTCACGCACCTTCCCGACCGAGCGGACGACGAAAAGCGACGCAATCGACGCCGTGTCTCCAAATTGACGGATCTGGAAGACAATGCCGAATTCCTCCTACCCATGGACGCGAATAACGACGACGACATCCGCACCGTTTTTGAGCACACCGAGAAAACCTTCGGAAAAATTGACTTCCTGCTGCATTCAATCGCCTTCGCAGACCGCGACGATTTGGGCCGCGAAACGATGCACACCTCGCGTGCCGGCTTCAAATTGGCCATGGAAGCCAGCGTTTTTTCACTGCTGGCCGTCACCGCCGCCGCGGAACCCATCATGAATCCGGGCGGTTCCGTGCTGACCATGACCTACTACGGCGGCGAAAAGTGCGTCCCCGGCTACAACGTCATGGGCGTCTGCAAAGCCGCTCTGGACGCCTCGATGCGTTACCTGGCGTTTGACATGGGTGCCCGCGGCGTCCGCGTCAACGCCCTGTCCGCCGGCCCCATCCGCACCCTGGCCGGACGTGCCGCGGGTGTCGAAGAAATGCTGACCATGTACGAACACATGGCACCGATGGGCCGCAACGTGACTCACGAAGAAGTCGGAAAATCCGGTGCGTTCCTGCTGAGCGATGCCAGCTCCGGAATCAGCGGCGAAATCCTGCACGTGGACGGTGGTTACAACGCCATGGGCAGCCCCGGACGCTTGCTCGACGAAATCAAAAAGCAAACCAAGTAGCTCCTAGCTCCTAGCTCCTAGCTCCTAGCTCCTAGCTCCTAGCTCCTAGCTCCTAGCTCCTAGCTCCTAGCTCCTAGCTCCTAGCTCCTAGCTCCTAGCTCCTAGCTCCTAGCTCCTAGCTCCTAGCTCCTAGCTCCTAGCTCCTAGCTCCTGGCTCCTGGCTCCTGGCTCCTGGCTCCTGGCTCCTGGCTCCTGGCTAACTGCTAACTGCTAACTGCTAATTGCTAATTGCTAATTGCTAATTTCAACTCCTCATCCCCAAGGACTTCCCATGGTTCGCACCGCTTCGACGATGATGCCACTGGGCACTGTCGCCCCTGACTTTTCGCTGCCTGAAACCGATGGCGGAACGGTCTCGCTCGCCGACTTCAAGGACCACAAAGCCTTGCTGGTCATTTTCCTCTGCAACCACTGCCCGTACGTCAAACACGTCGCCGAGCAGCTCAAGTTGCTGACCGATGAGTACATGCAGCATGGAGTCGGCGTCGTCGGCATCAACAGCAATGACATTGCGAAATACGCCGACGATGACTTCGATGCCATGAAGGCTGAAAAGGAATCCCGTGGCTATGGGTTTCCGTATGCCTTGGACGAAGACCAATCGGTCGCCATCGCCTATGGAGCCGCTTGCACGCCGGACTTTTTCTTGTTCGACGCTGATCACAAACTGACCTATCGCGGCCAGCTCGATGCCAGCCGTCCCAAGTCTGACCTGCCGGTCACCGGCGCGGACCTGCGTGCGGCACTCGACGAAACCATCGCGGGCCGCTCGCCCAAAGCCGAGCAACGACCTTCGATCGGTTGCAACATCAAGTGGAAAGAAGGCAACGAGCCGACTTACTTCGATCCCAACGGCACCGCGTGAACTCAATGACTCCCGGTACGCTTTTGAACGACGCCCAAGCCATGTTCTCGCATGGCGTCGAAGCGGTTCTGGGAGACCGACTGCTCATCGATGCAGTCTCCTTCGACGAGACCGCCATGGCGATCGCTGAGCACTCGATTCGCAAAGACTCTTTCGAGCGTGTGGTGGTCGTCGGTGCCGGCAAAGCCTCTGCGGCCATGGCCGCAGGTTTGTCGCAAGTCATCCGGAGCAACTTGACCACCGCTGGCGGCGAAGACTTTCCTGTCATCGGGCATGTCAACGTGCCCGCAGGATGCCACCGCGACCTGCCCGGCATCACGATCCAAGAAGCTCGCCCGGCGGGAGTCAACGAGCCCACGATCGCCGCGATCGAAGGCACCGATCGGATCCTGCAACTGGTCGCCGACGCCGGACCTCGCGACCTGGTGATCGGCCTGATTTCGGGTGGCGGCAGTGCGCTGCTGTGTCGTCCATCGCCCGGCATCTCGCTCGATGACAAACTGACCGTCACACGTTGGCTCAGCTCGCACGGCGCCGACATCGTGGCCCTCAACACCGTCCGCAAACACCTCAGCGAAGTCAAAGGCGGTGGACTTCTGCGAGCCAACCGGGCCGGACAGTTTCTGACTTTGGTACTGTCGGATGTCCTCGGCGATCCGCTCGACCTGATCGCCTCCGGCCCCACCGTGCCCGACTCTTCCACGGCGATCGATGCCTTGGGCGTCTTGGACCGTTTTGATCCCGACCACCAACTTCCCAGCCTCATTCGCGAACACCTGAAGCGGGCCGCCGACCATCCTGCGCCCTCCGTCGCCGCTGCCGACCATTCCACGTTCGTGCTCGGCAACAACGCCGTCGCCGTTGACGCAGCGGGAATCACCGCGGAAGCCCTGGGTTACAACCATGTCATGCATTGCCATCGCCAATCTGAAGGCGAGGCGGAGACCGTGGGCCGGCATTTGGCAGACCTCACGCTCACGATGCTGCAAGCTGACCCGGCCGTGCACCGACAAGACGCCTTCCTGAGCGGCGGCGAACCCACCGTCTCACTCGCCGACGCGTCGATCCGAGGCATCGGAGGCCGCAACGGGCAACTGGTCCTGGCCGCCTACGCTCGACTCTTGGAACTGAATCTGTCCGACGACCAATGGTCTCGGCTAGCAATTCTTTCGGGCGGCACAGACGGCGAAGACGGCCCCAGCGACGCCGCGGGCGGCATGATCGACGGCAGCGTCCATCGGCGAATCACCGAGCTTGGACTCGACGTGCACGACGCCATGCGACGCAACGATTCCCACAGCTTCCTCCGGCAAGTCGGCGGCTTGCTTCTGACTGGCCCCACCGGCACCAACGTCTGCGACATCCGGATCGCTTTGGTGGACCATCCGAAACACCGCCGCCATCAAACCTGACCCGATGCCCTGACTCGCCACTTGGCGTCCCTACCAGTCATCTGTTCCAAGTCGCCCGGATCGGTCACAATCAACCCTCAGGATGAGTCCGACTCATCCCCACGCACCCGTGGCACAATTGGATAGCGCGTCGGCCTCCGAAGCCGAAGGTTGTGGGTTCGAACCCCGCCGGGTGTATTGGCAGAAAACACCGTGATTCGTTGACAAAACGATTACCTGCCGCTGTTGGCAGAGCACACTTTTGCAAGTCTTCTTGTGGGTAAATACCCGCAAGGCATTGAAAGTGATGCTCATGCTTCATTCAAAAGGTGCGGTCCCGAAGTACCGCAAACACTCCAGTGGACAAGCCCGAGTCACCATCAACGGGCGTGACTACTATCTCGGCCCTTGGAAAAGTCAGACGTCCATTCGGGCCTACGATCGGATCATTTTCGAGTACCTCGCGAGTGGGCGAAGTCCGAACTTTGGGCTGGAGTCCCAAGAGCTGACCGTCGCGATGATCATGCTGGATTACGTGAACTACGCTCGCAGCTACTACGGAGACGGCAAGTCATCCGAACTTCATCGGATCAGGGCTGCGTTGAAGCCGGTGAAGCAGTTGTACGCGAATTCGTCGGCAGCGGACTTTGGCCCTCAACAGTTCAAAGCGGTTCGCCAAGCAATGATCGACAATGGCCTTTCCAGGCCAGGCATCAATCACCACATGCAGCGCATCGTCCGGATGTTCAAATGGGCAGCCTCCGAAGGAAAGATTCCTGCATCAGTGTTCGAAACCCTGCGTCTGATCCCCGGATTGAAAAGCGGTCGCACTGAGGCTCCGGATACGGAGCCAGTTCTTCCTGTCGAGGAATCTGTCGTCGAAGCCACTCTTCCAATGCTCACGCCAGTCGTCAGGGACATGGTTCGCGTCCAATTGCTGATCGGTTGTCGGCCTGGCGAAATCTGCAAGCTCACGCCTGGATGCATTGATCGTTCCGAAGACGTTTGGGTGGCAACCGTCACGGAACACAAAACGAAGTGGCACGGGCACAGCCGACTTCTTTTCATCGGCCCTCAAGCACAATCGATCCTTGAACCCTACTTGGATCGTGGCGACGACGATTGCCTGTTCCGTCCCGTTGATGCAGTGGAACAGCAAAGGGCAGAACGTGCTGCGAAGCGGAAGACCCCCAACTCATGCGGGAATCGGCGTGGCCGGAAGTACGACCGAGGTGGGCTGCGAGGCCAATCCTCCAAGAAGTCTCCCGGCATTGAATACACGACTGACAGCTACCGACGTGCGATTCACAATGCGTGCGACAAAGCCTTCCCTGCCCCCGAAGGCCTGACTACTGCTGAAATCAAGGCGTGGCGGTCGGAACATCGCTGGAGCCCCAACCGATTGCGACACACTCGCGGAACGGTGATTCGCCAACAATTCGGACTGGAGGGAGCTCAAGTGGTGCTCGGTCACAAGAACGCAGATGTCACTCAGATCTACGCTGAGCGCGATATTGCTAAGGGAATCGAGATTGCTCGAAAGGTTGGCTAGCAACCTCCGATTCGAAGATCAGCTGAACGCAAACGCCGCTCCAAAAAGAGCGGCTGATTTGGTAAAACGACAGCAAAGACCAGCAGACATTGCAACTGGCTATTGACGCCGCAGACGCTGCAACGCCGCACTTTCCCAGACAGTGTTGGCGAAGTCCAAATCTCGCGACAAGTCACTCCCCGACGAGTTCGCCGAGAAAAATTCTTGCCCCGGGACCGGGGCATGCCACCGAGCAAGATCCAGTGGTCTCGTGTTCCGATGTGGATCTCTACGACAAGCCTTTTTCCAAGTAACCTGCCGTGAATTCCCCCTTCTTTTCAAGAGAGCTTTTCGCACGTGCGATGGAGACACGTGTTCTCCGCCAAGTTGTTTCAGAGCTCTGCGAGCGAGAACTGCTCTGCAAAGGCAGGTTAAGTCATGCCCCAATCAAAGAACGCGTTGAAACGGGCTTGTCCGATGACGAAAACTTAATCGCTCTAGCAATTCATCTTTCGCCACGGGAGTTTGCCACAGACTTTGAAAGCGACTACTTAGCGCGCGACATTGTGCCCGATTTGCAGGCCATTCCTGCAGAGTGTGTCTCGCCTGTAGTTCCGCTCCACTTCACGTTCCCGGATGAAGTGATACGTGAAAAAGCGGAATTCAAGCTTCTCCAGCGTGAACTCGAGGAACTCCGAGAGAGCCTCATTGCGGAGCATCTCAAAAAGCACCCGAAGGACAGTCGCCCCCACGCGGAATCGCAAACGCGACGCGATTTCGATCATGCCGAAAGGAAAAAGACGCGTGCTTTCCTTGATGACGAACAACTACCACCGATTTCGAAGCAAGCGATGTTCACTTGGATGGACTGGGTGTACGCATTGGACGGGAAAATCACACCGCGAATGTTAGAGAAAGCTCGAAATCACCTGCGAGAGTTGGTCGAAAAGGAAGTCTCACGGATTGAGGCAGCGATCAACGACAAAACATCAAACCTTCGAATCGGAACTTCAAGATCTAGTTCATTGACTTCTTCTCTAACTCTCGCTGAACCAGAGGGTGGGATTCATAAGCAAGCCGGGCAAAGCTTAACTGCCGATACGAATGCTATCGGCATGAAGGAAACGCGTGTTACAACCTTCCCCAGTCCGCAAGAAGAGGAACAACCAACGACAGAGAGCCCCAGGAAGCAATCGTATGCTGAACGACGAAAAGTCGCTGAGGAAATACTCCTGACCAGACAGATGCCAGAAGGATCAGAACCTCCTGGCATGTCACGAAAACTGATCGATGCTTTGCTCTTCGCGGAACCGGAATCGATCGAGGAAAGCGAGCGTAGCCTTCTTGTCTCACAGCTTGCCAAACGTGTTTGGGGTGGCACTAAAGAAGAACCGAATGATTCCGCAGTGAACAGTTTACGAAACAGAACTAACAAACACTTCAGGAAGGAGCTCATCCCCCTCTACATCGAGAAAAGATGGATAAAATCTGAAGGATGCTCGCGTCTTTCGCTCATAATTCAAAAAAAATCTGACTGGGAGAGCGCGGTAGAGCGTGAGAGAACACGCTAGAGCGCGGAGCTTTGATCCGATTTGCTCTGATCCTAGTGAAAGTCCGTATTCACTAGGAGTTGCACAACATGCAATCAAAAAAGCTTCTTCCCTTGCTTGATGCAATTGAGCAAGAGACCGGTCACCGGCCCCATCCCAGCACCGCCATGCGTTGGTGCTTGAAACCCAACAAGCACGGCAACGTGCTGGAATCCTGGATGATTGGCGGTCGGCGAATGACTTCCATCGAAGCTGTTCGCCGCTACAACGTAACCGTTCACCGGGACCATTCGACCTGGTGGGTTGACGGCTATTTTTTGAGGCGTCGGCGGCGGGCGCGTCGGACTCGCTTGCGGTCGGCTGCTTGTCGACGTTCGTCTTGCCGGTAGTCGCAGATGGATTCCGGGTGCGAGTCTCTCCAGGCAGGTGGGCTCAGCGCTGACCAGTCGGTTTCGCCAGCCAGGGCTCGGCGTAGCACATCATCCAGATAGGCGTGAACGTCCAATTCATTGCGAATCGCTGTCCCGATAATCGTCATCAAGTTCGCCGCTCGCTCACCTGCCGACAGCGAGCCTTTGAACAACCAGTTCTTGCGGCCTGTCGCCACTCGCTTCATCAACTGTTCGCAGTCGTTGTTGTCGATCGGAACGCGAGCGTCTTCGGTGAACCGATTCAGTGCCGCCCAGTGTCGACGCACGTACGCTGCCGCTTGGCCAAGATTGCTTTTGGGAAGCACCTTGGGCGAACTCATTGTTTCGCTTTGCAGGTATTCGTCGATCAAGCCCAGTACGTGACGCGAGAGGCTTTGCCTTCGCGACAGTCGCTCCGCGTCATCGAGAGTCTTGATTTGATCCTCGATGTCGTAAAGCATCCGGATCAGTGATTCCAGCTTCGCCACTTGGATCGGGAACGCACTGCGGCACTCGTCAATCTTGCGACGCGCATGCGCCCAGCACGCTGCGAACTTGATTCGCGAGTCGCTGCGCACATCGATCTTTTGAAAGCCTGACCAGCAGTCGCCGATCAGCGTTCCTTCGTAATCCGCCAGCACATCATCGGGGCCGTCACGGTGACGACTGACCGTGAAGTCGAACCCGACCACCGGAAGACGCGATGCGTAGTAGCCCCAGAAGTTCGCTTGGATGCTTGGCTTGCCAGAGGCGATGGCCTTTTCAAGCACTTCGACAACTCGGTCTGCGCGTGGATGATTCGATAAGTCGGGCATCACTTTGGGCGTGATCAGCACCACGCCTGTGTCATCACAGCCCACGCAAGCATCTGTCTTGAGAAACGACCGCAAGTGTTCGGCCAGTGGGCGTAGCGCGAACTCGACGGAGGTTTCAATATTCGCCAGCGTGCTACGACTGGGCGTCCAGCCGCTGCCGGCGAACAGGTCTTGCTGACGGTAGAACGGCAGGTGATAGAAGTACTTCCAAGCGATGACTTCGACACCGATCGAAGCGTCGAAGCGATCCCCTGCGACCAGTCCGGTAGGGCGCTCGGGGCTGATAATGGCCGGCCCTTCTTCGACACGATTCTTTTCAATTGGCTGAACGTACTTGGCGTACTTGTTGACGCGAACACGAAGTTTCGGCCGAATCCACTCGAGCGTTTCGACCTCGTCATAGCCGATCAGCTTCAATCCCTCACGTCGAGCTTCGGGAAGGTCAACGATCCGCTCAATTCGCGGCAGGTGCTCGGGGAACTTGCGATCATTCTTAGCGGGCGGCTTGCGGCGTCGTTTCTGTTTTTCTTCCTCAGCGTCTTGGGTGACCTGTTCCGCTTCCCGAATGGCTTCTTCCAGTGCACTGACCACTTCAGGAGTCGCTTCATCGCCGAGGTCCAGAAACAGCTGCCCGTCGCCGTCGACACGGCGTTCACTCCGCCTGCCAAAGAGTTGCTGAAGCAGTTTTTCGACCTTCAGCTGGAGGTCGATGTTCTTTTCCTCGAGCTTGTCATTGTGGCTCTTCAGCTCGAGTACCGAGTGGGCTTGCTCTTCGACTTGTGATTTTAGGCTTGCGATTATGCGGTGACACGACTCGATGTCATTGGGCGGTTGAACGTTCGTTGATCGCTTCGCATCCATGGTGCGCAATTATACGAAACGCACCCTGGATGCAAAGTGTTCCCATCAAGCAACTTTCATTCGCTTGCGTCTTGTCTTGGCCGATTTCAGTGACACGCCAGCGATCCACATCGCGAGCTCGACCGAATCGATTGTGAGATGCGATTGATCAATTGGAGGCTTTGGCAGCTCGACGGTTCCCTGCTCGAGCCGTCTGTACCACAAGGTCAATCCACCTGTCTCCCACCAGAGGGCTTTGATACGGTCTCGCTTTCGATTGACAAACAGAAACAGCGAACCATCGGTGACGTTCTTGCCCAACGAGGTGGTGACGATTCCGGTCAGGCCATCAAAGCCTTTTCGAAAGTCGACCGGGTCGGTGCACAGATAGATCGGCGTGCCCCCTGGAACTTTGTAATCGGGCAATCCGATCATGGCTGATTCGTCCGCGATGGGTTCGGCTGAGAATCAGTCGGCACTTCGACGCGAATACGGATACCACCGGGAAGTTCAATTGTCGCGCTCGCTTGATTCGCCATGGCAGAGGTGCGATCCGGTGTGGCTTGAAACGAGACGGGCACGAACTTGGTAACGGCGGGGACTTCCGGATCCCGTGGCGAACGTAGCTTGCGTTTCCAGTTGTAGAAAGAAGGCTGCGAAACACCTTCGGCGGCACAGAATTGAGCGACCGTCATCTGAGCTTGCTCAAATCGTTGCAAACGCTCCGTCCAAAGATTCGCGGTTTCGGATCGAGTCATGGGGTTTCTCCATTGGGAAGCAAAATAAACCCAATACCCTAAAACCCGCGTCTACAACGGTTCTGGTGAACGGTTACGCTACAACGAAGCAAATACCCGCCAATCGTCGCATCAGCAGAGCGTTCGTCCCGCCCCGATCACTTTGTCGAAGGCTCACCAAGACGCGATGCAGGCCCTCAGCCAGGAGGGACTGTGATGTCGGCGAACACCCCAGAACTCCCCTTGGTTCGAACTGGCGAATCCGAAAACACGAACCGCAACCAACGTGACAGCAGCGACGCAACGCTGCTCGTCAAACTCGCCGAAAAAGACTGCCAGCTTTGGAACAGCGGTTCCGACGGAAACACCTTCGCGACCATTCAAGTCGATCGTCACCAGGAAACTCACCCGTTGAAATCGAAGCGGTTTCAAAGGCTGATCGAACGCCGGTTTTACGACACGTATGGACGAGTTGCGAACCCCAATAGCGTGAGCAACGCTGTCTCCACACTTGAAGGGAAAGCACTGTTTGCTAGCGAGGAGCGAACGCCTGCACTTCGTGTCGCTGGTGACGATACGAAAATCTGGATCGATCTTTGCAACGATCGCTGGAGTGCGGTCCAAATCTCGGCAAATGACATTCGATTTGTTCCGTCAGCCTCCGCAAATTTTGTTCGCCCTGCGGCGATGCAACCGCTGCCGACTCCCGATGGAGCTAACCTCAGCCTCCTCCGGAAATACATCAATGTCCGAGACGATGATTTCTATCTGCTGGTTTCATGGATGCTCATGGCGTTGCGACCGACGGGACCTTATCCCGTTCTTGTTCTGTCCGGAGAACAAGGATCAGCAAAGTCGACGACCGCACGAATGCTGCGGGCGTTGGTGGACCCCAACCGCTCTCCAATCCGAGCTGCTCCGAAAGGACTTCAGGACCTTGCAATTGCCGCCAACAACGGAAGGGTCGTGGCGTTCGACAATCTCAGCTCCGTGCCAACGTGGTTGTCGGATGGCCTTTGCCGCCTTTCCACTGGAGGAGGATTTGCGACGCGAGCACTCTACGAGAACGACGAAGAAATCATCTTCGAAGCGCAACGCCCCATTATCCTGACGGGAATCGAAGATGTCGCGTCTCGGGCTGACCTTGCTGACCGCGCGATCTCGGTCACGCTGCCGATGATCCCAAACGCTAGCCGTCGCACCGAAAAGGAGATCTGGTTTGATTTCGAACAGGACGCTCCCACAATCTTTGGAGGATTGCTGGAGTTGCTTTCGGCAGCCATTCGTAACCTGCCGACGGTTGGCGTTCCCAACCTTCCCCGTATGGCTGATTTTGCTTTGTTTGCAACCGCAGCCGAGGATGCGATGGGATTGATGCCCGGTGACTGGATGAAGTACTACAGCCAGAACTTGGAGGCGACGAACCAAGCACTGATCGACGACACCCCGCTCATTGGCCTGATTCGCGAATGCTTGACGCGCAATCCTGAGCCAATGCAGTGTGGTCAGTGGCTGGAACTGTTGCGAATGCAGGCAAAGCATGATCCAACGTTGCAGAAAGTCATTCCATCAACGGCGCGAGGGCTGCGGGGTGAGCTCAAGCGTTTGGCACCCGTCATGCGTCGAGCGGGAATCGAGATTGACTTTGATACGTACTCGAACAATCACCGATCGATCATTGCGATCGGTACCGTTGAAGACGCAGTTGACCAACAGAGTCCGCAGCATTGCGGCGTTGGCAGGGAGGACTCCGGTACTTCACCTCCTGACATCAACGACCTTTTTGATGCTGCAGAACTGGAGGACTCGAACAATGCGTAGCGTTTCAAAGCGAAATCTGCAGCGAAAGCTACTTGCCCTGGCAGTCGGTTCGGTCAAAATCGATGATCAGATGATTGACATTTGGTCAATCAAGACCGTGCCGATCAACTTGCTCCTCGAGGCGCAACAGTTCTTGTTGGACGATCACGGAATGGTCTCCCTGATTTCTACCGCCGACCAAGAATGTCGCTGCCCTCGATGCGGTCGAGAATGTGACGTCCTGTACGTCACCGGCAAATGGGAATGCTCCGCGTGCGAGCCTGTCGTTGATCGGCGCAAACAGGTCATCCTGGAGTTGCTTGATCAACTGAAAAACATGGATCGCTAGTTCGACACAAAACTTGCAATACCAAGAAGTACACCGCTACAGCTCCAGAAATTCCGAAAGAACGGAGCTGTAGCGGGCAAGGCAGCGGCAACAAACCAATTGCCCAGCGATCTATCTGTTACGCAAGTACCACTCTCCTTCCTCAATCTCTTCCCCGTACCAGTAGAACTGTGTTTTGATGCGGAGATCTGGTTTCCGGATCGTCACTTCCCATGCACCATGTGGTCGGCCGGTCCCGGCCATTGGTCCCTCCTCGGAAACGACTGGCAGCCCCTGTCTCGCATCATTCTCGAAGATGTCGAGGTCCCGGTACACAAGATTGCCTCCCCACCTTGAATAGGTGTCCCTGAAGCGGACATTATCATTGTGCCATGTACGTTCGTAGGTGTCGAAATACCCCCAAGCAACCACTGCAGCCAGTGTGAGCAAGACGCCGATCCATTTGGCTTTTCGAATGCCAGAACGACGTGCAAAGATGACAGTGCCCCCAGCGCCAGCAAGTGCGATAGACGGATAGCAATAGAGCGGCAAATCTTGCGAATCAGCAATCGAAAAGAACAACCACCCAAAAAACCCGACGCCGACTGCGAAACCTGGCCAGACCGTCGCCAGGAACACGTTGAATTCATTGTTCGCCGCGGGATCCTCGATGGGTTCCGCATCCCAATCCGCTGGCCCGTTCGTTTGCAAACCTTGATTCACACCAGGTTGAGGTTCAACGTCTGGTTCAGGTGCAATTAGCGGCGACGCATCCGGTTTGCGAAGACGCAGCAAATCCGAACACCTCGGACACTTGACTACCGATCCGGCTTTGGCAACTGGATACCGTAACGTTCTGCCGCACGTTGAACATTGCATTCTGGCCGTGGCGGAACTCGTCATTTAGTGGATACTCCTCGTTGTTCAAACTCAGCTGACGCCGATCCGCGAATGAACAGATTTCTAGCCGTAGCTTGGGATAGACAAACCGACCACTCGACTGAGATCGCTAGCACGAGATCCCCCAAAACCAGGTCAGAACTGCCAGCCCCTCTCTCGTCTTGCATGTCGACGCCATCCTGATCAAAATGAACCCCCCGTTCAATAACAGGCACCACATTTTCGCTGCACGATGCGTCGAAGCTGGGTGTCTGCAAGTTCAGTAGAGTCCTCGTCCAGAGCATCCGGGCGCACAAATCACCGCGGACGATTGAGACGCATTCTTGGGACAAGGCGACACACCAAAAGATCATCCAGGAAACTTCTGGTTCCTCGAAGGCTACCAGCCTGTGTTGCTCGCGCACGCACTGCGAGCCGAACGGTACGTCTTCGATGACCCGAACACCGCCTTGGTCAAGCTGCGGCAGCTTGCTGAATTCTTCGCTCGCGAAGTCGCTGCTGAACTTGGCATCGCCTCCGGATCGCAAGAAGACTTTGTCAACGTTGAACGTCGACTGCGTGACAGTGGAATCCTGAACCAACAGCTTCGCGATGTGATGCGCACGGTTCGACAAAAGGGCAACTCCGCCGCTCATTCGCTGGCAGGAGAAAGGCGAGACGCGCTGCATTGCCTGAAACTCGTTCGGCAACTTGCGATCTGGTTCCATAAAACAGTTCGCGGTGCAAACAACTTCCACGCGGGCCCATTCGTCCCTCCAGCTGATCCCGGCCAGGGAGATAAACAACTCTCCGAAGAACTGGCGAGACTTCGAGAGACAGTCGAAAAGCAGCAGGCCGAATTGGATGCCGCCAAGGCGGAGTCAGAGAAACTCGGCGACGTCGTTCGTGATCGCCAATCTGCTTACGAACTAGCCAAAGGCAACGAACAGGCAGCCATGGAGCTTGCCGCCGAAACCGAAGAGACGCTGCAAAAAAGGATCGAAGAATACGAAAGATTGCTCAGCGAGACCGCTGCCAAGAACGCGGATCAGTCAGCCGAAGCTCGCGAAGACATCATCGAAGCCTCGCAGAAAGCGGCCCAAGAGATCGACCTAGACGAATTCGACACACGCAAGCTGATTGATCAGCAATTGCGTGATGCCGGATGGGAAGCCGACACCTCAGAACTTCGACATTCCAACGGAACACGTCCACAAAAAGGGCGAAACATGGCCATCGCGGAAGTCCCAACCGACGATGGAATTGCTGACTATGTTTTATTCACCGGCCTCACGCCAATCGCGACAGTCGAAGCCAAACGAAAACGACGCAATGCCCGGTCGGCAATCGATCAGGCACAACGGTACTCCAAGTCATTCCGGATGGCCTCGGACTACGTTGAGAACGGGGGTCCGTGGGGCAAGTACAGCGTTCCGTTTGTCTTCTCTACCAACGGCACCCCGTTTCATCGACAACTCATCGATCAAAGTGGAATTTGGTTTCGGGACGTACGAGTCGACACCAATCATCCACGTGCGTTGACCGGATGGTACACACCGGAAGGCTTGTTGGATCTGCTCAAGCTCGACATTCCCGCGGCCAATGCAACGCTGAAGACCCAACCACGAGACTACCTGCCGCTCCGTTACTACCAGCGAGATGCCATTGAGGCGGTTGAAAAAGCCATCGCCAAAGACCAAACCGAGATTTTGCTCGCGATGGCCACGGGAACCGGCAAGACACGCACGGCAATTTGCTTGCTGTATCGCCTGATCAAAGCCAGCCGGTTCAATCGCATTCTGTTTGTCGTGGATCGTCGATCCCTCGGCGAGCAAGCATTCGATGCGTTCAAAGACGTCAAACTCGAACAGAACCAGTCGTTCCCTGAGATCTACGACGTCAAGGAACTCGGCGACGTGAAGCCAGACCGGGAAACGAAGCTTCACCTGTGCACGATTCAGTCGATGGTCAAACGAGTGGTTGACCAGGACAGCAATACCGAACCGTACCCCGTCGACCAATACGATTGCATCGTCATCGACGAATGTCACCGCGGCTACACGCTCGACCGAGACATGAGTGAAGAGGAACTCGGCTATCGAGATCAACTCGATTACGTCTCCAAATACCGCCGAGTGCTGGATCATTTCGATGCCGTCCGGATCGGATTGACCGCCACCCCCGCTCTTCACACGACTGAGATCTTCGGCAGCCCAGTCTATCAGTACAGCTATCGGCAAGCAGTGATCGACAACAACTTGGTCGACCACGAACCACCGTTCATCATTCGCACGGAACTTTCCGAGAGCGGAATGCACTGGGATGCAGGTGAGACGGTGAAATACTTCGACACCGTCACGAAGAGCATCGCTGACGAGACGACACCGGATGAGATCGACATCGAAATCGATGGGTTCAACCGTCTCGCGATCACCGAGAGCTTCAATCAGGTCGTATGCGACGTCCTCGCCCAGCAAATCGATCACGCACAACCTGGCAAGACGTTGATTTTCTGCGTTCGCGACACTCATGCGGACATGGTCGTGCGTTTACTGACGGCAGCGATTGAGCAACGACACGGACCACAACCACACGACACCGTCAAAAAGATCACCGGCGACATCGAACGCACTTCGGAAGCCATCCGCCGATTCAAAAATGAATCCATTCCCAAATACGTCGTCACAGTCGATCTGCTGACGACGGGAATCGATGTCCCTGAAATCACCAACGTCGTGTTCCTGCGACGGACGAAAAGCCGCATCCTGTTCGATCAAATGATCGGTCGTGCGACTCGACTCTGCAAAGACTTGTTTTTCGATGGCGAAGACAAGGAGTACTTCCACATCTACGACGCGGTCGGCGTCTACGAAGCCCTGCAAGAGCACACCGACATGAAACCGGTGGTGGCCAAGCCATTCACGAAGTTCAAAAAGCTCGTCGAACTCTTCCAAAACAACTCAGATCCGGACGCACGTGCGGACATCCGGCAACAACTCGTCGCCAAACTGCGACGCAAAACACCTTCCATCCATAAAAACTGGCTCGACACCTTTGAAATTCTCGCGGGCGACACGCCCGAGGCGATCTCCGATTTATGGGCACGTTCCTCCGATGATGAACTCCAACAATGGTTCACGGATCACGCGGCTCTGATCACTGAATTGGATCAACGGAAGTCAGACGGCTCGATCATCATTTCGGAACATGCTGATGCGCTGGTAGGCATCGAGCGTGGATACGGTGGCAACCAGAAACCAGAGGATTACCTCGAATCGTTCCGCCGATTCCTTGTTGAGCACAAAACCGACATCCCAGCTCTAGTCCTCGTGACCACACGCCCACGCGATCTCACCCGAAAAGATCTCAAAGAACTGCAACTGCAACTTGAGCAACACGGATTCAACGAAACCGCCATCAAGTCCGCCGTCAAAGACACAACCAACCAAGATATCGCAGCGAGCATTCTCGGGTTCGTTCGCCATGCCATGCTCAACGAACCGTTGCTTCCCTACGAAGAACGGGTCGACGAAGCGATGCGATCCATCCTGACCAGCCAAAAGTGGCAACCGCAGCAAAGAAAGTGGCTAGAACGAATCGGCAAGCAAATCAAGGAAAACGTGGTCATCGATCGTGACCTCTTCGAAGTCGGCGCCTTCCAGGACCACGGTGGTTTTGTGAAGATCGACAAAGTTTTCGATGGTCGCCTAAACGAAGTCATGCAGTCGATCATCACCAGCATCTGGCAAACGGCCACTTAATCGTTCAGGACGAACCAATTCATGAATACCAACGACATCGTTGCCAAACTCTGGTCTCTCTGTCACGTCCTGCGTGATGACGGTATCACCTACCAAGACTACGTCAACGAACTCAGTTTCCTGCTCTTCCTGAAGATGATGCAGGAAACCGGCCAAGAATCCGAGCTCCCCGACGGGTATCGCTGGAGCGATCTCGAAAGCAAGGACGGTGTCGACCAACTCGCCTTCTACCGGGCGATGTTGGTTCACCTCGGCACCGAAGGCAGCCCGCGAGTGCAGAGTGTTTTCGCTGACGCAAACACCTCGCTTCGTCAACCCAAGAACCTTTCCAAACTCGTCCAGGATCTCGACGAACTGGATTGGTACGTCGCTCGAGAAGAAGGGCTCGGCGACATGTACGAAGGTTTGCTCGAGCGGAACGCCAGCGAAAAGAAGTCCGGCGCCGGTCAGTACTTCACGCCACGTCCGTTGATCGAATGCATGGTCAATTGCATCCGTCCTCAACCAGGCGAGGTCATCCAGGATCCTGCGGCTGGCACCGGTGGCTTCTTGATCGCCGCTCACCAATACATCAGCAACCAAACCGACGACCTGTTCGACCTCGATGCCGACGAACAAGTCTTTCAAAAGCAGCAAGCGTATCATGCCGTTGAACTCGTGCCTGATACGCATCGACTGTTGGTGATGAACTGCATGTTGCACGGCGTCGGTGGGCATTTGGCCAGCGGAGATTCCATGGGCAGCATCGGCCAGAACCTGCCCAACGCCGATGTGATCCTGACCAACCCTCCGTTTGGCACCAAACGCGGCGGAGGCAAACCCACCCGAGACGATTTCACATTCGTCACCGGCAACAAACAGCTCGCGTTCCTGCAGCACATCTATCGCGGTCTGAAACCCGGCGGTCGAGCAGCCGTCGTCTTGCCCGACAACGTGCTGTTCGAAGAAGGCGTCGGCACGCGCATCCGCGCTGACCTGATGGACAAGTGCAACTTGCACACGATCCTCAGGCTGCCCACGGGCATCTTCTACGCACAGGGCGTGAAGACCAACGTGCTGTTCTTCACACGTGGCAAAACAGACACTGGCAATACCAAACAAACGTGGGTCTATGACCTGCGGACGAACATGCCCTCCTTCGGAGTCCGCACGCCGCTGACGCACGGTCACTTCGCCGAGTTCGAGAAGTGCTACGGTAAGAAAGCCGACGGCACCAGCAAGCGGACCGAGAAGACCGGCGGCAAGAAAACCTGTCCCGCCCTCTATGAAGACGCTACCGTTTACGAAGGTGAGGAGAGCCGCTTTCGGATCTTTTCGCGAGACTTCGTGCGTGAGCGAGGCGACAACCTCGACATCAGTTGGCTGAAGGACGATAGCGCCGGTGGCAGCGGCAGTGAGCTTGCGGAGCCGGACGAGATCGCGGCGATGATCCGCGAGCGTCTGGGCGAGGCGCTTGCCGAGATGGACGCGCTTGCCGAGCTGCTGGAACCGGCAATCCTCGTCACGAGTGACGTTGAAGGCGTCGGAGCTGAGGTGCGAGAATGAGCCGCCCACAAGATGCCATCGTCAAGTTGTCGCGGGGCGAGTCGGTGGAAGTCGCACAAAAAGACGGCGAGAGTGCCAGTGGAGAAGCGTTGCCGGAGGGCTGGGCGGACGTTCCGATTGGTGACCTCTGCGACCTCATCAACGGTCGCGCGTTCAAGCCAAAGGAATGGAGTGAGTCAGGGCTTCCAATCATTCGGATTCAAAACCTCAACAAAGCTGAAGCCAAATACAATCACTTCGACGGCGAGTACGCAGACAAGCACCTTGTACGGCCCGGCGAGCTTCTTTTCGCTTGGTCAGGCACACCGGGCACTTCGTTCGGCGCGCACATCTGGAATGGCCCCAAGGCGTTGCTCAATCAGCACATTTTCCGCGTGCTTATTAACGAAGACGACTTGAACATGACGTTCTTCCGATTTGCGATCAATCACAAGCTCGAAGAGTTGATAGAAAAGGCGCACGGAGGAGTCGGGCTCCGACATGTCACGAAGGGCAAGTTTGAAGCAACGGAAGTTCCCCTTCCCCCCAAAGCCGAGCAGTCCCGTATCGTGTCGGCGATCGAGTCGCTTCAGGAGCGTAGTTCGCGTGCGCGGGTTTTGCTTTCGGAAGTCGGGCCGCTGATCGGTCAGCTTCGTCAGAGTGTGCTGCGCGATGCTTTCAGTGGGAAGCTGACGGCAGACTGGCGTGAAGCCAACCCGGATGTCGAACCTGCCTCCGAACTGCTGTCACGCATCCGCACCGAGCGAAGAGAACGCTGGCAGTCCGAGCAGCTCGCGAAGTACGAAGCCAAAGGCAAACAGCCCCCCAAAAACTGGCAGGACAAGTACAAGGAACCGGAGCCGGTTGATGAGTCGGAGTTGCCCGAACTGCCAGACGGCTGGTGCTGGTGTCAAGTCGGAGACCTCATTGAGTCCTTCGATGCGGGTCGAAGTCCAACGGCATTGTCGCACCCTGCACGAGATGGCGAATCTGGTGTCTTGAAGGTCAGCGCCGTGACTTGGCGAGAATTCGATCCCAACGCAAACAAAGCGTTGAAGGACGGTGACGAAATCGGAGATACGCCGACGCCACGGAAAGGCGATCTACTGATTTCCCGTGCGAACACGGTCGAGCTCATCGGTGCGGTGGTGCTCGTCAAGGCAGACTACCCGAACTTAATGCTGTCGGACAAAACACTTCGCATGAATCCTGCCTCAAAGGAACTGGTGCCGGAGTATTTGCTCTACGGCTTACGGTCTGAGTCGGTGCGTAAGTTTTTTGAAGACAACGCCACTGGCACAAGCAACTCGATGCGTAATCTCTCGCAGGGCAAAATCCTGGATGCGCCGATCGCTCTCGCCCCACTTGCCGAACAGCAAGCCGTCGCTGACTTACTTGTCACGAATGACGAAGCCTGCACGTCGGTGGCGATCGGTTTAGCCTCAATGGAATCGTCGCTGACGCAACTGGACCAATCCATCCTCTCGAAAGCGTTCCGAGGCGAGTTGGTCCCGCAGGACCCGCGCGACGAACCGGCCTCCGAACTCCTCGCCCGCATCCGCCATCAGCGGGAAAACGCGGCTGAAACAAGAAAAACGAACAGAAAAACAAAGACCACTAGAACCAGAACCACCAAGAGGAAGGCGGCAATGCCGAAAAGCCGATTTGACGACGATGTAAAAAACCAACCATACCTCGCGACTTTCCTGAAGGAATCAACAAAGAAGTTGACACCGGAAGAGCTCTTCGACGCGGCAGATCTACCTATCACGGACTTCTACAAACAACTCGCTTGGGAAATTGAAAACGGCCACATTTCCGATGATGCCAAAAAGCTGGAGGCGTTGTAATGCGATTGGATCGCGTCTACATCGACGGTTTCAAGAACCTGAAGGAGGTAAACGTCGATTTCGACAAGAATCAGCTCACGACGGTGGTGATAGGCCAAAACGGTGCCGGTAAATCAAATCTGATTGAGGCGATCGTCGAGGTGTTTCGGTCCGTCGATCTCAAGGAAAAGACGTACGTTCCTAAGTTCGTCTATGACATTGACTACCGCATCAACGGACAAAGCATCCGCCTATCTAACAAAGGCGGCAAGCAGACGATCTTTGCTGGCAAGAGCGTCGAATCGCTGAAGCCGCTGTCACGAAAAGCGTTCGACAACGACAAAGCCAACTATTTTCCTGATCTCGTTTTCGGTTACTACTCCGGTGGCAGTCGTCGGCTGGAAAGTCTCTTTGATCGACACCAACGAAAGTACTACGACGCGATCAAGTTGAATGATGACTTGGATGAATGCCGCGAAGCGCTCGTCAACCGGCGCCTGTTTTATTGTCGTCCGATTCACGGCGTCTTCGCATTGCTCGCTTTCTACGCCTACCCCGCTCCGGCAGTGGCGAACCTGCTCACGAAGAAGCTGGGAATCACGCAATTTGATTCCGTACTGGCGGTCTTTCGAAAGCCATGGTTTGCCAAAGGGGCAAAGAACGATGCGTTGAACGACGCTCCGAATTTGTGGGGAGCGAAGGGGCCTGCCGGTTGGTGCGGACGCAGGTTCCGCGACTTGGCCCTTCACCCGCTCGCCTTGATGGATCGTCCCATCGACGACTATCGAGATAAGGGCACAGATGAACCACAGTTCGCAGCCTTTTTTCGCGATGCCGGACCACTCAAGGAACTGGCCAACCAGTACGAAGACGATCGCGACTTCTTTGCTGCGATCGAAGCGATGGACATCTCCGATCTTATTCGCGATGTGCATTTGTGGGTAGATCGCACGAACAACGACACGGGCGATGTAAGTTTCAATGACCTCTCCGATGGTGAACGTCAATTGCTAATGGTGCTGGGATTGATTCGCGTATCCCGCGGGCGAAACGCCCTGTTCTTGCTCGATGAACCAGACACTCATCTCAATCCGCATTGGCAATTGACCTACCTCGACTTAATTCAGGAATGGACGGAAGTTGCTTCCGACGAATCCGATTGCCATATCATCCTGACGTCACACAATCCGCTGACAATTGCAGCCCTCAATCGCGAGGAAGTTCGAGTAATGACCCAGCGAGAAAACGGCACAACAACGGCACAAGCTCCATATACGCACCCTCGCGGCTTAGGCTTCACCGCAACACTGACAGAAATTTTTGGCTTGGAATCAACGCTCGACCCAGCCACTCAAGAAGACATCGACACGCGAAACAGCCTGGCTGCGATTGACAAGCGGACGAAGGGGCAGGAAGAGAGACTCATCGAGATCAATGACGAGCTCAACCGACGAGGTTTCATGTTTGAGGACCGCGAGCCGCTCTACAACGATTTCCTTAAGTCTTGGCACGACGTTCAGTACGCCAATCGACCTCCAATGACGCCGGACCAACTCAAGACGCGCCGCGAAGCAATGAATGACCTCATCAAGAAGCTAATCGCAGAGAAAGCCGAGGACGAGTCATGATTTATGTTCGTCGCGACAGTTCGATTATTCCCGCCGAAGTCTTGAACAAGGCAGAAAAGGCTCAGGAAGAACTCGAGAAGATTTGCGATCCAGCAAAGCGTAAAGCGTTCATCAAGAAAAAGTCGGCAATTTGGGGAGCATTCAAAGCATGTCTCGCCAAGATGTCGCATGGCAAATGCTGGTACTCCGAGAGCGACGATCCTCAGTCGTTCTTCGATGTCGACCATTTTCGCCCAAAAGGAGAAGCGAAACGCAGCGACAAACACGTCGACGACTTTGGGTACGACTGGCTGGCGTTCTCTTGGGAGAACTTCCGTTATTCCGCCACAATGTCGAATCGACTGTTAACCAACGATGAGACAGGAGTTGTTGACGGAAAAGGAAGTTGGTTTCCTCTGGTCGACGGTAGCCGAAAAGCTCACTGGGGTGATCGTTGTGAAAAGAACGAAAAACCCGTTCTGATAGACCCATGCGAAAAAGATGACGTCAAACTATTGGACGTAGATGCAAATGGACGCATTGTCCCAAGCGTATTCGCCGTAGGTACGGCCGTGCACCGTGCAAAGCGTTCCGCTGAAATATATGGGCTCAACCATCCGAGCATCGTCCGCAAAAGAAAACAACTAATGCGTGAGCTCTCACAATTGCTCGAAACTCTTGCCGACACACTAGTTGCCGCCAAGGCCAGCAGCACCCCTGACTCAGTCGCCGACACACTCCCAGTAGACAAACAATTAAAGTTCATTGAGTCGAAGACGAAGCGATCAAGCCCCTACGCTCTTACAGCTCGTTCGTACTTGACAGACAACGGGTACGGACGGCTTTGCGTTTCGCCTGAGGAAGATTGCGAATCAATCAAATGCCCCCACCGCTGATGCAACTAGACCACGCCATCCTCGCGAAAGCGTTCCGTGGCGAGTTGGTCCCGCAGGAACCGAGCGACGAGCCCGCTTCCGCACCACGCGAGATGCCTAAGCAGCAACGAAAAGGCCACCACGCAAGCAGAAGGCGAACGCGTAGGTACCGAACGACGAATCGACCTCTCATCACCTAGACCGCATCGCCGGCAACGGGAACTCGCCGAGCCACCGACCAACGTCAGAGTTTTAACAGGCAATAGAATGACATGACCAATTGGACGCCGACTACGATAAAACGCAGGATTCCGACGGACATCTCATCGAGCACACGGCCAACACACGTGGTGACGGATCAGGGCAACGCGTACATCAAGTGGCCAAGCCAACGTCGAAACTCTCAGGGGGCGACCGCACTTGCAAGCGAGCTAATTGGCACCGGTCTCGCGGAGTGGTTCGGACTTCCGACGTTTGAGTATGCGGTTATGCAGGCGTGCGAGGCTGACGCGTTTCCCGATTCGGACGACGAAAATCTGGTTCCTGTATTTCTGACAAAAGAGGTAGAGGGAGACACTTGGAAAGGCACCACGAAAGAGCTCAACCAGGTTGAAAACAAGGCGGATATCAGCCGTTTGGTCGTCTTCGACACATTTGCATGCAATTCTGATCGGCACCTGATTTTTGACAATCGCGGTCGAAAGCGGGAACATCGCAACGACGGAAATGTCTTCCTTAGCCAGGACGCTGCCCCGAAAATGCTGCGTTTGCGGGTGTACGATCACACCCATTGCCATTACGCCGTAATCGACGCAAGCGGTATACCCGCAAATCAGAGTAAGATTGAAGATCCAGCCATTTACGGCTTGTTTCCCGAATTCAAAAACTTCCTGGACCGTGAAGTCGTAAAAGAGGCAGCAGCTAAGCTGCTGAAGCTCGATCTTCCCACGATCACAAATGTCGTCGACGCGGTTCCGGATGAATGGATTCGCCACCCAGAGTCAAAAGACCGGTGGATGTCGTTCATCCAAGATCGCGCCAGATTTGTCAGCAACCACATCGAAAGCAAAATTTTTCCCCAGGGAGAATTCAGCTATGAATAACCCCATCCCCGCCCCACCTACACGTGGCTACTACAGTCTCGTCCAATATTGCCCCGACACTAGCCGGCTGGAAGTCGCCAATATCGGTGTGGTCCTGTTCTGCGCGGATCACGACTTCCTGCAAGCCCGAATGACATCCAACCACAGTCGCATCAATAAGATGTTTGGGCGAGGCAAGCGGGACCTTGCGCGTTTGAAGGTGATCAAGGATGGCCTGGAAAGCAAGCTTGAAAGCGGTCGCCGGGATTTACAAGGCCTGGAGCAACTTGAGCGTTTCGCTTCGTTGCAAGTCAACAACCTGCAGATGACGAAGTTTATGCCATGCCGGATCACCACTACACCTGCACGTGAACTGCAAGACCTCTTTGACCAGTTGGTGCAACCGGAGTCAGAGTTGCAGGCAAACTCGCCGTCGGATGACCTGAAATGCCGTATGGACACGATGTTCAATCAACCTGATCTGAGGGGCTTGGTGCGCCGTAACATAACGGTAAGCGTTCCGATACTGCAACGTGAGCAGGAAGTACCATATGCCTATCAAAATGGTCGCCTTAACCTGATCGCCCCACTGCAATTCCCTAAACGCACCAATTCAGTTGAAGACAAGGCCGCTCGTTTTGCAGTGGAAGGAAAGTCGCTTTTTGACAATCCACACCCTAAATACGGCGAACTTCAGATGCTGATCGTCGGTGCGTTTCCGGAGACCAAGAAGTCTGACATCGAGACTGCGCGACGCATCCTTGATTCCCATCAAGTACGTTTAATCACGAGCGATAATCTTGTTGAGCTTGGAGACGAGATCCGCAAGCACGGACATCCGTTAGAGGCATAGCTCCCATTTTCCGACAACTTGCTCGCAAACGCGGGATCTCATTTCAGCGTTGGTTCTGACGGCTTCAATAGCCGGCGGGATTCGTTTAATAAATGCCAACGCAAGCATCCTTGCGAGAGTAATCTCGGGGAGGAACTTGCTTTTTATTCCCCCAATGCAAACCCAATACCTCATTCACCCACACCGATGTCGACAGCGACCGCGAAAACTATTCAGATCTATTTGCCGACGGGTGAGCCACGTGGCATCCGGATTGCCGAGATCACGACTCGGATCGTGCAGGCGGTACTGATCCCACGTAGTGACCTCACGCTCGGCAAGCTTCGCCCAGAACTCGATCTCCCGGGCGTCTACCTCCTGTTCGGTGAAGGGGAGGATGAAGCAAAGCCAATCGTCTACATCGGCCAGACCGAGGACGCGAGAAAACGGCTTGATAGCCACAACAAAACAAAGACCTTCTGGAAGACCGCAATCTTTTGTGTGTCTAAGACCCAGAATTTCACCCAAGCTCACATTCGGTATCTGGAATGGCACGGTATGCAGCAGGCGAAAAAGATTGCCCGCTACACTCTCGACAACGGGCAGATCCCAGACAATTCGAATTATGTTCCTGAACCAATGGAGGCCGAACTACTCGACGTCTTCGAAACGATCAGCACGCTTGTCTCGACGCTTGGCTACCCAGTCTTCGAACCGCTGGCCCGCAACATCAACACGGTGCCACGCTTCTTTTGTCGGTCACGAGGATGCGATGCAAGTGGTGAGCTCGCCGAGGACGGCTTTGTCGTGCGGCAAGGGAGCAAGTCTCGGATTGAACCGACTGCGTCCATGCCCGAATCGATCGGCAATCAACGCAAACGTTTGCTCGAAGCTGGCATCGTCGCTGAACTAGACGGTGTGTACGTCTACCAACAAGACTATCTGTTCCCATCACCCAGCAATGCGGCCGCGACAGTACTCGGTGCATCTGCGAATGGCTGGAACGAATGGAAAGATGCTAGCGGACGCACCCTTAGCGAAGTCCATCGTGAAACGGATTCTGAAGAAGCGATTGACGATTGAGACCTGTCTTTCCCAAGCCTCACGAGCATCGCCCACGTTCCGATATCATGGCTCTACCAGCGATCCTTCGTGGACGTAGAGTGGTGGTCGTTGGTGACGATTGACAAGTCAATCGTTCACAGAAAGCCCAGTTCTCGATGCGAACCAAATCGCCTCTACCGGTTGATGCTTGTCGAAGGAGAATCAGGCCTGCCAAATGGAGAGGTATCGATCCACGACGAAACCGGGAAGCAACTTTTGAGTTCCCAAGCCGACGATGAATTCGATCTGATTTGGAACGGTAAGAAACGCTTGTGTGTCGTCCGCTCAATCGAGAAAGCCGAGTCAAATATCATACAATAGGTGAACCAACTCCGCAAGAAAACACCGACCACGAAACGCTCCGAGAATAAATTCACATCGCAACATTGCAGCTTCTGCGGCGTTGATCCAGATCTTCTTAACAGAAAGCTAAAGTCCTCCGCCGGACGATGAAACCGAAGTAGCATTCATCACAACGATTGAAGTGGACTTAATCTTATCGGAGAAATGATAGTGCATTCTGCCTACCAACCACTCAACCATATTCGCAGTACGTTTCCTCCATTGTTCGTCAGATGGTGACACAGCCGTGAACACACGAGCGATCGTTTTGTCTTCACTCTCAAAATCATAATGCAAATACAATTCTCCTTTGAACTTCTTTCGGTACACTCGGAGGTAGTAATCATCGACCACTGCGTATCCAGAATTCTTGATCTCGGGCGAAGTTGAGCACCTCCTGTCACGATGACGATCGAATGGGTTCCCACGGTCGCGAAACTGCTGGTTCTCCTCGTAAACCCATCTCTCATGATCGTGATGAACCAATTTTCCTGCGGATGCATCAATGGCATCGCAAAAACGGGCGATCAACCAAAACTTCGGGTCATGACTAAACCCGATTCTTGCCGTTTCCTGGCGTTTTTCATCGACAAACTTCATCTCGCATGAACTGAATTTGGGAGGCATTTAACAAACCAGTCAGGTTCCAGGGAGCACGACAAGCGGTCGAACTTGAACTGCCGCTTTGAGCCAGTTCACGTCGAACATCCGTTACCGAACGCTCAAACTGAACAGAATACAACTACAGGTGGGAGACGACCACTCCACGCGTCTAAATTCGTTCTCCCACAATGGTCAGTCACTTGCTCTGCTCCATCGATACCGTGGACCAAGCGGTTCGCAAAATCACGCCACCCCTGCTACTCCGACACGCCAATCCTAGGTCGCGTCGCAACCGAGACTGCCTTTTTCCCATTAGACAGGACGCGCTGAGCTTCTCGTAAGAAGCTTGTGATTCCTGAAGCCTCGCAGAACCTCTAGCTGGCTTCTTCAGACCAAACTGGCGAGGATCGCAGTGAAGGTGGTTCGAGTTCGTCGTCTCATAGAGGTGGCTCCACAGGAGCAAGGAACGTTTCGGTGACTTTCCTACCGAGCTCTGAAGCGGCACCACTCGCCCGCCCCGAAAATTCAGCCACTGCAGCTTGAACGATCAGAATACTGGGTGGGGAATTCCCCACCTAGCTCGGTACAACGACTGTTGCATCCAGATCTTTCGATCGATTCGATCGCTCCAACCCGCAAGCCCGACACGTCAGCACTGCAAAACGAAGCCACGAACCCCCATTCGGTACAGCACGATCTCCCCAGACATCTTCGCGTTCTAAGCTTTGTTGAACCAGATCCACATTGCGACTCGAAGGGCACACGATGAAATCAACCGTCTTCACTGTTTTGGCTTGCACCGGCTCCATCGGACTCGGTGTATGCGGAACGCACTTCTTGACCAGCGGCAAAGAAGCAGACTCTGATCCAATTGCGCCGTTAGCGTTCGTCAGCAACAAACAAACTCCTGAAGCCGCTCCAAACGTAATCATTGATGCTGTATCTGCCATCGACCCCACCCCAGATGCAATCACCGAAGCGTCTACAGCGACAACGCATGCACACGTCGCACCGGCAGAGGCAATCCTAGACGTGGTTTCTTTCAACCAGAAGATTGCGAAACGCACTTCAAACTACATTTACCGGTCCTGGCGTGTCGACATCGAAAATCATCTTGACGCGAATGTGCAGGCCTATATCGAGGTCGAGTGGCTGGACGCGGATGGGTTTCGTGTCAAATACGCGAATGAAGCCAGGACGTTGGCGCCAGGTGTCAACGCAATATCAGACATCGAAATTTTCGACCGTGAAGAAAACGACCGCGTGCATTCCTTTCGCGTCACAGAAGTCAATGGCCGAAAAGCGAGCGACATGGTGCTCGGCATCGCTGAATGCAGAGACAAGATCGGAAAAAGAACGAGAAGATACGTTCATCGAAGCTGGCGAGTCGATGTCGTCAACAACTCAAACAAGAGTGTCGACTGTTATGTGGAAGTCGAATGGCTTGATGCCGATGGCCATCGCATCGACTATTCCAACGAGAGACGTGCTGTCGCGCCGGGCACTAACGTAATTACAGACACAGAGATGTTTGACCGAGAGGAAAACGCGAGAGTCAGAGCCTTTCGAGTTGTCAAGCTAAACGAGCGGTAACACGCCCGTCGAACTCGGGTTACGCCACTCCAATCGCCGACGGAACAACACCAGTCGACGTTCTTGCCACCGAAACCCATGCAGCGTTGCGAGGTTGGCGGCGTCGTTCGAGAAACTTCGAATTGCATTGCCGCCGAAGCCCTTCGCACTCATTAACAGTCTTCACGAAAACGTTGCACAACCTGACCATCTGCCGACCGGCCACACTCCCGTGTGGATGAAGAGAGCCTTCACCTTGGAAGCCTCTCTGAATTCTGGACAGAACGAACTGTCCACTTGCCAGAAACCCAGTGTTTTACGGGCTCCCATGGCATCAAAAAGATTCCTTTGCGCCGTCCCAACGTGGACGAGCAGGCGAAGTTCACCTCGCGTGTTTGCATCAACACCTTGGGGGTAGCGAGATGTTTTCGATGACGATCGTAAACCCCGGAGTTTGTAGGTGGGGAATTCCCCACTTTCTGAAAGAGGAACAGCGTCGCACCAATGTTTCAGGCTTTCTGGGATCCCAAAAGCTCGTTGCATTCTTCCGCGAGATTCGCGAATTCGCTCCCCATCAATGAGCATCCCGATTTCGGAGTCGCCGGGCAGCCACTCCTGGATTCGGGCGTCATTGAAACCAAAACACCCATCGGGTATTTACCCGCTAGCGAAATCGAGATACCCGAAACGTCCGCTATTTACTGCATCAAACTGCTCTTACTTGCACCCGGTGAATTTTGGCATAGAATCCCCTCAAGCCTTATAAGCAAAAGTGTGATTCGAGGCTACTTCGCGGGCTGCCTCCGAAGCCGAAGGTTGTGGGTTCGAACCCCGCCGGGTGTATTGATGAGATACCTTCTTGATTCGTTGACAAAACGATTCCCTGCCGCTGTTGGCAACCGCCTCGGGGCTTCCGCCCCGAGCTATCAACGCGGGCTCCTCCGGAGCCATTCACGCACTTCGCCCCGGACGGGGCCGACTTCGCTAGCTCGGGGCGGAAGCCCCGAGAACGTTGGCAGACATCATCATGCCGCCCCGGACGGGGCCGTCGTCGATCACGCGGCGAGAAGCAACGAAGCCACTCTTCCGATGCTCACACCAGTCGTCAGGGACATGGTTCGCGTCCAATTGCTGATCGGTTGCCCGCCTTCGGCAAGCGGACACCGCTGACGCACGGGCACTTCGCCGAGTTCGAGAAGTGTTTTGGTAAGAAGTCCGACGGCACCAGCAAGCGAACCGATCAGGGAAACGAAGGCCGCTTCCGAAAGTTCACACGCGAGTACTCACCGAGCGAGGCGACAACCTGGACATCAGTTGGCTCAAAGACAAAGACGCATCCAGCGGAGCCGACCTGCCGGAACCCGACGTGATCGCCACACAAGTCCGTGAGCGACTGAGCGAAGCACTCGAAGAAATCGACGCCCTGTCCGCCTTACTCGATCCGACGCCCAACGAAGCCTTTTTGGCGCAACCGGGAGGTTGGCACTTGCGTTCGGAATCCACCCTCCCCCCTGGGAGGACTGCACGCCGGATCCCACACCCAACCTCCCCGCCCCAAACGCCAAAACAATTCATTCCCCCGGTTTTTCGCCGCCAATCCAATCGGGCCGCCACTCACCACGCCCCCTGCCGACACCCACTCGGCTAGGAAAGCCCACTTGCCTACACCGAGTCACTAGTAAAGACATTCGCAATTCACTTTACTAGCGACCGTTCTTAGTAAACGAGTCTTACCCAGTGCAAAAATACAATTTCACGACTGAATCGCCGGGAAAGCTCGTCCCAACTGAATTCCAGGAGTACCCCGACGGCCCACTAGGCCAGCCCATTCGCACGAAAGCACTCGCCTTTCTGCCTGACCCGTTGGATCGGATTCATCTTGAACGCGATCCGGACACAAGCACTCGACGCGATCTGGCGCAGCGAGACCCTGATTTCCCTGCGTGATGAATTCCACGAGCGATTGAAGCAAGACAAATCGCCGGCGAGGTTCTTCGAGATTGTCGACGATCTATTTTCGATGCCGGCCGTGAACGTTGCCGACATTGTGGCAGCGCGCGGCGTCAGCAAGCCAACCGCGATGAAAGATCTGGAACGACTGGAGCATTTGAAGATTGTCGAAGAGTACACAGGCAAGGAACGCGACCGCGAGTGGGTAGCCAGAGACATCATCCACGTGATCGAGCAGGAGGCCCCCGCCAATGAATAAGCAACCCAAGACCGCCCCGCAAAGCCGAGTGAACGCTTGCCCCGGTTGTACGCGGGAGTAACAACGCTACCCGATGCAGTTCAAATGCCGAAAGACTCCTGCCAACGTGCTCAGCGCTGCAGCAACGTGGAAAGTTCCGCAAGCGAAGTCCACCAAGTCCGCATCGATTCATACACATCCCAATCGACAGGACGATTGGTGGGCGGGTCACAGTCCAATCGAAGCACCACCAAGTTTTGGAATCGCTTCCAAGGAATCAGTGACGCCGAAACACCTCGACGCACTCGAATCGGGCCGGCCTGAACCTTGATGCCAGCGGCAATTCGCGAACCGATGTAGCGACGACCGATGGATTCGTTCGCCGCCACAACGGTCAGCCGTTCGCCTGACAAGCTTCCGTTTTCAAAGATGAATCGATCCCAAACCGGAGCACGCTCCAACGACCATTGTTCTCCGCCAGCAGGAGTCAGCGTGACAGAGGATTCAGCATCATCCAACGCAGAAGAAATCCCGATCAGCCCACGCATTTGCATCCGGAGAAGCGTCGCGTGAAGCTGTGAGTCGGTGAGCCCATGCGAATAACCGACGTTCATGTGCAGCGGATACACCTCGCTGGCAAGGCACCGAGTCATCACAGTGTGCTGCCAAAGGAAATCACAAAGCAGCAACTCAGCATCCGAGAGACTCGAGTGTCCAGTTCGTCGCGGAGGAGCATCCATTTATTCAGCGGGAAAATCGAACAAAGTAGTTACGTCAAAGACGCGTGAAGGACGTCGGCAAAATCAGTTGTTTCCAAGTACTCGACGAACCGCCTGTTCCAGCTTGTCTTCCTCCGCTTTCTGATTGAGGAACCAGTCGGTTGACCAGATCCGGTGGATTTCCCAACCACGTGACCGGATGATCTCTTCTCGAAGTCGATCGCGGTCGCGAGCACTGCGAGCAGAGTGGTAGGTCGCACCATCACATTCGATTCCCAGTAAGAATGAGCGATCACCTTCACGTCGACGAACACCAATGTCAACGTAAAAGCCAGCCACGCCGACTTGAGGTACCGCTTCCAGTCCCATCTGCTCGATCTTCCGACACACTGCAATTTCGAATGGCGAATCGGGCTCTCTCCCCGTGATTGTGCCGCCATCCTCAATGCTTCCCGTCATCGCGTAATTCAGGAAGTCCTTGTAGGCATTGACGCCCCGACTCTTCTCCGGGCCGCCCTGGATATCGCTTGGATGAAACGATGAGAACACCACCATTCGATGACGCGAACGCGTGATTAAAACGTTCAGTCGCCGCCAACCTTGCTCGGAGTTGATCGGTCCAAAACGCTGCATCAGTCGATTGCTCGCTGGATCTTTTCCGTAGGTGTAGCAAACAAAAATCACATCCCGTTCATCACCCTGCAAGTTCTCCAAGTTCTTAACGAACAACTCCTCTTCCATCTGCCGAAGGCGTTCGATGGCGATGGCTGCGGCGGGGTCAGCTTTACAACGTTTCTCGAGCAATTCGGAAACCAGGTCAGATTGTTTTTTATTGAAAGTCCCGACACCCAGTGACTCATTGGGTCGGGTCATCGCATGATGGACAATCTGCTCGACCACTGCAGCAGCTTCTTGTTGATTCTGCCCAGCCTTGCACGTTGCATTTTCCACGAAGATGTGACGGATCCCAAACGACTCTGTGTCACCGCTTGGCGATGGAAAGACAACCAAGTCGTCGTCGTAGAAACGACAATTCGAGAAACGGATCAAGCTCTCGTGCTTGCTCCGATAGTGCCAGCGAAGCCGTCGAAACGGTTGGTAAACTTTCATCGCCGCTTCCAGAACAGACTCGGTGTTGTCTAACTGAGTTGATTCATCATCTTCCATTTCCTCTCCAGCGCGATCGAAAAACGATGTTGGCGGCAACTGTTTTGGATCGCCGACCACCACCATCTGCTTGGCTCGAAGCATCGTTCCAAGCGCATCTTCGGGCTTGATCTGGGACGCTTCATCCATGATGACCATGTCAAACTCAACCAATTTTTCAGGAATGAACCTCGACACAGACAACGGGCTCATCATCAAGCATGGCTTCAACGCCTGGACAGCCGTCCCCGCCCGTTTCATCAAGTCACGAATCCGACAATGCCGCCGCTGCTTCTGCGATTCATGCCGAATCAAAGCCAATTCGGTGAGCTCCCCAACGCGTCCCCTCGAATTGCCTGCAGGCACCGGTCGATTTGCCGCACGTGATGCGATCTCTTCCTTGCCAAGGTCTCGCAGCTCCCGATCGAATCGCTGAAACTCTTCTCTCAAACCATCCAGTTTGGCCCCCGACACGCTGCGAAGCGATGGCGACTGTTCAAAAACCGACTCAGCGGCCAATTCCAAGACGGACAACTCATAAGAAGAAGGCAGATCGGCAGGTGAAATCACCCCATCGATCGCCAGACGACAAAAGTCATCCAAATCAAGCCGAACACAAGATTCCAACGAACGACAGAAAGTTGCCCAAGCCGGTAAGCGTCCTCGATCGTCAATCAAGTTGTTCGCAAACGCAGTGGTTTGCCTTGTGAGCACAGAATCGACGTCGACAGGCAGCCAGCCGTTCTCCGCCCTTCCCATGCTGACCAACTGCTCGCGTGCCTCCTTCATGCATTCCATGCTTTCCCGATGCTGATCCGCACGATTACACAACCCTGCAATCGCAGGCGTATCTGCATTCCGAAGTAGGCTCGTCACCGTTTGAACTGGAATTCGATCAAGTAGCGCTCGCCCGGTTGAGATCCAGTCGATTGTCGCCTCCACTTCTTCCGAATTCGAAAGTGCCTGTTGATACAGCCCGTTCTCATGAATCAAGTTCCAATTCGTGTGTTCTTCGACCTCTTCATGACTCTCCGAAATTTGTTGTGACAAGATGAATTGTTTCCTGAGATCAGACATCAGTGTCTCTGCGGTGTTGCCCGCACTGAGTGCTTGCTCGATCCCTATCTCAAACGTTTCCACGCTGGTGTCCAGAGTTTGCACCAATGTCCGGAAGTCCATTGGCCGAAGTTTTTGTGCCGCCGGTTCAGAAGCCAACTCCCCATCGAACAATTCAGTGATCTGTTTTGCAGATGCCACGAGACCATTTAGGTCGAGTTCCCCGAGAGCATCTTGGCGTATATCGAAAAGTTGACAAACAAATTCATGATCTGCCCCGGCTTGCCGAGCGGTCTTGACCCAACGCAACACCATCTGCAGTTGTTCCCAATCCGTTTGAAGACCGGCGAAGGTTGTGCCCAAATTCGATCGATGCAATTCGCATTCACCAAATGCCTTGCTACGAGCTTCAACAGCAAGTTGCTCCTGCAAAACCTCCATGAACTGAACGACATGGGCAACCGTCCAATGTGAGGGCAAGTTCAATGCCGTTGCCAGCGCCGACAAATCCCGCGAGATTCGATCCCAATTGCTGAGATTGTTTCTCAACTTTCGAAAATCGATTTGATCTGGACTGCCGTCAGCGACACGTTGCGAGAACGAACCCATTTGGTTCCACGCGGAAACGAAACTGGAGCGAATTTGGGTCAGTTCCGAATCTGAAACATCGGGCAACAACTGAGTTCTTTTTGAAAGCAAATCCTGAGCTGATTCGTAGTCGAGACCCTGCTGTTCTGCGCGTAGTGCCCATTTGAATTGCTCTTTCAATTCATCCCAATCAGTCCGCACGCCTTGAAACGCTACTCCCAATAGTGCCTGAAGCTCTTCCTGTGATTGGAACCTGGCTTCTTCATCCGCCAGAACATCCAGGTCTTCCAGAACGCGAATCCAATCATTGAGTTGCTGCTTCACTCCAACTGCAGCAAACTCATCCAAATCCGCTCGCGCAGTTCGATAGTCGCGATTCAAAAATTTCAACCACGACCGCCGATGGCGTCGCAGAGTCTTTGCAAGCTGCTTGACCTTTTCAGGCTCGGGCACTGAGGGCATGTGAAAAGATTCTTCGAGCAACTGGCGCCGATCTGCCAAGCCTTTGAAGACGTCAACGGCCTTTTCGAACGCTCGTCGCCCATCTCGCTGGAACATGGCCCGCGTGATTTTGGTTGAGTCCACAACTGTGCGCTCGCGAGCCAACAACACCAAATCAACACATCGATTGAAAGACTCGAAACAGGCGGGGGCGGAGCATCGTGGCACGTTCATTGCCCCACTGACCACCGTCACTTGTTCTGTCGCACGGACCGCCTCACTGGCCCAACGTCCCAGTTGCTCAATCTCCGCCAACGTATCACCATTGTCGGCAATGGTTCGATATGCCGACACCGCGGCACGTAATTCATCGATCCGACCAAGAGAGTTTGGCACATCACAGGCCGTCCCCGAGACGATGGAATCCAGTCGTTCACTGGCCTTCCGTTTGGCGGAATCCAGTTCAGTGAATTCCTTGTACGCCGACTGCAAATTTGCTTTCGCGGCGTCTCCGAACATCGGTTCCGTGATCGATGTAGGTTCGGATACAAGTGGATGACGAATGAGCTTTATTAACTTGATGCAGCGATCGAAATCCTCCAGCAGATTTCGCGGGGTGATTCCAACGGAGTTGAGCACCAACATGGATGGACGCATGCGTTCCAAGACTTGCCGCAAGGCCTTCATCCAACCGCAATGTCTCTTGGCGTCATCAAGCGAATGATCCTCTGAAAGCATGTTCCTTTCAAGCAGAGAACCAATCGCCGGCGCGTGGTCTCGAAATTCTTCAAAAGCAATTCCAAATTCTCGCTGCAGATCGTTGCAGGAAGCTTCCTTGCATCGCAACTTCGCCAGGAGCGACCGACAGACTTCCGCAATGGAATTGTCCACAAGGAATTGCGTCCACTGGGAACCGGCCCTTGGAATGCTCTCACTCCACCGTCGGATCTGATCGACCTGAAGCAAACTGAGTTCTCTGAACGCCACTTCACGAGACATCCCCAGTTGCGTTGCCAACTCGGTCGCGCTATCTGCAACGGAAGTCGATTCTCTTTCAATCACCGACAACAAAATTCGAATCTCGTTCGACTGGCGATAAGCATACGCCTCCGGAAAGAAGCCCCACCAAATCCATTCCTTTGGATTCTCCGTTTCCTGCAACACGCGAGCGAAAGAATCGAGTTCAGCGAGAATCGATTGCATCTCGTTTCGATTCTTTGGCATCCGCTGCACCGCCGAACGATGCACTGTCGCGTCATCTCCACGAAGCGCCACGATCTGCCACAACAGCTTGTAGAGCGGATCCTCGCGAGGTCCGGTCGGCGTTGCCATCTCGTCGACATAGCGATTCAGCTTCGCACGCAGGGTACAAAGCGAACGACGTGTTTCCTCAAGCTCACTAGGAGACGGGTACTCCGACATCAGGCGACGCTGCAGCGATTCAAACACCTGCCTAGGTGATGCGGCGTCACTGTGCAGTTCGAGACAAAAATCATCCAACCCCAACGCTGTCATACGGTCATGCACCACCTGCAATGCCGCCAACTTTTCTGCCACAAAGAGTACCGTTTTTCCCGCGCCGATCGCATCCGCGATGGCGTTGGTGATGGTCTGCGATTTCCCGGTACCAGGCGGCCCTTCGATGACCAAATTTTTCCCGCGACGAATGTCCACCAAAGCGGACTGCTGCGAACTGTCCGCGTCCAACGCGAGCACCAAGTCCGCTGCCGTGGAATGATTGTCCACGTCGTAGTCCGGCGCATAGAGAGTCGCCTGATCAAATCCTTCCTCCCCATCGTCATCACCACCGCCGCAGATCAACTGTTCGACAATCGATGGCGACTCCGGATCACTCTCGAGATCCCAGTTCGCTGGATCAATATCCGCGTACATCGAAAGCTTGTGAAAAGAAAAGAACCCAAGCAACGCTTCACGGCGGATGCTCCATGAAGGTTTTGACTCGATCGCTTTCGCCAGCTCACGGAAGTAATCTTCCGGCTTCGTTTCCAGAGGCAACTCCGGCAACTTCAAATCGAAATCGCGAAGCAGCTTCTTCTGCAGACTCAGATTGAACTGAATGTCGTCTTCGTCCCATTCGATTTTGAACCGAGGCTCTCCACCTGATCGCGTGATTTTCTCGATGCGAACAGGAATCAAGAGCAACGGAGCCAAGCGTTCTTTGTCGGATGAATCCGATTCTTTCCATGACAAAAAACCAATCGCGAGGAACAGATAGTTGATCCCGGTTTCTTGGATTGCTGTTCTCGCTTCACGCTGCATGTAACGCAGAGTTGCGTTCAGTTTGTCCTGAGTAAGATTGGTCTGCAGCTTGTCATCAAAGAGCGTTTTATGCTTTCCTATTTTCTCCTCGGGCGCATCCGGCAACAAGATCGGATATTTCTTTGGCTCCACGGCTTGAACCGCGACCGCACCTTCACTCGTCGATTTATCAGACAAAGCAAACAGGGTTTCGGATTCTGTTCTTTCGACTTCACCAGTGTCCGGTTTCTCTTGGCGGCGTCCCTTCGGCGGATCGGGAACAAAGTCAAAGATGAACGCTTTTCCCTCATCCACCAAACGTTCATACATCACGTCCGGCAATTCGTTGACAACTTGCAACGTCCGTCGTTTGCTTTTTCGATAGCTCAGCAGTGGATTCCGGAGGCTTAAATCCAGCAAGCGTTCGCGAAATCGTTCCAATTCGTCGTAAAGGTTAACTGTGCTCATTCAAACTCGTTGTGTGATCAATGGAGGAAAGTCGAGGACGCCTTGAGCTTTGCCTTCGGGCAACTGAGTTCCGCCCCCAAAAAATAATCGGGAGACGGGAACGCGTTCAGCGGAACCTCGAATTCCTTTTAGGGGAACGTTCCAGTTCGATCATGGATAACAAAGCCATCGCCGTTGCTGCTGATCGCAAATGGCACGTCCAAACAATCCTCGTGTACGTACGACAGTGCTTGCTGCATCCCAGCGCTGCACGACTGTCGATTGTCCTTGGCTTCCACCACCGCCAGCGGCAAGCCAGGCTTGAAGTAGAGGACGTAATCCGCTCGTTTCTTCGGACCTCGTGAGATCGACTTCCCCTTCACGATCAGACGCGCATCTGTGAACGTGACCTCCTCTCGTACTTGCGTGAGCACGTCCCACCCCGATTGTTCCAGTGCAGGCGTGATGAACTTGGTGCAGATATCACGTTCGCTGAGAGATCGCTTCTCGGACGCATCCATGGGCTTGAATTGGGGCACTTCGTCGCTGGAGGTGCAGCGTTTGTCGTAACCAACCACTTTCCAGCAGCTTGTTTCGGCACCGGGACCGAACGCTCAAACTGAACATGATAGTCGCACAGGGGGGACGTGACCACTCCAGACAATTCGATTGGACGTTCCGCGACCATCCCACCTCGTTGAAGACGCTGCACCGAAGCGTGCGAAAAGCCTGATTACTTTGACCACACGAGCACGCCGATCTCAGATCAGCAAAGCAAGCTCTCGATCTCCCAGCGGAATTCGCCGCTCGACGACGTCTTCCTCGCAAATGCACGGTCAGTTCTGCGGTCGAGAAAGGATTTCACCTGGCTTCCGCCGCCCCAAATTTCTCAAGGCTCGTCGTGACACGCGGTTCAAGTGCGTCATCCAACCAAGATGCATTTCACGATCGACACATCCTCGCTGGAAGTCTTTCCACAGAACCTCCTCCACACTGACGCTTCACAACGTTGAATCAACCTCATCGCAAATTCAGGAGTGATTGTCGGTTGAGCTTGATTTTCCCCCCGACAATTTCGTCGGCGATGACCTCCACGAGCGGGGCGATGACCGAGAAGTGGTCGTGGCCGGGGACCCTGAAAAATTCAATCTTTGGATTCCCATTCGCATCGGCCATGAGCTCGATCGCTCCGTCCCAGTTCCCGGAGGCACCTTCCAAGACATACATCGGACTCTCGACGCAGTGCAGCCAATGCATCGGCGATCGAAGACGCATCTCTGATTCATCGTTCGGGTCGCAGTAAACGAACTGGCCACCGTATTGCTCCGCTGCGGCAACAGGGCCCAAGGAAATGATCCCGCGATAACGGTCGGTGGTCTCTCCAACCAGCATGACCAACGTGCCGCCTGTGCTATGCCCGCCCAAATAGATCTGTTTCGGATCAACATAGGGCAAGGCAGCCAAATGCTCCGTCGCGGCGAGGATGTCGTCCACTTCGCCATAGAACCCTTCACGCTGCCAGGGTGCTCATTGCCACCCCGCAACGAAGGAAACATCGTGACGATCCCGGCGTCGCGAAAACCGCTTACTGATTGGTCGTTGTCTCGTGGTTGCCGCGTCCAGACATCACCGATTGAATTGCAGTCTCCGCCAGTGATCCACACAATCGCCGGGTGACGTTTGCCGTCCCCTGGATCCTTTGTCACGTACGCAGCCAGCGGTCCAACGGCAGACTTATAACGCACCAACTCAAAGTCACTCTCGATCGGCACCTCGGGAAGAACGGATCCTTCCTCCTGCCGCACGATCTTTGTGTTGAAGCCCCGCCGCGCATCGACGAGCGTTTCCGGGTCCTTCGCCTTCGCAAAAGACTCCTCTTGTGCCTCGGACGAACACGCCGGGACGGTGCAGAGAGGCAGCAACAGAATGAAGACGACAATCAAGTGACGCATCTGGACCTCAGTGGATTGGACTCGGAATTGAGCAATCGAGCTTGATCGCCCGCCGACATCATACCTGAGCCAATCGTAGGGCACGCGAAATACCGTCGAGCGTCGATCAATGTTCGCTCAAAATTTCATGAATGCACTTCGAACCAAGTCCCAGTCCACCGCTATGGCTTCAAGACGACCTTGATGCAACCGTCTTCTTTGTCTCGGAACTTCTTGTACGCTTCCGGGGCATTGTCCAAGGGTTCGACGTGGGTGATCACGAACGACGGATCGATCTCATCGTTGGTGATCTTTTCCATCAACGGTGTGAGGTAGCGCTGCATGTGAGTCTGGCCCAATCGGATTTGCAACGCCTTGTTCATGGCGGTTCCCCACTGCAAGTTCACGCTGCTGAAGTAAACACCGGGCACGGACACTCGGCCGCCTTTGCGACAGCATTTAAAGATCTCGTTCAGCACGTGCGGCCGATCCGATCCGAGATGCAGCGCTGTCTTGGCATCGTCCAATGCGGACTGCAAATTGCCTGCTGCGTGATTTTCCGCACCGACCGCATCGATGCAGCAATCGGGTCCTCGGCCCTTCGTCCATTCCTGCAGAGTCTCGTACACATCCGATTTTTCGTAGTCAATGACTTCTGCCTTGGACACCGACCGAGCCATTTCCAATCGCTCGGGCACGTTGTCGATCGCGATGACTCGTTTGGCACCGAGCATCCATGCACTTTGAATGGCGAATTGCCCAACGGGACCACAGCCCCAAATCGCGACCGTGTCGCTGGGTGTGATTTCGCAGTTCTCGGCAGCCATGTAACCAGTCGGGAAGATATCCGACAAAAACACGACCTGTTCATCCGGCAATCCATCGGGCACTTTGATCGGTCCGACATCCGCATAAGGCACTCGCAAGTACTCCGCCTGGCCACCCGCGTATCCACCAAGCATGTGCGTGTATCCAAACAAGCCGGCAGGCGAATGCCCCATGATCTTTTCAGCTTGTTCCGCATTGCGATTGGACTGATCGCACAACGAATACAACGTGCTTTGACAGAAGAAGCATTCGCCGCAGGAAATCGTGAACGGCACCACCACTCGGTCACCGACGCTTAAGTTGCTCACGGCATTGCCGACCTCGACCACTTCACCCATCGGTTCATGGCCGATGATGTCGCCGGCTTCCATCGCAGGAGCCGCCCCTGCCATCAGATGCAAATCGGACCCGCAAATCCCGGAGGCCGTGACGCGAATGATCGCGTCGCGAGGGTCCAAGATTTTTGGGTCGTCAACGTTGTCCACGCGAATGTCATTTCGACCGTGCCAGCAAACCGCTTTCATCGATCCAGTTCCTTGTTCATTTTGGTTGTCCCCGCCATCGAAATCCGATGCCACAGGGAATCTGAGATGGGTCCACACAGCTTCCACGAAGCAACTACCAAGGGACGGCACATTGATCGCTCGAAGCGAGATGCACTGCATTAGCAAGTTCCGCGCCGAGAATTGCCGGATAACCACCTGGTCCGATGCCTTTGCATCTCAGTGTGTGACCGCGCAGCAAAGCGGATCGCCATTTCGGCAACAGGCGGCCATCACGAACAACGGATGCCGATCAAAGAAGATCGTGCGCCGCTCCCCTTCATCGCCGACTCATCTCGGACGCCCACCTTCATCTGCGTGCGAGAGTCCCGACGCTGCAAGCACTCATCACGCCCGCCGTTTTCGCTTGCGGATCGCGTCCGAGATGCGGGGCTGGCCAAAGTCGTCGTCGAAGAAATCGTCCGAATCGTCTTGCTTGGTCAACACATCACGCATCTCCGGTTGAGATGGTTGGTTTTGGGCCAGTAAGTTTCGTTCGAGCAAATGGCGTCGAACGAGCTTCAACAACTGGTCTCGATAGCGTTCAGCGTTCTGCCCCTGTTCGATCCAAGCACGCACTTCAATCCGTTGGGATCTTTGGCCGACACATACCAACGTTGCTTGGGGTGCCGGTGTCAGCAGCACATCGGGCTGCTCGATCATTAGTTCCTGCAACGTCCGGCACAGGTCCGCTGGCCGCTCGTCTCGCGTGACGGCGACTTCCATGGGGATCACACACAGACGTCCCGCACCCATCCAGTTGACCACGTCGTCGCTGACAAAGTTCTTGTTGGGAATGATCACTTCTCGACCATCATCGTCGGACAACACCGTCGTTCGCAGGCGCTGCGCCGCAACGCGTCCGGTGAAGTTACCGACGGTGATCAGATCGCCTAGACGAGCGGGCTTTTCAAACAACACAATGAACCCGCCGAACAGGTTGCGGACCATGTCTTGCAAACCAAAGCCCAAGCCGATCATCAAGCCAACCGCCAACCACTGGATCGTGTGCCAGCGAACTCCGATCCATTTGCAGGCGATGAAACAGCCGACACTGAAGAGCAGGAATCTTCCCAGCACCAACGTGAAGTGTTCCATGCCCTCGTCAAACGACACTCGCTGCAGCACGAGTGCATCGAACAGGGCAGGCAACAGTTTTGCCAACTGAAAGGCGACGAACAACGTGCCTGCGGCCAGCAACAAATGCACCGCAGTGACGGGCGTCGTTTCAACGACGGACTGCATGACGGTTTGCCCCATCGCGTTGACGCTGGCTTGTTGGACGGTGTCATCCACTGTCCACAGCACCGGGTTGCCCATTCGAGCGTTCGGGAACACGTCGATCCAAAGCCAGCCAAAACACACCACCGCGCCCAGCACCAAAGCACACTGGCACAGGAATGCGAGGTGATGTTTGAGTTCCAAGAAATGTTCGCCCAGAGCTCCGGCGACACGCCCAGCCTCAGGCTCGTCGTATTCGTCCCGTTCTTGTTTGGACGACCGCGTGCCGGCCAGCAAGTCCCACGCTTCTGCGGACAGGTACTTCACACCGGCCCAAAGGATCGCCGCCGACATCAAGGTCACCGCCGTGAAAATGATCCGCTGGATGATCTCGTGCGTGGTGACGCTGTACCCAAGTGCAGACAAACCAATCAAAAACAACGGCAATCCGATGCCGGCCAGATACATCAAGAACCGGCCGCGATGGATCACACTGCCGCAGAACTTTTCAATCAATGGTTCCAAAAATCCGCCAACCGGACGCAGCGTTAAATGCATGGTCCAACCCACCAGCAGCATTGCCAGGATGAATCCCACTCGAGCGACCGAACCACGCCACATCCCGTGATCCACTTCGCTCATCAATGTGATCGTGTAAGCAGCGATGACCAATCCCATGCCGATGATGGTCAGGTACTTCATCGCGCGTGGACGACGCGGCAATTCGATGTCCACGTGTTGGTCCAAGTAGCCATCCGCCCGCAACCACTGTCGCGGGACCTCGATCAACCAAGCCACCAAACTGGCCGCACAGAAGGCACCCGAGGCATGCAAGGTTGCTTCCGAGACCACGCCAGTTCCCAACCAACGTCCAACCCAAAACAGAACCGCGGGAATCCCTGAGGCAACCAAGACCGTCAGCACACCAGCGAATAACTTTCGCTTTTGCGGCGAGGCCTTTCGCATGCGTTTCCGGCTTCCAACCGCAATCAGCGCGGACTTGGCAAGCCAACGAAGCACCAGAATCAACACAATGCCGACCAACAGACCGATCGCACCGACCGGGTTGGTCGAAATTTTCCGTTCAAAAGTCGGACCAAAATCGCCGCTGCGGTTGGAATCGAACAAGGCCGCCATCCCGCCCTTCAAATTCCGAGCGTCACGCAGTCCGAGAGGCTCATCGCTGCGGATCCACATGACATGCCGGTCGATCAACGTGCGATAGTCGACGGCGAGTGACAGCGATGCGGTGGCAATCGAATCGAGTTCGCTGATCTTTTGCTGGTGATCTTGATACCCGACTTGCAACGAGTGAATCCAGGCACTGCGTTGCCGCAGCAACTCTTCGACTTGCAATCGCAACGGGTCGCCATAGCGATTGACGTCGTAACCGGCCGCCGCAAGAACTTCCGTGGCCTGTTGCTCAGGTTCCGATCCATCCAATCGGATCAGGTCCAATTCCAATTGCTGCTGGCGAGACTTCCCCAGAGCTTCGCTCGCCAAATCCGTTTGACTGTTTTCGATTTTCCATTGATCGAGCTGATCCTTCTTGTGACGCAGCAACAAACCAACAGTCGGTGTCAGACCATGTTGCGTCAGCTTTTGATTGACGTCTTCGTAGTCGGTCCGTGTGGCCTCGAGTTGTTCCTTCGCTGCGTAGACTCGACTGGCGAGTTGGTTGTAGTCCGCCGCCAGAGCGATCCATTGCTGGACCAGTTCCGCATTCTTCTCAGCGATGTCAGCCGCGATGGGATCCGAGGTTTGGGCGAGCGAGCGAAACCGGTTTTCCGACTGCTGGGCCGCGCGCACGTGCATCTCTGCGTACGGCGATTGTCGCCAATCTTCCACTGCGGTTCGTTGACGAGGCAGCAACGGATAACTCGCCGTGGTTGCTTCGGTTGAGTCGGCTGCGCCCCAATCCAAACGATTGCTCGACTCGCCCTGCGCTGCCAACGGCGATGTCTGAGTCGCCCCGGGAAAGGGTCGTTGGGCAGGGCGTCGATTCAGTGACGAATTCGTCGCTGACGAGCTTGTGGACGACAAGGGTCGTGACCGAGAGCCAGAAGTTGAACGGGATGGCGTGTTCGATGTGAACGCTGGCGGCGACAATCGACCTTGCGTGGAGGTTTCTGTGTGGCTGGGCCAGCTTTCAACAGGTTCCGATTGAGTTGACCAAGATGAACTCGACGATGTGACTGGCAACGACGTTTCAACGGGGTACGTCGTGACCGACGAAGTCGTGAACGGGGGCGGTTGAGGCGTCGTCCAGACAATCTCTTGTGCGGACGCCACTCCCATGCTCAGCCAAACCAGGAAACAGCACGCCAGCCACAACAGCATCACGCTGCTGGCATGCTGCGAACGATCGGCACTCACCGCCTGCGGCACTGCGTGACGCGGCTCGAATCGCGATTGCGAAACAGAGTGAAAAGACTTCGATCTCAATGGGTGGCTCATCGGGACCACAGCATGCAAACAAAATGGCGGCGAGACCGCCGGGAAGAATTGGCCGCCGGCGGAGAACGGACACCGAATCAATACGGAAGTTTGGCGTTCATCGCCACCTCGATTGTGTTTCACGCTGTTCGAAACGCTCGCACCACCCCCTCGAAAGCACTAGACTTCCACGTCCCGTTCGTTTCTCCGATCAGAAATCTCCATGATCAACCGACTTTCGACGCGAAATTCCCGTTCCATGTCACGGTTTTGTCGTCAGACAGCGACCTGGATGCTGCTGCTCGGGGGTTTGGCCGTTAGCGGCAGCAACGCGACCGCGGATGATTGGCCTCAATGGCGAGGCAACGATCGCGATGGAAGCTGGACGGAAACCGGGATCGTGACAGAGCTTCCCCAAGGCCAACTGCCATTGAAATGGTCGGTGCCAATCGGGTCGGGCTACAGCGGGCCAACCGTGGCGGAGGGACGCGTGTATGTCACTGATCGACAAACGGAACCCGATGAAATCGAGCGTGTGCTGTGCTTTGCCGAACAGGACGGAAGTCTGATCTGGGAACAATCCTACGCAGCGGCTTACGAGATCGGTTACCGAGCCGGTCCGCGTGCCAGCGTCACGGTCCATGCTGGAAAAGCCTTGGCCGTGGGCTCGATGGGACACTTTCATTGTTTGGATGCCGCCACCGGAGAGATCCTTTGGAAGCATGACCTCCACCAGGAATACAAAATCGACATGCCGGTGTGGGGCATCACCGGGGCACCATTGGTGGTCGCCAGCCCCACTCACCCACCCATTGTGATTCAAATCGTTGGCGGTTCGGACGGAGCCTGCGTGGTTGGCTTTGACTTGGCAACCGGCAACGAAGTGTGGCGTTCGCTGGATGAACGGGCCTGCTATTCCGCCCCCATTCTGATCCAACAAGGCGGCCAAGATGTCGCTGTGTGCTGGACCGGAGACAGCATCAGTGGGTTGTCGCCGTCGACTGGCAAAACGTTTTGGCGAATCCCTTTTCCTCCTTCTCGCATGCCCATCGGAGTCGCCACGCCTGTTGTCGACAACAACCATTTGTTTGTCACCTCGTTCTACGACGGCTCCCTGATGGTTGAGTTGTCTGACACCGAACCGAACGCACGAAAGAAATGGCACCGCGTGGGGGTCGATGAAAAGAACACGCGGGCACTGCAATCAATCATCAGCACGCCCGTCATGCGAGACGGCTACGTTTACGGCGTCGACAGCTATGGCGAACTGCGTTGCCTTGAGATGGAAACCGGCGAACGAGTTTGGGAAGACACCACGGCGGTGCCACGAAATCGCTGGGGCACCATTCACACCGTGGTGCATCAACACGCGGGCTCGCAAACCGATTGGATGTTCAACGACCAAGGCCAATTGACGATCGCACATTTGACCCCGGAGGGTTACCGCCCACTCAGTCAAACTCATTTGCTCGACACGACGACGGTGCAATTGCCACGTCGCAACGGCGTCACATGGTCTCATCCCGCCTATGCCAACCGCTGCATTTTTGCTCGCAATGACAATCAACTGGTGTGTGCATCGCTGGCAGAATGAACGTCGAAGGGAGGCCAGGGGGTTTCGGGCCACTTGTGTTCAGTTGCGATTCCGATAGGGTTGGAATTGAAGGGCGAGTCATCCAAATTGTCGGGATTCGCTCAGTCCAATTTCTCAGGATGAATTTGATGTTCACGAAGCTCACTCAAACGTTGCTTGCCCTTTCTTTGGTCGCTGTTTTGGCTGGATGCGAAAAAGGCTCGGACTCCGCCGCTGGAATCGCTGATCAAGCCAAAGCGGGTGTCGATTCCGCCGCTGTTACCGCCAAAGACGCGAGCGCTGACATGGTCCCAGAAGCTGCCAAAGAAACCGTTGACGGTGCGATCGATCAAGGTGGCGACAAGGCCAAAGAAACGATCGACGCAGCCGCTGGCACTGCTGAGTGATCAAATGGACTCAGCTTGAGTCCCATTGATTCACGATCCATCACGGAGTCAAACTGGCCGGCGAGTTCAAATCGCCGGAAGTTGGCTCCGTTTTTTTGCGCGCGTGCCTCTCCGCCTCTGCATCGAAATTGGCTCGCGTTCGCGTTGAACGTTTCGATGAGTCTGTACCAGCACGGAAACAGTTTCGGACAACTGTTCGACTCAGGTTTCGCCGAATCCTGCCTGCCTGTTCATTTCGTATTCAGAGCTCGTGCAGTTTTCTGATGCCGCGTCTCGGCGGATTTCCACTTTCCCTTATCCCTTGTTCCCAGGCTCTGCCTGGGAACACACTGTCTTGGAGGCTCCGCCTCCCGATTCTGTCTCAGCAGGCGGAGCCTGCAGTGCATTGCGTTCCCAGGCAGAGCCTGGGAACGAGCAGAATTTTTTTGTAGGTTGGCCACTCTTGGCCGACATCCACCACTCTGACGGGCAAGAGTGCCCATCCTAGATGCGTTCAAACGTCGTTGATGACTCAAATCGACAGGCCGGTTGGAGACGGGAGGAGTCGAAAAGCGAGATTTCCGAGGGAGGGCAATTCACGCCGTCTCCCGTGCCCGGCCCTCACCCTCGCGTACGCCTGAACGGCGTCGCGCGACCTCTTCCATCAAGGGGTCTAGAATCAGCGGGTAGCAAACGGACAATGGATACCCCCGCTCGGTCCGCCGAGAACATTGGTGACTCTCTCATGCCCCAGGATCGTTTCGTGGCCTCCGATTCCATTGCCAGCCGCGTTCAACAACTCGTCGACGAAATCAATCACCACAATCGTCTGTACTACGACGACGCGGCCCCTGAGATCACCGACCTGCAATACGATCAATTGCTGGCCGAGCTCACCCAACTCGAGAACGAACATCCCGAACTTCGCCAGCCCAATTCACCGACCCAGTTGGTCGGTGGCGCGGTGGTCGATCAACTGGTCCAGGTTCCTCACCGGGTCCCGATGTTGTCGATCGACAACACGTACAGCCGCGAAGAATTGGCGGCGGCGATGGAGCGAATTGAGAAATCGCTCGAAGGCGAACCCGTTGCCTGGACCATGGAATACAAAATCGACGGCGTCGCCGGTTCGATTCGCTACGAACACGGGGAACTGACACTGGCTCTCACGCGAGGCAACGGGCAAGTCGGTGACGACATCACTCACAACATTCGCACGATTCGCGAATTGCCTCGATCCATCGCCGATGCCGCCCGCGCCCATCCCGAAATTGCCGGCGGAAACGTTCCTGAAGTTCTCGAAGTTCGCGGCGAACTCTACATGACCGACGCCGACCTGGCCGATCTCAATGTCCGCCAAACCGAAGCCGGTCACGAACCGTTCAAGAACACACGCAACGTCACGGCGGGAACCATCCGCTTGCTCGATCCCAAGATCGCCGCCTCGCGAAACATCCGGTTCTTTTGCCACGGCAGCGGCGAATTGGTTGGCGTCCAGGCCACCGATCACATGACTTTTCTCAAGCATGTCGAAACACTGGGCATTCCCATCGCACCGGATGTCGTTCGCTTTGAAAACAAAGAGGACGCCCTCCAGGCGATTGCGAAACTGGAACTGGAGATGCCCGACTTGCCATTCGAGATCGATGGCATCGTGTTCAAGGTGGACTCGTTCGAGCAACGCGAAAAACTGGGCGTGCGTAGCAAGAGTCCGCGCTGGGTGATCGCTTACAAGTTCGAACGCTACGAAGCCATCACCACGCTCGAAGCGATCGATGTGCAAGTCGGCAAGACCGGGACGATCACGCCGGTCGCGTACCTGACCCCCGTCGACATCGCCGACACCACCGTTTCACGAGCCTCGCTTCACAACGCCGACGAGATCGAGCGATTGGACGTCCGCGTCGGCGACACCGTGGTCGTCGAAAAAGCCGGCAAGATCATCCCCAAGGTCGTGCGTGTCGAAAAACATGCTCGTACCAAACCGCTCCCCAAATTTGAATTCCCCACTCACTGCCCAAGGTGCGACGAACCACTCACGCGAGACGAAGGCGGCGTTTACATCCGCTGCACCAACCCGGCATGCCCCGCTCAACTTCGCCAACGACTGGTTTACTTTGGCAGCCGAGCGGGCATGGACATTGATGGTTTGGGGGAAGAGGTGGTCGACCTGCTGCTCCAAAAAGAACTCGTTGAAAACTACGCTGACCTGTACCGATTGAAAGTCGACGAACTCGCAGAGTTGACTTGGCCACGATTGCGCAAGGGCAAAGGCGACGAGATGATCGAAGTTCAATTCGGTCGCAAGAACGCCGAGAGCTTGGTCGCGGGGATCAACGAAAGTCGCACCCGCGGGTTGGCACGTGTGTTGTCATCGATCAGCATCCGCCACATCGGACCTCGCGTCGCCAAACTGATCACGGCAAAGTACTGGAACCTGGATCTGCTGCGTTCCGCGAAAGCAGAGGACCTCGCCGCGATTCATGAAATCGGTGACCGAATCGCAGAAAGCCTGATCAAATTCATTCACAGCGAATCGGGTTCACAAACGTTGACGGACTTGGACGCAGTGGGCGTCACGATGTCGGGGCCCGAGCCCGTTGAATCACCGGACGACCAAGAGGGCCTGCCATTGGCAGGCAAGAACATCGTTGCGACAGGGACGCTGCAGCACTACACCCGCGACGGAATCAAAGCCCGCATCGAAGAACTGGGCGGACGGGCAGCGAGCAGCGTGAGCAAGAAAACCGACTTTGTGATCGCCGGTGAAAAAGCGGGCAGCAAACTCACCAAAGCCGAATCGCTGGGCGTCGAAGTCCTCAGCGAAGAGGAGTTTCGTTCACGGTACGAAACCGACGATCACGAAAAACGTACGTCAGCCTTTCCAGGCTGAAGAGTAGAACAGTTGTCCCCTACTGTTCCGTCGAGCATTTCTCCAACGTCAAGCCACGTCGCCCCCACCCCATGGGTAACCATTCGCGTCTCGCTGCTCGAAGACAGAAACCGGTCACGCAAACATTTGAGGACAAATGTTCTACTCTGCTGCAGCTTCCTCGTCCGACTTCGCTGGCAACTTGCCGCCGTTTTCTTTGGACTCGATCACAGCCTCTTCCAAGTCACGCACCAGCTTCGGACTGATGTGCTTGGTCAGCAACTCCCGCGTCACGCTGAACATCTCATCGACCTTGCGCTGCTGATTGGCGTTTTTTCCGATTGCTTTGATGAACTCGGTCTGACGCTTGCCCATGTCATTGGCTAGCCGCTCGTTGGTCGGCTGGTTTCGCAACACTTCCAACAACTCTTCAGCGGATTCGAGATCACCTCGTTCCAGCCGCATCATGATCCGAGCTTTGAACAACTCACGAATTGCCAGCAGGTCAATGATCGAGTTTTGAACGCCACGAATGTAGGACTCCGCCTGCAACCGCATGTCGTCGCCTGCAAGATCCGCGACGGCATTTGCATGGTGCCCGGGGACCATCGGCAATCGAGCCAACACCGCTCCACCATTTTTGACGTACAACAAACGCAGAGGCTGGTCCTTGGCAAACTCAACATCCAAGCGACCGTTCCAATCGGTCCGTCCGATGAACGTCATGCTTTTGCCTTCGAGTTCTTTTTCGTAGATCTCGTATCCGATCAGCGGCTGATTGGGGTCGCCCTTGGCATGCAAACGCAGCAAGGTCTGATCCTTCCGCGGCCGAATCCGCAGTCCCATCCGGTGCGTTCTGGCATTCTTGCGACCTTGCAAACCGCCCGCGCGACCCGCATGAAAATCCATTTTGACGCGTCTTCCGTCCAACTCTTTCGCCAGCAAGTAGGCCCAGTCGAGCGGTCCAATCGAAATCGGATTGCCGTTGCGATCGTCCTTGCGAACCATCGGCACCAACACGTCACCGACTTGGACGAGAGCAGGCGAATCTTTGTCGGTCACCAAACCAGACGCTCGCACCAATCCCACCGCATTGCTCTTTCCCGCATCGTCGATCCGAGCCACAGGAGCAAAGACATCTCGCAAGGTTGCGCCGACCACTTCGGGCAAGAGATTGAAACTGGAAACGGTGGCGTTGGAGGTGTCACCGAAGTACCGCATCAACGTATCAAACTCGACGCTCTCGACTTTCATCGGTGTGGTTGCCGTTCGAACGCGAACGATAAAGATTTTGTCATAAGCTTCGGCGGCATCGATGACTTGGCCGGTGATCGGCGGCACGATGATCTTGGCTTCGGGTTCGGTCAGCGTTTCCGCCATCCCGCGAGAGACCAAGATGGCCTCGGTGTCTTCTTTCGCCCAAGCTTCCTTCAACGCGACTGCATCGCCATCGATCGCGTGCAAGATTCCTAACCAAGCATTCTTGGGGGAACCTGGATCGCCGACCAATCGCGAGCGCACCTCTTCCATGCGTCCCGACGTGGTCAGAACGCTGGAGGCGTAACGTCCCACGTCACCCGCAAAACGGATTCGAACGGCGTCATTGTGTGATTTTTTGAGCGCGATCACCGGGTCGGTGGCGGCCAACGTGTCGAAGTCGACTTCGGATAGAACTCGCATTGCCATCGAAGCAACGGACGTGGGTGCATCGGCAATCGTCGTTCGCCACACCGCATGAAAATCGCGGTCCAACACCTTCTGCAAATCGTCTCGCAACGTGTCGGCAGAAACACGCGGTGAATCGGAGGCCACCCAAATCAAGGTTCGGTAGGGGGCAAAGTCGAACGGGGGTGGCTCATCGGGCTCGGCCTCTCCCTCGAGGTCAGCCTCCGCGTTGGCATCCGCTTCGACAGCGGTGTCGGCACCGGTGCCAGCACCAGGTTCCTGAGCCGGCGCAGACGCCAGTGATCCCAGCGCCACCAACACGGCGATCCACGCAAACACACATCGTGGCAGACAACGGGAATCAGAAAACAGTGTTGTGATACTCATTGACTCAACCGCCATTTTTCAGCGTTCTGATACAGCGACACGATGTCGGATCCCACACCCAGCAGCTCTCGGCTGTAGGCATACGAATCGACCAATTGCCACAACGGCAACACCGGCAATTCGTGGTGAGCGATCGCGTGCAAATCCAACAAACGATCTCGAGCGTCTCGCCAGTTCTTGGACTCTTCCAATCGACGCAGTCCCAGACCAACCAATTGATCGGTGCTGCCGGCCATGCCCTCGGGACCCAGCACTCGACGAGCGTCGATGATCGGTTCCCAAACGGCCGCGGAAACATACGCGATGTCAGCGGTCCCAGGATCCGGGAACGCACGACCGACGGGCAGTTCGACAAGCTCGATTTCGAGCCCCAACAACTGCCACTGGCTGCGAATGGCCTCGCAAGCGATCCGAGAAAGGTTCTCCGGGGGAAACGCCAATCGAATCGGCTTCAGCTCCGGTGGTTTTTCCTTCTTGCGTGACGCCTCGGATTCCATCTGCTTGGTTGTCATCGTCATCAACAACTTCGCCAAGCGAGGCTCGTAGTTGCGAGGTGCGATGGATTGGTCGTAGGCGTAACCAAGCGGGTCATTGTCTTCCAGCCCGGCCGGGAAAGGACCGGATAGCACGCGGCAACCAGGCACTTCCAAGCTTTCCAACAACTCACCGTTCAGAATGTCTTCGCGGTTCGTGCCGTACACCAACGCACGTCGGAATGTTTTGTCGGCCAGGTACTCGTGGTCGCTGCAAGGAACCAACATGTGCACGCTGGGAAGTGGATAGTTGACCACACGCACCTTTCGGTTGCTGGACAACCGCACGGCATCGGCGGGGAACAGCTGGTCCAACACATCGACTTCGCCCTGCAGCAGTTTGCTGACACCTTCGGCGGCGGATTCCGTTCGAATCTCAACAATCTCGCGAGGCTGCAATTCGGTGCGAGGTTCGCCTTTGAGAACGTAGCGGACCACGTCGCCTTCGACGACATCTCGGCGATAGTCACCGGTGGGCGAACCTGGCTCGCCGCCGAACCAGGATCCATCGACGGTGACCTGAATCAACGCCGACGGAAGCACATTGGGGCGACGCAAAATGCAGTCGATCCGTTTGGGGCCGTCCAGACCAATGGCCTGAACCGCGGCTGCCCATGGTGAGAAGTAGGTGGGTGATTCTGATTGGACGCGTTCCGCCAAAACGTCGGCGAGGTAAAAGCCATCGACCTTGTTGAGCGGTTCCGGCAAACGCTCGGGCTCAATGAACATCGAGAACCGCTGACGGTCGGGGCTCTGTTCCGTGTCTCCAAAAATGAACTCGTACTCGCCCCCCTCGGGACCGGCCCCCTGCATCTCAAACAGAACACGGTACAGCAACCGCCCAGCGCGACGCGCCGCCCAGTTGTCCAAGCGAGTCGGGTCCAGCACGGTGGCCGTCTGGAGCACGCCAACATTCACCAGCGGGTAGATCTGGTCGACCTTGCGAACCAGTTCCGTGCCGCCGTCGATGTCCGGTTTCAGGAAAATGCTTTCGCGAGAATACTTCCGTGCGTCGCGGTAGTTCTTGGCTTCCAAAGCCGCCAAGGCGAGGTCGCGTTTGTCTTCCGCCATCGACAGGAATTGAGCATTCCACTTTTTGATCGAAGACAGATTCTGGCCGCGGTATTCCTTTTCCAGTCGAGCCAGAAGCTGCTGGCCCAATTCCAACTTGCCATCGCTGACGAGCTGTTCCATCAGTTGATCGGTCAACGCGCCGATGGCGGTCAGCACCGTTTGTGTTTTGTATTCGGGAGCGTAACGACGCAGCTCTTCCAGCATGGCCAATGACGCACCGAACTCTCGATTCTTGGCACGTCGCCCTGCATCTCGCCACAGGAACTCGGTCCGCAATTGACGCATGCCGGGCCGAGACGGGTAGTCACGAATCAGCACAGACAGGAACGGATAAGCACCGACGAAATCACCAGCCTTGATCCGTTCTGCCGTCTCGCGTTCGAGACGCGTTTCCCAAAAGTCAATGTTCTCAATGTCCGTCCATTTGGCAACAAACTCCTGTTGCTCCACACCGACAATGCTGAACTTCAACGAGCCGCTGGGGGAGGCAGGCATTTCTCGCCTTGGCAACTCCAGCAATCGAGTTTTCACCCAACCGCCACCGGCCTTTTCCGTGAAGTAGATCAGGTCATGAGGCTCTTCTTGCAGCAGCTCCAAACCGGGAGCTTCCGGCCGGCCGGAGTCCGCGTAGTTGAGCAACTGAGCTTGCGCACTGGATGCCCCCACGAAGCAGAGCACCAGGAACAGCACGCTGTTCCGAGCGATGCGTTGAGAACAGCGTGGTCGTCGAAAATGCAACACGTTGGAATTCATCAAGGACTGGAATTGCATGGATATCAGGCGTCACCGGGAATGTTCGTGATGTAAACGACACCTTCGGTGCCCGGGACCAGCAGCTTATCGCCCACCGGCAAAGGACCGGCCGACAAAGGCTGGCCAAGTTTCGTCGTCCCCACCACGTTGCCCGAAGCGGGATCGATCGAGGTCAACCAACCATCTTTGCCGGTAAGAACCCAACGTCCACCGGTCGAAACGACTTGGTCGACCAACAAACCGGCTTCTGGCATTTGCGTTTGAAACAGAGGTTCGCCCGAGGCACTGAAGCCTCGCAACATTTGATCATCCGTGATCACCAAGGCGATCTCGCCGGTGGAATCCGACTGCGCCGCCACGGGTCCCCAAACGACACGTCCATCCAAGACCTTCTTGAAGGTTTGCTCGAGCCCCGTCTGGTCATGGCCCACCAAGTAATCCGAGGCCGGACCGCTGACACTGCCGAGCAAGCTCGATTCGATGCCGGCCACGGTGCCCAAGAAAGGCGATTCCAAATCAACACTCGACAGTTCTCGAATTTGGTCGCCGACGCGCAGTCGATACAGCTTCTTACGACTGTCTGCGATCAAGACTTGATCAGGGTCCGCAGCGCTGTTGATCGGGTTGGTCCACTCGACCGTCGCGGTGGGATCGCTGGCCGGTTGGAATGGCGCCCCTTTGACACGTCCGGTTTGCCAATCCATCAACACAGCGCGTCCGGTATCGAGCGGCAAGAACAAACCACCGCCACTGAACGTTGCCACGCCGGTTGGCTTGGGCCCCGTCAACTGGAACGTGACCTTGCGAAGTTTCTCACTCCGACGAGTCGGGTCATAGATCAACGCTTCGCCCTTCTGGGCTTGGTTCAACAGAATGCGACGAACGTCATCCACCGCAATTGGGTTTTGGAAACTCATTGAGATCCCATTGGCACCGGGGTTCTCAATCGGGCCCTGCGTCGATCCCGTCGCCAGTGAGTCCGAGGTCAACTCGAACAAGGCACCTTGGCTGGTCACCGCGTGAAAACCACTTTCCGGTGCAGGTGTGATCATGGCGATCGGCGTTCCCACATCGGTCCGCCACAATTCGCGGCCGGTCTTGGGCTCCGCCGCCGTCACGCGAATCGCGGAGGTGCCTTTCAAGACGCGAGCGTGCACGAGCACATCTTCGAGCGACAACGGTTGGCCGATGAAGGTGTCGCCTTCGTTTTTGCCCCAATCGTAGACCACACGGCCCGTGTTGATTTGCAACTCGTAGCGACCGATTCGCGTGCCCGTGATCCACATTTGGCTGCGTCCGACTGCCATCCGAGTCAGCGTGGGTTTGTCATACGCGGCAACCTGCTGAGCGATCAACGAGACCTGATCTTTTTCCGAGGTCGGCTCAATGTCATACACCGCGACTTGACCACGGTCGGTCAACACGATCAGACGACGATTTTGAACAATCGGTGGAACCACCACGTTGCCGTCCAACCGGAACGGACTCTGAGCGACCCGGATGTTCTCGCCGTTTTCATCGACTTTCAAAACGTGAACTTGAGCGTAATCGCTGCCCGCGTTTTCGATCACAAACACGTGGCCGAGCAATGACACCGGAGCGACCGCGATCGTGCCTTCATCGTGTTCGAGATACAGACTTTCGATGCATTTTCCGTCGCGTGCGTTGAGCACGTACAGGTTGCTGTGACCGCCGGGAATGTAAATCCGATTCAAAGTGTCATCGAGTCCGGCGGGGGTCGACAATTCCTGCGACAGATCCGTCGACCATTTGACATCACCGGAATCCGAATCCATCGCGACCAACGTCCCGGACTTCATCGTCACCAGAATGGAATCACGTCCTGCGACCGGTTCAACAAAGGGTTCTCCAATTTTGGCTCGCCAGACGACTTCGCCGTCTTCCCCACGGCAGCGACGAATCTCGTCGTTGGCCATGTCCGACAACAAAACCGCCGTGCCATCGTCCAATCGCAACGGCGTGTAGTCCTCGCCTTGACCGGTGTAATCACGCCACAACAAACGACCGTCGTCGACTGCAAACGCCAACACCGATCCGCCTGCTCGAAGGAAGAAGACCTCGTCTTCAATGCCAGGGATGGAATTGCCTTGGCGTGTGGTCAACACGATCGATCGCAGCGCCGCATCGTCGGCTGGATCCGTGCTGATCTTGGGTGTCTTCGCCGATGGCTTGACCAATGTTTGCTGAATCTCGCTGGCCTCTTCGACCAACGTCACCAAGCGTGAGTCCTTGGCCAGTTCAGGGAAATCACGCAGCAACGAATCGCGTTGGTCGTAGGCTTCCTTGGTTTTCTTTTCCGCGAGGGCTGCTTGCATCGCCGCCTCTGTCTCGTCCAGTCGAACGTTGCGATCGATTTCGCGTTTGACGCGGTTGCGAGCCTCTGAGAGTTGCAACAACCGTCCCGACAAAGTCGTCTTCATCGATGACAACATGTAGTTCGGGTTGTCAATCAACGTTTGTTGCTCGTCGAGTCGCTCAAGCAGACGTCGTTTCTCTTCCGTTTCCTTTGCGAACTCAGCCTCTTTCGCGATGTTCTCGGCGACGTCAACCAGGAACCCTGCCAGGTTGCCTCGCTCATCGTTCATTGCCTCCTCGTTGATGACCGTTGGCAACTTCTCTTTGGCCATTTCCAACCCAGCCACTGGATCGGTCATTTGCTCGGCACGAAACAACTCGCACATCGTGATTCGGGTTCGAGCCAACGACGAGTACTGACTGCTTTCGCCAAATTGATCGAGGTAAGCGATGTAGGCGTCTTGAGCCGGTTGATAGCTTTGGCTGTCGTATTGTTTGTTGGCGAGCGCGATGAACTCGTCCGCGTTGCCTTTCGAAAGCACGAACCAAAGCACGCCGCCGGCGATGATCAAGAATCCGATGATTCCCAAGTAACCGTAGATTTTGAACGAGTCCCAAGTGGACTTGGTCTCGGGTTTCTTGATCCGAGAGGAAGGGCGACCACGCGATGGAGCGTCCCCCATCGAATCGCCCGACACATCCGCTTCCGCGACCACTTCGACGGGTTCCGCCACAACGGCTTCCACTTCGACCGGATTGTCGCCGAACGGGTCGTCGTCTTCGATGACGGCTTCGGGAACGTCGTCGTCATCGATCAGCTGTGCTGTCAGATCCTCTTCGCCATCGACCACTTCCACAGCTTCGGAATCGTACGACTCACTGCGCAGTTCGCCGATCAGCTTGGTCGCTTGGAATCGCGTCAGCTGGCCATTGTCGACCAACAGCTTGGCCACCGCTTCGGGGGTCACGCGTGAGCCACCTTGTGACATTTGTTCTCGCAACGCCTCAATGATCTCTTGGTCCAAGAGACCTCGCCGTTCCAGTTGGTCAATCAGTTCGTTTGCAAGCATGTTGTTGATTGTGAAACCGCCGACCATCGAGCCGGTGGGTTCTGTTGGTGGATAGAAAAGACAAGAGGCAAAGAATCACAAACGCCGACGCGGGGAACATGTCAGCGTGCGATGGTGGGGACGAGCGTCAGAAAAGCGTCAATCAAAACCGTCAACTTCGGTGACCTGCAAGGCCGCAAAGCCGGCGATCGTGCCAGCGTCCATGCCATCGACCAGAAACTGCAGCTTGGCATTTTCGTGAACCTTGATGTTCAACTGCATGCCGTCGCGATTGTCGCCCACCGCCTCTTTGAGGGCGCTGATCAGATTCTGCTTCCCGGGTGTTTCTTTTTCCCATTCAGGAGCAAGAACGAGGAAGCCGCCGTTCTCGTCGATTTCCAATTCGACCGGATCCTTCTCGTCGGTTTCTTCCGGATCGTTGTTCGTACTGGGCAGCTCGGATTGCTGGCGAGGCATTTGGATCGATTTCTGCAACGAAAAACTCGCTGTGACCATGAAGAAGATCAGCAGCAAGAACGTCACATCGACCATCGGTGTCATGTCGAGTTCGCCGTCGTCACGCTTTTTGCGTGGCGGCAGGGCATCGTCATCATCGTCGTCCAGGTTGAATGCGGCGGGTTCCACGCCTTCGGACACGGCGGCCAGTTCGTCACGCATCGCGGCGTGAGCGGGGCTGCCGATCCTCATGTCTTCATCTTCCACGCTCATCGCGGCTTCGGCGACGGATTCTGCTTCGACCGCCGCGACCTCTACCGGTTCCGCTTCCACGGGCTCCACCTCCACCGGTTCGGCTTCCACCGCAACGGGAGCTTCCGGGATCGTGATCGGTGAATCGCAACCGGGGCATCGAATTTTTCGTCCGCCCAAGCGTTCGTTCACTCGGCGTGACTCACCGCAGGAAGGGCACTCAAATTGGATTGACATGTTTGTCACTCAAAACGGATGCGGGTTACTGTTCTTTGACAGCGATGTAGGTGAATTCCAAATCTTGAAACGCATCACCGACGATCTTCTGGACCCTGGTGACCTCGGACACCTTCACCTCTGCGTCCCCGAGCAACATCACTTGGTTCTTGTTCGTCCCGATGGATTTCTCCAATTCGCCGGTCACGTACTCAACAATCTCGCTGGTCGCGGTCTCTTCGTCTTTGCTGAATTCGCTGCCGTCATAGCGACGCAAAATCGCGGGTGAGTCACCGCCAGCGGGCTCAATGAAAATGACCGCTGAATCCTTGGCTGAGATCGCCAACCCATTGGTGGCCTCGGGGATTTTCCCGGTTTGCGTCGGATCCATTTTGGAAGCGACCACAAAGAAGATCAGCAACAGGAACGTGATGTCGATCATCGGTGTGATGTCCATCTCCTCCTCAGGACGCTTCTTCCGAGGCAGGGCTGGTTCGTCGTCCTCATCGTCGTCAATGAATCCCTGACTCATCATCGAACTCCAGCAGTGACTTCAGCATTGGCGGAGGCACCGTTTTTGGCCGCGGCACCTTGTGACTTCGCCAAACCAACTTTGAACGCTTCGAAGAATCGCTGCAAACCGGATCCCAGCAGATCTTCCATCTTCGCGATCCGAATCATCACGGTGGCAACCAGCAACATCAGCGGAATCGCGATGGCCAATCCACTGGCGGTCGTCACCAGTGCAACTTGAATATCGCCGGCGAGCGCCGAAGGTTCGACTTGCTCGGCGGTGGCCAGCGTTTTAAACGCTCCCATCATCCCGAACACCGTCCCGAACAACCCGATCATGGGAGCACTTTTGATGACGGTGCTGACCCAACTGAGTCGGTATTCGAGGTCACTCATCACGTCGCGTTGAAAGCGGTCCATCATGATTTGCTTGGCGCGTTTGAACCCTTCTTCGCGATTGACGACGGCCATGTCGATCATTTGCGGGATCGCACGAACGTCTCCATCGCAGTATTCGTGAACACCTTCGTAGTCGCCCGCTCGCAGCATCTGCTCGACGTCGTCCATGAACGCGTCCTGTTGTTCTTCCGTCTTGAATCGTTTTTGACCGACGCGGGTCCACACGATCACGATCTGATACAGCCCCCAAAGTGCAACGGCAGCCAGCGCCAAGTACGTTGAGTTGGAGATGATTTCGTACAGCGAAGTTTCAGCGAGCAACAACGTTTTGTCCTATGTACTTTCAGAGTGATGCGATTGTTTGGTTGGATGTCAGCCCGCCTTGGTTCCCGCGATGGGAGTCACACGGTCAGGTGCGAGTGGGGCATGGTAACGAGGAGCGGTGACGGCGGAGGTTGCCACCTTCCATTGTGGTTACCCAATTCGAAATTTCACGTCATTTGCCTTTGCGATAGCGTTGTTCGACCACTTCAAATTGGTATCCACTTCCGCTGGCGGTGCTTTGAAACACCGTCTTGGCAATGGAAACGACGCTCGGATGCCCTTTTTCTCTGGCGTATTCCAGTTCGATGTGGGCCAGTTCGTTCTCGAGTTGTTCCGGGATGAATTTCAGCATCTGCCGGCCGTTGACGTTGATTCCAGCCTGAGTCAGCAACGTCCGATCGAATTGCATCAGTGGGCTGGGGGTGGTCCACATGAAGTACAGCCGCTTTTCAGCCTCACTGTCGTCGACATGCCGCGACTTCGGCTTGCCAGCCAAGTCGCTGGCGTAATCGACCCCTTGGACTGATCCACCGATGGAACCGAGCTCGATTTTGTAGTAATCCAATTGGCTGGCGTATGGTTTCAGCCCTTTGGCCGAGAAATTCAATTGCCAACGCTCGAATCGAGGGATGATGTCTTCGCCTTCGCCCTCGGGGCCTGGTGGACGGCTGTCCCCTTTGCCGGTTCCGGCGGTGCTGGCCGTGGCGCTGGTGTTCATCGTGTCCAAGGCACCGGCGACACTGCTGACCGCGTCGGTCACCGCTTCGATGGTGTCCTGCAAGGTGGGCTCCATCAGCTCCTCGACTTCTTCCGCCCCTGGCGGCTCAAAGTCACGCTCGAAACCTTCGGCATTGTCGGCACGACCGGCCGCATTTTCTTCAATGGGCGGGAAAGACTTCACTCTCTCTGGCATTCGCATCGTCAGCCAGACGATGAACAACATCACGACAAAAGCCCCGATGAACAGAATCAGCGACATGAACAGCGAAGTCACCACGTCGAACTTGCTGGTCCGCAAACGCTCGCGTTCTTCCAATCGTTGCTTCTGAATCGCAGTCATCCCCCCCGAACCGGCGGAATTCGACCCTTGCGACGCATCGTGATCGCTTACGGAAGTCGTGGTTTCGTCGATCTGCGGTTCGTCGATCACATTCTGATCGGGAGAAGCCATATTCAGTCCTTGAGCAAGGAACGACCAAATCGTTGGCCAGGAAAAGTGTTTTGAAGAGGCCGATTGACGACGACACCCATCATAGCGTACTTTCCTTACTTGTCGCCGAGGAACTTGTTCTTTGGCGCAAGCAAACGGTAACATTTGTGAGGCAATTCGCCTCCAAATCACGGTTAGATAGCTCAGTTGGTAGAGCACGGCCCTGAAAAGGCCGGTGTCGGCGGTTCGAGCCCGCCTCTAACCACTTTCGCCTTTCACACTGCACCACGCAGACGTTGAAAGAGCTTCTGAATCGCGGCGATCCGCCGCTTGAGATCAACTCCGGCCTGCCCCCCTCGGAACTCAGAGGTCGTGCCGTTCTTAAGTGCCGTGCCAGTAACGCCTCAAGAACCCCGCCCGACGAAGTTGGGAGGGATCGGAAAGCGTGCGTTCAGCGAGCTTTCCGGGGGAGCGGCAATCCACGCCGCCTCCCGTGCTCGGCCCCCTCCCTCACGTACGCTTGAACGGCGTCGCTCGACTTCCCGCCAAACTTCGTTTCGGGAGAGGTGCATCATCAAAAGCCCGCCAAAACGCGGGCTCGATCAACTGCACGACCTCCTCAACCCGGAGTGACTCGGCCGCCGCCGAGATGCCCCGGCGGCCTGTTTCACTTGGCACGCGGCCAACCGGCTATTTTCTACCGATGGCTTCCAAGTAGGCACTCAGTTCCTCGCGAACCTTCGGGAACAGCAGGAACAGCCCAATCATGTTGGGAAAGACCATTGCGAAAATCATCGCATCGGAGAATTCGATGACTGAACCGAGCGAAACGGCTGCTCCGATCACAACGACCAAGCAAAACAGCAATTTGTAGGACAAGTCAGCCGCTGTGCTGCGTCCGAACAGATACTTCCACGATTGCAGACCGTAGTACGACCACGAAATCATGGTTGAAAACGCGAACAGGATGATCGCGATCGTCAGCAAGTAACGGAATCCCGGCAACACGCTGTCAAACGCGGCGGAGGTCAAATCCACCCCACCCATTCGAGCACCATCGATCAACACGGTGCTGGTTGCCGAGTCGACTTGCCCCCATGCAAACGAATTGTCCGCGTTGAAGAGAACAATCACGATCGCGGTCATCGTGCAGATCACGACCGTGTCAATGAATGGCTCCAGCAACGCAACGATGCCTTCCGAAGCGGGAAAACGCGTCTTCACGGCCGAGTGAGCAATCGCGGCAGAACCCGCTCCGGCTTCGTTTGAAAATGCGGCTCGACGGAAACCTTGCACCATCACGCCCAACAAACCACCAAAGCCAGCCTCCAGCGAAAACGCACCGGAGATGACCTGGCCGATCGCCCAGGGCACGTCCTGAATGTGCATCAAAATGATCCCGAGTGCGGCGATCACGTACATCAATGCCATCAGCGGCACGACCTTCTCGGTGACCTTCGCGATTCGCTTGATGCCGCCGATGATCACGATCGCAACCAAAACCGCCATCACCAAACCAATGATCGTCCCCGAGGAGCCTGTGTCGGGCAAATTCAGCAAGGATTTGATCTGCTGAGCGGCTTGGTTGGACTGGAACGCGTTGCCACCACCAAACGATCCGCCCACGCAGAACACGGCAAAAAGCACGCCCAAGACCTTTCCAACGGGCGCCATCCCACGCTCCGCCAGGCCTTTCTTGAGGTAATACATGGGTCCGCCATGGACCACACCATTGGCATCCACGTCGCGGTACTTCACACCCAAGGTGCATTCGACAAACTTGGTCGACATGCCCAACAAACCGCAAACAACCATCCAAAACGTCGCGCCAGGACCACCCGCAGCAACCGCAACGGCGACCCCCGCGATGTTCCCCAAACCAACCGTTCCCGAAACCGCGGTCGCCAGAGCTTGGAAGTGCGAAACCTCGCCTTCGCCCTCGTCGCGAATGGTGTCGACCAAGTCACCGTCGACCTCCATGACCTCGACCCCCGTGGGGATCGTCTGGCCTTGTTTCTCAATCTCGTCAAACTTCCCGCTGACCACCTCGATCGCCAACGGAAACAATCGCAGGTTGATGAACCCAAACACGATCGTGAAGAACAACGCTCCGCCAACGAGCAAGATCAAAACCAACGGCAGGGGGCCAACACCCGGTAGCTCCACACTGTAAAAAACAATGCTTCCCCAGGCATCAGCGATTGGCTTGAAAAACTGATCGACCTGCTGGTCCAGCCCCAACGCCGGTTCAGCGACCGACTCCTCCGCCACCTCCTCTGAGGTCACTTCTTCTTGCGCGAATGCAGCCACTCCCCCCACCCCCAAAAGGGCAACAATCAAAGGTGCGATTCTTAGCAAGCTGAAACGAGCGAGCTTTGACAACAACATGAAGACTCCTGTACGAAGGACTGATTCGAACCAAACTGATGGGGAGATGGGCCATAGGATAGTGAATCCTTCGCAAACGCGTCGGGGGTTTGTCACCAGGGATGTGCCAAGAAACACTCGAAAGCGGCTGAACTCGCAAAAAAGTAGCCTTACGTGACAAAACTCTGCATTCTGAACGTCGTTGGACTGACCCCCAAACTGCTTCGCCACGCTCCCAATCTCGCCGCGATGGGAAATCACCGGGCTTGGACCAGCCCGGTTCCGGCCGTGACCTGCACCAGCCAAGCGACCATGCTGACCGGACTCGCCCCGCGAGATCACGGCATCGTCGGCAACGGTTGGCTGTACCGCGACACCCAGGAAATCCGTTTCTGGCAACAAGCTCGAACGCTGGTCCAAGGCGACGTGTTCTACGATCGCTACGAAACGGCCAAGATGTTTTGGTGGTTCAACCAATCCACCACCGCCCAGTACGGGGCCACTCCCAAACCTCACTATGGATGCGACGGCAGCAAAGTCTTTGACATCCTGGATTGGTCAGGCTGCAACCTGACCGAGAAACTCGGCCCGTTCCCGTTCTTCGGTTTCTGGGGCCCCGCTGCAGGCATCGCCTCGAGCGATTGGATCGCCAAAGCCACCGCACTGGTCATGCGGGAGAAACAACCGCAACTGACACTGTGTTACCTGCCGCACCTGGATTACGACTTTCAACGCTTGCCGGATCACGATCCAGCCCGAGTGGCGGAGGTCGACGCCGCCGCAGCCAAGGTCATCGAGGCCGCCGGCGAAATCGGTGCCCAAGTGATTGTCGTCAGCGAATACGGCTTGGTTCCCGTCGACACGCCGGTCGGCATCAACCAAGTCCTCCGCCGCAACGATTGGCTGAAAGTCCGTCGCGGTCCCTTCGGCGAAATCATGTTGCCTGGCGAAAGCGACGCCTTCGCGGTCGCCGATCATCAACTGGCCCACGTCTACGTCCGTCGCCCCGAACTGATCCCCATCGTTCGCAAAACGCTGGAGGAAACACCCGGCATCGCATCGGTCGTCTCGCCCGGCGACCTGCAACTGGACCATCCCCGAAGCGGCGAATTGATCGCTCTGGCCGAACCCAACGCCTGGTTCACGTACTACTACTGGCTCGACGATGCCAACGCACCGGACTTCGCGAGAACCGTCGACATCCATCGCAAGCCGGGCTACGACCCGTGCGAATTGTTCATGACCAGCAAGCTTCGCGCCGCAGCACGACTGGCTCAAAAGAAAGCCGGTCTCCGCTACAAAATGGATGTGATCCCACTGGACCCAACGCTGGTTCGCGGCAGCCACGGCGTCCTCCCAGCAAACCACAGCGATGGCCCACTGGTCATCGGCCCCGGCGAGCTCCCGGAAACCATGCAAGGGTTTCCTCGCTACGTCGAGCAGCTCCTAGCTCCTCGTAGCGGAAGTCGTCAAGACTTTCGGCTTTCCCGCAACGAACGAAACTCTTGACGAGTTTCGCTACCCTAAAATCGAGTTAGCGTCGCTTGAAACACTCTCGGCGTCCTGCGTCGCCTTGGGATCATGCAGCGGGAAATACTCTTCGACGACCGAGTGAAATTCTTCCGCCGAAGAAACCTTGGCGACGTGAGTCCGGAAGTAACGGGCTCCGTGCTTGCCTTGGGCATAACAACACGCGTATTTGCGCATCAGCACGGTTCCCTTCTCTTCGCCAAAGCGATCCACCACCAACTGGTAGTGCTTCAGCATCACGTCGCGCTGCTCCGGCAGAGTCGGCTCGGGCGGAATCGGTTCGCCCCGCAGTGCCGCGGCCGCTTGCGAAAACAACCACGGCCGCCCCAGGCAGGCGCGAGCGATCATGACCGCATCGACATCGTACAGCTCAAACGCCGCAACGACTTTTTCGGCGCTGTCCAAATCGCCGTTCCCGATCAACGGGATGTTGCGGAGATGCGATTTGATTTCGCTGATTCGTTCCCAATCCGCATTGCCACGAAACATGTCCGCCGCGGTCCGGCCATGAACGGTGAGCGCCGCCGCACCAGCCTCTTCGACCACCCGCGCGATCTCATTGCAGTTGATATTTTCGCGACTGCACCCCAAACGGATTTTCGCCGTCACGGGCGTCGGCGCACACACCTCCACCAATCGCGAAATGATCGCATGCATCCGGCTCGGTTCCCGCAGCAAGTAGCTTCCGCTGTGAGCTTTCTCGGTCACCTGACGAACTGGGCATCCGAAGTTGATGTCGACGACGCTGACGCGGTACTCCTCTGACAATCGGCGGCCGACCTTGGCCATGGTCTCGGGATCGTTGTCCCAAATCTGGACTGCCAGCGGCCGAGGCTCGTCGGCCACCCCCCACAAACGATCCGGGTGTTCGGCTTCGTTTTCGTCCAGCCACACGAACCCACGGGCGTTGACCATTTCGGTCGCCAACAGCCCGGCACCGCCGAATTGACGTACAATGTGACGAAACGCAGCGTTGGTGAACCCAGCCATGGGCGCCTGCAAAATCGGCGGGTCGATGACCAAGTCACCAATCCGAAGCGGCGGCACGGTTCGCGTGGGAGCGGATACTGGCGTGGCGTCTTTTTCAATCATTCGACGGTCGATTTTTGCGGCGGTTTGTTTTCACCTCAGTTTATCGTCGCATGGCAACATTGGCGAATCGCCCGTTCATGAATCCCAAGCCTTTTCGCGTTGGACTGGTCGCTTGGCACGCCCTGCCAGCCATTGTCCCCGCTGGAACGCCCCAACAAGACGCCGGTGATTCCCCCGCTGCCTGCGGCTCAACGCAAACCGCACCCACGAGATTTGGCGAGACATTTGGCGGACTGGAAACCGCGATGTGGACCCTGGCGCGGCACCTCGCTCGCGAAACAGACATGGAACCGATCTGCTTTCTGGAAACCGACCGCCCTCAAAACGGTTCGACTCCCTGGCCCCTGGAAGTCGAAGGTGTGACGCTTGATATCAGCGTCAATCGTTTTCGAGCGATTCGCCACGCGGTGGGAGAATGCATCGACACGGAATCCCAACGCATCCAGCGTTTCTCACCTCACTTGCTCTGGCAACTGCCGCTTCTCGCCGTGACGCGTCCTTTTCGATCCCGCGATCCCATCGACAGCCACCCAGACCCTCGCTTGGTCGGCAAATCAATCGATGCCTGGATCTCATTTGGAGTCAGCTCTTCCAGTTCGCGAGTGGTAGCAACCGCAACCATGGAACATACGCCGAGCTTCGTTTGCGTCCGCTCCAACGCAGGCTTGGAAGACGGGCTGGCAACTGACACGGAATACCGCAATGAATGCGGCGAATCCTCTTCCGCACGTCGATTTGCCTTGCTGCGGTCAGACCATGTGGTCTGCCAAAGCCAATGGCAGGTGGATCGGTTGAAGCAACTGTTCGATCGAGACGGATTGCTCTCTCGCAATCCAATCCAACGCGAAGAATGGCAGCCCCCGTTTCCGATGCCCGCCCCGGAACCGTTCACTCAACCCTTCGATGTGCTTTGGATCGGCCGCTACGACGACTTCCACAAACGCCCCTTGCTGATGCTGGAAGCTGCCAAAAAGCTTCCGCAGCTGTCGTTCAAGATGATCACCAATCCGTTCGACCCCGACATCGAATCTCGTGTCCGCCGAGAAGCTCCCGAAAACGTCGAGCTGATCGACCGGATTCCGTTTGCCCAGATGCCGGCCGTGTTCGCGGCAGCCAAGCTGTTCGTGTCGACTGGTAGTCGAGAGCACGAGGGATTTCCAAACGTCTTACTGCAAGCGGCCGCCTCTCACACGCCGATTGTGTCACTCTCCGACCACGACGATTTCCTGGCTCGCTCGGGCGCCGGGGTGGGCTGCAACGAATCCATGGAAACGTTGACGCAAAGCATCGAAGAGCAACTTCGATGCGATTCAGTCCAATGGACTCAGGTGGACGAATACCTCGATCGCTTCCACGACGCCGGGGGTCGAGCCGCCGAATTCGCGAATTGGATCCGTCGCTCGATTTCCTCCACCCCGGTTCGTTCTCACTGAGCCACGAAAACGTGCTTGGGATTCACCGTCAGGTACCATTCCATCCAGGCTCGCTCCGCTTTGCGAAGCTCAACCTCGGTCGGTTTGTCGGGCATTTCAAAGCCCTCAAATTTACGGCTGATGAATCGCAATCCATCTCTCGCATAACGACGCACCGAAAGATCGGGATCGCTGAGTGCATAGATGAGCGCCGGGACCACCCGCATGTCATCGCTCTTGCCTAGCAAACGAGCTGCGACGCGGCGGGCTTGGTAGGACTGACTGCCTCGAACGAGCCGTTCCAGTCGATCCAGTTGCGCACGCAATTCTTTCGGATCCGTCGCCAACTGCATGTCCTCAGGCAAGGACTTTCCCTCCAGTGCTTCGTTGCCATCATCTTCGAGTGCCGACAACAAATCCAACACCGACGCACCGACAGGCTCCCCTTTGATCTGCGAGCCTTCCCGCCGAATCTTCGTTGAGTCTTTCGGTAGCCCTTGTCCACCGGCCAGCGTGCCGGAACTCGCTTTGACGATGGCCCGCTTGGTGCTTCGGATCAAGAACAAGACCGAGAACGCGGTGCTCACAGAACTGGTTGTGTAGGAACCGCCGGGCCAACTCGGCCCTTTGCGAACTTCCTTCAGGTACTCAACGCCGCTGTTGTACCAAGCTGGACTCGGATTGATCTCCGAATCAAATGCCATCTCTCGAAAGCTTTCGTATCGCTCCAGCGTGTACAACTGGTAGTAGGGCCAGATGCTTTTCTTCACGCCCGGGTCAGCGGAATTTTTGCCCAGGTAACCTTCGCAAGCTTGAATCGCCGCCACGACTGGTTCTTTCGGCATCTTGGGCCGTTCCACCTTTTTCAGGCTTTGTCCTTCATTGAATTCTTTGACGGCTTTGGGCAAGCCAACCAACGCGGAAGCTTCCCCGCCCAAACTCTCACCCCACATCCGGAGAATGTCGGTCCCAATCAGCAGAGCGCTTCCTCCGGCCACAGCCATCGAGGGAGTGACACCACCTTGCTTGACCCGATTGTTCCCTCCCGGGTCAATTCCCTGGTAGGGCCAACCACCACCTGGGTCTTGGACGCGAAGCAGCCAACCAACCGTTCGGCCGACGCCTTTGTAATCGATCTGGATTCCCGCTCGATCCAGGGTCCAAAGCGCCAGCATGGCATACTGCGTTTGGGAAACGTCTCCCGTTTTCTCGCCCACATAGCCGTAGGCGCCGTTGCGATATTGCGCATTTCGAAAATACCGATCGATCTGCTTCAATTCCGACTTGTACTTCTCAGCGTCCACTTCCGCGAGCAAGAGAGCCGCCGCCGAAACGGCGTAAACGGTCTTGCTGCTGTGTCCGCCTGGATCGGGTGCGCCAAGCTTTGAAACCAGGGTTCGGGCGGAAGAAATGCCTTGCTGGACCACGGGGTCCGTCGCATCGTGATTGACCTTCATCGCCGCATACCCAGTCAACGCATGTTCGCCGAATCCACCCGTGAAAGCGGTCGTCAACGCATAAAACGTCTTCTGGCGGGCGTTCGCTCGCAGGGATTGGACACCACCATCGACCAGGGCCTGGATTTCAGGATCCTCAGGCGTGTACCCATGCGCCGAGCGACAGAATGAGCTCAAACCACCAAGCGACACCAACCATGCAGCACACAGCGTCGCGATGCGGAGGCAGGAATGCGATCGCACCGTTGCCCCCCGACGGGTCTCTCGTTTTCGCATTTGGTCTTCGGTGGGTACCATGAGGTTCCTTCGGACAGAAAAGTCTCTTCGACAAGGCCAAAACGCGACTCGTTTTGACGGCCGCACTATCCTAGCACGACAGCGGATCGATTGAAAAGAAAAGTGCCCCCTCGACCAGGCAAGGAATCAAGCGGATTCGCACGCCTTCTACCAGGCAAAATCTGGCGTTTGCTGGGTCGATGCTTGGTTCCCAACACGCTTCATCACCACCTCCGGTGGCGGGCCGACCGCCTGGGCCAGAAACTCTCGCTCAGGGAGAAAATCCGATTGCGATTTCGGCTTTTGACCGAGCCTCAGCCTTTGACCTGGATCACTTGGCATGAGCTGACACACCCGGTGGCGATTCGCATCGGAACTTCAGACGAATACGTCTTTGAGCAGATTTTCTTCGATCTGGAGTACAAAATCGACGTTCCCACGCCGAACACGCTCCTCGATGCGGGTGCCAACATCGGCTTGGCGTCCGTCTGGTTCGCGAACCAATTCCCGCAAGCAAACATCATTGCGATCGAACCCGACCCTTCCAATTTTCGCGTGTTAGAGCAAAACGCAGCGGCTTATCCGCAAATCCATTGTCTGCAGGTTGGTTTGTGGCATCGAAATGCAATGTTGGAACGAATCTCCGAGGATGCGCAGCCGTGGGCATACCGGTATCAAGAAACCGCCCCCGGCGCTGAGACAGATTCATCCGCGATCGAATCGGTTGGACTGGACGAGGTCGTGAACCAGCATTTCAACGGGAAAATCGACCTCCTCAAAATGGACATCGAAGGCGCAGAAAAAGAAGTCTTGGCTGTCGGCGGGCAGTGGGCTGATCAAGTGCAGACCGCCATGATCGAATGCCATGATCGCTGGGTCCCGGGTTGCGAAAAGGCAATGGCCGAACGCTTCCCAGCCGACGAATTTGAGGCCCGACAAAATGGCGAGAACACCGTGTTCGTTCGCCGAGCCAAAATGCATCCCCCCGCAGACTCTGGGAACCAGACGTTCTCATGAGTTCGAGTGAACCGCCGCCTCGACGATCCTGGCCTCGTCGCACATTGAATCGATTGGAAGTCGACCGCGCCACATTCTACGCCGTCGCAACTCGTTACTGGCAGTTCCTCTCCGGTCCGATCACCCTTTGGCTGGTGGTCAAATACTTCTCGCCGGAGATGCAAGGGTTCTACGTGACGTTCTGGTCCGTGATCGGACTGCAGATGTTCTTCGAACTGGCGTTCCCACAAACGATCGTCACCATGACGAGCCACCTTTGGAGCAAGCTCGACCTCGATGAAAATCGGCGTTTGATTGGCGACGAGGATTCGATCTCGCGATTGACGCATCTGATGCGAATCTCCACCGCCATGCAGGTTGGACTCGCCCTCTCCTTTGGATTGCTGGCAGGTCTGTTTGGCCTGTGGTTCTTTGCCGACGACGTGGCAGCGGACGCATTGGTTTGGCGAGCACCGTGGTTGACGTTGGTTGGCTTGTCTTCCTGCGCCTTCGCGCTGATCCCGTTTCTCGCGGTGTTGGAAGGATGCGACCAAGTCCGCGAGATTCACAAGCTCAACCTGGTACGAGGCATCGCGGGCAGCATCGCCGTTTGGATCGCCATTCCGCTGGGGGCAGCTCTTTGGATCCCGGCGTTGGCAACCGCCGTTCGTTTGATTTGTGAACTCGGCTGGTTGCTTGGCAGGTACCCGAGATTTTTCGCGACGTTTGCCCGCCGCCCCACTGGCGCCTCCATCGCTTGGCGAAAAGAGATCTGGCCGTTTCAGTCCAAACTCATGTTGAAAGGCCTTTTCAACTATTTCAATGCCGATGTCATGCTGCCGGTGCTGTTCCGATACCAAGATTCAGTGGTGGCGGGTCAATTCGGTTTGACCTGGAACATTTTGCAGTCACTGCGTGGTGCGTGCTCCTCATGGGTCCGAACTCGCACGCCTCGGTTTGGTGTTTTGATCGCCGAACGAGACTACCAAGAATTGGACCGAATCTACTTCCGAGTGGGCAAAGTTGCCGCCACTCTGATGGCGTTGCTTGGTGCTTGCTTTTTGAGCGGCGTGATCGGGCTGGATCTGCTCGACTTTCGGTATGCGCATCGATTCTTGCCGGCCTTGCCGACCGCATTGTTGATCATCGGACTGTGGGCTGCATTGATCATCGAATTTCAATGGATTTACTTGCACGCCCACGGCAAATCACCTTACCTTGCGATCAGCTTGGCTGGCTGCATCACCAGCGGTCTGGTGATTTGGTGGATGGGAATTCAATTCGGAGCCGTCGGCGTCAGTGCGGCCTTCCTACTGATGCACGCGATCGTTTACCTGCCGCTTTCCACCCTGGGTTGGATCCATCTGCGCCGAGATTGGCATCGCAATGAATGAATCCAAATCACCTTCGCCACCCAAAATTTCAGTTCTGTTACCGGTCTTCAATGCGAAGAAGACGGTGGGCGAAACGATTGACAGCATTTTGGGTCAGACCGAAACCAACTTTGAATTCCTCATCCTCGATGATGGATCGAACGACGGGTCTTACGACGTTGCACTTCAAGCCGCCCAGAACGACCGTCGGGTGCAACTGATCCGGCAGAGCAACGCAGGAATGGCGGTCTCACTGAACCGCTTGATCGACCAATCACGTGGACGATACTTGGCCCGAATGGACGCCGACGATATCGCCGAGCCAACTCGATTCGCCAAGCAGGTCGCTTACCTCGACGCTCATCCCGATTGCGTGTTGGTTGGTTCCGCCGTTCTGAACATCGACGGTGAAGGCGATCCCTATGGTGTGACCATCATGCCCACCGATCACGACGCGATTGAGGCAAGGTTGCTTTCGGGTGCCGGCGGCATCATGCATCCGTCCACCATGCTGCGTCGCGAGGCAGTCATCCAGACCGGCGGCTTCGCTTTGAATTACCCTGTCGCGGAAGACCAAGATCTCTGGCTACGCCTCGCTCGAATCGGCCGCCTTGCGAACCTGCCTGAACCGCTCACCCGGTACCGAGTTCACCCTCACAACATGTCGTTTGTTCGACAAACGGACGGAGCGGATGCACTGGATCGATTGCTCGCGAAAGCTCATGTCGATCGTGGGTTGCCGTACACCCCGTCCGCGAATCAACCAGCGGCCGAGACCGTGTGTTCGGCCTGGGATCGCGAACGCACTTGGGCCTGGACCGCGGTTCAAGAAGGCTACCTTTTCACCGCCCGCAAACACGCTCGACGCCTGACACGTCAACAGCCCCTGGACACACGAGCGTGGAAACTGCTGGCGGCCTCTCACTTCCCTCGATTGTTCGCATTGCTTCGATCCCAATCGAGCTAAGCCCTTGCGAATGTCCCCCCAACCAACACCTCCAGACAACGCTCGCTTGCTTTGGCAACAACTGCTGTGGGCGACCTTCATCGCGTGCGCGGTGCTGGCGACAACAAGTGGTCATCGATTTGTTGTTCTGAGCGAGACGGACGCCTCCATGTCAGGACTTTCCATCTCGGCATGGCGAGTCTTCCAAGCTTTTGCTCCGGTCGCAGTTCTGCTGCATCTGGGTCGCTGGAAGTTGTCGTGGCATCGATGGATCATGGCGGCGATGACTTTGTGGTGGGGGTGGGTTTTGGCTGACCTGTTTGTCTTTCATTGGATTGGCATCCGTTTGATATCTGCTGATGCATGGACCCTGCTCTCCACACGAGTGCCAAGTCTGGTGCCCTATATCACCCTCGGAATGCTGCTTCGATTGACATTCGTGATCGCCGGATGGTTTGCGATCGGATGGACTTGCCAGTGGTCAATGCATTCCTTGGCTCGAACCTTCACGACCCCAAGTTGGCAACTGAGCATTCGGGGAGCAACCTACGCGTGGACGCTTGGGATTCTGCTGACGGCGATTCCAGGCTTGGCCACTTGGTCGTCCACTCAAAGCAGCATGACCAGCAGGCCCTCTCGCCATGCTTTGGGCGTCACCGGTTGGTTCGATGATCGTGGTGTCGATGCGCCGACGAAAGAACAAAACGTCATCGCCGATCCTCTGTTCACCGCCGAGGATGTCACGCGACGCACACGCAACTTTCGCTTCAACGTGGTGCAGGAAACTCAATCGCTTTCCCCCGACGTCCTCCTCATCGTGGTCGAATCGCTCCGGCCCGAACTGGTTCATCCGTCGGTCATGCCCAACATTCATTCGCGAGCCACACAGGGACTGTGGATGCACCGCCATCATTCCGGTGGCAACGCCAGTTCCCTGGGGCTGTTTTCCTTGCTCAATGGCCTGGATGCGATCTGGTTTTATCTCGCGGACGTTCGTTTCTCTCCCGCGATGAATCGCTTGTTTGAGCAAACCGGCTACGAACTGGGATTCTTCGGCGGAGCGGAAGACTGGAACGCCTTTCAAATGGATGCGTTCATCCATTCGGATGCCTACGACACCTTCAAGGTCGAACCGCGGGACGGTTTGGCCTCGGAACGACGTGCCATCGAGTCAGCTCAGATCTTTCTGTCTGACAGCGAATTGCCAGAGGGCGAGCGACGTCCACCCCGTCTCGCGGTGCTGTATCTCTACACCACCCACGCACCATTCCTGGTTGCCCCCCAACACGTGCGAGACCTGCCTTCGGCGGACGCGGACTATCCCTTGCCGTTTGGGCCCCATTCGCGAACAGCCGTTTGGAATCGTTATCGAAATTCAGCGAGAACGCTGGATGCAATGATTGCCCCTTTGCTGCAAGGTCCCAACCGACTCGTTGCGATCGTGGGCGACCATGGGGAGTCGTTTCTCGATGACGAAACCATCGGCCACGGAACTCGTCTCTCAGCCGCACAAGTCCGAACTCCCGCCATCGTTTTCGGGCCAGACGTCGTCCAGCGAGAAATTCGCTTCAACACCAGTCATGCGGATCTGCTGCCCACCCTGATCTCCCTCGCCGGAATTCGTGTTAGCGCCCCCAACTCCTTTGACGGTGTTGATCTGTCAGCTGATTCTCCGAGATCTCGTGCAATCTGCATTGCCGACTACTTGAGACCACAAGCATTGCTAATCGACTCCTCGATGGTTGATTCCGAGATTTTCGGGGTGCAATGCGAACTCACCCTGCGCCCCCCTGAGGTTCATGTTCTAGCGCCGAAAGACGCACAAGGAAATTCGCTCGCCTCACCTGCCGGCTTTCAATCCACTCGCGTCGTCCGTGAATATTTCCGTCAGGCATTTGGCGGGTTCCGCCCATAGACGACCTGCCGTGTGAACTGAGAACGATCGGGCCGCTGCGTCACACACATCTCGAACTGGCATATCTTCCCCGCTTCACCCAAGCCGCTTATCTTCTCCATTCGTCGTGTGGTGTCACACACAGCTTGCAGGCCCCCCAGAAAAGCAGTGACGATGAGATTCCCCAGTCGCAAATCGCGGACAGATTCCCGTTCCACCATTGGAATGCGCCGAGGACGGCGTCGATTGTTGTTGGAATCGCTGGAAAATCGGCGGTTGTTGGCGGTGGCTTCTGATTTGGTCACGATCCAAGGGCAGGTCACGGACAGCTTCTTCGGGGGAAACTTTGAAGATGTCGCACTGGACCTGTTCCGCGATGATGGCGATGGGGTGTTCGAACCAGACACGGACGACGTCGAAGTCAACATGGCCATGGCGGATCCCAGCGGGAACTACCAGTTCACCGGTGTCACGGCGGGTTCGTACTTCGTCTTCCAGCCCGCTCAAACCGTCAACGGTCGCGCGCTGCAGCAACAAATCTCGCCGTTGGTCACGGTGACCTCGACGCAAGCGGCGGGGCAAGCTTTCCAAACCATCGACTCCTTCCAAACCACTCAAAGTGTCGAGGACACGGTCACCGATGGGACCCCGGTGACGTCCACGCAAGCGGCGGCCGAAGCCATCGGCGGCTCACGGGATTTGCTGGTCGACAAAACCCAAGGCGGCACAGGCGACATTGGCACGGTTGCCATTGGCGTCAACCAAGCCGTCTCACCGAACTTGCTCAGCTTCGATGCCAACGGGTTCGCCGATGGAAGCCGCTTGGTCATCTGGGACGGGGCCGGAGATGACGCCGCAACCGTCGACGACGATGGCCTGGGAGCGATCGATCTCACCAATGGAGGCTCCGCGACGGGCCTGCGCTTTGTCATCGGTTCGGTGACCAGCGGAACGGCGCGGATCCGACTTTACAGCGACGACGGCATCGCGGGCAGCCGAACCCTGGTCAGCCAAGCCACACTGACCATTCCTGCCCTGCCAACGCAGCCCACTTCGGTGGAATACATCCCGTTCAGCGACTTCCAAACCATCAGCGGAAGTGGCGCCGACCTGACCCAAATCGGTGCGATCGAACTCGAAGTCAGTGGCGGCCCCGACTACGACGCGATCGCGGACCTGCTCGGCACCGTGGGCCCCACCATCCTCGTCCAGAACATCGACAACGCAGGCGACGCGGACTTGGAATTGACCAAGACACTGATCACCACCGAACCCACGTTGAACCAGAACGTCGTGTTCGATGTGGTGGTCACCAACAACGGCCCCGACCCGGCAACCGGCATCGTTGTCACGGACCGCATCCCCGCCGGAATCATCAACACCACCGGGACAACCTCCACAGGGGCGTTTGCCCCTGACACGGGGCTCTGGACCATCCCCAGCCTTGCCGTGGGTGCGACGGCAACGCTGCGATTGACCGGGCAACTGGACAGCCTGGATCCCCAAACCAACGTGGCGGAAATCACAGCGGCGGAACAGCGCGACGCGGACAGTCCCCGCGACAACAACGTGCTGGCCGACGACGATCAAGACGCGGCGACCGTGGCTGCGACTCGCGTTGACTTGCAACTGTCCAAAACGGTTTCCGACAGCCAACCCAACGTCGGCGATGAGATCACATTCACACTCACCCTGCAAAACACATCGCTCGACACCGCCACCGACGCGACGCTCAGCACCGCAACGGGAATCTTGGTCGAAGACCGATTGCCCGCAGGATTGACGCTGATCGGCAACACTCCCGGCGCCGGCACTTCGTTCAACACATCCACGAATCGGTGGTCCATTTCATCGCTCGATGTCGGCGGACTGGCAACGCTGGAACTGGTCGCCCGGGTTGACCAAGCGGGTGACTTCACCAACGTCGCGGAAGTCCTGGCCGTGGCCCAAACGGACCGCGACAGCATTCCCAACAATGACTTGATCGACGAAGACGACCAAGCTGAAGTCACCATCCAAACACCGGTCGCTGACCTTTCGCTCACCAAGACGGTTTCCAACGAAACACCCACGGTCGGCGAGAACGTGACATTCACGATCACGGTCGACAACGAGGGCCCCAACAACGCAACGGGCGTTCAAGTCCAAGATCGTCTGCCAACCGGTTTGACATACATCAGTGATGTCACTTCCTCGGGAACGTACGATCCCGACACGGGGCTTTGGGACATCGGCGGTGTGACCGCCCCCAACCCGGGCAATCCGATCCCGGCCATGCCAACTTTGCAGATCATCGCTCGCGTCGACAGCTTGGGACTCAAGACCAACTCAGCAACCATCACGGCATCGGACCAGAGCGACCCTGACAGCACCCCCGGTGCTGGTCCTTCCAGCGAAGACGACACCGACTCGGCGATTTTGACGCCCAACGCAATTGATTTGCAACTGACCAAGACGGTCACGCCGGCACGCCCAGAACCCGGTGACTCGATCACTTACACGATCACGTTGTCCAACGCCGATTCCAGCGCAGCGATTCCGATCACGACAGCGACCAACATCCAAGTCACCGACCTGCTTCCCACTGGACTGATTTTCCAGGAAGCGCAGGTCACGGCGGGAACCCACGTCGACGCCACGGGAACATGGACCGTCGATTCACTGGCGGCCGGAGCAAGTGAAACGCTGACGCTGACCGCGATTTTGGATCCCGGCCGCAGCGATCTGTTTGCTTCCATCACCAACACCGCTGAGATCACCCAGGCGGCCCAGTTCGATCCCGACAGCACGCCTGACAACCAAGACGCAACCGAAGACGATCAAGCGTCCAGCGTCATCACCCCCGCGCTCGCCGATTTGTCGCTCACCAAAACCGTTGACAATACCAACGCGGACGTCGGCGAAAACGTGACCTTCACGATCACAGCTCGCCATGACAGCGGAGATCCCTCAGGGCAGTTCATCGTGCTGGACACTCTCCCCGCAGGGCTTCAATTCGTCGAATCCACCGCATCGATTGGCAACTACGACGAGAACACCGGCCGCTGGACCGTGCCTGAACTGGACGCGGATTCCGGCACCGCCGCCCCCTCGTTTGCAACCCTCGAAATTGTCGCGACGACGCTTTCCCGGGGCACACTGACGAACACCGCGGAAATCATTCAGGCCACACTTCCGGATCCCGACAGCACCCCGGGCAACGGCCTCATCGACGAAGACGACCAAGCCGAAGCGAGTCTGCAAGCCGAACAAATCGATCTGGAGCTGTTCAAAACCGTCGACAATCTCACGCCACGCTTGGGCGAAACGATCCAGTACGAAATCGTCATCCGCAACGAGGGCTTGGACACCGCCACCGGAGTCATCGTCGAAGAAAACTTGCCAGCCGGTCTGACCTTCATCGATGCCACACCGACAACGGGCAGTTTCAATTCGTCGAGCGGTCGCTGGACAGTCGGCGAGTTGGCCCCATCCGGCTCCGCCACGTTGACCATCAATGCTCGCGTCAACAACAACGTGACGGCCGACTCACCGACGATCACCAACCGCACCGAAGTCATTGCGGCGGGACAGATCGATTCGGACAGCACGCCTGACAACAACGCCCCCGGCGAAGACGACCAAGCCAGCGTGACCGCCCGCGTCGAGTTCATCGATTTGTCACTGGAAAAGACCGTCGACAATCCAGCCCCCAATGTCGGCGACCGCGTTGCCTTCACGATCACGTTGACCAACGATGGTGAGACCGCCACCACGCGAGACACAGCGACCAACATCGTTGTCCGCGACTTGCTTCCCGCGGGAATGACTTACGAATCCAATTCGCTCAGCGACGGCACCTACGATCCCAACACGGGCGAGTGGACCGTCGACACATTGGCCGATGACGCCACCGCGACACTGACCCTGTTCGCGATCGTGGATCAAGTTGGAACGCAAACCAACACCGCCGAGGTCGCTTCGGTTGACCAAGACGACATCGATTCCACGCCGGACAACAACGTCGCAGCCGAAGACGACCAAGCCAGCGTGAGCGTCACCACACCGGTCATCGATCTCTCGCTCACACAGACTGCTTCTCCCGAACGTCCCGCGATCAACGGCGAAGTCACGTTCACACTGACGCTTCGTAACGATGGGCCCGACGATGCGACAGGAATCGTCGTTCGCGATTCGCTTCCCGATGGATACACCTTCACCTCCTCTTCGCCTGCCGGTGCCTTCAACGCAGGGACAGAACTTTGGACCGTCGGCGATTTGGCGTCCGGCGAAGAAACAACGCTGGAACTGACGGGAACGATCGGCGACGTGGAAACACTCGAGAACCGGGCCGAGGTGATCGCTGCCGACCAAGCCGACCGGGACAGTGTTCCTGACAGTGGACTGGATGACGGCGAAGACGACACCGCCTCTGCGATTGTGACACTTGCGAGCGCCGACCTTTCACTGACCAAGACCGTCGACAATGCCTCGCCCAACTTTGGCGATGAGGTCACCTTCACAATCACTGTTCGCAACAGCGGTCCCGACCCAGCGACCGGAATTCGGGTCCGAGACTTTTTGCCCGCCGGCATGGACCTCACCGACCAAACCACATCCGATGGCAGCTACTCGGCAATCACCGAGATTTGGATGATCGATGAACTCGCATCAGGCCAAACCGCGACGCTGACATTGACGGCAAGCGTCAACTCCGAATCGTCACTGACCAACGTGGCTGAGATCATGGCCAGCGACCAACGCGACCCAGACAGCACGCCGGGCAATGGTGACGCCGATCCAGCCGAAGACGACCGAGCCTCGGTGGACATCCAAGCACAACTGATCGATCTGGCGCTCAGCAAAACGGTCGACGGCACCCGTTTCGACTTGGACGATTCGGTCGAATTTGAATTGACCGTTTCCAACACGGGCCCGACGACAGCCACCAATGTCGAAGTCGCTGACTCCTTGCCCGCCGGACTGATTTTCGTCTCTTCATCGACCGCCAACGGAGGCTACAACTCTCAGTCGGGCACTTGGACGATCCCCAGCATCCCCAGCAACGAATCGGTCACGCTGACACTCAACGCATCGGTCAATCGAGACGCGATCACCGACGACATCCTTCGCGATGGCATCACCAACTTTGCGGAAGTCATCTCGGCCGACCAACCTGATCGCAACAGCGTGTTCGGAAACGGAGACGTCAACGAAGACGATGCCGACTCCGCGATCCTGATGATTGCGCGTGCCGATCTTTCGTTGACCAAGTCCGTCGACATCTCCGCCCCCAATCGCGGCGATACGATTCAGTACTTGGTCACCATCACAAACGCCAACAACGATCCCGCGACCAACGTCGTGATCCGTGACCTGTTGCCAGGTTCACTGAATTTCCAGGATGCGACGCCAACCCAAGGCAACTTCGACGCCCTGACGGGTCTTTGGACGTTGACGCAGCTCGAACCCAACCAATCCGCGACCTTGCAAATCAACGCCATCGTCGAGCAGTCCGGATCCGTGACGAATGTGGCCGAAATCATCCAGTCGGATCAAATCGACCCCGACAGCACGCCGGGCAATGCCAATGGTGATGAAGACGATCTCGCGTCGGTCCAAGTCACTCCTCAAGTCGTCGACATCAGCGTCACCGCTGCGGTGGACAACTTGGAACCCGAAGTCGATGACATCATCACGATCACCTTGACCGCCGCCAATGCGGACGGTGTTTCGGATGCCACCGGCGTCGTCATCGAATCGTTGTTGCCCGATGGATTGACGTTGGTACCACCGGCCTCACCGCAGCAAGGCACTTACGATCCCGCAACGGGTCAGTGGAACATCGGCCCCTTGGCGTCCGGTGCAAGCGTGCAGTTGGTCCTGACCGCACGCGTCGACACTCGCGGATTGAAAACCTTGAACGCCGAAGTCACGCAAACCGACCAGTTCGACGTCGACAGTGTGCCGGGCAATGGCGATCCCGACGAGGACGATCAAGTCGCACTTGAGATCCGAGCCCCACGTGTCCTATCCAAGCGGCTGTTTTTGTCTCGCTGAAGCGATCCCACATCCGCTGCATGACGAGCACCCGCCGCCGCATCCACCAGCGTCGGCGGTGCCGCATCCCGGTCCGCAACCGGTTTGCATCAAATCACTCAGCTCGATGCTCTTGACTTCGGCTTCGTAGCGGCGAACGATCGCATCGGTCAGTTCGCGGCCAAGTGCATCCGGTTCCCCTAAAAAGTGCATCACCAGCGTCCCGCCGTCGAACAATTGATCGACGTCCAACAAAACCGCTGACGATTCGCTTTCCGCCAAAATCGCTTGGCATTCGCGAACCGCGCGAACCTTGTGCCGCTGCAAACGCTCGATCAGAAGATCATCGTTGTGTGTGGTCGGCCGGAGGATTTCCAGGGTGGTGGGTGTGCCGTCATCGTCGCAAACCGACAAAGCTTCGGCCAATTCCACCCCGCGAGGTGTTCGCACCAACACTCGCCGACCACGTTCGATCCGTCGCTGGGCACGAGCCAGGTAGATTTCTCCCGCGAAGCCGATTCGAACATGGTGCGTTATCATGTCAATCAGTCTAGCCGTCTGACACGACGTCGTCGTCCCCAACTCGCTCTCCACTCACCCCGCCTGCAGGAAGCCTCTTGAGTCACCGCCGCATTCTTCACGCCGCCGACATTCATCTGGACAGCCCCCTGCAGAAGCTTGACGCCTACGAAGACGCTCCCGTCGACGAAATTCGCGAGGCATCCCGGCGAGCACTTGAGAACATGACCCAGTTGGCGATCGACGAACAAGTCGACCTGGTCGTCATCGCGGGAGACCTCTACGACGGCGATTGGCCCGACCAAAACACCGGCCTGTTCTTCGTCAAACAAGCCAGCCGGTTGGTTCAAGAAGGCATCCACGTTGCGGTCATTCGAGGCAACCACGACGCCGCCAACAAAATGACGTCGAACCTGCCGCTACCAAAGAACCCTGACGGCTCCGATATTCTGCTCAGCGAAAAGAAAGTCGACCAACGAGTTCTCGAAGACCTCGGCATCGTGATCCACGGCCGATCCTATGCCAAACGGGCCGAAACCGGCGACATGGCCGCCGAATACCCCGCGCCGATCGGCGGCATGTTCAACCTCGGCATCCTGCACACCGGACTGTCAGGCCTGGACGGTCACGATCCGTACGCCCCCTGTTCCCCGCAGCAACTCGCCGACAAGGGTTACGACTACTGGGCCCTCGGCCACATTCACTTGCGCGGCGAGCACCAAATCGAAGGCACCGCCCCGGTTGTCTTCAGCGGCAACATTCAAGGCCGACACATTCGCGAATCGGGACCGAAGGGTTGCCTCCTCGTCGACCTGGACGCTCGCAACCAAACCGAGCGTCGGTTCATGCCTCTGGACGTCGTCCGATTTGAAACCTTTGATGCCAATGCAAGTCAATGGTCGCACACCGATGAATTGATGGACGCCTACGAAGCCTGGATGAACGACCAACTGGAACAGGCCGAGAATCGGTTGCTGGTCACCCGAGTCATCTTGTCCGGCCAATCATCGCTGCATCAGCAATGGATGCGTGAACAATCCAATTTGGAAGCGTCACTGCGAGCCACTTCGGTCACCCATGGCCACGGACAAGTCTGGTTGGAACGGTTGAAGATCAAAACCTCGGCCGAGGTCGATCACTCGCCCGCGGAACAACACGATGCGAATCAGGAAGGCCCGCTGCACAGCATTCTCTCAGTCGTGGAAGAACTGAAATCCGGCGGAGGCGACTCGGATTGGATGGCCAACGAGATCACACCTCTCCTGAAAAAACTACCAACTGAATTCAGTGGCGACCAAGCCCCGATTCGCTTCGACAATCCTGAAGAACGTCACGAATGGATCGAAGCGGCAACCACGGAATTGCTCGCCCGACTGCAAGGAGGCAAACGATGATCATTGAACGCTTGGACCTGATCGCCTTTGGGCACATCACCAACCGCAGCCTCGACCTTTCGGCAGGCCCGAACCGATTCCATTTGGTGGTCGGTCCCAACGAATCCGGTAAATCGACCAGCCTGCGTGCCATCTCGTCTTGGTTGTTTGGCATGGCCACCCGCGCCGACGATGCCTTCCTGCATCCCGCCGCGAAACTTCGCGTCGGAGGGCGCCTGACAACGCTGTCCAGCGATGGATCCGCCCCCGAGTGGGTCCTTGAGTGCATCCGGCGTCGCGGTCGCAAAAACACCTTGCGTGGTGCCGATGACCAAGCCGAAATCGCCGAGTCCGAATTGGCTCAAATGCTGGGCGGCATCGATGAAGCCACCTTCCGTTCACGCTTTGGTTTGTCGCACGAAGAATTGCTGCTCGGCGGTGAACAAATTTTGCGAGGCGAAGGCGAACTCGGCGAAATCCTGTTCTCGGCGGGTGCCGGCATCGGACGTCTGCGAGAGATCTATGAACAACTCGACTCCGAAGCCAGCGAACGCTTCAAACGAACCGGCAAAACACCCACGATCAACAACAGCCTGCAACAACTCGACGAAATGCGTCGTCGACTGCGTGATGCACAAGTCCCGCCCGCTGAATTCGCGGACTTGCAAAAACAATTGGCCGAAAAAGAAGCCCTGATTCAAAGCTGGCAAGAAGAGTCCCAATCGCTTGTCCAACAAATGGGCCGCTTGCAATCGACCGAACAAGCCCTGCCATTGATCCCACGCTGGAAAGCGGCGACGCAAGAACTGGCCAGCGTGCAAGACGCCCCCATGCTGTCCGATGATTTCTCTGACCGCCGACGTGAATGGGAACAAGAACAGAAGTCGACCACCCGCCTGCTGCAAAACCTGCAACAAAACCATGCTGAGCTCACTCAGCAACGGAAGCAACTCGGACACGACGAATCCATCGGACTTTTCGAGAGCGAAATCCTGGCCCTGTATCGAGACCTCCCCAGCCGTGAAAAAGCCGAGGGTGAAAAGGAAACTTTGCAGCAAGCGTTGGCAAACCTTGAACAAGAGATGCGATCGCAACTCCATGACCTCGCCTTCGGGGAAGCTCCGCTCCCAGCAGAGCACGAAACAACCGATGACGATCAGGATCCGCTGACTCAACAAGTTGACTCACTGCAAATCAGTGAATCGAAACGATCCAAGATCCAACGCTTGGCTGGCGAATACGAAAAGCTGGTCCAACAATGTGACGATGCCTCGGACCAACTCGACAAAGCCAAGCGTGAACTCACGATGGCCGAAGACGTGTTGGCAGAATCCAACGTGCCAACGCAGTATCAACTGCTCGACCGCACGCTCGAAGAAATGGGCGCCCCAGAGCGTTGGATTGAATCCGCGAGGCGAGAACAAACGCAAGTCGACAAACTCGCTCGCGAATGCCAAACGATCCATCGCCGATTGAAGTTGGAAACATCCAGCGACGATGCCGCAATTCAGTCCGCCGTCGAACTGTCACTGCCGACGCCGTCCCAATTGACCGAACGAACGCAAGCTCTCGATCGGGCTGGCAAAGAAGTCATGCTGGGCCAGCAACGAGCCCAGGAACTGCAACATGCTCTCGCCAACGCGGAAGAAAAGCTCGCCTCTCTGAAAGCTGACGCGGGAGATTTACCCACGCCCGATGACCTTCGCGACGCCCGCCAGCATCGCGACGAGATCCTCGCTGGCATGAAGCAAAACGCGAGCTCGTTTTCCCCCGATCAATGGTCAGCGAACCTCGCCGCAGCCGAACTGGCGATCCATCGGGCTGATTCCATCTCGGATATCTTCCAGTCGCAACACGAATCGATCTACCGACGGCAAGCCGCCCAGAACAACTTGGATCAACTGCGGCGTCAGTCAACCGAGCACGACCTCGCGATCGCTGATGCTCAAGCTTCCCTGACGCAGGCCCAAGAAAACTGGCAATCCATTTGGCAAGCAGCCGGCATCCCAGCCAGCGATCCCGATGCGATGCGAACCTGGATGTCCGATCATCAAAAACTAATCGAGCAATTCGCGGAACTGCAAACCGCAATCGGCGAACGGGACCAGTCCCACGCTCAACTGCGGCAAGCCATTGCAAGGCTGCAACAAGCCCTGGAAATCCCCGAGTCTGACACCTCGTCCGAGGATTCACTGGAACCAACCTGCACCACGCTTTCGCGTCTGCATGACTTGGCGTTGACCCAACGCGCCGAGCAGGCTCAACAACTCAAACTTCGCGAACAACGCGAGCACAAACGCAACGAATGCCGGACTGAAATCCCCGGGTTGGAATCCAATCTGCAGCGCCGGCAGAGTGCCTTGGACACCTGGAACCAACAGTGGGATGAACTCACCGCGTCTCTTCAACTGAGCTCCAAACCCGCCCCGCAAGACGCCTTGTCAATGATGGACTCGATCACGCAATTGATCGGTCAGAAGAAACAACGGGACGACATCTCGCTTCGCATTGCAGCGATCCGCCAAGAATCCGAGACCTTTGTTCGGCGTGCCATTCGATTGCGAGATTCGTTGGCGGCGGAGGACGTTGAGTCGACCTCCCAGACTGATCCCGCAGGCGATACAGTCGGTTTGTCCGAACTCGCCGAGACCATCAATTTGGCACATGAACGCCTGCAACGCGAACAACGCGCCCGCAGCGCTCGGGACGAAGTTCAACAACAACTCCGCCAACGCGAACAGGAACTCGCGGACGCAAACGAGCAACTGGAACGACTCACGATCACGCAGCAACAACTCTGCGACGAAGCCCATTGCACTGCTCCTGAAGAACTGGGCGAAGTGGAAGCACGCAGCCGTCGCCGCGTGATTGCGGAATCCAAGGTCGCTGACCTGCAAGCCCAACTGGATCACTGGGCGAGCGGGCAGGATCGCGAATCGTTCGTCGAATCCCTGCGGGACCAGCAGCCCGCCATGATCGCGGAAGAACTCAAACAGCTGACCGAGAAGAAACGCGAGCTGGACGAAAGACTCTCGGTGTCGCAAAAAGAACTTTGGAGCCTGACTGAAAAGCTGAAGGCCATCGATGGAAGCGGTGAGGCGTCCAAGCTCTCCCAACAAATGCAGTTCTCACTTGGGAAACTGCAACGGGAATCGGAAGAGTACATCCGTCTGCGATTGGCCGCGTCGATCTTGCAACGCGCCATGGAACACTACCGCAACCAAAACCAAGAACCGGTGCTGCGTGAGGCAGAATCCTTTTTCGCGACGCTCACCTGCGACGAGTATCAGGCCTTGCGAGTGGACTACGGCGACAGCGACAAACCATCGCTGTTCGGCGTTCGAGATGGGATCGACGTGCCGGCCAATCGGATGAGCACCGGGACCGCGGACGCTCTGTATTTGGCGCTGCGTTTGGCGTCATTGAAACATCAATTGGCCCACGCCAGTGCGATCCCGCTGATCATTGACGATTGCTTGATCCAGCTCGACGATCGCCGAGCTGCGGCGGCACTCAAGGTCTTCTCGGAACTTTCCACCACCACCCAAGTCATCTTGTTCACCCACCACGATCACTTGGTCGACTTGGCATCCGAGACGCTTCCGGATGACGGATTTCACGTGCATCGCTTGGGTGAAACCAGCCCGCATGCGTCCAGTCCACCCGTCAAACAATCCACGTCCGCCCCAAAACCGAAGAAGAAATCGACTCGCAAGAAGACGGACCCCAAACCAACCCCCAAGAAGTCGGACGAAAGCCTTTCGCCGCCTGACACGCTCTTCGACGTCTTCTCGAATTGAGTGATCTCGGGGCTTCCACCCCGAGCTATCAACGTGGGCACCTCCGGAGCCGTTCATGCAAATTCGCCCCGGAAGGGGACGTCATCGCTAGCTCGAGGTGGAAGCCCCGAGAACGTTGCGAGACATCACAATGCCGCCCCGGACGGGTCCGCCGTCGATCATCGAAATCCCTGGCAACCAAGGGCTGATCCTACGCCCAAAAAAACGGTTCCATGACGTTTGGCAAACCGTTAAGATCGAATGAAGACATGCTCATTATGCGTGCTCATGCGATCCTTTGTCTCCCGGTAATTGCGATGTCTCAGCGTTTTATACACAAACTTCTGTTCAATTTTGCGGCCCTCGGGTGGCTGCTCGCCTTCACTTCCGCGGTCGGGTGCGAGCAGTCCAATGCTCCTGGTCCTGCCGCCAACGAAATTGAGCAGTACCTCCAAGACAATCCCGACCATGTCGCCGATCCAGACGACTCGATGGTCGATGAGTCCGCTGAATTCGAAGCGGGCCGAGTGTCGGAGTAGCCGAACTCCTACTGGCAGCAAGCTTCTCGTTTGCGTGCTTTCTTTTTGTCGTTGAAACACTTCGTCACTCACATCTTTGGGTGATGAAGTTCAGTCGCGATCACGCCACCACTTTGATTGCGCAGCTTCAGTCCTGGCTGAAGTCTCACGCCATTTTTTTCCTTTCAAAGCGGGCCCATCTCATGCTCCCTTTCTCTTGCGTCCCCCAAGTAAAGCGACACGTTGCATCTGTGCAACCGCACCCGATGAGGCTGGGGTTCACTTTGGTCGAACTTCTCGTTGTGATCGCCATCATCGGCGTCCTTGTCGGGTTGTTGCTGCCGGCCGTGCAAGCGGCTCGTGAAGCTGCACGGCGGATGCAATGCAGCAACAACGCCAAACAAATTGGCTTGGGAATTCACAACTACCACTCCGCCTACAATCAGCTTCCGATGAGCCGTGGAGGCACGTCACGCGTGTCTGGCACCACCAATGACTCTGTCATCCCACGCACCTTGGGTGGGTCCTTGGGCGGTAACAATCGCTTCAATCGAAGTGCCCTGGTCCCGATCTTACCGTTCATCGAACAACAAGGTCTTTGGGAACAAATTGCCAACCAGTTCAAGGTCACCGAGCCAGCGGGCACGGACCTGTACTACAGCGCATTTGGCCCCAATCCCGAGATGTCACTCACTCATCACGCCACTGCACGCTACGACCCGTGGATGACGAACGTCACGACCTATCGTTGCCCCAGCGATCCAGGAGAAGGACTGCCAGGGCAAGGTCGCACGAACTTTGGCATGAGCCTGGGCGACGCACTCGGCCAGCAAAACACGGGCGGTGTGTACGAAACCGCGAAGCCCAACCCAACAGAATATCCTCGCGCGAACAAGTCGAATCGCGGCATGTTCCGGTCCCGTGTGGCTCTGAAGTTTCGCGATGTGCTGGACGGTCTTTCCAACACCATCATGGTTGGCGAAATGAACACGGACTTGGGTGATCGCCACAAAACAACGCAAGTCGTGAACGATGCCAACTTCGGCGCAACGATCATCAACAATCCCAGTTTGTGCAACACGGTCGAAATCGATCCAGAGAGACCGTCGTTTTGGGCATCGTCAGCCTCGTTGGCTGGTGGAGCCCAGATTCAACGTGGTTTGAAATGGGCATGTGGTTTCCCCGTCTTCACAGCCATCACCACGATCGCGCCTCCCAACACCGCGGTTTGCAGCACCGGCAACAGCACTTGGCAACCAGGGCTTTACCCACCCAGTAGTCGCCACCAAGGTGGTGTCCATATTCTGCTGGGCGACGGGGCGGTCAAGTTTGTCACCGACTCGATCGAAGCGGGCAATCAGTCCGCTGGAAACATTTGGTGGAACGGCAACGGCAACCGAGCCCCAGGAATGCCGAGCCCTTACGGGCTGTGGGGTGCACTCGGCACGCGTGCCACCAAAGAACAGGTCTCCGCCGACTTCTGATCGATTGCATCCAGAACGGCAAGGAAAACTTTCCCAGTGGACGCCATGATGGCGTCCGCTGAGAATGCAACGTCAAGACGGTTCCGTTTGCTGTCGATAGGCGGCGGGGGATTGGCCGACCATGGACGTGAATCTTCGATAGAACGTCGAGAGGTCAGCGAAACCAGATTCGAAGGCGACCGATGCGATCGGCAGATCGGTTTCCTGCAATAATCTTTTGGCGTGCTCAATGCCGAGTTCGCGGACACGCCGCAGCCAGGTGGTGCCAGTCAACTCACGAAAGAGCTGGGTGAAGGTGCGACGAGACAAATTGAGCTGATTCGCGGCGGCATCAATTGTGGTGGCTTCCAAAAATGATGTCTGCAACTCATCGATGTATTGCTGGACGATTTCGACGTCGGTTGCCTGCTCGGCACCGGTTGGGTCCAGCATCGCCGTGATGTTGCCGGCTTTTCGAGAGCAATCAAAGTCCGTGACGCCACGAAGCAATCGCCAAGCGTCGATCATCATGTCGATGCCGCACGACGGCGACGCCAAGTTTTGCGTGTAAACCATTCGTCGCAATTTCGATGCGACAAAATGCGTTTGCCGGTTGCCGCCGGACAACTTGCCCGAAGCAATTCTTGCCGCGGTGACGGGCTCCGCCTTCAGCACATTCTCGCAGATGCACCCCGCATACAAACTGGACGGGGTGCCTTCGCCGTCACAGATTCGATTCCGCAGATGGGGCGCGATGACGAACACGTCGCCAGCAGAGAATTCGATCGGACGGTCAGCCAGGTGAAACGTTCCCGCACCACTCAGGAAGTAAACCAGTTTGACAAACGGGTGCTCACGCCACTGCATCGAAAAATCAGGTGCATGATGACTCTCAAGAACCAACACCCCCCATGGCGGCAACTGTTCCGGCATCGCCGTGCGGACCTGACGGGCACGGGTGGGCGACGTTGAAGTTGGCGGAACAGATTCCCCGGACATCATCCAGATTCCCGGCGAGTATCAGAACGCTTGCGCGGAAAGCTTGGCACGCAAGGACGCGATGACCGGACGCGGCACAAACTTGGCCAAGTGACCATCGTCCTCACTCAGCATCGCAATCTGTTTCAGCAGCGAAGAACTGACGTGAGCAAATCGCTCGTCGGCCATCAAGAACACGGTTTCAATCTCCGCGTCGAGCTGACGGTTGGCCATCATCATGGTGAACTCGCCGGCGATATCGGTCAGGGGACGAATCCCCCGCACCATCACACTGGCGCCCAGCGAACGCACAAAATCGACCGCCAAACCATCAAAGGTTTGAACACGCACGTTCGGCAAATGATTCGAAATGGCTTGCACCAATTCGATGCGTTCTTCCGGATTGAACAACGCCTTTTTGTCTGCGTTGATGCCGATCCCGACCACCAACGTGTCGAATAACCTGGAGGCGCGTTCGATGATGTGCAAGTGACCGAGCGTGACAGGGTCGAACGACCCGGTGTACACGGCGATGGAATGCGACAGTTCGCCAGCGTCGGCGTTGGAGGAGTTCAGAGACAAGGCAGATCAGCTCCGCGCTGGATTGGAAGAAGAAACAGCGGGGGACGAAGTGACCAAGTCGGCCAATCGTTGTAAATCCGCGTCGTCATTATAGACATGAACGCTGGCCCGAATGCCGCCGCCGCGACAACTGATCACCACTCCCGATTCAAGTGCCCGCGTGCGGAAATCATCCGGTGATTCCCCGGGCACTTCAAACGTCGTGATCGCACTGGCGTGAGGCGTCTCATCCCAAGGCCCAAACAGCAATTTCGCACCCGCGTGCGTCAGCAAACGGCGGAGACGCTGAGCGCGTTCCAACACGCGATTTCCGATCGCGTCGGCCCCGAATCGCTGCGCCACCGCCGTGAACATCTCCAAACTGGCCGCGAACGCGATCATTCCGGATTGGTTCAGCGAACCACCCTCAAAACGGGATGCGTCTTCCCGCAATTCAAACTTGGACCCCGAAAACAGATGCGCGTTCTCAACGCTCTTCCAGCCCACGGTGGGACAACGCAGCGAATTCAGATGACGTTTGCGGATCACAGCGACCCCGGCCCCTTCAGGACCGAGCAGCCACTTGTGTCCGTCAGCGGCGACGAAGTCGACAGCGCAAGTTCGCATGTCGAGCGGGTACATCCCCAGACCTTGGATGGCATCAAGAAACACCAGCACGCCGCGTGAGTGAGCTTGATCCACCAAGTGCTCCAGATCCACGCGAAAACCGCTGGCGTAGCCGACCCAACTGACTGAGATCAAACGTGTGCGTTCGTCGACTTGAGCCATCAAGTCCGCGACTTCGACGCGTCCATCACGACGCGGAACGATTCGAATCTCAACGCCGCGAGCTTGCTGATTGAGCCACGGATACAGGTTGCTGGGGAATTCCCCCTCCGGAACAACCATGTTGTCACCGGCTTTCCAATCCAGACCTTCGGCGACCAGATTGATTCCCGTGGTGGTGTTGGGAACCAACGTGACCTCTTCCGACTCGCAGTGAATCAGATCCGCCGTCAGGTCACGCAGTCGATTGACGGCATCGGACCAATCCATCCAGTGCACGTCGCCATGTGATGCCGCGACCTCGGCGAATGAACGCAGAGCCTCGGCGGCCGGTTGGCTGATCGGAGCCACGGCTGCGTGGTCGAAGTAAGCCCAGTGGTTGGTCACAGGCATACGATCCCGCCACCACAGCCATGGGTCGTCGCCCATGTCCGATCCGATCGGCACATTTGCGTCTCGCGACGAAGGCTTGGAAACCATCACGGTTTGATCCCGGTCATCAACCCCAGTCCGACACGACTGGCAGCGATGAAGGTGAACTGGATCGATTCCAAGCCAGCGACCTTCATCCGTTCCTGAGCCTCTTTCAATTCGGGCACCGCACCGCCTTCGGTCTCGATTCCGATCCGCAGGGCTTCGATCGACTCCGCCAAACTCGGGCGATTCGGGCCTTCAAATGAATCAATCACAATCACCCGCCCACCCGACTTCACCGCCGACGTCGCGCGTTGCAACATCAAACGAATCTGATCGGGCGAGTAGTTGTTCAGTCGTTGAGCGATCAACACATGGTCGAACTGCCCCTCGGGAAGCTCGGTGGTCAAAGCGTCGCCTTGAATCGATTCAAAGCGATCCCCCAACTCGATCGAGTTGGCCGTTGCGATCGCCGCTTCCAAAGCACCGGGATGGTCCACCAAAGTGACTCGCAACTGTGGGTCACGGTGAGCCGCCGCACAGCTCCATACCGCCGACCCGCATCCCAGATCGAGCAACGTCTGTGGTGCTGAGTCGCCTGAACTCAATACCGTTCCTTCACCTTCGTCCTCGGCTCCTGGAGTCGGTCCAAAGTCCAAGATTTCTGCCGCCTGCATCGCCGCGGGTGTGTGCACCCACTGAGTCGCGGCAATCGAATCAAAGCGACTCTGAGGGACAGCGGTCTCAGCGGACGATTGAGGCTCGGATTTCAATCCGGCCGGGGCCGCCTGCCAAATCGCGTCGCCCAGGTCCGCGTCGTATTGGCACAGCAAACGAGCGACCGACGAAATCGCATAATCCTCGGCGTACTTCTCGATGATCCCCACCGATGTCAGCGGTCGCAACAACAGCAACAACCGTGACTCCGGCACACCGGTGCGTTCGGCCAACACTTCGAGCGTTTTCTGACCTTCCAGCAAGGCGTCGAACAATCCGAGTTCACGGCCGGTTCGCAACACATGCGACGTGGCGTTGATGGTCATCAATTCCTGGTAGTGATCCAGGGTACGGTCTTGGGCAGACATGCGATCAGAGAAAGAAGAGTCAAACGGAAAGGTGGGATTGGCCACATGCGGTGCGGCACATGAAGCGGCAAACGGGGTTCACCACTCTTCGCCGCGTAGACGAGCGATTTCCATGGAGTCCTTGTCACCTCGTCCGGACAAGCAGATCACCAAGTGTTCTTGGTCTGACATTTTGGCCGCGACCTCAATCGCTTTGGCCACCGCATGAGACGTTTCCAGGGCTGCCAAGATGCCTTCGCTGGATGCCAAGCGTTCAAACGCGGCCAGCGCTTCCTCGTCACGGCAACCGATGTAGTCGACTCGCTTCGTGTCCTTCCAATAACTGTGTTCAGGACCGACGCCGGGATAGTCCAATCCGGCGCTCATCGAATGCACGTCACACGTTTGACCATCATCGTCTTGCATCACGTAACTGTAACTGCCGTGCAAAACGCCGGGGCAACCATAGGACAGTGGCGACGCGTGCTCACCGGGTGTGGCCGATCGCCCACCGGCTTCCACGCCGACCATTCGCACCCCTTCGTCTTCGACAAACGGATAGAACATGCCCGCCGCGTTGCTGCCACCCCCGACGCAGGCGACCACGCAATCCGGCAACCGACCAAACGTGTCCCGGCACTGCTCACGGGTTTCGCGGCCGATCACCGATTGAAAATCGCGAACCATCATCGGGAATGGGTGCGGGCCGATCACGCTGCCGATGATGTAGTGAGTGTCCTCGACCGAAGCCATCCAGTCTCGCATCGCTTCGTTGACCGCGTCCCGCAGCGTTCGCGAACCGGACTCGACGGGCGAGATTTTGGCGCCGAGCAACTTCATGCTGAACACGTTGGGTTTCTGCCGGCGAATGTCTTCGGCACCCATGTACACGGTGCAGGGCAGTCCGAAGTGGGCGCAAGCGGTCGCCGACGCCACACCATGCTGACCAGCACCGGTTTCGGCGATCACTCGAGTCTTGCCCATCCGCAGCGTCAGCAAGGCTTGCCCGATCGTGTTGTTGATTTTGTGAGCACCGGTGTGATTGAGATCTTCGCGTTTCAACCAAATCTGGGCTCCACCAACTGCCGAGGACAACCGTTTGGCGTGGTACAGCGGGCTGGGACGACCGACAAAGCTCTTCAGCAAACCGTCCAATTCACGCTGAAACTCGGGATCCCGCTTGGCCTTTTCATACTCTTCGGAAAGCTCATCAAGTGCCCGCGTGAGTGTCTCGGGAACGAAACGGCCACCAAAATCGCCGAATCGCCCGCGAGAATCGGGGACTTGGGCGGAGGCATGTTGCTGCGACGGGACGGTACTCATGAGGTAGTTTCAGCGGGAAAAACGAAAAGGGTTCGAAGACTTCCGTAACCGAATTGTCACTGGAGAACAAAACTTGGTCAACGTGAAGCCGGACATGTCCGGCACGATGTTTTGCACGTCCGATGCCAAGATTTGCTTCCCCACGTTCTCGGACGTCGCCTTCCGGGTCGCAGCCCAGACGAGAAAGAGCCCTGGCACCCCAAATTTCCAGCAACAACGCCGCCCCCGCTGAGAGATCCTGCCGTTTCACTTCACCCTCCCTTGGGGAGGGGCGGACCGCTTCGGGCCGGGGAGGGTGATGACAAACGCCTGGCAATACAAGATTCAAAAACGGCACGACCTCCTGAGAATGGTGGATTCTCAACCAGCGGGGCGGGTCGCCAGGCAACATGCCAGTAAAAGCCAATGAGTTTGCGTCCTGCTGGACCGATTGGGTCAAGTTTGACGGTCTCGTGAGCCGATTCAACGAAGACACGTGTGCGCGCACGAACGCTCGGTTTCACACTTTCGCGAGACGATCATGGGGCTGTTCGGCACCATCCAACAATCCAAGGGGGCGCTTGACGCGGCCCAGATTGGACTGCAGGTCGTTGGCAACAACATCGCCAACGCCAACACCGAAGGCTACATCCGCCAACGTCTGGAACAGACGCCCGCGGTGGCGTATCGCCAAGGCAATTTGATTCAGGGCCACGGTGTTCGCGCCACCGGTGTCGTGCAGGTCATTGACCAGCAATTGGCCGAGCGGATGTTCAACGCGAAAACCGCGGCGGCGGGGGCGGATTCACTCAGCTCTGCCTACGGTCAACTGGAGTCCCTGATCACGGACCTCGATGGCGGTGGACTGAATGAACAATTCAGTCTCTTCAACAATGCGATGCACGACCTGTCGACGCAGCCCAACGATGCGGCCACCCGAGAATTTGTGATCATCCAAGGCCAAACCCTGGCCAGCAACGTCCAACAACTCCGTACCAACGCCGGTGAACTGCAAGACGGCTGGAATGCAGAACTCGATGACGCCGCATCGCAAATCAATCGCCTGACCGAACGAATCGCTCAGTTGAACGTCGAAATCGCAACCATCGAGGGTGGCGGCACACTCGGCAGCGATGCGACCGGACTGCGTGACCAGCGCTACCGCGACCTCGAGGAATTGGCCAGCTACGTCAACATCAACTTCCAAGAGCAAGCGTCCGGAAACGTCAGCGTCTTTGTGGGCGGGGACTACTTGATTGCAGACGGCAATCGCCGCGAAGTTTATTCCGCCTACAGCGAAGAGCGGGGCGGGCAGGAAGTTCGAATCCTCGACACCGACGCACCTTTGAAAGCCACCGGCGGCAAGCTCGGCGCGGCGATGGAAGCTCGCAGCGGCGTCTTCGGCGAATACGTTGAGAGCCTGGATCAAATGGCCTCGGCTCTCATCCAGGGCGTGAACAAGGTTCACTCACAAGGCCAAGGCCGGACCGGGTTCACCTCGCTGGTTTCCAGCAACACCAGCCAACCCGGTGTGCCCCTGGGCGAAGCGGAATTGCCCTTCGAACCGAGCAACGGCAGCTTTGATTTCAACATCGTGGACTCCGACGGGGAACTGGTCAGCACCACACGGATCGACGTTCGCAATTTGGGGACCGTCAACGACTCGACCATTTCATCCATTGTCTCCGACATCAACGCCGTCGAAGGTGTGACGGCATCGCTTTCGGGCGATGGTCGCATTCGAATCGACAGCGACTCGGCCACGGCCCAGTTCACCTTCGGTCAAGACACCAGTGGTTTTGTTGCGGCGGCCGGGATGAACACCTTCTTCACGGGATCGTCCGCGGTGGACATCGAGGTCAACTCGGTGCTGGCCGACAACATCGATTTGCTGGCGATTTCCAACGGCGGTATCAATGCTGATACCAACACGCTGTACAACATGCTCGACCTCGTGGATCAACCGCTGGATGAACTGGGCAACCGCTCGATCCGCGGAATTCACGAACAAACCATCTCGGCACTGGGACGCGAAATCAGCGTGCAGAAAAGTGCGACCGAAGGACTCAACGATTTGTATTCAACGCTGAAAAGCCAACACCTGGCGATCACCGGTGTGAACATCGACGAAGAGTCGATTAAGATGATTTCCTACCAACGCGCCTTCCAAGCTTCGTCGCGCGTGATTTCAACCGCAGCGGAAATGCTGGACATCTTGTTGGCAATTTGATTTGAGTGGTTACCTGCAAGAACTGACGCTGCGATTGTCCGTCGGTGCAAGTCGGCTGAGCCCCGAATTCCGATCTCGCCACGCAGACTGGCTGAGATTGCGACAACGCGACGACGGTGGATTTGCGGGCCGCGAAGGCGAAAGCGACCCCTACTACTCCTCGTTTGCGTTGCGAACGCTTTGGCTCCTCGGTGAACTCGACCCCCAAACCGCCGAAGCAGCGGGTATCTTCCTACGCCGACGGATGAGACAACGGGATTCCATCGTGGACCTGATGTCCCTGATCTTTGGTGCGGCGATTCTCGAAATGGCCTCCGGCGTCGTGGTGATCTCTGACGAAGACCACCAGTGGCGAGAAAACGTTGCGGCGTTGCTGGCCAACCTCCGCACCGACGACGGCGGATTCGCGAAAACGCCAGAGGGCCGCGCAGGCAGCACCTACCAAACGTTTCTCTCTGTGCTGTGCTACGAACTGATGGAAGTCCCCGTCCCCGACATCGATGGTCTCCTGCGATTCCTGGCGAGCCAACAGCAACAAGATGGCGGCTACCGAGAGATTCGTGTTGCCAAACGAGCAGGCGTGAACCCGACCGCGGCTGCGATTGGATCGCTGAAGACACTCGGGCGACTGGACCCTGCTCAGCAGGCCGACACGATTGAGTTTCTGCTGGAGATGCAGAGTGACGAAGGTGGCTTGACCGCCAACACGCGAATTCCCTTCGCCGACTTGCTCAGCTCTTGCACGGGTCTGATCACGCTGGTTGATCTTGGAGCCGGATCCAGAATCGACGCGCCGCGATTGCAGCGATACGCAGATTCCATGCAGCGAGAGGGCGGTTTCGTCGGGTTTGAACTCGACCAAACCCCGGACGTCGAATACACGTTCTATGGTGTCGCCACACTGTCGTTGCTGCAGACGCTGGATCTGTAGACGAGTCCGAATTCTTGGCGAATCCGGCTACGTTTGGCTCAAAAAAAACGCCTTGCTCATGAAAGCCATGAGCAAGGCGTTTTGAATTTCAGATTCGCGGGTCAACCAATCAGTTGACGGAGACTCGCTTGAAGACCACCACTTCGGCTTCCGGGTGGAATTCTTTGATCGCAGCTTCGACGGTCTTGCTGTCGTCCAGTGCGTAGAACTGGCTCAACAAGCAACGCTCTTGGTCGAGCAAGGTGTTGTCGGCGATGAAACGCTCGAGCTTACCGGGAACAATTTTGTCCCAGATCTTCTCGGGCTTGCCTTCGGCCTTCAGTTCTTCCTTGATCGCGTCTTCGGTCGCAGCCAAGACTTCAGGAGTCAGTTGGCGACGGCTTGCAAACTGAGGAACGTTCTTCATCGGCTTGCCGAGGTTTTCGCGTTCGTTCAGTTCATTCTCAGCGTTGATCTGAGCCTGAAGTGCTTCGGTTTCCTTGGCAACGAATTCTTCATCGAATTCGTTGGGGTGAAGGATCGAAGGTTTCATGGCAGCGATGTGCATCGAGACGCCGCGGAAGAACAGGGGCGCGTCTTCTTTGCCACCGTCTTTGTACGACACCAGGACACCGATCTTGGCACCCGCATGGATGTACGACGCCAGGTTCTCACCTTCGACGACTTCCAAATTGGAGACTTCGATCTTCTCGCCGACCTTGCCGGTTTCGTTGACCAAACGCTCTTTGACCGTCGTGCCGTCGATTTCGAGTGCGTTGACTTCGTCAATCGTGGTGCAATTGGCGTCGAAAGCCATCTTGGCGATGGTGTTGGTCAGCTCGATGAACGCTTCGTTTTTGGCAACGAAGTCGGTTTCGCAACTGAGGGCCAACAACAAGCCTTTTTTGCCTTCAACCACAGCAGCCACAACGCCTTCGGAAGCTTCGCGATCCGCACGCTTGGCCGCGACCTTCTGGCCTTTTTTGCGGAGGTAGTCCATCGCGCCATCCAAGTCGCCACCGGATTCTTCCAATGCCTTCTTGCAATCCATCATCCCGGCGCCGGTGGACTTGCGAAGTTCGCTCACCGCCTTGGCGGAAATCGTCGTCATGTTTCTGTTTCCTAATCGTTGATTGAATTCAGTGAATGTGGTGGTCGAAATCAGCCTTCGCTGGGAGCGGCGGCGACTTCTTCGGCAGGCGCGGCGGCTTCAGGAGCAGCCTGGGCGTTGGGTGCCGCTTCGGTTTGGGTTTGTCCCTTGCCAGCAATCACAGCGTCCGCCAGTTCTCGCATGATCATTTCAACGCTGCGAATCCCGTCATCGTTGCCTGGAATCGGCAAATCGATTTGGCTTGGGTCGCTGTCGGTATCGATCAGAGCCACGGTCGTGATGCCCAATCGTTTGGCTTCCCGAACCGCGTTGCGTTCCTTGCCTGGGTCGACGATGAACATGACTTCCGGCAACCGGTTCATCGATCGCAAACCGTTCAAGTTGCGATACATCTTGCGATATTCGCGGTTCAACGACGACTGCATCTTCTTGCTGTATTCGTTGATGCCGTCACCCTTCCGCAGGGCTTCCAGTTCTTCCAAACGGCCCAGTCGGCTGCGAATGGTGCGGAAGTTGGTCAGGGTGCCACCGAGCCAACGCTCGCTGACAAAAGGCATCCCACAACGCAGCGACTGCTCTTCAACGGCTTCCCCAGCTTGACGCTTGGTACCGACGAACAGAATCAAGCTGCCGCCAGCGGCGACTTGCGAAAGATACTTCTTCGCTCGCAGCAAACCACGCAGGGTTTCGCGAATGTCGAGGATGTGGATTTGGTTTTTCTTACCGAAGATGTAAGGAGCCATCTTCGGATTCCAGAGACTGGTGCGGTGACCAAAGTGGACACCAGCTTCAATCATCTCTTTGACAATTTCGTTTGCCATCAGAATCTTTGCCGCGCATTATTCGCGGCATCTCCAGGATTTGGTTCAGTGCGGGTTCGGAGAACTGGCTTTCCATCAAACAGGAAAACAGCAGCCCCAGAGCGGTGAAAACGACGCAAAACCGCGTGAATTCGGTGCCCTTCGCCCCAAAATGCAATGAACTGGGTAAAGGATACGCCCTGCCAAAACACAGGCGGGGCGGGAAAGGAAGGCAAAAAGTACGTCTCAGAGCGAAAATTTGCAACCCCGACGGCCTTCTTCCAATCGCGTCTTCCCAAGGAATTCACGGGTTTCCGCGATCTCCACGGAGGCGGATTGAGGCCGGGGCACGCTCATCAGAGGTTCAGCCTCCCGACAGGTCCCATTGAGACGATCGAGAACGCGCCCCTGTGGCGACGACTTCCGAAACGCTCAACTCACCACTCATCGGCCAGAACCCAACCAAAATCGACCCCGAGTTCAGGATTTTCCCCTGTTACGGAACGTTTGGCGAGAACACCCCAGTCGCCATCACTCCAACCACGGTTTGCGGGAGCCACCCAACAGACTGATCGCGATCAGCGGCGTCACCACCAGGCCACATAGCCCTGCGTAGATCGACTTCATCGCGACCAGAGTGGGAAGCGCCATCGAGTCGCCATCCAACGCGAACAACGCCAAGACCGCAGGGATCGTCAACAACGGAAAGACCGCCAGGGAAAACAACAAGCAGCCATTCAACGACCCTGCTCGCAATGTCCGCCCCACCCAACGGACCAGTCGCGAGAAAGCCCCGGTGGCCACTGCCAGCGCGGGAAGCGGCTTCACCATTCCAGAGTGAAGATGCCGGAGCAACACTCGAGAACTGATCATGGCAGTGATCAACGGCAACAGAAATCCTGTGCCGATGATTTCCATCAACACGCTCTGCGAAGCTCCCCAAACGGGGATCGAGGTTTGGCCAGAAAACAGCAGCCATCCCAAGAGGGCGTTGACCCCCACATTGATCACCAACGGAATCAGGGCATAGCCGACCAGCACATACCGAACGGTCGCTGCGGGCCACGAACTCATTGCTGACTCTCGCGGCTGAAATCCTCGGCATCGAGATTGAATTCTGCCTGCAAGCCGCAGTTCTCGGCGACGTGATTCTGCAGGGCATGCACCAACTCCTCACGCGTGCTGACGCACCCCTTGAACGGACTGTGCTGCATCCCTGTTTGGATTCCAGGGTAAAGCGCCGCGTCTTCGGCCAAAATTTTCTTGACGGCGGACGTCTTCAGACGGCCCCAGCATCGCGTCAGCAACTTCGACCAACTGGTTTCATGCTGCCGACGCAGCACGAAAACCGACACCGTCGCTCGACAACTTGTGGGCGATGTCGGCATCAACACCATCGCCTGAAGCATTGCGTCCGTTCGCATCAAGAACAAATGTGGAAACAGATGGCACAACCGGTACTGCGGCGAACACCCCGACTGGAGTTGCGCTGTCAGCCAGCGTGAGACTCGCATGGCTCGCGGCGAGGCTTTGATGCTGGCTCGCATGACCGTGCCTCCAGCGTGAATCTCGTGCTTGATTTCCTCTTCCGGTTCAAACCGAAAACTGTCGGTGTGCACCGACTCCAAGTGATAGGACTCCACTGTATTTTCAGCCACGACTTTCCAGTTGGCGGGGAAGTCGTAGTGCCAAGTCTCGGCGTGCCACCACCGGTTCGCTGGAAACTCATCGATCACGCTTCCAAACGGCTCGAACTGCTCCGGCAACGGAGTGCTGCCGGGTTCCAGCGAGACAAAAATCAGAGGCCCATGCACGGCGAGCGAGAACTTCTTCAGGCATTCTGGACCGCCACTCATCGGCCGAAAGTTCTTGGCATCTGGAATTCGACCGCTGGAACCATCGACGTTGAATTCCCAGCCGTGGTACTGGCACTTGAGTGTCGGACTGCTGCCGCTGCACTGGTTCGACAACAAGCTGTGTCGATGCGTGCAGACATTGAGAAAGCAGTGGTACGCCCCCTGCTGGTTACGCACCAAGATGGGAGTGCCCAACAATTCTCGCGTGAAGAAGTCGCCCTCATTGGGGACCTCGGCCAGCGTCCCAACCAGATGCCACTGAGGTCGAAACAACGCCTCCAATTCAACTTGATATTGCGACTGGCTGCTGTAGTGCTTTGGCAACAGAAGATGCGGCAAGCGGGTCTTGTTGACAAACATGAGCGACGCAAATCGAAGGCTGTGCTGGCGAAATTGATATCAAACATAGACCGCGGGGCGCACCGACGTGCAAACAACCTTCGTCGGGCCAAGAAAAAACCCTTCGCTGAAGAACAGCGAAGGGTTGGATGCTTGGAACACAGAGGGCTGAACCGAACGTTCGGCCCGACTGGATCAATACATGTCGTGGTCGCCACCGTGACCGGCTTTGCCACTCTTTTCTGGCTTCTCAGCAACCAACGCGTCGCTGGTCAGCAACAAGGTTGCGACGCTGGCAGCGTTGCCCAATGCGGTGCGAGTCACCTTGGTTGGGTCGATGACGCCGGACTTGACCAAGTCTTCGTAAACGTCGGTCAACGCGTTGTAGCCTTCGTTGCCCTTCATCGCCAAAACTTTTTCGCAGACGATGCCGCCGTCTTGACCAGCGTTTTCGCTGATCATGGTCAACGGAGCACGGCAAGCACGCAGAACGATGTTGTAACCAACCAATTGGTCGTCGCTCAGGGTCTCAGCCGCTTTGACTTTGCCGCTGGCACGCAGCAAAGCAACGCCACCGCCGGGCAGAATGCCTTCTTCAACCGCTGCACGGGTCGCGTGCAACGCATCTTCGACGCGAGCCTTCTTTTCTTTCATTTCGCTTTCGGTTGCCGCACCGACGTTCACCTTGGCAACACCGCCAGCCAACTTGGCCAAACGCTCTTCCAATTTTTCGCGATCGTAGTCGCTGGTGCTGAGCTCGATTTCGCGACGAATTTGGTCGATGCGAGCCTTGATGTCAGTGCTCTTGCCGCCACCTTCGATGACCGTCGTGTTGTCTTTGTCGACGATGATCTTCTTGGCACGACCGAGTTGGGGCAGGTCGACGCTTTCCAGCTTGACGCCGAGCGCTTCGAAGATCGCTTGACCACCGGTCAAAATCGCGATGTCTTCCATCATGGCTTTGCGACGATCGCCGTAACCAGGTGCCTTCACAGCACACACGGTGAACGTGCCACGCAGACGGTTGATGACGAGCGTTGCGAGTGCTTCGCCGTCGACGTCTTCAGCGATGATCAACAAAGGCTTGCCTTGCTGAACAACTTTTTCGAGCAACGGCACCATGTCTTTGATGTTGCTGATCTTCTTTTCGAAGACCAAGACGTAGGCGTCTTCGAGAACGACTTCCATGCTGGTCGAGTCGGTCACGAAGTAAGGCGACAAGTAGCCGCGATCGAACTGCATGCCTTCGACCCATTCTTGTTCGGTCTGCAGGCTCTTGCCTTCGTCGACGGTGATCACGCCGTCTTTGCCAACCTTGCTCATCGCGTCAGCGAGCAACGTTCCGATTTCACGGTCGTTGTTGCTGGCGATGGTCGCGACGTTGGCCATGGCTTCTTGGTCTTTGACCTTGACCGCCATGCTGTGAAGTTGCTCGGTGATGTCGGCAACAGCGGTTTCGATGCCGCTCTTCATTTGGATTGGGTTGACGCCAGCGACGACGGCTTTGAGGCCTTCGTTGAAGATCGCTTCGGCCATCACGGTTGCGGTGGTCGTTCCGTCACCGGCAACGTCACTGGTCTTGCTCGCGACTTCGCGAACCATCGCAGCACCCATATTTTCATAGGGGTCTTCCAGTTCGATTTCCTTGGCAACGGTCACGCCGTCTTTGGTCACGGTGGGGCTGCCGAAGCTCTTTTGCAAAATCACGTTGCGACCCTTGGGGCCCAAAGTGACTTTCACGGTGCGAGCGAGTTTGGACACGCCGCGGCGAATGGCTTCGCGTGCTTCTTGGTCAAACGCAATGATTTTTGGCATGGTGGTCTATTAAATTTAAAGGTGTGCAGAGATGGGTTTCAGAACGACGCGATGGAAACCATCGCCGAGGATCACTCGATCACGGCCAGAACGTCGTCTTCTCGCATGAGCAGGTATTCGGCGTCGTCGACTTCGACGGTTTCGCCAGCGTAGCTGCTGAACAACACGCGATCGCCAGCGACGAGTTGGAAGTCAGCTCGGCTGCCGTCGTCCAGCAATTTGCCGGTGCCCAAGGCCACAACGGTCCCTCGAGCAGGCTTTTCCATTGCCGAATCGGGCAACACGATGCCGCCAGCGGTCGTGGTTTCGCTTTCCTCACGCTGAACAACGATGCGTTCGCCGAGGGGTTGCAAACGAATTTTGGTTGCACTCTTGGTGGCTGCTGCCATGTCCGTGACACCTTTCGTGGTCTTGAGTCGAGATGTGGGGGAAATGTGTGGTGGGGCTAACCTGTTTCGGCTGACTGATCGGAACGCTCTCACGAGCGATCTGACATCGCGGCCAACCAAAATGGCAGCTTTGTTCGTTGAAGCCGCCCAATAAGCAATCGCTGTGCCGCAGCCAGAAAGACTGGCCGCAAGCCCCTGCAAGACAATGACTTGCGCCAAATCAGAGGATCGTGACCGGAACTCAGCGGCTCATCCGTGACAGCCCGCCAGCGTGGCACACGCGGCAAAACTGCCACCAACACGCCCTCTCCACCCCGCCCGCGAGCCGCGGATGGCCGGAATGCGAGCGTCCAGCGAGATTTCCGGGGAACGGCAGGACGGTCGTTTCCCACGCTCGGCCCCTCACCGGCGCCCCCCCCCCAAACCAGTCGCGGAGCGACGAAAGCCGATAGCCTTGGGTTTCAACCCAAGGTCACCCACGCCTCAACGCACCTCCCAAGTCGCGGAGCGACGACAGCTGGGGACACGCTCCGAACACCTGTCGCCACTCCGCGGCTTTCCTGTTCCGGGGACGTCACTCCCACCTCGGGTTGAAACCCGAGGCTATCAACGATCACCGCTCCGCGGTTGAGCTTGCAAAAGTAACACACCCAACCAGACCCACTCAAAAACCACCGCGTGAAATCCCCGAGGCCCGTGTAGCGACTGAACTTTCGGCGGGACCGCCAAACCAGTGAGGTTGTGCCGTTTCAAAATGGCGCGATTGCAACGTTGAATCCACCCTCCTGAACGCAGCTGGGGAGGGCCGGAATGCGAGCGTCCAGCGAGAATTCCGGGGAGGACAGTGCGTGCCGTTTCCCGTGCTCGGCCTCCTCCAAAGCTTCATTTCGGAAGAGGCTCTTATTGCCGAAGCCCGACAAAACGCGGCCCCAGGAAACTGCACGGCCTCGGCGAGGCGAGAAGAGTTTGCAAGGTGCCGAGATGCACGGCGGGGACCGCCGTGCTGCAGGTTGCCAATGGTGCGGCAGAAAGATCTGCCAGCAACCGGAACTACTTCGACATTGCCTTGACGACGGCTTCGCCCATTTCAGCGGGCGAAGGAGCGACGACGATGCCAGCGTCTTCCAACGCAGCAACTTTTTCTTCTGCCGTGCCTTTGCCGCCGCTGATGATCGCACCAGCGTGTCCCATGCGTTTCCCGGGAGGTGCCGTGCGACCCGCGATGAAGGCGGCGACCGGTTTGGTCACGTGCTCTTTGACGAACGCGGCGGCTTCTTCTTCGGCGCTGCCACCGATTTCACCGATCATCAAGATCGCTTCGGTTTGATCGTCTTCCTGGTACATCTTGAACAGGTCGATGTAGTTGGTGCCGACGATCGGGTCGCCACCCAAGCCAACGCAGGTGCTTTGGCCAAGTTTCAGCGAACTGGTTTGCCAAACGGCTTCGTAAGTCAGCGTACCGCTGCGGCTCATCACGCCGACTTTGCCAGGGTTGTGGATGTAACCGGGCATGATGCCGATTTTGCATTCACCTGGGGTGATCAAACCGGGGCAGTTGGGGCCGATCAGCGTCGAACCGCTGGCTTTGACCTTTTCGTAGACTCGCACCATGTCGATGACAGGCACGCCTTCAGTGATGGCGGCGATGACACGAATGCCAGCGTCAACGGCTTCCAGGATGGCGTCCGCGGTGAACGGTGGCGGGACGAAAATCATCGTCGCGTCAGCACCGGTCTTTTGAACCGCTTCTTCCACCGTATCGAAAACAGGAATGCCTTCGACGTCTTGGCCACCTTTGCCGGGCGTGACACCGCCGACCATTTGGGTGCCGTAATCGCGGCACCCGAGAGAGTGAAACTTCCCGGCGTTGCCTGTGATCCCCTGGCAAATGACCTTGGTGTTTTTGTCGACCAGAATACTCATGTTGATAGCTTTTCGCGTTTGGCTGATGGCGTCGAACCAACAGCCGAGGGTGATGTTTTGGAAGGAAGAGATCAGGCGATGCCTGAATCTTGTTTACAAATCAAGCGACCGACAGGAAGCCGGTCGCGAGTCGCTCGACGCGAGGCGTCACGCAGTTGCTGCGACGATCTTTTTCGCCGCGTCGGTCAAATCCATCGCGTTGATGATGTCGACATCGCTTTCTGCCAGCATTTTGCGGCCTTCCTCGACTTCGGTTCCTTCCAATCGCACCACCAAAGGCACGTTGAACCCAACTTCTTTGCTGGCCGTGATCAACGCGTCCGCGATCGTCGTGCAACGAGCGATCCCGCCGAAGATGTTGACCAACACACCCTTGCAGTTGGGATCCGACAACAGGATCCGGAACGCTTCGGTGACCTGAGCCGCGTTGGCTCCACCGCCGACGTCCAAGAAGTTGGCGGGTTCGCCACCGTGGTACTTGATGATGTCCATCGTTGACATTGCGAGCCCCGCTCCATTGACCAAGCAGGCGATGTTGCCATCGAGCTTGACGTAGCTGAGCCCAGCCTTTTTGGCTCGCATTTCGGACTCTTCCTCTTCGCTGAGGTCCCGCAGTTCCTCCAAGTCTTTGTGACGGAACATCGCGTTCTCGTCGAAGATGATCTTGGCATCCAGAGCCACCATTTCGCCTGCCCCGGTGATCACCAAGGGGTTGATCTCAGCCATTTCGCAGTCGAAATCGACAAAGAAACGGCACATCGCGGTCATGAATTTGTAAGCACTCTTGGCCGCAGCACCTTCGATGCCGAGCTTTTTGCAAAGCTTGCGAACCTGGAAACCGTCCAGCCCGATCGCGGGATCGAAGTGTTCTTTGAAAATCAGTTCGGGTGTTTTTTCCGCGACGGTTTCGATCTCCACACCACCTTCGGTGCTGACCATCAAAACGGGCTTGCTGCTGCCGCGGTCGACCACGATGCCCAAGTAAAGTTCGCGAGCGATATCGCACCCGGCTTCGACGAAGACCTTGGAAACCGTTTGCCCTTCGGGCCCGGTTTGGATCGTCACCAATTTCTTGCCCAACAATCCCTCGGCTGCCGCTTTCGCTTCCGCTGCCGATTTGACCAGGACAACGCCCTTTTGGTCCGGGACGCCTGCCACGTTGCCTTTGCCACGCCCGCCCGCGTGAATCTGAGCTTTGACGACCGCGATTTTGCCACCCAATTTGTCGTATGCGGCAGCCGCTTCGTCAGGCGTTGTCACCATGTGCCCTTCCAAAACCGGCACGCCGGCGGTTCGGAAAAGCTGTTTGCCTTGATACTCGTGAATTTTCATCGGGGGTTCAGCCCAGTTGGCAAGCGAAAGGAATGCGAAGGTTACGTCTCCTCGCCATGATGGCGAGCGAGTCCGGGGTCTGTCAGACTGCCGGAAGTGAAAATGGTAGCAGCTCGGAAAATTCCAACCACCACCGCTCGATTGATGACTGGCACCGACCAACAACCCGCCTCCACACCGAATCCCAACGCCAAGCCGGAGGGCTCCGGGGCAGCCGGCCCTACCGGAAATGGCGACTTGGAAAATGGAACCGACAACGGCCTCGTGCGATTGCACGACGGCGACAACGTTTGGATGGCCGCACGAGCACTGGTGGCAGGCGAATCAATCGGCAGCCTTCGCATCGCCGGATCGGCCGTTCCGGCGGGACACAAAGTCGCCGCCCAAGCGATTCCCGCGGGCGAATTGGTGATCAAGTTTGGCCAACCGATCGGCAAAGCTTCCTGCGACATCGGCGTCGGCGAACACGTGCATTCACACAATCTGGTCGACGCTCACCAAGTCGACTCGGATTGGCGGTCGCTGGTCGGAACCGCTTTGCCAAAATCCGTTTCTGCGAAAAAGCCAGCCGTTCCAGCCGAGAAATCCTTTGAGGGGTTCGTGCGACCGGACGGCCAAGTCGGCACGCGAAATTACGTTCAGATTCTGGCTCGCGTGAACTGCAGTGCGACGGTTTGCCACCATGTCGCGGCTCGTTTTCCTCCCGAACGCTTGGCGGAATTCCCCAACGTGGATGGAATCGCGATCGGGACGCACACCACCGGCTGCGCCCTTCGCTACGCCGGCCAAAAACAACAAATGCTCGGCCGAGTCCTCAAGGGCTACGCCGGTCACGCGAATGTTGGATCCTGCCTGACGATCGGACTGGGCTGCGAACAAACGACGCCCGAGTACCTGAACGAACATCACCAGCTCGTCGCGATCTCCGACCCTCGTTCGCTGCCGGTCACCTCGCCCGAATCGGAATCGGTCTCGACAACGATGCTGACCATGCAAGCCGAAGGAGGCACGCGAGCGACGATCGATCGCGCGGAAAAGCACCTGGAAACGATGCTCGAGATCGCCAACCAAAGCTCACGGTCAACGGTTCCGGCTCACCACCTTCGATTGGCCCTGGAATGCGGCGGCAGCGATGGCCATTCAGGATGGACCGCAAATCCTTTGGTCGGTGCGATCGCTGATCGCATGATCGCTCACGGTGGCGCCGCCGTGCTCAGCGAAACCACCGAACTGATCGGTGCCGAGCATCTGCTGGTCGCGCGATCGCGTGACGAATCGGTGGCCCAGCGTTTGATGGAAAAAGTCGATTGGTGGAAACAACACGTCGCAATGTACGGCGGCCAGATCGACAACAACCCATCGATCGGCAACAAAGCCGGTGGGTTGACCACGATCACCGAAAAGTCACTCGGTGCAGTCAGCAAGTCCGGCACTGGAATCCTCGACGGTGTCCTGGACTACGCGGACACGGTTCCCAAACAAGGCTTGTACGTGATGGACTCGCCGGGCTTTGATCCGTCCAGCGTCACGGGCAAGGTCGCTGGCGGTTGCAACTTGGTGTTGTTTACCACCGGCCGCGGAAGTTGCTTCGGCGGCAAACCGGTTCCCGTGATCAAGATCGCCAGCCACTCCACTTTGTTCCACGCCATGCGAGACGACATGGACTGGAACGCGGGCCAGTTGCTCGAGGGTGTCGCGATGGACGAACTGGCGGATCAACTGTTCGAGGAACTGCTGCAATTTGCCAGCGGAATGCAAACCGCCAGCGAACGCCTCGGGTTGGGCGATCACGAATTTGTGCCGTGGACGGTCGGGCCTGTGCTGTGAATTGTGAGTGGCTCTGATTTGCGATTGGCACCATGAACATTGACCTGATCATCACCGAGATGAACTTTGGCGGGGCCGAACGAGCGCTCACACAACTCGCCATCGGCCTTCGCGATCGAGGCGATGACGTGCGGCTGTTCAGCTTCGGCAAACTGCCCACAGCGGACTCACTGCCCGAGGGCAACGACCGCTTGGTGCAACGGCTTCACGACGAAGGCATCGAGGTCACCAGCGGCGGAGTTCAAACGACGCGAGGTTTTCTGCCGGCGACGATTCAGTTGCGACGTTGGTTGGCACGTCGACCTGGTTCACTGATCCAAACGTTTCTCTGGCACGCCAACGTGCTCGGCACGCTCAATGCCTCATCGCAACGACCGCGAGTCGCCGGCATCCGTGTCGCCGAACCCAACTCTTTGCGACTGGCGGTCGAACGGCAGACGCTTCGCAAAGTGGATCACGTGGTCTGCGTCAGCCGAGCGGTCGAGACCTTCGCCCAGCAGCAACTGAACCTCTCACCGGATCGCACATCGGTGATCCCAAACGCGGTCGACGTCGATGCATTTGCATCCGCCGATCCAATCGACTGGACCGACCTGGGTTGGCCCGCCGACAGCCCCGTGGTTCTGTTCGTCGGCCGACTGCACACGCAAAAAGGCTTGGAGCATCTGCAGCGCACCGTCGAGCGGTTCGCTCCCGAAGACAGCCATCGCAAATTGGTGCTGATCGGCAACGGTCCGCTACAAAACGAACTGGCGACTTGGGCCAAACAAGTCTCCGGTGACCGCGTTCGCGTGCTGACATGGCAGAGCAACATCGCAAGCTGGATCGCCGCCAGCCGTGTGGTGGTTTTGCCGAGCCGTTATGAAGGCATGCCCAACGTGATCTTGGAAGCCATGGCAGCAGGCAAACCCGTCGTCAGCAGCCGCGTCGAAGGCAGCCAAGAATTGATCGGTCACGATCCCAATCAAGGTTTCGAGCTGAACGATGACACGGCGCTCGTCCATTCGCTGAAACGATTCTTAGCCGACGAAGATCTGGCAGCGAAAACCGGACAAGCCAACCAGTCTCGTGTCCGTTCCCAGTTCACCGTCGACGCAATGGTCGACGCCTACCGCGAACTCTACGCCAAAATTGTGGCATAGGCGATGCATTCCACAGCCACTTGGTTTTCAGATGCAAATGGTAGCGAAAGTCGTCAAGACTTTCGGCGCGTCAGTGTGAATCGAAACTCTTGACGAGTTTCGCTACCGGAAACTTGAGCTACGGTGGAAAATGGAAGCCTATGCCACTTTGGGTACTCAGAACTGCTGACGGTTGACCATGCGTTCTTTCAAACGTCGTTGCAACTGTTGAACCAGCTCAGGGTTTTCGTCGGCGATGTTTTTGGTCTCGCCGGGGTCCGTTTCATGATTGTACAGCTCATGAAAGCCCTTCAGATGCGAGATCAAACGATGCGTGGACGTGCGAATGGTTGTGGCCTTCGCATACGAAACCGCTTCACCTTCGGATGATGCTGGGTCTTTCAACACAGGCACCAACGACTCGCCATCGACCTTTGGCGGTGACGGCAAATTTGTCAGCTCGCACAACGTTGGAAACACATCGATCGTTTCCACAATCGCATCCGTTTGGCTGGCGCTTTTCATCGACGGATCATGAATGATCAGCGGCGAGTGCAGCGATTCCTCGAACAAAGCGTGCTTGCCCCAAATCGCATGTTCGCCCAAGTGCCAACCGTGGTCTCCCCAAACAACGACGACGGTGGACTCTCGCAAACCGAGCTCATCGAGCTGTTTCAACACTTCACCCACGTTCGCATCGGCGTAAGAAACGCAAGCGGCGTAGTGCCGCCGGACGGCCTCTGCAAACTCGGCGTCCTGGTTCGGATCTTTGCCCCAGCGGTTGTATCGCATGAACTCACCGGATCGATGCCAAGTCGTTTGACCTGATGGCTTGTTGGGATGCTCGATCATCGGCAACACGGTCTGCCGGTAAGGTTCCATGTGCTCAGCGGGAGCCCCAAATGGCAGGTGCGGACGAATGAACCCGACCGCCAAAAAGAACGGCTTGTTGGCGGCGTCCTTGGCCAGCGTGGTGAGCTCATCCAGCGACGTTTCCAGAATCAAATCATCGGGGTACTTCGCCTCGCCGCCTGCGGCTTGAAACACATCCATTTGGCTGGCGTCTTTGCGAATCTCGCCGTCGGCCAATCCGTGCATGGATCCGCGAGGATGTTGCCACGGCCCGGTCGGCATGAGGTGCCGGTCCCAAGCACCTGGCATTTCAATCTCGGCTTCTTCGTTCCAGTCCGCTCCGCCGCGACCGCCGGGATGATGCGAGACCTTGCCGACAGAAACGCTGGTGTACCCATGCTCGCGAAACCAACCTGGCATCGACGGGGTGACGGAACTCGGATCCTTCGCGATCTGCTTGGCTCGCGAAAACAACGCGTGATTTCCCGAGGGGCCATAGCAACCCGTCAGCATCGCAAATCGAGAGGCACCACAGGTCGGAGCCTGCACGAAATGTCGATTGAATTGGATGCCTTTGGCGGCCAGCGAATCAATATTGGGCGAGGAAATGTAATCCGCGCCATAGCAGCCCAACTCAGGCCGCAAGTCATCGACGCAGATCAACAAAACGTTTTTGGGCGTCTCAGCGAAACCACTGACAGCGAAAGCCAACCAACAGACAGTCGCGGTCACGCTTCGCAGTGTCCAAGCCGAGTGAATACCGGCTCGTTCAAAACAGCGTGACAAAATGGGAAAGGATCGCATCGCGAGAATCCTTCGTGGGTGAGAGGCAGGGAAGGGGCACCCACCATACTTCATCGCCACCGCCAATGGTCGATCCCGCGTTTATCAAATCTGATGCCCCAAGGCCTTCTTCGACCTCGCCAAGGAAGACACCCTGCGTTTCGGGCCGGCATTTCTACAAACTCCGATGAATCGCGACCAGCAATTCGGCGGTGGCTTCGGTTTGTCGGTCCAAGCGAGCGAAGCTGCGAAGCACGACTCGTCGCGGTTCCAGCTCGCACCCGCGTTGCAGCACAGCAATGAAAACGATGCCGTCCACCTCGGGCGGCGCGTCGGGCCCGAAGTGGCCCGTGATCGCAGCGGCAAGGGTTGCATCAGGGGTGCGTTGAAGGACCGAGGTCGCCATCGCGTTGGTGATCGCCTGGCTCTCGGCAGTGTGCTGTTTCAGGTCGGCTTCCGAGATTCCCAGCCACGCTTGTTTGGTGGTTTCCCGGTACGTCACGGCGCTACCGCAGAACACGTTGGACGCACCCGGAACGCCTCCCATCGCGGCGGCAGCAGCGCCACAGGTGCAGCTTTCGGCCAGGACCAAACGATGCTGCGACTGATTCAGTTGAGAGACCAGTTTCGCCGCGATCGAGGACGGGGAGCTTGCTTCGTCGCTTGGGTCGCTCTCAGACATGATCATGCGATTGGATCGTCCGATGTGGAATTGGTCGCCGAGGCATCCAAGCATTTGCGAACCAACCGCAGGACTTCTTGGCGGACTTCGTCGGGAGTCATCCCATCGGTTTGGAGAACAATCGCGTCGGCGGCGGCTCGCAACCTTCCGACGGGCCGCATTCGATCCTCGAGATCGCGTTGATTCTGCGCGGCCAAGATTTCCTCCACCGACATCACCTGGCCGTTTTGAGCGAGCTGTTGCTGCCGGCGGCGGGCGCGTTCTTCCGGGGATGCAGTCAGGAAGATCTTGCAATGGGCATCGGGGAAGACTTCGGTGCCTTGGTCACGACCTTCGGTCACGATGTCACGCCCGGTGGCGATGCGACGCTGCTGCGCTGTGATCCGCTCGCGAATCCTTGGCGGGTCAGCCAAGTGTCGAATGTGACGAGTGACCTGCGGCGCACGGATCTCTTCGGAGATGTCTTGGTCGTCGAGATAGATGCAGTCGTCCTGCCAAACCAAGCAGGCGGCATCGGCGAAATCGACCAACGCATCCACGTCATCCCACGCAATCTGACGCTGCATGGCGCCCCAAGTCACGGCGCGATACATCGCCCCGGTATCGAGGAATTCGAACCCAAGTTCGTTGGCGACGCGTCGTGCGATGCTGCTCTTGCCTGCTCCGGCTGGACCGTCGATGGTGATGATCATGGGGTGGAACGCTTTGCAATTTGACGAAGGATGTTCAGGGCGTCTTCCAGGTCGGGGCGTGACAACAGCGACGAGTCCGATTGAGGTGCGGGGGCAGCGGATCGAGGATTCGCGGCGGAGACCTTGGGACCAACACGGGAGACTTGGCCGGAGACTTCTGGATCTCCCCCCGCCATGTGCCCATACCGTAATGCGTAGAACGCGTCGGTCAATCGACGCATGGGAGCATGAAGCTGGGACGACTGCTGACCCGAGTCAGAAGGAGATTCCGATTGGGAACTGCGGGTGGGCTCCAGACCCGGCGACGCGTCAGTGGCTTCCAATTGCCGGGTCAGTTCTTCCGGGGTTTGGCCCGGGCGTCTTTCGATGCCGAGATTCGAAAGCAGGTCGAGTGCTTCAGCGTAGAAAGGGATCGTGGGGCGTGGGGCCTTGATTTGCCGATGCTTGCCAAGTTGGCTCTGCAACCATCGTGGGAAGCGGATTTTCAGTCCGACCATGGCCAGGATGGTGAGCACGATCGCGGCGACGGCACCTTGCCAAGAAAACAGTTTGCCACCGCCAATGCCTTCGACATCGCCCGAGTTGATTCGCATGGCGAATTCCTTTGTGCGATCGATCCATGATCGATAGGACGCAGTCATCGGCGCCAAACCTGGCGTCGACATCAGGGCCGCCTCTTGTCGCTTGGAATCCATTTCGATGACATAGTCGTCCCACAGGTCCCGCGCCAAATCGAGCATCTGGTTGCTGCTCGCTTCGGCCGCCGCCACGCCTCCGCCGCCTGGGGTGGGGTCCAGACGCAGCCAGTAAAAATCCGACTCCGGTTGCCCGTACACCGATGTCCCCACGGGAATGTCGGCGCGAGCGATCAAGGCCTCCGCCCAAACATGAGCGTGGTTTTGGCGAACGATGAAGTACTGCCCCAGTTCGCTGAATTCATCGGTGTGGTAACCAACGACCAGGCGAGCCGGGATGTCTTGGCTGCGCAGCATCATCACCAACGCCGACGCAAAGAACTGGCAGTGGCCACGTCGGTCAGTCGACAAGAATTGTTCGATCGGATCGACGCCGACCATCGCGGATAGGTTGGGTTGCAGCGAATAGCGGAAGTCATTGTTCAGCGACAAATGCTTTTGAAACGCATCCGCGATTCCCGCGGCCGTGCGTTTGTTCGGCGGCATGTTTTCAACGATCTTGTTCGCCAGCGATTCTGCGGTGGGGATCAGAACCTGCGGGTACTCAAGCAACTGGTCCAAGTAATTCAGATCATTCGCGGTCAGATCGGCGGGGGACTGGGAATTCTCCAGGGACCGATCGAGCACCGGGGTCTTGTACGCCAGCCAGCGGCTTTGAACGCCACTTCGAAACGCGTGGGTTCCGAAGTGATATTTCACCGGCGGGTACCAAGGCAGGCCCAAAGCACCGGCGGCGACCGAGCCTCCGGACGCGTTGCGACGCGAGATCGTCCACTTGCCACTGAGTTCCATCAGGTCGTCACTGCCGGGTGACCAGTGATAGGGAGCGATGGCAAACAGCGATTCGGTGGACATCGATTCGCAAGCGATACGAACGTTGACGCGATCATAAAAATTGGAGTCGCTGATTCGCTGCGGAACGAATTCCGGGGGCAGTGGTGGAGGCGGCGACTTGGAGACCGACGTTGCTCGCCAGCTCGACGATTCATCGGTCAGGTACTGTTCCAGCACGGCCCCACGTAAATACAGGTCGCCGGCAACGGGATACGGCTTTTTGGTTTCGCGATCGATCAGGTCAACGCGCAAGGCTCGTTGAGCACTTTGTTGCATTTCGCTGATTTTGCTCAGTTGCAACGTCTCGCTGAATCCGACCATGGCAACACCTTGCGAGCTTCCTCGGTTGGCGTCCACGCGACGCGGAAGACCAAAGAAGAACATCGCGGCAAACAGCAGCACGGCTGGAAACAAAATCACGGCCACCATCCAGGGCAGACTCACACCCGCACGCGAAAAGGAATCCACCGCGGCGGAGTTGTTCCAGGTGAGATTGGCAGCCTCGGTTTCCGCGTCTGCCTCCAACGTTCGAGCCAGCGAATTCGAGCGTTGATCCGGTGATTGAGCTTGCTCGACCAGGTTGTCAGCGGCAAGCAAGGCGATCGCCATGCCGCTGCAGATCGCCAAAGGAACGAAGAAAATCGCGTACGCAAACGCGTCATTGAAGACCGCTGCCACGACGCAGTTCAGCAATGCGAAAACCATCAATTGCTCAAACAGTCGCGAGGTCTTCTCCTGGAGCATCAAAATGGACTGCGCGATGATCAGCAGTTCCGCGACTGTTTCCATCTTGTTGCCAACTTGAATCCCTTGCATGAAGCCCGAGACACAATAGATCGCGGCGATTGCCATGGCGGCGTAGGCGACCACGGCGGGCAACGCGAACAGCTTCATCCAGTCAACGAACAGGAACCCAATCACGCTGAAGAACACCACGATGATCGGCAATGATTCAGTTTGCCCGCTGCTGCCGATGACCAGCCCACTGAGCATCGTGACCAAGGCGAAGGCCAATTTGGTTCGCAGCCGAAGAGGTGAATCAAGCGTGGTCTCGGTGATCGCCTGCAGTTCACGCAGATTGAGCGCGTCGGTGCGGCTCATGTCATCGTCGGTGATCGAAGCGTCACTCATGAAGAGCCTCGGCAGATGATTGGGGAGACGATGCTTCGGCGATCCAAGTCGCAGCGTCACGGCTGGACAGATTGACCCAGTTCAGCCGTCCACGTTGCTGCCATTGCCGCAGGAGGGAGGACTGACTGTCATTGGCTGCAAGAACTTCCGACAACGGTCTTGGGCTGAGCACGACCAGGTCGGGCAAATGCTTGACCGCCTTGGCCACTTGCCCCAGCGACTCGTCTAAATCAGGCCTGTCGGTGGTCTGCACTCGAGCAAGGATTTGCAGCATCCGCCGGAGAGCTTCGCGAGAAAAACCGCCACCGCAGGTTTCATTGTGTTGGCCGGCAACACTCAGCATGATTTGACTGCCGGAGCCACCGAACAGCTGAACCACCAGCGAAGCGGCCAAGCTGATTGCGGTCTCAACATTTTGATGCGGGGCATCGGCTTCAGCAGCCGAGGCGGGGCAATAAGCATCCACCAAAAAGCAGAGATCCAAGCGTCGTTGCTGCTCAAATTGACGGACCACAAGATCCCCGATTCTCGCGGTGGTTCGCCAGTGAATGTGCCTGCGACTGTCCCCCCGACGATACTCGCGAAGCCCAAAGAAAACTTCATCGGCATGCCCCTGCCGGTGAGCCGAGGAGGAGACGTTGCCCAGCTTGGTGGGCAAAAGTTGCCGCCAGGATCGAGTCAGGGGCAGCAGTCGCGGATAGACATCGACGAACTCTTCTTGGTCGGTCGACTCACGCCAAGCGGTTGACAAAGCAAACGGCGCGGTCGTTGAAACCCGCCAGCGCCCCAACTGATAGCGACCGCGATGCCCGAAAGTGACATCCAGATAAGCGCTGGTTGCTTGCGAGGGCAGCAGCAGGCCGACCCCGGTGTGAAGTGAGTGAGCGTTGATCGCTGGTGGCAAAGAGTTGCTGTTTGAGTCCGTCGGGTTCGTGTCGGCACCGGTCCGCACGATTTGATCACTGAGACAGATCAACCACAGCGGCATCAATCGATGGCGGTTGCTGACTTGATATCGAATCCGTGCGGGTTTGCCAGCGAACACTTCCCGCGGGACTCGTCGATCGACTCGAACCGATTCGATCGTCGACCGACTGACTCGCCATTGAGCGAGCAACACCGCCAACGTCATTGCCGCGACAACGATCAGCAAGTTCAATCCATTGAGCGACCCACCCAGAAGCCCAAACATGCCGATCAGCATGAATTGCCAACCGAGCCGCGTCAGGCGATTGCGGGTGTTGCGTCGCTGCAGAACCATCGTGTTTTAAACCGGCACAGGGATGGGTTCGATCAAATCCGCCAATTGTTGCTCGACCACCGATCGGTTGCCGCCTTGGAAGATGCCTTCGGCCAACACGCGGTGAGCGAGAGACGGAACAGCCATTTGTTTGATGTCATCCGGCGTCACATAGTCGCGGCCGCGTCGGATCGCCATGGCTTGGCAACCGCGGTGGAAACTGATCAACCCCCGGGTGCTGACACCCACTTGGAATGCGTCATGATGACGTGTTGCTTCGACGATATCCAGCAAATAGTCCACCAACGATTCGTCCATGCGGACTTTTCCAACATGGGTTTGAGCTTCGCTGACTTCCGCGGCGCCGACGATGGATTGAAGTTCATCAACAGGTTCACCTGATTGGTGAGTCGTCAGAATGTCACGCTCAACATTGCGAGAGGGGTAACCAATCGAGGTCCGCAGCAGGAAACGGTCCAGCTGACTTTCCGGCAACGCGTAAGTGCCTTCGTATTCAAACGGGTTTTGGGTCGCGACCACCATGAACGGCTTCGGCAATTCGTGAGTCACGCCATCGACGGTGACCTGTCCCTCGCTCATCGCTTCCAGCAAAGCCGATTGGGTGCGTGGTGGGGCGCGGTTGATTTCGTCGGCCAAAACGATGTTGGCGAAAATGGGGCCCGGTGCAAATTCAAATTGGCTGGTGTCGGTGCGGTAGATCATGCTGCCCGTGATGTCGCTGGGCAGCAAGTCCGGTGTGAACTGAAGCCGGGTGAACTTGGCATCCAGGCTGCGTGCGAGCGCTTTGGCAGTCAACGTCTTCCCGACACCTGGAACGTCCTCCAGCAAAACGTGTTCACCGGCCAACAACGCGACGACTAACAAATCGACGAGTTCGTCTTTCCCTAAGACGACCTTTGCCAAGTGATCGCAGAGGTTCTGGCATAAGTCAGACGCGGCCCGAAATGACATTTGGTCGACCGTGATTGGTGAGCGAAGAAAGAAGCAGCGAAGCAGCCGTTTGAGGAGAACTGCTATGCTAGTGGCTCCGCGATCGCTTTTCTATCGGCCTGATCTTCTGGGGTGGTGTGTCCCCGTGTCGAAATTCACGGGGCTGAAGTTCGCGGCTGGGGATCCCGTGCGAACCAATTCAATGGAGACCATCCGATGAACGACGGTCGATCGATTCCTGATCATCAACCAGGCGACGACGAGAGCGTGGTGCCACTGGCCTCGGACGCGCATGCACCTGGTGATGGCAACACTCAAAAGGAAGACACCACTCGCGAATTGGTGCAGTTGTGTTTGCTTCCTGGGTTGGGGCCGAGGACGTTGACGTCCTTGTTGGATGTGTTTGGCTCGGCTCGTTCCATTCTGAATGCGGACAAGAGTTCGCTGGCGTCGGTTCATGGGGTGGGCCCCAAGATGGCTCACGTGATCGACACGGCGGATGATCACGTGGATATCGAGGACGTGTTCGCTTGGTGCGCGGCCAAGGATGTCAACATTCTGCGTCGGGGGCAGGCTTCTTACCCGGCTGCTCTGGAAGAACTTGACGACGCTCCGCCGCTGATCTTCTGCCGAGGCTCGATTTTGCCGCGGGACACGGTCTCGGTTGCGATCGTCGGGACGCGGCACGCAACGGCTTACGGGTTGCAGCAAACGCGTCGCATCGCGATGGATCTGGCACGGGCTGGGGTGACGATCGTCAGCGGGTTGGCGCGGGGCATCGACACGGCGGCTCACCGGGCAGCACTCGAGGCGGAGGGCCGAACGATTGCGGTGCTCGGCGGTGGTCTGGGAAAAATTTATCCAGCCGAAAATGCGCCGCTGGCGGACGAAATTTCTCAGCACGGGTCGGTGATCAGCGAGTACGCCCCCATGGCCCAGCCGCGCGGTGGAATGTTCCCGCAACGCAATCGAATCATCGCGGCATTGGGACAAGCGACGTTGGTCATCGAGGCCCCCATGCGAAGCGGGTCGCTGATCACCGCTCGCTTGGCATCGGAGCTGGGCCGGTCGGTCGGATCCCTGCCCGGGCAGGTCAACAGCCGGGCCTCGCAGGGGTGCCATCACCTGATTCGAGACGGTGCAACGCTGGTCCAGCACGCTGACGACGTGCTGGAGTTGCTCGGACCACTGAGCGGAAATGTCTCCCGAGCCACCGCGACCGATGGGGGGGAAGCAGTGCGAGATGGGCGTGAGATGACGCTCAACGAGGTCGAACGACAGGTCCTGTTCGCCGTGGGCACTTCGGGCACGGCGATCGACGAGGTGACGATCCGCAGCGGGCTCCCCGCGTCTCGGGTCAATGCGATCGTGAGCATTCTGGAGATGAAACGGTTTGTTCGCCGCTTGAGTGGTCAGTATGTGTCGCGGATCTGAGAAGGTTGACAGTTCGGTCCTACGGCGCTATCCTCCCGCCTTGGTTCCAAGCCTCCGTTCGTGGCTGTTCACCGAAGGTCCTCGCGACGCTGACTTGGTGGTGGTGTTTCGACCCGCCTCAATGTGGCTTCATCTGCGATGGTGAATGACGCTTACGATTCAATCTCAACCGTTTCTTTCGATTCGATCGCCGCATTGTCTTGACCGATGGCTCATCACTCGTAAGAGAGATTTGCCACGCGCGCATTCGAATCGCCCCACGATGCTAGCAAAGCGACCGACATCCGATGACTGTTGATCTGGACGCAATCGCCCAACGCGGGCGATGCGAGGTCTCGAGTTTACGCCTGGCCCTGCCACTGATTGAGCAAGGTTACACGCCTCCTTTCCTTTCGCGGTACCGCCGTGACGAGCTCGGCGACATCGACGAGGCCAGTCTTTGGAACCTCGCGCATGCCGTGCGAACCCAGAAAGTGCTGGACGAGTACCGAGCGGATCTGCAAGCCGCTTGGCAGCAGACCCCGTTGGTCGATCCTGCGATTGGCCGAGCCGTTGGCAATGCTCAGTCGAAAAGACTGCTCGATCGCCTGAGTCGCCGCGTCAAACTAGAATCCAGTGAATCAGCGGGTCTTGTGCAGCGTTTGGCGGTTCGTGCTCTGAACCCGCAAAAAGGCGACGGCGAAGACCTGAAGAGCCTGGCGGAAGCCTTGGCCGCCGAGCCCATCGCAACAGCAACCGCGGCGGAAGACGAAGCCCCCGCGACGGACAGCACCCCAGCGGATGTTGACGGTGCGTTGGCAAAACTGGACGCGACCATCGCCAAGCGATTGATCGGCGACCCACGAATCATGGGCGCCGCGGTGCGTTGGCTTTCACGCAACGCGAAAATTCGCGTGATGGAAGTTCACGATCCTCACATTCAATCCGAAGCCGATTCATCGGATTCGCAGCCCAAAGATCAGAATTCCGAGGCCGCTGCAGAAGCACAGCCAGCCGCCGCTGCGGCGGAACCGGCTGTGGAAGCCCCGGCTGAGACCGCTGAAGCTGCTCCTGAGGCCGAAACGCCAGCCCCCGAAGCAACTGCCCCCGAGGCCGCGGCCTCCGAGGACGCAGCACCCGACGCGAGCAGCACAGTCGAAGCCAGCGCAGCCGAAGCCAGCAGCGAACAAGCTCCGCCGGCGGAAACCGCAGAGGCACCTGCTAGCGAGCAACCCGCTGCGGATTCGGACTCCACCGAAACCGAAGCGACCGCCACCACAGAACCTGTTGCTGCGGAAGCATCCACTGCGGATGCCACGGCTGCTGAACAGACGGAACCCGCTGGTTCTGAAGCGTCCGCTGATTCGGAAACGCCCGCCGGAACGGACAAACCCGCTGAGTCGGTGACCAAGACGGCTCCTGCAGCCAAGGCAGCGCCCGCGAAAGCGAAGCCCAAGAAGTCCAAGAAAATCTCCCCGCGTCAGCGTCGCCGCCGTTGGTTGGTCAGCACGCTGAAGCCGTTGGCTGGCAAGAGCATGCCTGCCAACAAGCTGAGCTCTTTCCAATTGGTCATGCTGGGCCGAGCCCTGCGAAGCCAAGTCGCTCAGTGTGCGTTTGATTACGACGCCGCAAAATTGGTCGCGGAACTGCAAAAGACCGCCGCCGGCTTCAACCGCCCCTTGGCGGATCGCTTGTCCGGGTTGGTGCTCGAAAACGAAGCGATCATTCGCGACGCCGCGGAAGCCGCGTGGTGGGATGAATTGCAAGAGCAGGCTTCTTCACGATTGGTCGCCATCGCCGCTGACAACTTGCACTCGCAAATCAATCGCGGCGGCGTCGAAGCCAAAGTGGTGATGTCGATCGATGCCGTTGGGCCTCGTACCGCTGCCACTTCGATCGTTTCTTCGGACGGTCGACTGCTGCACAGCGAAGACATCCCATGTCAGCTGTCTGCCGCCATGCGGACGCTGGCCGTGACCAAGATGGGCGAACTGATCCATGCTCATCACGTCGATTTGATCGTGATCAGCAACGGTCCCGCCCGCCGGGCTTGCATGATCGCAGTTGGCGAACTGATCAAGCAATCCGCTGACAAATCAGTGCGTTGGACGCTCGCTGATCGCAGCGGTGCAGACGCCTATGCAGGTGGTCCTGCCGGCGATCAAGAGATGAAATCGACGCCACGTCGTTTCCGTGCGGCGGCGTGGATCGCGTTCTCGGCCATGCAACCAGCTCAGGCACTTGTCAAAGTGGACCCGCTGAAATTGCGACTCGGTTCGTTCCAACGCGAATTGTCGGACGACGCCGTCTTGTCGGCACTGGAAGACGTGATGGTCAGCGGCGCAGCCCGCGGTGGCGTCGATGTCAACTCGACCGCAACGACTTGGATGCAGCGTCTGCCAGGCATCACGTCGGAAATCTCCCAAGCCATTGACGAACGTCGTCGTGAGAAGCTGATCGCTTCCCGCGAAGAGTTGGCGACCGCGATTGAGTGGCCTTCCGTTGTCAACTCTCGCCAGGCAATGCCATTCCTGCGAGTCTTTGCCAGTGAAGAAACACTCGATGGCACATTGATTCATCCCGACGACTATCCGCTCGCGAAAAAACTCGCGACGGCCCTGAACATCGAACTGCCTCCGGATCGGCCGCCAGCCTACGAACTGCCCGATTACAGCGAACCCGTTGTGGTCACCAGCACCGAGGCCCCGGTGGAAACGGCCAGCGAAGCAGCTGCCAGCGAAGAAGCAGCTGCCAGCGAAGAAGCAGCTGCCAGCGAAGAAGCAGTTGCCAGTGAAGAAGTCGCTGCCAACGAAGAATCGGCCACTCCCGAAAACGCAGAGCCAGACGCTGCGGCCAGTGAAACCACCGCGGAGCTGTCAGCGGAATCCGCGACGGAATCCTCCGACGCACCCGCTGCCCAGACGCCCGCATCGGACGACACCGCCAGCGAACAGCCTGCCGCCGAATCCAGTGCCGAGGAATCTGAAACACCTGCTTCAGAAGAATCCCCCGCATCGGAAGCTGCCGCTGATTCAGAAGCTGCTCCGAGCGATGGTGAGCCCACCGAGGGTGCCACCGAAGCCAAGGCGGAAGCAGAGGCTCCCGCCGCGCCGGAACCCGTGCGTCGCCCAATGCCCGAACGGGCCGCCGTCGACAAACTGATCAAAGAATGGCAAATCGGAAAGCGTCGTTCGCATCAACTGGTTCGCTGGTTGTGCGATCCGTTTGGAGAAGGTGCCTCCGAAGGTGAGTCACCCGCCGTGATGACGGCCATGCCATCGCTCGCTGAGCTCAAACCAGGTGACCAAGTCATCGGCGTGGTCGTTGGCGTGATGCCATTTGGTGTGTTCATTGAATTGTCACCCGACTGCAGCGGACTGATCCATGTGAGCCGGATCTCCGACAATTTCGTTGAGGATTTGCACGAAGCTGTTCAGGTTGGTGACGTCATCACCGCCTGGGTAACCGGAACCGATGCGAAGCGTCGCCGGGTTGCTTTGAGTGCGATCTCGCCTGAACGCGAAGCGGCTTTGGAAGCCCGTCGCCAGAACGATCGCGGTGGACGCGGTCGCGGCCCCGGCGGACGTGGTCAAGGCGGCCAAGGTGGTCGCGGACAACGCGGTGCCCAAGGCGCTCAGTCGGGTACCCAAGCGAGCGGACAGGGTGGCGGACAAGGTCAGCGATCTGAGTCGGCACCACGCGGTCGAGGCACGCCGTCCGGCGGTTCAGGCCAAGGTGGTCAACGCGGCGGGCAAGCTCGTGGTGGCCAAGGCCAAGGCCGCGGTGCTCAGGGCGGACGCGGCGGCAAGCCAGGCGGTCGTCCCGGTGGACGCGATGCAGGCAGAGGCGGACGCGGTCGCGGACCGAAGAAACCAGAAGTCTACGAAGTCATCGGCAAAGACCCTGAAAAGCCACAGATCAGCGATGCAATGGCCAAAGGCGATGAGCCCATGCGATCCTTCGGCGATCTGATGCAAATGTTCAGCAAGGAGAAAGGCCAAACGACTCCTCCAGCGGACAAGAAACCAGCTGCCAAGCCGCCTGCTGCGGAGCAACCAGTCGCCGAGAAGCCAGCGGAAGTGAAACCAGCCGAAACACCTCCGACGGACCCACCGGCCGCACCCAAAGCAGAGGCACCCGCCTCACCATCCGCTCCTGAGGGAGACGAATGAGCGACGATTTTCAGTCTCGATTGGAATCGGCCATCGCTCGCGGACGCCGCCGTGCGGAGCATGAAGCTTCGCAGGAACGGAAAAAGGAGATGTCAGAGGAGGACTTGAAGCGGCTTCACACGTCGTATCGTTTGTCTCTGTCAGAACAAATTGAAGCGGCTGTGCGCCGCGTCGCAGATCACTTTCCCGGGTTTCGCTACGAATCGGTCTTTGGCGAAGAGGGGTGGGGAGCGGCGTGTTACCGCGACGATTTACGACTCGATGCCGGACGTCGTACGAACCTGTACAGCCGCTTGGAATTGGTCATTCGGCCCTACAGCGATTTACGAGTGCTGGACTTGAAAGGCAAAGGCACGGTGATGAACCGTGAACTTTTCAATCGCACGCACTACGCCAAAATCGTGGACGTGGAATCAGAAGAATTCAGCCAATTGATCGACGCGTGGGCGATCGAGTACGCCGAAATGTATTCCGCGAAAAGCTCAACGTCTTGAGCGTCACCCGCCATCACCGCTGCTGAATGTCTCAGCGGTTCGTGGGTGCCACCTGCATGCGAGCGTGCGTCGGCAGGTGATTCTTGCCAATCCGTCCATCGGCTTTGACCCAGCCCAGCGGACGACCGAGATGCTGCACGATCTGCCAGCCACGGCGGTCCGTCGGAACCGTGCCTCCCGCCAAGTAGGTCGCCGCTTGGGCGTCATCCAATTCGATGCGTCCCGCCCCCTGCGTGAACTCGTCATCGATGTGCCTCAGGGCACAAGCGTGAGACGGCTTCCAGGTCTGACCGGTTCGGTAGGCCACTTCCGGGCCAATCGTCCAGGCTTGCTTGACCCACTCGGGTGCACCTTTGCAAAACGCCTCTGCGATCCAGTCGCGCTGTCGCAACAGCACTGAATCTTCACCGTCGCTGGGTTCCGAGGAAGTCCCCAAAACCGTTTGAAGCAATTCATCGCAGGCGAGATCGAGAGGTTGCTCGGACTGCAGAACGCCTCGGCGAAGCAGCCAGGGATCTTCGACGAACTCGGCTGAGTCTTCGGAAGGATCAGCGTCCCCCGGTTTCTTCAAGCGTGCTGCGAATGCGCCGGCGCAACCATCGCGATGTGGCCACACTCGATAGCCGCATTCGGTGAGCGAGCTTTGGTAGGCGCTCAAGGCTTCGACCGGTGACGGTTGCATCCCCAATTCACGGGTCATCCAGTCCACTTGGTCCTCATTCTCGGCCACCGCAAAGGTGCACGTGCTGTAGACAATCGTGCCTCCGGGACGCAGAAGCTGATGCGCCGCTGCCAGGATTCGTTGTTGGCGGGCCGCGTTGGTGGCGACCATCGACTCGTTCACGGCCCCCTTGGATTGCCGGCCACGTGACAGCAAGGCTTGGCCACTGCAGGGTGCATCGATCAAAATGGTGTCGAAGACGCCCGGTAGTTTTTCCGCGAGGCCATCCGGGTCTTCGCAGCTGATGGCGTAACGATCCGATCCGGTTCGTGACAGGTTGTACGCAAGCGGCGCGATCCGGGAACGAATCGGTTCGTTGGCAAGCAGGAAACCATCGACTCCGATTGCTTCCAACAATCCGGTTGCTTTCCCTCCGGGGGCCGCACAGAGATCGCAAACCAACTGCCCGGCAAGTGAGTCCGTGTGAGCTTCCGCGGCCGCGAGTGCAAGCAGTGACCCCGCGTCTTGCAGATAAAATTCCCCCGCGGCAAAGTCGATTGAACGCGAGGCGTGAAAACCATCCGGAATCGCGACGGCGAGCGGATACCAAGGCACATCGGTTCGCGAACCAGGGCCGTTGCTGTTTGGTTGCAAGCGAAATGCCGGGGCGCGGTCTCGACGGACTCGCATCACATTCGCATGACGCTGGCTCATTGCCGCTGCCAAACACTCCAGTTCAGCGGCTGGCAATTCAATCGGGGCGATCGCTGAGGAGACTTGTTCCGCCGTCAGCGCCACGGGCTTGCGATTGGCGGAAGGTTTGGAGGATGCCTGCGATTTGCGGCTGGCTTTCTTCGGGCCTTTTCGAGATCGACTCACGTTCTTGTGATCTTGTTCCAGACGGACATCACAAACGACAGCGTGATTGCGATCATGAGTGGCGAGGTGAAGGTGAACATGATGAACATGACTTGCGAGAGGCTGCCGGATTCGTCCTCGGGAGGCTGTGCACCAACCCAAATCGCGATGTCCGTTTGAACACTGGGAACTCGCGAAGCATAAAACAAACCCGCCAGGAAGAACGCACTGATTAGAACCAGCAGCAACGACACCGCGATGCTGACCTGTGGGCGAGGCGAATGGGAGGAAGCCGTTCTTGGTTCGGGTTGGGAGACGGAATCAGCTTCAGCCATCGAAAATGCCAGACCCAAAATCATCGAACGGTTCCGAACTCGCTTGCGAGGAGCGATCCGGTTGGGCCCCTCCAGCATCACGGTTGGGCGAGTTTGTCACAGTCGAACCGCGAGACCCACCGCCGCGACGATGCAGGTGAGGTTGTGGGATGCGTTGCTCGTCGCCTTGTTCGCCCCGAACGATCAAGGTGTCCGCATCATCCTCGATCGTGGGTCTGGTGACCGGATCGGTGCTGGAGGCTGGTTTGGATTCGTCCGTGGAGGAACTTGTGTAGTCCGCTTCGTCATAATCGCCAGCATCAAAATCGTCTTCGTAACGACTCCGGTATCCAGGCTGTTGTGATCGATCCAGTTCCGCTTCGAATTCTTCGATCACTGCCTGCTGAATCATTTCGCGGCATTCGCTGTTGATCGGGTGTGCGACATCCGCATACAGCTTTTGAGGCGAATTGGCGTTGTGGCCGCTCAGTTTGGCGCCGCAGTGATTGCAATAGGCTGCGCGCAGGTGATTCTTGGAACTGCATCTCCCACAGTGCCCCGTCAGTTTGCGACTGGGCATCGCAACGAAGGGACCGCTCGTTCCGTCGATGATTTTCAGATCACGAACGACAAACGATTGGTCAATGGTGATCGAGCAAAACGCCCGCAGACGGTCCTCCGAACCTTCCATCAGCTTGATGCGAATCTCGGTAATTTCCACGACGTCCCCTTATGCGATGTGGATCTCCGACGGCACCACACAACTCATAACCGGTCGGATCAATGCGCCACCTGGAAAAGTCGAACGCAGTGTTTCCGCAGCGAGTGCTGCTTGTTGCGACGAGTCTGCCAAAGCGAAGCAAGCCGAACCGCTGCCCGTCATGTGGCAATGTGTCAGTCCAGCCTTCGACAGACATTCTAGGGCGGGATCGATGCGCGATGAAAGCCCGCGTGCGGGCGCTTCCAAGGTGTTATGCAATGAAAACGTGGTTTCGGCAGGCATTCCTTGCAATGCGAGCACCAAATCATCGCTGGAATGGGGTGAATCGGGGACGCTGCAGCGAGAATAAACCTCTGCGGTCGAAACACTTGCCGCTGGGTAGATGACGACTGCGTGCAGTGGATTGGCTAATCGGAAGAACTCCAATTTCTCACCACGACCCGTTGCACGAGCGCATTGGATGCCTTCGTTTGCCCTTGGATCCCCACCGAAACTGGGTCCCCCAAAGAAAAAGGGAACGTCACTGCCGATTTCGGCGGCCAGGGGCAAAAGCAGTTCGCGTTTGGAAGTGGCTGGCATTTTCGAATGGGTTTCGCTGGCCGCTTCCCATCCCAATTGCAACGCCGAAGCGGCATCGCTGCTGGCACCTCCCATTCCCGCGCCACTGGGAATGTTCTTGTTCAGCTGGACTTCCCAGCCCCCGTCCAGGCAGAGAGCCTCGCTCAGGCGATTGAGCGCACGGACGACCAGGTTTTTGTCATCGGTCGGAATGAACAAAAGCTCGTCCTCTTCCTTGACCTGCAACTCGTTGGCGACGGCGGCTCGATCAGGAATCCAATCGACCGACAGTCGGACGCCAGGTTGCGATGTGCGGCGGAGGCGAAGTTCGTCTCGCCAATCAATCGCGATCATCACGGTATCCAGTTCATGGAAACCGTCGTCGCGACGCGCCAACAGTTCCAAGAAGAGGTTGAGTTTGGCGGGCGGCGACGTGTGATACCAGCGAGATTCAGTCACGTGTTCAGGCTGCTTTTCGAGAAGATGGCAGTTGGGTTTCCATCGGATCAGCAGAGGCCATTGCGACCAAAGCGATCCCCAGGCGGTCCGCCAGTGCGATGGTTTCCTCGCTGTCGAGCAAGATTGTTTTGTCGGCCTCGATCGCGATCGCCGCCCCGCCTGCTTCGTGGACGCGCTGGATGGTTTGAGGACCGACCGTTGGCACGTCGAACCGCATGTCTTGTTCTGGCTTGCTGACTTTGACCAATGTCCAACCACCACGACGGCACAATTCGCCGGTACGTGCGATGCAGGCGTCCGTGCCTTCGATCGCTTCCACGGCGATGATGGTGCCGTCCTTGATCGTGATGGCTTGGCCGATATCCAGTCCGCCCATGGTCTTGGCAATTTGCCAGCCTGCGGCAATGTCGGACTGAATTGCCGGCGAGGGTTTTCGGCGTGTCAGCTGCCCCGTTTTCGCGAGCAGTTCAGGAGCCAAGTCCGTGGCGGAGCAAATTTTCATGGTGTGATTCTCATAAGTGTCGATGACCGCGCCGAGCAGTCGGTCATCGCGTGCGTCTCGGCGTGCACCAAACAAACAAGGCCAAAAGGTTTTGATGCACGTCCAGTCCGGTGTGTGGCGAATCCAAACCGAACCACTGTAAAGCAGGTCCGATTTGAACAGTTTGCCTGCCATCGTCACGTGGCGGACGTCGTTGCGTTTGAAGTACCGAAGATGACCACCAAAACGCCCGACACCTGACCACAAGACACTGTCACAGAGGTCGTTGAGTTCTTCGCCGGCGTGTCCCGTGATGGCAACGCAGTGAACCGGATGCCCAAGGGCTTTCAGTTTTTCCGCCACGCAAATCGGAAAACGTCCCCAGCCCGCGATCAAACCAACGGGTGCACCCTGGGGCACATCTCGATCGACGGGGGCACGAAGGTCCGTGCCGCCGGCATCGTGAACAGCGGTTGGGTCGGGGGAGACATTTCTCATAGCGGGCGCAAGGCTCATGACAGTCGCAAGGTTGCGGGAACCGAAATTCGCTCAGGCAGCTTTTCGATGGCCAGCGTCTGCTGGCTGATTTTCGGCAGCGGCGGACAACCGGTTGAGTTGTTGCGTCAATCGTTTGAGATCGCGACGCATCTCAGGCAGTTTGCGCTGGACGGCCATGATCTGCATCTGATCGCGTTGGGGGGTGGCGGGTGAACCCAAGTAAACTTGGTTGGGTGCCAGGTCATCCATCACACCGGCTTGAGCACCCACGATCACGCCATCCGCCAACGCGATGTGGTCTTTCAATCCGACTTGTCCGGCCAGGACAACGTAGTCGCCGGTCGTGCAGCTCCCTGCGATCCCGACTTGGCTGCACAATAGGTTGTGACGACCGATTTGGCAGTTGTGAGCGATCATGACTTGATTGTCGATCTTCGTGCCTTCACCAATTCGTGTGGCGCCATAAGTGCCACGATCGATCGTCGAACTGGCTCCCACTTCCACATCATTTTCGATCACGACATACCCAAGCTGCGCGGTGGGCACGTGGCGTCCATCGACCATTTTGTATCCAAAGCCATGTGCCCCCACGACGGTGCCGGCGTGCAAGGTGACGCGTTCGCCGAGTTGGCTGTACGCGTAGAGCGTCACGTTGGGGTGCAGTGTGCAATGGGCACCGACCTGGCATCCCGCCGCGATGGTGACTCCCGGTGCAATGTAGCAACCGGGACCAATTTCAACGTCCGCACCGATGACAGCCGAAGGATGCACGTCGCTGCTCGGGTCAATCTTGGCAGTCGGGTCGATCCCGCTGACTGGCATCGAGTTGCCCAGGGCAGGACGAAAGTGGCTGACCACTTGAGTGAAGGCTGCGTGAGGATCACCCACCAAAATTTGCAGCCGAATGGGAGACGCGGCGACGTATTCCGGAGCAATGACCGCGAACGCGTTGCTTTTCGACAATTGGTCCACGTGATTGGCGTGATCAATCAGCGTGATTTCTTGAGGCCCCGCTTCGACCGGAGGAGCGGCACCCGTGCAAATCATCGCAGAGGTTTCGTCGCTGGGAGATTTCCCCTGCGCGGCGTCCTGCGACGAATCGGAGTTGTTTGGGGTGCAATCGCTGAAATCGAGCAATTGACCGCCAACCAAGTCGGCGATTTCTTGCAGAGACAGTCCATTGGAAGACGCCATTTGAAAAATCCTTTTTCGGTGACGTGTGTCGAGGTGCGGGTCCGGATCGGTGGGTCGCTTCCTTGTAGCGGCAACCTACAAATTGACGCAACGTGAATCGTCGGTCTTGCGACGGTTCGTCAGAAAGGACTAGTACAGGGCTGCATGACGCGCGGTGGTGTTCAACCTGCGCGTTTTCCGAATGGCTCCAGCACCCAGTCGCTAACGATGCCCAGCCCTGCTCTTCGCAACGATTTCTCTCCCTCGCCCGCCTCCCCGGTTTCGGTTGGCACGCGGTCGCATGCTCATGAAGCGTCGACAGCGAATCCGAATGGTCTGCGGGTTTTCAACCCGGACGAGAGCCACTCTGCGGACACGGCTGCTCAGCCCGTTCGCCAAAGTCGGTGGACGATTTGGGGGTGTTTGACCGCCTCGCTGATCGTCGGCACGCTGTTCGCCTCCCTGACAGGATGCCAATGGGCCGCAGGAAGTCAGAACACTCAGGGAGCGGCTCTGTACAACCAAGGCCAATACACGGCGGCGATGGAGCAATTCCAAAAGGCGATCGCGTCGGACCCGACGGATGCGGATGGCTACTACAACTTGGCGGCCACCTCGCACCGACTCGGGAATCAGCGACAAGATCCCAATTTGATCCGTCAAAGTGAGGCTCTTTACAACCAATGCTTGGATCACGATCCCAATCACATCGACTGTCATCGCGGACTGGCCGTTTTGCTGGTCGACTCAGGACGTCCTGACCGAGCTTTCACGCTGCTGAAAAACTGGGCCGCTCAAAACCCTGCTTTGGCCGAACCACGCATCGAATTGGCTCGCCTTTACGAAGAGCACGGCGAACCTCAGACAGCACTGAAGTACTTGGAAGATGCGGTGCAACAAGACGCCAACAACGCTCGAGCGTGGCTGGCACTGGCACGTTTGCGAGAAGCCAGCAACGACCCGGTTCAGGCATTGCAGAACTACCAGCGTGCTCTGGCTCTGGGAGGAGGCGTTTTAGGCCCCAATGGAGCGATGGTCAGCGAACGTGTGGCTGCACTGAGTCGTCAAATCAACTCGACTCGCGACGCCGCGTCCTTCAATGCGGGCGGCACCCAAATGGCCGCTCCCGCCGGATTTGGCTCGTCTCGCTATTGAATGTCGCTGCGTCAGGACCAGTGGGATAGGCTAGCGAACGATTTTGAGGACAATGTAGGGTCGGATTTCCCTTCACTCCTCGATTGCCTGCCCGATTCTCATGAAATCAATGGACGCCCTGGTGTCGTTGTGCAAACGACGCGGTTTTCTTTTCCAATCCAGCGAAATTTATGGCGGTGTCCAAGGCTTCTGGGACTACGGGCCGCTGGGAGTGGAGCTGAAACGCAACCTCAAGGATGCGTGGTGGCACGACATGATCTCGGGCCACAACGAATTGGTGACGCCCGCTGGTGCTCCCTCGACCTTCGAAATGGTCGGCCTGGATTGCACGATCATCATGCACCCACAAGTCTGGAAGTGCAGCGGTCACTACGATTTGTTCCACGATCACATGGTGGATTGTCGCGAATCGAAGAAACGCTATCGCTTTGATCAGGTGCGTGGCCGATTCGTGGAATACCAGGACAAGAAAATTTTCGTTTCAACGCTCGCCGAAATCGAGCAAGAAGAAGACGAAGTGCGTCGTCGCGGGATGAAATTCTTCAAACTTCGCGCCAAGAACGCGGACGAACTGACCATCGAAAAGGAATCGCTGACGCTGGACAAGCTCGATTCGACGGACAATGTCCTGGCTCCCGATGCGAAAACACTCGGAACGCTGACCGAGCCTCGTGAATTCAACTTGATGTTCAAAACCACCTTGGGTGCGTTGGGCGGCGAGGAGGACACGACCTTCCTGCGTCCAGAGACCGCGCAAGGGATCTTCGTCAACTTCAAAAACGTCGTCGACAGCTCACGCGTCCGCATTCCGTTTGGAATTGGCCAAACGGGCAAGAGCTTCCGCAACGAAATCACGCCGCGTAACTTCACGTTCCGCTCGCGTGAATTCGAACAAATGGAAATCGAGTTTTTCTGCCATCCTGATCAATCCCAGGAGTGGTACCGGTACTGGCGAGATCGCCGGATGGCTTGGTACATCGGGCTCGGTTTGTCCAGTGAATCGCTGATCATGCGAGAGCACCACACCGAGGAATTGGCTCACTACAGCGTCGGTACAGCCGACATTGAGTACGCGTTCCCATTCTTGCCCGAAGGCGAATACGGCGAACTGGAAGGAATCGCTCACCGGGGCGACTTCGATCTCCGCAGCCACATGGAAGGCAAGCTCGATCCGTCAACCAATCCGATGACGGTCGAACTGAATGAGCACGGAAAACCGAAGTATCGCGGCAGCGGCAAAGACCTTGCCTACCGTGACGACATCACGAACGAAAAATTCGTGCCGCACGTGGTCGAACCCTCCGCAGGTGCGGACCGGGCCGCCCTCGCATTCCTGTGCGAAGCCTACACCGAAGACGAAGCACCGGACGAAAACGGCAAGATGCAAACTCGGACGGTCATGAAATTGGACCCGCGATTGGCTCCGATCAAGGCCGCTGTGTTCCCACTCGTCAAGAAAGATGGGATGCCAGAAGTCGCCCAGGAAATCTATGGCGCGCTCAAGGAACACTACAACGTGTTCTACGACGCAAAGGGGGCGGTCGGTCGACGGTACCGTCGTCAGGACGAAGCCGGAACGCCGTACTGCATCACCGTCGATGGTGATTCGCTGAAGGACAAAACCGTCACAATTCGCGACCGCGACTCGCTGGAACAAACCCGCGTCAAGATCGACGACGTTGTCTCCGAGATCCAGTCGCGAATGAAAGCGTCCACCTGATTCGGTGGGGCGTCTGGATCGACGGATCCAGCGACAATCAAATTTCTCGAACGATAAAAACTCCCTTTGGGTTCAATGAGCTCAAAGGGAGTTTTCGTTACAAGGCTGTGATTTTCGTAGTCAGGCGGCTCGGGCGATCGATTGCGTTTCGCGACTACGTTGCATGGCGGCTTTCCAACAAAGACTGCGGGAACGACTCCCGTCCAGGATTCCGGCGTAGTCATCCCCCAGCACGCGATCGTAGGTCAACGCAGCAGTCAGCGCGTTGTTCTTGCCATCGATTTCCGCCGAGATCCGTTTGCGATGCATCATCGTGCGAAGTTTTTCTATCCGCTGGCTGTATTTTTTAATTTTGCCGGCGACGGCGACAGTTGTGTCCCCCGCTTCGGCGAGTTCCTTTTGGGTTCCTGTCTGTTCGGCGTATGCAGCGATGTTTTCTGCCAGCATTCGCTGGGTTTCGTAGTCGTCCGGCCGAGGCGAGTTGAGAACGTAGTGATACCAGGCACGGTAGTCAGGCTTCTCAATTTCGCGAGGTGAATTTGTGCGGATGGTTTCCAGGGTTGAGAAAAACGCGTGCGGTACCGTTAAGGTACAGCCGAGGACGTCGCATAACGGATCCTGTTTGGTCTCCTTTCGCCACAAATGAGCGGGTTGGCGTCGCGGATCCCCGGTTTTAAAGGAATGATGTGCTCCACCCGTGCTAGCGGGACTGTATCCGTTGAGTGTAAATGGGTGAGCTACATGCATAGCGTTTGCGTTTTGTAGAACCGCTTGATAAGTCACGTAGACATCCGGGTTGCTGCTCGCAAAGCAAACTCCTTCCGAAGTTTCGATACTGCGAAGGAAACGCCGCGAAATACACCCGTGGTAGATGGCAGGCTTGGGGCCCAATGCACCGAGATTGCAAGCCAGAAGTCGCTGTTTAGATTCGTCGCAGTCGATTTTCTCGATTTCGCCGTAGAGGCTATTTCGTTGAAATTTGACACTTCCCGTGTGTTTGCCGTATCCGGTGATGGGCCAGCCATACGTGGGCCGATCCCAGCTCAGAGCATCGGGAGTGTGTTGCTCTAGAATGCGACGAAGAAAGGGGAACTGATCTGCCAAGAAACAGTCATCGTCACCTATGTAGATCACGTAGTCGCCGCTGCATTGCTGGAGCGAGAACTCGAAGTTCTGTCGCATGGAGACTCGTTCGCCAGTGTTGACGTACTTCAATCGAGAATCTTGGATGGAGGCAATGACTTCTTGCGTGGTGTCATTGCTAGCATTGTCGCTGACGATGATTTCGAACTGGTCGTCTTTGACTCGGAGGGCAGTTTGAATGGATTCCTTGAGATATTCAACTCGTTCTCGAGTCGGAATGATGAGGCTAATGATCACTTTGAACTCTCAATGATCGAGGAATATTCGGGAGCAACGCCTGCCCGATGAGTGTGGACACGACGCAAATCCGACCAAGCAAAGGCGTTGAGACGGAACAGATCTGACCTCATTAGCAACCCCGCGGGGGAGCGGTCAATGTCGAAGCGATGGCACACGAAATTCGCCGCAGCAATTTCGGTATTGTTGGGAACTGCGAGGATCGCTAAGGTTTCACGCACATTCGAGTGCCCAAAGGCATGGGAACTCACTCGTGCTTCGATGACTAAAGGAATGGTCAATGTCGATCGTATTGCTTGCCGGTGGACTCGGCACAAGGCTTCAGGAAGAAACCACCAGTCGCCCCAAACCCATGGTCGAGATCGGAGGGCGCCCGATCTTGTGGCACATCATGAAGCACTTCGCCCATCATGGCCAAGACGAGTTCCATATCGCTTGTGGATACATGGGCGACTTCATCAAGAACTACTTTCTCGATCAGTACAACCTTTCGGGCGATCTGTCGATCGATTTCGGCCGCAATGTGGTCGCCCGCAAAGAAACCGAGGCGGAGAACTGGCGTGTCAATCTGTTCGACACGGGAATCGACACCCAAACCGGCGGTCGCCTGCTGCGATTGAAGTCTCGCTTGGATTCCGGAACCTTCATACTGACCTACGGCGATGGTGTCAGCGATGTGAATGTGGCGGAGTTACTGGACTTCCATCGATCGCACGGCCGATTGGCAACCGTCACCGCCGTTCGACCTCCCGCGAGATTTGGCGGATTGATCATGAATGGCGACTTCGTCGATCACTTCACTGAAAAGCCTGTTTCGGGTGAGGGTTGGATCAACGGTGGGTTCTTGGTCCTCGAGCCAGGCATCTTTGACTACTTGTCATCCGATCGCGACAGCCTGGAAGCGGATGCGTTGGAGCGAGTAGCAGCGGATGGTCAATTGGCTGCGTACCGTCACGACGGGTTCTGGCAGTGCATGGACACTCTCCGCGACAAGCACTATTTGCAGCGATTGTGGGATGAAGGTCGCGCACCATGGTGCACATGGGGAAGCGATGTGCAAGAGCCTCGGTTGCGAATTGGGCCTACCAAAGCCAAGGCCGCCTAGGTCCATTTTCTCGACGGGTTGTCCGTCCGCGAAGCCCCACGTCACCCCACCCGCACCGACTTCAGTTTTCAAGAGCAGATCATGGATGTTTCCAGCACCAGCAAAGCAACATTTCAAGCAAGTTTCTGGCGAGACCGTTCGGTCTTGGTGACCGGTGCGACCGGGTTGGTTGGCAGTTGGTTGGTGAAGCGACTGCTCGAAGCGGAAGCCGATGTCATTTGCCTGATCCGTGACTGGACGCCCAATGCCGAGATCGCCCGAAGTGGAGACCTCGATCGAGTGACCGTTGTTCGCGGAGACATCTGCGACCAAGAATGCTTGGAACGTGTTTTGGGTGAGCACGAGGTTTCGACCGTCATGCACTTGGCAGCCCAAACCATTGTTGGGATTGCCAACCGCAATCCGGTTTCAACCTTTGAAGCCAACATTGGCGGAACCTGGAAGTTGATGGAAGCTTGCCGCCGCAGCCCCAAGGTGGAGCAAATTGTCGTGGCCTCATCCGACAAGGCGTACGGGGACGCGAAAGTGCTGCCCTACACCGAAGAAACACCTCTGGCGGGAATGCACCCGTATGACGTCAGCAAGTCCTGTGGCGATTTGATCGCACAAACCTATGCGAACACTTACAACCTGCCGGTCTGCGTGACCCGCTGCGGCAACTTTTATGGTGGCGGCGATCTGAATTGGAACCGGATCATCCCGGGCACCATTCGATCCGTCTTGCGTGACGAGGCACCCGTCATCCGCTCCGACGGTTCGTTTGTACGCGACTACTTTTACGTGGAAGACGGCGCAGCCGCTTACATGCACCTAGCGGAGCAAATGGCTCAGCGACCCGAACTCAATGGCGAAGCCTTCAATCTCTCCACGGAGATTCAAGTCTCAGTCTTGGAATTGGTCGAACAGGTGCTTGAGTCGCTGGACTCATCGCTTCGCCCTGTTGTGTTAGGGGAAGCATCCAATGAAATCCAGCACCAATACTTAGACGCGAGCAAAGCTCGGAACTTGTTGAACTGGCAGCCTGATTTCGCTCTGACTGAAGGATTGACCAGGACCATTGAGTGGTACGAAGACTACTTCCAAGGCAACTTGAAGTCACGATCCACGACGACCAAAGCTTTTTCAAGATCCGCAGTCGCGTAAAAGTGGTTCATTACCTGGTTTCGAAGATTCGGACCAAATCACCATTCATCTTGGTGTTCTTTAGTGAACAAGCGATCTGGTAATCCAACAAAATCAGCGTCTACTTTCGACGTAAATATCCACAAGGCGCGACAGAGATTTGCAGCTTGTGGTCGATCGATTTATCGATCGTGAAGTCGGGATTTTGCTCAACAAACTCCATGACGGCCGACTTTGGGCTGTTTCCAGGGCGCCATGGTCGATTGCCGAAGAAATCTTCTGGCATATCCTCCACAATGGTGTCGAACGCAACGCAATAACTTCCCGATGTAACCAGAGGAGCGTAAGCGTTCAATTCCGCGAGGACGTGGTCATGAGTGTGGTTGCTGTCCAACAGCACAAGGACTCGATCGGTATCCTTCACTTTTGATTTGACCTGCTCGACGATCTCGTCAGCAACGCTGGACCCCTCAATCATATCGATTCGATTGGACATTGGATGGGATTCGATCGCTTCCTTGTTGTGCGACCGAATGTCGATATCAATTCCAACCACTCGGCGTTTTGGCAATTTCGGGTCGAGCACTTCACCATTCTCAATCGCATCGGTGTAGTCGAGAAGTGCCAACATGGAAGCGCTGTAGATCAGCGACCCGCCGTGAGCGATTCCGGTTTCGATGATCACATCCGGTCGGCATTGCCAAATGAGTTCTTGGACTTGCCAAGTGTCATTGGGGAATTGGATTGCCGGGCGTCCAAGCCACTTGAAGTTGTACGCCCAGTTGTGACGAGTTATTTCACGGATCCAAATACGAGACAAGGCGCAAAGGTCAGCGTCTTTCCCCAAGGACTCGATATTGCGAGCAACTTCTTGTTCGAATTCTTCATGCGGATTCATCGGTGAACTCTTTCCAGTGAGTGGTGTTCGAGCAGATATGCGTGGTGCCTTCTCGGCCGCAATTGGCGACGAGATCCAGTCCGGTCACAAACGGAGTGAAGTCACCATATTGTTGCGGATAAGCCTGACATTGATAATCCATGAAGCGAACTTCAATGCTGTTGGCTTCGAAGAGGCCAAAATCCATGTAGTTTTTAGCACCGTGGCCAGTGATGTATACGCTACCGTTGAGTTTCTGTGTGAGCTCCAGCACTCGCTGAGAACCGCCCCCAGCAGTGCCCAAGGTATCGGAGTGCACGAATTCTGTCCCTTTGTCGAGACCGAAGTACTTTGCTAGGTACAAAATCGATGCTCGAGACAGCTCTCCAATCGTTTGCGGAGACTCATCAAAGGTAGCTTTCATGAGTTCGACAGCATCGTGGTGGAATGGGCATTGTTTGAGGGCGTCTGCAACAAGCTTCAGATGTTTGGCCTGCCAATTTTGAGACAAATCGATCTGCACTTCGTCGATCAACTGTCCAAGGCGATGGCCTTTCAATGGGACTGTCATCCATCGAACGCCACTCGCTGTTTTTATTTGCACTCGGTTGCTAAAGGAGCCACGAGTGTATTGCACATCGTCGTAATGCACGAACGCATCCGCCAGCCGGACTTGCTCCAGAAGGCCGACCCAAGGGAAATACATCGATTGCGAAATGACAACTGTTCGCATGCTAGCTATCAGGAAGGGTCAAAGAACAAAGTGCGTTGAATCGTTCAAGCACTGAAGGGTTCGCCAATGTGTGGCTTGTGCAGTCTATCAATTTGAGGTTGCACTCGACACCGCTTCTCGTTTGAACGTTGCTGAGCAGATCAAACCAAACGAGGTTAAGATAGGTTTTCTGGAGGTAGCTAATTGTCTGCACTCGTCCCAAGCCGTGTGCCCCCGTGAGATGACTACAAACTTGTGCCTCAATCGGTCCCGTGTCCACACCTTCGTCGATCCGATGAAGCGTGCTGCCGACCATTCTTACACCGTGCCGATAGGCCTGTTCCACCGCATTCATCCCTGGGAATGATGGTAGCAACGAAGGGTGGATGTTGAAAACCTGGATGCCTGCTGCCTCAAATTCAGCCGCCTGAAGCAGTCGGTCGTAAAAAAGAATGACATGCCGAATTCCAACACCGAGGAAATGCTCCGCGCACCGAGACGAGAATGACTGACGATTCGTGTAGGCGATTCTAGTCCACGGAACCGATTGCTCCGTGCAGCGGTCAGATAGCCCACACGCTCGGTTGACAACGACCGTCGCACTGACGTCAGTCTGACTCCTTTCCATGCAGTCCAATGCCGAGAAGAAAGAACTTCCTCCTGCCGACCCAATCATTCCGAAACGCAGCATAATTCTTTATTAAAATGATCGTGGATAGGAGGATGAATAGCTGGGTGCTCTATCCTTGCGGAGTCGCTGACAGTTTCAGGCACCAGCATGTAGGTTTCGGACAATCGATGCGACACGCTGGATGTCAGCGAGCTCAATATCGTGATAGCTGGGAAGGTTGAAGGAGCGTTTCGGCAGGTCGTATGAGTTGACGTTCTGGGGTTGATTCTCGAAGAAATCGAGGCTGCTAAGGGGATGAAAAAACACTCTAGCATCAACGTTCTCGGCGCGGAATCGTTCGGCGAGCAGTTCGCTGGTGATGCCTGATTCCGGAGTGCAGACGATGGATGGCATCCAGGCTCCATTGACCGTGCCTTCGTCCTCGGGGTTCAGCGAGATCCAGTCCAAGTCCGATAGTTCGGTCCGGTACGCGGACATGATTTCGCGTTTGCGACTGATGAGCGAATCAATGCGTTCCATTTGTGCGCATCCGATTGCCGCTTGAATGTTTGACATCTTGTATTTGAAGCCGACCATGTCAGGCCAAAACTGCTTGGTCTGCGAGCGAGAACGCCCGTGATTGGAAAGCGTCAACACTGTCTCGTACAAGTCAGCATCGTTGGTCACAAACATACCGCCCTCACCAGTGGTCAGTGTTTTCGTCCCATGAAACGAAAACGTTCCAAAATGCCCAATGCTTCCTGCTCGGCGGCCACGGTGTTGCGAACCAATTGCCTCGGCCGAGTCTTCGATGATGGGGAGGTTCTTGCGTTTCCCCAAATCACACAAAGACTGCATATCGCAAACGTTGCCGTACAAATGCACAGCGACAATTGCTTTCGTCTTGCTGGTGATTGCACCCTCTGCCTTTTCAGGGTCGATGCACCAAGAGTCTTTCAAAACATCGACAAAGACTGGTGTTGCCCCCAAGTGAACGATCGGTGCGACAGTGGCGATCCAATTGGTGTCGGCAAGGATCACTTCGTCGCCTGGTCCAATTCCCAGTGCCGCCAGTCCCATGTGGATCGCCCCGGTGCAACTGGACGTCGCAATGGCGTAGTCCACACCGAGATGTTCTCGGAACGCCTGTTCGAAGCGACTGATGTATCCGTAGCACTTCGCGCCCCAGCCGTTCTCGGCTGCGTCTGTCGCGTATCGCACCTCGAGATCTGTGATGGATGGTTTGGTGTAGTGGATCCTAGGTTTCATATGATCCTCAGGTTCGGGATGGCGCTCACTAATTGGGCGTTCCACTGCCGCGTGTAGTCGAGTTGTATTGCGATTTCGTCGATGAGGTTCCAAGGAAGGACGACGATGTAGTCGGGTTTGGTTGAACGCAATTTATCTTCATCGACAATTGGAATTCGGCTGCCAGGCATGAACTTGCCTTGCTTTGCAGGATTGCGGTCGACAACAAACTGGATCAAGTCGGGGCGAATGCCGGCATAGTTCAGCAACGTGTTCCCTTTGGCTGCAGCGCCGTAGGCCGCCACACTTTTGTTTGCCTTTTTGGCATCAATGAGGAAACGAATGAACTCGTCTTTGACCTGATTGGTTTTCTGTTGAAATCCGAGATAGAAATTGGCCGTGGCGAGCCCAAGCTTTGCTTCTGTTTCAAGCTGTTCATCGACCGCAGGACCTTTTGCTCGTTGTCCCGTGTCTGCACGCTGGGCGAACACACGCAGGCTGCCTCCATGTGTGCTGAGTTGCTGAACATCAAACACGCTCAGGCCATTGGATTCGAACACCGATTGCACGGCAGTCAGTGAGAGGTAGGAAAAGTGTTCGTGATAGATCGTGTCGAATTGACTTTCCTGTACCAGCTTTACCAAGTGCGGGAATTCGAAGGTCGCGACGCCATCGTCCTTGAGAAGGATGCTGAAGCCACGCACAAAGTCGTTGATATCGGGGACATGTGCGAGAACATTGTTCGCCGCGGTGAGGTCCGCTCGCTTGTTTTGTCCAGCAAGTTCTGTCGCGAGTTCAACACCAAAAAAGCGCTCGACGACTTCTATCCCTTTTTCACGAGCGGCCTGGGCAGTGCTCGCCGTGGGCTCGACGCCGAGACAGGGGACACCAGCCGCTTGAACGTACTGAAGCAGGTAACCGTCATTGGCGGCGACCTCGACAACACGACTGTTCTGGTTGAGCGAGAACCGCTCAATCATCTCGTGAACATACTTTTCGCTGTGCGCCAGCCAGCTGGTTGAGAAACCACTGAAATACGCGTACTGGGAATCAAACAGCTCTTCTGCATTGGAGAAGTCTTCGGTTTGAACCAACCAACATTGATCACATACCAAGACACGCAACGGAAACCACTTTTCCGGCGATAGCAGTGATTCCTTCGTGAGATAGGCGTTGGATGGCGGGGCGCTGCCCAAGTCGACAAACGAAAGCGTCAGCGGATGATGGCAATGTCGGCATTTCATAGTTGGATTCCGTTGAAACCATCGTCAAGTTTCGGAAGGCGGTTGTCGCGGTCAGAGCGTTGGGCCAATTCCAGCGGCCAATCAATGGCCAAGTCTGGGTCCGTCGCATCGAGACCTGCTTCTGATTCTGCGTGGTAAAACGCGGTGTGCAGATACAGCAATTCACAGTCATCGGTCAGAGTTTGAAACCCGTGAGCGAATCCTTCCGGAATGAAGAATGTAAGATGATTGGATTCGCTGAGTGTGACTCCGTGCCACTGCAAATACGTTTCTGAGTCAGGACGCAAATCGACGGCAACATCAAAAATCTCACCGCGTAGGCAGCTGATGATCTTCTTTTCGCAATGAGGCGGCTGTTGAAAATGCATTCCCCGAACGGTGCCGCGTTGCTGAGTGAGCGTCCGGTTGATTTGGACGATCGTGGAACCATTGAGTAGCTCTTCAAGGTCCGCATTGCAATGCATTCGTTCCAGGAAACCACGGTGATCACCGATCGGCTTTCGCTCAAGAACATTCAAGTCTTCGAGTGGCGTCGTGTGAATCTGAAAGCGATTGGTCATGGGTTTCCGAGGCTCCATCCTGGATGATTCACCAGAGGCGTGACGCCGATCTTTCGACCTGCTGACGCCAAGTTGCCAAGCGGTTGGCGATCATCGGCGGATCGCGTTGCAAACCTCGCAGAGGGTGAATCTTCCGCCTAAGGTAACGGTTTTGCGTGCCAGTTCAATCATGCTGACACTTCGTCAGAACAACTCAGCCCATGCCGGTGAAGAGGTGCCGTTTGATGGCGGCGGCTTTGGGGGTGAGCTGGTCGGTGGCTTGCGATGGGGTGTTGGTGGAAACCGGTGGGACCCGATCGGGGTGGTCGAAGTCGATCAGCTCGAGTTCGCCGTTTCCATACTCGACCATCGCGGTTGCGTTTTCGACCCAATCACCCAAGTTGAAATACAGCGGTCGCTTCGCGTCGGGGTGGTCTGACGTGGGACTCAGTCGTCGCACCGTCGGGATGTGGATGTGACCGCAAACGATCGCATCACAATCGTTGGCACAGGCGTGTTGGCGGACCTTGGATTGGAATCCGCTGACCCACTGCACCATGCGTTTGGTGGTCTGTTTCAAGTAGCGACTGATTCGACGGGGCTTCATTCGCAGCCACTTCAGCACTCGGTTGATCGCTCGGTCGGCGGTCAGCAGCAGGGTGTAAAGGAAGGTGCCGATCAGCGAAAGCCAATGGGCTTGGCGTTCGACTTTGTCAAATTGGTCGCCGTGCAGCACCACCACTCGCCGCCCATCGACGGTTTCGTGGACGAATTGTTCGCTCACGGTCACGTCCTCGGACTCGGCAATCGCGGGCCAATCCGCGTGCCGCAGGTAGTCGTCGTGATTCCCCGGCGTGTAGCGAATCGCGGTTCCCTCCGCGGCCAGTTCGGCCAAGCGATTCAGCAAGCGGTCGTAGATTGGCGGCCAATACGGCTGCATGTGCAGCACGCGAGCGTCGATGAAGTCGCCGACCAAGTACAGATGTTCAGGTTGGTGGCTGTCCAGGAATTCCAGCAAGCGATCGACCTGGGCATGTCGCAAACCGAGGTGGACATCGCTGATGAAGATCGACCGAATCGTTCGCGTTGCGGGCGCAGGCGTCACGCCGGATCGCGAAGAGGGGCCTGGTCGCGTGCCGCGAGGCGACAGGACGGCCGACGATTGGTTGGGCAGAGAAGTGATCAACAGGGTGGTCCATCGGGCCAAACGAAGGTCGCCAAACGAAGGTCAACATGTTCGTCGTCAGGATAACCACTGCTGCCAAAAGTCGAGTGCCAATGATTCGAAAGAAGAAATCAATTCACGAAATAATCCATGGCGGCTTGGTATCGGCGAAACGGTTCCCGAGGTTTGCGGCCGCTCAGGGTACATTCTGAGCAGGGTTCGGTGGAAAAACACGTGATTGGCGGTTGCTGCGGGACTCCTTTGGCGTGAGTGACGGGGTGTGCGCATTCTCAACACAAACTGGCCCGGCAGGGGGACACTTTCGCGACAGATGGTCGCATCCGCGGAGAAGGAATGCCACGGCTCTCTAGGCTGAACTGTCCCAAAGGCGTAAACTTCGGGGGTTGAGCCGATTCAACCGATGAGAAAACGCTTTTGTGCGTTGCCTGAGACGTTGAATGGCGGTTCTCAGATTGGCCAGTTTCCACCTCAAGAAGACCTGGACCCACGTGTCTGAACTCACTCGTTCGCAATCGTTTTTCCTGCGTCACGAATTTGCCATTCGACGACTGCATTCGCTGACCGGGATTGTGCCGCTGGGCGTTTACATGGTCATTCACTTGACCACCAACGCCAGCCTGCTCAACGGGACGGCAACGTTCCAAAGAGCGGTTTTCATGATCCACAGCCTGGGGGAATTGCTCCCCGTGGTGGAATGGGGCGGGATTTTCGCGCCGTTGCTGTTCCACGCGATCTTGGGCGTTTGGATCATCCGAACGGGCAAATCAAATCTGGGCAACTATCAATTCACAGGCAATCGGCGCTACGTCTGGCAACGCTGGACGGGTTTGATCGCCCTGATCTTCTTGATGACTCACGTGTTGCACCTGCACGGTTGGTTCCACGCCGGTTTTTGGCTGGCCATCATGGAGCCCCTCGGGTTTGCCAGCTTTGACCCGTACAACGCCGCTTCGTCGCTGGGCAATGCGATGCAGGGATACGTCTGGCCAGCGTTTTACCTGGCTGGTGTCTTGGCGACCGTTTATCACCTGGCCAACGGCATTTGGACCGCGGGAATCACCTGGGGGTTCTGGATTTCGCCAAAGGCTCAAGAGCGTGCCACCAAAGTGTGCACTGTATTCGGTGTGATTTTGGCTGTGGTTGGAACATCGGCCTGGTGGGCCGCGGTTCGGATGGACACCGACGACATCGCTCAGGCGAGAGCGGAAGAAGCCATCATGTACGAAGCTGCCAAGGAAACCGGATTGGCTTACGACATGCCCGAAAAACGAACTCCCGTTGAAGTCGAAGCCGAAGAATCCGATGTCGCTGAAGCATCCGATTCCAGCGACGACGCGGCCACTGAATAAGTTTGCAACCACCCATTTTGATTCTTTGAAGGAAACGTTCCATGGCACAATCCAACTCGCCCACCCGCGTGGTTGTCGTTGGGGGTGGTTTGGCCGGTTTGGCGTCGACAATGAAGTTGACCGAACTGGGCGCCCAAGTCGACTTGATCAGTTTGACCCCCGTCAAACGTTCGCACAGCGTGTGCGCTCAGGGCGGCATCAACAGCTGCAATGATGCGACCCGGCAGCTTGGCGATGACGAGTGGAAGCACCTCGACGACACGGTTTACGGGGGTGACTTTTTAAATCACCAACCGCCTGTCAAAGAGATGGCTTTCTGGGCTCCCAAGGTCATCGAGTTGATGGACCGATTGGGCGTGCCCTTCAACCGTACCGGGGAAGGTTTCATCGACCGTCGCCGGTTTGGCGGAACCCTGTACAAGCGGACTGCCTTTGCGGGAGCGACCACCGGGCAGCAGTTGCTGTATGCCTTGGACGAACAAGTCCGTCGCCAAGAGGTCGAAGGCAACGTCAACAAACATGAATTCTGGGACTTCCTCGGTCCGATCCAAGACGAAACCGGTCGTTGCCGCGGTGTGGTCGCTCAGGACATGGTCTCGATGGAAATCCGAGCGTTCCCAGCCGATGCGGTGGTGGTTGCCACGGGCGGCTGCGGCCTGATTTACGGTCGCAGCACGATGAGTGTGTTCTGCACCGGCAGTGCTGCCAGTCGCTGTTTCCAGAACGGTGCCAAGTACGCCAACGCGGAATTCATCCAGGTTCACCCCACTGCGATTCCGGGTGCCGACAAATTGCGACTGATGAGCGAATCGGCTCGCGGCGAAGGCGGACGTGTGTGGGTGCCGCGCACTCCACAGGACCCACGCGGCCCACGCGACATTCCAGAAGCGGATCGCTATTACTTCTTGGAAGAGCGTTACCCCGAGTACGGCAACTTGGTTCCCCGCGACATCGCCACCCGTGAAATCTTTGACATCTGTGTCAATGAAGGGCTCAGCGTCGAAGACGATCGGATGTGTGTGTACCTCGATTTGACGCACATCCCCCGTCACGAGTTGGATCGAAAGCTCGGCGGGATCCTCGAAATTTACGAGAAATTCCAGGGCGTCGACCCACGCGACGAGCCCATGAAGATCTTCCCTGCGGTTCACTACAGCATGGGCGGTTTGTGGGCGGATTACGTCAAAAGCGACGAGGGCGGGTTGGAAGCAGGAGCCCCTCGCAACCACATGACCAGCATCGATGGTTTGTACGCGATTGGCGAGTGTGATTACCACTATCACGGTGCCAACCGTTTGGGTGCGAACTCGCTGCTGTCGTGCATCTTCACCGGGTTGTTCACGGGTTCGTCGATCATGAACTACTCGGCATCGCAAGAGTCGGGTGCGTCCGATGTGCCTCAATCGCTGCTCGATTCCGCGGTGAAAACGCAGCAAGATCGCCACGATCATCTGCTCCACGGCAACGTGGGTAGCGAGGAAAACCCGTACCTGATTCACCAAGAATTGGGCGACTTGATGACTCGGGTCGCAACCGTGGTTCGTCGCAACGACCAGCTCGAAGAAGCCATTCAAAAGGTCGACGAGCTGCACGAACGAGCGATGAAAGTTTCGCTTGCCGACACTGGCTCATGGACCAACCAAAACGTGATTTTCGCGAAATCGTTGCAGGACATGTTCCCGCTGGCGAAGGCGCTGCTGAAAGGTGCCTTGCAGCGTGACGAATGTCGCGGGGCTCACTACAAACCGGACTTCAAGAAGCCTTCGTTGACTTCGGACGATCCTGTTGAACGACGTCGTCAAGCGGAAGCTTGGTGCGATGCGTTCGAGGCCAACAATGAAAAGTATCTCAAGAGCACGGTTGCGACCTGGAACGCCAGCACCAACCAAGCTGATCTTGCCTACGAAGATGTCGACACGTCGTTGATCCCACCCCGCCCGCGTTTGTACGGATTGGTTGGTGCCGAGGAGATCGAACAAGTCTGGAACGAACGAGCTGCCGAAAAAGCGGCTCAGTCGCAATCAGGGCCTGGGTTGGTGGGAACCAACTGAGTTCTCCGACGTTTCCAGCCAACTGCTTTGTTCACCGCACCGCCTCTCAACCACCTTTTGAATTCTTCCACCGATGATTGCTCTCGAACCTTCGACTAAGAAACGACCCGAGTTCATCAACGTTCGCGTGCGTCGTCAGGATGCTCCCGGAAAAGCTCCGTACTGGGAACTTCACAAGATCAAGTACGAGCCCGAAATGAACGTGATCAGCGTTCTGCAACGGATCGCGGCTCAGTCCACCAACCGTGACGGAAAGAAAGTCACTCCCGTCGCCTGGGATTGTGGTTGCCTGGAAGAGGTTTGCGGTTCATGCACGATGGTCATCAATGGCCGCGTTCGCCAAAGCTGCAGTGCCTTGGTGGATCGTTTGCTGGCGGACAACGCCGACGAGATCGTCCTGGAGCCGATGAGCAAATTCCCGGTTGTCCGTGACCTGATCGTCGACCGGGCTCGGTTGTTCCAAGGTTTGGAACGAGTCAAAGCTTGGGTGCCTGTCGACAGCTATTTCAACATGGGTCCGGGCGAGCGAATTCTGCGGGACGACCAAGAACGCAACTACCCGCTCAGCCAATGCATGAGCTGCGGGTGCTGCGTGGAAGCTTGTCCTCAATACAACAAGATTGAACTGACCCAGAAGTCAGGCGAGACGAACGAAGAGTTCGAAGCTCGCGAAAAAGAAGCGTACTCAGAAGCGTTTGTGGGGCCGCACGCGATTTCGCAAGCGATGCTGTTCAACAACCATCCCACCGGAAAAGTTCTGGCTGGCGAGCGACTGGATGCGTTGGAAGGCCCCGGTGGCCTGGCATCCTGCGGGAACGCTCAAAACTGCGTGGCCGTTTGCCCCAAGGAAATCCCGCTGACCACTTCCATCGCACGTGCCGGGCGCGCGACGACGCTGCACGCGATCAAGACGTGGTTTGAAAAGTAATTGCGTTGGCTGCGGTTTCGCTGGTTGCGATATCTCTGGGCCGCTCCCAACACGCTGATCGGAATCACGATTGGGCTGTTGCTGGGGGGCCGCATTGAGTGGGTTGCAGGCGTTGCTGAAATCCACGGGCGGTGGATCGCCAGGGGCCTGCGATCGATGCCGGTTCCCGCCGCGGCGATGACTCTCGGCCACGTTGTGCTGGGCTGCACGCTCGCGGATCTCGAACGGACTCGGCGGCACGAGCGAGTTCACGTGCGACAGTACGAACGCTGGGGCCCGTTCTTCTTGGCCGCCTATCTCACCGCTTCCTTGGCATTGAAGCTGATGGGCCGCGACGCTTATCGCGGCAACCCATTCGAGATCGAGGCCTACGCTGTGGACGACCCGTCAAAGTGATCGAAGCGAAGTGTTTTTTAGCTTCTAAGCAGTTCGGCAGGAGTCTTTCAGCACTTGGAATGGTTTGGGTAGCGTCGTTGCTCCCACGTACAACCGTGGCTAACGCCAACGGCTCAGATGGTTGCACCTGATCATTCCATCCGACCTGCTTAGCTTCTAACTTCTCAGGGCAACAGACCTTGCGGTCTGCCTCCTTTCGGGAGGTCGTGCCGTTTCGAAGGGTTGTGCATCACAGTTGCGAACGCCGCCCGTTGGCAACGGGCGGGGTCGGAAAGCGAGATTCCAGCGAGTTTCCCGGGGGAGCGGCATTGCCCGCCGCGATTCCATGTTCCCGCCCCCGCCCTCACCGACGCCTGAACGGCGTCGCTCGACCTAGTTGTCGCTTCCCCGAAACTTCGGTGCTTGCCGCAGAAACTCAACCAAGCGCGACACCAGAAAACGGCACCACCTCCAGTCGCGGAGCGACGAAAGCCGAAAGCCTTGGGTTTCAACCCAAGGTCATCCACGTCTCAACACGCCTCCCAAGTCGCGGAGCGACGACAGCTGGGACACGCCCCGATCACCTGTCGCCACTCCGTGGCTTTCCTGTCCCGGACGCGAAACTCCGATCCTCGGGTTGAAACCCGAGGCTATCAACGATCACCGCTCCGCGGTTGAACCGACAGACACAGCACGCCCGACCAGCCCCACCCAAAATCCCACCGCGTGAAATCCCCGACGCCCGTGTAGTGATTCAACTTTCGGCGTGCCCGCCACACCAGTCGCGGAGCGACGAAAGCCGAAAGCCTTGGGTTTCAACCCAAGGTCATCCACGTCTCAACACGCCTCCCAAGTCGCGGAGCGACGACAGCTGGGAACATGCTCCGAACACCTGTCGCCACTCCGTGGCTTTCCTGTCCCGGGGGCGTCACTCCCACCTCGGGTTGAAACCCGAGGCTGCCAACGATCACCGCTCCGCGGTTGAGCCGACAGACACAGCACGCCCAACCAGCCGCACCCAAAATCCCACCGCGTGAAATCCCCGATGCCCGTGTAGCGATTGAACTTTCGGCGTGCCCGCCAAACCAGTCGCGGAGCGACGAAAGCCGAAAGCCTTGGGTTTCAACCCAAGGTCATCCACATCTCAACACGCCTCCCAAGTCGCGGCGCGACGACAGCTGGGGACACGCTCCGAACACCTGTCGCCACTCCGCGGCTTTCCTGTCCCGGACGCGAAACTCCGATCCTCGGGTTGAAACCCGAGGCTATCAACGATCACCGCTCCGCGGTTGAACCGACAGACACAGCACACCCAACCAGACCCACCCAAAAACCACCGCGTGAAATCCCCGAGGTCCGTGTAGCGATTGAATTTTCGGCGGGCCCGTCACACCAGTCGCGGAGCGACGAAAGCCGAAAGCCTTGGGTTTCAACCCAAGGTCACCCACGCCTCAACACGCCTCCCAAGTCGCGGAGCGACGACAGCTGGGAACACGCTCCGAACACCTGTCGCCACTCCGTGGCTTTCCTGTCCCGGGGGCGTCACTCCCACCTCGGGTTGAAACCCGAGGCTGCCAACGATCACCGCTCCGCGGTTGAGCCGACAGACACAGCACGCCCAACCAGCCCCACCCAAAAACCACCGCCTGAAATCCCCGAGGTCCGTGTAGTGATTCAACTTTCGGCGTGCCCGCCACACCAGTCGCGGAGCGACGAAAGCCGATAGCCTTGGGTTTCAACCCAAGGTCATCCACGCCTCAACACGCCTCCCAAGTCGCGGAGCGACGACATCAGGGAACACCCTCCGAACAACTGTCGCCACTCCGCGGCTTTCCTGTCCCGGGGGCGACACTCCCACCTCGGGTTGAAACCCGAGGCTATCAACGATCACCGCTCCGCGGTTGAGCCGACAGACACAGCACGCCCAACCAGACCCGCCCAAAAACCACCGCCTGAAATCCCCGAGGTCCGTGTAGCGATTGAACTTTCGGCGTGCCCGCCACACCAGTCGCGGAGCGACGAAAGCCGAAAGCCTTGGGTTTCAACCCAAGGTCACCCACGCCTCAACACGCCTCCCAAGTCGCGGAGCGACGACAGCTGGGACACGCCCCGATCACCTGTCGCCACTCCGTGGCTTTCCTGTCCCGGACGCGAAACTCCGATCCTCGGGTTGAAACCCGAGGCTATCAACGATCACCGCTCCGCGGTTGAACCGACAGACACAGCACACCCGACCAGCCCCACCCCAAAGCCACCGCATGAAATCCCCGATGCCCGTGTAGCGATTGAACTTTCGGCGTGCCCGCCAAACCAGTCGCGGAGCGACGAAAGCCGATAGCCTTGGGTTTCAACCCAAGGTCATCCACATCTCAACACGCCCACCAAGTCGCGGAGCGACGACAGCTGGGACACGCCCCGATCACCTGTCGCCACTCCGTGGCTTTCCTGTCCCCTCACTCGCGTAGGCCTGAACGGCGTCGCTTCCCAGAAACTTCGTTTCGGGAGAGGTACATCATGTGAAAGCACGCTGAAGAGCGGCGTTGATAAACAGCACGACCTCAGGGAGGGTGAAGCAAGTGCCATTCGGCTCAGGGCTTCGACGTGTCCGGTGTGATGTCGAGGCTCCAGTTGTGCAGCAGTCCAAATCGCTCGCTCCGTGTTCCCACGATGACCAGTTGCCAGGCCCCCTGAACGCTTTTTCCGTTGAATGAGCTGAGACTGGGTTGGTTCTTGAGCCGGCCTTCGGGAATGAACGTGCCTTCGAACGGTGGGCGAGCTTTGGTAATTGGAATCTGTGCATCGTCATCGAATCGCGTCCGATCGAAGTGATCGTCGTGCCCGCCAACGCTGGTGAACAGTTCGATCTTCGTTTCGTCGGGACCGACCAAGTAGGCGTCGAGCGATTCATCTTGCGTGTGCGTGATCGACAATTGCAGGTTGATGTCTGCAATCACGTAGTCTTCTTCGATGAAGATTTCAGAGATGACGGTCTTGCGGGGTGGCAAGGCGGAAGCCATTTGATTGCGATAGTTGCCGCCCATCAACGTGGTCGATCCGGCAAGTTCGCTCTTGGTGAGCAAACCATCGGCGTTCTGGTCATACGACTCAAACTCGGCCAGCAACTCAGGCGTCCATTCCGAGGTGAACTCGGGCATCGAAATTTGCTGGTCACCGTCCGCGTCGCGTTCAAAGAACCACGGTGGCAAACCTTCCGCGTCCTGGTTTTCTTTTTCCTGGAGTTGGAGCAGGTGCACGTTGAGTTCGTCGCGAGAAATTTCGCCGTCGCGATCCAGGTCGATGCGACCAAACGGGATCCCCATCGCAACGGTTTCGCTAGCTTCCAGACGTCCGTTGCGGTTTTTGTCGAATCGTTCCATCACGGTGTAGGCGAGGTAGTAGCGACGGTCCCGACGCCACGATCGCGAGTCGTCAACACGCCGGGAAGGCTCGGTTGTTCGAACCTCGCTGCCAACTCGCCGGCGTTTCCGAATCAGTTCACTGGACGCGTCGGACAGCAGGCGTCGGCGAGCGTAGCGCTGCGCCAATTCGATGGTGCTGAGCCGGTTGTCTTTGTCGTAGTCCTCTTCGAAAGGATCGCGAAATTTCCAGTCGGTTCGTTCGACTTCACGACGATCGAGGAATCCATCGCGATTGCGATCGCTGCGCGCGAGCGTGCGTTCGGCTTGCCGATAGTCATCCGCGGTGTATTGGAATTTCATCTCGCCCAAACCGAACTCGGGAACCATGGGTTCATCGTCGAGAGCGCCAAAGGGACGCACGGTGATGTCGGCTTCAGGGGCAATTTCTCGGGCTGAAACGCCATTTTGCAAAGCGTGATAAATCCGCACGGCTTCTTGCCAACGCTCGATCGAGTTGTCTCGATTCAAATCCATTCGGCGTGCTTCGGCCACGCGTTCCAGGTAAGGGCGAGCGAGGGCCGTGATTTCTTCTGGTTCGATGTCGCCATCTTGGTCACGGTCGAGTCGCTCCAGTGATTCGCGAAGCCCTGATTGAGCGTGAGCGACATTGCCATCGGAGATCACAGCGAAGGACATGGTCGCCATCGAGACCGGCAAGGCAACTCGCAAGGCCGTGCGACGCAAAGACGGGACCAACCGCGAGATCATGCTGGCGTTCCAGTGGATTCGCATCATCGGCCTCCTCGGTCTCGCGAACGATCGCGTGAGGGGGCTGGCGACCGGCGAGTGGAAATGGTGGAGGCACCGAGCACCTGTTGCAGCACTTCGCCCATCACTTCATCGCTACTGGGGATGATGACCTCGACCGCTTGTTCGCCACGGGAATCAATCGTTTGGGCGAGTGCTTCGACTTCGGCGAACAATTGAGGCGGTGCGGTCACGATCAGGGAGTTGCTGGCTTCGTGAACGGCCACAGTCATCTTCGGTTCCAGGTCACGTGCGGCTTGGGAAGCCGATTTCTTGGGTGGGTTCTTCGAGTTGCCGCGATTGTCACCATTGCGAGCCGCGTCGCGTGCGTCGGCGTCGTTTCCGCCACCGGCAGCCGCGTTGGCTTTCCCAGCACCCTCCGCCACGCGACTGGCGTAGGCTTCTTGGATGGCTTCCGCGACATCGGCGGCGCGAGTGTGCTTGAGTTCGATGACCTGCGAAGTTCCGTAGGTCTGCACCGTCGTGATGCTACGATCTTTGTCGATGATCTTGAGGTAGTTCTCAATCAGGTCGACGTCGTCCGAGGATCCCTGCGCGATCAGTCGATTCAAACGCGAATCGGAAACAATCGTGATCGAACCGAACAGCAAGGTCATTGTTCCATCGCGAGTGGTCAGGAAGCTTCCCAGATAACCGCCCGAAGAAACGGAGGTCATGGTCCCGTTGATCAGTGTTCCGGCTTCGCCTTCTTTGGCTGCTTCACCGCCCTCGAGCAGCTCAGCCAGCATTCGAAGCGCGTCATCGGGCCGAATGTGCTTCAGATAGAACGCAATCGGTGGTGACGATGTTGGCTGCATGGATGTGCCGAGTGAACGCAAGTGCTGTTCGAACTCGTCCAGGGCATCGGTGTCTTCGGACTGAAGGATCAATCCCCGCGCCGTGATCTGGCAAGTGATTGGTTCAGATCGCGATCGCGTGACGGTTGTCAGCAACCGGGCGTCGGCGGGCTCGGCGGTCAGATTTCGCTTGCTGGTCAGTTCAAGAGCTTTCTGGCTGGGCGGGGGATCCGAACTCTCGGTGGCACCTGCATCGTCGTCATTGGGAACGCGTTCGAGCACGCTGGGTGAATCGGACTCGTGGCCGGGATAGAGGATCACTGGGTTCGCGGACTGCCAGAATTTGGCACCGGTTTCCAGCAGACGTTCCGCGTTCTTGCCTTTGAAGGGGAGCACACGAACTTGATTGGCATCGCTCGAGACGCTGCCCGCTTCAAGGCCTTCGACGATGGCTTTGATTTGGTCGATGCGATGTCGTTTGCCGCGAACAAACAGGCGTCGATTGCCTGGATCCGCATCGATTCGTGGCGTGTCTGGATCGATTTCATCTGGATCGGCGTACTCGTCCGGCAGGTCCAGCATCTGATCGATCAAGCTGATCGCGTAGCTGGGGTCGACCGAGTTCAGCTGGATGACTTCGAATTCATCCTCCGCGGTTTGAAGTTGCTCGACCGTTTGGCTGATTTCCTGCTGGGTTTCAGCTGACGCCAACGCGACAATGGTGCCCGCATCGTCATCCATGGAAAGACGAACGGTCTTGCCTGACAACAACGTCTGCAACACGTTGTAGACCGTGCGAACGTTGCCACCAGGAACCAGGTATGAGCGAAGCTGCATGGGTTCGTTGGAGGTGGCACTTGCCGCGTCGGGTTGATCCACCGCTTTGACCAGACCTTCCAACAATTTGACTTTGTCTTCGATGCCAGTGACGAAGATGCTGTTGCCGCCCAGGTCGGCGGACAAGCTGACATCGATCCCGATCATTTCATCGGTGGCCAGCCCCAGGTGCGGGCGAGCGACGGTCAACACATCTTCCGCGGTGACGTGTTGCAACTGGAACGATTGAACGATTGTGCCGTTGTCCATGTGGTCCATCTTGAACGCCGACAGAACACGCTGAACGCTCCTCAATTTCGCAACGGAGTCGGTGACGATCAGTTGGTTGGTTTTGTTGAGGACCGTGGGATTGGTCATCAAGTTCAACGCTGACAACTCTTGCACCGCGTCTTCACCATCGATCTCACCCAGGGAGAAGATGCATTTGACGACGTCGTGAGGCTTTTTCTCGACGAGTTGTTCGGCTTCGATGAACTCGGCCAAGGTTTCCAGTTGTTGCACGCCACGCGGATCGGTCAGGTCGATGACCGAAAGCAAGCGACCGCTGCGCACCAGCGTGAACCCTTCGGAGATCAAGAACAGGTTGACTCGGTCAATCGCTTCTTGGACCGTGAATTCGCTGTTGTCGGTGTAGGTGAAACTGCCCGGCGGCAATTCGCTGATGTGCAATGCCAAGTCCGCTTCATCGGCCAACCACTGAATGACTTCACGCCAAGGCACACCATTGAACGAGAATCGAATCGGCGTCGCGGTTTGCGAAGCCACCGGTGTTGCGGGGGCCTCGACGGCAGTTGCTGGCGTTGGCTCGATCACATCGTCTGCAAAGCATTGGCTGGAAAGAGGTGCGGCAGCGCCACTGCCGATCCACATTCCACCCAGGGCCGCCAAAGCGATCGCCGCACGAACACGCTGTTTGCGTTTGCTCAGGACTCGACCGTGACGTGTGGTCTCTCGACCGTCAGACGCGGTTTGCGACGAGAAGCATCCATCCAAAGCGACTCGTCGCTTTGGGAAGTTCAATGCATTGTTCATGAGACTGGAAGCTCGGTGGCGATGAAACCAACGGCTTTGATTCGGTGGGAGGCGGGGAGCGATCCAATGATTTGTCAGCGAAGACGATCGCAGGGGGGATTTCTAGGGTAGTGAATTGCCGACAGAAGTCAATGTTTTCCAGGGTTTTCGGACTTCCGAAGACCGCTGGAAAGAACTGCCTGTGTCACTCCCGCGGCAAGGTTTTTCGACACGCCGAGTGACCTTTTGACGACTTCGCACCTGGGGCCAGGACGCCCCTCTTCAAAGCGGGGGGGGGCTGGCGGGAAACGCCTGTGCGATGGACTTCCCAGACCTTCCTACGGAACTGGAGCGTCTGGACGGGGACGGAAGGCCAGCGCACACGGCAAGCGGCTGGTCGAAATGGGCCTGCACGCCTTGGCGGTGGGCTCAAACGGATTGAATTTGCCGAATCAGGTCGAGAATTGCCTGTGCCTGCTCGATTCCCCCGGCCTGTTTGACGAATTCAGCTCCCACCTGCAGTGTTTCCATGCTGACCGCCCCCGGTTTTGGTGTTGGCGTGGACGGGGTGCTGGCCGGCAGTGCGACTTCAGGCTTGGCGGCGGCTGGGCGGCGTTTCGCGGGGGCAGACTTCTTGGCTGCCTTGCGTTTTTCTTGCGAGCGCACGTTGCCAACGTCTTGGTATTTGATGCCGTGCTCTTCGAGCGCCGCAACGATTTCCGTGTTTCGAGCCTCGGGATGAGCCTGGATGTAGCGGCGAATTCGCTCGCTCTTGCTCATCGCTGGCTCGCCCGACTTCGACGAGGCTTGGAGGCCGTTGGCGGAACGGGAGGCGGAGTTGTCCACAGTCGGTTCGTTGATCAAATCGGGTTGCGTCGTATCCATGAAGGTTCGTTCTTGTCGATTTTAGGGCAAATCAAAACACCCCATTTAAATCACTGAAGCCAGAATTTGAAACCGTTCATCGGTACATGTGTGACATCCCGAGCCTTTTCTTCCGTCGCCTTTGGATTCAATTCCGTCACACGGCGGGGAAGATTGCCGCGGCAATCACCGTGACCAGCAGTGCCGAAACTCCCAACGCCGCGCTCATCGGCGAGATCGTTCGCAGGGCTTCTTTCTCTGTCATGCCGGTCATTTCCGAGATAATCCAGAACGCACTGTCCGTCATCCAAGAGATCGGTTTGCTTCCCGCTCCGATCGCCATCGCCAGGTAAACGGGGTGAAAAGGAAGCTCGCCGCTGGTCGCGAGCGATTGCAAGATGCTGGCGGAAGTGATCATGGCGATGGTCGCGGAACCTTGAATCGTTCGAATCGCGGTCGTGACAAGGAATGCCAGCGGCAACAACCAAAGCCCCGGGAATCCTTGGGCGATCGAACCGACCACCTCGGCGATCCCGGCGTGATAAAGCATTTTGCCCATCGCCCCGCCCGCTGCGGTGATCAGGATGATCGATCCTGCGGAGGCGATGGCGGCGGACACCACTTTTCGTCGTTGATCGTTGGGGACCCACCGGATCAAACCAAACGCAACGATGCACCCCAGTCCCAACGCCAGGTTTTTATCGCCCAAGCGAATGATCCAGTCCAACAGTTCTGATTCCGCGACGGCTTCGCTTCCGTAGATCGATTTGATGGTCGAGCCCAAAGCAATCAAGACCACCGGCAAGGCAATCGGAAACAGTGCCAACCACAGTGGCGGCTTGGGCGGGATGTCCGCGGGATCCTCGTCGGTTGACGCCAGACGCTGAGTTTCCGGCCGAATCTCTTCGCCGTCTTCGTCGCGAAGTGGCAAGTCGACAAAGTGGTTGATCACTCTCGCGGCGGCCAGTGCGATCACGCTGGTCACGCTTCCAATCCCCAGTCCCGCGATCAACATCGCGCCGACCTCGACTTCCAAGAACGCAGCGACCTGCAGCGGTCCCGGCGTCGGTGGGATCAACGAATGCGTGATCGATCCGCCGGCCAAGATAGCCAGGATAAACAGCACGTAATTCTTGCCTGTTTTGCGTCGGAGGGACCTGGCCAGCGGCAGCATCAGGTAGAAAACGGTGTCGAAAAACACCGGGATCCCCAACACAAAAGACGCGGCGGCCATCGCCTCAGGAGCGCGTTTTTCCCCGGTCCAGCGAAGCATGGTGTCAACGATCCTCGCCGCGGCACCGGATTGCATCAGCAATCCACCGATGACACTGGCCAATGCGATCACGATCCCGATCGAAGCTGCCGTCGCACCAAACGCATCCGCGACTCGCTCGGACGCACTCTGCCCGACAAAGTCGGTGGCCTCGGCTTCTGTGAATTTACCTTCGGCCAATCTCGCCGATGCAAAGGACGACAACTGAGCCGGTGTGGTCAGCATGGCCACCATGATTGCCGTCGACAGCAGCGCCAGAAACGGGTGCAAGCGAAACGCGAGGATCGAAACCAGCACCATCGTCACGGCGAGCGCGACCAACCACCAAATCGTCAAGACTTCTTCTCACAGCGTGGGGAATGGATGTGTGTCGCCAGAGTCTACTCCAAGCAGACACGCCATTGCCCGTCGATCAAACGTTCTTGTGGGACGAAACGTGATTTGTAATTCAGGTGTGGGTTCTCGGCGACGTACAACCCCAAGTACACCCAGTTGCGACCGTTGTCTTTGGCCCACTGAATTTGTTGCAGCACCGCGAAGGTTCCCAGGCTGAACTTGGATGCGATCGGATCAAAATGGGTGTACACCGCGCTGACGCTTTCTTGGCCGATGTCCATGATCGAAACGCCGACCAGTTGATCTTGGTATCGGATTTCTAATTCAAGCGTTGGCCAACAGGTTGCAATCAAAAAGGTCTCGTAGTCCGACGCACTGATGTCGTCATCGTGTGCCAAGCCGCGAACGTTGCGATGATCGTTGTAAAGTCGAACACGATCCGCATCGACTTGCGGGACTTGCCAACGCCAGGTCAGTTCCCGCTCCGCTTTTTTGAGAACTCGACGCAACGATTTGGTCAGTTTGAAATCTTCCGCTCGCAACCGAGTTGGCTGGCAGGCACGGCAGTTCGGGCAATTCGTGTGATAGACAAATTGGCTGCTGCGACGAAAGCCAGCGGCCAGCAAGGTGTCCGTGTCTTCGCCTTGACGCGGCGGCATCGGGAAGTACAGCGGCATGCGAGCTGGTTCGCCATCGATGTACGGGCAGTCGCTGACAGCATCCTGGACCAGCATCATTCGATGACGCAGGGGAGCAGCACTTTCAGGAAAACTATCGTTCGCGGGAATCATGGCACCCAGCGTATCGGATCGTGGCGGCGATGGATCGGGCTGCCATTTTATTCCAAAGTTCCTGTCGGAATCAAAGGCCGTTGGTGACCAAGTCCTGGCTACGGGCAGTCCCCAGTGCGCCCCACACACCATACGGGCTCTCCGGATGAGTGAACGAGGTTGGCGACGAGAAGTCCGCTTGGTTGGAAGAGTTGCCAGCAGCCTCATCGACCGATTCGGAGTTGGTGCTGGCGTCGGATTCAGTCGCTTCCGTCAACCGAACCACCGCGGCGGTCGAATCACCATGATCAATCGATTCGATGATGAACTTGACCGCGCCATCCGCCATCAGCACGTTTGTTCCACCCGCATGAAAACTGCCCGCCGAATAGATCCCTGGGCTGGTCAATTGTTTTCCAACGGAACAACTCGGTGAATTGGGCGGTAGGATCGTGTTGACGGCGGCAATCGCCGCAACCCCATCGGCCCACCGACCACCCCGCCCGACGCTGGCGAGTTGAACGGATGATTCGTAGAAGTCAGGTCGGTCGACATCCAACGTTTCTCGGCAAGTGCTGGGCGATTCAAAGATTGCCCCGGTTTGTTGAATCGCGGTTTGACCGATGACGAAATTCCCCCCTGGGTCGTTTCCGATTTCACACATGGCAATGGTGTTGGAGAGGCCATCGGTGATCGTTCGAAAGTGGGGGACATGCGTCCCGGCGAAGATGCCGCGCACCGTTTGGATCGACGAGTGTTTGGTGTTCAGCAGGTCGACTTGATCGCCCACGCAAAAGGCATAACTCGTCAATCCAAATGGCTCGGGCGTGGCCGGTGACGCGGGGCACTGCAAGGATTGAATGTGTGTGGTCCAAGGTTCGTACTCTTCGACCCAGGGTGCCGGCCCCATTGGCGGGTAGAACATTCCGTTGAACTCAGCGGAATTGGAAATCGTGCTCCACATCGCTGGCTGTTCAATGAATGGCAGCAGCGCCACCAATCCGCTCAGACGCCGTGAGTTCCCGTCCCGTTCGGATGGCCCTCGAAGCGTGCCTCCCTGGGCAGGAGGAAGCTGCTTGTAGGCCGAGTGGTAGTTATGCAGTGCGAGCCCAAGTTGTTTGAAGTTGTTGCTGCAACTCATTCTTCTGGCGGCTTCACTGGATGTGCGTACCGCTGGCATCAGCAATCCGATCAGGACAGCGATGATGCCGATGACCACCAGGAGTTCCAGCAGCGTGAATGCATGACGCTGAATCTTGACCGCAGCCGATGTCGACGAACGATCATGCATTCGATCGATTGGGTCGCTACACCGAGATGGGGATGGGAGAGGCTGTTGGCGTTGTCCTGGTTGTGTTCCGTGACATTGAAGCAGCGTCATGACATTTTCTCCCAACCTCGAAAAGAAACCACGGGACCAACCAACTGGCCCAAGCGAGAAGACGGTGTGCAAAATCAGTTTCGGTTCCCGTGAGAATCGTGAACCCGACGACGACACGAAGCATCAACGGCGAGCACAGCAGCAGAAAACAGCGTGTTGCCCAAAGACGGTGCTGACGGATCTGCCCGCTCATTGCACGGCGGATCGCGAGCGCCATCGTGATCGCAGTTGCCAGTGACAGCAGTGTGAAGGCGACTTCCGCACTCGGGCCTGCCATGGCGTGCTGGGCCATCACCAAACCACTGGGAAACAAAAACAACAGGACCACAACGGCTTGAATCCGACCGCTGGTGCGGTGCCATCTGGGAGTCGGGTTTTGCATCGATCCGCTGAAGAACAACGCGGCACCTTGCACCAATGCGATCGGTCCCGCGACAATGTGAACGTAGAACGCGATGGGGTACCAACCATGGAAATGACTTTGGTGAGCCGAGAGGAATACCGAGTCCTTCAGGTTGGCAGGGAAATAGTCCTGGTACGGCAGCAGCAGTTGGACCAAGACACTCACGCCGAGCACGAGCGTCATCGCGGTTGCCACTTGCACCAGCCGGTTCAGTCGTGACGCATCACGATTGAAAACGGTTCCGCGAGGGGAAGCTTTGAAAAGGGAATGCTCGGAAGCCATCGGTTATCCTCCTGCTGGAGTCTAACCGTTTTGAAATCAGCACACCAAATGGATTGCAGCATGAATGAATCACAAGCTTCCAGATTGAACCATCCATCAGCAGAGGGTTCATCGCAGTCCGATGCGCCGCACCAGTGGAATCAGTGCTCCCCCGCGGATGCGACGCAGGGTGTTTGCCCCGTTTGTTTGGGGCGAACCCTGATCGAAATTCGCGGCAAGTTGCAGTGCGAGCGATGTCACACGATTTGCGAAACATGCTGCGAAGGCGGCCGCACTTGAGGTATTGGTAAGCTGCCACGCATCCTATGGATGCCGTGCATCGTGGTCTGTTCCAACTCAATTTCAGGGTAGCGGAACTCGTCAAGAGTTTCGTTGGTGGCGGGGAAACCGAAAGTCTTGACGACTTCCGCTACGGCCGTAACCCTCATTCCTAGGCGTATTGGACCACTAATGAGGCTGGCGAACGAAACGCCAGTTCGGAACTTCCGCGACACGCTGGGCGGGAGTGCTTTCGGCTGGCGTCGCTGCCGTTGCTTCTTCGGACGGTTGCCGGATGAAGTTCCGCGAGGAGTGTGCCGACACGGGGGACGGCAATCGATGGCTCAACGAGTCAGTTGCCGAACGTGTTGGCCAAGACGCTGGTCCAGCTGCATCGGAGATCGGGAGCAAGTCGTCCTCATCAGGGTAAGGCGGCAGCAGTTCTTCCAGCAGCAACGAGTCCTCCGCTCCGGATTCTTCGGGCGAGGGGTCGAGCAAGTCGCTGGGACTGAGGGGCGAGTCCTCCTGCATCTCCTTTTCGCTTGCCGAAGGCGATGGTAGCAATTGCGTCTTTTCTTTCAGCAGTTGTTCCACCTTCCGTTCGTCGAGCGAACGTCGTTGCTCGCTGCCGACAGGCGGGCCGCCAAACGTTTGCGAGGGCTCGATTTCGTCTGGCTCGATCAAGTACTTTTTGTACTTCTTTTCCAACCGTTGGTGTTCTTGGTATTCACGAAAGCGCTGGATCTCTTCTGCCGTCAACTGTTGCTTTGGGAGAGACTCGTTTGCAGCCGGGATGTCGCTGGTCACCGCTGAGTTTTCGAGCGTTGGTTCCGGTGGTGATGTTGTCGAGGGATCCTCGCTTGCCAGGACCGAGAACCCATGGTGAGTGAACTGATCGATGTGCTGTGAGTGCAGTTGAAAACGGGGTGAGTTGGTCTCGGGATAGTGACCTTCGATCGTTTCGTGATCGAGAATTGGTTTGACGGGCTGGGCGCCGACTTCGGCCGCAGCGGCTTGGAAGCTGACCTTTCGAGCGTACTCGTCGAAGCGATCGTAGAACGTTGGACGATTCGCGGTGGGCAGCATGGTTGGACGCAACCTGCTGAAGCCATCGCGGAGTTCGCCGGAATGCAGCGAGTTGGCTTGACACGTTCCCTGGCAACTTGGCGACTGGCACGTCTTGCACCCCATCACTTTGTCGCCCAGGTTGCCGGTGCGTGCTGGGTACGAACGGGGCGGCAGATTGGCCATCGGTCGCATGCCGCTGCTGTGGCACGCGTGGTACCCGTCACCCCAACTGGCTCCGCAAAAGCGTCCGACCCGCTCGACCATCTCTGGGAACCCAGCTGAGCTGGTGCCGGTCAAACCTGGGCCCGCTGACAACATGATGCCCCCCAACGCGACGGTGCAAACCCAACGACGTCGAAGCAGGCGATTCACACGACGGGCCGCGGGAGCGGTCGGGCGTGCGGCGGCGGCTTCGTGGGCGCTGGGAGCGGGCGTGTCAGTGGGTTTTGAAAACCATGTCATGAAACAGACTCAAGCGATGGCGGCGGGGCGAGACGCTTGGCCGCCGAAGCGAGGCCATGCGATCGCATTGAAGCGACGTCCCTCCCAACGATCGGCATGAGCCACCCGACCGCTTCATCTGCCAGAACAGTCGCAAGTGAAAATCGCAAACGCTCCGTGGGTCAGCACGGTTAGTGAATCTGCAAGGATTCTGCCAGGAAATGCGAGGGCTGCTGGTGGAGACTGATTGGCATGACTCACCGGCGGGATCGCCGTTTCCGGGCAAACCGAGAGGCAATTGAGGCAACTTCAACTCCGGCAATCCCGCCTTGTGTCGGCGATTGGGTGGTTGCGAATTCGCTGCCACGGCGGTCTCTCGGCAGCTTCGGCTCGGTCGGTTAATTTGGACGCATGATTCACTCTAAATTGATGGTCGCCATGAGCGACTCCGCTGACGGTTCTGTATCCAATGACGCTCGTTCAGGCGTGGGCTCCGATGGAGCCCAGGTGATGGCGGGCCTGGCCGATCGAAACGCGAATTTGTTTCGACGTTTGGGAATTGCGCTCGGTGATCCTGCTGCGTGGGTGCGTCTGCCCGACGGAAAAAACATCGGCATCGTGCGTGACTTGGAAATGGACCGAACTCGCGCCGCGGGACAATTGGATTCCGTTCACTGTCCGGCTGATTTCCCGCCTGTCTCGGGATCCGCCAGTGGCGATCGCGAAACCGCGTCCGCTCAATCCGTCGCCCGATTTCTGCAGCTTCAATCGATCGAGCAGGTCGTCGTCGATCGAGCGTTCCCGCTGATCTACGCCTGGCACTTGGCCGACGCTGGAATCTCAATCGCCTACGACGATGACTTGGGCGTGATCGATCGCCGCGTCAAAACAGACCAAGAGATCGAGTGGCTTCGGAAAGCTCAGTCGGTCACCGAGTCGGTCATGCGGCAGATGTGTGAAATGATCGCCACCGCGGAGGTCGGTTCGGAAGGTCGATTGATGGTCGGTGGCGAACCGTTGACCAGCGAACGAGTTCGCACGATGGCGGCGGAAGCGTTTATGAAACGCGATTACACGATGAGCCACGGTGCGATCGTTGCGACGCTGCCCGAATCAGCGGATTGCCACCACCGAGGCGACGGCGATCTCTACACGGGACATCCAGTCATCGTCGATCTGTTTCCACGCGATGAGTCAACTCGCTACAACGGCGACTGCACGCGAACCGTGGTCAATGGAACGCCCAGCGAGACCGTTCAGAAAATGCACGCCGCCGTGGTCGCATCCAAGGAAGCGGCCGAGGCGGTCTTGTTCCCCGGAAGAACGGGCGAAGAAGTTCAACTGGCCGTTGAGAAGGTCTTGGTCAGCCACGGGTACCCGATCTCACGCGGGGAGCAGACGGACGGGCCCTCGATTCAACACGGCACCGGTCACGGGATCGGTTTGGAAGTTCACGAGCCGATCCTGCTGGATCATGGCGGAGGTGAAATGCTCGCAGGTGAAGTTTTCACGGTCGAACCGGGGCTCTATGGCCGCCAAGATGGTGGGGTTCGCGTCGAAGACATGTTGGTCGTGACGGCGGACGGTCCTGTCAATTTGAACCAGTTGCCGATGGGGCTGGATTGGAATCCAAAATAAGGACCATTCCGAAACGACTTCGGGGTTTTAAAAAGGGCTCATCCGACGGAAGCGTGCGCGGTACCCTGACTTCAGGTTTTTGGAGGGATTTCTCCGATGCCCGAAGTTTGAACAGACCATTTCGAGGCGTTCGAATTGAGTTGCCAAATGAAGCGGAAGCAAGCTCTGCTGAGGAGCAACTTGCCAAGGAATCGCTTGGTCTCCGATGCGCCGAAGGTGCTTCGCGGCCCACCGGCATGCCGGTGGGTTGTTTTCAACACGGACGCCGTCCATCATTGAACATTCGGACATCGGTGCATGCCTTGAAAACCTCGGGCTCACCCTTTCGTCGGATGAGCCTTAAAAAGTAGCGGAAGTCGTCCAGACTTTCGGCGATGGAGGGTGCCAATCAAAACTCTTGACGAGTTTTGCGACCCGAAAACTTCATTGTGACGCAGCACTCTTGCTTGGTTTTCGGGTCGCGGGATTCAGATCGGTACAGTTCGTTACGGAAGCAACGGCGCGTGCGACCCCGACATCGAGGAAACTGAAGCCATGAGTGATTCAATGACTTCTGTTTCGTCCCGTCGGCATGACCTGGACGCGTTGCGAGGCATCGCGATGCTGCTGGGGATTTTCTTGCACGCGGCCATTGCCTACTCGCCCGATGCGGGGCGAGGGTGGCCGATCCAAGACTCGCAGAGCAGCGAAGTCACCTCGTTGTTCATTGCGTTGGTGCATGGTTTTCGAATGCCGTTGTTTTTCTTGCTGAGCGGCTTCTTCACGATGATGCTGTTTCGGCGCCGCGGGGTTTCGAAGCTGATCGAAAATCGCATCCTGCGAATTGCGATTCCGTTTGTGATTGGAATGTGCACGATCATTCCCGCGATGTGGATCGTTGCTGGCGACATCCAAGCCAATCCTTCGAGCATCGTGACCGCCTTCGACGAAACGGATCTGTTGACTCCCGTCGTTCAAGATGACTTGGCAGGAGTGGAGAACGCGTTGTTGGCAGGCGCCGATGTCAATCAACGATCCGAGCAAGGTGATTCACCCTTCTTGGTGGCCGCGTTCCTGGGACGCGATGACATTGCCAAGGTGCTGCTGAATCACAACGCGGATCCTGAACTGGGAAACCACAAGGGAGAGCGGCCGATCGATGTGATGCGGGCGTCCTGGGGAACGACCGAGTTTGTGGCGGGAATGTTGCAAATCGAAGTCGATCGGGAGGACGTGGAATCCGGCCGGCAGAAAATCGCAACAATGATGGGTGTCACCCTGTCGGAACAGGTCGCCGGGGGCGACATGACCGCCGCGAACTGGAGCGGATTGATGTTTCTGTTGTTCGAATTTCCGGTGACCGGTCACCTGTGGTTTTTATGGTTCTTGTGCTTCCTGGTGACGGGGTTTGCAATCGTCATGAGCATCACGCCGCAGACATGGCGTTCACGATGGGATGTGTCGTCCGTTGTTCGTTCACCGCGCTGTTTGTTGTGGTTGATCCCGCTGACGATGTTGCCACATTGGTTCATGCGGCACGAAGGCTTCGGGCCGGCCACATCGGTCGGTCTGCTACCGATGCCATCAGTGCTAGCCTACTACGCATTGTTCTTTGGCTTTGGCGCGATTTACTTCGACGCCGATGATCGCGAAGGGGATCTTGGTCGCGGGTGGCAGATGAGCTTGCCGTTGTCGCTCACCATTTTGCTGGCGGTCGGATGGATGCTGCAGAGCCAAACCGAAGGCGGCGGATTGGTCGCGTCCGTCTTCCTTCAATCCGCTTATGCCTGGATCGTGTCCTTCGGCATGATGGGGATGTTTCGAACCCTGTTCGCTCATCCCAGTCGCACGCTGCGGTACCTGTCCGATTCAAGCTACTGGTTGTACCTGGCTCACCTGCCGCTGGTGATGTACCTGCAGTATTGGGTCCGCGACTGGGAGGTCCCGTTGCTGGTCAAATTCACGGTGGTGAGCGTGATTTCAAGCGTGGTGCTGTTGCTCAGCTACCAAGTCTTTGTTCGCCACACGCCAATCGGATGGCTGCTCAACGGGAAGCGAAAACCATCCGTGCCGAGCGCGGATGACGCGTCCGACACATATGTCATTGCAGCTCAACTGGTTCGTCAGTGAGACGTGTCGAGGACTTCGCCCTTGGGTTGCCCCATTTGTGAGAGCAGGTCACCAAACCAGTCCACGTTGATGTCGAATGGTTTGCCACCGGCGATCCGTTCAAACTCAATCGCCCGAAGTTCGTTGTTTTGGTCTTCGTCTTCTCCGATCACACCACCGATGCCTTGCATGGCACACTCAACCGCCTTCTTGGCACAGCGACCGATCAAGGCAATGTCTTCGGCATTGGCAGCGGCAGCGCGACTGAAGTAGCCGCTCTTTTGCACCAGTGTCTTCTCAGCACCCAGCATGTCAGCGAATTGCTTGCCGAACCATTTGCCGGGGTTCACGGCATCCAGTTTGTAGTGACCGAATGCATCTTTGGGAACGCTTTCGCCTCGCGATTCCATTTCCTTGACGATGGTGTCCACGCCGGCACCTTCCGAGATGAAGATATTGACGCAATCGTTTTCATCCATGATCGCGCGCAGGCGTTTGGCTTCTTCTTCGAGATCAAAGCTCATCTCGGGAACGAAGACGCCGTGCACGTCACGACGTTGTTGGCTGAGTCCCATCTCGGGCAAGAAATTCAGCGTTTGCAATCGCTCGCGATATTTCGCAGCGGTGGCGGCGGTCAGCCAACCACAGTTGCGGCCCATGACTTCGTGAATGATCAGCATGCGTGGGTTGGCACTGTGTTCCCCCACCACGTTTTCGAAGAACTTGGCACCTTCTTCGGCAGCCGTCCAAGCTCCCAGGCTTTGCTTGATCGGGATGACGTCGTTGTCGATGGTCTTGGGCAAACCAACCACGGTCAGTTCGTATTCGTGCTTGGCCAAGTAAGCGGCCAAGTCCGCGGCGGTGGTGTTGGTGTCGTCACCACCGATGGTGTGCAACACGTCGACTTCGTCGGATTGCAATCGCTCAGCCGCCACCTGCAGTGGATCTTGGCCTTCGCTGACCAACCCGCGTTTGACGCAATCGGCGACGTTGGTCAGCTTGACACGACTGTTGCCGATGGGGCTGCCACCGTGCTGATGCAAGATCGCCGCGTTCTTTCGCGAATGATCATCGACGACGAAGCTGTCGCCGAGCAGCAGACCTTTGTAACCGGATCGATAGCAGAGGATTTCAATTTCAGGAGCCTGCTCGGTGTAGGCTTCAAGCAGGGCTCCGATGGCTGACGACAGACACGGGGCCAGGCCACCAGCGGTGAGGATTCCAACACGTTTGATTGACATGGTGAGGGGGTTCCGAAAACTCAAGGGACGCGAACGCGTGAATTTTCTAAGAGCCTATCGAATCATCGGATTTTCGTCGCCCCGTCAGGAGGTGGAGACAGCTTTCCCCAGTGCAAAGTTTCAACGATTCGCAGTTCAGGGGGAATCGTGTTTATTGAAAAAGTTAAATTGACAATTGTAAATTTGAAATTGATAGAACCTCCATTTGGCGAGCGGTCCGATGGATCAGCGTGGCGAAGGCTTGAAAGGCAGACTGCTGGATTCTGCGGTCCGAATCGGAATCGTTGGTCGTGGCATTGAAGGCTAATCTTCAAAACCGGAGCAAGTGGCTGCCATCGCTGCATCTTGAGGCGATTTTGCAATTTGCAATTGTCAATTTAACTTTTTCAATTGACCACAGCTTTCTCACTCCACCACCGCCAGCAGATCTCCGGCTTCGACTTGGGTTCCCGGTGGAGTATGGATTTTGGTGACGACGCCGTCGGCGGGCGCGTTGATGGTGGTCTCCATTTTCATGGCTTCCAACACCAACAACTTTTGCCCCGCCTTCACCTTTTCACCTTCGGCCGCAGCCACCGTGATGACCATCCCAGGCATCGACGCAGCGACATGGGTGGCGTCGGATGGATCGGCTTTCACCGCGGCTTTGATGTCCACGTCCAACGATCGATCGATGACCGAGACTTCTCGGGGTTGCCCGTTGAGTTCAAAGAACACCGTGCGTGTGCCATCGGGATAGGGCTGTCCAACCGCTAGATATTTGACGATCAAACGTTTGCCCGGTTCGATGTCGACGGCGATCTCGTCGCCCGGTTCCTGCCCATAGAAAAAGTTGGGTGTCGGGAGGGTTTCCACATCACCATAGGTGTTGCGGTGCTGCGAGTACTCTTCGAACACTTTGGGGTACAGCAGGTAGGTCACTGCGTCGCGATCGCTGGGCGCTTCGTGCGTGAGTTCGGCAGCTTGGGACTTGGCCGCTTCGAGGTCCGCGGGTGGCATGGATGCCCCGGGGCGTTCCAGCACCGGGGCTTGGTCACCGAGAATCTTCTGCATGACTTCTTTGGGGAAACCACCTGGTGGCTGTCCCATCCGGCCACCGATCAGGTCCAGCACACTGGCAGGAAACGCGAGTGCCTTGTTCGTTGTCAGGACTTCTTCGGCAGACATTTCATTGGCGACCAAGAACAACGCCATGTCACCAACCGCTTTGCTGGTGGGAGTCACCTTGACGATGTCGCCAAACAATCGGTTCACGTCCGCGTAGGCGCGGCAGACGCCGGCCCACTGGTCGGCCAATCCCAAAGCACGGGCCTGTTGAAACAGGTTGGTGTATTGGCCGCCGGGCATCTCATGGTCGTACAGGTCGCCCGTTGCCGGCAAGACATCGCTTTCGAACGGCTTGTAAAACTCACGAGCGGCTTGCCAGTAGGTTGCCAACTGAGTCAACGATTCACCATCCAGCGAAGATTCGCGGTCGGTGAAACGGAGGGCTTCGACCAGCGTGTTCAAGTTCACTTGGCTGGTTCCGCCCGACAAGGGTGCCAGTGCCGCGTCGGCGATCTGCAAACCTTCGCCGGCAGCGGCCATCAACGTGGACGCTTGAATCCCACCGGTGTCGTGAGTGTGCAAGTGAATGGGCAAGTCGACCTCGTCACGCAAGGCTCGCAGCAACATCACTGCCGCGGCTGGTTTGAGCAGCCCTGCCATGTCTTTGATCGCGATCATGTGAGCGCCACCGGCCTGCAGCTTCTTTGCCAGGTCAACGTAGTACTTCAGGTCGTACTTGGTCCGCCGCGGATCTTGCAAGTCACCGGTGTAGCAGATCGATGCTTCGCAGATACCGCCTTCTTCGATCACGGCGTCCATCGCCACCCGCATGTTCTCTTCCCAGTTCAGTGCGTCGAACACACGGAACACGTCCATGCCCGCCTGAACTGCTTCGCGGACAAACAGCCGCACGACGTTGTCGGGATAATTCGTGTAGCCAACCGCGTTGCTGGCTCGCAGCAGCATCTGGGTCAGAATGTTGGGAACCGCAGCCCGCAGGTCAGCCAGCCGTTGCCAAGGTGATTCCTTGAGGAAACGCATCGACGTGTCAAAGGTAGCTCCGCCCCACATCTCCAACGAGAACAGTTGCGGGGCCAGGTGAGCGTAGGCTGGCGCGATGCGAAGCATGTCATCGGTGCGGACTCGCGTGGCCAGCAACGATTGATGCGCGTCACGCATGGTCGTGTCGGTCAGCAGCAGCCCTTTTTGTTCGCGAATCCAACGCATCAATCCATCGACGCCTTCCTCGCGAAAAATGTCGGCGGTTCCGCGAGGCGGTGTGGAGGTAACCGGGATCTCGGGAACCGGAGCTGGTTCGCGGCGAACAGCAGGTGGACGCCCCGTGACAAGCGGGTTCCCGTTGACGATCGTTTCGCCCAGGAACGTCAGCAACTTGGTGGCTCGGTCACGCCGGCGTGGCAAGCGGAACAGTTCCGGTGTCGTGTCGATCAAACGCGTCGTGGCTTCGCCGGCCAAGAACGTGGGATGATTGACGAGCCGCGTCAGGAACGGAATGTTCGTTTTCACGCCACGAATTCGAAATTCGTGCAGGCATCGATCCATCCGCCGGGCAGCGGCGGCCAGGGTAGGGGCTCGCGCGGTGACCTTCACCAACATGGAATCGTAAAAGGGATTGACGACCGCGCCGCTGAACGCCGTGCCCGCATCGAGACGAACGCCTAAACCCGCTGCACTGCGGTAGTGACTGATGCGGCCATAGTCGGGACGGAACTCGGCGGCGGGATCTTCCGTGGTGATCCGGCACTGCATCGCGAACCCCATGGTTCGGATGCCGTCCTGGGATGGCAGGCCGACTTCTTCACTTCCGAGCGGGTATCCCTGGGCGACCAGGATTTGGTTGCGAACGATGTCGATGCCCGTGACCTCTTCGGTCACCGTGTGTTCGACTTGGATCCGCGGATTGACCTCGATGAAGTAGAACTCGTTTTTGTCGACATCGAGCAAGAACTCGACCGTTCCCGCGTTCTCGTAGCCACCGCTTTCTTTCCCAACCGCACGCCCGATTCGCAATGCCGCGTCGCAGATGGCGTCACGCATTTCGGCAGGGAGGTTCGGTGCGGGGGCGAGTTCGACAACCTTCTGGTGCCGGCGTTGGACGCTGCAATCGCGTTCATACAAGTGAACCAAGTTGCCGTGACGGTCACCGAGCAGTTGCACTTCCAGGTGCCGGGCTCGTTGGACAAAGCGTTCCAGGAAGACCTCGTCACTTCCAAATGCTGTTTTCGCTTCGCGTTGGGCGGCTTCCAGTGAGCTTCCCAGTTCGCTGGGGTCCATCACCACACGCATGCCACGACCGCCACCGCCCTTGGCGGCTTTCAACATGATCGGATAGCCCAGATCTTCGGCGGCTTCGATCGCTTCGTCGACCGAGGTGACGGCTTGAGCGGTCCCGCCCAACACGGGCACGCCAGCGATTTCGGCCAAGCGACGGGCACTGGTCTTGTCGCCCAGATCTCGCAAGCTTTGCTCGCTGGGACCGATGAACAAAATGCCTGCGTCCGTGAGTGCTTTGGCGAACTCAGGGTTCTCCGATAAGAAACCATATCCTGGGTGCACCGCATCGATGTGGTGCTTCAAGCACAAGCCAACGATGGCGTCGATGTTGAGGTAAGAACGAATGGGCTCGCCGGGCGTCCCGATCTGGTAGGCCTCGTCGGCTTTGAATCGGTGCAGCGCGTAGCGGTCTTCGTTGGAATAAATCGCGACGGTGCGAATGCCCAGTTCGTGAGCCGAGCGAAACACCCGGGTGGCAATTTCGCTGCGATTGGCAGCCAGGATTTTTCGAATCGGGCGAATGGGGGCAGAGTCAGTGGCAGCAGTCGATTCAGCGACGGTCATCAGGGCGTCCAATGCGGGGAAGTCATAGTCGAATCGTTAATCTACACGTTTCGAAACTTCCGTTCAGCTGCCGAGATCGACTTGTTCGGCCACAAAAGCATTTGAATCTCTGGGACCGGTTTCTTCGGCGTCGTTGCTCACTCGACGCCTTCGGTGATGCGGCCGTGCAGATGCTCGATGCAGGTTGCGATCAGGGCGGTCCAGCCAGTTTGATGACTTGCGCCCAAGCCTTCGCCGGTGTCGCCGTGGAAGTACTCATAGAACAGGACTTGGTCTTGCCACAGGGAGTCGTCGCTCTTCATCCCGCTGCCACGTAGACAGGGCCGAGAGCCGCCTTCTGCGGGCGTGGAAAAAATATTTGACATCCGGCGATTCAGTTCATCCGCCACTTCGCGAAGGTTCATCTTCACACCCGATCCCGTCGGGCATTCGACTTGGATGTCATCACCGTAGAACTCGTGGTACCGCTGCAGGGCTTCGATCAACAGGTAGCTGGTCGGGAACCAGATCGGCCCTCGCCAGTTGCTGTTCCCGCCAAACATCCAGCTGTCTGATTCGCCTGGCACATAGGCAACGGTGTGTTCTTTCCCACGGACCGTGACGCGAAACGGTTCGCTTTCATGTTTCTTGGAAAGGGAACGAATCCCAAAGTCGGAAAGGAACTCCGCTTCATCGAGCAGGATCTCCAAGACCCGTTCCAAGCGTTCTTGAGTCGGAATGGAAATCAGCATTCGGTGGTGGCGTTTGGTCGTCTGGCAGAACGTGATGTGCTGCACCAAGTCATGGCGGTTGTTCAGGAACCACTCCAAACGGTTGCGGAAACCGGGCAGGTCCGCCAGCAAGTCCTCGTCCAGAATCTCCACCGCAATCAGGGGCAGCAACCCGACCAGCGATTTAACTCGCATCGGATGGGTTTCGCCGTCGATCTTCAGTTGGTCGTAGTAGAAGCCATCCTCTTCATCCCACAGTCCGCCGCTTTCGCCACCATTCATGGCGTCCACGATGCGGATGAAGTGATCCAGGAACTTGGACGCCATGTCGGAATACGATCGATCGTGGCGAGCCAACTCGAGCGCCATCGACATCATCGTGCCGCAGTAAAACGCCATCCAGGCGGTTCCGTCGGCCTGTTCCAGTTCGGCTCCCTCGGGCAGCCCTTTGCTGCGATCGAAGACGCCGATGTTGTCCAGTCCCAGGAAACCGCCCGCGAAAACATTGTCGCCGTTGCTGTCCACCTGGTTCACCCACCAAGTGAAATTCACCAGCAACCGCTGGAACGCTTGCGAGAGAAATTTGTAGTCGCGTTTGCCGGTCTCGGCTTCCATTTGGAAGACTCGCAAACACGCCCAGGCATGCACCGGCGGGTTGACGTCATCGAAGTAGAACTCGTAAGCCGGCAATTGACCGTTGGGATGCATGTACCACTCCCGCAGCAGCACCATCAATTGCTTCTTTGCAAACGCCGGGTCGATGCGAGCCGACGGGATCATGTGGAACGCCAAGTCCCACGCTGCGAACCAAGGGTATTCCCATTTGTCGGGCATCGACAAAACATCGCGAGCGTACAGGTGCCGCCAATCTTTGTTGCGACCGCTGTGACGCGCCACCGGGGGCGTCATCACGTCGCGATCGCCGTCCAACCAGTCGGCGACGATGTAATGATAGAACTGCTTCGTCCACATCAATCCCGCGTAGGCTTGCCGCGAAACAAGGCGTTGTTCGTCGGTTGCCTTGGGCGGAATGATCGCTTGGTAAAACTCGTCGGCTTCTTCGCGTCGTTGGGCCAAAACGTTGTCAAAGTCGTCACCGAGGTCCGGATGAAACTCGCCGACCTTTTCCTTCACACTCAAGCGAACTTTGACGTGCCGCGTTTCTCCGGCCGCCAAATTCCAGCGATAGAGCGCAGCGACTTTGGTGCCGTGTCGCTTGGGATTCACCGCATCGGTTTGTTCGTCGATGACATACCGATGGAACGCGTCTTTGGTGTACGGCGAGAAGTTTTCGGTGCCGAACAGGTGTTCGGAATTGGTTTCATTTTCTGTGAACAGCAATTCGCTGTCCGGTTGATTCTCAAACGCACAAACAAACGGTTCCAAAGTGTCATGACGCGTTTGAACGAGGTGAGAATCGATCGCCTGGATGGTCGGCTTGGCCGTGCAACCTTCGTGCAAGCAGCCCCAAACCCAGGTGTTGCGGAACCACAGCGTTGGCAGCAGCGTGATCTCGTGAGCGTCAGGACCTTGGTTGGTGATCGCAATGTCGATCAGCAAATCGTTGTCCGACGCTTTCGCGTAAGTGGCCGTCACATCGAAAAAGCGATTCTCGTCCAGCAGCCCCGTGTCGATCAGTTCGTACTCACGATCGTTCAACCCGCGATTGGCGTTGATGCTGACCAAGTCGCGATACGGGTAGCGCTGTTGTGGGTAGCGATACATCGCCTTGGCGTAGGAATGCGTCGGCGTCGAGTCCAAGTAGTAGTAAAGTTCCTTGACGTCCTCGCCGTGGTTGCCTTCCGGACCGGTGAGACCGAACAGACGTTCTTTCAGAATGGTGTCGTTGCCATTCCACAATGCGATCGAAAAGCACAGCCGACACTGGCGATCCGTGAACCCGAGCAAACCGTCTTCGCCCCAGCGGTAGGCTCGACTGCGAGCGTGTTCGTGCGGGAAATCACTCCACGACTCACCGCCCTCGGAGTAGTCCTCTCGAACCGTCCCCCACTGACGCTCGGAAAGGTACGGCCCCCAACGTTTCCAGTTGTTTTCGCGGCGTTCGTCTTCGTCGAGTCGTTGATGTTCGGACGTCGTCATGAAGATGCTCGTTGTCTGCGTCGCCAAAGAAACCCGTCCAGAACGTAATGCGTGATCTGGGGAACCGCCAAGGCGGGTGCCAACCAAACGGAGGCTTCCGCCAGGGTTTCGCCGGCTGAATCGGCAAACCCACCCGGCATCCAAGCAAACAACCAACCGCGTTCATGCCAGATGCCAAAGTCCCACAGCAACTCTTCGGCGTAGGCGAGCATCCAGACCACCCCCAGGAACATAGCGACTCGACCGGTGGTGGTTCGCCATCGCGAGGTCGGGCGAGACGGATAAGAAGAAGCATTTCCGGCTTCCGATTCAGAGGTGTTCTCGGAGGTCTCGGCGATGCGGCACCAGCGATACCAGTAAATCAGCACCATGTACGGCACGCCGTGAATGATCACGTTGGTCACCGTGAACGCATAATCGGAATTGAAGGTGATGATCCCGATGTACCAACACACCGCCGTCGTCAGGACCACGATGTCCTTGCCGGGATTCCAGGCTCCGTGGCGGAAACCTCGGTGCAAACTGCGAGCGGCATAGGCCAGCATGCTGGTCCAATAGAGCGGCAACGCAATCGTCGCCAGGATGGCCGGCAACCGAATGAAGTCGCCCTCGGCAAACCACCAAAAGTGCCTCGGCAGATGGGCGTGCCAGTGGATCAGCGGGTACAGCGTGGCCAGGTAAATCGCAGAAGCATCGATCCACCACCCCACGCTTTCAGCGTCGCGCTCACGGGAACGATACAGCGCGACCCAACCGTATTGTTGCCGAATGAAATGAAAGACCGCCAGGTACGCCAGTAGGCTCCAAAACAGCGTCACGCTTTCACTGTAGATCGCACCCCCGATCGCAAACGCCAGCACTGGGGTCAAGCCATACAACCAAGGTCGCCGGCGAAGTTCGGTTCCGTCGAAGTAGACGCGAAATCCTGTGGAATAAACATGAGCGACATCGATCAGCAAGATCGTCGCAACCCAAGTCCAACCCGGCGTTTCGCCGTGCAGAAACCCGAACGCCGCACCGATGGGCAGCATCAACAGGGCCACCACCGCGCTGCCGCCAAACGTCGCCAAGTCAACCGCGGGTGAAAACAACCACGGCAAACGATCGAGGCTGTGTCGCGAAGGGGATGCGGAGTCGCAGGTCGTCATTCGCGGTCACAGCGTGGAAAAATTGATTCAGGATCGAGCCTCGCTCGCACGTTCAGTCGACCGTGCTTCCCCACCAGTCCTTGTTGGGTTGCCAGTTGGGTTCCAGCATCGCCGCTTCGCGTTTTTCCAGCCGTTCTTTGCTGGGGCCATGAGCGCGAGCCCAGCGTTGCTTGGCCTTCTCAGCATCGAAGCGGGGATCCGGTTGAGGGAATTTTGCGTTGACCGATTCAAGGTATGCCAACAATTCCTTTCGCATCGACGCGACTCGTTCTGGTTGCTCCGCGGCAAGGTCGTTTTGTTCCCCGATGTCGGTGGGCAAATGATACAGCTCGTCGTGTGAATCCAAGTGGTAATGAATCAGCTTGTAATCACCGGTTCGGATCACCGACGATGGGTCACCACCTTGGTTGCCGTAGTGCGGGTAGTGCCAGATCAGCGATCGTTGCTCCAGCGATTCATCTTCGCCGCCGGTCAACACGGTTTGCAGCGATCGACCGTCAACGTGTTGCTGAGGACGCAGAGGCAAATCGCAAACGTCCAGGATGGTGGGGTACAGATCCGATCCAATCACCGGCGCGTCACAGGTCGATTCAGCAGCGATGCGTGCGGGCATTGAAACGTAGTAGGGCTCACGCAGGCCGCCTTCCCATTGTCGGCCTTTGCCGCCGCGGTGTGGCAAGTTGCTGGTCGAGTAAGCGTCGCCGGAGGAGACACCGCCATTGTCACCGGTGAAGATGACCAGAGTGTTGTCGGCTTTGCCGGATGCTTCGATTGCGTCCATCACATCGCCCACCGCATCGTCGAGTGTTTCCATCATCCCAGCGTACACTGGGTTGTCTTGAATCTGACGAACGGGCAGCGTGCGATCGATCATGAATCGGTTGCCATCCGCCGGCGGTGCAGGTGCTGATTCCCGGTACTTTTGCCACAGTTCTTGCGTGGTTTGGATAGGACCGTGGACGGCATAGAAGGACAGCATCGCAAAGTACGGTTGGTCGTCTTGGCCCTCGATGAACGAAGCGGTTTCTTTTCCCAAACGACGCGTCAGCGATTCGCCATCGGGACCGCTTTCCATCACCGGGTTGTTGTAGGGTGCGAAGAAGCCGCCTGGAGGGCTGCCGCGATGGTGACCACCGATGTTGAGATTGAAACCGTGGTCGGTCGGCATGGAATCGTCGCCGCCCAGGTGCCACTTCCCGGCAAAGAACGTTTGATAACCAGCTTCGCGCAGGGCTTCCGGCAAGGTCACATCTGCAGCAGGTAGCTCATGAACGTACTCGGCCGGCAGCAGCTCATCACCACGATTGAATTTCTCACCGGATGCGGCACCGATCCAGTCGGTGATTCCATGACGGGCCGTGAACTGGCCCAGCTGAATGCTGGCTCGCGAAGGACTGCAGACGCGGCAATTCGCGTAGCCCGCTGTGAACCGCATGCCACGCTTGGCCAGTGCGTCGATGTGCGGTGTTTGGTGAAATTTGCTGCCTTCGATTCCGATGTCATGCAGGCCAAGGTCATCGACCAAAATCAGCACCACGTTGGGCCGAGCTTCCTCGGCGTTGGCTTTCGTCCCGGAAAGGAAAACGAGCGTGGCGACCAGTGTCCAAAGCAGGATCGACAATGGGGCGTCGAAGAGGCGGATCGCAGCGGTTTCCAGACGATCAGATCGTCGCGATAAGGGGTTGGAGCGGGAGGTGAAATGTCGCATGAAGGGAGCTCTCGGAGGCAGGGACATCGATGTGGCCACCAATGTAGCTCCGAGGATCGATGAGGTGCAAATTGCGAGGCCAGCAAACTGAGCGCCATCAAAACCGCACCACCTTGCGAGATCCCGCTGACGACACCGCAATCACTTCGACGACACGCACAGCCTTCGGAACGGCGATTTTTTGCGGGAACCCATTTCCGTAAGTCGTCTGAAAACAATCACTTGCGACCCGAACCTGACATACGCCCCAAGCGTTTGGCATCCGACTCGCATGAGGGAGAGTTGTCTCGATGAGGATGTCGGGGAATGGATCATGGACGGCTTCTCCCAATGGAAACTCGGACTCACACACATGTCACGCTCACTTTGGACTTTCGCCTCGGGCACCTGCTTCGCCGCCTTGATTGCCGTGTTGGCCGGACCACAGACCGCCCAAGCAGGACACGATTCGCCGCTTTACATTGCCGCGGATCATTACCGCGATGCGGTCAGCCACTTTGAAGACGAAGCCCGGCGAGTTCGAACCATCGATCGCACGGTGCTGCGTTTGATCGATGACTTCGAAGACCAAACAAGCGATGTTCGTTCGGCCGCTCGTCATCCAGATCGTTCGGATCGATTGGCACGGGAGTTCAATGACGTCCAGTTTCTGCAGGCCCGAACCGAGCAAGCTGTTTTTGGAACCGGATGTCCCATCATCGCTCAAGCGCTCACGCGTTGCTGGGGGGATGTGCTGGGTTCGTTTGCAGCACTTCAGCAGCAAATGGCCTACGTCCAGCCCTACGTTTCCGGTCGCCCGGCGCTGAACTGCGATGTTCATCACGGGAGCGGCTATTTGACACCGGCCTATCCACCGACTCCTTCGGTGGTCTTCCCCGGTCGAACGCCGCTGCCACTTCCTCGCACCGTTCCCCACGTGCAACAGAAACCGATCAGCTATCCCCATCGAGGTTCACGTGACAACTCACGCGATTTCAATCGCGGTCCCTCGCATCGCGACGCACCTCGCCCCGGCAACTACCGAGCCTCCATTCCTTCGCGAAAATCGATGCCCAAAGGTGCTGAAATTGGTTTGGTGTTGCTGAACGGTTTTCTGAATCGATAGAGGCATTTGATTGAGGGATGTTGCGTTTCGATGAACATCGCTGTGCCGGATCGATCAAGAACAAAAATGAGGTGTCCGCTACTGCCGTAGCCGATGCTTCATCACCCGAAGGCCGGGGCCTCGGGTAACAACAGGAATCAGCTCAAAGTCAAAGCGTGCATAAAGCTTCACTGCCGCTTCGTTGGTTCGATCCACTAAGAGCAGCAAGTATTCAGCCGGTTTCTCGCGTTTGCGATTGAGCCCATTTGCTTCTGAAATCAGGTGATTCATGATCTGGCGAGAGTATCGCCACTGCGCGTCCGGAGGCTGGCCCTGAAACCGCTGGTCAATTCCCAGCATTGGAATGTAAAGCAGACTTGTGTAACTACCGTCGGGCAAAGGCCAACGCCATCGAACCGTGCCCACTGAACCATAACCGACTACCTGGCCAGTCGCGTTTCGAAAGAGCCAGACCTTGGTGCCATAGTTCGCGATGGACTCCATCGAGTCTGGCCCGAGAATCCACTCCGTGCAATATCGCCCGTGCTTGGTGTCACCACAAGAGAAGCCGACCAAGTCAACTTGGTCGGCTTCACAAAATTCGTCGGCATAAAGCTGGAACTCACTCACCGTTTTGCTTTGCTTCCTTCCATGAAGGCAAACGCTCGCCGCGAATGGGCGATTGAGGCTGCGAGTCATCACGCAAAGCGTTCGCCATTGCGTCGCTCATCACCTGCCCATCACGACCAAAATCGACAACGGAATCTAAGTAATCAACGACTTCGATGTCCGGCCACAATTCACGAACATCAACCTGCAGCGCCACCGCAATCTTCTCAAGCGTCGCACGCTGCGGCCGGCACTTGCGATTCAGCATTTGCGAGATCGCCGGTTGCGTGCATTCAACACGCTCAGCGAGTTGTTTCTGAGTGATGTGCTTGGCCTTCATCAATTGTCGAAGCCGTTCGGCGAACAGAGCCTCTTGTGAATCCATCTTTTCGACTTCGGCTTGCAGCGCCGGAAACTTCTCTGCCGCCCCCGCTTCGGACTGCGCGAGGTCCATGCCATAGCGCCCCTCCGTGTCGGGCAACAAACGAAACTGATCCAACAGCGTGTGCCATGCTCGGCCTTTGTCGCCGGGAAGAGACTTGGGGTCGTCAACGATCGCCATCAGCCGTTCCGAATTGGCCCGAAGCTGATCGCTACACTCGGTCAGCGCAGCAATGAACGCTTGCTGTTGGGTCCCGTGCAGCGAGAGGATCATCCGCATCAGGGATGTGTTCGTGTTTTCGAGTGTCGCGTCGGGAGTTTCAGTTGTGCTCATGATGTCGTCTCCACTTCAGGCAATCCAAACGGGTTGTCGTGGCTAATGTGCATCCGCTCCAGCACGACGTTCAATCGCATCTGAAGGATTTCAATCAAAATGTCGGTCACTGGTTCGTCCAGCGTCATCACCGAAAGAATCCAAATCGCTTTACCGGGTTCGGCCTGAGCGAAGATGACACGGAAACCGCTCGCCACCGCATACCCTTCCTCGACGACCAGTTCCCAAAATGAGGACTCGCCAATTCGGCGAACGTTGTGGTCAAAAACACGATCCTCATCAGGCTCCCACCACTGCAACTTCAATGCCTTCCGCCGCAATCGTGCTCGCCCAGTCAGGCGTGGCAAGATCACATGGGCATCACGGAAAGCAGACAAACAAATCCGCACTTCGTGCCGCGGAAGAATTTCAGGAGGTCGCAAATCTTCCATCGGCCCTATATAACAAAAGTATAAGTCGAATTACGTGAGGACAAGGTGATTTACGGGGAAAAGCGACTCAAAAGCTACTTTCGACGCGAACCAGAGCCCGAAAAAAACCTCTAATAAACCACAGCTTGACAACAGCACGAAGGTGCTGTTTAATTCGTGCGTGAAGCCGCAGATTCTGCAGAGCCACAAAAAAACCCCGGTGTTGACGCACCGGGGCGACTTCATCGACGCCCTCTCAGGCATCAGGAAGCTATTACTACCCACGATTCTGATCGCTGGGACAGTCCTGGTCAACGAGTTGGCGACGGTGAAGTCACGTTTCACTGTTTCATGGGTCGAGTCGCAACAGTTGCGAAGACCCTCCAACTCAAACGCTCAGGAGAAATCAATTGAGCAATCCAACATGCCTCTGGAATGGCACGAACTTCCACATCCTGTCTCACAACTGCAACTGGAGCGACAAAGCGGGGGTCTATATCTTCGCTGGGAAAAATAGCCACGGTAAATGGGTGGCGTTCTACGTCGGCCAGGCGAGGAGCTTTTCCGATCGCATTCCGCGTCATGAACGCTGGGATGAAGCCGTTCGGGCGGGAGCAACTCACGTTCACGCGTGTCTCGTGCCACACCAAGCAGAGCGCGACCGATTGGAATCTTCATTGATTTCAACCTTCCAGCCGCAATTGAATGTGCAACTGCGAACGGGAGGTATCCGATGACTTCCTTTGATGTCGCACATGTGCGTGAGCAGGGCCAGCAGATGATCATTGTGTTTGTCGGAGCCACGTTTGGACGGAAGACGACGACCGAACAAAACAACGCTCGAGACACGCTCCAGGGTTGTGCCCGGGCAGCTGGTCTTGCTGGTACCGTTGTTCCGGTCTGGGATGCTGGCGGTGGACGGATGGGGTTCCTCGCTCCCTCCCAGTGGCAAGGATTCTTTCGCACCGTTGGGTATTCCCGACTGGTCCGCAGCATCAACAAGAAGCTGACTTGCGGGTAACGCCAGTCACGTTCGTGAGAACTTAGAAAAGGCCGAGACGGCAACCACGGAGGGTTGCCGAAGAAGCCATGAAACAAAATCAAAAAACAAATCTCCATGCCTCACCAACTCACATCGCTCGGCGATATTGCGGAGATCACCAACGGTGTCTTCATCGCGTCGTCCAAGCTAAATGAAAGCCAAGGTGGGCTACCGGTTTTGTCAGTCCGCACACTGAATCGCAACTCCATCGATGTGAACGAGCTCGACTTTGTATCTCGAGACAAAATTGACTTTGACATCGAACGGCATTTGGCTGCCACAGGTGATGTGCTCGTCGCCTCTCGCAGCACGAACATTTCCACGGGAATTGTGCCAGCGAAACTTGAAGGAGCTGTCTTCAACTCTACCTTGATCGGTATTCGCCCCCATGTCGACGCAATCCACCCACGTCTACTTGTTGCCTGGATGCAATCCGGATTGGGACGGTCACACTTCGACACGTTGTCCCAGTCCACCACGATGCAGATGAACGTCACGGTCAAGGAACTTTCCAACCTCCCTGTGCCCCTTTTCACTCCTTCGGAGCAGGCCGTTCTGGTCGCCGCTTTGGAGGCATCCGATGTCGCCTACGAAAACGCCATCCGAGCCGCAACCGCACGGCGAGACATCGCCTTGCAACTGGTCACTGATGTGCTGACCGGAACCACTCAAATCAATCAAAAAGACAACTAACATGGCGAAATCATTGAGCAACGATCGTATTGTTACCCGCCAGGAGTTGGACAGGCACCTGTGGGGCGCCGCCGACATTCTGCGTGGATCGACCGACGCGGGCGATTTCAAAAACTACATTTTCGACTTGGTCTTCCTGAAACGTCTGAACGATGTGTTTCTGGAGCGGCGAGAGGAAGTGATCGCCAGCTATGTGGCCGATGGCATGTCGCGGGAGGAAGCCGAAGAGGTTGCCGACGACCCGGACGAGTACGGTGATGGCGCGTACTTCGTGCCGCCTGAATCACGTTGGGACAGGTTGATCAAGACGCCGGAGAACCGAGCAGAGGCGATCGATACGGCGCTTGAGCGGTTGCAGGAGGCGAATAGCCAGTACTTCGATGACATTCTGACCACGGTTCGATTCAATGACGAACGGCGATTCGGCGGCGCACCTGACCAGCACGACGCGTTCATGTCGCGGTTGCTTACGCACTTCAATCTATTGCCACTGGGAAATCGGAATCTGATCGACCCGGATATCCTGGGTGAAAGCTACGAATATCTCATTGACCGATTCGCCGACGGGGCCGGCAAGAAGGGCGGAGAGTATCGAACGCCGCCCATGGTGGTCCGCACGATTGTTGAAATCGTAAAGCCCACTGAAGGCATGCGGATCCATGACCCAACTTGCGGTTCAGGCGGAATGCTGATCGGCAGTGGGCGTTACGTCGAAGACCATGGTGGAAACAAACACAACATCACGCTGGCCGGCCAGGAAAAGAACTACAACACGTGGGCCATCGGCAAGCTCAACATGTTGCTACACAACTTTCCCGATGGTGACATTCAACTGGGTGACACGATCCTCAACCCTAAGTTCACAGAAGCAGCCCGCCTCAAACTATTCGACCGAATACTCGCCAATCCACCATTCAGCTTGAAAGAATGGCATGGCATGGAAGCCAAGGCAAAGAAAGAAGGAGACAAGCCAAAGATCGATCGCAAGGCTTTGGTCGAACGTTGGGAGGCCGACGTTTACGGACGATTTGATCGCGGAGTCCCTCCGACAACGAAAGGTGACACGGCGTTCCTGCAGCACATGGTCGAAGCGTGCAGCGACGATGGGATGGTTGGTGTCGTGATGCCACACGGCGTCTTGTTCCGTGGCGGCAGCGAAGGCGCTGTCCGACAAAAGCTGTTGGAAGAGGATTTGTTCGAGGCCGTGATCGGCTTGCCATCAAACTTGTTCTACGGCACCGGTATTCCGGCCTCCATCTTGATCCTGAATAAGGCGAAGCCAAAGGAGCGAAAAAAGCAAGTCCTGTTCATTGATGCGTCCAGTGACGGATTGTTCCACGAAGGCAAGGCTCGTAACACGCTGCGTTGGCAGGATGTTCTTCGCATCGCGAGCGGGTTTGAGTCTTGGGATAAACCGGAAAAGCTGATCCGGATTGCCGATCGAATCGCCGGTGAGTGGATCACAGCCAGCAACATGCATCGAGATCGACAACTGGAACGCTGCACCACTGACGAGCTTCGCGCAACCGTCACCCAAACATTCGCGGATGAAGTGCAGCAGTTCGAGCAGGCAGCCGCTGCGGTCAAAGAGTGGTACGAAGCAGACCAACCCGGAGGACGGTCGGCGTGGGACAAGTTTGCTCGCGTCGTTAGCTTGGAGGAGATTGCCGACGAGAACGGGCACAACCTCAACATTAGTCGTTATGTCGATTCATCCGATCCGCCACCACAGTTGGATGTGAAGGTGGAGTTGGCAAAACTGCGCGAGTTGGAAACGAAACGCAATGAAGCGGAATCGCGAATGGACGAGCTGCTAAAGGAGTTGGGATATGGCAGTTAAGGAAGAACTTCCCGATGGCTGGACGTTGAAGCATCTCGTCGATGTGGCAGACGTTGCGAGAGGGAAATTCACGCATCGGCCGCGAAACGATCCAAGGTTTTATGGAGGGACGATTCCGTTTGTTCAGACAAGCGATGTAGTCAATTCGCCAAAGTACCTTCGTGGCCATAGCCAAACACTTAGCGAACTTGGGATGACCGTTAGTCGCATGTTTCCTGAGAACACAATTCTCATGGTGATCGCGGGATCGGTCGGGGCATCAGCGATAACAAAATACTCAGTGGCTTTCCCCGATAGTATCGTTGGAATCACACCAAGAAACGGATACTCGCCTGAGTTTATCCATCACGTTCTTGTCGCTCATCAGTCGCTGATGGATGGAGTAGCGACAGAAAGCGCGCAAGCCAACTTGAGTTTGGAGCTGATCTCCATGCTCAAGCTGGCGTTGCCGAGTCCGGAGACTGCAAATTGGATCGCTGAAATTCTGGATGCGGTCGACGACGCGACCGCGGCGACGCGGGCGGTGATCGAGCAGACCCGCAAGCTTAAGACCGCACTGCTGCAAGACCTCCTCAGCAACGGACTGCCCGGAAAGCATAAGCGATTTAGTAGTGGCAAGTTAGTCCTCCGTTACCCGTCGGATTGGAAGATCAAGCCGCTCTCTGCCATCGCTCAAGTTATCGATTGCAAGCACCGAACTCCTGTCTATGAAGATCAAGGTTTTCCCGTCGTGCGCCCGGGGGATGTCACAGAAGGCTTATTGGATCTGTCGCAGTCGCCACGAACATCTCAAGCAGAGTACGAAGATCTCGTTGAAAACTACCGGCCAGTGCGAGGTGACATTGTCTACAGTCGGAACGCTTCGTTCGGAGTAGCCGCATACGCCGATACAGACGAGGCATTCACGATTGGCCAAGACGTTGTAATTATTACAAGTAAGACTGAAAGCAATAGGTTTCTCTACTACCTCCTGAATTCCCACGTGTTCAAGCAGCAGCTTCGACGATTGAGCGCAGGCTCTACGTTCCAGCGAATAAACCTAGACGATATCCGGCGTTACCAAGTTGTAGTGCCGAGTCTCGAAGAACAGGATCGAATTGTGCATGTACTGTGGGAGGTCGACCAGTTAATTGAACGAAACAAGAAGATTCTGAATGGCCAGCAGGTTTTAAAGCTGTCGCTCAGTCAAGGCCTCCTTACCGGTCGTATTCCAATTAGCGGAGGTTGTCATGGCTAAGAAGAAGTCAAAAAAGACTGCACCGAGAAAGCTATTACCTTTCACGGACGCGATTAAAAAGTCGGAAGAGGTCGGTGGACGCCGTCATCTGTTGCTTGGCAACGGTTTCAGCATCGCATTGTTTCCATCGTTTTTCACGTACGGAACTTTGTTCGATCGCGCAAAACGATCTGGTGATCTGCCCAAACGAATCCAAGACGTGTTCGATCTTCTCGGTACAACCGACTTTGAAAAAGTCATGGAGGCTCTGCAAGTCGCCTCGCAGATGGTGCAGATGTACTCGAAGAAATCGCCGAAACTAGCCGCGAAGTTGGCAGAAGATGCGGCGAAGCTTCGCGACGTTTTGGCAGACACCATTTCGGCGAACCACCCTGAACGTCCTCATGAAATTGCGAAGGAACAGTATGCATCTTGCAAGCGATTCTTAACGAACTTTGAGAACGGCAGCATCTACACGCTGAACTACGATTTGCTGCTCTATTGGACCTTGATGCAGAGTGAAGTGCAGCCGGACGTTAGCAGTGATGATGGCTTTCGGGACTCAGAGAACGGCGAGGATTACGTGGTCTGGGAAGTTCAGAATTCGGACAGGCAACGCGTGTTCTATCTGCATGGAGCGTTACACATTTACGATGCAGGACACGAACTAAAAAAGTTTGTTTGGAGCAAAACAGAAATTGCGCTCGTTGATCAGATTCGTCAATCGCTCGCCAAGCGGGAATATCCGATTGTCGTTACCGAAGGTACTGCCGAACAGAAACTTGATCGCATCCAGCACAGTGGATTTTTGAATAGGGCGTACCGCAGCTTTTCGAGCATTGGAGGTTCACTTTTCATCTATGGCCACAGCCTTGCTCCGAACGATGAACACCTTCTCGAGTTGATCGACAACGGAAAACTGAGGGCGGTGTTTGTTGGCATATACGGAGATCCCGATTCGGCAACGAATAAGGACGTGATCCGCCGTGCCATGAAATTCTCAACTCGCCGAGGAAACCGAAGGCCAGTGGATGTGCATTTCTATGACGCTGCATCCGCAAAAGTCTGGGATGGCGAACCTGATGAGGAAGAAGGCTAATGCCACGCTCTGGACTCGAATTTACCGAAGTGCAAAAGCCGGCTTTCGAGCTGCTGCGAGATCAGTTGGGCTACCGTTACACGCCTGCGGAATCACTCGGTGAGTCTCGGTCGTCCGATTCGGATGTCATTTTGCTTGACATCCTGACGACGAAACTGCGTGAGATCAATCCAGGCATCACTGACAATGGGATCCGCGATACCGTCGAAGCAATCCGGCAGCCTCTGGCCAAAAACTTGCTAGAGGCGAACGAGGCCTGCTATGTGTACCTGAACCGCTGGGTCTCAATCACCGAATTCCGAAACGGCAAAGTCGCCAATCCAAGCATCAAGTTTTTCGACTTCGAAAACCCAGAAAACAACGACTTCCTGGTGGTGGACGAGTTAGTCGTAAAAGGACCACGCCGCACTCGCCGATTGGATTTGGTTGTCTTCGTCAACGGCATTCCGTTGGTGGTGATTGAATGCAAGAGTCCGACGGAGTCTGACGGGATCACCAAAGCGGTGGCCGACCTCCGCGACTACCAAGCGGTGGACGATGGCGTTGCTCGACTGTTTCACACTTGCTTACTCACCCTCGCACTCAACAAACACGATGCACGGTACGGCACCGTGGGCACTCCGCTTGAACGATACGCGAAATGGAAAAGCGTTTTCCCGCGAACCAAGTTCGACCTCGAACGCATGTTTGATCGTGAACTGACGAAACAGGACCGACTGCTCATTGGAATGCTTTCCAAACCAACGCTGATCGACCTTCTGCGAAACTTCGTGGTCTTCGATCGCGACGATGGAAAGCTGATCAAAAAGTTGGCGAGATACCAGCAGTTTGAGGCAGTGAATCTGACGCTGCAGCGGATTCTCGGACAGGACCAAAAACACGCGACGGTCAGCGAAGCCAGGGGAGGATATGCAATCGCATCTCCCGCTCACTCGAATCCACGCGACTTAAACCTTCACGCTCCCTCTGGGAGGGTCGAGCGAAGCGAGGGGAGGGCCGGGCATGATCTCAGTACTCGCCCTGCTATCCCGGAAACGCAGGCAAGAGAGAATCACGAGACGCACCATTACAAAGATTCCGGCGGAGTGATTTGGCACACACAGGGCAGCGGCAAGAGCCTCACGATGTTATGGCTGTGCCTAAAACTCCGACGCGAAACGCGGCTCGACAACCCGACTCTGCTGATTGTCACGGACCGAACGGATCTCGACCGGCAGATCACATCAACATTCATCAACTGCAACTTTGAGAATCCGATCCGTGCCGCCCGTGTCGATCACCTTCGCAATTTATTGACCAGTGGCACCGGCCGAACGGTCATGACCACGATCCAAAAATTCCGAGACGAATTCGAACATGCAGACGATGACAGCAACAACAAAGCCGAAAAGCTTTTTCGTGAGCGTCTTGGAGACAAGATCGTTGACGAGGCTCTCAAGAAACCTCCTCCGGTTTTGAGCGAAGATGGCAACATTTTCGTATTGATTGATGAAGCGCACCGCACGGAGTATGGAAAATTCAACGCCAATTTGCGGCGTGCTTTACCAAACGCGTGTTTGATCGGATTCACCGGAACTCCGATCCCCAAAACAATTCATTACTTCGGCAGTTACATCCATTGCTACAAAATGCCCCAGTCAGTCAAAGACGGTGCAACCGTACCGATCTTGTACGAATCGCGACTGGCGGATTTGGAGTTTGATGTCGACGTTTGGGCTCGCTTTGACGACCTTAGTCAAAAGGAACTGGCAACGAGAAATCGGCGTTTGATTAAGTTCGGGGAAGTACGATCACGCATTGAATCAATCAGCAAAGACATTGCTGAACATTATCGTGCCAACCTGGAACTCGATGGCTTCAAAGCGATGGTCGCAGTGAGCTCTCAGGTTGCAGCTTCCATCTATCACACATGCCTAGCAAAACTGCTCGGCCCAAGACTCGTCGTTCTCATTTCCGGGACGAAAGACAAATCGAGCCCGCTGAATGATCTGCGAGATCAATTCAGTCCGGAGGAGCAATGGATCGAGAAATTCAAGACAAGCAGTGTGGAAGAGACGGCATTGTTGATCGTTGTGGACAAGTACTTGACGGGGTTTGATGCACCAATTGTCCGCGCCATGTATCTGGACAAACCGCTCACCGAGCACAACTTGCTTCAAGCAATTGCACGTGTGAACCGCCCCATGCCCGAAAAGGGAAAAGAATGGGGACTGATCGTTGACTACTGGGGGATCGCGGCGCATTTGAATGAAGCGTTGGCTTCGCTTTCCGTTGACATTCGGCCCGACGAAGCCATGAAACAACGTGATTCTCGAGCATCAGTCGAACGGTTGAAGCAAACCCGGGATGCCGCCCTCGATTTATTCGATCGTGATTGGGGACGCGATGATATCGAACCCTGGATTTTGAAATTGGAAAAGGAAGACACCCGAGCCATCTTCCATTTTAGACATCGCGAGTTCTACAAAGCTCTGGAACAGTTGCTTCCGGATCCCCGTGCTTTAGATTTCGTTCGAGACTTTGCATGGATCGACCTAATCAAGAAGGAGGCAAAAGAATTTTACCAGGAGGCTGAGGACTCGCTTCCTTCTGCGTTCAGTAAGCGGGTTGAACAACGAATCAATGAGTCTCTCCAAGCGAAAGGTGTGGAAGTGCTTTTGAGTCCCGTGAATGTTCTCGACGACGAATTTTCTGTCGAACTCAACAAGCTGAAGTCTGATCATGCCAAGGCGAGCCGGATGGAGCACAAGCTCACAAAGACCATCACGCTGAAAATGCATGAAGACCCCGCGTTCTATGGATCGCTGCAACAGAGAATCCAGGATGCCGTCGAAGAATATCGGGAAGGTCGCATCGAAGACACCGGAAAACTGAGGTTGTTATCCGCAGTCCGCGACACGATGCGTGACGGCCAAAGTGAGTCTGCCGAAACGCTCGGACTGAATTCTGAATCGTACGCGGTCTACGGGCTGATCAACCGACAGACTCGTGACGACAGGCTCGAACAAGAAGACATTGTGGACATTGCTGATTCGATCTACGAGGCCCTTCGAAACGAAGCCGTCCTGGATTGGGTCAACAAGGAAGATGTCCAACGGGAGATGAGACGAAAGCTGAAACGACAACTGCGACTAGCGAGATTCCCCAAAGACAAAATTGAAACGCTAACCGCGGAGATAATGGATTGGGCACGAACAACCATCAAAGTCTGAGATGGCGACACGCAGAAATCACGATTGGCGATACTGTGATCCCATTGTCAGTCGCACGTACAGATAGTCGCCAAACCTTAGCGCTTTCTGTTCATCCAAGCGGGGAGGTTTCCGTGGTTGCTCCCAAGGGCGAACGGCTGACTCGCATCATCGAGATGGTCAATGGAAAGCGTGCGTGGATTATCAAACAACAAGAACACTTCCGACAACTGCATCGGAGTTGGCCTCGCCGCTTCGTTAGCGGTGAGTCCTATTACTACCTTGGGCGACAATTTCGTTTGAAGGTAACAAGGATTGGTAGTCAATCGGCGTGCTCCAATGCTCGGATGAGAGGAGGTCGCTTGCAGATCACGGTCCCCGCCTACGTAGCCTCAACAAAAGAGTCTGACTTCATTCGGCAACGGATGGTCACTTGGTATTGGGAACGTGCCTCCACCCACCTGAGCGTTTTGTCGAACCGATTCTGCCAGATGCTCGGAGTCGAGGCGTCTGAGGTCGTCATTCGCAACTTTTCTCAGCGATGGGGTAGCGCCAACCAAAACGGAAGACTGGCTTTCAACTGGCGAATTGTGATGGCTCCACGCCCACTAATCGACTACGTCGCCGCCCATGAAGCATGTCATCTCATCCACAACGACCACTCCGCTGACTTCTGGCGTCTACTCGAAAGAATCATGCCGGACTACGAATCCCGGCGACTGCAACTAGCGATTGACGGAGCGAAGTTCCAACTGTAATCCGCTTTGATTCCCCGACATGTCGCTGGAAAGTTTTGCAGGAACGAACATGCCTGGACGAGTTTTGAATCGCAGGAGATTCCCACGCCATGACATGCGCAACGGTACTGTTCGGCGTGAGCCAGCGTTTGAGCAAATGAATACAGACTCGTTCGCTGCGTTGCTTGGCTCTCCCCAAGCCCCCAGGATTCTTGGTGAATCCGGGGACTTGATGCATATGGTTTTGATCACAGGCTGGAAGCCTCTGCCACTTTCGGTCAGACCAGCTTGGTCTTGCCGGGGATCGCGAAGGCTGGCTCGGGAAGGGACGCGTTCATGTCCAGGTTCTCGGGGAACAGGTTCAAAGTCGATTCGTTGACTGCGAAGTCCCACGTCACCAGTTTGCCGGAGTAAGCCGCCATGCGGCCGAGCACGGCGGTTAGCGAACTGTCGGCTGTTTCTTTGAATTCGACGATTGGTTTCCCGGATCGCACGCTGTCGATCAGGTCCTTGTGTTCTTGCTTGTAGGCAGCTCCCAAGTCGCCTTTCATCGACCAAACTTCGTTGCCATCGCGATCGTGAATCATGGCCCCACGATTGATACCGTAGATCGTGCAGATGCCTTTGCTTCCATAGATGATGTTGGAGTTGTCACCTTGAGCATTCGGGATTTGGCGGCATTTGAACGAGACTGTTCGATTGCCGGGATAGAGGTAATCGATGCTCATGCTGTCCCACATCTCGCTGCCTTCGGGACGAGTGAAACGACCGCCACTGCCATAGGCTGACTCAGGTGGACCGCCCATGATCCAGTTGATCGCATCGATGTTGTGCACCGCTTGCTCAGCGATCTGATCGCCGGACAACCAAATGAAGTGCATCCAGTTGTAGATCTGATACTCGGTGTCGCTCATACCTTCTTTGCGAGTCTTGTTCCAAATCCCGTTGCTGCAGTAGCGCGATGTCGCGGAGATGATGTCCCCGATCGCACCATCGTGCAGTCGTTTGACCGCTTCGACGTAGTTCGTTTGCCGGCGATACTGGGTACCGGTCACGATTGATGTTTTGTTGGCGATGGCTTTGTCATTCGCTTCGACGCAAACGCGATAGCCGGCTGGATCGACGCAGGTCGGTTTCTCGGCGAAGACATGCTTTCCGGCGTCGACTGCATCCAGGACATACTGAGGCCGAAATCCCGGCGGTGTTGCGAACAGCACCACATCGATTTGGGGATCATCGAGGATCCGCTTGTAGGCATCGATGCCGCCGTGCATCTTGGCGGTCTCGACGGCGACCTTGTCCCCATGACGTTTCGCGAGCGACTCGCAAATCTTGCCGAGCTTGTCGCCTTCCAAGTCTGCGATCGCAGCGAGCGAGACATTTTCGTTGATAGTGAGCGAATCGTTGATCGCTCCCGTCCCGCGGCCGCCGGCTCCCACCAATGCCAATCGAATGTGCGAGTTGGGTGAACTGCTGACGGATTCGGCAGGTTCCGCCCCGCGAATCGGACGGGCCGCTGCGGTGGCGGCAACTCCCGCGGTCAGAGCGGCACCCGTGCCGAGGAAGCGGCGACGGGTCGATGTTTTGCTGTCAGCGACAATGCCAGTGGCGGTGGGCGAAGCAATGTTCGAACGGGTGTTTTGGGGCATCATTGGCGGGCTCCTGATGGAGAATGCACGGGCGGGAAGAACACGAAGTTCTGCCTAGTTTAATGCAATTCCACCGCCGACGCCGCAATCGGGCCAAAACCGGATGACTCGCGCCATCCGGGCTTTTTCTCGTTCCTAGGCTCTGCCTGGGAACGCCATGCACTTCAGGCTCCGCCTGCTGAGACACAAGCGAGAGGCGGAGCCTCCAAGACCGTGGGTTCCCAGGCAGAGCCTGGGAACAAGGAATCTTGAAACCTCCAACGGGTCCATTTCAAAGGGACCAACCTGAAAACTCTTCGCTGCTCAGGCTTCGTCGAGCAAATCGACGGCTGCGAAGGCTTGGCCTTCCAACATTGCCAAGCTGGCTCCACCGCCGGTGCTGACGTGGCTGACGTCGTCGGCGAATCCGAGTTGGTCCACGGCAGCGGCACTGTCACCACCACCGATGATGCTGATCGCGTCGCCATCAGCAATCGCTTGAGCAACCGCTTTGGTGCCGGCGTCCATCGGTGGTTTTTCAAACACGCCCATTGGACCGTTCCAAACGATGGTCTTGGCCGACTTGATCACATCGGCGTACAGCTTGGCGGTTTCAGGACCGATGTCCAAACCTTCCATGTCGTCGGGAATCTCACCTGCAGCAACGACCTTCTTGTTGCAGCCAGCGATGTTTCCGAAGTCATCTCCGCAGTGCGTGTCGACGGGCAGGTGCAGCTTGTCGCCGCCTTTGGCGATCAACTCTTTCGCCAATTCGACCTTGTCTTTTTCAACCAACGATTGGCCGACTTTTCCGCCACTGGCCAACGAGAACGTGTACGCCATCGCGCCACCGATCAAGACCGCGTCGCAGATGCCCAACAGGTTGTTGATCACGTTGATTTTGTCGCTGACTTTCGCACCACCGAGGATGGCAACGAAGGGACGCTCGGGGTTGCTGATCGCATCGGTGAGGTACTGAATTTCTTTGGCGACCAAGTGACCGACCACGCGAGGCTTGCCAGCCATCGCTTCGGGGACGGCGACCATCGAAGCGTCTTTGCGGTGACAGGTTCCGAACGCGTCGTTGCAATAAGCGTCGGCCATGGCAGCCAACTTGCCAGCGAACTCCGCATCGCCTTTCTTTTCGCCTGGATTGAAACGCAAGTTTTCCAGCACCAGGACTTCACCAGTGGCCAGAGATTTGGCTTTGGCCGTTGCGTCTTCTCCAACGGTGTCCGTCGCGAAGAGAACGGTGCTGCCGAGCAACTCGCCCAAGCGTTTCGCGGCCGGGGCGAGCGAGTACTTTTCGTCGCCTTCACCACCGGTCGGGCGCCCCAAGTGGCTCATCAAAATCAGCTTGCCACCGCGATCAATCACGCTCTTGATGCTGGGCAGCGCCATGCGGATGCGACGGTCATCGGTGATTGCCAGCGATTCGTCCAACGGCACGTTGAAGTCGACTCGCATGAGGACGGTTTTGTCTTGAACGTCGATTTGATCAATGGTTTTCTTGGCCATCTGCCGGGAAACTCCGAGGGGGTGTTGAGTGGGGTCGATTTCAGCGACCAAGTATCGGGCAGCGACCCAATTTCGCGAAGGGGACCGATGAAAACCCCTGTTTTTCGCGACCAGTCCTCGATCCCCCCACCGAGAACATCCCGCCGAGGCTTCTTTTTCTCACGTCGTGCCACCGTCACAACCGAAACAATGAGTGCGGTGACGAAACGCTTGCGGGTCGTCAACAGCACCGGTCCGCCGTGAGTTTTGGTGGAACTGACACACGTCGACCGGGGGTCATTTTGGACGATCGCTCACACGAGTGATCTTTATCGCGACGGGAAAATCCATCGGGTTTTTCTTGATCGCAGCCGATTCCAGCGGGGGTGGTGCGAGTGAGAACTGGCACCGGGATTGCAATGCGCCATGACCAAACGGTCACATCATCGCGAGACACCCTGGTCCGAGACAACCTGGCGGCCAGCGCCACGGATTGTTCTCCCAACGGAGCCCGCGTGCGAACCGCTGCCCGAGTGACTTCGCTGGGCCAAGTCGCAGCAGGACAGGTGGCTCGCCGCAATGGCTGCAAGCACATCGTCGGCGCGATGTTGTTGACGCTGATCTGCGGCACCGTGTCGGCACAGTCCCCTCAGGACTCGTCGCCGCGTCGATTTTCGCTGCTGCCGACATCCGGTCCACCTCGCGTGGGATCCACGGCGCATCGCCAGGACATTCTCGATGCGTTGCCAATGGATCGTCTGACGGCCGAAGCCAAGCAACGCATTTTGGGAATCGCCGAAAAGCCAACGCTGTTTCGGCGTCTGCCATCGCAAATCATTCCCTGCGACCGGGACATGTTCCTGTTCTTGACTCGCAATCCCGACGTCCTGGTGGGGCTGTGGGATTTGATGGGGATCACCCAAGTCCAATCGACTCGGACAGGACCCTATCAACTGGACGCCAGCGACGGCGTGGGCACGCTTTGCCGAGTCGACCTGGTCTACGGCGATGCCAACAAACACATCTTTGTGGTCGATGGATCTTACGATGGCAAAATGACGCCAACCGAAATTCGCGGCAAAGGCGTGTTCGTGCTGGAATCCACTTACACGGTTGGCGAAGACGGACGCACGCGAGTCTCAGGAACGCTGGATTGCTTCGTGCAACTCGACAGCCTGGGCATCGATTTGATCGCTCGAACGATGAGCCCCATCATCGGGCGTTCCGCCGACAGCAACTTTGAGCAGACGGCGCAGTTCATCGCTCAGGTCAGCGAAGCGAGTGAACGCAACCCATCGGCGATGCTGGACATCGCCGCTCGTTTGCCGCAAGTCACCCAGCCGATTCGGGACGATTTCTCGAAGACCATCTTGGACGTTGCCCGTCGGGGACAGCAGATTGCCGCCCGGGAACGTGAAAATTTGAACCAGTGAATTGCCCCCCGGAAACTCGGCTACCATCTGTCGTTGCTCCTCGACCAAGCAGGTCGGCAGGAATGATCGGGTGCAACGATGTGAGCCGTTTGGGCGTTCGCCCCGGTTGCACGTGGGAGCAACGACGCTACCCAAAACATTCCAAATGATGAAAGACTCCTGCCGAACTGCTTAGGGCGATTTTTTTGGCACGGTTGCCCCTTGGGTTGAAACCCAAGGCTGTTCGAATGCCGTCGCTCCGCGACTTGGAGGCATGGGATGCAAACCCAGCCTTGGGTCGAATCCCAAGGCTTCGCATCGCGTGACACCATCTCGTCACCCTGGTTCGTGCCGGTCTCGAACCTTCTCGTCCTTCTGCAACAACCACCTCTGCACGGCGAGTGCGTCAGTTCAGCGGGGCTTCCCACAGCCCCAGTGCCGGATTCTGCACGAAGTAAAACTCGGAGCCATCGACGTCCGTGTGGAAACCATCCTGCAACGTGTGAACGTCGTAGCGTTTCATCAACGCGTCCAGGTCACCCGGAATGAACCCGACCGAAGCGATCTCTTCATCGCTCAATTTGCCGGCGGCGTAAACGACTTCGAATCGGTTCTCGGGTGAACCATGAACCAGGTGAGCCGCTGCAGAGGGATCGCCAGCCAAATCTTCGTTTTCGGCGACCAACTGCATCACCTCGGCTTTGGTGCGATAGCCGTACTTGCGAATCAGCTGGTCGATGCGAGGGTCTTCACCAAACTCTTCCACGGCCGGACCAATGACCGTCAACCGACCACCCGTCGCGATCGCTTTGCGTGTCCGATAAATCGCCTTGTTGCCCAACCAAGTGCTTTTGAATTCGTCTGGGTCCAAGTAGGCGACAACATGCTTGGGTGCCTTTGGCAGATGCGTGATGTTGACTTTGCGAGCCAGCTCAGCGGCCCGAAAGAACGTCTCGTGATCATCGCCGATGTACAGACCTCGCGTGTGCTTGGTTCCGTCCTTCATTTGCTGGATCACGGTCAACGCGTACAGCAGCGGCATGTCATCGCAGAAATGGTCCGAGGCGTAGTTCAAAATCTTTCGCAGGGGCGTGTCGGCGATTCCCAGCGTTTCATCAATCCCGACCATCGCGCTGAGGTAGTGACTTTCGTTGATGCCTGAAACGCCGCCGGTACCCACGAACACGTTCTTGTTGTAGTTCGCCATCCCGATGACTTCGTGGGGAACGACTTGCCCCAACGAGAAGATCAAATCGTGACCTCCATCGCGCAACATTCGATTGACTTGCGCGGGCCAGCTTTGGGTGTAAACACCACCGGTGACTTCGCTGACGAATTCCGCCGGCACTTGGCCCAGCTCCACCACGTCCTCTCGCCAACGGTGCGGGCGGAACAAATCGTGAGGCACGCCGGGGAACATGTGATCCAATTGGTGTGGCTTCATCGGCGTGTGTGTGCCGAGAGCGGGCATGATGTCCTTGACCCGATCGCCCAACAATTCGTGACACAGCACCGTCAGTTCCCCCGCCCGGCTGAACAATCGCGTTGCATCGGGAGGCAACAACAGCACGCGTTCGGGCCGCTTGATTGCCTTAAACGTCTGCTTCAGAGCGTCACGAAGATCCTCTGTCGTCAGCGAAGTGGTTTCCGATCCGGAAGAAAAATAGAGGGTCATTCAGCTCGCTCCAGCGACAATTTTGAAGGGGATAGCACACGGTCTCCACCATTGGCCGTAAGATGAGGGGTGGTTCACTCACCTGAACCACGCCTGTCCTGCTTGCTCAATATGAAAGAGGTAGATGCGATGGCCAAGATCTTACTCGTCGAGGACAGTGCAACCCAGGCGGTCGAAATAACGATGCTGCTTCAGGCAGCCAACCACGAAGTCGTTCACGTGGCCAACGGACAGCTCGGGCTCACGCATCTCAAGACACAAGCGCCCGACTTGGTCATCACCGACTTGGAAATGCCCGAAATCAATGGACTTCAGCTGGTCGAGAACATGCGAGCCAACTTCTCGCACATCCCCAGCATCTTGGTCACCAGCCACGGCAGCGAAGAATTGGCGGCCGAAGCCCTGCGTCGCGGTGCAGCCGGTTATGTTCCCAAAACCCGGATGTCGGATTTACTCAACGACACCATCGTTGATGTGCTGGGGGTCATCCGCAGCGACGCGTCGTACGCGAAACTGATTTCGACGTTGAAAAAGAACGTCTTCGTGTTTGACCTGCCATCCGATCCGGAATTGATCTCGCCGCTGGTGGGCTTGCTGATGCAGGTCAGCGCCGGGATGGAATTGCTACCCAGCATCGAAATGGTGCGACTGGGCGTCGCCGTGGAACACGCTCTGACCAACGCCATGCTGCATGGCAACTTGGAAGTTCCTCGCGACCAACAACCGTCCCATGGTCAAATCGCTCGCGAAGGCCTGATCAATGACGCGATGAAAGAGCGGTTGTCCCAGGAACCTTACAAAAGTCGGCTGACTCACGTGGAAGCCACCGCATCCGAACACGCCATTCGCATCGTCATCTCCGACCAAGGCCCTGGGTTTGACACCTCCCACGTGCCGCAAGCCGGTGAACTCGATGCCAGTTCCCTCGCGGCCAGCGCCGACGGTGTGGGACAAGGCGACAAACAGGGCCTGCTGTTGATCGCCAGCTTCGTGGACCAAATGTGGTTCAACGACACGGGCAATCAAATCACACTCGTTAAACGATGCGGTGCAGAGTGAACTGATGAGTAGTGTCTCCGAGTTTCAAACGTCCTCGACCTACCGCGCCCTCGCAAACGCATTGCCGCTGAACTTGTTGATCAAGGCGGCTGATGGGCGACGCGTCTTTGCCAATGACTCCTACCTGAAATGGCGGGGCGTCACCTGGCAAGAACTGGCGGGCAAACACGACGAAGATTTGTTCCCGCCCGAAATCGCGCGCCAATACCGCGAAGATGATCACAAGGTGATGCAAACGGGTGAGTCGCTGCACAGCGTCGAGTCCACGAAATTGGCCGACGACTCGATCGGCTGGATCGAACGCGTCAAAACCGCCGTGCACGACCACAACGGCAATCTGCTGGGCGTCCAAGTTCTGTTTTGGGACGTGACTGCGAAGGTCGAAAAAGAAAAGGCGACTCAGTTCGAACAATCGCTGCTGACAACGCTGCTGGCCAACATTCCCGATTCCATCTACTTCAAAGACATCGACAGTCGCTTCATCCGCGTCAGCCACGCGATGGCGATGAAATTCGGGCGAGCCAGGGTCGATGAGGTTCACGGTCGAACCGACGCCGACATTTTCACACCAGAACATGCCGAAGGTGCCCGCCTGGATGAACTGCGTGTGATCGAAACAGGTGACGCCTTGGTCGATCGAATCGAACGCGAAACGTGGCCCGATCGTGAGGACACTTGGTGCATGACCACCAAGATGCCGCTTCGAAATGACACGGGAGAAATCATCGGCACCTTTGGAATTTCTCGCGACATCACCGACCTCAAACGCTCCGAAGCGGCCCTGCACGAAGCCGTCCGAATGGCCGACGCGGCCAACCGATCCAAGAGCGAATTCCTGGCCAACATGAGCCATGAGATCCGCACGCCCATGAATGCGTTGATCGGCATGACGGACTTGCTCTCACAAACCGACCTCGATCCCGATCAACAGGACTATGTTCAGATCATTCAAGAATCCTCGGACGGATTGCTCCGGCTGATCAATGACATCCTCGATTTCTCAAAAATCGAAGCCCGCCGACTCGAACTGGAATCGGTTCCGTTTTCGCTCAGCAAGACCGTTGAATCGACCCTCCGATCGTTTTCATTGAGCGCCTCTCAAAAAGGATTGGAACTGCAGTGCGAACTCTCGCCTGAACTCCCTGATCGATTGATCGGGGACCCCGGACGAGTCCGTCAGGTGCTCACCAATCTGATCGGCAACGCGATCAAGTTCACCGATCACGGCGGCGTTCGCGTGCAAATCGAAGTCCTCCGCCAAGCCCCTGCTGCGGATGCTGACCTGAAAACATCTGCCAATGGCAACGAGTCGCCCGGTCACAAAGACACGGTCGAACTGCGCTGGAGTGTTTGCGACTCCGGCATTGGAATCCCGCCCGCTCAGCAGGACGCGGTTCTGAATCCATTCACTCAAGCTGACGCGTCCACGACCCGTCGCTTCGGCGGAACCGGCTTGGGATTGAGCATCAGTCGGCAGCTCGTGGAACTGATGGGCGGCCAACTGCGGTTGCAAAGTGAAGTCGGCGTTGGCACAACGTTTTCATTCGATCTTCAGATGTCCGTTTGCCCGGCCTCGATGCTGAGTGAAGTGGACGACGAAGAAGAAGATTTGGGCGGACCTGCCCGCCAACAACTCGCGCCGCTGCATGTCCTTGTCGCGGAAGACGGAGTCACCAACCAACACGTGATCGCCGGGTTGCTGCGCTCGCTCGGCCACAAGTGTTCGATCGCCAGTGACGGGCGAGAAACGTTGTCGAAGTGGCGATCCGAATCGTACGACATTGTCTTGATGGACATGCACATGCCCGTCATGGACGGACTGGAAGCCACACGTGCAATCCGCCAAGAGGAATGGGGCACCGACCGACACACGCCAATCATTGCACTCACCGCGGCGGCAATGAGCGAAGACGCCGCTGCCTGCCGCGAAGCAGGCATGGACAGCTACCTCACCAAACCGATCAACAGCCGAAAACTGCGGGACGCCTTGGCGGCCTTCCAAAAAGAACTGCCTCCCACGACAGATTTGTCACAGGAAGAAACGCTCGAGCAATCGTTCTCGCCCAAACTCCTTCTGGCCAGCGAACAAAATTCGACCACGATCAATGCCGCTCACGCTGCGTTTCCCTCCGCAGGATCCACCTCCAATGCGATCACGCTGTCGCCCGAAAACCTCGGGTGCTTGGACCTCGATTCGGCACGCTCCCGCATCCCCGGCGGAACAGCCGGCGTGTTGAGATTGGCGTTTGTCTTTCGAACCGAGTGCGCTCAGTTGGTGGACAAGCTTTCTCAAGAGATCCCAGCCGGACTCAACGATGAAACTCGCCGGAACGCTCATACGCTGAAGGGAGCCTGCGGTTTGCTCGGCGCGAAACAATTGCAAGAAGCGGCCGAACGAATTGAGGAAGCCGGCCGAGAAAATCGGGTGCAAGATGCCCCGGAACTGCTATCCAATTTGCAACGCGAATCGGAACGCGTGCTCAGCGCCATCGATGAACTGCTCAGCCAATCGGAGAACGCTGACCAACCCAAGTAAGGCTCGGTCAGATCCGTCGAGCGGAGTCAGCGAGCAAGACCGCCACCACCTACAGATTCCGCAGGCGTTTGGCGTTCGCTGGCGTGTCCGCCCAAGCAGGATCAATTTTTTGCCCGGCTCGAGCGGCGGCGATCAAGTGCTCGACCAACGCACTGGTGTCCTCGCCTCGAATTTCCGCGACTTGCTGCAACGTGTATCCATCGCGGCACAATCGCCAGGTCCAGTATTCATGCCGCCACGCGGATGGATCAGCCACGGTTTCATCCAGCCGCTCCGAATCCGGACTTGGCTTTGGTTCGCTCGCAGAAGCCTCGACCGGCTCGCTCGGTGGCGAAGCAACGGTTCCCGGCGGGCAGTCGATCTCGTGTTCCGCCAACGTGTTCGCAATCAACTCGAGCAAATCGCTGCCGTATGCCTCGATGAACTCGCTGGAAATCCCCTGCACGCCTTCCAACTGAGTCGCGTTGGCAGGTTTGGACTGGATCAATCGTTTGATCGTCGATTCGGAAAGAATCCGGTGTGGCGCCACATTCAGTGCCGCTGACCGCTTGCGTCGAAACCGCTTGATCCGATCCGAGAGGTCTTGATCAAGCAAATCCTGTGCGTCATTCGAGCTCAATGGTTCCGCGGCCACAACGCTGATGTCGGGCTTGGGAGTCTCTGCCGAGGGCGGTGTCTGCGTCACCGAAGAAGCAGGCTGAGTTGCAACGGATGGCTCGATATCGCCGGGTTCTTCCTCGGCAACGTCACCAGATTCAATTTTGCTAGCCACCTTGGCCAACTTCTTCGCGAGCGGGTACTTCAACTGCAACGACGACGGCAACGGAACCTGACCATTCATCACTTGCCGCCCCAGGTCGGTCATGTGAACGGTTGGGCGGCGCTCATTGAGTTCTTTCTGATCCAGCAATCCGACCGTCAACAACGAGTCCATCGCGTCGGTCAATTCGCCTTGCTTCAGCCCCGTCAGCATGCCGTAGGTGCTCAGCCGGCTCAGTCGCAATTGCGTGACCTTTTTGTTCTTTGATCCAGCCAACATCTGCGCAATCAGGTTCTTTCCCAATCGCCCGTGCGTTCGCGTGACTCCGCTCAGGATCACCCGAATCGCGGTCGTCAGGGCGACCATGTCGATCCCGGACTGCTCGCTCAACGCACCGATCGAGCCGCTTTCCCCCAGTGCCTTCGCGGTCGACAAATTTGCGGCCGCCAAGGCGGAAGGATCCACCTTGGGCATGCATTCGCCCGCCGGGTCACAGTGGTCGCACTTCCCACAATTCTCTGCGTTGGGATCCCCAAAGTATTTCAGAATGACATGCTGGCGACAGGACGTTGAACGCGCGAACTGGATCACGGAATCCAGTTTTTCATATTCAGCTTGCTTGCGTCGGGCCAGCTCTTCGAAGTCAATCTTCAGCTGATTGAAGGGAACATCCCGTCGCATGATATGAACGGCACGACCGCGAAAGGGCGGGATGTAGTCGAACGTCTTCAGCTTGGTCAGTTCGCGCAACGTGCGTGTCAACTGAACCCGCTCCACACCCGCTCGGGTTGCCAGGTAACTCAACCGGACAAACACATCTTCGCCGCGCCGAGGTCCCACGATCTTCTCGATCGCGGTCATGACCTGACGCTTCAGCTTGGCTTCGCGAGGCAAGAAATCCAGCAGCGTTGGCACATCGCTATCGATCCGCAGCACCGCTTGATTGGAACTGGCATCCAACCGCCGAAGAGCCCCCGCTTTGGACAACAACGTTTCGGAAGTGCCAATCGCTTCGCTGCCGTCACGAACAGCAATTGCCTCCCGCACCTGATCCAGGGTCAGCTCAATCGGGTCTTCTTCTCGAGAAAGCAGGTACTCGTAAACCTTCTTCACCGTTTCTCGCGAGGGGTAGCGGTTCTCGATGAAGAACTCTTGGATCTGACGATCGGCGTAAGCAAACAGCAGCAGGCACTGGCTCATCGCCCCGTCACGCCCGGCACGCCCCGCTTCTTGATAGTAAGCCTCCAACGAACCCGGCATGTTGTAGTGCACCACAAACCGGATGTCCGATTTATCAATGCCCATCCCAAACGCGTTGGTCGCCACAATCGCGGACAAGTCGCCTTTCATGAACGCCTCTTGCACGCGGCGTCGTTCTTCAGGATGCATGCCGGCGTGATAGACGCCAACTTTGCGTCCGGTTTTCTCAGGCAACCACTCAGCGATCTCTTCACAACGCTTGCGAGTCGCGCCATAGATGATGCCCGCTCCCGAGTGCTTCGAAAGGTAATCACGCAGTGCGTTTTGTTTGGCGACATCGTTGTTGCAAGGCGTGACCGTGAATCGCAGGTTCGTTCTCGCGAAACCGGTCACGAACACACGAGGTTGCTTCAGGTTCAACAACTCGCAGATGTCATCGCGAACCGTCGGCGTTGCCGTTGCGGTCAATCCGATCGTCTGCACGCCGCCCAAGTAGCGATCCCGGAATCGTCCCAGCCGTGAATAATCGGGACGAAAGTCATGGCCCCACTCACTCACACAGTGGGCTTCATCGACCGCCAACAAACTCACGTTGGCCTTGGGGACCACATCCAGAAACCGACCGTTCCGCAAACGCTCAGGAGCCACGTAGATCAGGTCCAACTTCCCGGCGGCCATTTCGTCCATGACCGACTCTTGTTGCCCGGGTGATTGCGTGCTGTTGAGCAATCTCGCCTGGATGCCTCGCCGCTGCAGCGTGTCGACTTGGTCCTTCATCAAAGCGATCAGCGGCGACACAACGATCGTGGTCCCCTCTCGGGCCAACGATGGCAGCTGATAACACAGGCTTTTCCCGCCGCCAGTTGGCATCACACACAGACAATCCGCGCCCGCGGCCAGAGCATCGACCACGTCCCGTTGGCCGGCTCGAAACTGGCTCAACCCAAATCGCGGCAACAGCGATTCGGGGTCGATGGACGGATTGGATTTGGATGCGAGAGACGACATCCGATCTTTCGTTGGGTGGGTGAATGGCGGACTTGAATGCACTGCGTCCCGGCGACGCAGTGCCATCTTCCGCGATTCAGCCCCCTTTTGCCACCTCGAACCGCCTCTGGGTCAATGAAGCGATCCGTTTTGACCGCGGCGATCAGATTGCGGTCCAACCTCCGTTGGATCCGCGCACAAAAAAACCACCCCGCTGATAAACAAGCGAGATGGCTTTTTGAATCTCAATTCTCGCGGGTCGATTACGACTTCGCGGGAGCTTGCTGCTGCAAGCCTGGACGAACGCGTTTGTTGATGTCCGTTTCCAGAACACCAAAAACCGATTCGTGACGAGCGACCGACATTTGCAAAGCGGCGAGCAAACGTTTCGCGGTGAAGAAGTTCACGATGATGCGTTGCTTGACTTGAATGGGGTCCTTGGGCACACCGATTGGCTGTGGGTTCAGGCCGAAATCGATGATCAATTCTTCAGGCGAACCAGTCACGCGGCAGAAGTTCGCGTAGGTTGCGATGGCGTTGTCATCGTTGACCTGAACTTGAACAGGAGCCTGAGCTTGAGTTTGTGCCTTCTCAGCGGGAGCGGCTTTTTCTGCGGCGGGGGCTTCAGCCGTCTTGGTTTCGTCTGCCATTAAAATCTCCAAAAAATCAAAAGGGAAACAGGTAAGTTGAGATTCGCGTGTTTGAGGCCAATGTAGTGATCCCCCCCTACGTCGCAACGCGAAAGCGACGGTGAAGGATCAAGAATCCAAATTTTTGAATCGCTTGCAAAAACCAAACGTTAAACCACGTCAAATGGAAAGGATGGTGGAAGCCTAGCTCACTCAGAAGTCAAAGTTGAAAGTTTTAATGATCACTCGCCATAAACGTGATCCAAGCGACATCGGGTCCACGTGAACCTTGGCCGCACCGCGAAAACCAGGCCGCAATGGCCAATCAATCCCATCAATCGGCACCCGAGCTTGATACGAAACACTGCGAGGTTTGATCTGTCCGGTTTGAGGATCGATTTCGGTCTGCAAACTGCCGCCCGTTTGACTGGACATGGATGCGGAGGCCGCTTCGAGAGGCTTCTTCGAGATCTCCTCGATCGATCCGTGGAACGTTTCCAGTCGCCGTGAATCGAGCTTCAGATCCACCTCCTGCGATTCGCGAACCAGTTGCCGATCACCTTGGTCGATGATCAACACCGCTTCGAATGCTTCGGGCGATCCGATCTCGCAGATCAAATCGTCGGCTGTCAGCAAGGCACCTCGATTGCGTTCTTGAAGGGGTGTCCCACTCCAACTTGGTAGACGCCCATCACCGGGATCTTGTTCCTTCTTTTCTGGCGGCGGAAGCACAAAACCATCTCGCTTGGCTCGCACGTTCAGTCGGTCCAACTCCTCCTGTGTCTTGGCCAACAAGCCTTCGATCGATTCCAGCATCTCGACTTGCGTTTCGATCTGGATTTTGGCCGAGGTGTCGTCGAGCCGTCGCGATTTCAAGTTCGCCAGTTGCACTTGGGCGAGCTTGCGTTCGCCCTGCAAATCAGCGAAGCGAATTTCGAGCTCGGGGTTTTTCAACAGTGCGATCGTGTCGCCGGTGCTGACCAAAGTCCCCACCGGAACGGTCTGCTCCACACGCCCCACGACGCCGGCATAAACCATCCCAGCACGACTGGGGCGAATTTCAAACGCCGCGTCAATGTGGTGCGGCAAGGGGATGTAGCACACCGCGGCGACGACCACGCCCAACACGGCGAGCGATGTTAACAACGGTCCGCGTTTCACTTTTGACAATCTCCCAGGTGTGCGGATGAATTTCCACGTTTGAATGACGGGTTGAGCGACCAAACCGGAGAACCCGATCACAGCAAGAATCCGTCCGAGTGCCTGCAGGCCATAGGGTTCGAGAACCTGCATCACGAACCATACGATCGAAAACACAACCACCCAGCGATAAATCACGCTGGCGATCGTGAACAACCCAAACATGAATTGGTTGCGAGTGGGCAAGAATGGATCGTCCTGCAACTCCAAACCCAAACACGTCTTTTGGAACCAGCGCTTCAGCACTTCCGTGCTCTTCTGACGAAGGTTGGGGATCTCCAAGTAGTCCATCATGATGTAGTAACCGTCAAACCGCAGCAGCGGGTTGCCGTTGACCAAGATCGTGCTGACGACGTTCAAAAACATCATGTTCAAACACAAGTCATTGATCGTGGTTCCCTGTTCACTGAAGAACCACACGAACGCCGCAATCGACGCCAAGATCATCTCGACGTAGATCCCGCCGGCACCGATCCAGATCCGCTTCCACTTGTTCGGCAACATCCATGAGTCGGACACGTTGCAGTACAGGCAGGGCGTGAAGACCAGCAGCATGAAGCCGATTTCGTGACACTCACCGCCAAATTTCTTGCAACTCAGCCCGTGGCCAAATTCGTGAATGACTTTCACGATCGCCATCGTTGCGGCCAAGATGATCCAACGATCCGCAGCGAAGAACTGATGGAACGTCGGCAGCTTGGCATAAACGGTTTGATACTGCGTCGCCAGCAACAAAGACGCTGCCAACAACAACCCAGCAAAGAAGATCAACGCTGGAACGGTGAAGATCCATCCGAAGATGGGCAACATCCGATTGAGGATTTTCTCGGGGTCAATCCCACGAAAACGAACGGCGAAGACGTTGGACATCTTCCCCATCAATTCCTTGTTCTTTTTCTTTCGCCCGCGTTCGCGAAGCGACTTTCCTTGACCGGGTGAATTGCTGATCACCAAACCGCTGCGGTGCAGCATGCCGATGAACTGCTGCAAGTCGCCAAAGGTGATCTTTTGCGGCGCAAACCGCTGTTCGAAACCGTCTTTGATATGCTGCAGACTGACGTGACCATCCAGCATGTTCAGGATGAAATACTCTTCGTCATGAAAACGAAAGTACTGCAATCCCACAGGCTCTTTGACCACCCAATACCCTTGTCCTTGGTAGTGGTGGCGGCTGGCGGTCAAGTCAGGACGCCGGCGCACCGTCAGTGCACGTGACGAACTGCTTACCAGTGATTCAGCCAGAGTGGTCATGGGGCCAGGTGTCGAATGAAAAGGTCAGGAAGAGGCGAGCATCAGGGGAAAGAGCGATCCAACGATCGTTTGGAAGATCACTGAAAGATGATTTCAGCTTCCATTCCGGGCTTGATCATCCAGTTGCCGTTGCTGTCCTTTTGGTTGTCGACATCGACCCAAATGCGATAGCGTTTTTGACCGTCGACTTCACTGCTGACAAATCCAAGGGGAGCTTTCACTTCAAAGTTCTGGTCGGGGTCCGCCGTGTTGAACACGCGAACCAACACGGGAACTCCGGCCCGCACGACTCCGTTGGATGCCAGGGCGTCGATGTCGCCACCGACTCGAACTCGGTCGAGCTGAACCAGCGTCGCAATCGGCGAACCGGGCTGAACCCATTCACCGAGCTGTGCGATTCGCATTTCGATGTAGCCATCAAACAACGCCGTGATCCGTCGGCGGTCCAGTTCAAACTCCGCGATTTCGCGTTCGCTGCGTTTTGCGATGTACTGTGCCTCGGCAATCTTCTTTTGCATTTCAGCCAGGTCGATGCGAAGCAACGCACGGATGGCTTCGAGGACCTTCTTCTTCATTTCGTAGTAAGGCGTGGCCCCCTTCTCGTAGAGCTCACGAAACGACTCGGCTTCGGCTCGGGCCAACTCTTCGTTGTTGCGAGCGTCCTTTAAATTGACTTCGTTCGCGGCGTTGAGTTGAGCTTCTTTCTCTTCCGCTTTCTTGAACTCGAGCGCCAAACGCGCCGAGGTGTCATCGACCAAGGCCAGCAGATCGTCCTTGGCAACGTTCATGCCTTCTTCGATGGGCAACTCAACCAACTTGCCTTCGACTTCAGCGGGAATGTCGACCTTGCGGATGTATCGAACTTGGCAATACTCCGCGATCAATGGGGTCTCGCCCCTCAGACTGGTTTGCGCCGTGGCAGGCTCAGCGCTGATTGCGGCAACGCAAACGCTGGCCAGTACAGCAACGATCAATCGCCAGGATTTCATCAATGGGAACTCGTGGTGGAGGGACAAGGAGAGAAGATTCGAAGGAGAAGAGAAGGCGGGAAATCAGAAAGCGAACTTGTAAGCCCACTCAAAGACTTCGTGCAGCAACACAAACCCACTGGCTCGCTTGCCGCATTTGACGTCGGCGGTCAGCTTGGTCCCGGGACTCGGAGACACCTTGCTCAGTTCAGTGAGGTCTGGCAGCACTCGCATTTTGATGACCGAGCCATGTTCTTCATTGGATTCCGCTCGCAGCGAAATGTTTCCAATGGGCAACTTGGCGGGCAACGGTTCGTCCGGGTTGGACGCCAGGATGTAGTCGACGTCCAATGACTGGATGTTGTTGTCTTGGATGTATTGATCCAAGTGACCTTCGCGTTTTTCAGGCATCTCAATTTCGAGATACATGGGCTTGGAAAGGTCCGCGATTTCCATCAGCACCTGCCCCGTTTGAATGGGGCGGTTGAGCAGCATCTTTTCGACTTCCCAAGAAACCACAATGCCATCGATCGGCGAACGAATGATCAAATCGTCCGCACGCTGTTCCTTCAATTTCAATTTGGCACGCTGGGCTTCCAGCTTGGTTTGCACCTCCACCTCTTCCAATTCGATCGCACGCCGCTCCGTGGCCTTCAACTGCGATCGATTGCGAGACTGAGTCCGAATGCGCTGCAGTTCCGCCATCGTGGTTCGAATCTGACCACGCAGGTCTTCCAGTTCGATGCCGATGTCGGGATTGATCATCTTCACCAATGGATCGCCCGCAGCGACGATCGAGTTGTGATCAACCAACACTTCACGGACTTCGCCGTCGATGCCCGCGAAGACTTCGCGGCGAGCTTCGGCTTTGAGTGTGCCGTCGGCCTCGAGGTCAAACTCCATCGGGATAAAGATCAACCCGCAAATCAGGGCCGCGATCGCACCGATCACACCAAGTGTTTTGGGCAACGTTCGGGCTCGGAGAACCCAAGTGGCTCGGCCGAGTGTTCGCCACACCGGCATCAAGAACAGGTTCGAGTGAGCCTGCGAGTTGGCGATTGCGCGGGTGCCGTGCTCATAAACCAAGTCACAACGTTGGCGGAAGACTTCCGGAGGAAGGTCCGTTTCGATCTGCTCGACAATCAATGCCCCGATGACTTCGCCACGGTGCGCGTCATCGCGATCCACTTCGCCGGCAGCGCCCATCTCGGCTTCGTGACCGAGCTTGCGCTGCGGTTCTCGAAGTGGAAGGACAGCCAAGTTCCGGCCGTAAGAAAGGTCGACGTAGTCTTCGAGGGCTTCTTCGATTTGCGGTGGCAAATCTTCGGTGGACCCGTCGTGCCACAAAGGTTCCCCAGCCGCGACAACTCGCGTTGCCAGCAGATTCAATGCTGCAACGATGTTGGAGCGGTTCTCGATCGTGTCTTGGCCGCTGATGGCTTCGACCTTGCACTTGCCGCCCTTTTTGATGGCCACGCTGACTCGGTCGCAACCGATCAACCGGCGGCCTTCGTTGGCGACGATTGCTGCCGTTTCTTTCAAGTCCAATGATTCGTGAGCGGCACGCGCGAACGAGTCGGCTTGCTGCCAAAGCGTTTGACGATCACCGAGCGTCCGCAGCTTTTGACTGCGAAGCCATTCCGCAGCCAACTCGCACATCTGCTGCAAGAACCGCAAGTAGCCGCGTTGTGTGTCGGGAGCCGTGTCAGGACGCTGGAAGATTTCGATCAAGCCATCTTTCTGGCCGTCATGCTGCAGAGCACCGAGCACCAACAAGTAGCGAGTCGGGTTGCCTTCGGCATCACCGTCCGTGGTGCCACTGTAGGGTGGTACCAACAGCGATTGCCCGGACGCGGCGGCGCGACGGATCAAGCGATTGTGGCGATCGGCGTCTTCCGTGCCCTCGGTCAAAATCGACGGCTCAGCGTTGATCTGGTACTGCAACCGCAGTTGCTGATCTTCGTCGAGCAACCACACCGCACCACCGGCCGCAGCCAGCGCAGTGATGACCTTGGAAAGCAACTCCGGATAAAACTCCGAAGCGGTGGCACCACTCTTGGTAAGAGCTGCGATTTCGTTGACCAAACCGCGGATCTGCGCTTTGGTTTCTTCGACCGTTTGTTGGTTGACCGACATGGGCCTGTCTGACTGCTCGGGCGAGAAGGGGGCGGAAACGTCCAGTGAGCCGACACTACTTAAAAATCCGCTTGGATCGCCACTGGAAGTCGCTTCAAAAGCGGAGTTTGCATTCTTCGCTGGCTAACTGCGCCGCTCAGACGGAAAACACCGGTTGCCCCGATCCTTCCCCCCAACGCGACTCGTCGGACAACTCCGAAAACACAGGGGAAATCGATTGCAGCGATTCCCGCTGGACAACTTATACATTTTGTATAACCTCTTGTCCAGAGCCGCAGCGGAAAACTCGCCCAACCCTTTTGGGCGTCTTCTGACCGCGGCCCTGATTCCAGCCAACGACCTCACCGTTTGGACGCCCGCTTTGGATGCCCCCCCTGACCGCACTGCACCAACCGCTCGCCAAACGCCCTCGAGCCCCGAATCGCCTCCCAGCCCCCCCATCCAACCGGCATCTGAATCACCGCGGCGCTATGAACCAGACGAACCTGGGCAGATGCTGAAATCACTGCAGTGGGAACTGAACCGAATCCAACGCACCGTTCGGCACACGCTCCAGTCCAAACTGCAGGGATTGGTCGGCCAATCACTTTCGTCGCTCAACGAAAACCGAGAACTTGCCAGTTCCATCCAAAAGATGCTGGACACACATAGCCTTCGGATTCGATGCCCTCAATGCGGACATGCGTCAATCTTGCGTGTCTCGCCGCGAAAGGGGATGCCAGGCGGAGCGTTTGTGCTCGACCACACCATTGATGGCAAACGCACTTTCCATGGTGGATCGTCTTCCGTCCCGCCAATTCAACTGACGGCGAAACCCGAGCGAAAAGCGACGGCCGCCGCCAAGACTCGAGCTCAACCCGCCACGGCGGGGACGCCTGAGACCAAGGTTGGCTAGCACGGCTATCCCATTTCGCCCAAAAACCCTACAAACGTTTCCCAAATAGCCCTTGCCGAATTCGGGTTCCGTCGAGTAGGTTCTGCGATTCAAATTTTCGGTGTCCTTTTGTCAGAAGTTGTGAGCAGTGGCTGTTCAACGAACCTACATGGCCAAACCCGGCCAAATCGAAAAGCAATGGCATGTTGTGGATGCCAGCGACGAAGTTCTCGGTCGACTCGCCAGCGATATCGCTGTCGTGCTGATGGGAAAACATCGTCCTGAGTACACCCCACACGTCGATTGCGGTGATTTCGTGATCGTCACCAACGCCGAAAAGATCGGCATGACGGGCAACAAGATGCGTGACCGCCACTACACTTGGTACACTGGCTACCCAGGCTTGCGTCTGGAAAGCTACCAAGATCGTCGCGACCGCAAGCCTGAAGATTTGCTGTACCACGCCGTTCGCCGGATGCTGCCAAAGAACAAACTTGCTCGCCAAATGCTGAGCAAATTGAAAATCTACGCTGGCCCTGAGCACCCCCACACCGCTCAGCAACCCGTTGAATTGGCTCGCACCGGCAAAAAAGCCAGCGCCTAGTTCCCACATGCCCTCACCGACCGCATCACGCGGGTCTGATCCATGATTGCAGTAAAAAAAGACAAGATCAACGGCGACGCACTGGGAACAGGACGTCGAAAAAGCAGTGTTGCCCGAGTACGTGTTCGTCCAGGCAGCGGAAATATCACTATCAATGGTAAGTCGATCGAAGATTACTTCGTCAACGACCAACATCGCTACGCGATCACTGAACCCCTCGAAGCCGCGGGTTTGACCGAATCGGTCGACTTGCTGATTCGAGTTTCGGGAGGCGGCATGACCGGCCAAGCCGGCGCTGTCCGCATGGGCCTGGCCCGTGCTCTGTGCAGCCACGACGAGGCATTGCACGACCCGATGCGTGAAGGCAGTTTCCTGACGCGTGATTCACGCATGAAGGAACGTAAGAAACCAGGCCTTCGTGGTGCTCGCCGTGGCGTTCAGTTTAGCAAACGCTAAGAAGGTTCAATTTTGGGTAAGAAAGAAGAAGCTTTTGAAGTCGAGGGCACCGTTACACAAGCCCTCGCCAACACTCGCTTTCGTGTGCAATTGGAAACCGGCAACGAGGTCATGGCCCACGTTGCTGGTCGAATGCGGAAGCACTTCATCCGGATCGTTCCAGGCGACAAGGTTCGCGTGGAGCTTTCGCCATACGATTTGACCAAGGGTCGCATCGTGTACCGCGAACGCTGATCTCTGGTCCCGTTGGCTGACGGTTTCAATCGCCGATTTGCTTGCCATTTCCAAACGTCTCTCCTCTAAAAATAGCGACCGATACAGTGGCCAAGCCCCACCGGAAAACTAAGAAAGCCAACCACGGCAAACGCCCTGCGAATGCGAAGGCACGCAAGGCAAAGCGGAAAAAAATCAAGACTTGATCGTGGCACGCAGCGAATACATCCTTGATCCGGCCCTGCTGGACGTTGACAAACCAATCGCCGACATTGAAGCGATTCGCGAGTTCAACCCGCAGCGGCACGAGATGGAACAACTGACCGCAATCCTCTACGAGGATCTCGATCAGCACGCCTGCGCGGCATACAAAGCGATCACAGAAAATGAGTTCTGGGTTCGTGGTCATATGCCCGGCATGCCGCTGATGCCCGGTGTTGTGATGCTGGAAGCAGTTGCTCAACTGTCCAGCTACTACACCCAAAAACACGACCTGCTCGGTGCAGCCATGGTTGGCTTTGGCGGAGTGGATGAAGTTCGTTTTCGCGGGGTCGTGACCCCCGGTGACAACCTGATCGTGATGGTGAAGCTCGAAAAAGCTCGCCGCGGCCGAATGATCGTCGCCCGTTTCCAAGGCGTCGTTGGCACGGACCTGGTTCTGGAAGGCTGCTTGCGTGGGATTCCCATCCCCATCGAAGCTGTCACCCGGCAACTCGGTGTCTCCAAAGAATCTGCCGGCTCTTAAGTCGCCTCGGAGCTTCCTCCCCGAGGTGAGTTCGTGCAGATCTATTTCACCCTCCCTTGGGACGTTCGAAAGATAAATGGTGGCTGGCGCCTGGGTTTCGCCCCGGATGGGGCCGTCATGCTTAGCTCGGGGCGGAAGCCCCGAGAGACCGATGCCGGAAAACAAACGGTCGCCCCGGATGGGGCCGTCGTGGGAGTTGGGGGCGTCCCTCGCTCACCAGGCTGTTGATTGAATCAGCCGGAACGCGATCGCGTCCGGTTCGTCCCCGGTAACCGTGGGCTAGCGCTGGACTGTCAAAAGGTTGGTATTGACACCGCTTTGGACTGCGCAGGTTTTGTTCCCCGACTTCGCCCCAACGGGGCAGCCCTATGCCAGCCCAGGGCAACGCCCTGGGTTGTGGCGGGACCAAGATGACAAAGCCCCAACGGGGCGGTCCTAGCGGGTTTTGAGGAGTCTTTCTTAGGGCCGCCCCGTTAGGGCTGGTGCCGGAATCTCCGTCACGAAACCCCAGGCGATGCCTGGGGCTATCTTAGAACTGCCCCGTTGGGGCGTAGGAAAGAACAGAAACCAACAACGCATCATTCGTGTCAACACCAGAGATTGAACAGTCCAGGCTAGCGCCGATCGGCTGATCGCGAGATCTTCGAAACGTACTGAATCAACAAGCCGTCACGCTTCGGGTTGTGATGGGTGGTCTTGGCCGACTCGGACGGGCAAGAGTGCCGATGCTACATACGTTGAAACGCTGTTGAGCACTGAGTCGACAAGCCGTCACCATTGACGCTCTGATTGCCGATGCCAAGTTGATTCCTGGATTGCACCTGGGGAGGGTCGGCCCGCTTGGGGCCGGGGAGGGTTACGCGGTGGATCCAATGCTGAGCCCTCCCCTCGCTTCGCTCGACCCTCCCAGGGGGAGGGTGAAGATCAACGCCCGGCAAGACAGCACTTCAAAACTGCACGACCCTTCGTCGGGCGGGGTTCTCAAGGCATCACTGGCAAGCATTTAGCAGGCAAGTTCGCCCCTGAAGAGGCCGGCGTCGATCCTGCGGCGAGAAATCACTGGCACTACCCGAAGCGCGAGCGATGAGACGAGCATGCGTTTCAGTGTCATCGGCTGGGACCACAGGCTCGACGGCGAACCGCCGAGCCACCACACCACTGCAATGACTAGCAGGTGAATCCGTTTGGAATCTGGCCGTCTTTGATCACGATGCTGATCCCCTCGCGAATTTGCAGGTCATCATCTTCACCCTGGTGATCGATCTTGGCTTCGTTCAGGATCCGAACGTTCTCGCCCACGCGACAGTTCTTGTCGAGAATGGCACCCTGAATCACGCTGCCAGCACCAACACCGACGGGCAACTTGCCACCGAGATCGGCATCTTGCATCTCGATGAAGTCCGCTCCCATCACAACGCTGTCTTTGATCGTCACGTTGTCACCAATCACGGTTCGCAGGCCGATCACGCTGTTTTCGATCGTCACATTGTCGCCAATGCGACAACCGTCTGCGATCAAACTGCCAGTGATCTTCGCATCGCCCATGATGGTTGGCGGCAAGAATCGTGGCCGACTGTAGATCGGTGCATGACGATTTCGAATGTCAAACGGTGGGTTCTTGCCGGCCAGCGAGAGGTTCGCCTCATAGAACGAACGAATCGTTCCGATGTCTTCCCAGTACCCGTCAAACAGGTGCAGTTGAACCTTGTGGGTATTGATCGCTTCCGGGAAGACCTCTTTCCCGAAGTCGCTGTGCAGGCTGTTTTCGAGCATGTCGACCATCAGGTCTTTGTCGAAGATGTACAACCCCATGCTGGCCAGCAAATCCCGGCCTTGGCTTTCAATCCCGCGGGCATCAATCCAGCTTGGTTCCATGCGGACCTTGGCGATTTCTTCCTCTGTTTGGGGTTTTTCAACAAACCCCGTCACGCGACCGGTGTCATCGACCTGCATGATTCCCAGTGACGACGCGTCTTTCCGGGTCACCGGAATACCAGCGATCGTCGCGGCCGCGCCCGACTCGATGTGAGTCCGCATCATGTCACGAAAATCCATTCGGTACAGTTGATCGCCCGAGAGGATCAGCACGTGTTTGATCCAACTCTCACGCAAGTGCACCAGGTTCTTGCGAACTGCGTCGGCGGTGCCTTGGTACCAATCGGTGCCGGAGTTGACCGTCTGTTGAGCGGCGAGCAACTCGACGAAGCCACCGCTGAAGTGATCGAAGGTGTACGTCTGCCGAAGGTGACGGTGAAGACTCTCTGACAAGAACTGAGTCAACACATACGCGCGATTCAGCCCGCTGTTGATGCAGTTGCTGATCGGAATGTCGATCAACCGGTACTTTGCGGCCAACGGCACCGCGGGTTTGGCGCGGATCTTTGTGAGCGGGAACAATCGTGTTCCGCGGCCACCGCCAAGAATCAACGCGATTGTATTGTTCAATTCCATGATCACTCTCGTGGGATGACGTGCTAGTTAGTGTGAATGGTCGGTAAACGGGAACGTTTGCTTTGGCACGCGCTAGCTTACCAATACTTTTCGAATCGAATGGTGCCGGGACCGGGTGTTTCTGTGGCATCGTGAAAACCGGCGGCTCTCAGCAAGGGCAGCATCCCGGGTTGAGCGGGAACATCACCGCCGGGCGGCACATAGCCGATCATGTCAGGGTTGCCACACAAGAACACGTGCGTGTTGGTGGGAGCGAGCGGGTCACCGACCAGGTCCGCCAACTTGCCGGAGGTGAACATTGTTTGCAGATACTGTTTTCCGACGTAGTCCGGTCGGTCGGGCTCTAAATTCTTGGGTTCGCGAGTCGTCAGCGGCAGGTAGCAATAATTCGGGAAGCGACGCATCAGCTCGTCGTGTTCGCTTTGGTAGGCGATGTCGGAGCAGTAGCGGACGCTGGTTGCGATGACGATTTTTCCGAGATGCCCGCGTGACAACAACGTGGTCGCCATCGCATTGTGAGGTGCCTCGCCCGTGCCGGTTCCGAGCATCAAGACGTTCTCGTTCTGGGGAATGTCCCCCAACAGATATCGTCCCGTGATTTTCCGTTCGACACAAATTCGGTCGCCTTCCCCCTTGCCAAACAATCGCGGCGTGAGTGCCGGCGGCTTGCTCGCGGAGGTCGCTCCCTGGCGGACCAACGTGATGTAGAACTCCAGGTAGTCGATCTGATCGACCGGCGCCAATTCCCCCGCCTTTGGCGAGTCGGCATCATGCAGCATCGGACATGAAATCGAATACGCTCGACGCACCAATTTTCGCGATTTTTTGATCGGGACGTCTTCGGGTTGGGTGCCTCGCAGTCGAGGTTCCCAGTTCCCCAGCCCGATGGCGACATATTGCCCGGGCTCAAATGGCATCACCGGCTCGTCGCACTGGATCCGATACCGAGCCAGATCCTCGGTCAGGTCCATCCGTTTGACGATCGTCGCATTGTAGTGCTGCTCGCGAAGCCGCTGCTTCTCTTCTTCGTCCGGGTAGCCCTGTTCATCCATTGCGTTTTCAACTCCCAGATGCCTTTTTCACGTCGGCGACCCCGCCCGCCTGAGTTACTATAGTGGATGCGGTCGGGCGGCGTGGCGGTGTCCACTTCGCAACCACAACGACTGAGTTCGTCCGTCTCGACTTCGCGACTTCACCGCCTCACCTTATCATTCGGACCTTCGATCATGTTTGATCGCCAAGTCTTCTTTCGGCAACTTCCGCATCGACTCTCGATCCGATCCATCACAATCGGCCTCTCGGTGGCCTTTGGCATCACGCTGGGAATGCCGTCGAGTTTGCCTGCGGAAAACTGGACCAGCCTCACAGGCAATCGGACCATCCAAGCCCAGATGGTGGGGCTGTGGAACGACAACGTCATCCTGCTGATGTCCAGCGGACAACGAGTCAGCGTGCCGATGAAATCGCTGATCGCAGAAAGCCGGATTCAGGCGGAAGAGATCGCGGCTCGTTTGAAGGAACAACGCCAATCGCTGAGCGAAGAACTTCGCCAAGTCGCCGATGCAGAATCCGCCGCCGCTCCGGATCCACTGCCCACGCCACCAGCACCGCCCGCGTACCAACCGCTGGCCCCCAATCTGCCGATCGATGAAACGATCGAACAGATCCAATCCCAAATTCGCGAAGGACATTTGGCGGTTGTCGTTGACGCGCTGCCCCCCTCGTTCCGTAGCGAGCTTGATCAACTGGTTGATTTGGCAATGCAAAAGATCGATGCCAACGAATGGAACGAAGGCAACCAACGTCTCTACCGTTTGGTCGACCTGATTGTGACTCGCCAAAATTGGATTCAATCGCATCCTCGATTGGCCTCGGGTGACCCCAGTTCTCCCAGCGCGTTCAACGAAGCGTTTGTCGAATTGATCCTGCCGACTGCCAACGCGCTTCGTTCAGGACTGGCGGGCGATGCGATGATGCCTGACAACATTCGGCAAAAGGGATTCACGAATTGGGTCCGAGATCGAAGCGAATCGGTGGCTCCTTACTTCCGTCAACTGACTCAGGCCTTTGCCTCTTCGGACCCTCAGTGGGAAGTCGCAAGTTTCAAAGAGGACACCGCGACAATCCAGCGTGCTGGCCCCGGCAATCAACAACCCGGCCAACGACGCCCCAACCGCGGTCCAACGCATGAAATGGTTCGAGTGGAAGGCTACTGGATTCCCAAAACCTTGGCGGATCACTTTCCAAAGTGGATTGAAGAACAAACGCAGAAGCTCGAAGCGATGACCGATGGAGGAACCAGCATGGCCGACTTGGCTCAAAACTCCGGCGGCATGAATCCGATGGCGTCGAGCACCATTCAGCAATCCACTCAAATGTTCGAGACGTTCTTGCAACCGCTCGAATCCGCTGCTGACGCCACTGCCTTCCACGAAGCTTCTGAACAAATGATCGCAACCGTCCAGCCCATGATCAGCATGTTCAGCGCCATGGCGAACATGGGCGGTGGTCGAAACCAGAACGGGATGTCAGGCTACGGCAACTCTGGTTACGGCAGCGGCGAACCCGGGTACGACGACATGAACATGGGCATGGAACCCGGCTACGGCGATCCCATGATGGAAGACGGAAGCATGGACCAGAGCGGTCCGAGCTACGGCATGGAACCGATGAATCAATGAGCCCAATGAATCGATGAAAATTGCGATCATCGGTGGCGGACTGTCAGGATTGTCCACCGCCGCTCACCTGCGTTTGCTAGCTCAAAAGCAGAACAAGCCTCTTCCCCAAATCACACTCTTCGAAGCCGCAGAGCGACTCGGAGGCGTGATTCACACCGAGACGCTGATCGACAATCAGGGCCGCACCTTTGTGATCGATCACGGGGCGGACATGTTTGCGACCGCACCCCCGGCAGCGATCGATCTTTGCGAACAACTCGGCGTCGCGGATCAATTGCTGCGTCCCAGTCCGCTTGGGCGCGGCGCGATGATCGCACGAGGCAACCGGCTGATTCCGATCCCGGAAGGATTCGTCTTGATGCGTCCGACCAAACTCGGGTCAATGCTGACGACGCCTCTGCTCAGCCTCTCGGGCAAATTCCGCTTGCTGCGTGAACGTTTCATTCCTCGCCGCGATGAAAGCGTGACCGATGAAAGCGTGGGATCGTTCGTTCGCCGTCGACTCGGCGAAGAATGCCTCGACAACATCGTCGCGCCCTTGGTCGCTGGCATCTACACCGCCGACGTTGATCGCCTCAGCATGGCGGCAACGATGAAACCGATTTGGGACATGGAGACCCACGACGGTTCGCTAGCCAAAGCAACGTTGCGACGGATCCGAACCGGGGAGGACTCCACCGAACAAGCCAGCAGTGGCGCTCGCTACGAGAAGTTTCGAGCGTTTCCCAACGGCATGATGCAATGGATCGACACGCTCGCCGACTTTGCGGGGCGTGAGAACATTCGCTTGAACACGGCCGTTCGCTCGATCGTCCCGCTTCCGGATCATCGCTATCGACTGGAGATCGAATCCGTCGACCACAGCCAATCGTCCCAAGAGTTTGATCAAGTTGTTGTTTCGACCCCCGCGCACGTCGCGGCAAAACTACTGCAACCGCTCAGCGACGAAGCCGCGTCCACGCTTCGCTCGATTCCATTTGCATCCACGGCGATTGTGGTCATGGCGGTTCGGCGCGATTGCATCTCGCGTTTTCCAACCACCTTCGGATTTGTGGTTCCACCCCAAGAGAACCGCCGCATGCTGGCAGGCAGCTTCGCCAGCACCAAATTTCCTCAGCGTGCTCCCGATGACTATGTCATTGTGCGGGCGTTTGTCGGCGGCATACTGCAACCCGAAATCCTGGAACGCAGCGACGACGAGATCACCGAGATCGTGCGGGCCGAACTGGGCGACCTGATCGGACTGGACCAGACTCAGTCACTCGAAGACATCGCTGCGGTGGTGAAAGTCGTACGTTGGAACAACGCGATGCCACAGTACGAGGTCGGGCACCTGGACAAAGTCCAGCAGATTCGAACCGCGATCCAATCCATCCCAGGCCTGCACCTGAACACAAACGCACTAGGCGGCGTTGGAATCGCCCCGGTCATCGCAGCATCCAAACAGACCGCGGAACGTATCTTGAAGTGAGATCAAGACTTCGGGTTGGCGGCACAACCCGAGGAATGCGAAAGGGTTGAGATCCGGGCAAAACCGCAGCGGAAACCGTTTCGAGAGCCCCCAAACTGTTTCGTGAATTCCGAGGGAGGGGCAAAAAGATGGGATTGACTGGGGTATCGGGATGGTTCACGCTGCGCAGTCAGTTGAGCACCACATTTGGGTTGGTTGGTTTGTTTTGGAAGCGTTTTCCAGTGAAACGAGCCCGAATGCGAGAGGCATCTTGCCTCGTTGGTGACGGTTTGCAGGGTATCAGATCAGTGACGAACATTTATGTCGGGAACCTTTCGTTCAAGGCCACCGAAGAAGAGCTCCGTGGCGCGTTCGAACAGTATGGCGAAGTGTCAGCTGTGAACATCATCATGGATCGAGAAACAGGACGTAGTCGCGGATTTGCCTTCGTCGAAATGGCGGATGCCGAAGGCGCGAAGGACGCGATTGAAAACCTGAACGGTCATGAAATTGATGGCCGTGGTGTGACGGTCAATGAAGCTCGACCTCGCGAGCCACGCAGTGGTGGCGGCGGCGGCGGTGGTGGAGGCTACGGCGGTGGTGGCGGCGGTCGCGGCCGTGGTGGCGGCGGCGGTGGTTACGGCGGTGGCGGTGGCAACCGCGGCGGTGGCTACGGTGGCGGCGGCGGTGGTGGATACGGCGGCGGCGGTGGTGGCGGCTACGGTGGCCGCGGCGATCGCTAATCCCGAAACCAACGACGAATCAGATTCACGAGCGGAAACCAGTCTGGCATCAGACTGGTTTCCGTTTTTTTATGCCTGCTCAGCGTTCTCGCTTGCGCGATTGTCGGTTGACTCCAACCGTCACCTCCGCAGCCGGTCAGTCATCCAAGCCGGTCATCAACGGACGCTTGGATGGCATCGAGATTTCGTCATCCCGCGACACCTCTTCTCGCATCGCCCGCAAGCGTTCGTACTTCCGCCGCGCCGCCTCGGCCACTTCCGCATCTTCGTACTTCGGCGAACTGTCGATCGGCGACTGCATCGAGAGCTTCCCAAACTCATCCAAGATCTCCGTCAGACTCATCGCTGTGCGTTCGCTCGTACCTCGCGATAGCCGAGTGATCATTTCCATCGAAAGGATGCCGGCCGATCGGAAGTGAATCTTGGTGACCACGGGTTCCGCAGGGTACATCCCCATCAAAATCATCTTGTCGAAACGAACCTCCGACGAGATCGTCGGGAGCGGCGAATTGACCGCCTCGTTGCCCAAGTCCAAACGATGCAAACTGACTCGCTCATCGCTGGTGATATAGACCTCAATCTTGAAGTCATCCGCAGTGGATTCGGGAGGCAAATGCAAGAGCATCAACTCCAACGCCTGACGACCGTTATCGGCGACGCCAGAGACTGTGTCATCGCTCTTTTCGAACGCGAACATCAACGCCAACGTCCGCCCCAGCAACACGCCTGAATCCTCCGGCATGCCAACAATCCCCAGCGTCCGAAATCGGCTGACCGCCACATTGATCATCGGCTCCGGCTCGATGGTGTAACCGGGACGTTCAATTTCAAAGAATGCTGCCGCGCAATCAGTGCCAAAGTAAACACGTTTTTGCTCGTCGTAAAACAGCTGAGGCTGGACCGACAAACGATGGTCCTCGAAGTACTGATCCACTTGCTGGCGAGTGACGGCGGGCAACTTCTGACGGCCTTGCGACGCCATCTCCAAACCAATCGTGATCGCAGACAATCGTCCCAGCTCACCATGCTGGCCAGTGCGAGCCATCGACAGCGGCGCTGACACGGATGCCCCCGGGGCGACGATCCGGCAAGCATTGCCTTTCGCCATCGTGTAGGCACGCGTCCAATCACGTTCCGAGTCCGGCAACGATCTCAACAACGTGATTTCATCGCGACGCGGAGCGGAGCCGATCTTTCCAACGCGAAGGGTGAGCTCTCCCCGTGCTTCGCCCGCCTCGTTCTCTGATTTCGAAGAAAGGGACGGCTGCGCAAAGCTGCCGAGGTTCAGCTCCGGCACATTCGGGTCACGCTCCTCGCTCGCGGTTGGCTGATCAGAGGTGGACTTCACCACCTGCCACCCAACCATTCCTGCCAACAGGATCACCAGAACGATCGTCGCTCGTCGCAGAATCAATGGGTCAGTCATCGGACTCTCAATCGCCTAAAAACATCTGTCATGAAAACTTGTTTGGGCCAACATTCGCATCACACGCGAATGCTGACGCCACCGTCGATCACGAGCGTTTGCCCTTGAATCAAATCACTTCCTTCGCTGCACAGAAACGCCACCACGGACGAGACATCTTGTTCGCACAGGCGGCGTTTGCCGACCATCATTCGTTCGCTCGCAGCTTCGATCAGGCCCTCGGAACCTGGCATGCTGGCGATGGCATCTGTGGCAATGATGCCCGGCAACACGCAATTGAAGTTGATCCCGCGGTCGCCAAACTCCAGTGCGAGGTGACGCACCAAAGCTTCAAGTGCCGCCTTCGATGCCCCAATGGCTCCATAGTGAGGCACGGCCCAATTGGAACCGTGGCTGCTCACTGCGACCAACTTCCCATGCGAATCCCCGGCGGCCAAATGCTCCCATGCCGCCTGAGCCAACCAAACCACGGGTGCCGAATTGCTGCGAAGCACCGCTTCGAAGTTGACGGGGGTCAGGTCATTCAAATCACGAAAACCGCCGGCCGCAGCATTGCTGACCACGATGTCCAATCCGCCCCATTTCTGAGCGACACTCTCAACCATCGCTTCCACGTCTTCTTTCGATGAGACATCGGCTCGCACCAACATCACCGTTCCGCCTGAGTCGGCAATTTCCGTCGCGACTTGGACCGCTTGTTCCTCGGACTTCAAGAAATTGATCGCAACCGAAGCCCCTCGAGCGGCCAACTCCAATGCAATTGCCCGACCAATGCCACGACTGGCACCGGTGACGAGCGCTCGCTTGCCTACTAAATCCGCCAATGGTTTCATGCTTGATCCTGATCCCTCATTCATGATGATCTTCCAACGAATCTTTGTTTGACTTCATGCTTCCCGCCTTCATCGATTCCTGCCAGTGCACATGAAAGGCATGCAGCCTCTCCTCACAGCGTCCAAAGATCCGACTTGCCTCCTCGTTCACCCCAGCCGCGCCGGCTGAATTCATTCCGGCCTGCACCCGTGGAAAGATCGCTGCGTCTTCGGCCAACACTTTTCGCGCCATCGATGCGGCGCTGCGTCCCAACCCGTTCGCGACCATCTTCCCGACAATGCCCGAGCGTTTGGGGCGACGCGTGAATCCGAACACCGTCATTTTGCTGGTTGAAATTCCAATCGGAGTGATCTGATAGACCAAACTCATCGTGTCGGTGAACGACGCCATGATATTTGGGAACACATGCACATGCTGATAATGCGGCCCGAATTCTCCGACCATCCAACGCATCACACGTTCTTCCATCCGCGCCAACAAGGAATCCTCGCGTACATCCGTTCGGAACCGAGTTCCCCACGCCATCAACTCATGCGTGCTTTCGCTTTCACCTGGATCGCTGCCAAACGTTTGCGAGTGAACCTCACTGAGATGATAACTTTCGAGCGAACCTTCGATCGGGATTTTCCAATCGCAGGGATACTCCAGTTCCTCTTGCAGAACTTGCCTCCACGACGTCGCATCCGTGTTCGCTGCGAAGTCGCTCACCCAATCATCGTCGCCGAGCGTCACGAGCCCCGATTCACCGGCTCCCTGACTGGCTCCACCAGACAGATTCACGAAGACCAACTGGCCAACCACTTGCACCGGAAAACTCCCCAACCGATAGCGTTCCCGATCGAAGTGCGGAAAATTCTTTGCGGCAGGAATCTTGCGAGTGCGTCCATCGCCGCCGTACTGCCAACCGTGGTAAGGGCACTTCAACTCTTTCGCGTGGCCGCCGCCTTCCGTCACCAGTTGGCACTGCCGATGCGCACACACGTTTCGCAGCGCCACCAATTCGCCGTCGTGGTTGCGAACGATCAGTGGCACTCCCAATCGGTCCAGCGCTTGGTAGTCGCCCGACTGCGAGAGCTCCGTCGTGGTTGTGACCAATTGCCATCCTGCCTGACGCAGTGCAATTTGTTCGCGATCATGAATCGATGAATCGGTGTACCAAGTCGACGGCAACAGAGCCGGCAGGGACGTCGTGGCGTGATACATGGCTTAGCGAAGCCAACCGATTCGATAGCCATCGATTCGCAAGATCAGTTCCCGATTCTGGCCAATCAAAACCGCCGACATCAGGCCGCCGTCGGAACCGCCAGAAGAACCATCAGTTGCTTCACCTTCCCACTGCACGTGAACTTTCAATGGCTCGCCGGGATCAGGCAACCGACCGATTTCGATGCAATCAAATGAGACTGGCAAACTCGGCCGATCAGCAACCCGGTAAGCGAGCATGCCCGCCGCGTACAAAACCGCATCCATCGTGGCTGGTGACAAAACCCATCCCAACAACGGACGCGCCTCGCCTGCCAAGTGAGCTGGACTGGGCGCGACGATGGTGCCGATCGCACGAGGTCGTTTCGCAGGATCTCCGCCAGACAAACCGGCGTCGGCATTCCCAAATCCAATCGTTCGCAAACACTGAAGCGATGGACCGTGATAGATCGGAGCCTGCTCGCTGGCGTATTGCACGGCTGACTCGACCACATCTTCGCTGCCCAGCGACACGACTGGCAGGCTGTCATCACCCAACTCAATCGTCGCCGCAAAATGCGGGCGTTGGGCTTGGACCAATCGACCATCTCGGCGACGCAAATCGCTGACCAAAGACCAACGGTCCGGCACTGTCGGATCTCGCAACAACTCCACCGCAAGGGCGTCATCTGTCATGAATTTGAGCGGCATCGTGGCCGAAACATCACGGCAACGCATGACTTTTTGATCGGTGCCCCAGCGAGCCGCTTCGGCCAGCATTTCGATCGCCATCACGAACGGCAACGTGGGACGTCCGTTGACCAAGTGATGCTTCAAAAACAGATCGCGTTCGGGGTCCAATGTCACCGCGAAGGAATCCTGCGATGTCGCTGGCATGCGTTCCGTTGGATCGATCATGGGCGATGGACCGGGCAACGAGCTCCCTAATCGCGACGATTCGGCGGGGAAGAATTTGCGTACATAACGGCGATCCGTGATCAGCACCTCGGCTTCCTCACCACCGTGCTCGACTTCGTTTAAAAAGTGCTGCAGCCCTTCTTCAGCCGGCATGAATTCCATGCCGATCATGTCCAGTGCCAGCTTGGCTTCAGGCTTGGTCGCCATCCCGACATCGCCCCAAGCGTGCCAATGAAAGGTCACGCATCGCGTCTCGGGACGCTGCTGTCGCAATCGCCCGATCAACTTGGCAAGCATCTCGTTGGCTGCGGAATAGTCCGTGTGTCCATTGGCACCGAAACGTCCGCTGATCGAACCGTAACCAAGGAACCATTCCAATGGATCGTTCTGCGTCGCGGATGCGAGCGCAATCGTGCCATCGATTTTGGCGGAAAAACACTGCGCCACTTTGTCGGGTCGCTTGCGATCAAAACGCGCGTCTTGGCCGGATCCGGCACCTTGGATCACACCACGGATAGGACCGTCCACGCTTCGGATTTTGGCAACAACCTCCGCCACCGCTTCGAAGTCCGAAACGTTGACGCTGTGATAGGTGGCCTCAATCGACCGTTCTCGACACGCTTCGAGCGTCAGGTCAATCTCGATGGCCTTCTCGAATTGCCGCCAAGTCTTGACGGGGTTGCCGCCTTCTCGCTGAATGCGCGCCATCTCGGATCGACGCAGGTCCGCTCGATCTCGCAGAGCATGTTCCCGCACGGAGGGGTCAATGTGCGGCACCGGGGCCATCCCCAGTAAATGCAGTTTCAACCCGTGACGTTCGGCCAATGCCATCGCTGTCATCGCCGTGATCCCACGACCTCCGCCGGCGACGATCCAAGTGCCACCAGGGGTGACCTGAGTCATCTGCGATGAAACATCGAGCGGAGAGTAGCGAGCTTCCGTTGCCAATCGCTGCTCACCTGCGACCGCGACTTCTTCGTCGTAGGACGGAACAGCTAACTCACGAAACACACCCTCGGCCAATTCCTCAGGGCTCGCATCCTCGATCTGATCAACGATCAACATCGGCGTGTCGCGGTAACCACGCATCCAGGCCTCGATCAACATCGCTTTGGTCAAACCAGCCAATCCGCCCGACTCGGCTGAACGACCATGAATCTGCGCAGAAGACTGAGCCAATGTCGACATGGCGTCGAAACCAAACCCGCCTCCCATCTTCAAGGTGGAAACCAACGAAGCCTGAGCCATCCGATCTTCGTCGATTGTTCGCTGCATCCAGCGCTGACAAACGCGATAGGGAATCGCAAGCGCATCGGATTGACGCTGTTTCCAACTCGTCGCGTCCAACGTTGTCCAACAAGCCGCATCGTCGTGCGGTGTGGTCAGGAAAAGGTGCGGTGTCGCATCAACGGACCAGACACGATCCAGTTCGGCATCGAGCTCTGGCAAAGTCAGCTGAGCTGCGATGCGATGAACCGGGACACCTGCCATTTGACATCGAGTCGCGATTGCATCGGCGACCGGGTTGTTGCCAAGAATCAGCGCGGCCCCATTGAGCGGAGGCATCGTCGGCATCCCATCGCGTCGAGGTGCCGATTTCGTTCGCATCACGAAACGATGGGTCCCCGAGGCGGGTGCCTGGGACGTCACTTCGGACGAGTCAGAACTGAGATTCAGCGAGGCGTTTTTTTTTTCGTCCGCAGGCTGACCAATCTGCTCCATCACAAACGCATGGATCGAAGACAAGGTCGGAAAATCCGACAGCTTCAAGTTCGACTCGCGAAGCGATTGCAACTCGTACTGTTGTTCCAGCTCGCCCAGCAACTGAGCTCGCTTGATGCTGTCGATCCCAAGTTCGCCTTCCAGATCCGCGTCCATGTCGATGATGTCTTCGTCGTAACCGGTTTGATCCACGACCAAGTCGATCATCAAACGTTGCAACGATTCCGCGGTGCTGTCGAGGTCCTGCGTCGGAATGGATTCGGACTGGTCGTTGTGTCCGCATGCGTCCATCGGAACGGACGCGAATTCGCTGCCTTCGATTTCAGCTGGATCACCGACCAGTTGCAGGATGTCATTGAGCGAAGCGAACTGAGCCAATCGCATGGACTGCGTGTCGACTTCCAAGTTGCCCCACTGAACGATTTCACCGATCAGCTGAGCCTTCTTGATGCTGTCGACACCCAACTCGGCTTCCAAGTCCGCGTCGAACTCGATCACCTCTGGGTCGTACCCCGTCAAATCCACCACGAGGTCAAACAAGAATGATCGAGCTGACCGCAGACGTTGCTGCATGTCCGCATTCGAAGCACGATTCGCCGCGGCGGTGACCGTTGCAATCGGCTGCATTTGACTGGAAACCACATCGCCATTTTGCATTCCGTTGCGATGATCACTTCCGTTCTCGCTGACCGAATGAACCGTCGCGGGTGCCACGACGCCAGAGGATCCCCTGACGTCCGAAACCGGCTTGAATGCCGACCGCGGCTCCTCCTGCGAGACTTCTTGTTGACGTCGACTCCGCCGCGTGACATCGACGACTTCGAACGCTGGCCGCGACGCCGTCATCGTGCTCGGCTGATGAACATCCGTTTGTGACGACGCCACGGACACGCTTGTTTCGGAAACCGATTCACTCGATGCCTTGGTCGATTGACCGAGTGATTCGTACGCCAACTCGATCAATTGTCGCTGACGATTTGGGTCGCGACCACGGTCATCCGCCGACATGCAGAGCACGTGCGGAGCAACCGTTGCAGTGGCCAATCGAGTCAGCACATTGTTGGGGCCAACCTCAACCAGTAATTCGCACCCATCGTGAACCAATCGCTCCGTCGCTCCGCTGAAGCACACCGGACGCGTCAACTGTGTGACCAAATTGTCAACGATGTCAGATGGCTCGGCCAGATATCGATTCGACACCGCCGACAAAAACGCAAAGCGTGGCGGACGCGCGTTCTGGCCGGTGAATCGAGCTTGCAGCATTTCTTGAGCTGGCATCATCTCGGGAGTGTGAAAAGCGGCCGGCACAGGAATCACAACCGACGCCATGCCAGCAGACGCCAGCTGCTTTTTCGCGGCCGTCATTTGCTCAGGGGCACCGGCGATCACTGTCTGTTGCGGTGAGTTGTGGTGCGAAATGGTGTAGCGAATTTCGGATCCTTGCAGAGCAGCGTCGACCGCCGATGGCGCTCCACGAACCGACAACAGTTCACCTCTTTCACGTGTCGTCATCACCACGCTGTCGCTTCGTGACTTTGCAAACTCGATGGCTTGCCGTGTGGTCACAACGCCCGCGCACCAAGCGGCGGTGCATTCGCCAAAGCTGTGCCCCAGCACCGCATCAGGACGCAAACCGCGACGCAGCAACGAATCCGCAAACATGGAACCAACTGCCAACACCCACGCCTGTGTCCACCACACATCGCGTCCGAGTTGCGATTCAGGATCGTGCAAACGATCCGAGATCACAGGCAAACCAAGCGATTTCAGCCGTTGATCGAAACCGTCCAAGAAAGCTCGGCTAGCAGATGAATCCTCGGTGTCCAACCAAGTCGGAACAGCCGAGTACTGCGAACCTTGCCCAGGGAACAACCAACCAACACGTGGACTGGCACACTCACCAGAGCGAGCGTTTGGTAGCCAAACCCAACCATCCTTTTTCGCCAACATCCCGGAGGCTTGTTGACGAATGGGCCCCGCAATCGCCGCTGATGCTGCGGCTGCCAACTCGCTGTCGTCTTTGCCCAACAAGACCGCTCGACAGGCCGTCGCGGAGGAGGACGTGAACGCCGACACGCAGCTTTCGCTCGCCGACTTTCCTGAGGCAACCTCGCTCAGGGCGACTCGCAACGCTTCCAAGGTCGCGCACTGCAGACGAACAACGAGCGTTCCCGACGAACCAGGCACCGATTCCTTCCTCAAGGATTCGGAACGAGATCGCGTCGACACGGAAGAAGTCGGCTGCGGCGTGGATTCGAGTGAGGTCGAAATCAAAGGAGTCTCACCGGAAGGCAAAGTGGACGGCTCATAGTTCATTTGGGGGGAGACACTATAATTGACTCGATATCCATCGTCGGCAACTTCCCCGATCGGAATTGAAACGTTCGAAGTCGGCTTGCTGCTGAATTGGGGCGTCAAAGTCGCCGCTATTGCTCGAATGATACCCTGACCGCCGCCCAAATGACCAATTTGGCCGACCAGCTTTTGGGAAGAAATAAATCCAGGCACCTGGGAATGACGAGCCGATTCAGCTCGCGCGGCCGCAACATCCGCCGAAAACGCCTCGGTTGGCTTGGACAACACGCCTAAAATGGTTCGCCCCTGTGCCTTGGCGTCGGACAAACGCTGAAGCGTCAAAACCGCAACGCCCTCGCCAGGAATGATCTGGGATCCATCGTCGGGCAAATCTTCCGGGCGGCCTGATGGCAACAGCTGCTCTTTGTGTGCGAGCTGCTCGAAGGCGACCAAGTCCATCCCGCGTTGAGTCACACCGCACAACGCCAAATCGATCGCTCCCTCATGCAACTGTTCCATCGCAGTGATCAACGCCAACCCGCCGGAGGCTTCGTCCGCGTCGACCGCGAACGCTCCGCCCATCAAGTCAAACGTTCTCGCGATTCGCGACGCGAGCGTGCTGGCCGTGAACCCACCGGTCTCATCCAGCAAAGCACCGTACTTTTCAAGCGTCAGCTTTCGCAGTTCATCAGCAACAATGTTTGTTTTTAAATCATCCCATCCCATCGATGCCAGCGTGCGACGAAGATGCTGGTTGATCTCAGGCAACCGCAAACCAATTTGCAACTCGTTGCTGAACTGGCCGCCAAAGATGGTTCCAACGACCACGCCGACTCGCTCGCGATCAACCGACCACTGGCCGCCATCGAACTCATCCATCGCCTGCCGAACAGCCTCGATCAGCATCAATTGAGCCGGGTTGGCATTGGCCACCATTTTCGGCGGGATTCGATACGACTGAGCATCGAATTTGAAATCTCGAATGTATCCGCCACGGCAATGCGGCGTCGTGTAACTCGATCGATCCGCACCTGGGTTCACACCAAGCCAAGCTCCGCTGCGAGTGCCGACCCAGCGGCCTTCCGGCGGATCGCTGATTGCAGACCGACCGCTTTGCAGCAACTCTCGAAATGCTTGAAGATTGGCAGCACCAGGCAACACGACACCGCGGCCAACAATTGCGATGGACTCCTCGACTTGCTGTTCTTGCGCGGTTGCTCGCCGGGAAGAAGGCATCTCTTCAATCACGGCATGAGCATTCAATCCGCCGATACCAAACGCATTGACAGCCGCCACGCGACCCTCGGAAGCTGTGCGACGTTGCCACGGTTCCACGCGGTCGACAATCCGAACCGGTGATTGATCCCAATCGTGACGTTCGGTTGGCAACGCAAAATTGATCGAAGGTGGAATCTTCCCGCGACGCATCGCCAGCAAGCACTTCACCACACCGACCAAACCAGCCGCTTCCAACAGATGCCCCAAGTTGCTTTTGACACTGCCGATGGGCAACACACTCTGCTGACTTTGGTTGGTTCGCAACAGCGAAGTCAAACTTTCCAGTTCGGTGGCATCGCCCACTTGAGTGCTGGTGGCGTGGCACTCCAAGTAATCAATGTTGAGCGGATCCGAATCGACGGCGCGTCGCATCGCTGTTTGTTGACCTTCACTTCGCGGCGCCCACAGACCTTTGCCTTTGCCATCCGACGCGACACCTACACCTCGCAAGGTTGCCAGGACGGGCAGCCCATTGGCCTCGGCAACACTTCGTCGAGCCACGACCACCGCCACATAACCTTCGCTGCTGATCAACCCGCTGGCACGGTTGTCGAACGGAAACGATCCTGTCTCGCTGCACGCACCTGACTGAGAGAACAACGCCAAGTTGTCGACATTGTTGAACGTCGCGCCACCGACGACCGCCAAATCCAAGCGGTTCGCTTCGATGGCGGATGCCGCATGCTGCAGCGCCAACAGAGACGACGAACAAGCCGCATCGATCACCTCGCGACGGCCTTCAAATCCCATCAACCGCGCGGCCAAAGAAGCCGCCGAATAGGCATTGAAAGCCGGTGAATGCCCCGATTCATACCGCGGCCGATCGCGACGAATGGCGGATGAAATCGATGCTTTGACCTGTTTTTTCGAATCAGAATCGACGGATTGCAGCGAAGGAACCTGGTCAACCAACTCCATCGCCGTGTCTGCCATCGTCGCCATGGCAAGCGGTCCGCCCAACTCTGTTCCACCACTGTGCCCAACAAAGACGCCAGCCCGAACGGGATCAACTGCGAGTGGACGATCGGATGTGCAATGCAGTGCCGAGGTGGACGACAAACCGCACGATCCCGAAGCTGCCTTGAGCGCCGCCACAGCGACCTGAGCAAACTGCCGATGCGTCAGGTCAAATACCCCGAGCGACCCAATCGCCTGCTCAACCGCAACATCCAATGGATCAGGTGAAACACAGCCACCAAGTTGCGTGTAGGTCTTTCCTGGAACGCCTTTTTGATTCTCGAAGTACAACTCGCGGTTCAAGCGATCTTCCGGCATCGGCGCGATCACCGAACGACCTTCAAACAGCATCTCCTCGAACGCTTGTGCGTTATCAACGCCGCCCGGCAAACGAACCTCAAAACCACAAATCACGCAGTCATCAGGATCGCCACCTTGGCCGACGACTGCTGGTTTCGCCGTGGGTTGCCCCGTCGCGGAAGTCTGTTTCGCCACCTTGGGTGCTTTCGATGGAACGGCCGACCAGTTGCCGATCATCTGCAGCAGTTCCTCACTGCCGATTTCAGGCGTGTCGTCCAGGTGCGTTGTTGCAATCACATCATCGATGTTCGCACGATCAAAGATGGGATCGTCTCGAAAGTATGGCAAAAACGTTTTCACAAATGGGCCGGCCATTTGATCCAGTTCTTGCCGTTCGCTGCCTGCCCGCGTTGAGGTCTTGCTGAGTTGCCGCGGTCGTTTCAGCCGATCCGGCTTTCGAGTCTGCAACCACTTCGTCGTCGCGGAATGAAATGCCGCGTCCAAGGACTCAATTGCCGTGCCCTCGCGTGTGGTCAGATGATACGTCCGGCCATGCAATCGAGGCGTGCTCATCACCTTGCAAATGGCCCGTGCGATCCAGTCCACGTCCACAATGTTCTTGCGTTCGCTTCCTGAAAACCCCAGGTCTCGAAACCACTGCCCATCTTCGGGCAAACCAAATCGCGACGCCAACATTTGGTACATCGAGAAGGCACCATAGATCGTTCGATCGCCGGAGACCGGCGACAGTCCCGTTCGATCGATCACGATCGACGGTCGATAAACGGTGAGATTCGACTCGCCGAATGATTCGCGAACGATCCCTTCCGCAATCAGCTTGCTGCGTTCGTAGTCGTTCGCAAACGATTGGCCGACCGCTCCTTCGGTTTCCTTCACGCGTCCCGATCGTTTGCCGCAAACGTACGCGGTGGAGACATGGTGGAACTGCGAGATCCCAACCTCCTGGCAAAACGCCAACACTTTCCCGGTGCCGTCGACGTTGGTTCGATAGGGCTCATTGTCGCCCTCCGGGTCAGCCGGCAGGAAGCTCAGGCTGGCTGCACTGTGCAACATTCGATCGCAGTTGGCCCGCACCCACTCAATCGACTCTTCTTTCAACCCCAGAGCATCTTGGTTCAAATCGCCTTCCAAAATCTTTGGACGTGGCAGGGACACTTGCCAGGCGTTCTCAAATCGACCGAGGATTTGCTCCATCCGTTGCTCTGCCGTCAATTTCCCCTTCGCGCGTACCAAAACCGCGCATTCGGTCCGGTCTCGCAATAACTCTGCCACCACATAAGAACCGAGCATTCCGCTGGCTCCCGTGATCAAGGGCATTCGTCGAGAGGTTGAATGGGACATGCTGAAAGCAGGGCGGTGTTAGCACGCCCTCAAATGGCTGAAGAACAAATGTTTCGTAGTGCCCAAGTCTATTCACCGAATCCGCTGTGCAAATGTCGTGGCACAAAAAGATGGCGTTGCCCCATGCCCCCAAACCAAAAATCCGAATCAATCGGATCACGCGGGCTAGGCGGATCGTGGCGATCGCTCACGCCGTGGCTCCCGGCGCTGGCAACCTCTTTCCAACGCGTCATTGAGAATCCAAGCCCGCCAAACTCGTCCCTGCCCCCGACATTCTCTCGCCATCAAAACAGCAGTCTTTCAGTTCACCGCGATGCCGATTCAGCTCAACCGCACCAACTGTCCACTTCGCTAAATCGCGAAATTCACGTTGAAAACGGGTTTCCGGTTTGGCGACACCACCCAAAGAGACTAGTTTGATTGGGACCCATGGAGACCTGTTCACTCGAATATCCAAGATCGATTCGGCTGTGCTTTGCTCCTGATTTCCTCTCTCAGCTAGACCTGCGATCATGCATTCGACGCCCAATCCGTCCCGGTTGCCGGCATCACCCAGACTGCCCGAGAGCCCTGATTCGCCCGTTCGCTGCCTGATGATCCAGCCCTGCTTCGAACAAACCAACTACTGGAATTTCGTTGAAAGCGCCAAAGCGATTGGCGCGAAAGCCACCGCACCGCCACTGGGCCTGATGACCGTCGCGGCCTTGTTGCCCCAGCAATGGGAATTTCGGATCGCGGACCAAAACGTCGCGCCGGTGGAGGAATCCGATTGGGAATGGGCCGACGTGATTTGCACGGGAGGCATGCTGCCCCAGCAACCTGGCATCCTGCACTGGGTGGAACGCGCCAACGCGGAGGGAAAGTTCGTCGTCGTCGGTGGACCGGACCCAACCAGCCAACCACAGATCTACCAAGACGCCGATGCGGTCGTCGTTGGCGAAGGTGAACTGACCATCCCGATGTGGCTGGATGCCTGGCGAGATGGCAATCCCAAAGGTCAATTTGAATCACCGCACAAACCCGATGTGACCACGACGCCGACGCCGCGTTTCGACTTGGTGGACTTCAATGACTACCTGCACGTCGGGGTGCAATCCTCCCGAGGCTGCCCGTACAACTGCGAATTCTGCGACATCATCGAGCTGTTCGGCCGGCGTCCTCGCGTCAAAAATCCCGATCAGTTCCTCGCCGAACTGCAACGACTTTATGACTTGGGCTACCGAGGCTGGGTCGACTTCACGGACGACAACTTCATTGGCAATCGCAAACTGATCAAACCGTTGCTGGTTGCGCTCAAGCAATGGAACGAAGAACACAATTACCCGTTTGTGTTCTCCACCGAAGCCAGCATCAATCTCGCCGACGACAAAGAACTGCTGGAACTGATGCGAGACGTTCAGTTCCGCTACGTCTTCCTGGGAATCGAGTCCCCTGATGAGGAAACGTTGATTCACACGCAAAAACGAATCAACACCGTGCATCCGATCATCGATCGAGTGCGAACGATCTACGACCACGGGATCTCCGTCGCGGCCGGGTTGATCATCGGATTTGACACCGACAAACCGGGCACCGATGGCCCCATGATCCGTTTCATCCAAGAAAGCGGCATCACACTATCGATGGTGGGCTTGTTGTCAGCGCTCCCCAACACACAGCTCACCCGGCGGCTATCCAAAGAACGTCGTCTGATTGATTCCGAACACAATTGGATTCAAGACCCGGGCGCTAAATACGAGCTTCGAAGTGTGGAGTCCAAGGATCAAACGATCAGCGGAATGAACTTCGTCACCACACGAGATCGAGTGGAGATCTACCAAGAGCTTCGCAACATCATTGAAAACGTCTACTCGCCGCGAGCCTTCATGGACCGGGTGATCGACACGGCGGCGCGAATCAAAATCGTCAACAAACATGTGCCCAACGCATGGGAATTCCGCCGCATGTTCAAGGGGTTCCGGACCATCGCCTGGCGAATGCTTCGCGACAAACGCACGCGATCGCTTTACATTCGCAACTTTGTTCGTGCAGCCATGATGGGGCCGACCAAGTTCGAATACGCGCATACCGTCATGGGCAGCTTCCTGCATTTTGATCTGCAGACCCAGAAGATGCTGGAGGCCCTCGATGTTTCCATCGACTTCGCCAAGCACCACGCCAAATACCCGCGAAGCGTCGCCGACATGCCAGCCATGGCCACCCAAAGCCAAGTCGTCTCGCTACCACTCGCACAATCCGAGGGCTGTCCCCCTCCCAACTAACTCGTAGCCAGCCAATTCTCCCGTAGCCGGATTCGCCAGAGTTCGGTTCGGACCACACTGAGATCACATTCGCGACACCCCCTGTCATCAACTTAAGTGTCCGGCGGTTCATTCCAGCTGCAACAAACAATTCCTTTCCATTGCGGGACCCTGCCCACCCTTATAAAGACCTGATGGCAAAGCGGCTCAAATCCAGTTGAAAGTACAATGAAGATCCCTTTTATTCTGATCGTCGCAATTAGAATGCCCCCGTCCACCCAGCCCCCAGGCCGCGTGGGCCAATCCTTCTCATCTTGACCGTCCAACTTAGCTAGCGATTGATGCCGCACTTAGACACAAATCCGCTGCCGGTCGGTGTCGTTTGCACAGACACGATCGAACAACTGGACCCATTTGTCCCCAGCGCCGCGGTCACCGACCATCGCCGCACCCAGCGAAACACTTCCAGCCCCAGACGTCGCCGTGTTACCCGCAACAAGGCAACTGGTGCCGGTCAGGTGCTCCTGACACTGGCGCCGTTGCTCGCAGCTGACCTCGCTGCCTTGACTTGCTCAATTCTCATTGCAGCGATGCCTCTTCTCGTTCTCAGCTCGGCTGGGCTTCAATCAGGGCTGCTACTCAACAGCATTTGCGTCGCGACATTTTACATCGCATGCGCAGCGATTTACGGCCTGTATCCTGGAACTGGAATGAGTCCGGTGCTTGAATTGCGACAGTCTGTTCTTGCCGCGATGGCCGCCTTCGCTTTCGCAATCATTGCGAACTTTTTCCTAGCGACGCTCAGCCTGAGCGAATTAACCGTCTTTTGCGTCGCCTCGGTTGTTGCATCGCTGCTCGTACCGCTGGCTCGACTAACGACCCGGCGTCTTTGCTCACGAACAAGCTGGTGGGGCGAAAACGCGATCATTGTCGGCTCGGGCCCTCAAGGTCGAGCGATCTACCGATACTATTCTCGTGCCCCTCAACGTGGCCTACGTCCAATTGGCGTCGTTGACTTTGCCAAGACAGCTTCCGCTCAGGATTCCCTCGATTTGGCTGGCATACCGTATTTAGGTTCCGTGCAAAGATTGGAGCGTTTGCGTCGAAAAACACAAGCTCGTTGGTCGATTGTTGCACCTGGCGGGTGTGAAACAATCGACATGAACGAGGTCCTCTCCCATGCCGGCAATTTCTCCAACGTTCTGATTCTCCCCTCCCAGATGCAGCTTCCTAGCCTCTGGTCAGGATCGCGGGAGTGCGCGGGTGCCATGGGGATCCACCTGAAGGATCATTTGCACAACCACCCCGCGAGAGCCGCTAAGCGATTCGTCGACATTTGTATTTCCGCCCTCGCGCTGGGCGTTCTTTCTCCGTTCATCCTCGTCTTCATTCTCCTGCTGAAGTTGCGTGATCCAGGCCCCGCCTTCTATGGGCAAACACGGGTCGGCAAAGACGGCAAGCCCTTCAAGGCCTGGAAGTTTCGAACCATGGTCATCGACGCCGACCAAGTCCTGGAAGAATATCTCGAAAACGACCCCGACATGCGTCAGGAATGGATCGAATACCAGAAACTGCAGAACGACCCTCGAATCATTTCTGGCATTGGCTCATTCCTTCGGAAGTCGAGCCTTGACGAACTGCCTCAATTGTGGAATGTCCTGAAAGGAGACATGAGCCTGGTAGGACCAAGGCCATGCATGACCTCTCAAACGTCACTCTATGGCAACGTGCTTCCCCTCTACCAGCGCGTCCGTCCAGGAATCACCGGCCTCTGGCAAGTCTCAGGCAGAAACAAAACAACCTACGACCAACGCGTCCGCTTCGACAGCTACTACGTCACGAATTGGTCTCCTTGGCTCGACATCTACATTTTGATTCACACCTTGAAAACAATTGCACTCCGGGAAGGTGCCTATTGACAACTTTGCGTACACAAGACGAAAAAGGGCTTCCAAACCCGACGACTGAACCCAATGGCATCAAGATTCTGCATGTCTGCGAAACCGCGAAAGGTGGAATTGCAACTTACCTGCGAATTATGCACCATGCGACTTCGAACGAATTCGAACATCACGTCGTCCTACCAGAGCACCACAGGAAAGAACTGCAGGACCTAGAAAGAACTACAACCTTCCTTTCGGAAACCCGGTCATTGATCAGACTATTCAAGTTTCTCTCAGCAACTTGGCGAGCGTCGCGTGAACAAGCTCCAGACATTTTCTTCTTTCACAGCAGCTTCGCACTAGCTGCGTTAGCCTGTTCACGGTTCCGCTTGAAACGCCAACCGATGATTTACTGCCCTCACGGATGGGCTGCATTGCAATTTCCTGACCATTCACTGAAGCGAAAAACCGTCAGTTTCGTCGAATATCGCCTATCTAAGTTGGCCGATGTTGTTATCAATATTTCCGGACACGAACAAGGCTTTTGTCGACAGCGTTATCCTAAAGTGAACGCTGTACTTGTTGAGAACGCAGTCGAATCTCGTGAAGCGATGATCCTATCGTCTCCAATCCAAAAACTTGAAAACCATCTGAACATTCTTTTTGTGGGGCGACTGGACAGGCAAAAAGGCTTTGATATTCTCTTGCTAGCCTTCAAAGATGCAAGAAATGCTCGCCCCGACCTTCACCTTCACGTCGTCGGCGAATCTGTGCTTGCAAACCCTGGCTCTGACGGGAATACCGAAGAGACTCCCGGTGTTACATTTTACGGTTGGAAATCTCCTACCGAAGTCCAGTCTTTCATCAATGACAGCGATATCGTCGTAGTTCCCTCTCGGTGGGAAGGCTTCGGCCTCGTGGTAGCTGAAGCTTATCGATCCGGTACCCCGGTCCTTGTCAGCGATCGTTGTGCCCTGCCGGAATTGGTAATCCCCAACAGAACCGGATGGGTGATACCCTTCGACCAACGCAAATGGTCTGAATCGCTCGCAAGACTAAAAAAGTCAGAATTGGCGGAAATGCAACACTGCTGCACGTCTCTGTACGAGACGCGATTCCATTCTTCTCGGTTCGGCCGCGAATTAGACATCCTGTTTCGCCAGCTCCTGGAACGCAAATGATTATACCGAACTTCGTGATTTGCGGGGCCCCGAAAGCGGGAACGAGTTCTCTGCACACATGGATTGCCGATCATCCTGAAGCACTAGGATCACTTGAAAAGGAGACCTATTATTGCGTCGACTTGCACACACACATGTACCGCAAGAACGCGAACATATCATCAGGACTCAAGGGCTATGAGTCCTTCTTTTCCTTAAAACCGGGCACAAAGCCCCATATTATTCTTGAATCAACTCCGGCCTACATGTACTACGACACTGCCTTAACTCAAATTCCTGACCTCCCCTCAAACCCTAAGTGCTTGTTCATCATCAGGGAACCTTCGCAGCAAATCTATTCTCTGTTCAACTATTTCCAATCAAACTGGTCATGGATCCCTGCAGAACTGCAGTTTGAAGACTATCTTCAAATGTTGAGAAAGAATGTAGGAAAAGAGCAATTCGGAGGAAATGAATTAGCCGCCGATGCGCTGAAAAACGCTCGTTACATCACTTTTCTTGATCGCTGGTTATCAAAACTTGGCCCCGACCGCATGATGGTACGGACCTTCGATGAGCTCAAAATGCATCCAACTCATTTCGTCAAGCAAATTGCCATCTGGCTAGGACTGGACCCCGCGTTCTATGACACTTACCATTTCCCTCGAGACAACGAAACCTACCAAGTAAAGAACCGCTTGCTACAAAAACTTAACGTAAAAATTCGCGGAAAACTGCCGAAGGGCTCCGCCTACAATGCCGTCAAGGATATCTACCGAAAGCTCAACACGACAACGCCCTCAACCGATAGAAATTTGCCTCACCGCGAATCACTGAGGCAACTCGCCACCGAATACCGCGATTACAACAGCGAACTGAAGGCCACATTTGATCTTGACCTTTCTGGATGGAAACACTGAACGACATGGGAATCTACGACAAGACATTACGGTGGCACCCATCTATGCTCGATCGCATAATGCCTCTCCATTGTGCTCCCAGATGCAGCGGAGCTTTGTCCGGGAGAGCAATATGGAAACAGTATGCCTTGAACCACGGCACGGTTTCTTCTGAATTGAGCTTCAGAGGCGTTTACAGATAGGTCTGATCGATAAAACGATGCTTTTGAACGCCTTAAGCTTGCGAGAGCAGACCATGCCGTACTTTCTGTTTGAAGATGTCCGATGCATCTCCCTCCGTGTGCGTTTCAGTGCCGCCACTCGCTTCGGATCTAAAGACAGGCACGAACCATTTTCTGTTTTTCACGACACGATTAGTCGGTTCGGTTCTCGCTATTATTGGACCTATGGCAATCCGAAGGCGACACAGCATCTTGAAGAACATCTCGATTCCTCCCTGGAGGCGAATGGAACTCGACAGTTAAATGAAACCTACATTGGCTTATATTCCGGACTTCCGAGTTGCGTTCAAGCCGAGCGTCTTGAGGCTTGCGGTGACATGGTTGCATGTCACCGTCGGATTGACACGACCGTTGACACAGGCAGCCTTCAAGGAGTCGAATCTAGGGTTTGGATCACTAACCAAGAACGGTTATTACAATGATTAGTCCTTCCGTCTTTCTATTAGGTGCGCAAAAATGTGGCACAACAACGGTTGCCGACCTATTGTCAGAGCAATCAGAGATTTTCGTGCCATCGATCAAGGAAACCTATTTTTTTTGTGACGAGTCGAGATTTGCGCGTGGGGAAGAGTGGTACCATCGCGAGTTTTACTCACCAAAAGCAATTGGTAAGTCGACGATTCTTTGTGACGCGACTCCTTTTTACTTAACTTCTTGCGAGGCTCTTGGCCGCATCTCGGGATTCACCGGCCCGAATGCTAAGTTCATCGTTTGTCTACGTGATCCAGTGAAGCGAGCCTACTCTGCTTATTGGCATCAACGCCGACTTGGAAACGAAAAGCTTGGGTTCACGGAGGCGCTACAAGCAGAGGAAGAACGCATAAGAACGACCCGTGCAGCAAGTGGGCGATGGTGGCGTCACGCATACAGAACCGTCGGCCAGTACGGTCAGCAGATGGACATTGCTTTTGAGTGCCTTGGGAGAACGCATTTTCTAATACTGTTCGAATCGGACCTTAAGGAGATCTCTACGCTCCAGTATCGCGTAAGAAAATTCCTGGATCTTCCCGAGCGATCTGAACTGGCCTCCGTCACGCGCTCCAACAACTCTTCGATGCCCTATTCGTCGCTTGTCCAGAATTTGGTCAATCGTCGGAACCCGTTGAAACACCTTGCTCAGGCTATGTTACCACGACAATTTCGAACCGCGTTGGGAATAAAACTATTGTCTTTAAACAGCAGGTCATTCGATTATCCACCGATGAATCCTATGATCCGTGCGAAACTGCGAGAGCAGTACGAAGGCGATTTCACTCGCTTAGAGTCTCTTGGAATCACCGTCCCGCATAGTTGGTACGAAAACGCAAAATGAAGGTAGGAAACCGCCCCTCACTGCGTAGCAATATGTTGCATTCCGGAATCGCTAACGCGATTTTCGCGTTAACGCAGTGGGGCATCGTGATAGTCATTGGGCGGTTCGGAACAGCTGAGCAGATGGGGGTAATGGTGGTCGCCACCGCACTTGTTACTCCTGTTTTCATGTTCGCACAGATGGCAATGCGAGACGGTCACGCGGTCGACGATCTGGATGAATTCAATCGAGTCGACTACATGGCACTAAGAACGTTTTCTTCGTTATGTGCAATTGGAGTTGTTGGAGTCCTTTTGCTCACCTACCTGGACGGATCAAGCCTGCTCACGAAAGCCGTTGTGGCCTCCTTCGCCATGGTGAAACTGGTGGGGGCTCATACGAACATGAATCACGGGATTTTCCAGCGAGAGGAGAGACTAGATTACGTGGCTGCTTCAACAGTATCGCGGGGCCTCCTCGGATTTGGGGGTTTCGCAGGATACTTCTGGTTCTCCCGAAGCCTGCCGTTGTCTTTACTCGTCGAGGCCGTCCTTTGGTGGATTTGCCTTAGATTGGTTGACAAGCGTTTGCTTTCTCGCCTGCATGCAGAGGTTCGGCTGGGTGAAATCTTAGCTGTTTCACCTTCTAAGCTATTCCAGCTTGCAAAATGGATGCTTCCGCTCGGTTTCGCGGTAATGCTAATGAATGGTGCGACGAGTGTGCCGGTACTTGTCCTGCAGCGTCATGTAGACCTAGCAACCGTCGGCATTTTTGGCGCAATTGCTTATATCAATGTTGGATTAAATACCTTCAGCGGTGCCATTGGCACTGCGTCTGCGGCTAGGCTGCGACGACTGTATCGAAATGGAAACAAGTTTGATTTCCAGCGTTTTAGCGGAAGATTGACAGCATTGTCAGCTTTCCTTGGCTCGCTTGTATGGATCGGTGCCTATTTCTTTGGAGACCTGGCGCTAAGGTTACTCTACGGCACGGAATACGTCCGCAGCGATATCTTCCATATATCTATCCTTGCAGCGGCTTTGCGAATTTCCGCAGCACCTTTGCAATTTGCAATTACCGCTGGCCAAGCTTTCTGGCATCGTCTACTAGGAAATGGCATAACACTTCTTGTTGCTATTCTCGCCTCCCTTTGTCTAATCCCGTCACATGGCGCGATTGGTGCTGCATGGGCGTTGGTTGCCTTGTCAATTGTCAATCTCATTCTTACGGCTGTTTCCTTTTCATCTGTTCTATCCGGCATCCCTTTACAAGAATCGGTTCCCGAAAAATCATCCTTGACCGAAGCTGTGGACCTATGATCGAAAAAGTTTTATTAGTTACTGGAGCGCCACGCAGCGGCACTACGCCCGTGGGGCACATGTTGTCGATGGTGCCAGGCGCATTCGAGCTGTATGAACCGATGGGGCCGACCGGGGATTGTCGGTTCGTGACACGCTTCCCAATTCCTGGGGAACCGACGCTGCCAGTCCCCAGCTTGGTTCAGTTTGTCGAAGACATGCGACGACTTAGATTGAGATTCAAACCACAAAGACGCCCGGGACATCGGCAGTTCGAAGCGTTGTTCACTCGTTTTTTTGGAACTCGTAGCCTGCGATCGTATCGCCTCGCAAAATTACAACGCCACAAGCGTCTGCTGATCTGGAAAGACCCGCATGCGGTTTTCTGCGCGAGTAGTTCGTTTGATCTAGACTTCCGTGCCGTGGTGAGCATTCGTTCCCCGCATGCACACGCCGCCAGCTTTAAGCGTCTCGGTTGGATTTCAGGGGCCAAAGAAATCTATCCTCGATACCGAGCTGAGTTTGGCGAGATCGCAGGTTTTGAGGATTGGATCGAACGCGTTGGCGATACTCCCGTCGGGTCTGCCGCCTTGCTTTGGCATCTGATCCATCAGCGCTTCGTCGCGATTTCAACAGAAGCTAGAGGTAATGTTTACCTCTTCAACATGGAGAAGGTTGCTAAAGATGAGCGTTCGGCATATCAAGCCCTATTTTCTTGGCTGGGGGAATCAATGCCGCAAAAGGCGGAAGATGTATTGTCCTCAAGAAACAAATTTAAGACACGGAAAACTATGCCAAATAGCAACACGGTTCATGACTTTAATCGTTCCGCTGCCCAGGCAAATAGCTATTGGCAAAAAGTGTTATCGAAAAAAGAAATTGAATTGGTATCGGAACTAAACAGTTCGCTTTGGGGCATATTGACCGCTTAACAGCGTGTTAATTTTCGTTCGATTCGGTTACGATGTGTGAATCACGCTTGGAGGACCGAAATGGCATTAGGAAAACGACGACGAGAGCAGCAGGGTACGTTTTGGGTTGCGACAGAAAAACTTTGCAACGCACCGCGGAACGCATTCTATTGTATTGGTTCAGCGTGAACTGGAGTTAGACCTGATCGTTGATATTCCAAAAAGGAAAGTTGCCGACTCGTTTGACGAGTGAATCGGTGTTTCAAAAGTTGTTGATGTGCCACGCAAGTGGGCTGTCAGCTCCCGATCCAGTGTGGAGGTTTTCGCATTGCGGAAATATCGAAGGGAAAGAGGAGCGGCATCCGAAGACACCGCCGCCCTTCGACGTTTCACTTGGCACGGCGTTCGAGTTGGTTCTCACCAGAGCTCTATCCTCCGACCAAGCGTTGTCATTTTATCTGGCGACGCAGTACGTCGCAATCAAGCAGCTTGCTGCCCGCGCCGCAGTCGACGCGTCTCGCGGGCTGCTTCGAGTTTCTGATCTCGATTGGCGAAGACCTCGCGTTCTTTGCCAAGCAACTTGGCTTGTGGCGTCATGTCGCCGATGGGTAACCGTTCACCAGAACCGTTGTAGGCGCGGGTTTTAGGGTATTGGGTTTATTTTGCTTCCCAATGGAGAACCCCCATGACTCGATCCGAAACCGCGAATCTTTGGACGGAGCGTTTGCAACGATTTGAGCAAGCTCAGATGACAGTCGCTGAGTTCTGTACCGCCGAAGGTGTTTCGCAGCCTTCTTTCTACAACTGGAAACGCAAGCTGCGTTCGGCACGGGATCCGAAAGCCTCCGCCGTGGCCAAGTTTGTGCCCGTCTCGTTTCAAGCCACACCGGATCGCCCCACTCCTGCTGCGAATCACGCCAGCGCGACGATTGAACTTCCCGGTGGCGTCCGCATTCGTGTCGAAGTACCGACTGATTCTCCGCCGAATCCATTGCGGAAGGATCAGCCATGATCGGATTGCCCGGCAATAAAGTTTCAGGGGGCACGCCGATCTATCTGTGCACCGATCCAGTCGACTTTCGAAAAGGCTTTGATGGTCTGACCGGAATCGTCACCACGTCGCTGGGCAAGAGCGTCACCGACGGTTCGCTGTTTCTGTTTGTCAATCGAAAGCGAGACCGCATCAAAGCCCTCTGGTGGGAGACTGGTGGATTGACCTTGTGGTACAGACGGCTCGAGCAAGGCACCGTTGAGCTGCCAACGTCTCCATGCGATCAATCGCATATCACGATCGATTCGGTCGAGCTCGCGATGTGGATCGCTGGCGTGTCACTGAAATCGGCCAAGACAAGACGCAAGCGAATGAAAGTTGCTTGATGGGAACACTTTGCATCCAGGGTGCGTTTCGTATAATTGCGCACCATGGATGCGAAGCGATCAACGAACGTTCAACCGCCCAATGACATCGAGTCGTGTCACCGCATAATCGCAAGCCTAAAATCACAAGTCGAAGAGCAAGCCCACTCGGTACTCGAGCTGAAGAGCCACAATGACAAGCTCGAGGAAAAGAACATCGACCTCCAGCTGAAGGTCGACAAGCTGCTTCAGCAACTCTTTGGCAGACGGAGTGAACGCCGCGTCGACGGCGACGGCCAGCTGTTTCTGGACCTCGGCGATGAAGCGACTCCCGAAGTGGTCAGTGCACTGGAAGAAGCCGTCCGGGAAGCGGAGCAGGTCGCCCAAGACGCTGAGGAAGAAAAACAGAAACGACGTCGCAAGCAGCCTGCCAAAAATGACCGTAAGTTCCCCGAGCACTTGCCGCGAATTGAGCGGATCGTTGACCTTCCCGAAGCTCGACGCGAGGGCTTGAAGCTGATCGGCTATGACGAGGTCGAAACGCTCGAGTGGATTCGGCCGAAACTTCGTGTTCGCGTCAACAAGTACGCCAAGTACGTTCAGCCAATTGAAAAGAATCGTGTCGAAGAAGGGCCGGCCATTATCAGCCCCGAGCGCCCTACCGGACTGGTCGCAGGGGATCGCTTCGACGCTTCGATCGGTGTCGAAGTCATCGCTTGGAAGTACTTCTATCACCTGCCGTTCTACCGTCAGCAAGACCTGTTCGCCGGCAGCGGCTGGACGCCCAGTCGTAGCACGCTGGCGAATATTGAAACCTCCGTCGAGTTCGCGCTACGCCCACTGGCCGAACACTTGCGGTCGTTTCTCAAGACAGATGCTTGCGTGGGCTGTGATGACACAGGCGTGGTGCTGATCACGCCCAAAGTGATGCCCGACTTATCGAATCATCCACGCGCAGACCGAGTTGTCGAAGTGCTTGAAAAGGCCATCGCCTCTGGCAAGCCAAGCATCCAAGCGAACTTCTGGGGCTACTACGCATCGCGTCTTCCGGTGGTCGGGTTCGACTTCACGGTCAGTCGTCACCGTGACGGCCCCGATGATGTGCTGGCGGATTACGAAGGAACGCTGATCGGCGACTGCTGGTCAGGCTTTCAAAAGATCGATGTGCGCAGCGACTCGCGAATCAAGTTCGCAGCGTGCTGGGCGCATGCGCGTCGCAAGATTGACGAGTGCCGCAGTGCGTTCCCGATCCAAGTGGCGAAGCTGGAATCACTGATCCGGATGCTTTACGACATCGAGGATCAAATCAAGACTCTCGATGACGCGGAGCGACTGTCGCGAAGGCAAAGCCTCTCGCGTCACGTACTGGGCTTGATCGACGAATACCTGCAAAGCGAAACAATGAGTTCGCCCAAGGTGCTTCCCAAAAGCAATCTTGGCCAAGCGGCAGCGTACGTGCGTCGACACTGGGCGGCACTGAATCGGTTCACCGAAGACGCTCGCGTTCCGATCGACAACAACGACTGCGAACAGTTGATGAAGCGAGTGGCGACAGGCCGCAAGAACTGGTTGTTCAAAGGCTCGCTGTCGGCAGGTGAGCGAGCGGCGAACTTGATGACGATTATCGGGACAGCGATTCGCAATGAATTGGACGTTCACGCCTATCTGGATGATGTGCTACGCCGAGCCCTGGCTGGCGAAACCGACTGGTCAGCGCTGAGCCCACCTGCCTGGAGAAACTCGCACCCGGAATCCATCTGCGACTACCGGCAAGACGAACGTCGACAAGCAGCCGACCGCAAGCGAGTCCGACGCGCCCGCCGCCGACGTCTCAAAAAATAGCCGTCAACCCACCAGGTCGAATGGTCCCGGTGAACGGTTACACTCGAGTGAATCTCAGACGGTTCGTTATCTCCTCCCGGAGCGTCAATTCACTTCTGCCGCCCCCCAAATGGCATGCGATTTTTTCGACCGCTATCTTGTTTGTAGCCACGTTTGCGAATAGTCTCAGGCTAGTAGCCCGCCGAAAGAGGTAGTCGAACACCGCTCGGGCTCGCTGAAACACGTATCATCACACAGTGATAAGCACGTAAAGGACCATTCTGCCGATGAACCTCTTCACCAAGCAACTTTGGTCTCTTGCTCGTCATCTGAAGGCAGGGGAGTCACGAAACCGCCATCGTTCGAAGCCAAGCGGCATTCACTGTCTTGAGAAACTTGAATCGCGGCTTCCCTTGACCGCCGAACTGGATTTCAGCAGTGAGATTTGGGCCCACACTGATCTCACGCCTGCGGATATTCTCGCAGCGGAACCAATTCAGCTTGAGCCGTTTTTTGTAAGCCAAGGTCCGTCGCTCAGTGCTTCTACCGCGTTGAGCATTCATTCCTTCGCCGAAGATCCAATTCGCACAACCATTGGAGGCGATTTGTATGATGCCTACCGGCGATCGACGATATTGAGTCCGACCTATTCCGCGGGGGAAAACTCGACACTGACACACAATCCAGTTTTGATCGACTCAAGTGGGAACTATCTCATCAACGTCATCGCAAGCGAGAGCACTGAGCAAACGCTCAATGATCTTTTGTCGTTAGGGTTTGTCGAGAATGAAACTTTTGGCAGTGTGATTAGTGGATCAATCCCACCACAGAAACTCGGGGGCTTGGCACAGCTAGCGTCCGTCAAATTTGCACGTCCTGTTTACCCACCAAGTCTTTCCGCCGGAACAGTGACAAATCAAGCCGACCGCGCATTGCGATCGGACGTGGCGAAGACTCAATTCAGTGTTGATGGTTCCGGAATAAAGATCGGGGTGCTATCAGATAGTTTTGATCGCAATTCCGGTGGTGGTGGCGCCGCGGGTGGAGTCTCAAGCGGGAACTTACCCGGCCCTGGAAATCCGGCTGGTTTCACTACCCCGGTCCAGGTGTTGAGTGACCTGGGGACATCAGGGACCGACGAAGGCCGTGCGATGCTGGAGTTGATACATGACATTGCCCCTGGTGCATCGCTGGCTTTTCACACCGCCAGCGAAGGTGCTGCGTCCTTTGCGCAAGGAATCCTCGATTTGGCGAATGCAGGGGCAGACGTCATCGTGGATGACGTCACCTACCCTGACCAGCCATTTTTTCAAGATGGAATCATTGCACAGGCTGCCGCGAATGTCACTTCACAGGGCATTCCATTCTTCTCATCAGCGGGAAACCAGGGGCGCACTTCATACTCCAGTCAATTCCGCACCGGTGGCTCAGCGGTATCGATTGCCGGCGCTGGACCATACAACACATTTGACTTCGATCCCGGGCCGGGACAAGACAATTTTCAGTTGGTCGCCTTGGCTCCAGGCGGGCGGGCAAATATCTCATTTCAATGGGATCAGCCCTTTGCATCCGCAGGAGGAACTGGCGCAGCCAACGACATGGATATATTTGTCTTTGATTTTCAAACGCAGGCTCTTGTTGCGGCAAGCACAACCTCCAATGTTGGTGGTGACGCCCTTGAAATTGTATCCTTGAGCAATCCGACAGCTCAATCACGGTTCTTTAACATTCTGATCGCCGTCAGAGCGATCAACGGGCAGCCACAACCAGGGCTATTGAAATACGTCAGCAGCAGCGTCAGTTTCGACATTGGTGAATTTGATACGAGAAGCAGCACGCTCTATGGTCATCACATGGCGGTAGGAGGTGCAGGCATCGCCGCGGCAGACTATCGAGATACACCTGAGTTCGGCGTCAATCCGCCAGTCCCTCAGCCAACCACATCTGCTGGTGGTCTTCCCATTTTATTCGACGTCAATGGAAATCGTCTCGCTACGCCTGAAGTCCGACAACAACCTCGTGTAACCGGTCCGGATAACACCAATACTTCATTCTTCATTCCGGGCAACGATCCCGACGGTGACGGTATTCCAAATTTTTCCGGGACCTCAGCCGCGGCGCCACATATTGCGGCTGTGGCAGCATTGATGTTGGATTCTTCCGGTGGTCCAAATAGTCTGACGCCAGAGCAAATCTATTCGACCCTGGAACAAACAGCAATCGATATGCTGTCTCCCGGTTTTGACTTTGAAACCGGATTTGGCTTCGTGAATGCCGAGGCGGCGATCGACGCGGTAAGAAGCACCTCTCCTCCTCCTCCGCCGCCGCCTTCGAGCCCTTCATTCGTTGGCAAAGTCCTTGGTGAGACCGGGAAGACAACTGCCAATGACGCTTGGAGGACGGTCCAGCTTCGGAACGCTTATGTCGATCCGGTGGTGATCGTGTCGCCTGCTTCGTTTGCTGGTTCAGACCCGGTCACGGTGCGTGTTCGCAACGTCGCCTCTGGTAGCTTCCAAGTTCGTGTCCAAGAATGGGATTATCTGGACGGAAATCACTCCAACGAAAACATCAGTTACCTCGTCGTTGAAAGCGGTACCTACACGCTTCCCGATGGGACGCTCGTTCACGCAGGCACTCAATCCGTCAACGCAAATCTCAAGCGGGTCAATTTCCCAGAGGTGTTTGATTCTGCACCGGTGGTGCTCAGCCAAGTTCAGACAGTCAACGGGCCCTCTGCGGTGGTCACTCGCCAGCAAGAAATCACTCGATCCAGCTTCAAGGTTCGAGTGCAAGAAGAGCAGGGTGCAGACGGATCTCACAACAACGAGCGGGTTGGCTATGTCGCGTTGGAGCGAGGCAACGGCAGCATTTCTGGATCGCCATATCGAATTCAAGCTACCGGCGAAGTCGTTTCGGACACCTTCCGCACGATCAACTTAGGAACCGCATTCAATACCGCCCCCGTCTTCCTCGCTTCGATGCAGACAACCACTGGGGCGGATCCTGCGGGATTGCGTTTCCGCAACCTGGATCGCGATTCGGTGCAGGTAATTGTCGAGGAGGAAAAATCAGCCGATGCTGAGACCACCCATTCCAATGAAGCTGTCGGCTACGCTGCCTTCGGCGCCGGCGCGACATTGATTGGGCAGCCCGTTCAAGTTCTTGGTGAGACCGGGAAGGCAACCGCCAATGACGCTTGGAAGACGGTCCAGCTTCGGAATGCTTATGTCGATCCGGTGGTGATCGTGTCGCCTGCTTCGTTTGCTGGTTCAGACCCGGTCACGGTTCGTGTTCGCAACGTCACCTCTGGTAGCTTCCAAGTTCGTGTCCAAGAATGGGATTATCTGGACGGAAATCACTCCAACGAAAACATCAGTTACCTCGTCGTTGAAAGCGGTACCTACACGCTTCCCGATGGGACGCTCGTTCACGCAGGCACTCAATCCGTCAACGCAAATCTCAAGCGGGTCAATTTCCCAGAGGTGTTTGATTCTGCACCGGTGGTGCTCAGCCAAGTTCAGACAGTCAACGGGCCCTCTGCGGTGGTCACTCGCCAGCAAGAAATCACTCGATCCAGCTTCAAGGTTCGAGTGCAAGAAGAGCAGGGTGCAGACGGATCTCACAACAACGAGCGGGTTGGCTATGTCGCGTTGGAGCGAGGCAACGGCAGCATTTCTGGATCGCCATATCGAATTCAAGCTACCGGCGAAGTCGTTTCGGACACCTTCCGCACGATCAACTTAGGAACCGCATTCAATACCGCCCCCGTCTTCCTCGCTTCGATGCAGACAACCACAGGAACGGATCCTGCGGGATTGCGTTTCCGCAACCTGGATCGCGATTCGGTGCAGGTAATTGTCGAGGAGGAAAAATCAGCCGATGCTGAGACCACTCATTCCAATGAAGCTGTCGGCTACGCTGCCTTCGGTGCCGGCGCGACATTGATTGGGCAGCCCGTTCAAGTCCTTGGTGAGACAGGGAAGACGACCGCCAATGACGCTTGGAAGACGGTCCAGCTTCGGAACGCTTATGTCGATCCGGTGGTCATCGTGTCACCTCCTTCGTTTGCCGGCTCAGACCCGGTCACGGTTCGTGTTCGCAACGTCACCTCTGGTAGCTTCCAAGTTCGTGTCCAAGAATGGGATTATCTGGACGGAAATCACTCCAACGAAAACATCAGTTACCTCGTCGTTGAAAGCGGTACCTACACGCTTCCCGATGGGACGCTCGTTCACGCAGGCACTCAATCCGTCAACGCAAATCTCAAGCGGGTCAATTTCCCAGAGGTGTTTGATTCTGCACCGGTGGTGCTCAGCCAAGTTCAGACAGTCAACGGGCCCTCTGCGGTGGTCACTCGCCAGCAAGAAATCACTCGATCCAGCTTCAAGGTTCGAGTGCAAGAAGAGCAGGGTGCAGACGGATCTCACAACAACGAGCGGGTTGGCTATGTCGCGTTGGAGCGAGGCAACGGCAGCATTTCTGGATCGCCATATCGAATTCAAGCTACCGGCGAAGTCGTTTCGGACACCTTCCGCACGATCAACTTAGGAACCGCATTCAATACCGCCCCCGTCTTCCTCGCTTCGATGCAGACAACCACTGGGACGGATCCTGCGGGATTGCGTTTCCGCAACCTGGATCGCGATTCGGTGCAGGTAATTGTCGAGGAGGAAAAATCAGCCGATGCTGAGACCACCCATTCCAATGAAGCTGTCGGGTACGCTGCCTTCGGCGCCGGCCCCATTCTTTCACGCAACACCGCCGCTTTCGGAACGAATGCAGCCGCATTTTTAACGAACGCTGCGACCACGATTGTAGAAGAACCTTTGAGGCAGGATCCCAATCAAGATGGCGTTATTAGCGCACTGGATGCTTTGATCATCATCAACCACCTGTCGGATCAAGGGCACATCGGTTCTGAACCGCTGAACAAAGCAACCAATCTTGAATTGGACATCAACAACGATGGTTACGTGACCGCGCTTGACGCCCTCATGATCATCAATTCGATTGCTCGTCCTGCTTTCAAGATGGGGGCAACTCACGAGGAATCGGTGAGCACTGACCTTCAGCAACAAACAGCTGTTGATGCATTTTTTCGGAAAGAAGATCTAAAAACCTTGCTCCAGGAGGACGTTCTTCTGGTTTAGGCGTAAATACTTGTCTAGCGACAATAAGTTTTCCCTGCTCGAGGACACGATCACATCGGTGCAGGGTAACCGTAGACCAAAACTGTTGTCGACGCAGGTTGATCTTTGCGCGCAGCCCATTGATTTCCGGAAAGGGTTTGACGGGCTCACTGGCATCGTTACCAACACGCTGGGGCAGAGAGTCAATGACGGTTCTCTGTTTCTCTTTGCCAATCGCAAGCGTGATCGCATCAAAGCCCTGTGGTGCCCGGTCCAGTGATACCCAGGCGGCGGGCTTACGTTCAGGTACAAGCGGCTCGAGCACGGCACCGTCGAACTACTCAAGACCGATTGCGAAACATCGCATGTGACAATCGACAATGTTGGCTTTGACGGCCAATTGCATTTTGACTTGGCCGAAGAGCCCACGCCCGAAGTCATCAGCGCACTCGAAGAGGCGATCCGCGACGCTGAGCAAATCGTTGACGACGCCGAAGAAGACAAGAAGAAGCGACGACGAAATCGCCCCCCAACAGGCGACCACAAGTTCCCCGAACACTTGCCGCATTATGAACGCATCGTCGATGTTCCTGAAGGACAGTGAGACGGGCTGACGCCAATTGGCTACAACGAAGTGGAGACTCTCGAGTGGGTTCCCGCGGACCTGAAAGTCCGCCTGACGAAGTATGCCAAATACGCACATCCAACCGACAAGCCCCGAGCAGCCCACCGGCCTTGCCGAAGGTGATTGCTTTGACGTATCGATCGGTGTCGAAGTGTTGGCCTGGAAGTACTTCTAAGCACGTCTGCATGAGTCATCGGGCATAACTCTCCAATAACGGCATGAAGATGACTTCACCAATGTCGCAGAGCTTGCTCGTCAAAGTATTGAGTAACGTTGAGAACTTCTCCCAGGCCTCGGCGGGCATCAATTGGTATTTTAGTTTCTTCCAAAGTCGTTCAATTGAATTGAGCTCGGGACTGTAGGGCGGAAGGTGGTAGACCAGCAGACCATGAGCCGCCCAACGCTCCACGCAGGCGTTGAAAGCGTGGCTCGTATGGCACGAAGCATTGTCGAGCACCACGACAGTCGTCTGCTCGATTGTCTCACAGAAGTCATCCATGATTTGGATCACTGTTTCAGTCGAGACATAACCTTTATGAAGGTAAGTTTGAGCATGACCGTCTTGATGCTCAAATCCGATGGCTTGAACATTCGATCCATGAGCCCCGGTCACGGGCACGTCCATCCGTTTGCCTACTGGAAGCCATCCGTAGGGGACGACGCCCTTGAGCGAAAATCCCGCCTCGTCGAAGTACACAACGTCGATCTTCGGTTCCTTGAGCAACTCGGCAAGTTCATCTTGAGCCAGTCGAAACGCCTTTTCGTCTCGTCGTTTACGAAGGCTGCGACGAAAACGCTTCCAACTCAAGTGAAACCGTTTGGCGTATCGTCGCAGCGTGTCTCGTCCAATCGACTTGCCCGTTCTCGCCCGCAAGCGAGCGATGACGGTCGCTGGCCTGGAAGGGTATCGTCTCAAGAGGTCTCGAAGAATTTCCTCCTCTTCTTCATTCAGTTTCCTCGGGCCACCCGGACGATCTTCGTCCCGAAGTGCGTCGACGCCGCCCTGTTCAAATCGTTGGATCCAATCACGAACCGTATCCCTTTTGACTCCAAAGATCTCGACGATCTTCTCAATTTCGTAATGAGCGTCACTGAGGATGATCGCATGAGCGCGCATTCGGGTGTAGTGATGTGGATCCTCCTTCCAAAGAGCCACCAGTTCATTGCGTTGCTGGTTGGACTGAATCTTTGCAAATACGCTTGCAGGCCGTGCCATGATTTGACTCCCGTGGTTGTCGGGAGAACTCCACCATACATTGCCGCCTGACCATCAGGCGATTTGCTAGCAAATCCAGGAGGTTCCCACTGACTCAACGCTGCAAATCAAACGCCAATTTCACCCGATCACACCTGCCGACGTGCTTATCACCTGCCGTTCTACCGTCAGCAAGACATGTTTGGGCCAGATGATGTGCGGCGTGACTTTGAAGGCAACCTGATCGGCGACTGTTGGTCGGGTTTTCATAGGATCGAAATGCGAAGCGAATCACGTTCGCGGCGTGCTGGGCCGCTTGCGCGTCGCAAGATCGACGAGTGTCGCAGCGCGTTCCCCATCCAAGTGGCGAAACTTGAGTCGCTGATTCGAGTGCTTTATGACGTGGAAGATCAATGCAAACAACTTGCTGAGCCCGAGAAACTTTCGCGACGCCAGAGCCTGTCACGTCATGTTCTCGATCAGGTCGAATCTTATCTTTCCAGTGAAGCGGTGTAGTCACCGAAGGTGCTTCCCAAAAGCAAATTTAAGATGACGGCGGCCTATGTGCGCCGTCACTGGGAGGCGTTGGGTGGCGTTACCGAAGACGCACCGATCCAATTGGACAACAATGACTGCGAGCAGTTGATGAAGCGGGTGGCGACGGGTCGCAAGAACTGGATGCTCAAAGACTCGGTGGCCACGGGCGAACGAGCAGCCAACTTACTGACGATCATTGACAGTGCGATCCGCAACGACTTGGACGTCCGAGCGTACACGGATGATGTCCTGCGGCATTCGCTCTCCGGGGACACCGACTGGTAGTCGATGATGCCCCATGCTTGGAAAGCAGAACATCCTGAGTCAATCCGGCAGTGTCGCCAAGAAGAGCGCCGCCAGGCGGCCGACCGCAAGAAAACCGGCCGTGCCCGCCGCCGAACTCGCAAAAAGTAGTCAACCCCAAGCATCCAAACGGTGCCGGTGTAGGGTTACGCTGCACTGAGAAAATCAGCGAAAGCCGGCTCAGAGAATGCTTATTTAAGATCTAAATCGCTATCTCATCACGAGCGCAACCGACGCGAAAAAGACGCAGCGTCACTGCTAACAAAATCACCGGAAGGAAAATCAGAAAGAGACGCTGCACAAAGCCGGTCCCGACACCACCGTCAAATAACAATAAGGCTAAGACCCAGCCCATCGTAGCACGCCATGGTGAGCCTCGAACATTCTGGAACGCACTGTCGAAAACCGCTGCAGTAAGTCCCGAAATCAGCCCGCCGAAAAGGATGCCCCATCCGCCAAAGTTAACATACCAGCTGCCAATAGTGGTAACCGGCCACCCATTTACAACGTTGGGGTAATAGACCTGTCGAAACCATTTTCCGACATGAAAAGATTCTTTGTCTGAATACAGTTGCCTCGGGATCCAACTCAGCATGCCATTAATGAAGTCCTTGCCGTCGCGAAAGTCAAACCTATCACCAGCATCACGAAGAGCAAGCATGAAAGCATCGAATTGAGTGAAATGCAAAGAGGTTGATATGTCCAGCCAGAACGATTGGTCTCTATCAGTTTCCCGCTCCGCAACCGTCGCCACTGAAAAATTGCGATGGGCTTTAAGACCTTGCAGACCTGCAGCCACGATGAGAGCTAAAGCAACGATGTAGCGTAACTTCATACTCGAAACGGAAAAGTGCCAGCCGCCAGCGAGAGCGATCACAAGCATTGCAATATTGTATCGATTGCCCCAGAAATAGTTACATGCAAGGTTAGTTGCGAGCAAAACAACCGAAGCACTCATAAATAGAATCCTATTTTTGGTTTTGCCCCTTGTTTTGATGAGTTTTGCGAATGAGACGAAAGCCAGACTTGCGAAAATAGCTCCAACGACAGAAATCTCTCGAACCACATAAAACCCAGACAGTTCCTTCTCAATTTTGACATTGTACATGAATCGGGCGATCGATCCTGCGTTCGAGATCAAGCGACCAGTGGCAAGCAATCCTATGCCCGTCGTGAATATCGTCACGAGAAGCAAAATGTTTAGACTAGAGTTCGAAGGTGGATGCGGAAACAGATTCCCAAGAGTTGCCATAGGTCGAATCATCAGCATATGGGTGATCGAAAACACCAAAATCCAGACGGACGCGGCGACTAGAGCAATGCCGACGAGTACCCATTCCTCGCTTTCGAAGTACTCATAGGGAAATGGTCGGTCGAACCCGAAAAAGAAGATCACTGGCCTCACAAATACTTGAGGGATCAGGATCCCAAGCACTGCGGAAGCTGCGATGTTGCCAGCTTTGATAAATCGCAGGAAAAAGAAGAGTAGAAAAGAGACTCCGAACGCCCAGGTAAGTAATGCAAGCACCATATACTTCTACTCCCCAGTTTTTCTATAGATGTTTAGAAGCGAATCGACGTGGTCTTTCACGGAGTTCCCGTAAGCTTCACGATTGTTATATGCGTTGATTGAGAGTTCTTTTGCGAACGCCGGAGTTAGTTGTTTCAGCACGTCTGTGAGCTTTTCTCGTTCCGTGTAGATCAGGCCTGTCTTTTCATGTTCAATCTGCTCGGCAGCAGCATTCCAGTTGGCCACGATAACGGGCAAGCCTTTCGAAAGTGCCTCCATCGACACCAGCGGCTGGCCTTCGTACCAGAGGCTTGGGAAGACCAATGCCCGAGCTTGGGACATCCAGTGTGTGACTTCGTCCGTGTTCACCCAACCCAGTAGTTCAGCATTTGGGTTTTCCTGGCGGATCGCATCTTCTTGCGATCCTTTCCCAAGGAAAACTGCACGAACACCAGCATCACGAGCAGCCTTCGCGAAATCAACGCAGCCCTTCTCTGGCGAAAGTCTGCCTACATATAGGAAGACGTCATTGTCTTCTGCCTTGGTCCTGCCAGCAGTTGGGTCAATCGCGATTGGGTTTGCAAGGTGATGCAAAGTCGCCGCCTTTGGTAAGTACGGCCGCATTACTTCCAACTGGGTTTGCGAGATATATACGATATCCCGCAATGCTCGAGGTAGTCGCCCCATGCCTTGCAATATAGCATGTCGGGCCACGCGAAATATTTTGTGAGCGCCATGGCGAGAATCGCAGTTCGTACATAGGCACCTCACCCCCATCCCGCGGCGTTTGCAAATTTCCTGACGTTGGTAATCGTAGAATCCGCCGTTTGGACATGCTAAGAAGTATTCGTGCATTGTGTAAACGTGTGGCAACTTCCCGCTAACGAAAGCCGGCCCGAAAGCTGGTGACAACCCGCGAGAAAAACTATGCCCGTGGAGAATAGTATGATCGGGATCTGCGTCTTCTATTAGTCTCGTCAGCACGCTTGCGACTTCTCGATTCCAAAGACCTCGCAGCATTGCAGCGGCGCGGTTCTTGTCTTCTGAAATGTCTGGTTGATTCAGGCAGACCACCTCTACGCCAGCCTGCTTTAGGCTTTCATCGACAGGTCCGATGGCGGCAAAATAGGTGACACGTCGTCCGGTTACTGCCAATCCCTTCGCTTCATCAATGGCCACCTTCGAGACGCCACCATTAATGTAGGCGTGGTCGGTTACGAGGATTACGTGTTCTATCTCTGGCATTGGTGGTGATTCCGATGGAAGTGCCGCAAAAAAGACAAGTGAAGACGGAAGCCGCCTCAAGGACGGCATGGATAATTACTTGTCTGCACTCGTTGAGACCAGGTCTTGGTTGGCTGGGTCAATCGCAATAGCGCCCATGGTGGCGAGCAGGCACAGGAAGCCACTGAGCGACGCAGTGTAATTTGAATGGAGGCTGGTATCAATGCATCTGGAGTGCAACCGTTCACCAGAATCGTTGCAGGCTCGGGGGTAGCTTGGTGGGTCTTGTTTCGTTTGACTCAACGGAGGAGATTCGATGTCCCGTCCCGAAACCGTCGATTATTTGCAACAGCGAGTCCAGTGAACTGATCCCGTCAACATTCACTGTTCCCCTGCTCTTTCAAAACGAAGGAGTTTCGCAGCGGTCCTTCTTAGATTGAATGAAACGCACTCAGCGAGACGCCTCATTACCCCCCCTTCACAGGGGCAACTTCCGGCAACTACGCTTGGCCGCTCCGGCAACGAATCGCGTGGACTTCGATGCCGAGCAGGCTGGACGCGCGCGGGCCTCTCTACCGTTGGCCGGCACCACCGTCTAACTGCCCGGTGGTGTTTAGATCCGCGTGGAGATGCCTGCCGATTTTGCGGTAAGCCGTCACGATGAGGCCCGGATATGAGTGGATTGCCCACTGCCACGATCATCTATCTTTGGACTGATCCGATCGACTTAGGAACGACGGATAAACAATCCTCACTACATCGTTTACAACTCGATTGGTCGTAGCGGTGGACGGCACTACTCAGAGCGGAATTCCCTACGAAAAGTTGATGGCGGAACAGTCTTAACGGGAAGGTAAGTATTTCAGCCTGACGATCGGACTGGATTCAATGAAAACGCTCGTATTTCATGTTATTCGAATTCGATCGAACTTAGGTAGTCAAGCGAGAAGTGTGAACGGACAGAGTTGTAAAAATGCTCGATGAAGTCAGAGACGCCTCGCGTGGCTTTCTCATGGGTTTCGTATTATTCGTCATGAACTTCTACCGTCTTGTAGCTTTTGAAGAAGAAATCCATTGGAGCATTGTCGTAGCAATTGCCTAGGTTGCTCATGCTCTGAATCAACTTGCGTTGGCCTATTCGTTGGCGGAACAGACCGCTGGCATACTGGGATCCGCGATCGCGGTGAGCGACCACCTCCGGACTTGGATTGCGAAACGTGATGGCATCGCTGAGTGCAGCGACGACGAACTAAGAGTCAATCGTTCGACTGGTTTTCCAACCAATGATTTTGCGAGAATGCAGGTCAAAGACGGCGGTAAGGTAGGTGCCCCCTTCTTTCGTTGGGATGTACATGATGCCCGTCAGCCAGACTTCATTAGTCGTTTTGGTGTTGAAGTTTTGGTTCAATAGGTTCGGTGCAGTTAGATGATCGGAGTCGGTGATAGAGATGCAGAGCTTTGCGCGGCGATTCGCTGCAATTCCGGCTGCTCCAATGTACTTGGCGACTGTGTTGAGGCAACAAGAAACGCCCCTTCGAAGTAGCCCTTGGTGAACTCTTGGGCTGCCATAGGCATCCTGGTGTTTCTTCGAATTGATCTCGATGATCGCGTCGGTGACTTCTGCTTGCCGTATTTTAGCCTTTGAGGATGGCCTGCCAACACTCTAATAAGAAACCCGACGTGAAACCTCCAGCACTCGACAGAGCACCGTAACCGGCCAACGATCACGGTGCTCGGAGATGAACTTCAATCTCAGTTGCTTTCCTCTGCGAAGAACGCCGTCGTTTTCTTATAGGTTTCGCTCCATTTTGATCTATCGATATTCTTCTTGCAGTCGCTCCAGATCGTCTTCCACTGAGTTGTTGCTGGCGCTATCCGCCTCGAAGGAACCGTCTCTCTCGAGGGCTTTTCTCCATTTTCTGAGCATGCTGTCACGCACTCCCACGTCCCTGGCAAATTGAGCGTGGAGCATCCGCTGCTCGATGATCTTCTTGACGGTGGCGATCTTAAATTCGCGGGTGTATGTTCGACGTTGGTCCATGAATCGTTCCTCCTGTCAGCAGAGTCTGACATGCGCCGTACCACTGCCAACTTTTCGTGGGGAACTCCATGCTGTTCTATTTTGCCTAGAACAGGATTCCGTCAGTGATGACTTCATCGACGGAATCTGCCCACCAAGATTCATCGTCGTGCTCAGCAACACTGGCCACCAATTGGTCTAACCCATTAAGTTTATTGATGACCATCAGGGCATCCAGGGCCGTGATGGAACCGTCACCATTGACATCCAGTCGGGACAATTCCACGCTGAGGGGTTCCCCTTCAGCTCCATCGGCAGGACTGTTCATATAATTGATCACCCGCAGGGCATCCGACGCAGTCACGGAACCGTCAGCGTTGGTGTCTTCTTTCTCCATCTGGTCGGTCGCTACACGGGCGTTGTAAGAGGAAGCTGAACCAGTTGGCGGGCTCAGCGATACCGAAGCAAGTTCCTGCAATTCGATGTGGTTGAGCACCCGATTGTAGATCCGTGCGTCATCGATCAAACCGGCGTAGTGACTCGACGTACCGCCCACATTCACACCGCCACCGGCACCGTCGCTGAAGCGAGTGCCGCCGTCGGCACGTCCGAGCGTGGCGTTGTTGTGGGCCGTGATGGCAGCCAGTGCCGCCCCGGTGGTCTCCGCAGCCCCGTTGAGCTGCAAGCGGATTTCGCCAGCGACCGCATCAAAGACCAACGAAGCGTGGTTCCACTGATCAGCCACGACGTTGGAGGCCGAAAGCCACGTTCCTCCCCAACCATCCAGCACACTCCAGCCACCGGCGAGCAACTGACCGTTCTCAAGATATATGTTGAGTCCCCGTACTGTCCCACCTTCCTGGTAGATCACCTGACGACCGGTGCCATTCAGGTTCGTTGGGTAGAACCAAAACGCGACCGTCCGCTCAGTTGTGGTCCGGTTGTCGATGTCCACCGACTGGGCCACCGTCATGACCTGATCCGTTCCAGAGAACTGAACCGAGCTATTGCCCAGGCCACCGGAAACAATCGTCGCGCCAACCAACGTGCCGTCATCGGCGGCGCTGCCCTCAGGGGCACTGTCCAGAGTATTGCCTTCAAATCCCCAGTGCGTGACCAGGCCCAAGGCGAGATTTCCAGGAGAAGTTGGTGTTTGAGAGTCGAGTTCCTGCAATTCGATGTGGTTGAGCACCCGATTGTAGATCCGTGCGTCATCGATCAAACCGGCGTAGTGACTCGACGTACCGCCCACATTCACACCGCCACCGGCACCGTCGCTGAAGCGAGTGCCGCCGTCGGCACGTCCGAGCGTGGCGTTGTTGTGGGCCGTGATGGCAGCCAGTGCCGCCCCGGTGGTCTCCGCAGCCCCGTTGAGCTGCAAGCGGATTTCGCCAGCGACCGCATCAAAGACCAACGAAGCGTGGTTCCACTGATCAGCCACGACGTTGGAGGCCGAAAGCCACGTTCCTCCCCAACCATCCAGCACACTCCAGCCACCGGCGAGCAACTGACCGTTCTCAAGATATATGTTGAGTCCCCGTACTGTCCCACCTTCCTGGTAGATCACCTGACGACCGGTGCCATTCAGGTTCGTTGGGTAGAACCAAAACGCGACCGTCCGCTCAGTTGTGGTCCGGTTGTCGATGTCCACCGACTGGGCCACCGTCATGACCTGATCCGTTCCAGAGAACTGAACCGAGCTATTGCCCAGGCCACCGGAAACAATCGTCGCGCCAACCAACGTGCCGTCATCGGCGGCGCTGCCCTCAGGGGCACTGTCCAGAGTATTGCCTTCAAATCCCCAGTGCGTGACCAGGCCCAAGGCGAGATTTCCAGGAGAAGTTGGTGTTTGAGAGTCGAGTTCCTGCAATTCGATGTGGTTGAGCACCCGATTGTAGATCCGTGCGTCATCGATCAAACCGGCGTAGTGACTCGACGTACCGCCCACATTCACACCGCCACCGGCACCGTCGCTGAAGCGAGTGCCGCCGTCGGCACGTCCGAGCGTGGCGTTGTTGTGGGCCGTGATGGCAGCCAGTGCCGCCCCGGTGGTCTCCGCAGCCCCGTTGAGCTGCAAGCGGATTTCGCCAGCGACCGCATCAAAGACCAACGAAGCGTGGTTCCACTGATCAGCCACGACGTTGGAGGCCGAAAGCCACGTTCCTCCCCAACCATCCAGCACACTCCAGCCACCGGCGAGCAACTGACCGTTCTCAAGATATATGTTGAGTCCCCGTACTGTCCCACCTTCCTGGTAGATCACCTGACGACCGGTGCCATTCAGGTTCGTTGGGTAGAACCAAAACGCGACCGTCCGCTCAGTTGTGGTCCGGTTGTCGATGTCCACCGACTGGGCCACCGTCATGACCTGATCCGTTCCAGAGAACTGAACCGAGCTATTGCCCAGGCCACCGGAAACAATCGTCGCGCCAACCAACGTGCCGTCATCGGCGGCGCTGCCCTCAGGGGCACTGTCCAGAGTATTGCCTTCAAATCCCCAGTGCGTGACCAGGCCCAAGGCGAGATTTCCAGGAGAAGTTGGTGTTTGAGAGTCGAGTTCCTGCAATTCGATGTGGTTGAGCACCCGATTGTAGATCCGTGCGTCATCGATCAAACCGGCGTAGTGACTCGACGTACCGCCCACATTCACACCGCCACCGGCACCGTCGCTGAAGCGAGTGCCGCCGTCGGCACGTCCGAGCGTGGCGTTGTTGTGGGCCGTGATGGCAGCCAGTGCCGCCCCGGTGGTCTCCGCAGCCCCGTTGAGCTGCAAGCGGATTTCGCCAGCGACCGCATCAAAGACCAACGAAGCGTGGTTCCACTGATCAGCCACGACGTTGGAGGCCGAAAGCCACGTTCCTCCCCAACCATCCAGCACACTCCAGCCACCGGCGAGCAACTGACCGTTCTCAAGATATATGTTGAGTCCCCGTACTGTCCCACCTTCCTGGTAGATCACCTGACGACCGGTGCCATTCAGGTTCGTTGGGTAGAACCAAAACGCGACCGTCCGCTCAGTTGTGGTCCGGTTGTCGATGTCCACCGACTGGGCCACCGTCATGACCTGATCCGTTCCAGAGAACTGAACCGAGCTATTGCCCAGGCCACCGGAAACAATCGTCGCGCCAACCAACGTGCCGTCATCGGCAACACTGCCCTCAGGAGCACTGTCCAAGGCATCCCCTTCAAACTCCCAGTGAGCGACCAACCCCAGGTCCAGGTTCGACGTTTGGCCGACGGTCACCTCAAAGGTGTCGGTGACTGGAGCGGAGTCGTCATCGTCGAGCGAAATTTCGACCGTAAAGACTCCTGCGTCTGTGAACACGTGTGATAGATCGATCGACTTCAATGCCGGGTCGATGGTAAGTGATTGAGGCCCATTCCCGTCGTCAAAGTCTACCGTTCCGCTCCACACGTCCTGGCCCGGATCCGTGAAATCGATGGTGCGGGTAAACGTGGCTCCCGGAGCCACGGTTTCGTCGATCCCTGCCTCGAAAGTTGGGGCGACATTGGTGACGACAAGGTTGAACGTGGCGTCGACCGACACCGACCCATCATCGGCGGTGATTGTGATGGTTTGTGATTCAGACGGACCGTCCGTTGTCAGATAGCTCCACGTCCAAGTGCCATCGCCATTGTCAACGATCGATCCGAGGCTCGGTGAAGCGGATAACGTGACGGTGTCGCTCACGTCGACATCACCAAAGGTGCCTGTCATCGTCGCGGTCAATCCTTCGGCGACGCTCACCGATGGCTGGTCTGCCGCTACGATCGGTGGATCGTTCAGACCGTTAACGGTTACTGTCACCATTGCTGAGGCGGCCCCGCCGTCTGGGTCTTCGATAGTGTAGCTCAACTGTACCGTCTCATTTTCGCCTACGGCGAGGTAATCGAGAGCCCCTGCTGGATCATACGTGAGCGATCCATCGCCGTTGTTGGAAACCGTTCCAAGAATCGATGAGGCGTCAATGTCAGTAACAGTTAAGGGTGTGAAAAAACTGGTTAGTAGCCGCGCCACAAACCAATCATTATCGCCCCCCGCAAAAGTTCCGTTATCCGAGCGATCTGAGTAGCCAGCAATGAGCAAATTACCCTCAGCATCAATCGAAATCGCTCGGGGTTCATCATCATCGTTACTTCCGAGATCGTGCACAACTGCTGATCCCGAATGGAAACTGGTGTCCAAGGTTCCATTCGAAAGCAATTTGACGAGCGTCAAATCATTGCGTGTGGCTGTACCACCGTAAGCCGAACCGACTAAAAAGATCTCACCGCTTGGGGTAAGGGCAATGTCACGCGCAATCCCACTGGCAAATCCTGACGCCTTGCCGTCGTTCGAAAACGTGTTGTCGAGTGTTCCGTCAGTCAAGAACCTGGCGACGGCGAACGCATTGGAACCCGCTGCCAAAATTCTTCCGTCGTTTTGGATTTTGATTGATTCAATGGAACTGAAAAAACCAAAATCGGCAAACGCGATTCCACCGCTACCAAAGGTAGGATCTAAGGTCCCATCCGTGTCGAGTCGGAATAAAGCAAAATCGTAGTCCGATACGCCGCCGGCAAAACCGCCACGAGTTCCTCCGACGATGATCTTGCCAGAGGAATCGATCGCAACCGATTTTGCGGTGTCTGAGGGGCGTCCGAGATCTAGCCGAACGAAGCCTGTTGTATTAAAGGTCGTATCGGGTGTCCCATTGGCTAGGAACCGAGCAACGCCCACATCGCCTGCGGAACCGCCAACAACCACGAGATTGCCTCCCGCATCGATCACTAGGTCGAATGCTTCCTCAGTAGATGTTTGGCCCAGATCGAGCGTAGCGATTCCCGAAACTCCGAAAGCCGTATCGAGCGTTCCGTCAGCAAGGAACTGAGCGAGGGCAAAATTGGCATTGCTGGACGCTTCCATTGTGCCCGCAATCACAAATCGCCCGTCCGGTCGAACCGCAATTGCATTGGCTCTATCTCGCGAGGTACCTAAGTCTGCTATCACGATTCCGCCGGTGCCAAAGGAGGTGTCCAGATTTCCATCGGGATGGTACCGAGCGACCACAACGTTTTTGATGGCGTTGGTATCCGGACTGCTAATCGAATCACCGACCACTAGGATTTTCCCATCGGGGAGCACGACCATATCTTTAGCTTGATCGTCGATCGAGTCGAGCGGCCAGTTTGTCACCGTCACGCCCGCATTGCCGAATGCCATGTCGACGATACCACTGTCGGTGACGCGTGCGATCACCATGTCATCAAACGTGTCTGCATTGCTCACGCTACCGACGACTAAAAGACTGCCGTTCACAACTTTCGCACCATGTGCATAGTCATTGCGGCCAATCGTCGTTCCGAACACTAGTTGCCCGGTACCGTTGAACACGACATCGAGGGTTCCATCTTGTAGCAAACGCAGTGCGTAAAACTCATTATTGCTAGCAGCGGAATCGTAACCTGAACCCGCCAGAACCAATCGACCGTTGGTATCCAAATCGATCCCAACTAAGCTCGGATAGCTTCCCATGTTGAGGTTATGCTCGATCGAACCATCGATGTCGAAGCTAGAGTCAATGCCTCCCGAACTGTCAAACTTTGTCACCACCGCATTTCCGGATGACGTATATGCCAGATATGTGTCGCCCGTCGAGGGAACGTGAACAAAACGTGGGTCATCATGGTAAGACACTGCCGCCGGTGCGTAGGCTAATCCGAGCGTTCCGAAGTTGGTGTCGAGCACACCATTTGAATCCAGCTTTAATAAAATGGCTTCGTCACTGGATGACGTTGGACTCACAGACAACGCTGAAATAATCAAGTCGCTAGCAGGCGTCATCGCCAGTTCGCCCGCCGTGTCGCGTGTCCCTCGGATGTCAATAACTGTTTTTCCGCTCGTGCCGAAACTCGTCACCAAACTGCCATCGAGGGCTGCATAGCGGGCCACAGCCAGATCCCTCAAATTGTAGTCGTATCCACCTGGTATCGTGCTTCCGAGCACGATCAGGTCGCCACTGGCTGGATCAATGACAATGTCTTGAGCAAAGTCATTTGGCGAGCCGAAATCGGTGGTGACTAGTCCGCCGCTACCAAAAGTTGCATCGGGGGATCCGTCACTGTGGAATCGAAAGATCGCGAAATCGGAATCGCCGCCAGGCTGGTAGAGGTTGCCAACGACAACAAACTTCCCATCTCCTTGTTGGGCTACGGCGGTGACTTGGTTGCCCGCATTAATAGGTACGCTAACGCGACCCTGGTCACCAAAAGCAGTGTCCACGTTCCCGTCAGCGTTGTAGCGAACAAGCGTGAAATCGCTGTAGGTTCCAAAATTGCCGGACGTACCCGCGACGAGGTATTTCCCGTCACCCAACGAGATGACGTCATTGGCCGAATCACTCACTCCCGGTATTGGAATGCTTTGCGTGACCAGCCCATTGGCACCGAACGTCGGGTCAAAGTCACCGGCATCACCACCGACCGATTCCAAATCAAAATCGTTACCCAATACATTGATCACAACCGCTGTATCCTGATCGGTTGATGCTGAATCGTCCGTGGCGACCGGCGCGTCATTGACCGCTGTCACATCCATGGTCATCGAAGCTAAAGTAGAAAACGCCTCGCCGTCGCTCACACTGAACTCAAACGAAGTGTATGGCTCACCATTTTCATTGGTGGTCGGTTCAAAACGCAGGCGTCCGGCATCCAGGTCGGCGACTGCGATCACGCTTGCGGCGGCCAGGGTTTCTGCACCACCATCGAAGTGCCCATTGTCATCCAGATCGAGGTACAGCAGGCCTGCGGCAGGCAGGGTTTCAATTCGAACCGATTGGAGTTCGTCGCCGACGTCCAGATCCGAGAAAGGAAAATCGGAACTGGAAAAGACTTTCGATCCGTCTTCCAGCATCGTGATGGCCGTGTCGTTGGTCGTTGGCGGAGTGTTGAGGTCGACCGATACGACGAACGTATCGTCGACGAGTGGTGAATCTCCGTCGGTCAACGAGACCGTGACTGTAAAATCACCTTCGGCAAGGTAGACATGGTCCAGTTCAATCGTCTGGCCAGCACCGAACGTCAGTGGTGCCACGGTTCCATCGCCGTAGTCAACAGTGCCGGTCCATGTGTCGGTGCCCGGATCGATGAACGTGACCGTCCGTTGAAAGACGCCAGCGTCGACGGGCGACAAAGCTTCCTGTGCTCCTGCGTCGTAGGTTGGCGTGAGATTCTGAACATCGACCGTGAAGGTGGCGGTTCCTGTCAGACCTTCTGAATCGGTGACTGTGAGGACAACGGATTCCATTTCCGGTCCATCAGGGAAGGATCCGGTCCAGGTCCAGGTTCCGTCTCCGTTGTTGACGACACCGGCGGGGACGGACGTGAGCGTGTCGGCGAAACGCAGTGTGCCGGAAGCGGTGTAGGTGGCTGCCTCGTCGACACTCACCGGCGAGTTGGTCACCGTGACCTGCGGCAGCGTGAATTTCCACAATTCTTCACCGACAACACCATTGTCGGCAGGGAAGAACAATTGGTTGTCGAACTCAACAAACTCAAAGAAGGTGTCGTTGGCAAGCGATCCGGTTCCAACAGCAGAATGGATGTCGTCGATCAAGATGGTTCCGCTCTGCGTGCCATCACTCATCCAGAGTTCTCGACCAGACTCACCGTCATCGGCTGAGAAAATGAGCTTGCCCTGGAACTCGGTCAGACCTAGCGGATAGGAACCTTCATCACCCACTCGGATGTCTTTGACAACGCTTGCGGTCGTCCCATCAAACTTCCACAACTCGAAGTCGTTGTATCCAACCGGATCCGCATCCGCAACGAAATACAGCAAGCCTCCCGCCTCGGTGAGGTAGCCAACATCTGCGTAGTCATTGGGGTCTGTGGTTGCATCGAAGAGTGAAACGGTGCCGCTGGGCGTTCCATCGGTTTTCCATAACTCGTCCGAGCGTGCGATGAAGTGGAGTTCGTTTTGATGTGCGACGAAAAATCGAGGGCCGTAGTAATCGGGGTAGCCGCTGAAGTCACCGAGTGATCCTACAGTCGAACTACCAGCTTGTCCCGTGGTGGTCCAAAGTTCGAAATCACTTTCAACAAACAGTTCGCCGTTGAAGTCGGTCAGTGAAGTGGGAAAGAGAATGGGGTCCCCCGTTCCGGCTTGCGTGACCGGCACTGTCCCGGCCGCATCGCCGGTGCTTCGGTACAACTGTTCGCCGGTTCCGTCGTTCGCAGAGAAGTACAGCATCCCACCCGAGACGGTTAGCCAGTCTGGGTATGATCCGTCATAGGAACCACCGACCGACAAGTCTTTCACCATCGAGGTCGCGTTGAGCAACGACTCGTGTTTCCACAGTTCATTTCCATGGACGCCATCATTGGCGGTAAAGAACAGCGTTGAACCGACCGCGGTCAGGTTGGTTGGATAAGAATCGCCACTCGAGTTGACGTCCGCGACCTGCATGGTACCACCAGGCGTGCCATCGGTTTTCCACAGCTCGTAGCCTTCCACGTTCGACCAGCCAGAGAAATAGACCTCCCCGTTGACCTCGACGAGATCACGCGGGTAGAGCCCAAAACCATTTGCGATGGGATCGTCTAGCCGGATGGTGCCGCTTTCTGTCCCATCGGATTTCCACAGCCCATTGTCGGCGGCAAAGAACAGTCCTTGGGAAGTTGTGAGCAGGGAGGTGGGATTGGATCCCAAACTTGCGAAATTGCTGGTCAGATTCGTCGCTGTGCTGGGCGTCCCGTCGGTTGAAAACCAATCAATCGTGGTGCTAGGTCGGAAGAATAAATGCGAACTGGTCGCCAAAAAACCGACAACGGACGGATAGGAATAAGGGGTTGGTTCGAGCAACGACAAATCTTCCACCAACACGGTTCCGGTGGTCGATCCGTCCGTCTTCCAAAGCTCTCGGCCTGATAGCCCCGAGCTATCGGCTTCGAAGTACAACGTTCCGTTGGACTCAACGAATTTGCTGGGATTGGAACCATTTCCGTCACCCGGGCGGATGTCCTTCAGTAGCACGGTTCCGCTTTCGGTCCCGTCACTGACCCAAAGTTCACGGCCCGTTACATTGCCGATTGCCGAGAAGTAAAGTTTGCCTGCGTACTCTGTCAAGTGATCGGGAGAACTGCTGAGAACGTCACTTCGAATGTTTTTGACTCGCTCAGTCGACCCCACAGTGCCATTGGATTTCCAAAGTTCATTGTCAAACGAATCCATTGCTGAAAAGAACACAGTTCCACCTACAACAGTGAGGCTCTCGATCTGGTCAAGCTGCGCAAGCTCAACGGTGTTGGCCAATGCCCCGCCTGACGTCATGAGCACTTCACCTGACGAACCATCCGCTACGTAGAAAAGTTGACCGCCAGACTCAACCAACTCGCGAGGGTAGCTGTTGGCAGAACCGGGATTCGTGTCACCCAGAAAGGTTGCGGTACTCAGACCAGGCGACGCCGACCACAGTTCACGACCATTGATTCCATCATCTGCGGTGAAGTAGAGGTTGCCGCCGGCTTCAACGAAATTGGATGGTTCAGACCCTGCCGGGCCAGGGGAGACGTCCTCGAACAGTTCCGTGCCTCCATACGATCCGTCACTGACCCAAAGCTCTTCACCATGCACGCCATCATCATAGGCGAAGAAAAGCTTGCCCCCTGCCGATGAGAAGTCGGAGTAAATCCCTTGGGTGAAGTCCTCTTTCACGACCACCGTCCCGCCAGCCGTGCCGTCCGATTTCCACAATTCATATTCGTAGTTGATGTTGTCATAATTCGTGAAGAACAACGTTCCAGAAACATCCGTTTTGGCAGTTGAAAAATTTCGCTCGAGCAACAACTCGGGTTCGTTCAACGTCGTGTCGTAGTAGAACAACCCACGGTTCCCTGACTCCAACCAAGCATCAAACACGAACCCAGCTTGGAATGCCAGGAAATCGGAGGGCGAAGAATTGGACCAATCTGGATTGGGGTCGGTATTCAGATCCGCGAGACGATAGGTTCCCGAGGGCGTCCCATCGCTTCGCCACAGTTCTTCCCCCGATGCGTCGGTGTTTCCAAAGTAAGCGATGTCGCCGATCGCAATTCCTTCGCTTGGTGAATACGCGACATTATCGGCCACAATGTCAGCAACCAAATCAACCGCGAGCAATCGACGCTGTTCGAGACACTCGAATGACCGGCGTGTGCTACGGCGTGAGGCCAGAGATTGCCGTCGTTTCTTGAAGGAGATCATGATTGGATTCCGAGAGAATCAAGGTCCGGTTGTAAAGATGAACGATCCGTTCAACTTCAGTTGGATTGGTTGGCAGCAGTTGGCTACTTCAGAGGCGGGACGATCCAAAGTTCTTGGTCGTCTTCTTCCAAGTCGGGGCTATGGATGCGGGTGGGAGCGGCGTTGCACAGGACTTCCACTGCAAAGATTTCTTCGACGGCGGTTTCGAATTCGAACCAAGCGACGCTCCGGCCCGAGATCAAATCAATGACGGCGACCCCGCAGCGCAAAGCGTCGTGCTTTTCGGCAATCGGCAGTCCGCCGAAAACGTTTGACTCGCGAATCTGGGACATTCCCACGAATGCGAACTGGCCTGCAATCGATAACCCGCGGGTGTAACCGGGAACGGCATCGATCGGATCGACGTGCCCGTCCGTTTCGTCAACGACACACAATTCGCCGCAGCCAGAATTGAGCACAAACAATTTCGAATCATGGAGTCGTGGCGAGTGTGGCATACACAACCCACTCGCAACGATTCGGTTGTTGCGAACGTCGATCAAACACCCACTGTCAATTTTGTTTTCCCGCCATCCGCCGCCAACATCCGTTTGCCCCAACGCAGTGACATAGCGAGGCCCATCATCGTCCATTGCCATGCCGTTGAGATGGCATCGGTCTTCGGGACGGAGTTCCGAAATGAACCACGGCTTCCAGTTCGGAACAAAATTGTGCAATGTCTCAAACGTGCAGAGGCACGAAAACAATGTATTGACGCCCCACAATGTGTCGCCGTGGTATGCCAGCTCGTGAATGCTAATGTTGCCGGTGATGTGATAATCACGAGCCGCCAGTGTGAGCGACTTTGAATTGCTCGATGGCCCGGTGGACGACGAGGCCTCCCAGGGAATGTCTCTCTCAGCCGCAAGCGTCCACAGTCCGCGGCGAGTTCCCACCGTGAGTTTTCTGGGATGAATTGCCAATCCCATCGCCGTTGGAAACGACGTCAAACGCACATCCAGGGCACTCCCAGAAGCCTGGATCACAGCTACTTTTCCCAGCTTGTAAGTTGACACCACGATGGATGCCCGCAAATGCTGCAAAATGGGTATGAACTCAGAACTACACCGATAGCGGAGTTCAATCGAGCAATCAGAGGAGGATTGGGTTGCGCTCAAAGTAGTCCGGTCGTCAAAATTCAGCTCAGCACCAACGATCGTGATGAAAAGCCCTCGGCAGCCCCTTCTTTTAGGGGGATCCGCTAGTCACATTAAGCCCTTCCACGAGGGTAGTCCAGACCCTACATCCAGAAAGCTCACTTTTCGCAACCGGGGCCTTCAGGCGGTCTCAGGCAATTCAATCGTCAGAGTTGAGATGGTGAATTGCCCCGTCACCTGACGGACTTTGATTTCAAGTGTGACAACGGAGTCCGAGAGCGAACCGGGAGCAAATGTGAAGTTTCCATCTGCTGATAGCGTGAACGATGAGCCACCGGGCAATTCCTCAACCGGTTGGATCCATTCATAGAGAAGATCGCCAGGCGAGATGGCACTGTCATTGTCACTTAGGTTTCCTCTGATGCTCTGGAGACTCTTTGGTCCCCAAAGAGTCCACTGCGTTAAGCTTTCGTGGGTCACCGCGGATGAGAGAACGCCGAGATCACGCACGGAAAAAATGCCTGATGGCCGACGGAAATCAGCGCCCAATGTCAAGCCTCCGACGTTGCCCAAGGTATCCCCGACCAAGATCCGAACACGATCGAGCTGTCCGTCAAGATAGAGTTCAAGGCGATGCCCGCGTTTTACGATGGTTACATTCGACCAGACTCCAAGTGGCAATTCCGAATCACTGACCAAGCCTTCGTCGTCACGATGATCCGTTGAAACCCGAACGTGCAACCGCATGTCATTGGGGCGAAGGAAAACAGCGGGCCCACGTTGGGAGTCGTCATCGCCTTTGAACAAGACCGAACGCCATTGTCCATCAGGAGCAGCGTCAGGACGAAGGTCAAACCCAATCGTCCAGTCACCGTTTTCAGCTCCGATCGAATCGAGATCCAAACTCGATTCAAACCGAATTTGATCATCCGGTTGTTGGAAAGCCGCCTCTGTGGAGAGGTTGACCCCCGGTAAAGCATCAAATGCTTCCACCATGAAGTGGTCATCCATTGAGTCCGGTGGCACATCAATCACGAACGTGAGAACGCCTTCCGTCTGGGATGCATCCACTAGATAAAAACCATCGAACTGATCTGCCTCGATCCGAATGCGATGGGATCCAGGATTTAATACGGCGTCCACGCTGGCGCCAGTTCGAACAAGCGTTTGCTCGTCAGATGTTTGGTCCAGCAACCATTGGCCGTTGGGTTTGGGGGTCCAGTCTTGGTTAAAGAGGGCGGCCTCTTCTTCGGAACGCCAATGATCGCCTTCCCAGACCCCCCAAGGTGTGAACAGGCTGATGTTCTCGTTGCCGGCGAGCGCGGCGTAGATGTCCCGGGTGAAGTCGGCTTGGGTTTGCTCGTCGATGAACAAGGCGTCCACGTCGAATTCGGTGATCTGGAAGTCGCGGCCCAAGCTCTCGTAGCGTTCCAATTCGGCCAGGATGCGGTCGATGGCGGGTAAACGCTCTGACAAAAAATGACCTTGAAAGCCGATGGTGTCGTAGTCGGCACGACCGCTGGCGGACTGGGCGTCAAGGAACGTCAGCAGGTTGAAGAAATCATCGCTCTGGCCATTGTCAGGGTTGGAGAGAATATCGAACTCATTGATAATCAATCGCGTGTCGGGATGAACGACCGACCGAGCCGCATCGATGACATCGAGCATGAAGTCATCGCCGACGATGTCCCAGATGTCTTCACTGAGGATCGGATGATTGATCACATCCCACCAGGTCACCAACGGCTGGTCGCTGCCGTCCCGTGTGCCCGCAAACGCGGACGCGGGACCGGTGGCGATGTGCCTGAGCACTTCGCTTTCGAGCCAAGCCTTGGCAGCGACGGGGCCCTCCGTGGTCTCTACCTGCTCGTAGTTTGTGAGCAAATCAGCAGGGGCAGGAAAGCGATCGAGCTCACCCCACACAAGGGCGTGCCCGTGATACAAGGCATCGCGATCCACGACCCACTGCAAGAAATCAGTTGGAAGCTGCGAGTCCTCTTCCCAAGGGCCCCACTGAGCTTCGCCACCATCGGTCAGTGTGTCAAAGTGAGTTTCGATGATCGCCCGGTAACGAGCCGAGTCGGCGGTCAATGAAATGGGATCCGCTGACAGCACCACCTGAGAGGGCGAGACTGCCATTCCCATGGGAAGAGACAGTGCCTGCGGCGTGATCGTGACAACAGCCCCTTCAATAGGATTGCCGGCGGCATCCTGGACGAGGATTTGGACCGGATTCGATCGCTGTATTTGTTCGTTGACCTTGGCCTGGGCTCGCCAGGCGGCGTCCGCGTCGCGTCCCTCGTAACTGAAGGTCGTTCGCGGGAGGCTGTTCATCTCCGTCGAGCCCGGCATTTTCAGCAGGCTGAAACCTGCTAGTTCAACGGATTGCTGCTGGTACCCCAGCCGGATATCGAGACCACGGGTAGCGGTTGCGTTGTTGTTGAAGTCGGCAACGACTGGCCACAGCAACGGAGTCCATTCATCCTCGACTTCCCAGGTTTGCTCCTTGCCGTGATAGCTGTCACTTTCCTGAAGACGCATCCCCACGGTCACCGGAGAACCATCGAGGTTGGCACTGCGAGCCCAAAGGCTGACGAACAACTTGTCACCGTCGACAATCTCAGTTGGTGGCAGCGTGTGTGAGAAGGCGACGTCCCAAGGGTTTGTGAATGAGTTGACATCGACGCGGATCGCATTGTTACCAGGCGCGGCATCCACGAACGGAAGACTGGGATCAGTCTCCTCGAATTCGACCACCGCGTTCGGCGAGCTCACGTCGTAGTAGGAAAAGGCGGGCAAGAGAATGGGATCGACGGGCAGCAGTTCCGTTCCGCCTAGGGCCTCTCCACCAATCGTTCCGGTCACCTGCCGCGTGAATTCGCTGCCGAGTTGGTAGGCTGGGTCGGCGACCAATCGAATCACCACGGTCTCGGTCGGTTCGGGCAGTCCATCTTTGGTCACGACCAATTCAATCTCAGCAGATCGCTGTCCCGCTGGGATGATGACGGTTCCGGTGTGGGCCGGGAAATCCGCACCGTTGGTTGCGGTGCCTCCCAGGGTGTAAGCAACCGGCAGATCCCGCCCCAGATCGTCGTTGCGTTCAACGACAAAACGCATGGATGGATCGCTGGAAAAAACCTCATTGGTCTGCGAGATTTCGGCATGCAAGCTGACTTGGGGCACGATCGGGCGCAAGAACTCGTTGCCAACCAGTTGTGGTCCAGAGGCAAGCTGATCTGGACGAGTCCAGGCGACCGAAAGATGATTCGTCGCCACTGGATCGTCGTGAACCTGCAGCGTTTCGATGTAGTAATCTTGACCGGCAACCAGATAGACGGAGGCAGAGAGACCAGCATTGGGGTCGGCGAAGCCTTCCATCGGCGTGGGTGTTGCGACCGAGGCGAGCAATCGGGAGTTATCGGATGTGACTCCTTGTGACAACCACAACTCAGCCTTGTCGCTGGCGGCGAGATGGAACGTGTATTGCCCGCTGACAGGAGGCGAGACGATCCCGCGTATCCGGACGGCTTGGTTGCCGAGAAGTCCCGAGTGACGGAAGCTGCTCAGATCTGAAGCAGTGGTGGGCGTGTTACCAATGAATGCAGCGTGAGACCGTAGGTCAGCAACGGAAGTGAGTGATGGAGCAGGAGAGTTGGTTTCGAATGTTTCAAACAGCACACCGCTGCGAAGCTGCGCAGCAGGAACCAGAGGCGTGAGTTGGTTGCTCAGCAATGCCGTTTTGAATGACGATCCGGTTTCACTGCCAACGCGGATCTTCGACGCACCCGCTCCGGCAACGTACTCGACTTTGATGCCAACGCTTTGTCCAGCGACCAGTGGGACTGTCGCGGACTGTTCACCGTCGCTGGCCGTGAAGAGCAGTTGATCGTCTAGATAGAAGTTGGCGGTGTCGTTCTCCCCGACCTCGGCAAAGAAAGTGTGGTCGGCGGACTGTGTTGGATTGAAATTGCCCTGCCAACGAATCGAGAAGGGTGCCGAACCGATATTCAAATTCGGATCAGGAGAACCGACTCCAAAGTCGAAGTCGACGGTGGGATCCGTTCGCACGCTGACCGAAGGCCCGGCAAAAGCCGTGTTGTCGTAGATCTCAGCAGTGAGTCCCTCATTCGCTCGGTCGACGATGGACGGCGAATTAGCAATGACCTCGATCGTAGCGGTTTGCAGGACGATCGCCGGGCCGACGTGAGGCACAGCGCGGACTTCGACGAGTGCGGTGGTTGGCTCAATGAAATAGGCGTGCAGTCGTGTCAACGGTTGCCAGAGGTCGCCCTCGATCTTCGTCACCCGCCCGTCGCCCCAATCGATCTCAAGGTGATCGATGGTCGTAAGATCGAGGTCGCTGATGGACTGGATCGTCAGTTCCGCAATGTCGCGTGACCGTATTTCGGCCGGCAAAGAAATCGTGGCGGTTGGCGCCGGCTCGCTCTGCAAAGATTGAGAGACGGGGCCGAGATCTGCTTCGTTGACAAAGTTAATGACCCAGAGGGCATCGATGGCCGAAACGTTGCCATCTTGGTTGACATCGTGCCGAGACTCGATCGCAACCTTCTCGGCGCCAGACGCGGCTTGATCCGCTTGTAGAACATTGATGACCTGCAACGCATCCAGGGCAGTGACCGTGCCATCTCGATTGACATCAAGTTGACTGAAGGTGTCGCCGCCGGGAGACGCGGTGAGCAGTCGACGATCCTCGAGCGATTCGAAAATTGCCTTGCGAAGCCGACGTGAGGAGAAAGTTCGCTTCAGGCGATGGGATCGTCGGTGAGAAAACAGCATTTCGAGGGCATTGGGAACAGAGAGCTCAAGGTCGTCGGATGACGATCGCCACAATAACCCGATGGAGGGGAGTACTCAAGCTGTTCCGGTTTTAGGAATTGGACAGCGCCAATGAGGCGCAAAAGGGGGCAGTAATTCACACCCCGATGCGTCACGGCTCGTTGATTGAGTCGTCAACGACGTTTCAACGCATGTTGGATGGGCACTCTTGCCCGTCAGAGTGGTGGATGTCGGCCAAGAGTGGCCAACCTACAACAAAATTGACAAGCCGGTCAGCGAGGGAATCGACGCAACTCCATCCCTCGCTGACGCTTCGGGTTATGGTTTTTGTAGCTGGACTCAACAGAGTTCAGGGATTGCAGCGAAAACGGAATTCTGGCGAATCCGGCTACCTGGAGAGATCAGGTTGCAAGATGGCTTTGACCAACCCGATCACTCGACAAAATCAGGCCGCTTCAATTGCGATGAAAGTCCGGCGATCAATCCGAATCCAAACAGAACCCAGAAGGCGTAATCATACGACCAAAACACGGTGGCGATCTCGAACAGGAACGCAATCGTGAGCGTTGCGGCGGCGAGGAAGTAGCGTTGATCGAGCGGGAAGAAGTAGGTGCTTGCTCGACGGGAGAGTTGGAATGCGGTTGACGACGCCATGAAAAACAAGCCTGTGAACAAGGCCAATCCAACCCAGCCAAAACGCAATCCGTTGTTCAAGAATGCGTTGTCGACGATCCCGAGGCGTTTTCGCACCTGCGGATCAGTCGGCAATCCAGGCAGGTTTTCGGGTGGGAATCCGGTGCTATCAATGGTTCCATAACCCAACGGGCCTCCTTGAATCAAAATCGGGACGTAGACCTGCAAGTTGACCAAACGGTTGCGAGTTCCCGTGTAGACAACGGATTCTTCTTGTTCGTCGACCACCAATACCGCTGCCCGCTTGCGGTCATTGGAATCTGTTTCGAGCAGGCGGACAAATCCCTCCCAATCACTTGCAATCCAAGCCATAGAAATGACCAGGAGCGCAAACACTGTCCATGCGGCGGGACGATAAAGCCAGGCAAACGCCAGGCAGGCTGCCAGAACCAGTGTGACGACAGGGCCACGCGAGATTGAAGAAGCCACGCCCAGAAGAAGTACGACGAGAAGGACGGGACCGAGCCATTGATTCCACTTCCCAAGTTTAGGAAACCAATCGATTCCCCTCTGAGTCAGCAACACTGCAAAGGGGACCAGCGTGAGCAGCACGTTGCTCAGGAAGATGGCGTGGCGAGTGGGTCCACAAGCTCGATAGGCGATCCCGTAGCGCAATTGGCCATTAAAATTAACGAGGTCATCTCGCGACACGAAGATCGTTTCCCAGAGATTGACGCCAGTCCAGGCTTCCGTCAGGCAGAGCACCGAGACAAGTGCGCCCACGATCGCAAACACAGGTGCCAGCTTTGGCAGAGATTCCCGATGCAGGAATGCGTAGCGTCCCGCCGCGTAGGGGAGCATCCATTGTCCGTAGGCTTGGGCGGCGACGGCGAGTGGTTGCTCGCCATAGTAGGTATCAACGATGACGTGCCAGATCGTGATCGCGCCGATCAAGTAATCCAGCGGCCCCAAAAATCGAAAGATCTCTCGCCACGAATGAGTGCAGTACACGAACAGCAAAATGATCGCTGTCGCCATGGTGACATTGATCCGTGTGTCCAGCACGACGATTTCGAACCACGTCCCGGCGAGCAGCGAGGCAGCCATCCCAGCCCCCAAAGCGGAGTGCTTGCCGTGCTTCCAACCGAACCATCCCGCGAAACCGAGTGACACGGACAGCATGATCCAGAAAGAGATTTCGGGGCTGAGCATGCGCAGGGGCAGGTCGAAAGGAGGAGAGAAGCCAAGTCGATGAGCGGAACGTTCCGTTAAGTTTAGTCAACCGCACAACCATGTGTCGTTGTGGAACCTGGGAGGCTCTGCGACGCACATCCGGCAATGAATTGTTTGCGAGGTTCACTCAGCTGCCGAAGCGGCTTGATCCGGCCTACGAGAGAAAGACGAGACGACGATTCAAGCTGGCTTCAGGGCTGAACCTCAAACGACTCTGCCAAGCAGGCAAACTTTGCGGACTATCGGGCTCGATCCGATTTTAAAGCTCGCACGATGGGGGGATCGGTATTCAACCGCCTTTTCCCGACTTCTCCGCTCGCAATTCGCTTGACTTTCCGAAAACACCGGTAGCGATCCCCATCTACGGGCCTCGAACGAGCCACGGTGCAAGTATGAAAATGAAACGAAAACTTTTAGCGACCATGCTGCTGCTGGTCCCGTTCGGCGGTTGTGCATCGCTGGACGACTGCTGCTACGAACACACACAATCGGCTCGGGCGATGGTCCAGTACGTCAAGTGTGGAAACCCAGATTCGTCCTGCTACCCGCACGACTACAAACTGGGCTGGATCGACGGCTTCTACGAAGTCTCCACGGGCGGAAGCACTTGCCCACCAGCCGTCGCCCCGGCTCGCTACTGGAAGCCTGGTCAAATCCTCAAGGATTGTGACAACAAACGTCACGCCTACTACAGCGGATGGCAGGACGGTGCGGCTCGCGCTGAGCAGTTCCCCGACACACACACCATTCGCATTTTCGAAACTTGCGAATGCCCCTTCCCGCGTTGCGAAGAGCCGTGTGCGGATGGCACCTGCGTTCCTTGCGGCATGCCAACGATTGGGATGCCGGTTTCAGATGAGATGATCGAAATGGCCCCGGTTCCCATGCCGACGGTCGAAACGACGGACATCGAGAAATCCTTCAGCGATTTGCAAGCAGCCGCTGCAAAGAAGAATGCGGCAACCAACTTGGAAGTCGGCGTGCTTCCAAACATCACCGAAGACGGCGACAAACAGTCCTCGACCGAAATCTCGGCTGGCACCGTGACTCGCCCATCTGCTCCTGCGAGCGAGCCAGAACTCGTTGCGAGAAAGAACGTTCGATCGATCGAGGCCAAACCTGCTTCGGCTCGAACAACGATTGTCCGCATGGCGGAGCCGATCGCCCAAAGCTTGAAGGCAACCACGGAACTGAACGATGCCAGCGGCAACGCAATCGCCTTGCCCGCCGGCTTCTTTGAAATGATCGAAACCGAACCGGTTGTCAAACTCGCCGAATAGTCGAGTTCCCGTTTTTGCAACACTCATCACACATACATTCCTTGCATTGCGAAGGGACTCAGCAATGACTCGCTCAAAAGAATCGATTCTGAAAAGCGTGGCACAGACCGCATGCGGATTGCTTGCACTGGCTGCGATCAGCTCCACTGGCTGTCACCAACACTTGGTTTCGTCAGCCGCTCACGCGGTTCCCGCACACCGGCTCGATCCGGAACTGTTTGCTTGCTCACGTGAAGACCTGGGCCCATTGCCCTATGCAACGCTGGGGCAACCCAAGCCAGCGGCCCACCGAATTGCTGCTGGTGACACACTCAGTGTTTATGTCTTCGGGGTGTTCCCACCCAACGAAGACGAGACCCCCGTTCAACAACGAACTCAGGCTGTCAATCAACGTTACTACCCACCGCGTGGTAGCGTCGTTGCACCCACCACTGGCCTTCCCATCCAGGTTGACGCCGATGGCAGCATCACGCTTCCGATCATCGGCCGGTTGGATGTCAATGGCCTGACGATGAACGAAGCAATCGAACGAGTCACCAATCGTTTGATTGAAGAAGAAGTCGTCCAAGAAGGCAAAGAACGCGTCACGGTGGATCTGCTGATCCCACGCGTCAGACGGGTCGTTGTCCTCCGCGAAGACACTCCCAACACACAGGTCGCTTTGGTTTCGCCGCAAGCTGTCGATGAAATCCATCGCGGCTCCGGCGAAGTGATTGACTTGCCGATCTATGAAAACGACGTGTTGCACGCCCTGGCCTCGACGGGTGGATTGCCCGGCACAGACGCGGCTCGCGAACTCTATGTGATCCGTGCCAGTGCGGGACTCAACAACAGCTTCATCAGCGGTGGACAACTGCAAAGCATTGTCTCCGGTGGCGAAGGCGGGCAGTGCAACGCCGGTGTCATCCGCATTCCGCTCGCTGGATGCCCTTGCGATAGCCTTCCGTTCACGCAAGAAGATGTGATCTTGGAAGAGGGAGACGTGGTCTTCATCCCACGTCGCAACGAGTACTTCATCTCGGGAGGGTTGCTTCCTGGTGGGCGTGTGCCATTGCCACGTGACCAAGACGTCGATGTGATCGAAGCCATTGCTCTGGCCAGCGGATCGGCGGGTGGTCCTCTCGGTCGTGACGGTAGTGTCTTGGCGAACGGGACACCCGGTTACCTCCGCGAACCCAGCCGAGTTTTGATTCTTCGCACTCTGCCCGATGGTCGTCAAATGACGATTCGGTGCGACCTCGATCGTGCGATGAAAGACTCAAAAGAACGCATTCGAATCCTTCCTGATGACGTGGTGATGCTGCAACAAAAACCAGGCGGAGCCTTCTTCAACGGGTTCCTGAACTACTTCAGTGGCGATTCGATCTTGGTTTCCTTCACGAAGGACTGATCTTCAGCTGACCAGCAAAGTCAAAGGCCGCGAACAAGATTCTTGTTCGCGGCCTTTTTTCGTTGGTTCACATCCATTGCTCGATGTTGGATTCGAAGCAGGTAGGCAGGAATGATTGGATTGAATTCGGTGCGCCGTTTGGGCGTTGTCCCCCCGTTGTGCGTGGGAACCGTGGCTAACGCCAAACGGCTCACATACCCGATGACAACTGCGTACCTACTTGGCATCCACCCACGGATGCAATTGGGGACAATCGTTCTACTTGGATTTCGGCTGACCGTTGCTGGTAATCGTCGCTGCTTTCGGGGCAGCCTGACGGGTTGCTGACGATGTCGGTCGGGTGTAGTCACTCTTGTAGTAACCGTAGTAGCCACCATCGGAGTCGAACTTCTTCCCGGCACCAAATGCGTTGAGCATGCAACCAAGCATCTCGCCACCGGAACTGCCGATCCGGCGGAGCGTGTTGACCACTTCATCACGGCGAACATTGGCGACCTTGACCACCAGAATGCCACCGTCCAAACGCGGCATCACCACCACCGGATCAGAAACCGCCAAAACGGGTGGCAAGTCAACCAGCACCAAGTCGTAGTCTTCTTTGACAACTGCCAACACTTCGTCGAGTCGTTGCGACTGCAACAATTCCGCTGGTGTGTGACTGGACGAACCGGAGGTCATCACAAACACGTTGTCAGCTTCGGTTGCTTTGATTGCCTCGGAGATTTCAAGACGGTCTTCGAGGACATCGCACAGACCATCTTCTTTGCCGAGGCTGAAGTAGCGGTGAGCACTGGGACGGCGAAGGTCGGCGTCGATGACCAACACCTTCAATCCAACCTGAGAAAACGAGACCGCAAAATTGGAAACCACAGTCGACTTCCCATCACCCTGCATGGGACTGGTGAAACCAATCGTGTGTACGCTTCCGCTTCGAATGTCGGGTAGCAACACCGTGCGTCCCAACCGGAAAGCTTCGGCGTCAGGCGAAAGCTCGGTCGCAATCAAGCCCTTGATGCCTTGATTGATCGAGTTCAGTTTGCCAACTCGACCGAGACTCGGCAATCCAATGGCATCATCCAGTTCAGCAGCCGATCGGAACCGTCCATCACGAACATCATTGGCAACCGCCAGGAACAATCCTGAAAACAGTCCCAACATCAAACCACCCAAACCACACAAAGGCAGCTTTGGCCAAGACTTTTCACCCGTTCGCGGAACGGCCAAAAACTCATAGAGATACCCCGTCAATCCACTCGCGGTATCCAAGGCTCGCAGTTGTTGAACAACGCCTTCAAACAAAGCCTCCTGTCGGCCGATCTTCTTTTGCAGAATCATGTCCGTGAGTTCGTACTCGATCAGTTCTTTCGCTTTTGTCTCTGCGTCAGCAGCCAGATACGTCAATTCTTTACGACGCTCGGAAAGTGCCGCCAGGTCATGCTGAAGAAAACCGACATAGGCTTTCAACAATCCCTCCGGCGTGAGAGCACTGTCGCCAAACATCTCCGCGGGACTGGTGAGATCCTTTTGGTCTTGCAAGAACTCTTTGACCAGCGTGATCTCACTTTCGAGTTCCTGCACCTTGGGATGGCCGGGACCAAACACCGAAGTCAAGCGTTGCTTCTCGCTGTTGAGTTTCAACAGGTGAGTGATCTGTGTCCGCGCCTCTTCCATTTTGGCTGGCATTGCAGCTTTGAATTCAGCGGTGTTGGCTGAGTTCATTTGCAGGCCAGCAAAGACCCCGAGACGCTCCAAACTGTCGCTATCGATCAATGCGAGCTTGTCGAGTTGATCAATCGGGTCGGTCGACTCATCCATTTCCTTCAAGGTCTCGTCGACACGTGTCAAACGTGTTTTGACGGTTGATTCTTGGATGTCGAGGTCGAGCAGTTCGTCTTGCAACCGGCGGTAGCGATCTTGGTAAATATTGCTGCTGCCTTCACCCTGAAAGAATAGCGGTGCCTCTTGGCGGGCCTTCAAGTGCTCTTGTTCAGCCGCGATCAGGTCGGTCTCGACCTCTGTCTTGGCCTTGTTCACCATCTCGTTGGCGCGGCCCATCACCTGTTCAACTTGATCGATGATGAATTGCTCATAGCGTTTCATCACAGCGGTCAAAATCAACTTGGCGTCATCCGGATCCGTGTGAGTGAATGTGATGTTCAGACTGCGAGCCGTTTTCGCTGAACCATCGCCACCCTTGACGATAGAAAGCTGATCAATGACATAATCAATCGCATCCGTCTTCTCATCCAAATGAGTTTCAATCGACGGCAAATCCAACAGCTCATTCTGCTCCAGTGCCTCGCCGACAATCATGCGGCTTTGGATGAGCTCCATGTGGTTGGCGAGAATGTCCTCGTCCACCATGTCAGTGCCGGTGCTGTTGCCACCCAGCCCAGCGCTTTTTTGGTTGATCAGCACCTTGGCGTTGGACTCGTACCAGACCTGCGCGTTCAGAGCATACGCCACACCGGCAGCCAGTCCCGCGATCGCAAGGAACGCAATCAACCAGCGTTGCCGACTCAAAATTTGCAGGACATCCAGCGTTTCTTCCCCGTCAGACGACGCACTGGAGGGGCCGCGGGCGGGAAGTCGGTTGGTCGGTTTGGCAGACTCAGCCATAGATACTTTCTCGAGATCGATCGATTGTGGACCGCAGGGCATGAAGGAATCCCCCTACCGTGACAAACCGATGTTCACTTGCGCCCCCGATATCGTCAAGCGAAAAAGCTGTTTTGCCCTCTTTTCCGGTGTGATGCGTGGTCATTGTGACCTCATTCGCTCTCTGGCAGTCGCATAACCCGAATGATCCACTCAAATCGCCGGGTGCGGCTGCCGCCGGTCATCGATGGTCCACAAAGCGTTTCGATTTCCCCTCGGAGCGTGGTAACGATCCAGCCGGAACCGAAGTGATCTCGACTCGCAAAGCCAGACGCTCGCGGAACGCATCTCTCAACTCCCTCATCTGCCCCAAGTTGCCAGGCTGAGACTCATTCGAGGCCGGAGATTCAATTTCAATGGAAAGTTGGTCCAAATGATCCTGGCGGGTCGCGATCATTCGAAATTCCGCTTCGGGCACCACCTGGCGAACAATCGCTTCGATGCTGGCGGGAAAAACATTGACGCCACGAATGACCAACATGTCATCCGCTCGCCCGATCACACCGCCGTCCAGTTTGACAAACTGACACGGCAAACCGTGCTCCCAAACGGGACGCACAATGTCACCGGTTCGATAACGTATCGCTGGTCCGCCATGGCGTCCCAAGTTCGTCATCACCAATTCGGATGCCTCGCCTGATTCTGCTACGCGCCCGGGTTGGCCGTCTTCGTCGAGTACAAAGAACTCGGCGATGAACTCGGACTCGATGACATGCAATCCGCGATCGTCGGCACTCGGAAATCCCCAGGCCCCAAGCTCGCTCGCCCCCGCATGATCGATCACCCGGGCTCCCCAAGGTTCCTCAATCGCACGCCGTATTTCGGGCACGCTTCCGCCGGGTTCCCCCGCGACGATCAATCGCGAAACGCGGCTGCCTTTCAGATCGATTCCGTGTTCATGCGCAACCGAGACCAAATGCAACGCGTAGGTGGGCGTGCAACACACGACGGTGCACTCGCGATCCAGCATCATCTGCAACCGTGCCGAGGAAGACAAACCACCGCCGGGAACCACCAAGCAACCTCGTTCGACCAGCGCATCGTTGGCAGACCAAAAGCCAATGAAGGGTCCGAACGAGAACGCCATCATCACGGTGTCGGCCGGACGGACGTCACCGGCATCCAAAACGTACTGCCAACATTCCAGCCACCAACGCCAATCCTCGGGAGTGTCGTAAATGGGCATCGGCCAACCCCGAGAACCGCTGGTCTGGTGGGCTCGTGAATACGCCTGTCGCGGCTGCGTGAAAAGTTTGGACGGTTCTTCCCGAGAGTTGCCGAGCAAATCCGACTTCGTCAGAAACGGCAACGACTGGAACATTTCCCAATCACTCAAATCGGGAGCAATCTGAAGAGCCTCGCGATAAAGGGGGTGCTCGGATTCTTTCAGACGTTGCCAAACGACCTGCAGCCGATCCCATTGATGCCGTCGGAGGCTGGCACGGTCCAGCGAACAGAATTCAGATCGAGAAGGTTCCATGAAGATGTTCGTCGGATCACGGCAGCATTCCAGCTGCAAACGGGGGGAGAAAACAACACATTCAAAACCGCAGCCAAGTGCCCCAGCATAGCAAGGTCGTGCATCAAGATAGATGACGGTAGACTGAACGCTGAGAGAAGCGACCGGGATCGCATCCTCGACCAAAAGCGAGACGGGCAACAACGGTTGATGACGTTTTGACTCCAATCTCCGCTGCCTCGCGTCGTCTCCCTCCAAAATCATTCAACGCCTTCCCTGTCACGGCATGCCTCCATCCATGGACGAAAAGATCGAGCCCGTGCTTGCGGTGATCGGGCATCCGGTTGCAGGCAATCCAACCCAGTTCGCACTCGAAAGTGCGTTCGAGCAAGCCAACGTGGATTGCCGCGTCCTGTCGTTCGACCTCAGTCCACAGCAACTGCCCGTCGCTGTGGACGGCATGCACGCCATGAGTTTCCGAGGCGTCTGGATCGACTCCAGTTGTCGCGGTCAGATCTCCGAGGACTCCAACACCGCGAGCAGCCTGGGGATCACCGTGGTGGATCCATCGCTGCCCGCCGAAGCGCTGCGAACAACCCCCGAATCCAAACCGGGACAGCCCCCCCCATCGCATTGGCAAGCGATCTCGGTGCGAGAACAGACCTGGACGCAATTGATTCGAGACCAGCTGGAACTCGGTGGATTTTCGGTTCAGCAAGTGCTCGTGATCAGCTCCGACACCGCCGCTCGCAAAGAACTCTCGCAGAGACTGGTGGCTGAGAATCAACTCGCCGCGAAGACATCGATGCAAACCGGCCCTTCCGAAAAAGCAATCGCTGCCAAAGAAACGGATCCCGATTGTCCGCCAGCCCATGATTCCACCGCAGAGACCACACCCGAGCGCGTCGTGATGGTCAGTTCTCCCGAGGAAATCACGACGACCTCGCTGGCGAACGTTTGGTTGGCCGTGGATGGCCCCGCATCCAAAATCATCGATGCGTTTCGCAGCTCGACGACGCCGCCGGGAACCGTGCTGGTCGACCTGAACGAAAACTGGGACGCCAACGACATCAGCGAATGGGAACGCTGCAAAATGGACGCGGGCAGCAACTGCATCACTCGCTGGGACATCCATGCCGCCTGCTTGGCGAAGGTCGTCCCCCTTTGGCTGGGCACTGAAGTTCGCGTGGACGTGCTTCGCGAAGCCATGGAAGAGTACCTTTCCGTTTGAAGGTTCCGATGGAAAAACAATCGTCCTCTCGCTTGACCCTGCAAGACACGCAAATCGTGGAAACGATCGCCAAATTGCAACGTCGGATCAGCGAACGATTCCCCGACTCGGGACTGCAGCATTTATGCGGCGAACTGCTCGAAGTCGGCCGCAGCGCCTCGCAGCGATCTCAAGAAATCGGTCGACCGATTCGGCGCATTCGCTTCGCCAGTTACCTGTTGCTCGCCGGATTGATCGGATCCTTGATCGTTCTGATCTTCTCCATCGCACAACCGGCGACGACAGATTTGTCCAGCGATGACATGAAACTTCCCAACCTGATCGCGATGGCGGATTCTTCCAGCCAAGTGATGCTGTTGCTCAGTGCGGGCATCTACTTTCTGATCTCGCTGGAAACGCGATTGAAACGTCGCCGTGCATTGACGGCCATTCACGAATTGAGGTCGATGTGTCACATCATCGACATGCATCAACTCACCAAAGACCCCGAACGAGTGCTCTCCAATTTCCGCGGCACGGACAACTCGCCGCGACAAAAGATGACGCCTCTGGAATTGAACCGATACCTCGACTACTGCAGCGAGATGCTGTCGTTGACAGGGAAGATTGCGGCGCTCTACGTCAAGAACTTTGACGACACCGCCTCCGTCGCAGCGGTCAGTGAAGTCGAACAACTCTCGTCCGGTTTGTCGCGAAAAATCTGGCAGAAGATCATGATCCTCAACCAGTCGATTGGAATCGCGACGCCGACACGCCACCCCAACCCACAGTGACCATGTCGCCAACCAAATCCCCGAGCCCCAAGCCGATTCAAAAGCGACTGCTCGACGCCGCGAAAGAACTTTCCGATCAAGTCGACAAGCTCGAATTCGCAGAACCGGTCACGCACGTCTACAACCCGCTGCGATATGCCTGGGGACTTCATCAACAATACGTGGGACAAATCGGAGCCAACGCTCACGTGTTGTTCCTTGGCATGAACCCGGGACCGTGGGGCATGGCTCAAACCGGAGTGCCGTTTGGTGAAATCAATGCGGTCGTTCAGTGGATGGGGCTGGAAGGCGAGGTCGAACGCCCGGCCGACGAACACCCCAAACGTCCCATCGAAGGCTTGCATTGCGGTCGAAGCGAAGTCAGCGGACGCAGGTTATGGGGACTGGTTTCAGAGAAATACCCTGACCCGGCCGATTTCTTCCAGCAGCACTTCGTCGCGAACTATTGCCCGCTCGTGTTCATGGAAGCGGGCGGAAAGAATCGAACGCCCGACAAATTGCCCGCCAACGAAAGAGACTCCTTGCAAGCCATCTGCGACGCGCACTTGGCAAAAGTCATCACGGCAGCTCCTTGGACCGATTTGGTCGGAGTCGGGGCGTTCGCTGAAAACTGTCTCAAGCGAGTGGTGAAATCCATCGAAGGATCCAACGACCATCCCACTCCGAAAGCATCGGTTCGGCAGAAAAGTGCCAGCCAACCGCCTTTCAACATCCATCGAATCCTGCATCCCAGTCCCGCTTCCCCGGCGGCGAACAAAGATTGGGCTGGCAAGGTGACCAGCCAACTGACGGACGCCAAAATTTGGTGATCCGGAGGCCCCGCGGGTTTGGTTGAGGTTGCAAATTTCACGTGCTCCCCCGCCAATTGGGTCTGCTAGACTGACGCTGTTCGACCATCGGGGGCGGAAATACCCCCCTCGACGGAAAATGCACTCGCATGGGGCAACGAATTGGTGGATTCCGTTTCGCAGTATCGCCGTCGCACTCGGCTGACCGCTTACGCCGTCAGTTCCTTGATCGGAATCCTCGTGGTGCTGCTCAATGTTCCCTGGCGGTACACGCAAATCAGCGAGAGCTGGATGGGCGAACCCTTCACATTGGTGCAACGCGTGCCGGTCTTGGACACAGACCAAATCACTCGGGCGGGTTGGCCTTGGCGATACCAAGTGGTGATCGATGAAGGCATCCAACGAACCTCCACAAAGTCAAAGCCCAGCAACGCTCTGGCCGCAATCGCCATTGCGAATCACACCCCACAGTATTGGTCCGGCCGAGCTTTGCTGGGCGACATCCTCTTTGCTTCAGCGCTGATCTATTTCGCGTTTCGACTGTGGTGTTGGCGAGGTGAGCGGATCGCGGTTTCTGAAACTCCCGAACGGACGCGACGAAAATTCGACATCGCCGTGGCCTCGGGGTGCTTTCTGCTGCCCGCCAGCCTGGTTTTCAGCAGCAACTGGATTGCCAAGACCCACCTGGCAAAGATTCAATCACTGGAATGCCGTGGTGGTTATCAATTCACTTTTGAAGCCCCCCAATTTCTCGAAAAGAGGATTCCGATCCAACTGCACGCGTCCTTTTTGCGACTGCGTACCGTGGAGCTTTACTCGCCCTCTGAAAAGGCTCTGCAAACACTGCTTGGCACACCGACCTTGCGATCGGTGTTGGTCTTCGATGGGCATTTGAATGAACATTCGCTCGATCCACTTTGCAATGCCATCGAGCTGACCAGTCTGTCGCTGAACCGTTCGCCTGTCTCGGAAAAGATTTGCGAGGACATTCGAGACTGCAAGCGGCTGATGTACCTCGGAATTGAACAATGCAATCTGGATTCCCAGATGGCAGCGTTGATCAACCAGATGGACAAACTGCAGCACGTTGATCTGCGTCGAAACCCGCTGAATCTCGATGCCATCTCCAAACCAAAGTGGTCGTCCACCTGTCGCTCACTGATTCTCAGCCGTCCGAAGCCGGGCCAACAAGGACACCTGAATCTGTCCCAGTGGCCGAACCTCGAACGCCTGTCCATCCGCGATTCGATCCGAATCTACAACGATGCGACGCTCCAATTGTCGCTCACGGACATGCCTTCACTGGAAACGATTGAGCTGGATCGCTCACAAAAGCATTCCTTGCACGCACAGAACCTACCGCGATTCCGACAAATCCTTGAACCGATTGATCTGATGCTGCTGTATGGTCGAGAGGATCAATTGAATGGCCTGACTCGGTTTGAATCCGTCCACCTGGTGAATGTCCCAAACTTCCGCCGGTTGGAGTGTCATGCCGCGGATTTGAAAGAGCTTCGGTTGAAGGATGTCGGTCGGCTGAAAGAGATCTATTTGGGCGTGTACCGGTATGACTCACATGGCCAGATCACGGCCGAGGATTCCATCGTTGCGGGCAACGATGCGTGGCTTCAGCAAATTGCTCAAACGCCATCATTGACCAAAGTCGACCTGGCTGGCGTTCAATTTCCGCGGGAGTCTTACGAACGACTCGCCTCGCTTTCGTACATGAAGCACCTGCACCTTCAAAAAGCCAACCTCAAGCACACCGATTTGGACTGGGTGTTTCGCCTGGACCAACTGCAGTCCCTCGCCATCCGTGACTGCCGGATCTCTGCAGAATGGCTTGAGAAATGCCTCGTGCGGCTGCCCAAACTCCGAAGTCTCCACGCCGATCTTTCGGACCTGGATGAGCTCACCATCGCCGAGAATCAAAGTCTGACGTCGCTGGATCATTTCGAAGTTTCCAAGCTGAATCGCCTGGAGCTTCGAAGTCTTCCGCGACTTCGAGGTTCGATTCAAATCCGTGGCGAGATTGAGAATTTACAATTGATCGACCTGCCGCTACTCGATGAACTCTTGATCGAAAGCCCTTGGCCTCGACAGGCAAAGCTGAAAGGGCTCACCAAACTGCGTTACTTCGGCGGTGGAGGCCCCGAACTTGACGACGACGTGATCGACCAAGTGCTGAAATTCAAACAGCTTGATCACTTGATGTTGGCCTATCCCAACATCTCGAAGGAACGACTCCAGGCTTTGGGACAGTACCGGTATCTGACCGGCTTGGAGCTCCCTGGATGTCGCGTGGACGACGAGGTGGCCTCACATTGGTCCAAGCTGCTGCGGTTAAGAGTTGCGAATTTCGACGACACGCAGGTGTCATCGCGCACCTTTCATTGGCTGCATGCGATTCCGTCGCTTCGCAGGCTCTCCATCGCTCGCGTGCCCATGGACGCCGATGCGAGACGCATTGTCAGCTCGCTGTACCAGCTGTCTTCCTTGAATCTGAGCGGTGTTAATTTTCCGGCTGAAGATCTCGAACGTCTGCTCACAGACGGCAATCTCGAGGCTCTCGACTTGGCTGGTTGCTCCCTCAGCGAGGCACATCTCCAAGTCCTTGCCGATTCCCAGACGCTCCGCCGCGTGGTCTTGAAAGACTGTTTCTTGGACCCCAAACAAATCGCAAATCTGCTTCAAATCAACCCCAAACTGACTTTGGACTTGGGTGTTCATGACCAATCCTTCTTCGTCAATTTTGCACCACCCTATCGCACGCGTTTGATCGGTTGTCGCGTTCGCCGGCAATCCTTTCTGCAACCGAACCGACCTCCAATCACCCTCCCAAGATCGACGAACAGCATCCTGCTGGAAGAATCGTCCTTCCCAGATGACAGCAGCGATCTTGGCACGCTGAAAAACCAAGACAACACGGTGCACCTCGTGTCGGGCAGTCAGGACTCCGAAGATGCCCCGGAGCCAAACCATCACATTGTCGTGGACTTGGCTGAGTTTCGAATGCAATCCGAACGAGCGTTTTCAACGGAGCTATTTCGTTCCATCAACGAAAGAGTGGCCACCAAGTGAGCGACTGACGGTCAGCCAATCCAATGCTTGCGGGCCAACTGCAAACGCAATGAATGGACGACCACGCAAACGACTTGCGTCACTCCGGGTCAAACCATCGGAGTGGCTTTCTGCTGACGAGAAGCCAACCCACCCAGCACGATTGATCCTCCGACCAGCAACGTGAAACCACCAAGGATCACGATTCCGGTCGCGGTCAAACGTTCTCGCAACTGCCTATCGGCAATGGCCATTTCAAGGACCTTTTTGTCGTCTGGCTCAATGCGAATCAGGATCGCTTTTTCGTACTTCTTCTCATCGCCCACTTGGACACTGCCCTCGTAGCGACGCACCACCAATTCATCCCGTATCCAATCAACGTCCAGCGGAATCATCTCGGGCTCGGTTGCCCAATCGTGTTGGGAAGACAACGCGTCAACGTAACTCTCAACAGCCCCGCGAGCGTAAACGACGAGCAACTCGTCGGCTTCTTCCATGGAATCACTCGGTCCCGACGTCACCACCACGCTGTATTCATCTCCATCATTCTTGGACGACTCCTCAATCCATCCGGGGCGGTCGGCGGGATAGATCAAGTGCGACAGCGGCGCGACGCTGAGTTCCGCCGCGTCGTCCGTGTCCTGTTCCAGCTCGACTTTGATTTCATCGTCGGCAAAGCAGTGACAGGTGGTCGATAGGTTCCAACCTGGCAGACCGCCCAGGAAGAACAGGGCTGCCGCGATCGGCAACCATCGGTATTCAGACGGTTGAGATTGCATCGGCTTTCACCCAAGGAGCTGACAATTGAGTCATCACGATCACGCCGCCGGCAATCAACATGCCTGCGGGTTGAGGGACGGGAACGATTTGGTGCACAACCCATTCACCCACCACCGCGACGGTGACCGCCCACAGGCTCAACCGAACGCGACGCAGGGGATCAACAGGTTTCCACATTCGAAGCAAGGCAAACAGCAACGCGAAGTGCCCCATCATGGCGGCCGCTTTCGGCACTCCTGATTCCAAGTAGAACGAAACCGGAAGGACGGTCGCATCAATGTCTCGCCCCAAACCTTCGTCCATCGGGACCATCAAGAAGTGACCGAGCACGAACGCGAGCAACCCCAAACAGGCTCCCCAGGACGAGGACACCAGACGGCGGACCAAACCCTCTCCATCGCTGCCTTCCCAGAACTTTCCGATTCCCAACAATCCGAATGCACCCAGCCAAATCACCAGAGCCATCCACACGTAAGGTGCCAAGGCCATGGGCGTGAATGGGGTGCTGCGCATCCCGATCACGGAACTGAGCAACAACAGGACACCTGCCACAATCATGGAGGTCATTCCCGACGTGGCCCATTCGGCCGACCGTGACAACCGAGTTCGGTCCGACAAACTGGTTCTCAACAACGATCGAACTTGAGCTTTTGTCATCGTCGGTTTGACCACTGGGCGAACATTTGCAACGGCATGAGCAGGGGGGCCGTCCTGCCGGACGCCTTGCGAATCGGATGACGTTGGCGAATAGGACGCGGGATCCGATAGCTGCAACACGACATGACGAATCACGTAATAAGGAACATAGAAAAACCCCACCATCGACAGCACTGGTAGCAACCAATGCGTGTTGATCAACAAAATCGCGACTGCCGAAACGGCCAACACCAATTTGATGCCGGGAGACGTTTCCAGCGCTCGCCACCACGCTCGCGCATCTGAAAAACTGTTGCGAACAGCTCGAGCGATCGGTTCTTCCCCCGCCGACGAATTCAAAACCATCGACGCACCGCCCGAGTTTGGCGACGCCAATCCGGCGGCAACCACAGGGTCGATGTGTCGGCGTTTCTTCGACGGAAAACGGGAGGAATCGCTGTTGGACGGCTTCGATTCAGAAGCAACCACCTCCGCCAAAACCGGCGTCGGGTCCGAAGGCATCGAGGCCAACGAAAGCATCTCCGCGACGTCACGTGGACGTTTGCTGGGATCCTTTTGCAAGCATCGATGAACCACATTTCGATACGGGTTGGGCACCCGGGACAAGTCCGGTGAGTCGGTCAAGTGCTTGACGATGATCTCTTGCGGGGTCTCACCATCAAACGGCAGTTCGCCTGTCAGCATCTCGAACAAGATCACACCGAGTGCATACAAATCGATCTCCTGTCCATACTGTCCCCGGCCGATTTCCGGCGCCATGTAATGGAACGTTCCGATGCTCTCCGTGTGCCCACTGCGATGCGACGTGGAAATGAACTTGCTGAGCCCGTAGTCGCCGACTTTGACAATGCCGTTGTCGTCAAACAGGTTGCCCGGTTTGATATCACGGTGAACCAAACCGGCCGAGTGCAAATGAGCCACACCGGCGGACGCACCGGCAAACCAGTGCCGGACTTGCGATTCAAACAGACCGCTGGGCAGGACGTTGCGAGAATCGGATTTGGCGGACTTGGCTGCCTCATCCATCACTTCACGCAGGTTGGGGCCCGCGACGTATTCCATCACGACCCAAGCTTGGTCATCGGCGTCGCGACAAACGTCGTGAAGCGAAACCAAATTCAGATGCTTGAGGTTCAAGCAGTGAGAAACACCTCGCAGCTCCACTTCCAGGTTTCGCTGGATTCGTTTGAGCGCGACTTCTTTGCCCGCTTGGCTGACCGCGAAATACACCTCACCAAATCCCCCCACGCCGATGCCACGACGAATCGTGTATCGGTCCAGGACCAGATCGTTGGGGGAGTGGGTGAATTTCATCGGGCGTGATGTTGCCAAAGGATTCGAGTAGTCTGCGGGAAGTTCCATTGTATCGGCCAAAGCACTCATCGCATGCCTTTTCATCAAGACGAGAACGTTCCGTCAGATTCACTCGGACGGTCACACGGGGAGCCCGATGCTCCCCGTGCCAAGCGGATCACAGTGACGAATCGCTGTTTTCTTCGTCGAATTGAATCGAAACGTAGGCCTGATCGTCGCCACCATCCAGCTTTTGCATGTAGGAGGTGACATCATCGAGCAGGTTCTCATCCGAAGGCTCGTCCAAGTTGATCTCGCCGAAATACTCGACATCGACCTTCATGGTTTCCTCTTCCACGTCGATTCGCGTGGCAATGTCGTCCAGCAAGCGTCGCGTGTCCGACAGCGCACTGTCGTCGAGATGCAGTTGCGTGCTGGTCTGAGCCACACGCAGGGCACCTAAGCGAGCCTGCAGGTTCTCCACTTCGACTTCCAACTGGCGTTTGGCGTCCAGCATGGCGTCCATTCGCTCCGAAGCAGCGGCCAGCGAAGCTTCGCGAGCGGAGAGCATCTGCCGGATTTTCTCCGAGGTTTGCTGACGAGTTTGGAATCGTTTGAAGCGATTGCCCAGATCCGATTTGACTTGGGCCGACGTGTAAGTGACTCCCCCGTAGGAATAAATCGAGCTTTCGTCACGCAAATCGTTGGTCAGCCGTTCGATGTCCGTTTTTGCTTTCGCCAACTTCTCGTCCGTCGTGGACAACTCACGTTGCAATCGCACCACTTCAGTTTTTTCCTGAGCGATTCGGCGAGCATTTTGTTGAATCTCGGGTTTCAAATCCACGATCAATTGGCGGGCCCGATTGAGCTCCCATTCCAATGGAACCGCGTCGCTGGCGGAATTGGTCAGGTAAGACCAACCGCAACGTGCGTAGCTGCCAACCGGCGTGGCAATGGACAAACCAGACAACAAAGTGGCAGCGGTTCCTGCCAACACTAGTTTTTTGAGCATCGTTGTTCTCCTGAGAAAACATTTCGTGGGATTTCGGGGCGGAGTCAGTGCCGCATCATCGTGTTCTTCGTTCCAGGCAGTCGCGTCTTGGCAAACGGGCGCAAAAAAACTGAAAAACCCACTTTCCAGGTGAATTTCGGCGACCTGCAACGGGTCCGGTCCGTAGAAAGGCTGTGTCTCGAACTCGTGTTTTCTCCTCCTTTCACGTAATTCCAACGTGTTTCAATCCCGTTCAAGGTAGGTTTTCGATAAACCACATTGATTCTTCGGCCCCGATTTTGCCGAACCTAATCCTGGGTGAAGCCATCTGGAATGGTCCTGGGGAAACAACCATGTCAACTTCATCGCCAACACCGAATCCGTCTGAATGGGTGCCGTCTGATACCGGCTCACCACGGCATGAAATCCAGTGCCTCGATTGGGGACGAATCACCGCCCTGTTCGACGCTGAATCGGTCCACGCCGCCTTGGGCGATTGGATTGAGACGGATCTTTCGGACATGGAAACGCGATTGTCGGCGTTTCAAACGAAAAGCTCCGTCCTGCGTGGTTTGAAAGAATCGCGTTAAGGGACGATCGCCTCCTCCACCAACTTTTCGTGACGTCTTTTCACGATTGGATTGGTCCTCACACTGACATTTTGCTATTGTCGGCGCCGTTCCAGCACGGTTTCCCCCTGCCTGGATCGCAAATTCCTCCGGATGGTTACTCGGATTGTTCGGGTTGTAGTTGAGTCGACGACAGAATTGGCTGCTGCACACTCAGTCGGTCGATCTTGCTTGACGCAGACACATGGACCGCCTCCCCGTGGCGTTTCTCCCACTCAATGCCTGACCCACACCCAGCAAGGAAGCTGAGATGAATACCCCCCGTCGTCAATTTTTGGGACTCGCCGGCGGATTGCTGGCTGGTGGACTCTCTCAATCGAACCTCTTCGGCCAAGATCCTCAGTGGACCAAACCGGTTCACCGGGTCGCCAACGCCGCCTTGTCCGCACAGAAAGCCGCCCCGGCCGCCGGAATCAATTCCGCAAAGGCCGACTTGGTTCGCGGCCTGGAAATGGCCCGCCAATCGCTTTCTCGTTCGAAAGCGGAAGTCAACGACTACACCGCCATCCTGGTGAAACGGGAACGCATTGGCGACACCGTTGGCGAACACGAATACATGACCATCAAGGTTCGCAACCGCAAAGAGGTCAATGGTCGGTTGGTTCAACCCTTCAGCGTTTACTTGGCGTTCCTGAAGCCGAGTTCGGTCAAAGGCCGCGAGGTCATCTACGTCGAAAATCAGAACAACGGCAACATCGTGGCTCACGAGGGTGGCTTCAAAGGCCGCTTTTTGCCGACGGTCTCGATTCCGCCAACCGGGATGTTGGCGATGCGTGGCCAACGATATCCGATGACCGAAATCGGTGTCGAAAACATGATCCTGAAGCTGATCGAACGAGGCGAAAAGGCTCTGCAGTTCGAAGACGTTCACGCTGAGTTCCGCAAAGGCGCTCGCCTGAAAGATCGTTCCTGCACGGTGCTGCAGTTGACGCAACCTACCCGCCGTCCGGATGCCGAATTCCACACCGCTCAGGTGTTCATGGACGACGAACTGGACATGCCCATTCGCTACATCGCATACGATTGGCCTGCTGCTGCCGACGGACGTGGCGAGGTGATTGAGGAGTACAACTACCTCAACCTGAAGGTCAACGTTGGGCTGACGGACGCCGATTTTGATCCGTACAACGAAGCCTACAACTTCCACTCGTAGGCGCCTCACTGCTGAAAAGCGGACAGAATGCAAATGGAATCCGATGCGGGGAAGTCACGGAAACAGTCATTGCTCTAGTGGGAGTACAATTGGTTGTTTCCTTTTCCCTGCCTTGCCTTTCCCTCGGCCGTTCTATTTGGCGGCCGCCTTCCCTTCGGCCAACCCCGGCCATGCTGTTCGCGGAGTCTGATCATGCCGTCCATTACTCGCCCCGCATCGCTCGCCGTGACCTCCATCGCAGCGGCATTCATCGGTTTGGCCTCGCTGCTTTTCATCGGGTGCAATGGACCGAGCAACTCGGCTCCCGCTGCAAATATCCCTGCGGATGCGATCCAGCAAGTCGTCGGCTCAGCGGACAACGAAAGCCTGGTCTTGGTCAAGTTTGGTGCCCCCTGGTGCGGTCCATGTCGACAAGTCGACAAAGAAATCGCGTCCCTCGCCTCGACTCTGCCAGAGGACGTTCGCGTGATCACCGTTGATGTGGACGAGCGTCCCGAAGTCGCCGCGAAATTTGGCATTCAGGGCATCCCCCGAATGTTCTTGGTTCGAAACGGCGAAGTCCTGGCTGACGAAGTTGGGTATCGCTCGGAGTCGGAACTGCGAAATTGGGTCGCAAGCTACCAGTGACCTCGACCGGATCCCGTCTGCGTTTCTGTTATCGCAGGCACTGGGCCCCCAGATCAGATTGGGGAGCCCACATTCTGGAGTGTTTGCCGGATCTTCTCGAATAGTCATCTGGGAATTTCTGCCGTCGCAATCTACGGTGCTGCCTGATTGAAGCACCACGAACAGGCGACCAAGCCTGGCGTTCCTCCATTTGGCCCGCCCGAATGAATTCAGCCAAAGAGAATCTTTCCGGATACCAATCCGATTCTTCCAACACCGCTCCCCAACCAGCGGCATTTCCCGCCAGTCGCTACGCACTGTTCTTCGGCCTGGCCATCGCCGGAGGGGCGCTGGATCTGTGGAGCAAGGAAGTCGTCTTTCGCTGGCGCGGCCTGCCCGGAACCCAAGATGTTCACTGGATCATTGAGGGCTACTTCGGAATCGAAACCGCAGTGAACATTGGCGCGGTCTTCGGCTTGGGAGCCGGCCAGGGATTGATGTTCGCAGCCATCTCAGTGATCGCCGCTGTGGCGATCGTCGCCTGGCTGTTCTTCTTCCAGGCAGCCCGTTCGAGTTGGTTGACATTCGCCTTGGGATGCATCACGGGGGGGATCATCGGCAACCTTTACGACCGCCTAGGATTTTGGTGGGAACCTGGACTGCCCGATCAGTGGCAAAGCGGCGTTCGCGATTGGATTCTCTGGCAAGCGTCGGAGCAATGGAAATGGCCCAACTTCAACATTGCGGATTCCCTGTTGGTCACCGGAGCAATCATGTTGTTGATTCAATCCTTTTTCTTCCCACCTCCGCCGCTGAACGAACCTGCTGGCACCGTCTCTCCAGACGATGACACCGCGGCCCCCACCGAAGGTCCGAAGCCGGCATCCTCGTGAGAACCTCGTTGATCGCTGCCCCGCGTCACGGACTCGCCCGATTCTTGTGGGTGTGGCGTTGGTGGCTGTTCTGCACGGGTTGCCTGTCAGCGATCCCGCTGACGATTTACCAGACCGACCTGGGCATGGATCGATCCCTGGCCGCGATGTTTTCGCCGTCCGATCCCACTCTGAACCAGTATCAACATCTGCAACAAACCTTCGGCGGCAATTTGGTCGTCATGCTGGTCTACGATGACGCGGAGCTGATGACGCCGGAGGGTCTCGCACGCAACCAAAAGTGGACCCAGTCGGCCGAATCGATCGATGGCGTGCGGGGTGTCCTTTCCGTCGCGAAATTGGTCCAAGCCTTTGCCTACATACGTCCCCAGTTCTCGTTCCTGGGCGGATCCATCCAATCGGATCAAGAGGCCACCCCAGCACCGTCGACGATGCTCGCGGAAGACGACCCCGTCGCGAATTCATTTCGAGAACTTTTCGCGGGATACACGCACGGTCGAGATGAGCAGACCGCTGCCATCGTCGCGATGCTTCAACCTGGCCACACCGAGTCAGCCATCGAAGACTTGCAACGACTGGCCGACCAAATCCCTTCCGACCGGGCTCCGGTTCTGATTGGCGAACCGGTGCTGCTCGATGATGCTTTTGACATGATTCAAGCGGATGGCAACCGCCTGGCACTGGGAACAATCGGTTTGCTCAGCCTGGTCATGCTACTGACCCTGCGCGACTACCGAGTCGTCTTGTTAGCAGCGATGGCGATCGCTTGGGCGACGGTCTGCACCCGTGCCTCGATGGTTGCTTTGGGAATGGAAATGTCATTGGTTTCAACCATTTTGATCGCAATCATTGCGGTCATCGTGGTGGCCGCGGTGATGCACCTCGGCGTCCGATCACGCGACAGCGTGGGCGACACCGAGTCATCCCCTTCAAGCGAGTCGACCATTCGAGTCATTGCCTTCTTGGCCATTCCGATCCTGTGGACATGTCTCACCGACGCGGCTGGTTTCGCATCGCTGCTGAACTCTGACGTTCGTCCGGTGCAGCAGTTTGGCGAGATGACTGCCGTGGCGGCCGTGGCCATTGTCGCCGCCTTGATCTGGTTCACCCCTGCTTTGATGAGCCTGCCTTCTGGGAAGCGTGAACAGCCGCACGAGACGCCTCTCGATGATCGACTCTCGCCGTCAAAACGATTCCTCGTTCATCTGGTTTCGACCAGCCTGCGCCATCGAAAGCTTCTGTCGATGGCCGCTGTCATCGCCTTGGTCGTGTGCACCATCATGGTGACGCAACTCAAAACCGAGACGAGTTTTCTCAGCAACTTTCGTGACAGCAGTCGCATCGTTCAAGCGTACGAGAGGGTAGAACAACAACTGGGTGGGGCGGGAGTGTGGGACGTCGTCCTGCCGGCTCCTGACACCATCACCCCCGAGTACGCAAATCGTGTTCGGAAATTCGAAACCGAACTGCGTGAACTGGAAGTGGTTGATTCGGCCACGGGGCAAACTCATGGTCTGACCAAAGTCTTGTCGCTCGCGGATGCCGATGAAGTTGCGGCGATGAGTCCGTTGTTGTCGCTCGTCACGCCGGAGGTCCGCCTGACTGGAATGCGATCCGCCATCCCAACCTTCGCGGACGCATTGCTGACGTTTGATCCGCCCCAGGAAGGCAGCCAACGTCAACTGCGGATCATGCTGCGCAGCGAAGAAGGTCTGCCGGGTGAAGTCAAGCGAAAACTGATTGAGCGAGTCTCGCAGTCGGCCCAGGACTTCGACGAGCGTTCACTCGTGACCGGCTACTCGGTGCTGATGTCGCAACTGGTCAGCAGCCTGCTGCGTGATCAGTGGAACGCGCTGGCGATCGCCTTGGCCCTGGTGGGGATTCTGATTGCACTCGCGACGGGAAGCTTGCGTTATGCACTCGTTGCGCTGTTGACCAACACACTGCCGATCATGTTCGTGCTGGCGCTGATGGGATTGGCCGGAGGGGGCTTGGATTTGGGATCCGCCATGATTGGTGCGGTCTCCATCGGGTTGTCGATCGATGGTTCCATTCACTTCTTGGCCGGGTACCAACGCGGCCGAACAGCGGGACTGGATTCGACGACCGCAGCCACCGAGGCGGCGACGGATGTGGCGACTCCGATTTTGCTGGCCACCTTGGCATTGGTCGTTGGCTTCGGGATTTTGATGACCAGCCCTTTCATTCCCACCGCGACCTTTGGCATGTTGATTGCCGCGACCTTGGCCGCTTCGGCGGCGACCAATCTGATGCTGTTGCCTGCCGTCATCGTTGCCGTCGACCGCCCGACAATCTCACCTTGATTCCAATTTCACCCTGAAACTCCAGAATGAACATGCACCTTCTCGGCGTCGCCTTGGACATGGACGGGCTGTTATTCGACACCGAACGAATTTACTTCCAAGTGGGGCAAGTGTTGCTGCAACGTCGTGGGCACACGTTCACATTGGAATTGCAACAAAAGATGATGGGTCGGATCGGGTTGTCAGCGATCGGCCAAATGATTGAACACCATGGGCTGGATGACGATCCAGTGTCTTTGCTGGCGGAATCCGACGATGTTTACGGTGAGCTTTTGCTCGGTGAACTTCGACCGATGCCAGGCCTGGAAGAATGGATCGGGCGTTTGAAAACCAGCGGATTGCCCTTTGGTTTGGCGACCAGCAGTCGACGCAAGTTTGTGGACCAGATTTTGCCCACCACGCAGTGGGCCACCGACTTGGCATTCATCTTGACGGGTGACGATGTCACGCACGGCAAACCCCATCCAGAGATGTACTTGAAAGCCGCTGATCGACTTGGCGTGTCGCCATCTCAAATGCTGGTTTTGGAAGACAGTGGCAACGGTGCCAAGGCGGCGGTCTCCGCCGGCGCGGTCACAGTGGCGGTTCCCAACGAGCACACTCAATTGCATGCGTTCGAGGATGTTCATCTGGTGGCCGACTCACTGGCAGACCGAAGATTGTGGGATCTGCTGCCTTCGAAAAGCGACTTTTCGTAAGCACTGATCGCAAAACGAGTGTTCCGAAGCCACTCAGTCCTTCCAGTCCACGTCCGTTCGAGCGTGCAAGCGTTTGCTGACCTGCGTGTTGCCTCCGGAAACCAAATCCAACTGTTCCAAGACATTGTCAATCGGGATCTGCTGCGCTTCGTGAACCAGAATCGGCGTCACGCCAGGAATCACCACCGTCGTCAAAGATCCAGTGTGAGCAGCTGACACCTTGGGTTCCAGCCGTTCTCGCTCGGATTCGCTTCCGACCAACAGCAACAAACGCTGGCGACCGCCACAGTGCAACAACGGCGGAGATGCAACTTGCAAAGCGGATTCAATCGTCGTCTGCTCGGTCCACAAAGAATTGCCGCCCGGCTTGCGTTCAAACGTTTGCGTTTCAAAGACGCCTGTTTTGGCGAGTTGCGCCGTGTTGGCATCGCGTGAAACGGGAATGGTTTGCGTGTTGGTCATCTCTGATTCATGAGTCAACGCAGCCGCTGCAGAAGTCGAGGTGTCGGTGAGATTTTCGGAAGAATGTCGATGCGAGTCGATCACATTTTCAATCACCGGCAAACACTTGGCAACCAAATCGGCAGCCATCGCTTGCTCGTCCCATTCGACCTTGGCGTCTCGCAACGGGCCCAGCAACCAAATGGATGCGGTCTGCGAATGCAAATCCTCCAGCACAGGATTGAAGCGCATTTGGATTTCTTGCGGCATTTCTTCCCAAGGGTTTTCCGTGTCCCGATTGTCACCGGGTATGCAACGGATGGCTTGCGCAATTCGAATCGCCATCTTGGTCAGCGTTTCATGCAAGGTCTTCATGCGCTGTGTGAAGGCCTTCAGTTGCTCCGCAGCGAGCTCCGATGCGATCACATCCAGTTCCATCATCGCCAATTTCTCAGCGGACTCGATCTCCATTTCCAGATCTTGCTGAGAAGATCCTTTTCGGCGTTCTTCGTCTTGTTGACGTCGCAGATCCAAACCGAATTGTCCCAACTCTTTCACCGCATCGTTGCACCACTTCATCAACCCTTCGGTGGCCTGCACACTGGAGGTGACATCAATTCGCCCATCGTGCATCCGCACCGAAATTTCGCGGCGCAGCATCACCATTTGCGTTGCTGCCCGACGATCCAGTCGATGAAGAACGTCGCACTCACTCAGCGTCTCTTTCAGCAACCGTGTGACCTTGGTTCCCTCCAACAATTCCGGCACAGGAATGCGTGAAATCAGTTCGGAAAGGTGACTGGTGATCGCATCGCTGTCTTGACCAAAAGGCGACTTCGCTTCGTCCAGATAGGACGCGACATCCAGGCCGCATCGTTTGCGTAGACGCTCGGCGGTCAGCCCGGCGATCTGCCGCGATTCATTCGGATTCCCCAACCAACGAAGCAACAAATGCCTCGCGGTGGTGGGAGCCAACAGATTCTCCTCCAACGCTCGAACACATTTCAGACGCGACACGCCCACAGAACGCAACATTGGCTTGGAGAGCAAGCCCGCGTCGGCTTGGTCACTGCGGCGAGCTTCCGCCAACAATTCCCCAGCGCCGGTGGCATCCACCCACAGGTAATCCACGATGGTCGCTGCTGCGGAACAAGAATCCGGCAGAGCATGATCTCCATCGACCACCACATACGCGTTGCGAAGCGGATTTCGCGAGGCCGGCACACCTTGCCACTGAATCCCCGAATCGCCGGGGTAACTGTTCTCCGGCAACATGTAGTGCCCGATTTCAGATACTGCCGCATGCGAATCATGCAACGTCAGCGGTTGATGCGGATTGCCCTGCAACGACACCGTCGAAAGCAACGGTAAAACCGAAGCACTTTCCAGTCCCGCTTCATCCAACAACGTCCGAATTCGTGGAGCCAGATCCATCACCATGCCGCTGGCGGTGCCTCCCGAAAGAGACCCCACGATGTAGACGGAGGGCACGCGGTCACCACAAACGGCCGCCAAGTGATCAATCGATGCGCGAAGTCCCGTGTCAATGCTTTTCGCATGATCAACCATCGCCAAACGCCCCAAAGGACGCATTCCCTCGGTCGCACCACTGCGGGGCACGTTGTAGATCCAACGTCGTGACAACGAACGAAAATGATCGGTTCGACCTTCTCGATATTGCTGGGCAGACTTCAGCGGCGTGTGCAGAATGGTTGCGGGCGGGATGCGATCGGATGCCTCCGCCAGACGGGCGGCATGAATGGCGCTCATGTCGGTGTCAATCAACACCGAATGCAAATCCAGCGGGCATGCGCTGTGCAGCGTCGCGACCCGGCTACGCAGTTCGTGCAGGCATTCCGCCCCGGCACCGCCGACGGCGACCACCAAGGCGTGCCCCGTCACACGTCCGTGAAAGATTGCACACCGGGATTGCAAACTTGGCAGATCTTCCACCGCTTCTTGGCGGGTGAGAACGCTAGCTTTGGTCGTCGTCTGAACCACCGTTCCTTCGCGTCCACGCGGGGTACGGAGAGCCTCGACGAAATCCTTGCACGATTCAAAGCGCCGTTCAGGATCTTTTTCGAGGGCGCGTGCCACGGCCACACGGTCCGCCGCTGGCAACGAGTCCAGCACAGGCGCCGCATGAATGTGTTGTGTCGCCAACTGAGCGATCGTGCGCCCAGCAAAGGGTCGCGTTCCCGTCAGCAACTCTTGGTACATCACTGCCAAGGAGTACTGGTCGCTGTTGATGCTGGGCCGGCCGTCGAACAATTCCGGCGGAGCGTAGATTGGTGTCAGACCGCCGATCACCGAATGATCGATCTCGCGTAAATCCTTCAGCAATCCAAAGTCACCCACTTTCACGTGCCCACCAACAAGCAACAAGTTGCCTGGCTTCACGTCCAGGTGCTGCAATTGGTAGCTGCCATGCAAGTAGTCCAGTGCATCCGCCGCGTCATGCAAGTACGAAAGCAATGCCGCGCGAGGGATCCCACACGACCCACGGTCTTGATGGCGTTTGAGAACATCTTCGAGTGAACCGTCAGCCAACTCTGTCACGATGACCAACCGGTCATTCACAATGCCGAACCGCTCGAGCGTTAACAAGAACGGGTGGTGGACCCCCTTGATACGTTCCAACGACTTCAATTCGCGGGAACCACGCTTGGCATCTTTGGCACCAAAGACAAATTTGACTGCCTTCTTGAGCCCACCTGGCGCATTGGCTCGCCACACCTCACCAAAGCCGCCTTCGCCAATCTTCTTTTCCAGCCTGTAACCGGTGATGGGCTCGTAACCTGGTGCGATCGTGTGGGTTGTTTTGACGGTCATCGGGCGACACTGAACAACAGTGAAAAGACTTTGGAAGAGAATGATTTAAGTTGTCTGCGAAGCGGATCACCGCCTCGTTCGTCAATCCGTCGGGAAAGAATCAAAGCGCACTGAAGTAACTACGGCAGGCTTGATCCAGGTACTCAGGTCGCAACGTCAAAGGCAATCGACGATACCGGCAAAAATTGGCAACCTGTGTCAGCAAATCTCGCGGATGGCAGCGACGTGGCGGCCGATCGTTCTGTTGGTAGTAAGCCAAGAGATGATTGGCGGCTTCCGGAGTTTCTGGAAAACCCATTTGAGAAGCAACGGTTTTCATCAGCGAACGAAACTCTTCCGGGGATGGATCGTTCACAAAAATCTTGTACGGCACACGACGAAGGAACGCTTCGTCAACCAGATCATCTGGATTCAGGTTGGTCGAAAACAGAATGAGCTGTTCGAACGGAATTTGAATTTTCTTGCCGGTCGGCAACGTCAAGTAATCGCAACGATTCTCCAACGGCACGATCCAGCGATTGAGCAACTCTTCCGGAGCGATGCGTTGACGCCCGAAGTCATCAATCAACAAGCAACCACAGTTGCTCTTCATTTGCAGCGGAGCTTCGCAAATGTTGGAGCGGTGATCGTGACGGACTTCCAGGTTCTCCATCACCAACTCGCCCCCCACCACAACACTGGGCCGTTGAATTCGCACCCAACGCTTGTCCCATTCTTGTGACTTCAACAATTGCCCGTCGCCTTCTGGAACGGGTGCCTCTTTGTGATAGGCATCGTCTTTGACTTTGATCAGGTTCCCATCGTCCAAAATTGCATGCGGGATCCAGATCTCTTGTCCCAAGCACTGCGTCAAACTGCGGGCGATGGTCGTTTTCCCATTGCCGGGAGGACCAAAAAGGAACATCCCGGTGTTGCTGTTGATGGCAGGGCCAATCTGATCGAGCAGTTCGTCTTGATAAGAGATCTTCGAAAGCGAAGCTTGCAAATCATCTCGCTCAATCGGATCCACACCAGCGGCTTGGGCTTCCACGCTGAGTGTGTAGTCAGCCAAAGGCACGGGTGCAGGCCCGATGTAGCTGCATTGCTGCAGGTGAGTCTGCGCTCGCTTCTGTCCCAACTCGGTCAGTGAATAGTAGTAGTCGTTGAACGCTGCCGGTCGCACGTGCGCCACAAACTTACGAGTCCGCAGTGCATCCACAATTGGCTCAACCAACCGGAACGGCAACCCCATCATCGTCGCCACGTTGCGGCCGCTGATGGTGCCAATCTGATGAATGGATTTGATCGTCAGCGCTTCGATGAAGCTGACTGACAATCCGAGTTCATTGAGCGTACGGGGTTCCGCCGGCCAAAACGTATCGTCCGTCAACAAACCGCCAAGCGCGGCGGATTCGAAATTATGAGTGTCGGTGAGCAGAGCGTTCATGCGTGGAGCAAGCAATTGGAGTTGTTCGCATTGGTACCAAACGATCCTCCCCATTGGGATGGATCCGTTGGCCATGCAAACCTAGCTTGCAATTCAGAACCGAACCGATGTCGGCCTCGATGGTGTACAGAACTCTCAATCGACCACCAGACGCGCCGCCACAACCGATGCAGCCGTCTCAACCCGTAAGATTCGGCTTCCCAGGCCAATCGATTCGACACCCAACTCGTCACACCGTTGCTGTTCCGCCCCGGACACCCCGCCCTCGGGACCAATCAACACCAAGGTCCTCGGTCGACCATCGAAATTGGACTGGCCAGCCTCGCCGGTGCTGATCCCCTGCAATGGATCCTCCATTGCGATCAGCGGCGGAGAATTTGGCATCGCGACCAAGATGCGCTGCCAAGATGCCACCGCAGGCTGCCCGCTGGGCTCCGTTTCTCGCTTCGCTTGGCTCTCCGAGATTTTTTTCGCCAATGATTCAAATCCAAGGGGCGATTCAATCTCCATCAAGACGTTGCGCCCAGATTGCTTGCACGCCTCGATCACGATCCGCCGAAGCTTGCTGAGAAAATTGTCGGACGGAGGTCGCTGTGTCCGCTCAAACACCACCGGGAACACGCGTGCGACCCCCAGTTCCGTCAAACGTTCCATCATCTCTTTGGCACGATCTGGCTTTGGAAAACCAATCGCCAAGTCCACAGCAACACGGGGTTCCCGATTCACTGTTTCAATCGCATCGCATCGAACCACGCACTCGCGTTTACTGACCGAGACAACTTCTGCGCCGGACTGATGGCCAGTTCCATCGAACAACTCGATTCGGTCACCCGGTTGAATCCGCATGACCCTCGCCGCATGAGACGCTTCTTCATCGGGCAATTGCACCACGGGTGCCTGGGTTCGCAAATCGGGTACGTAGTAGCGTCGAGTCATGGGTGTCGGTTCAAACAAAAATCGAAAAGTGACAAGAGACTGAAAAGGTGCAATCGTGCCGGTTGCATCGATCGATGCAAGGTAACCGAAACAGAAAGTGCTCGGCGAGCGGGCCAGTCGATCTGACTCAATAGCAAACCCCGGTGGCACACGAATCCGAAGAGCGGTGCGTGCATCAACACGCTGCGACGGCAGCTTGGCTGATGCACCATCCCACCGGGACAGCCGATTCTTTCCCCGAGAGACCGCCGTCGATGCCGATCCCGTTGCTCAGCCAGGCCGATCAAAGCCACTGGGGATTGTTCCGTCAACCATTCATCCAGTCCCCAGGGATGTCGGTTCCGTCCCAGCCAGGGGAGTTCCTGTTTGCGACCCCGGAACACTCGCAAGCTCGCATCTGGCTAGAAACCGTTCTGCGAAACCATGTCGGAATCGCGAATTTGCATGCCCGCCCTGGTGCGGGGGCGACCACTTGGGCGCGGCAGTGGATGGCGACTCACGGTTTGGATGACTTGCCGTTGGATGTCATGGGCGCCGAAGCCGCGGACTTCGATCGCGACCTTTGCCAGCGTTGGTGGTCAGTCGCTCGTGCGAACCAACCCCGCGGCATTCGCACGCTGTGCATCGTGGATGGATCGCCTCCCTCATCGACCATCCAGTGGTACCAGCAATCTCTGAAACTGGATCCAAGACAAAGCCCCATGACCTTGCTGGTGATGGGACAGTCAAAATTCTCCGGCGTCAGTCACTCAATGCAAGTCGCGACCAAGTCGCTCGCCGGTTGCGTTCTGGCTGCCCTCACTCACGCGGGTCAGTTCCAACCACGGCTCTCCGAATCGGCAGCTCAACTCATCGCCGAATGGGCCGCAGGGAACTACCGACATTTGGCGTTTTGGACGCACCTGGTTCTGGCCTGGGGAGCACACTGCCGATGCCCGCGAATCGGCAGCCGAGACATTCGCCAGTTCGATCAACAACTTCAACGCTGGACCGCTCAACGAGCGACGGAAGCTGCCTGATCTGAAAACGTCCATCGCCATCGAGGTTGCTTCGAAAGATTCGAAGCATCGGTCAGGCTTCCCGATCGTTCCGCCATGAACGTTTGCTTGTCGGAGAGAACAAACGTGCCGCGATTGATGATTCGAGCATTCGACGGATCGAGTTGTTCAAAGTCGGGATCCAAGGGCGTCAAGCAATGGTCGTCGCTCCACGCGGCACCAAGTTCGCCCAGGTCATCAACCGTGCCATCTTGGTTGTCATCCCAACCATCCCAGCCCGGTTTGCCATCGGGCCCAGAAACGATCCACACCGCTGCGTCAGGATCAAACCGCTGGACCGACTCCAACTGCCACTTGGATGAACCCGCAACAGGACGAGGCGAGGCGGTTGCGTCCGTGAAAAAAGCCAGCACCTGAACGTCGCTCCAATCGGTTGAGCTGGGCACGTTCCTGTTCTGTGCCCATGCAACGCTCACCTGATTCAGCAGTTCAGCTCGCGTCGCATCGGCCACCGACGTTTGATCCGTCACGCCAGCGGACAACCACACGCCGCGCCAAATGCATCCTGCGAGGACCAAGGCAAGCGTCCAAACATTCCCGCGGCTCATGAGCCCTCTCGCAACCGATCAAAGTATTCGCGAGTTTGTTCTCGTTCGTCGCGTGGCAACACCTGATCCTCCAACGGATCACTCTCTTCGCTGAGATTCGATTCAATCGCGGATTGAATGTCTTCGCGAGTCACGCCTTTGCGATTGGGGCCGTCGGCGAAACCAGCGATGATCGCTCGGCCGCGTTTGACCTTGCCGCGAACCTGGGTGTCGTACGTGTTGATATCGGTTTCTTCTTCGGGCCGGTCACCTTCGCCTTTGCCACGCCCCATCCCCATTCCAGGTTGGTCGCCATCGCCAAACCCATTGCCTTGGCAAGCCTGGCAGCCATCGCCGTTGCACTGTTTGCAGTTCATTTGATTTTTGGACTGGGACAAATCACCCAGCGCCGAATCGAGGTCTTCCAATTCAGACATCGCTTGCTGCATTTCGCCCAACTGCCCGGCCATTTCCTCCATGGCTTGAGCGGCCGCCGCATCGTCGCCTTGTTGCATTGCGTCGGCGGCTTGCTGCATCGCATCCGCCATCTGTTGCATTTGCTGCATCTGTGAATCAGCCGATTCCGCTTCGTTGAGTTTTTGTTGCAACTTCGCCGCTTCTTCGTTGCGGCCTTCGCGTTTGGCTTGCTGGATCTTTTCTTGCAGCTGCTGTTTCTTTTGTTCGTGGTCTTTCGCAGCCTGCTTCATCTGCTCGGCCATCTTTTTGATCTGATCATTCAGCTTTTCCTTTTGCTGCTCCGTCAGCTTGCCATCTTTCATTTGCTTGGCCAGCTTCTTGATTTCTTCGGCGGCTTTTCCGAAGTCACCCTTTTGAATTTGCGACAGCACCTTTTCTGCGGGACCGCCTTCGAGCCCTTTCATCTGAGCAAGCGTCTTGCGAATTTCTTCCGGCGACCCAAGTCGATCCTTGCGAGCTTGGATCTGTTCTTTGATGTCGTTGAGCTCCAACAACGCATCTTTGCGATTCAACGTCTTGCTGTCGGTGATTTTGTCGAGCTGTGATTCCATCTTTTCAAACAGCTCACGGGCTTCGAGCAAACCTTTCGCATCCGCTTCGCGTTTTTGTTGAGCCAAACGCTTCTTCAATTCAGCAGCAGCAATTTTGACTTGTCGAACTTCACTTGCGTTGACCGCATTGTTCAGCTCGGACGTGGATTCGGTCGCTGGTTCGATGGCGAACACCATGACGACCAAAATGGGAATGATCGCAAGCGGCAACCAAGAAACACGCTGAGGCGACAAGGCGAACTTCTGCGCCACGTCGAGTTTGCTTGCTCGCCGGGCCGCGTCTTGCCGCAAGGCGTTCCCGGCTGCGGAGTTGGCATCGGTCGCGGCGCTCGATGAGAGCGCGCTGCTCAAGCGTTCTTTCAGTCCGTATCGCGAATCGATTTCGGCCGCGACGCGCATCTTCGACGGGGCAGAGATCCACATCACGACGACGGACACCAAGATGGAAATCACGGTGACGGCGGCGGTCCAGCCGATCGCCCATGTCTGGACCGTCATCTCGGCGGCATCCAACCCCAATCGATCCAGCGGCAACGGGGTGATTGCCATGGCGGCAACGGCGATCGTCGCAACGATCAAACCAACAAACCAAGTCACCGCGAAGGTGCGTCCGAATTGGCCAAACATCATTCGCCGGCGAGCCGCACGAACTTTCGATTCGACCAGGGTCTTGGCTTCGTCGGGTGACCACGGGGTCAACTCGTCGTGCGGATCCTGCGATGGGACAGCGCTGGTCATGGAAAGCTCCGTGGGTGGCCCGAAGTTGTGAACTCGGAACGGGTGCGGTCTTGTTCTTGTCATTATAGCGCGGAGGACGCTTTTCCCGCATGCGGAATCTGATTCTGGCGGGCGGAATCTGGTCCTCCCTCGAAAACGGTTCGCCAGATCGGAATCCTGATTCGCCTTTCGGTCCCAAAATCCTGGGACCAGAGGTTCCCCCGTGACGTACACTTCTCATGATGTCAGCCCCTCCCACGACCACCGACGCGAAAATGGCCCCCCAGCCCCCTGTGGACGATTCGCACGCCTCTGGCCAATCCAGCGATTTGCCGGATCCGGACCAGTGTCCTGCGTGCGATGTGGTGATCTACGACGGCCAATGCAACTTTTGCAAAGCGGGGGTGCGAAGCCTTCGCAGGCTGGATTGGGGCGGCAATCGACTGGCGTTTTTGTCGCTGCACGATGAACGGGTCCCACAGCGTTATCCTGATCTGACTCCAGAACAGCTGATGGATCAGATGTACGTGATCGATCAACACGAGCAGCGTCACGGTGGTGCCGACGCGGTTCGTTATCTTTCACGGCGACTGCCCACGCTCTGGTTGGCCGCTCCGGTGCTGCATCTGCCGGGCACCGCCAAGCTATGGCGACGGCTGTATCACGAAGTGGCCAAACGCCGGTATCGGTTGGCGGGCAAGTCCTGTGACACCGGCAGTTGCTCGATCCACTGAGCGAAACCCGCTCATTCGAGCGAGGGAGCCTGCGAGATAGTCCGAGCCCGCTCACTGCAGTGGAACTCTGGAACTGCAAGGGAACTCTGGGTGACAGACCCGCACGGTCGGGCTAAAGTTCTTCGATGAGCCAGACACCCCCATCAACTGTTCCCAAACCGTTGCCGGAATTGCCCGACGCGATTCGGATGTTCGAGGCCGCACGCGGTCAAATCGAGTTCTCGCGGCAGTACCTCCTGGAACTCCTACAAGCGACCCCGATGGATCGCTGGTTCGAGATCCCAGCGGGCGGCGTGTCCCACGTTGCCTGGCAAGTCGGCCATTTGGCCGTCAGCCAGTACGGGTTGCTGATGTTTCGAATGCGGGGTCGCCACCCCGATGACTTGGAACTGATCCCGGGTCGCTTTCGCAAAGCCTTTGCTCGGGGCAGCAAACCATCTGCGACGACCGACGGACAACCAACTGCGCAAGAGTTGCTGGACAAACTGAATCGGGTGTACGAATTGGCGATGGCGGAGCTGGACGCCTTGGATCCCGCCGAATTGCTGGTCGAGATCGACATGCCCTACGCGGTGTATCCCTGCAAGCTGGGGGCGGTCCTCTTCTGCCCGATTCACGAAGGCTTGCACGCCGGCCAGATCGGCATGCTGCGACGCGGGCTGGGTTTGGAATCTGTTCGGTAAGCAGGTCGGCAGGAATGATCGGACATAATCATGTGAGCCGTTTGGGCGTTAGCCCCGGTTGTACGTGGGAGCAACAACGCTTACCGAAACAGCCCAAATGCCGAGAGACTCCTGCCGACCTGGTTAGAAATGAAAGAAACTGAATCCATGGAAGTGCTCGAAGAATCCATTTATGACCATCCCAAGTACTACGACCTGGTCTTTGGAGCCGACATTGCCGCCGAGACGCAGTTCATCTTGGAATGCGCCGACACGTTTCTGACTCGCAAACCCAAACTGTTCTTCGAGCCCGCCTGCGGGACGGGGCGGCTGATGGCTTCGCTTTGCCGCAAAGGCTATGCAACCTGCGGATTGGACCTGAACGAAAAAGCCGTCCAGTTCTGCAACCAGCGATTGGAACGCGGCGGGTTCAAACCCACCGCAATCGTCGCCGACATGTGTGACTTTTCGCCGCCCGACTTTCGCGCCGCGTTGGGGAAAGCCAAAACTTCCAAACCACAAGGGCCCGCCTGCGTCGCATTCAACACCATCAACAGTTTCCGACACGTCAACACCGAAGCCGCCGCTCGCGGGCACCTGCGAAGCATGGCGTCCATGGTTCGCAGTGGCGGGATCTACTTACTCGGCGTCCACCTGACCCCCACCACCGTCCCCCCCAGTGAAACAGAATCCTGGTCGGCTCGTCGTGGCAACTTGGCGATCAACACCCACATGTGGACGATTGACCGGGACAAGAAGAAGCGGATGGAGCGTTTTGGAATCCGCTTTGACGTTCACACGCCAAGCCGGAGTTTTCGGATCAATGATGAGCTTCGCTTGCGGAGTTACACGCCCGCACAAATGAACCGACTGATCGCAGCGGACGGTCAATGGGATTGCTTGGCGACCTATGACTTCGCCTACGACCTGGACGAACCCATCGCGGTGGACGCATCGAGCGAGGACGTGGTTTACGTCTTGCAGCACAAAGGTTGAGTCCGAAAACTCGCGATCACATCGGTCCCCAACCAAGTGTCCCTTCGCGGGAACGGGTGGAATGGAATCGGCGCGGAATTTTTTTCTGGATTCAGAACGGCCTCAAGCACCGCTTGCCCGACCCGATCGACCGACAAAAACGGCTCCGATGACGGCCAACAAACCGGCTCCCGAAAACAGTCCCGCGTTCCGCAGCCAAGCCCATTTGTCGAGCTCCATGACCCGGTACTGATACATCGCTGGCAGGTCGACTCCATTGCGATTGATTTCTTCCCATTCGCGAATCATTTGAGCCGAACTGACCTCTTGGTAAGCTTGGTGGAACTCCTCGATGTGCGCTTCGGTGGTCATTGGGATCCTGATTGTGGCCCAATTCACGGCACAAAACGCCGCGGCAAGGAACAACCCCGCCGCTAGCAAACCCAGTGCCGTGAACAGCACTGTCGGCCGGTTGGCACGGCCCTCGGCGGCGCGAGCGTTGGACTTTTCAGCGGTCTCGTCGCCCTCAGCGGTGGGGAGTTGACGCAGTTCACCAAGCTTGGGGACGGCGATTTCCTGACCGCAATGCGGGCACGCGATTCGGTCACCCGCTCGAGCGGGACTGACTGCGGCAGGGACTTCACAATGCGGGCAGGGAAGTAAATACATGGCTGAAATCGCGGGTCAAAAGAACAACGCCCGGGTGGACCGAGCCATTCTGGGAACTAGAATCACGGTGTGCTGAGGGTAACACACGACCAATCGCTCCCGTCAGGACGTCACTCTCGTTGAACGGCCATTTGAGGGCAAGCTGAACCAGAATTTCATCTGATTTTCTTCTGCTTGCCTGACCAGTCGATCTCGAGAATCACGTTTGCCTGACCGGACATCCTCTGGATGAGCCGCGATACAACCACAACGAGCTATCGTTCGTCTTCGCTTCCGAATGGGATTCGGTTCGCGCAACAAACGGTCCACCGTCCCTTTTCAGCCTCCAGGATGGAATACCGGGTCAATCGGAAAATTTTTCCAATTGACAGTTGTTCGGAGGTTCGCAGGTTAACGGGTGGTAGAGTCACTGTGTGTCGGAATTTTCTTCAATGGATGTCGTCGGTCGATCAGTTGATCTGCACCCGCGTCCCTCGCCCTGGCCAGATTCCCAACACATGGACTGTTTCGAATTCGTTATTGATTGATTGTTCTTCTCGAATCCCAAGTGCTTCTCGAACTTCTCCTGACCGACTTCACCAGTGACCCCATGCCAGGCGGCAGATTACGTCTCGACCTCACATTCGGCGTAATTACACTCCGACGACGCGCTGCTCACACGAGTGTCGCCGCCCCCACGACACGGACGTTCCAAAACGAACCAAATTGCCCCGAACGCTGATTCGCCACAGCGTTCTTTGTGACGACCCACCAAACCAACCACGGTCGTCGACCATAGAAAAGACAGCCACCTAAAGGAGTATCTACTTTGTTTGATCCGATGATGGATGATTTCGACGACGTTTCGGCACAAAGCACCGACGTGGTCACAGGAGGATTCCGCAAGTTACCGGTCGAAGACAGCGAAGACGACAACGCGGTCAGTGTTGCCGATGCGCCCGAAGGCGAAGTCCAATTGGACAGCCCGGACGAACTGATTGCGCTCGACGAATCGGAAACTTGGTCGGACGACCCTGTTCGCATGTACCTGACGCAAATGGGTGAAATCCCTTTGCTGACGCGCCGTCAAGAAATCGAGCTGGCCAAACGCATCGAGGAAACTCGCCGCCGCTTCCGCACGAAGTTGCTCGAGAACCACTACGTGTTGGTCGAAGCCTACAAGACGCTCAAGAAGGTCTATCGCGGCCAGTTGCCATTCGACCGAACCGTTCAGGTCAGCGTGACCGACCGTTTGGAAAAAGAGCAGATCATTGGTCGTTTGCCTCACAACCTGAAAACCCTGCAAACGTTGCTCAACCGCAACCGTCACGACTGGAAAGTCGCGATGAGCAAAAGTGCGCCCGCTCGCCGTCGTGCTGAAGCTTGGCGCGCCCTGGCTCGTCGTCGGCGGCGTGCCGTTCGGTTGGTTGAAGAGCTCGGTCTGCGTACCCAACGCATCGAAACCCGAATCGCCTTGCTGGAGAAATTCTCTCGGCGACTCGACGAAATTGATGAGTTGGTGCGTCAGCAAAAACGAACCAAACACGGCCGTGAAGTCCGTGAGCAATTGCTGCACGAGCGTCGTCAGATCCTGACCGCTTGTCAGGAAACGCCCACCTCGCTTCGCAACCGCGTCAAAATGTTGGGAACCGTTTACAGCGATTATCAACAAGCCAAACGGGAACTGAGCGAAGGCAACCTGCGTTTGGTCGTCTCGATCGCGAAAAAGTATCGCAACCGGGGCCTGTCGTTCTTGGACCTGATCCAAGAGGGCAACGCCGGTTTGATGCGAGCAGTGGACAAGTTCGAATACCGTCGTGGATTCAAGTTCTGCACCTACGCCACCTGGTGGATTCGCCAAGCGATCACCCGTGCCGTTGCCGACCAAAGCCGCACGATTCGGATCCCGGTTCACATGGTCGAAACCATGAGCCGTGTTCGCAACGTGGCTCGCCAGTTGTTGCAAGAACTCGGTCGCGAACCATCGATCGAAGAAACCGCGCGTCGTGCCGATGTCACGATCGAAGAAGCTCGTCGTGTTTTGACGATGAGCCGTTTCCCAATCTCGTTGGACCGTCCCGTTGGCAACAGCGAAGACAGCCAGTTCGGCGACCTGCTGCCCGATGGCACCGCAGAGAGCCCCCAGATTGGTGCGACTCAAGAAATGCTTCGTCAACGAATCACCGGCGTGCTGAAGAGCCTCTCCTACCGTGAACGCGAAATCATCAAACTGCGTTACGGTTTGGGCGACGGTTACAGCTACACGCTGGAAGAAGTCGGGCACATCTTCAAGGTGACCCGCGAACGAATTCGTCAAATCGAAGCCAAAGCGGTTCGCAAGCTTCAACAGCCCAGCCGCAGCCAAGACCTCGTTGGCTTCCTGGACTGATGCCAACCTTGGCCGAGATCTTGCAGCAAAGCTGGCAAGTTCATCAATCGGGTAACGTGGACGCCGCGATGCAAATGTATCGCGGCGTTTTGCGTCAAGTGCCCCAATCTGCCGATGCCTGGGTCTACCTGGGCATCGCTCAGTTTGACAAACGAGACTTCACCGGTGCGGTGGACTCGTACCAAAAAGCCATCGGCTTGCGTGCCAATTTCCCGATCGCTTGGAACAACCTCGGCAACGCCTTCCGAATGCTCGGTGAGGTCGACCGGGCCGAAGCAAGCTTTGCCAACGCACTGCAGCAGCAACCCGGCTATCTTTCCGCGATCAAGAATCGTGGCACGCTGTGGATCTGGAACGGCGAAATTGAACGGGGCCTGAAGTGGTACGAAGAAGGCCTCGCCATCCAGCCCGACAACGCGGAACTGCATCGCAACCTGGGTGTGATCTCACTGTTGCTGGGTGACTACGACCGAGGCTGGAACGAATACCGTTGGCGTTGGCGAATGCCCGGTGTTGGCCGCCCCGCGATCACGGATCACTTGCGGTCCGCTGGCGGACATGTGCCCGTTTGGTCCGGCCAACCGCTGGACGGCAAAACCGTTTTGATCTATCCCGAACAAGGACTCGGCGATGCGATTCATTTCCTGCGGGTCGCTGGAGCACTTGCTCAGGGTGGCGCTCGGGTGATGGTCGTCTGCCCACCGAAACTGATTCCCCTGTTCTCATCCGCCATCGGCAGCACCGGACTTGGAATCGAATGCCTGATTCCAGACGTCGATGCCCAATCCGCCTTGATGAGCCTGCCTGCCGGGACAACGGTCGATTTCCAAGGGTCATTCCTCGAAGTGCTGGACGGTTTGTACCAACGCGATGGCAAACTGCACGACGGCTGCGATTTGTTTGAGAAAACAGAGTCAGGGCAGTACGCGGGCTACTTGGATGTTCCCGAATCAACCGTTCACTACTGGGGAAATTTCCTACAGCCATGGAGACAATCCGGCCAGAAACTGATTGGGCTCAATTGGCAGGGCAACCCAGAACACCACGCCGATGTCTATCGCAGCGTTCCTTTGGAAACGTTCCGGCCGTTGATCGAGACGCCCGGGCTGAAATCCATCAGCTTGCAATTTGGCCACGGATCGGAGCAACTTGACCAAAGCGATTTGGGAGATTTGGTTCACCGCTTGCCTGACAAGCTGGATCAATCCGGTGGACAATTTGTGGACACCGCCGCGGTGCTTCGCAATTTGGATGCCTTGGTCACCACCGACACGGCCATTGCCCACTTGGCGGGATCGCTTGGTGTACGCACGATATTGCTGCTGGGCAAAGTTCCCGATTGGCGTTGGCTCCGATCGGGGGAGACGACTCGTTGGTACCCCAGTGTCGAAATCGTTCGCCAGACCGAGCTCGGGGATTGGAAACCGTGTGTCGAAGCGGTCCTATCCAAACTCGCATGACTTCTGTTCCACTTCTCAGCATGAATCTTCCACGTCACGTCGCGATCATCATGGACGGCAACGGCCGCTGGGCGCAGGCACGCGATTTACCTCGCATTGAAGGGCACCGGCGCGGCGTGACGACGGTGCGGATGGTCACCGAAATGGCCAGTGAACTCAAACTCGACGCGTTGACGCTGTATTGCCTGTCGAGCGAAAACTGGAAACGCCCGCAGGCCGAACTCGACTTTCTGATGCACCTGCTTCAGCAGTATCTCGTCGAGGAGCGGCGAACCATCCGCGATCAAAACATGCGTTTGCGATTCATCGGACGGCGCGATCGCCTCAGCGAAGAGGTCCTCAAAGAAATCGCCAAGACGCAGGCGGTGAGCGAGAACAACACCGGCACCGAACTGGTGTTGGCGGTCGACTACGGCGGTCGCGACGAGCTGACACGAATGGCTCGGAAGGTTGCTCAGCAGGTCCAAAACGGCGAGCGGTCCATCGCTGAGATCACTGAATCGTTGGTGGACGAAACACTGGACACAGCGGGACTGCCGGATGTCGATTTGATGATCCGCACTGGCGGAGACATTCGCATCAGCAACTACTTGCTGTGGCAAATCAGCTACGCCGAACTGTACTTCACACCCAAATGCTGGCCGGAATTTGAACGAGACGACTTCCAGGCAGCTTTGGATGAATTTGCCGGCCGACAACGTCGCTTTGGCGGGTTAAACGTGGGGGCCTGATCGACTTCGCGACCCAATCTCCTGCATCGTGGGTATGATAGAGAAGGTGCTGATTTCATTCCGTTTTCTTTCGTTGCCCCATGCCTCGCAGTCGTCTCGGTCCGCTCGCCATTGAATCCCCGCTGGGTCCGGACCCGTCGGCGAGGGACGCGCGTGTGTGGCGTGCCGTGCATATCAAAATGCGGAAGGCGGTTGCCGTTCGCGTGTTCCAAATGCCCTTTGGCGGAACCTTGGAATCCCGGCAAGCCTTCGCGGAAGAATGGGATCGCCTGAAACGGCTCGATCATCCCGCAATCGTCAAATGCTACGGCGGTGGTTTTGAAGAATCGGAAGCCTACCTGGCTCACGAATTGGTCGAAGGACCCACTCTGGCGGAAGAGCTCCAGCGCCGCGGACGATTGCCATGGGAATCGGTTTTGGAATTGGCAGAACCTCTGATCGATGCGTTGATGTACCTGCACGACCGCGACATCGTGCATGGAAGGATCACGCCCGACAAGATCATCATTGCTGGATTGAGTCCCGTGCTGATCGACGTCCGTGACGTTGACGGAACGCCTCCGTTCCGCAACGGCCCTTACCACATTTCACGACCGCCTTCGATCGACCAGATGATGCGGTCGGCCCCCGAAGCCCCCACCCAGAACGATCCGGTGACGGCTCGCACCGACCTCTATCTGTTTGGTGCGTTGCTGTACGAAGCGCTCACGGGCGCGCCGCCAATCACCGGTTCGACGGTTCAAGAAGTCACCAGCAACCTGAAGTATCAATCGCCCACTTCGGTGGCGTCCACGGTGATGGAATGTCCGGTGTGGATGGATCGTTTGGTGATGCAGTTGCTCCACAAAGATCCTGGTCAGCGTCCCGTGTCCGCAGCAGCGGTCAAGTTGCAGTTGGCCGAGGTTCGCAAACGTGCGATGTCTCGCAGTGGTGTCGCCGAACATGCCTCCAGTGGATTCAGTCCGTTGTCGGTCACGGACGATGCGGATCGCCAAGAAGCACGCAAACTGCTGGGCAGGAAAGAGATCACCGCGGACATCGATGCCATTCCAGATGCAACTCCTTGGCATGATCAAGCATTGGTGCTGCTACCGATCTTGGCCTTGTTGGTTGGCATGCTGGTCTGGGTCGCTTGGCCGTTGAACGAATCCAAAATGCGAAACGAGGCGGAGGAGTTGCTGGCCGAAGACACTCGATCCTCGATGTCTCAAGCTCGCATCAGCTACCTCGAACCCATGCTGGCTCAATTCCCGGATGGCGAACACGCCGAATGGGCTTCTGAGCAAATTGACCGCGTCCGAATGATCGAAGCTGAACATGCCCTGACTGTTAAAATGAATCGAAACCTGCCGCTCCAGAATGAAGCGGAGCGTCTCGTTGCCGAGGCCATGCGGTATCAAACATTTGGCGACAATGCGACCGCCGTCGACAAGTATCAATCGATGATCACGGTGCTCGGTGACGAAGAACAGTACAAGCCTCTGGTCAACCTTGCTCGCAGTCGAATCGCTCGCATCTCGCAGTCCGACACCGACCAAACCGAAGCCGCGCGGATCATCACGGACCGTCTGAAAGAAGCCGATCGAATGTTCGTGGAAGGACGGACCATTGCGGCCCGAAAAATTTGGTACAGCATTGAGGAACTGTATGGTTCCAATGCGGCGGTCGAACCACTCGTTGCCACGGCACAAAGTCGACTGGCTGAAACGTCTGCCGGTGCCGCCGTCGACCAACTCCCTTAGCGAGATCGTCTGGATGACTTCCGCCAAAGCGAACCTGGAACTCCCATCTGCCAATCGAGATGTTGAGCTACCTGCGCAGGATCCCCACCGCGTCTCAGGCGATGCTCACCGTTCGATCGTGATTCAACCGGGCAGGGTTGCCCCGGCTTACTTGAGCGAATCCCGCGGCGACGATGCGGCGCAGTGGTCCAACCGCCCCGTGGCGACACTGGCGGTGCTGTTCTTTGTGACCGGAGCCTTTGGGATACCGCTTTTGTGGCGGAACCCCCAGTTCTCAACCTGGCAACGATTCCTTTGGTCCATTGTGGTGCTCGTTTACACGATCGCACTCTTCGCCGGAGTCGGCATGCTGGTGCTTCACACGCTCGCCCCCGCTCGAGGCAACTGACCGATGTGGCAAGCGTGGTACGAGTTTCGAATCGACTACGCTTTGTTCAGCATCGCGTTCTTGGTCGGCCATGCCTTCGTTCTGTCGCGCGTTCGCCGCGCCATGCCTCCCGCCTCGTCCACGCATCCGGATTCAGCCACTTCCTCCGCAGCCATCGGGTCGAGTCGACGGGCGAGGTTGTCGTTCTGCATTCTTTTGCTGTTGTTGACCGGCGGGTTCCTCGCCGTCGAAACCGCCGACCGTCTTGAGCGATCTCGATTGCGTCAACAAGTCTTTGGCATCGCCCCCACTTACGCCGCCGAATTGCAACAGCTCGGCCACGCGGGAATCAACGAGGAAACCTCGCCGGACGATCCTGTTTATCTTCGCATGATCAACGCCCAAAAGCGTTGGCTGTCGGTCAATCCACAAGTCACCGACATCTACACGATGCGGCGTCTCAGTGAATCGGAACTGGCCACGCGCCTGCTGCCCGAACGAGACCGTCACACCGGACATCCCTTCCAAATCATCGTCGACTCTGAAACCGACTACAACGGCGATGGGAAGATCGAAGGCGTTCGAGAAGAACAGACTGAAATTGGTGAGATCTTTACCGACAGCAGCGTTGAGCAGATCGAAAGAGCCTTTCGTGGCGACACAACCTTTGCCGATCAACCCAGCCACGATCGCTGGGGAGAATGGGTTTCCGCTTACGCACCTCTGTTTGATTCGCAGGGCAACGTCGAAGCCCTGGTCGGAGTCGACTTCCCTGCCAAACACTACATCCACTCGATCATTCTCACCCGTCTTGGCGTGATCGGAATGATCGCCGCCCTCATCACGTTGTTCCTGGGCGCGGTGACCAGCATTGGGATGCTCAAAGCCGGCATTGCCGCCCAACAACGCAGTCACGCGTTGCTACAGGACCAACGTGACCTGGCAACACAAGCAGCCTCACAGGCGCGACAAGCCGCCGTCACCAAGAATCAATTCTTGGCCAACATGAGCCATGAAATCCGAACGCCGATGCACGGCATCTTGGGCACCACCGAGTTGATGACCCGCTGTTCACTCAACGAGGAACAACGCCACTACATGCACATGATCCAAACGTCGGCAAAAGGCCTGCTGACGGTGCTGAACGACATCCTTGACTTCTCAAAGGTTGATTCCGGTCTGATGACTCTGGAATCGGTGCCCTTTGAATTGAAGGATCTTCTCAGCCAAACCATGCACGCGGTGGCGAATCTGAAGAACGAGAACGTTCAACTCCAATTTCAACCACCTGTGGACGTCCCCGAAATCATCATCGGTGATCCCACCCGACTCCGTCAGGTTTTGATCAATTTGGTCGGCAACGCCTTGAAGTTCACCGAACAAGGACGGGTCACGGTCCTCATCGAAAAGGAGTCCCAAGACGCCACAACCTTGGACACTTCGGAAGCCCAAAGTTCACGCATTGTGTTCACTATCACCGACACCGGCATCGGGATGACGGAACAACAACGAGCCAACATCTTTGAAGCGTTCACCCAAGGTGACTCTTCCACCACGCGACGCTTCGGGGGAACCGGATTGGGATTGTCGATCAGTTCTCAATTGGTCGAATTGATGGGTGGGCAGCTTCAAGTCAGCAGCGTTCTGGACGAAGGCAGCAGCTTTCGTTTTGACATTCCGTTGCGGACACCCATCGGCTCGACACAACACCAGATTGCGAAACCCCAACCTCCCACGGCACCAGCGAACTCATTCGGACACTGCGACCAAACACGCGAACTGTTGCTGGTCGAGGACGGTGCCATCAACCGCACCGTTGCGGAAACGATGCTGCGTGCACGTGGTCACCGAGTCACTTCGGTTTCCAATGCGAAAGATGCGTTGAAACAACTCCGATCGCATGCGTTTGATCTGGTGCTGATGGACGTGCAAATGCCCGAAATCGATGGCCTGACAGCCACCCAAATCATCCGAAACGACCTGCCATCGCCAGCCCGCGACATTCCCGTCATTGCGCTGACGGCCCACGCCATGCGAGAAGATCGCCAACGCTGCTTGGATGCGGGTATGAATGAATGCCTGACCAAACCCTACCCGCCAGAGCTGTTGTTTGACACGATCGAATCATTTGCAATCTGTCGCGAAGATGACCAAGATGATCTGCTTTTGCCCCCCACCACGAACAGCAAGACTTCCTCGCCAAGCTCCCATGCGGATCGAGTCCTGCCACTGAATCACGAGGTGATTCTTCAGAATGTCGGTGGAGATCTTCAGGTGCTTGCAATGTTGGCCCAAACGATCTCCGCGGAATTGCCATCCCAAATCGACCAACTGCATCAAGCAATCCACGCCGGTGACTCGACGCAAGTTGCTCTGGCAGCACACACACTGAAGGGAACCGCGGCGGCCATCGGAGCCACTCAGGCACAAGAAATCGCGGCCAGCATCGAAACCTTTTCTTTGGAGGAGACGTCTCAAGAAGAGAGTTTGCAATTTCTCGATAATCGGATGAATGCACTCGTCAGTGCATTCGAATTGGCCCAAACTGAACTGAAGAGTTTTTTGCTTTCTTCATCCGGATCCGACCACCCCGGAAACGAAACACCATGAAATTGTTGATCGCAGACGACAATCCGGTTTGGCGTAATTTGATTTCGGCAGCCGTCGAGAACTGGGGCTACCGGATTGAATTGGCTGCCGATGGCAACGAAGCGTATCGGCTCTTGCGATCCGACGATCCGCCCCGCTTGGCGTTGCTGGATTGGTTGATGCCCGGCATGGAAGGGGTCGAAATCTGTCGCCGGATCAAACAGGATCCAGAGCACCCTTTCACCTACATCATTCTGTTGACCAGTCGCGACCGAGACGAGGACATGATCCAGGGTTTGGATGCGGGAGCGGACGATTACTTGACCAAACCAATCGTCGCACCACTTCTCAAGAGCCGATTGGCAGCCGCGCGCCGAATCATCGAAGCGGTGCCGCCGATGAAGTGGACCAAGCCACAAATCGAGGGCTTCGACGTTGAACATTTGATCGGCCGTGGCGCGTTTGCGACCGTTTGGAAAGGCATGCATCGAGCTTCTGGCAAGCCAGCTGCCATCAAAATCATTCGCGCGGACCTCGCAACGGACTTGGTCTTCGAACGCTTCGCTCGCGAAATCCAGGTGATGCGAAAGATGAATCACCCTGGCATCGCCACCATCTACGGCAGCCACCTCGAACGTGACCTGGCGTACTACGCGATGGAATTGATCGACGGTGAATCACTGGCGAATTACATCGCCTCGGAATCACCGCGAGCGACTCGGATCATCGAGATGATGGCAGCGGTTTGCGATGCGTTGCAACACGCCCACGATCACGGTGTGATCCACCGTGATGTCAAACCATCCAACATCATGGTGGGTCTTGATGGGCAGCCCAAGTTGGTCGACTTTGGGTTGAGCAAGTCCATGTTCCGCATGAAGCTCCCCGCTTCCAACAGCAGCACTCACGACGGGGCTGTGCTTGGAACGCCCCTCTACATGTCACCGGAACAAGCCCGCGGCGACGCCAACAGTGTGGATCATCGATCGGACCTTTACGCGGTCGCGACGATCCTATATCTGTTCCTGCTTCGCGAGCATCCACACGGTGCGCTATCGCTCAGTCGAGAAGAAACGATCGATGCGATTGCGAACACGGATCCGCGGCCCGCGACAGAAATCAATCCGAAATTCAACCCAAAACTCGAATCCATCCTGTCTCGATGCCTGTCCGACGATCCCGACGAACGACCGCAATCGGCGGGACAACTGGCCCGAGAACTTCGCGGGTTCCTGGACGATCGCGCCGCTTCGCGAATCCAAACTTTTTGATCCGTCATGCCTCGACTTGATGACCGCCTGAAATTGGTGGCGTCCCTGATTCGAGGAACCACCCATGCCGACATCGGTTCGGACCACGGTCACCTGCTGGCCGCTTTGCTGGCAACCGGCAGAATCCAGCGTGGCATCGCGGTCGAAAACAAACCGCAGCCGCATCGGAATTCAACGGCCACCTTGGAGGGCCTGAACGCGGAAGTCCGACTGGGCGACGGGCTGAATGTCATCCAAGAAAACGAACTCGATTCGCTCAGCATTTGTGGCATGGGGGGGCAATCCATCGTTCGCATTCTCACCAATCATTCCGACCGGTTGCCTGACCAATTGATTCTGCAACCCAACAAAGCTATCGGCTCGGTCCGGCAATGGGCGCTGAACAACGGCTACTGGTTGGTCGACGAACAGTGCACCGCAGGCACCCGTCGTTTTGAGGTGCTGCTGCTGAAGCGATCTGGAACGACTCTCGATCCGGTTTACCGACAGCTAGCCAGCCTCCGCGTGGAGGAATCCCTGGGCCTGATGTTCGGCCCTTGGTTTCTGCTGCGAAGGGACGTAGACCTGCAGCAACGTTTGGAGGAAGAGCAACGTTATCTTCAGGCCAAACAGAAGTTGACGGCCCCGAGTCGCCAGCGACTGGAAGCGATCGACCGACTGCTGTCCCACGATCACTTTCTGAGTCGGTAACCGATCTCGCCGAGCTTTTGCCGAACCCGATCCACGTGATCGCCTTGCAACTCGATCAGTTCGTCGGCCTTCTTCACCGTTCCACCTGCACCACAAGCGGATTGCAACTTGCCGAGCAACTCGGGCAAATCATTGGCTCGCGACGTGAGACCTTCGACCAAGGTCACCGTGCGGCCACCTTTGCGTCGATCCAGTCGAACGCGAGCGGTTTGCTTCTCCGGCGGCAACCGGTCCGCTTCCCGCTGTTTTTCAGCCTCCACGTCAGCTTTTTGCTGCGGCGTGCACTGGCACTCGGATTCCTTCTGACCGCACAAATCGCAGGTCGGTGGAATATCAAACGGGGTTCCCGCGAAAAGACGCGTCATGACGTCGGAGGGGGCAAAAGGGTCGAATCAATGACTCACGAGCGGTCGCTTTCGGGCGGCCATCGGATGTCGTGAGAACGGTTGGTGATGATCCATCCCCACGACGTTCAATTCAATCCCTTCGCGAGCAAATTCGCCTTCGAGTTCATGCAATTTTTCCATCACGCTGTGGTCGATCAGGTGAACATCGCTGAAATCAACAGTGCAGTTCTTGCCTTGTTTCAGGCTCTTTTCAACCACTCGACGCCGAAAACTGATCCAGTTGCTGAACACGGCCGACTCGGTTGCATGAACGCTGACTTCGGTTTCGGATGTTTCATCGAACTCCAGCGTCGGTACAAACAGCGATCGAAGAGGAACACCATTGAACAGGTGAATTGCGAATTTGGTGCCGATCCCGATGCCGATCCCGATCAACAAATCGGTGGCGAGAACAGCCACCAAGGTTGTTGCGAAGATGATCAATTGCTCACGTCCCACGCGGTACACACTTCGGAATTCACTGGGCGATGCCAAACGAAATCCGGTGAAAACCAGCATCGCAGCCAACGCGGCCCGAGGGATGTTGTGGATCAATCCAGGCAACAGGGCAACAAATCCGAGCAAAAAGACACCGTGCCACATATTCGCGAATCGCGTCTTGGCTTGATTGTCGAGATTGGCTTTGCTCCGAACGATCTCTGAGATCATGGGCAAACCGCCGATCAAGGAGACCGCCATGTTGCCGACGCCGACCGCCCACAAGTCTCGGTCCAAGTTGGTTTTTCGTTTGTAGGGATCCAACATGTCGACGGCTTTGGCGCTGAGCAACGATTCCAAAGAACCAATCAACGCAAACATCAACACCCACCCCAATGCCGTGGGCAGTGTTTCACTGTTGAGAAACACACTGAAGTCAGGAAACGTGATCGCACCAAACAAATTGAAGGGCACGGTCACCAAGTCGCTCTCTCCAACCGCGAATTCTTTTCCCATCAATGTGTACGTGTGGTCGCTGGTCAAATTCATCGCCATTCCCAACGGGATCGCGACCAACAAAACCACCAAGGGGCCGGGGACTTTGTCGATGAAACTGATACTGGTCCGACTCTTTAGAAACGCCAGACCAAACAAGATCACCAAGGACACGCCGCCGATCAGCGCGATCTCGGGGTTCGCGTTCATCAAGAGGTGCGGCAACTCACGCAAAATTTCGAGCGGTTCGCCTGTCGCGGACTGCCCCACGACGATGGGCAATTGCTTGACCATGATGATGACCCCGATCGCGGCCAACATGCCGTGCACGGCCGCAGTGGGGAAGAAGTCACCGAGGATACCAGCCCGCAACAACCCGAATACGATCTGGACCAAACCGGCCACCACGCCAACGGCGAGCGCCATTTTGTAGGCTTGCATGTCCGCCACTTGGTCCACCCCTGCGGTGTAGCCAAAGCTATTCACGGCTCCGAGCACGATCACGATCATCCCGGCCGCGGGGCCTTTGATCGTCAGTTCGCTGTTGCTCAGAAACGTCGTCAGGACCGAGCCGACGATCGCGGTGAACACGCCAGCGATGGCGGGGAAACCGGACGCCAGTGAGATCCCCAAGCACAACGGCAAGGCGATCAAGAACACCAAACCGCCAGCGATCAGGTCGTCTTTGAAATAACGTTTGAAACCGTTGACATCGCCTCGTGGCGGCTCTTCGGTGGGGGTGACGGTGTGTTCCGAAGGTGCGTTCATATTGGAATCGGCATCGCAAGCTGAGTGAAAACCATTGCCGCCGGGGCGGTCGGCTCACTCAAGAGCATGCATCGTACCAAGGCGATTCCGGAGCCCGGGCATTCCGTTCCAAGTCGCAAGCTTCTCCCGCAAATCACGGTGCCAAATCCAGCGGATTTTTCCTGCAAAAATCCGTGACACGCTCCGCCGACACGCCCTCCTCGAGGGAACGTGCAAGCGTTTGCGTGAAACCTGCAAAGAATTGCAGGGTCAGTGCAAACCGTAGCGGCCCATCTTGTAATGCAGCGTTCGAACGCTCACACCAAGCCGTTTTGCCGTGTTTTCGCGGTGAAAATCACACTCGGCTAAAACCGCCGAGATCATCTCACGTTCACAGCTTTCGACCGCTTCGCTCAATGAGGCGGGCAGCACCTTGATGCCACTGCCCAGCATCGCGGGCTGCAAATCCGCAGGCAGCTCATCGGAATCGATCACATCGCCGGTGTGTGTCACCACCAAACGCTCGACCAGATTGCGAAGTTGGCGAACGTTCCCCGGCCACTGAGCCCCCACCAACACCCGCATCGCATCGGGAGCGATTTGCTTCATCGGACGGCCGTGACGAGAGCAAAAGTGCTGCAGGAAATGTTCAATCAGCAGCGGGATATCATCGCGGCGTTGACGCAGCGATGGCACCTCGATTGGAATCACATTCAAGCGATAATAGAGATCTTCGCGAAACGAGCCGTCTTGGATCATTTCCGGCACCGACTTGTTGGTGGCCGAAACCACTCGCACATCGGTTTCCAAAACGGTTTCACCACCCACACGTGTGAATCGCCGCGATTCCAACACACGCAGCAGATCCACTTGGCTCTTCGCGGACATCTCGGTGACCTCGTCCAGAAACAACGTGCCGCCGCCCGCCTGTTCAAAGCACCCCGGTTTTTGTCGTGAGGCGCCGCTGAACGATCCTTTCTCGTGGCCGAACAACTCACTCTCGAGCAATGTTTCCGGCATCGCGCCCAAGTTGACGGCCACGAATGGACCACCACTGCGGTCGCTCAGGTCATGCAGTGCACGAGCAACAAGTTCCTTTCCCGAGCCACTTTCCCCTTGGATCATCACGGTGGCTTCGGTGGCGGCGACTTGCCGGATTTGGTGAAACACATCCTGCATCGCGGCGCATTGACCAATGATATTGGAGAGTTCCCCCGCATCGGCCAATCGTGTTCGCAGCGTTTGATTCTCTTGCCGCAGTTCCCGGTGTTCCCGGGCTTTGCGGACCTGTTGGCGAACCAAGTTCAAATCCAATGGCTTGGAAATGAAATCAAACGCCCCGGCCCGCATGGCATCCACGGCGGTTTCGACGGTGCCGTGCGCGGTGATCACAATCACCGACACTTCCGGGTCGATGTGCCGCACTCGACCAAGCAATTCGATGCCGTCCATGCCTCCGCCCAATCGAACGTCGGCGATCACCAACTGGTAGTGCCCCGATTCAAACTTGGCCAAACCACTTTCGGCGTCCACGGCAGTTTCAATTCGGTCCGCTTCTCGGACCAAACCTTTTTCCAACCCCGATCGAATGTTGGGTTCATCATCGACGATCAAAACCGAGAATTCGCTGCGGTTCATGCTGGTTGACTCAGTGGAAGTAGGACCGTGAACTCGGTGCCTTGGACGGAACGGTGTGTGTCGGATGCGTCGTTCTCAAGCACCCGAAAATCAATGCTGCCATCGTGTTGCCGGACAATCTTGTCACACAGAGCCAACCCCATGCCAGTGCCGTTGTTGCGGGTTGTGAAGTACGGATCAAAAACGCGAGATCGAATTTCCTCGGGAATGCCGTTGCCTTCATCACGAACATCGATCCGAACAAATTCATCTTGGCGACTGAGACGGAACGTGAGTTTTCCGCCGTCGGCCATCGCAGCCATCCCGTTCAATGCCAAGTTCAACAGGACTTGTTCCAAACCGACCGAGTCACCCTGGATCAAGCCCACCATTTCAGCTGGGAGCTGAACGTCCAGCTTCACCGCTTGTTGCTCGGCTTGTGGACGCAGCAACCGCACCAATCGTTCGATCAAAATCGCCACGTCCACCGACGTGAGCCCGATTTGGTTGGTCGACGCGTAATTCCGGAACCCGTCCAGGACATCGTTGATGCGATGAACCTCGGTGTGCAAGACATCCAACAATTCTTCGACTTCCGCGTCTTGTGTTGTGGCGTCCAGTCGCTCGCAGAGCAATTGAATGTGCAGGGACAGGGCACTCAGGGGGTTCTTGATTTCATGCTGCAATCCTGCGGCCAGCGACCCCAACCCCATGTAGCGTTCCATCCGGCGGAGGCGTTCTTCGATCAATTCCTTTTCCGACACATCCCGCACATGCAACACAGTCCCAATCTCCTCCCCGCGTCGATTTCGAAGCAACGTGCATCCCGCTCGCAGCGTTTGACGGTGACCTTGGTTGTCGACGGTGTAGTCACGATCGCGAATGGGATGATGATACGTCGCGACCTCGTCACGAATTTCGGCGAGCAAGGCGTGACGCTTTCCGAGTGATTCCAACGTCCTTCCCAGATGCTCCTTGTCGCAATGGACCAGTTGCAATCCGCTGGGGTTGATGCTGGTCATTCGGCCATTGCGATCCGTGGTGATGACCCCGGCATCCATGCTGGCCAGCACGTCGGTGGAGTAGACTTTGACATCTTGCAACGTGCGTTCGCTGCTGAGGTAGCCGCGGACAACCCAAGCCAGGGCGATCGCGGTTCCGATGATATTCAGCCCTAGTAACACGACCAATCCGCCCTGCAAACTGAGTTCGCCTGACAATTCGCGAGCGGCTTCGAAGTCGCTCTTGGGCAGGTGTTCGGTGAGCTCCGCGAAAATTTCCTGCTCGTGGTGCACGTGATACAACATCGCCGCTGTGACCGCGAACGCCGTCAAGCTCAACAGTGCAATCCCCGCGGCGAAACGCCGGACACTGGGTCCGTCATGGTTGTCAAACATCGAGATCGGGTGGTTGGAAGGACAGGTTCATAGGCGGGTGCCTCTGCAAGGTCTTGCAGTGCAAGTGTGCAAACAACTGCACACCGGCCGCTGACATCCAATTTCCGCTGAAATCAAACGCGGGGCCAAAAACCTCGCCATTCCCGCCCTGCAAGCTCACCAGTTGCATTCGTTTTCACCCAGAACCACGCTTGGCACAACACGTGCTTCGCCAGGCAACCTCTGTTTTCTCGCACACGCCCCCAGAACGCCCAAAAAGGTGTCAGGTACCTTTTTGCGAATCCTGGCCCTTTGGGTCACTTCGGCAAAATTGATTTTGTCTTATCTTCTTTGTCATTCGCGTTCTGATTCAGCGTGCCACGCCAGACTGGCCAGATGAAGCTCGCATGACCCAACCCACCCCCTCCACATCGATTGCATCCGGCGTGACCTCCGACAACCGCGATCAAACGGCTCTCTCCTCCACAGACTCCGACGACACATCACTGCCCAGTGGTCCGATCGCCTCTCCGGCGAAAACGGACCATCCGCACTTCGATGTGGTCCATGCGATCCAGCATGCGAGGCACTTTCTACCGGCCCAGGGGCCCATTTCGGTTTTCGTTCACCACAACACCTTGCATGCTTTCGACGACATGCCGTTTGAGGAAGCTGTGCTCGAAGGCGGACGTCGATTTGGATGCGAACCCTATCTCAGCGAAGAACGCTACCACGAAGAACTTGCTCGAGGCCGAATCTGCCGCGAAGACCTTCGCGAAGTCTTGATGGCGGACTTGCAAGAAGACGCTGACAAACTGGTGGCGACGTTTGGAACTCGCTACACGTTGCGTTTGTCGATGTTGCAAACAGAGCTTCAGCCGATGCCGGAATCGGGACTGAACTGGGCGTTGGCTGAAACGAAATTGTTGGATCGATTCCGGAACGAGGTTCCTGCTCCGTATCGTGAAAAAACAATCACTCAAACTCGCAGCTGGGTGATGCGGCAACTCGAACCGCTCGCGAACACCCAGGCAGCTGCAAATTCATCGACTCAGCCCTCGCCTCTACCCTCGTCGCTGCGTGATCGATTGCAGGCGGCGGGCGAATCCCAAATCCATCGCTGGAACGACCAGCAATGGGAATCTTTTGTTTTGCACGCTCTATGGGAAGCTTGCCAGCAGGGGATGGAGCAAGCGGAGGTGCCGCCACCTACGGAAACGCACGTTGATTCGCTCAACCATTTGATGCTAGGCGAACTGGGAGTCGACCTGAACACGAAGATCGATGATGTCCTGATTCGTTTTTGCGGCAGCTTCCTCGACCAAGGTTTTGCCGATTGGGCCCTGCCAGAAAGAGAAGACGGCTTTGCCAAAGCCTTCGCAAATTTGTTCTTGGGCCGGTGGGCGATCCGCGCGGACTGGATGGTGGGCATCGACGCGGCGCTGCGTGAGATCCAGCACACCGATTGGGACGCAATCCAAAGCATCCAGCATTCGCTCGACCAATTGGGGATTCCGAGCAACGAATGCGAGAGCTTTCTGTCGGAGTGTCTGCTCACACTGAGAGGTTGGGCCGGCATGATTTGGCAGATGGAAACGAACAGCCCATTCTTGCCGAACCCGGTCCCAGAAGGTTCTCTCAACCAGTACTTGGCCGTTCGACTGATCTTGCTCACGCACGCGGTGGAGCACTTTGGCAAGGCAAAATTCAGCGTTGGAACCGCCAGTGAGATCATTGGGCTCGCTTTCAAATCAGCGCGTTCCCGGTCGACTCCGTCCAAGCGTTCGCGCACCCACACCGTCTTTCAATTGGCGCAATTGGGCGGATGGACCCCCGAACAATTGCTGAACATGTCAGCCGCTCAGTGGCGGTGCTTGATCACCGAGATCGAATCGTTTCCGTCTTTGGATCGGCGTCGTTTGTTGCACGCAGCGTACGAGCGTCACTATGCCAAACAAGCTCTCGATGCGATCGCGATTCACTCGCGTCGGCGGCGTGAGCTGGATCAGCCGACCCCGCCTCCGGCGTACGCAGCCATCTTTTGCATTGACGATCGGGAAGAGTCGTTCCGGCGTCACCTGGAAGAGGTCGATCCTGAATGCCGGACCGCGTCGGCGGCTGGTTTCTTTGCGGTTGCGATGTACTACCAAGGAGCCGACCACGCTGATTTCCGACCTTTGTGTCCAGGGATCATCTCCCCTCAACATTATGTTCGCGAAGAACCTTTGTTCTCGTCGATGGCGGCGGGGGAAAGAAGAGCACTCCGCAGACGACGGTTGGGATGGTTCGCTCATCAGATCCACCAAAACTCACGGACTTTGCTTGGCGGTTGGGTCACCGGCCTGTTCGGTGCCGTGGCGACGGTCCCGATGGTCGCCCGAATCCTGGCACCTCGATTGACCTCACAGATCCGTGAGTCGATGGGGAATTTCGTGCGGCCTCCGAAAACGGAACTGCACCTGGAACGTTTGGCAGCGGAACCGGGTTCCGCTCCAGAATCGATGGGTTACAGCCTTGATGAGATGTCCCAGATCGTCGTCCGCATTCTGGAAGACATCGGGATGGTCCGAGACTTCCCACCGATCATTGTGTTCTTTGGTCATGGCAGCGGCAGCCTGAACAACCCGCACGAATCGGCTTACAACTGCGGGGCTTGCAGTGGTGGCCGCGGTGGGCCCAACGCACGTGCTTTCGCGGTGATGGCCAATGACCCACGGGTCCGTCGACGCGTGGCTGAGCAGGGCATCGAGTTGCCCGAGGAGGTGCGTTTTGTCGGGGCCTATCACAACACATGCAGTGATGACGTGGACTACTACGACTTGGACTCCTTGCCCCGCTCGCATCGCGCACTGTTTCGGCGAATTGAATCGAATGTCAATGAAACGCGAGCTCGAAACGCACATGAGCGTGCTCGTCGGTTCGAGTCCGCGCCCTTGGATCTGACACCGCAAGAGGCGCTCGAACATGTTGAAGAACGAGCGGAAGATTTGTCGCAAGCACGCCCCGAATACAACCACGCTACCAACGCGTTGGTCACGGTTGGTCGTCGAGATTGGTCGCGAGGATTGTTCCTGGATCGACGAGCGTTCGTGACTGAATACGATCCCGCGGTGGACGATGAAGACTGCAGCGTGCTGACCCGTATTTTGCAGGCGGCCATTCCGGTTTGTAGCGGCATCAGCTTGGAGTACTACTTTTCAACCGTCGACGTGGAAGGCTACGGGTGCGGTTCCAAACTACCGCACAACGTCGCGTCCATGGTCGGCGTCATGACGGGTGCGGCGAGCGATTTGCGTCCTGGCCTTTCGCAGCAAATGATCGAGATCCACGAACCGATGCGGATCCTCTTTGTCATCGAGACCACCGCTGAAAAGCTGACCCAACTCGTTGCCAAAAACGAAGGCATTCGCCGTTTGGTGGAGGGCAACTGGGTCCAGGTCGCGGTCATCGATCCGGCCACCTCCATCATCCAACGTTATGTCGATGGACATTTCGAACCGCATGTGGTTTCAACTTCCGAAATCCCGACGGTCCAATCGTCGATGCAATGGTACCGGGGTCAGCGAGACCACCTGGGCTTTGCGACCATTCAAGAAACTGAGATCAAACAACCGATGACTTCATCCGAATCGAACGCAAGTCCAGCGGGAGTTCTGGCATGAGCACTCTGGATATTTTCTTTCACTCGCTGGGGACCGCCGTGGTTGCCAGCCCCGTGTTGCTATTGGCTGTGCTGGGACTGTCCCTGCTGGTGAATCGTCCGTTCAGCGAAACCGCCACGGTTCGTCTGACACAGATGTCGGTGTTGCTGTCGCTGCTGCCAGCCATCGCGATTTTGATCGCGATGTTGGCGACCGGCATTCGCAACGTACCGATTGAATTTGGAAACTGGGTCACGATTCCTGAGCAAGCGTTTCACTTCCATCTGAAGTTCACGTTTGATCGGCTGAGCATTCCGTTCCTGATGCTGTCGTGCGTGTTGTGCGGCGTCGTCGGTGAATTCTCGCGGCGATACCTGCACCGCGAGCAAGGCTTTGCCCGGTTCTTTTTGTTCTATGCCATCTTTTATTGTGGGATGGTGCTGTCCTCCTTGGCAGGCACGATTGAAACCCTGTTTGTTGGTTGGGAGATGGTCGGTCTGTCGTCAGCTTTGTTGATCGCCTACTTCCACGAACGCGAAAATCCGGTTCGCAACGGGCAACGCGTCTGGACGATCTACCGACTCTCAGACGCCGCCTTGTTGATCGCCGCGATCACCATGCATCACATGGTGGGTGAAGGTGACTTTGGCGGGCTGATGAGTTCAGGGATCTGGCCCGAAGGCACCGCAGCGGTGACGCCTTCTCAGGCGTTGCTGGTCGGCACATTGTTGTTGATTGGTGCAGCGGGAAAATCGGCATTGTTTCCGTTCAGCGGATGGTTGCCCCGAGCGATGGAAGGTCCCACCCCTTCCAGCGCCATTTTCTATGGTGCCTTGTCGGTGCACTTGGGTGCCTATTTGTTGCTTCGACTCAGCCCGCTGATTGAAGCCTCGCTTGCATTGCAAATGATGGTGTTGTCACTCGGAGCAATCTCTGCGGTCGGTGGCGCGTTGATGTCTCGGGTTCAGAACGACGTGAAGACCTCGTTGGCGTATGCCTCGCTCACCCAGGTGGGAATCATCGTGGTCGAAATTGGGCTGGGACTCCGTTACCTCGCGTTGATTCACATCATGGGTCACGCGACGTTGCGAACCATGCAATTGCTTCGTGCTCCAACACTGCTTCGTGACTACAACGACCTCGAAAACAAGATCGGCTCGCGTCTGAAGCAACCGTCTTGGTCGGGCGTGCGTTGGCTGCCCCAATCGGCTCAGCGTTGGTGCTATCGATTTGGCTTCGACCGCGGCTTCATGGACATCGCCCTGGATCGCTGGGTCGCAGGTCCATTTGTGAAGTGTTTCCGGACCTGCAATGAGTGGGAACACAGAATCACTTGTTGGCTTTCGCGTGAACCGGATGCAAACACGGAAGAGGGCTCGCCAGATTTAGCCAACGACACATCACAAGACATCTCCACCGCCGCTTAGGAATTCAACCGTTGTCTGAACTGCATTTTCCCTGGATCGAGTGTTCGATCCTTGTTCCGCTTCTCGGCGTGTTGTGGCTGCAATGGCGTGGCAATGGCGAACGCGCCTTGCGTGACACCGTCGTGGTGTGCGTTGTGACGTTGTTGCTGACGATCGGCGAATTGGTGGACTTCACCATGATCGGCGCCTTCGAAGCCCATGATCACTGGGCGTTTCTGCGCTGGATTTTTCCGCCGGATGTCTTTGTCATTGACGAACTGAGCGCCTTTCAATTGCCATTGGCGGCTTTGATCTTCATGGTCATCGTGCTCTCAACGCTCCGCACGAAGGCGCCCAGGTTCTCATTGGAACTGGCTTTGATATCCGAATCGTTGGTCCTGGCCACCTTCAGCTGTCGGGCATCTTGGGCTTTGATCGTTCTGCTCATCGCATCAACGATCCCTCCGCTCTTGGAATTGCGCCGCCGCAAACGCTGCACTCGAATCTATTGTTTGCACATGGGGCTGTTTGCCGGATTGTTGGTCGTTGGCTACGGATGGCTGACAATGGTCGATCCCAGTTCATCTGCGGTTTTGATCCCAGGTGCGTTTTTGACCGCCGCTGGACTGCTTCGCAGCGGTATTTTCCCGCTGCACTTGTGGATGACAGATCTCTTTGAAAAAGCCACCTTTGGCACCGCGATCTTGCACACGACTCCATTGGTGGGTGCCTACGCGGTGATGCGTCTGGTGCTGCCAATCGCTCCGTCTTGGGCACTGCAAAGCATCGCAGTGTTGTCCTTGTTCACCGCGGTGTATGCCGGTGCGATGGCGTTGGTGCAATCGGACGCTCGACGAATGTTTTGCTTTTTGCTGCTGTCTCAGTCCTCCTTGATTTTGGTGGGCTTGGAACTGGTCACCCCGATCGGTCTGACCGGCGCGCTGTGCTTGTGGCTGTCAGTGGCGATGTCGCTGACCGGGTTTGGGATCACGCTGCGATGCATCGAAGCCCGCATCTCAAGAATCTCACTGAATGAATTCCATGGCCTGTACCCGCAGATGCCAATGCTGGCGGGCTTCTTCTTGCTGACAGGACTGGCATCGATTGGGTTTCCAGCGACCGTGGGATTTGTCGGGATGGAATTGCTGATCGAAGGTGCAGTGGAGGTCTATCCACTGGTGGGAACAATGGTGGTGATCGCGACGGCATTTTGTGGTGTCGCGGTTCTACTCGCTTACTTTCGTGTCTTCACCGGCTGCGAGAACCGAACGGTGATCTCGATGCGAGCCCGGCCTGCTGAGCGATTCGCCATTTTGCTGCTGACGTTGTTGTTGCTGGGAGGCGGACTGTACCCACAACCTGGCATCGCGTCTCGCTACCACGCAGCGAAAGAGTTGACTCGTTTACGGAGCAACGCTTCGATCGAAGACGCTCCGGCGGAACCTGCGGCGCATGGGCACGCGTTGGCCGCCGCAAACATTTCTGAATGAAGTCTTGCTAGACTTGGAACGAAACGCATGCCAGTGGTCTGCCGCCGCCTCATCATGAAGCGGCGGGGAATTCCCTGACCAAGATGCGTCCCTGATCGTTCCGACAGCAGGCAATTGAAATTGAACCAGCGCGTTTTCTTGTGGAGTTTGACTTCGTCCTTGGCGGGATTCCTGTTTGGTTTTGACACCGTTGTCATTTCTGGAGCAGAGAAAGCCATTCAGAGCTTGTGGGCGTTGGGAGACTTTCAACACGGACTCGCATTGAGCGCCGCGCTGTGGGGAACCGTCGTGGGGTCATTGGTGGGCGGTTGGCCCACCGACAAGTTCGGCCGCAAGAACACTTTGTTGTGGATTGGGATCCTGTACTTGGTGTCGGCCATTTGGTCGGGTCTCGCGACCGGCATGGACTCGTTCATGCTCGCCCGATTCATTGGCGGGTTAGGAGTTGGCATTTCAACGGTCGCTGCGCCGCTCTACATCTCTGAGATCTCACCGCCGGAACAACGTGGCACCCTGACTGGGATGTTCCAATTCAACATTGTCTTTGGAATCCTCATCGCGTTTGCCTCCAACTACTTGATCGGGTCCTGGGTCACCGAGAACGCGTGGCGATGGATGTTGGCGGTGGAATCACTGCCAGCATTGATCTTCACAGCCATGTGTTTCCGACTGCCCGCCAGCCCCCGATGGCTGATCGCGATTCGGAAGGATCGGAACGCGGGCGTATCCGTCTTGAAACAGCTACGTCCCGAAGCCTCTGAGGCGGACATCCAACAGACGGTCGACGAGATTGTCGCGTCCGTCCGGGCGGAGTCTGACACAACGCCCGCGGAGCCATTTTGGAGTCGGCGATTGTTCACACCGATTTCGATCGCGTTTCTGGTTGCGTTCTTCAATCAGCTTTCCGGGATCAATGCGATTCTGTACTTCTCACCACGAATTTTTGAATTGGCGGGGATGGGCGAACAGACCGCTTTGCTGAAGTCCATTGGGATTGGTGTGACCAACCTGATCTTCACATTCGTCGGGCTGTACTTGATCGACCGACTGGGTCGGCGGACGCTGTTGCTGATCGGGTCGGTGGGCTACGTGCTGTCGCTGGGCACCTGCGCATACGCGTTTCAATCCGAAACGTTTGCGATCGTCCCCGCGTGCATTTTTGCGTTCATCGCGGCGCACGCCATGGGACAAGGGGCGGTCATTTGGGTGCTGATCTCAGAAGTCTTTCCCAATGAACACCGTGCTGCGGGACAGTCACTGGGCAGCTTCACTCACTGGATCTTTGCCGCGATCTTGACGTTGGTGTTCCCGTCTGTTGTCGATCATTTTCAACCCTCGCTGATCTTTGGATTTTTCTGCTGCATGATGATCTTGCAAGGACTCTGGGTCTTCACGATGCTGCCGGAAACCAAAGGCATCTCGTTGGAGCAGATGGAAGCGAAACTCGGCATTCGCACTTGAACAAACTCAGGCAATTTGCCCGTTGATCGCGGGGCGAATCGCGGTTTCAATTTTGCATTGATTGCGCCCCGCCTTTTTCGCGGTGTACAACGCTGAGTCGGCGCGTCGGAAGGCAGATCGGTTGTCGTCCGACGCCAGCACACAGGTGGCACCGATGCTCACGGTCACTTTGATCTCTTCCGTGAGAGATTCCAATTCTTCGATCGCGCGTCGATGTTGTTGCAAAAGAGGTCCAAGTTCATCGATCGTGGTGTCCGAGAAGATCACCGCGAATTCTTCCCCACCAATCCGGGCCACCAGATCATTCGGTCGGCAGGTGTCATGAAGACTTCGTGCGACTTGGCGAATCACGCGGTCGCCCAGATCGTGCCCCCCCGAATCGTTGACCGATTTGAAATGATCGATGTCAACGATGCCCACGCAAAACGGGACACCGTCGTGCAAGAGAAATTCTGAGCGGCGTTTGAATTCGATGTCGCAGCAGCGACGATTCGCGATCCCAGTCATGGAATCTCGCAGGGACGCTTCCTGAAGTTCAAACATCTGCCGCTGCCGCAGAATTGCATGGACCGTCAGACGGGTCAGCAAGTGATCCTTCAAGTCGTGCTTGGACAAGAAGTCTTGAGCACCCGCTTCGATCGCGGCAAATCCTGTTTCGATTCTGTCGTCACCGGTTTGCACCACGATCGGGATTGAAGTGGTGCGTTCACGAATGGCTCGAATCGATTGCAGGCCATTGCTGTCCGGCAACCCCAAGTCCAACAGGACGATGTCGAAATCACTTTGATCGAGCTTTTCAAACGCCTCCCCCAGTGAGGAGGCACGTTCAATTTGGGCATCGATCACGGTCGCGCGTTCGAAAACACGCGTGATGAACATCGCATCCAAATCGTTGTCTTCGACCAATAGTAAACGAAGGGATTCGATGGGCATGAGCTTGGAACAGTCCGCGAAATGAGTGCCAACATTTGAGAGTACGATCAAACCTACGACACGATCTGGACTCAGCAGCTGACTACCCCAACAAACCCAGGAATTGATCGATTTCGGCGGGATCCGTGCAGAAGGAAGTCACGAATCGATACATGCCATGCCCCTCGGGAGGGTCTGTTGTGGAGTCGTTGGGGGTTGGCCAAGCGTAGAAACGCGCCCCTGCAGATTGCAGACGTTCAGCGTGTTCTTTCTCGATCACCACGAACACCTCGTTGGTTTCGTTCTGCCAAGCGAGTTCTGCGTGAGACGACTTTTCGATCCCTGTGGCCAATCGAGCGGCCATGGCGTTGGCATGCCGGGCCAATCCCAGCCAGAGGTCATCGTCCAAGTAAGCATGAAACTGAGCGGCGATGAATCGCGTTTTCGAGAACAGCTGAGCGGCTCGCTTGCGAATGAACGGCATCTGCTTTGCGAGTTCAGGGCGAAAGAAGATGATCGCCTCGGCGCACCAACACCCATTCTTGGTCCCGCCAAACGACAACACGTCCACGCCAGCCTTCCAAGTCATCTCGGCCGGAGTGAGGTCCAGATGAACAAGTGCGTTGGCGAATCTTGCCCCATCCATGTGCAGCGGAAGTTTGTGTTCGTGGACAATTCCGCTGATCTCTTTCAGTTGGTCAACGTTGTAGACCGTGCCCACTTCCGTCGCTTGCGTGACGCTGACCGCCATCGGTTGTCCATGATGGACAAAATTGGGGTCAAACCGTCGCAGTTGCTTCTGCAACGCTCGCGGGCAGATCTTTCCGTGATCGCCAGACACGGGTGCCAAGCGAGCCCCCGAGGTGAAGAACTCAGGTGCCCCACATTCGTCTTCGATCAAATGGGCATCGCGGTGGCAAAGCACAAACCCACCCGGTCGGTTCACGGCGGACAGCGCCAACGAATTCGCGGCGGTACCGGTCCCGACAAAAAACACTTCCAAGTCCGTTTCGAACAACTCGTTGAATCGTTGTTCGAGGCGACGATCCAGATCACTCGTCCCGTAGGCGGGGGACATCCCCTTGGCATGACGACTCAAGGATTCCGCAATCGGATCTGCGGCGCCGGCCCAATTGTCACTCGCAAAAAACATGAACCGACACCTCACCCAAATCCAACGTGTTAATGAATCATTATCCCGCCACTCGGTGCATCGTATCGCTTTCTTGTGCCAACAAGTAGTAGAACGTGACGCGACATTTCGCTTTGTCACCCTTCATGATCTCGCACACCTTTTGGATGGCCGCGTCGGCTTGTTCGGACGTCAGGTCCAAGTTCACTGAACAGTAACCGCTCTTGATACCAGCGAGTTCTTCCGGGTCGGTTGCCGCAACCGTTGCCGAGTCACGGTTTGCCAAGGCCAACCGCAGGTGGTTGACCAAGGATTCCACCGCGTCTTCGACGGGATTGGGGACGTACTTCTTTACGTTCGCCAGGTATTTTTCCATGTCTGTTGTCTCTGGTTGGGAGCAAAAAAGGGGCGTAATCGACCACCCGTTTGTAGTGGACAGTGACCGACGAAACAACCTTGCAAACGATCGCTGTTAATTCTGCAACCACTGAACTAGATTGTCCGATCCCATTCCCCCCCTCGAGGAGTTCCAACACCATGCAAGTGTGTAGATTACGTCGATTCCTTACGTCGCAATCAGTCTTAGCACTGACCATGACAGTCGCTTGGTGCGTCACCGCGACGGCCCAAAAACCAGACGCGGTGTTCACCGAAGCCAAGGGCTTTGTGAAGGTCGAAGCAGAAGACTTCGCATCGCAAACGCAAACCGAAAAGCGCGCCTTCTATTTGACCACCGCCGACTCGACTCCCTCGGTCACCCCCGACGGTGACCCATCGCATGCGGCGAGCGCCAGCGGCGGGGCATACCTGGAGATCCTCCCCGACACTCGGCGGACCCACGCCGACAAATTGATCCACGGCACCAACTTTTCACCGCAGCCCGGCAAAATGGCCGTGCTGACCTACCGTGTGAACGTGCAGACTCCTGGTCGTTACTACGTGTGGGTACGAGCGTACTCGACCGGTGGTGAAGACAACGGGTTGCATGTTGGCCTCGATGGCACTTGGCCCGAATCGGGACAACGTCTGCAATGGTGTCAGGGCAAACACTCGTGGTACTGGGACAGCAAACAACGAACCGAGGCACAACACTGCGGCGAGCCCGGCAAGATCTTCTTGGACATTCACGAACCCGGCGAACACAAGATTCACTTCTCCATGCGAGAAGATGGGTTTGAATTTGATCAGTGGTTGATGACCACCGACGCGAATTTCAAACGGCCCCCAGCGGGACCTTCAGCGAAGCCTCAACAAGCTTCCGAAAAAGTAACCCTTGCGTTGCCTGCGAAAGAGTTTGAATTCAAGAGCGGTGGCTACTACTTGGACCAAGGCAAATGGTTGGCGATCAACCCCGATCGCAACAAAACAGCCGCTGCACAGAAGGTGTTCCCTTTCCCCAGCGGTCGCTACGACATCGCATTGAAAGCCGTGGGCGAAAACGACGGCCAATCAACCTACACCTTGTCCGCTGACAAAGAATCCATCGGTTCATTCACGTGCCCGTTGGCGAACCAAACCTACGCCGAAGGCGAACAGTTCCACCAAACATTCGCCAACGTTCAGCTGACCGAAGGTGCGGAGCTGGAAGTCACTTCCAAGATCGCATCGGCCGACGGTCAAGAGTTCAGCCGAGCACGCTGGAGCGAATTGACGTTCACTCCCGCCAACGAGGCAACAGCAAAGGCCGCGGCCAAATTTGCGAAAGAGAACAATCAGTCAGTCGCGAAGGCGTCTGCCAAGTCCGACTCGCAAGATCGCACTGGCAGCCCCACCAAACCGGTCAGCGATCAACCGCTCCAAATGCCTCGTGAACAGGATGGTGACGGCAAAGTCACCGTCAGTGGCGAGAAACGCGAGTGGCACAAAATCACACTGACACTCAACGGGCCTTATGCTCACGAGCAAGACAACTCGCCCAACCCATTCTTGGACTATCGAATGGATGTCGAGTTCAAACACGAGAACGGCAAACAGTACTTGGTCCCGGGATACTTCGCCGCCAATGGCGATGCCGCGAATTCATCGGCGGAATCAGGCACTCAGTGGCGTGCCCATTTTGCTCCCGATGAAACGGGAACTTGGACCTACACCGTTCGATTCGTCAAAGGCAAGAACGCCGCAATTGATCGAGACGCTTCCGCAGACGCGTTGGCGCCGTTCAACGGCAAGACTGGAAACTTCGCCGTCGCCAAGACCAACAAGTCCGGTCGCGACTTGCGTGCTCACGGACGACTGCAATACGTCAACAAACCTCACCTGCAATTCGCAGGCAGCAAAACGTACTTCCTCAAAGCCGGCGCCGACGCTCCCGAAACCTTGCTGGGATACGCTGAGTTTGACGGGACCGTTGCCGGCAAACCGGGCAAGGTGCCATTGAAGAAATACGCTCCTCACGTAGGTGACTGGCGACGTGGCGACCCGACCTGGAAAGACGGTCAAGGCAAGGGTTTGATCGGCGCGGTCAACTACCTTTCATCGAAAGGCTGCAACGCGTTTTCATTTTTGACCTACAACGCAGGCGGAGACGGCGACAACGTTTGGCCCTTTATCCAGCGTGATGACAAACTGCACTATGACTGCAGCAAACTGGATCAGTGGGGAATCGTCTTTGACCACGGCACTCAGAACGGCATGTACTTGCACTTCAAACTGCAAGAAACCGAGAACGACGACCATCGCCAAGGGCAAAAGGCCAACGGCTACAAACCTGAATCGCTCGATGGTGGCAAACTCGGCACGCAACGAAAGTTGTACTTGCGAGAAATCATCGCTCGCTTCGGTCACAACTTGGCGTTGAACTGGAACCTTTCCGAAGAGACCACGCAAACGGCCGACGAACACCTCGCGATGTTGAACTACATCGGGGAAATGGATCCCTACGGGCACCATCGCGTTTTGCACACTTACCCCGGTCAACAAGACGAGAAGTACGATCCGTTGCTCGGCGACAAGTCCAACCTGACCGGTGTGTCGCTGCAAAACAGCCACATCAAGGACACCCACTGGCAAACGGTGAAGTGGAGAGAGAAAGCACGCGAAGCTGGCAAGGCTTGGGTGGTTGCGTTTGACGAGTCAGGAACAGCCGCTCACGGTCAATGTCCCGACCTTGGTTACCGCGGTTACGACGGTCACGACAAGACCGGCAAAATGACCTACACCCAACACGAAGTCCGCAAGCAAACCTTGTGGGGCAACTTCATGGGCGGCGGTGGCGGAGTCGAATACTACTTCGGCTACCAATACGTCGAAAACGACCTCGGATGTGAAGACTGGCGAAGTCGCGATCAAAGCTGGGACGCTTGCCGGATCGCAATCGAGTTCTTCCAAAACAACTCGATCCCGTTCTGGGACATGGCCAACGCCGACGAGTTGATTGGCAACGAGAAGCATGACAACTCCAAGTACTGCTTGGCCAAGACAGGTGAGGTGTACGTCGTTTACTTGCCAAACGGTGGCACCACGTCGATCGATCTGAGCGATGCGGAAGGCGAGTTCCAAGTGCAGTGGTACAACGCCCGCATCGGCGGCGACCTGCAATCGGGTTCCGTCAAAACAGTTTCGGGCGGCGGTTCGGTCGAAATCGGCAATCCACCTGCCGAAGCCGATCAAGATTGGGCCGTGTTGCTGCGGAAGTAGTTCATCTTGAACCTTGAACGATTCGAATGGCCCGGCGCAATTGCGCCGCGGCCATTCCTTTTGCGCGGTCGTCGATTCGGACCAACAACGTCAAGATCGGGTCTCCTGCCGTCACCTTCACGGGTGACGGGGGAAGGTCAGCGAGCTCGACCGCAATTGACTCGGCACGCAACCGCCTTTGAATCTTCCGGATGTCGACCAAGCCATCTTGATGGGCGAAGACGACTCGCTTGATCCACTGAGCCGATGCGTTCGCACCGCGCAACGCGTCCAAATTGGAACGACAATCCATCTGATCCGTCCGCTCACGCCCACCAATGGCTTCCAGGTGCATTCGCATCAACGAGTGCCCTGCAGGCAACTGCCCCGTCTCGGTGGCCCAACGTTCAATGACCTCGCACGATGCACTGGGGCGGGCGTTCAGTTCCAGCAACCACCATCGACCTGCCGCGTCACGCAGGAAGTCGAGATTGAAAAGTCCGCGAAGGGAAAACTCCCGGGCGACGCGTTCACTCAGTGTTTGCAGCGACCGCCAGGGCACGTTGCCAGGATCAACGCCACCGCCCTCGACGATCGGCCCACGGGCCCCCGAGTAAACAAACGGTCGGTCACCGGATCGGTGATGGAGCCCCCGAGACAGTCCCAGCACGCGTGTCTGATTGGCTTCCGCGATGGCCACCAGACCGTACGAGCGACCGTGGACCCGTTGTTGCAACCATCCGTCGCCCGATTCCGCGATCACCAGGTTCCCTGGCAGCACCGAACGAATGCCCAAACCGCCGGTCGAGTCGACTTGCTTCCACAGCCAGTCGATGGATCGGCCAGATGCCCCGTCCATCAACTCCGCCAGAGGTGCGTCCTCGCCGGTTGCTCCCGCCAAACGACCTCGCCCGGCGGAGCACTGGTAGGTGAGCGGAAACGTCACCGGGAACTCATTGGCCCCCGATTCGGTGGCCAATTCGCGAGCAATGGACTGCAGGCGGTTCCAGCCCTCCCACGGATTCGCCGCTCCGGCGAACTGCAGCCCGCCCACGTGAACCACCCTTGCGGCGTGCAAAATCGCGACCGAATCGATCTGTTCGGAGAGATTTTGGGAGGGTTCCTCGCCCAACTGAAATGGATGGAATTGGTCGCAAACCATTCGGGTGTCGGCATCACCGAACCAATCCAGGCCAATCAGCCGTGAATTTGGCTGCCCACGACGCAGCGATTGGGCGGCCCATCGAACCGACGCCCCCACCAGTAGAATTGCGGGGCGGTTCTCACCGTCGCAGGGGTTTGTTACCGTTTTCAACCTGCCCGACCCACCCATCGCCATTGGTGTGTTCATCCTGCGTGTGGGGTAAGGACCATGTGTTCCCACCGGTAAATCTTTGGGCGTTTGTTTCCCCTCTCCAAAGGCATCTTGTCATGCAATTCCACATTGGTGAATCCCTCGTCGGTGACGGCAACGAAATTTCGCACATCGATCTGATGATCGGTAGCAAAGACGGACCCGTCGGCGCAGCGTTCGCCAACGCATTGGCCAACCAAAGCGAAGGTCACACCAACCTGTTGGCCGTGCTCGAGCCCAACGTGGCTGTGAAGCCATCGACCGTGATGGTGACCAAGGTCACGATCAAAGGCATGAAGCAAGCCGTGCAAATGTTCGGACCTGCTCAAGCCGCCGTTGCTCAAGCGGTCGCCGACGCTGTCAGCGAAGGCATCATTCCTAAGGACCAGTGCGAAGATCTGGTTTGCGTCTGCGGCGTGTTCATTCACCCCGCCGCCGAAGACGACGAAAAGATCTACAAGTACAACTACGAAGCCACCAAGGACGCCCTCAAATCGGCCATGCAAGGCAAACCAAGCGTCGACGACATGTTGGCAAAGAAGGACACCGCAGCTCACCCCTTCAAGGGCTTCTGAGCCAACGCTTTGTCCAAAGCAAAATGACGAACAAGCTTCGGGCGAGAGCCCGAAGCTTTTCTTTTGTCTTCTACGAACCCACCTTTCTGCACACTGGTGACGACGATGCCCAAGAACATCCTGTTTCAGTTGGACGTGGACCCTCACCCCAGTTCATTCGATGCGGTTGTCGCGGTCGATGCGGGCGTTGACCACTTGTTTCAGTATGGCAGCGTGCAAGCGGATGCGGTGGAATCACTGGTACACGGCGCCATGTTCACGCGTGGTGGTGACGACCTCAAACACTCCGCTCTGTTCATCGGCGGAAACGATGTGGTCCAAGCCGAAGCAATCTTTCGCCGTGTTCAAAAAGCTTTCTTTGGCCCCGTTCGTGTCTCGGTGATGCTGGACGCTTCCGGATGCAACACCACCGCTGCCGCTGCGGTGGCCTCCGCGTCCAAGCACGTGACACTGGATGGTTGCACCGCCGTGGTCCTGGGCGGCACCGGCCCCGTTGGCAGGCGTGTTGCTCAAATGCTGGCACGGCAAAACGCCAATGTGCTGCTGACCAGCCGTTCGCTCAACCGCGCTGAGACCGCCTGCAAGCAGATCGGTGCCCACGTCAGTTCCGGCAACCTCGAAGCCGTCGCGCCTGAAAACGAAGACGACCTGAAAGCACTGCTCGAACGAGCCGAGGTGATCATTGCCAGTGGCGCGGCCGGAGTCGAACTGGCCTCCAAAGAATTGATCCACGGCCTTTCCAAACTGCGTGTTGCAATTGATCTCAACGCAGTGCCCCCGGCAGGACTGGGCGGCGTGGAAGCGTTTGACAAGGCGAAACCGCTGCACGAGAACCAAACCGACGGTCCAGTCGCTTACGGCCCCATTGGTGTGGGTGGACTGAAGATGCGAACGCACAAAGCCGCGATCGCCAAACTCTTCACATCCAATTCGCTGGTCCTGGACGCGGATGAGATCTACGACCTGACAATGGAACAGATGAATCGCTGAGCACTCAGCGCTGGCCCCCATCATCGATGATCGTTGCCTCAGCGGCTTTCGAAAGAGCCACTCTCGACCGAGACACCTGCCGAAACGCAAAGAGGCGAGTCTCGAAAGACTCGCCTCTGGATGCTTCCAATGGTTTGCAAGAACGTTTTCTTGCGTATGAACTTACAGCTCACGTGCGAAGGTTGGGTTCCAACGAACGCGGTGCGAAATGTTGCGGACACTGGCGGGTTGGCCCTCGATTCCGCGACGTTTCCAACTGGCCTCTTTGTCATCCAATTGAGGCTGTTCGACTTCGTCCGAATCCTGTGGATCAAACATGTGGTCGTAGTTGTCTGGCAGGTCGCTGTTGGAATCCGGTTCTGGGGCACCAAATTCGACTTTGCCCATCGTGGAACTGGGCTCCGAGTCATCCGACTGGTAAGGAGCATCGAGTTCCGTTTCTTCCGAATCCAAAATGGGTCGTGAACTGGTCACTGAACCGGGTTCGGTGATGACCGACGGACCGAGGTAACTCGAAGTGCTGGGATAGCTCGACGAATAGGGTGCCGATTCGACGATTGGACGGAACGATGAGTAACCGTTCGTGATCGCAGGACTGAACGGATCGACGTACGACAATGGCACGCGTTCGACCACGGTTCGTGGAACCATTTGCTGGACTTGATACTTTTGGTACCGCGGGACCGAAACAGGCCGACGCACGACTTGCACGACCTCTTCTTGCTCGTAGTACTTCACCGTGATCGGTTCACGACGCGTCTTGTAGACCACGCGACTGGTTTGCACGGGCACCTTGCGAACCACTTCTTCAGCGACCCAACGTTTGCTCTGCACGGGAACCTTCCGGGTGGACGTTTCCGTCACAGGGCGTTGCACAACGTAGGGCACTTTCCGCACAGTCGTTTGGGGCACCATTTTGGTCGTTTGCACGGGAACGTTTTGCGTGACCATTTCGGTTTGCATTCGCTGAACAGTCACGGGAACGTTTTGAGTCACCATTTCCGATTGCATGCGAGTCACTTGGATCGGACGCTGGACTTGCTGAACTTCTGGTACGTACTGCGTTTGAGCAATCTGTTGATTGATGTAGTTGGGACGGTAGACCATTTGGGTCTGCGTCTTGGGCGGTGTGACCACGGGCACTGCGGTCGCCGCACCACGGGGGTACGCGAGCAATCCGAGTGGACCGGGCTGGTAGTAGGCCCGGGGGTTCCAACCCAAACCGTACTGCAATTGGCTCGGCGTGACGGTTGTTTGCGGCACGTAACCACCCGCGTCGACCGTTTGCTGCTGGACCGTGGTGACAGGTCGGTACGAAGTGACCTGTTGTGTTTGCATTTGCGTTTCAGTGACAGGCCGTTGGACCATGTACTGTTGCTGAACCATCTGCGTTTCAGTGACCGGGCGCTGCACCTGGTACTGCTGCTGGTACATCTGCGTTTCGGTCACGGGACGGTAAGTCGTGACCCGTTCTTCTCGTTCAGCGGTCTCGTTGACGTACCGAGTTTGCGTGACTGTTTCTTCGCGGTACGAAGTTTCCGTGACCGGTTTGTAGATCGTGTAACGTTCTTCGCGAAACGCGGTTTCGGTGACGGTTTCCGGGACCGTGACTTCGCGTTCTTCGACCCGCGTCTTCAAAACCGGCCGATAGCTTTTGACCTCTTCTTCGACGTACTGGGTTTCGTAGGTCAGACGCATGCGCTCGACCACTTCAGGCTGCATGATCGTCTGAGTTTGCAAGCGATATTGCGGTGTGAAGCAGCACGCGTCCTGAGCCGATGCGGTCCCAGCGGCCAACAGGCAACTCAGCGCCGAGAGTTTGGCAAATTTCGATGACAGAACAGAGTGATTCATGCGTTCATTCAAACAGAGGTCTTTGAGGCGAAGGCCGATACGAGTCGAAACGGTCATGGTGGCATGTCTCAAAAAGGAAAACTCAGGCGTGGCAACCAAGTCTCGATGGGTCGAGACGACAGGTGTACAAACCGTGAGTCACAGCCGGATTGTTGCAATGGCGAACCCAAAGGAAAGGGCAAGCCGTTGGCGCGGCAGGCATCCTTGGGCCCAAAACAGCCGCACAAATAAGAGTAGGCAAGACTTGAGCCATTTGCAGAAAAAACCCGCGAAAAACGACACTTTTGCGACCTCCCCCGAGTCGCAAACTCACTATTTTGCCGAGACTGTCCCGCCAAGCACACAGACGTTGCATTTTCGCAACACCGCACAACCCACCCAAGCCTCCCGTTCGTTGAGGGCGTCATTTTCGATCGGCCAAGGCCGCAACGATTGAAACACCAGCCAGGACACGTGGCGGGGACCTCCCGCCCCCATTCGTCGGCTCCGGTTGCTGCTCCCGTCGCTTCGGCGTGACGAAGGAGTTACTTTGTGGGCCAAGATTTGAGTGTTCTTCCCCGCCCGTTGCCGGACTGCCTTGTCACCGGCGCATCGTCGCCCGCGCGTTGTCAGCCAACGGGCCCCCACCGACCAAGTTTCCCGTCCTCTGAGTTCCCACCATGAAAACCGGACCGTTCAATCCCAAGCTGTTGTCTGAATCTGTCTTTGCCGTGCCACCGTTGGCTCGTGATGCGGACTATCAAATCGACGCGGACGAAAACGAAAAGATCATCCGTTTCCTCGAAGCTGGCGGCGTTCGCTCGTTGCTGTACGGCGGCAACGCGGTGCTCTACCACACCAGCCTGGCTGATTTCGATGATCTGCTGGGGATGATCTCGGACTCCGCCGGACCGGACACCACCGTCGTGCCATCGTTTGGCCCGTCTTTCGGAATTGCCTCGGACCAGATCAACATCCTGCAAGAATTCGATTTTGGCACCGCGATGCTGCTGCCTTCGCGCGACATTGTCGATTCGGCAGGCATCGCAACGGGCATCCGAAAGCTGTCCGAACAGTACGGCAAACCGTTGGTCGTCTATCTGAAACACGACCGATGGTTGTCACCCGCCGATCTGAAATCCCTGGATGACGACGGTGTGATTTCGTGGATCAAGTACGCGGTCGTTCGCGAGAATCCTGCTGACGACGACTACCTTCGCGAAGTCCTCGACGTCTTCCCCGCGGAACGAATCGTCAGCGGCATCGGAGAACAACCCGCGATCGTTCACCTGCGTGACTTCGGCATCACCGGGTTCACCAGCGGCTGCGTTTGCGTCGCGCCTGGCAAGAGCATGGACATGCTGGGATCGATCCAAGGGGGCGACATGGAAATGGCGGAATCGATCCGGCAGTACTTCCTCCCCCTGGAAAACCTTCGCGATGGCATTCACCCAATTCGGGTTTTGCACGAAGCGGTCGCACTCGCTGGCGTCGCGAACACGGGCCCGATTCAGCCCATGCTGAGCAACGTTTGCGACGAAACCAAATCGAAGATCCAAGCAGCACTGCGGACGATGAAGGTCATCAACTGAGTTCGTTTGCGTCGTTTCAACAGCAGCTCAAAACGATCGTTTCTCAACGAAAGACCGTGCGGTCATCCCGCACGGTCTTTTTCATTGGACACACGATCGTTTCTTCGGTCACAAGCCGTCAGCGTGCCCGCACCTTGATTCGCCGAGGCTTGGCCTCTTCGGATTTCGGCAGATGCAGGGTCAGCACACCGTTCTTCATCTCCGCTGAGATCCCAGATGCATCAATCTTTTCACCGATCGTGAAGCTTCTCTGGAAGTCTCCGACTTCGTACTCGGATTGCAGGTAGGAATCCGGGGCTGCATGACGCGTGACTTGACCACGAATGGTCAACAACCGGTTCTCAAACTGGACGTCCAGGTCCGCTGGATCGACACCGGGCAGATCGCCCAAGAGCGTCAACTCCTGCTCACCTTCCCAGATATCAAATCGCGGCGTGAACGTCGTGCCGCGACTGGTGTTCTCGGTGCGTTGTTTGGAACGGGTGTTGGGACCAGCCATCGTGGTCGTCTTGTTTTTTGACCCATTGGAATGGGTCGTCATGGCAGTGCTCATGAGTTTCTCCAATCAATCAAAAAGGGTGGATCGAGGACGAGCCGACCGATCAGCTCGACTGAACCTCGATTCGACGTGGTTTGGCAGTTTCACTTTTGGGCAGCGTGATCCTTAGGATGCCATGCTGAAAGTCCGCCGCAACTTGCTCGGCGTCGACGTCGGCGGGCAACTCCATCATTCGATAGAAGCTCCCGAACCCACGCTCTTGGCGGTGCCACGTTCCACCTTCCATTTCCGGTGCAGATCGCTCGCCTTTGAGAGTGAGCTGGTTGGCATCGACGTAGATTTCAAGCTGTTTTGAGTCGAATCCTGGCAATTCCGCTTCGACGTACACCGTGCCGTCGTCTTCCCAGACATTCAAAGCTGGGAAGGTGACCGCGGACGTGCCGGATGGAACCCCGCGAGTGAACAGTCGGTCCATCTCACGCGAAAGGCGGTTCAGTTCGTTCCAAGGTTCCCAACGTGTCGCTAACATTTTTGATCCTCCGTTCACACAAGTGTGCAAGCAAAGTTTGTTGAAAGAATCTTGCTCAACACGGAATGCCAAACTGACAGACGGCGTCGAGCCGGAACTTCAAAAATGCAACGAGTGTGCCAATTCCCCGCGAAGCGCACTCAAATTCTGGGACCCGCTGATGAACCAGTCCGTGAACCGGAGTGGCTCAAGGGGCTCGTCCATCACGGTTGGCAGACGGGCTACTCGACTTGGCGAAGCTGCAGTGTGTCGATGATCTTTTCGTCGGCCAGAGCGTTGGTGATGACCCCCAACCAAACGCCCGGTTTGCACCAACCGCTTTCTTTGAGAACTTCCAATGCGTTGGTGATCGTTTGATCGTGGTCCTCCGAAAACTCCATGAAGAATGGTTCCACTCCCCAGGGCAGCATCAGATGACGGAACGTGTGTTCGACGTCGGTGAAGGCAAAGATAGGCACCCCACGCGGCCGGAGCGCACCGAGCACATAGGCCAGAAAACCGCTGCGGGTGAAGACAACGACTCCCGAGTCGCCCATTTCTTGCGCCAACGTGCATGCTGAACGCAGCATCATCGACTTTGGCTCACGGAGCACGATCTTCGAGTTCAGTTGACGGCTGACGGTGGGCTCGATGCTGGCAACGATGTTTTGCAGCACACCGACGGATTCCAGTGGGTATTTGCCCGTGGTGGTTTCCCCGGACAGCATCACCGCATCGGCTTGTTCGCGAATCGCGTTGGAAACGTCCGACACTTCCGCCCGGGTTGGGACGGGGGAATGAATCATCGACTCGAGCAAGTGCGTGGCGATGATGACCGGCTTGCCATCTTCTTGGCAGGCACGAATCAGCTCGGTTTGAACGAGCGGCAATCGGTGGTAGTCGATTTCAACGCCGAGGTCCCCGCGCGCCACCATGATCGCATCCGATTGCCGGATGATCGTCTTCATGTTGCGAACGCCAGCTTGGTCCTCAATTTTCGAAATGATTCGAGCGGGCGAATTGTGTTGGACCAAGAACTCGCGGAGTGAGTCGACGTCCGCCGCTTGGCGAACAAACGAGAGCGCGACGAAGTCAATGCCCGCTTGGATCCCCGCGATCAAATCCGTTCGGTCCTTGTCTGTGATCGCGGGCAAGTTGACTTGCACGCCGGGCAAGTTAATGTGCCGGCGCGAGTCCAATGCACCGGTTGTGATCACTCGGCAGTGGACCGTCGTGGCATCCTTGCTCGCCACGTGCCAGTGCAGCAATCCGCTGTCGACCAAGATGGTGCTGTCCAAATCAATCGCCTCGGGCAGACCGGGGTAGTTCACGCTGACCCGCGGCGTCCCATCGGACTCAACCGCCGATTGGTCGGGGCAGTCTTCAGTGAACAGCACCAGCTCATCACCGGTTTTCAGATCGATCGGTGCGTCGACGGCACCGGTTCGAATCTCAGGGCCCTTCACGTCCATCATCACCGCGACATGACGGTCAATCTGCTTGGAGACCGCTCGGATTCGGGCGACGATTTCGCCGACCCATTCAGGAGTCCCGTGAGCCATGTTGAGCCGCATGACATCGACACCCGCTTCGATCAACGCCGCCAATTTTTCGGGGGACTCGGTTGCTGGTCCGATCGTGGCAATGATTTTGGTGTGACGGTAGTCCTGCACGGTTGCGTCTCAATGAGCGGAAAAAGAAGTGACGAGGCGGCGAAGTGTCGCGGGCAACGGCCTGGCGAACAAGCTGCCGAGCCGACAACGGAACCCATCCCACCGATGACGGCTCAGTTGGTTGCATTTGCCTCCATTCCGTTCACCAGCCACAATGGCGAGCAGTTCCCCAGCGTCCGTCAATTTGGATTTGGCACGATGTCCCCTCTTGAAATGCAACCCACGTTCTCTATGGACTTCCCGGTCCCAGCCAACGCGATGGTGGTGGGAGTCCGCACGGCCATCGCCACGCTGGGTCCCAGCACGCGAGCTGTCGCGGCGGGCAAATGCTTGGAGATCGCTCCGCCACGGAACGAAACTCGGTTTTGGTCCCCGCACCTGTCGATCCAGTTCAGCGATGTGCGTCCGGAGTCGTCTGGAAACGCGGAATCCCCACACCACAGCGACCATTCGGTGCCAGCGGAGAGCTCGCCAGAAGGTGCCTCGGACGTGAACTGCCAGCTGTTTGGCCGGTTCTCGCCGAGACCTGAAATCTGGACATTCTGCATGTTTCTCTATTTTGCCATGGCATTGATCCTGTGTGGCGGATTGCTGATCGCGTACGTGCAATGGAGCCTCGGTGCATCGATGACGGGGCTGTGGATGGTGCCACTTGCCCTGCTGGTGATCGCCGGTTTGCACGCGGCGAGTTTGATCGGACAAGGCCTGAGCCGTCATCAGATGATCGAATTACGGGAGCAGTTGGACCAGATTTTGGCGTTGGCAGCCCCGGAAACTCCCACTGCGGAACGCCCCGGCTTGTCGACGGCAGACCAAACGCCGACGATGCGGGTCGAAATCACGTCCTGATCTTCCTCATCTCCTTCCCCGCTGACCCCCTGGTTCCATGAGCGTTGCTGACTCCAGTGCTGCCGATTCTGTTGCTGCCCCGGACACTGCCGACACGTCATCGTCCGCCGGTGCGTTTTCGCCTCCGGGATACTACGACGCATTGGCCCAACAAGTCCTCGACGGCACGCCGATCACGCGAGCGCAAGCGCTCGGAATGCTGGAAGCGTCTGACCTGGATGTGCCCGCGATCATTTCGGCCGGCTATCGAATTCGCCATCAGTACTTTGGCAACACGGTTCAGCTGTATTTCTTGATGAATGCCAAGAGCGGGTTGTGCCCCGAGGATTGCCACTACTGCAGCCAATCCAAAGTTTCCGACGCTCCCGTCCCCAAGTACAACATTCTCAAACGCGACGCGTTGATGGATGCCGCCAAAGTCGCTGCCGAACGAGGTGCCAAGACGTACTGCTTGGTGATCTCCGCTCGCGGACCAAACGAACGCGAAATGAAAGCGGTCGAAGCGATCGTTCCCGAGATCAAGCAGAAATACAACTTGGACATCTGCGCCTGCTTGGGCTTGCTGGATGAATCTCAAGCCGCACGGCTGAAGGCCTGTGGTGTCGACCGAGTCAACCACAACCTGAACAGCAGCGAATCACACTACGAAAAAATCTGCACGACGCACACCTACGAAGACCGCGTTCAAACGCTGCGGCACGTTCGCGATGCGGGCATGGAAATGTGCAGCGGTGGCATCATTGGCATGGGCGAATCCAAGTCCGACATCGTGTCGATGGCGTTCGACCTCAACGAGCTTGGTGTGCAATCGATTCCCGTCAACATTCTCAATGCGATCGATGGCACACCACTGGAAGGCACCGAGGCTTTGACGCCTCAAGACGCCCTCAAAGCACTGGCGATGTTCCGGTTCGTGAACCCGGATCGTGAACTGCGAATCGCTGGCGGTCGTGAACTGCACCTGCGTCAGCTGCAACCCATGGGACTGTACGTTGCCAACAGCGTGTTCGTGGGCGATTACCTGACGACGCAAGGCCAAGCACCTCAAGCGGATTACGACATGATTCGCGACCTCGGTTTCGACGTCACCGGTTCGTGCGAAGAGCTGAGCGTCTGAGGTGGAAACCACCGCTCGTCGTTCACGATTGCAAGGCGTTTTCGAAACGGATGATCCGGTTGCCATCGTCACGGGCAGTGGTTCACCGCGAGTCGGTCGTGTCATCGCGGAAGAATTGTCGCGGCGCGGCTGCCATGTGGCTCTGCACGCCAACACCAGCGTTGACGAAGCTGAGCAAGCCGCCTCGCAGTGGCAGCAACGATTCGGCCGCGAAGCGATTGTGACGCAAGGTTCACTCGAAGAAGACGCGACCTGCGATGCGATCATCGATCAAACGCACCAGCACTTTGGCCGGCTCGACATCCTGGTCAACAGCGCCGCGATCTGGACCCCCACGCGATTGGAAAACATCACCGGTGACGAGATCCGGCGGTACTTCCAAATCAACTCCGTCGCCTCGCTGCTGTGCGCTCGCGCCGCCGGCCGACACATGGTCACGCAATCGCGTGGGGGCTGCATCATCAACCTGGGTGACTGGGCCACGGTGCGACCATACGCGGAACACGCCGCGTACTTTCCTAGCAAAGGGGCGATCGAGGTCATGACCCGGTCGTTGGCGGTGGAACTCGGGGGCAGCCACCCGAATATTCGAGTCAACTGCGTGCAACCAGGGCCCGTGCTGCTGGCGGACGAGGTCTCCGCCGAGACCGTGAACGAGTTGGCCGACAGCACCCTGGCTCGGCGAGTCGGCACGCCCGAGGACGTCGCTCACGCGGTCGGCTTCTTGTGCGAAAACACATTTGTCACAGGAGTCTGCTTGCCGGTCGATGGCGGCCGCAGCGTCTTCGCCCCCGACGGACTTCAGATTGGCCGCAACACCGGCTGAACCCAGGCGAAGTTTGAGCATTTTGACTTCACCCCAGCGACCTGAAACCTGCAACACGGACGCACCCCCATCCAACGGACTGAACCGACATGACTGAATCCAAACCTGCCACCAATTTCAAACCCGTGGAGCTGTACACCGATGGTGCCTGCAGTGGGAACCCGGGACCGGGTGGTTGGGCGTTTGTGTTGCGATGCCCGCGGACGCTGAAAGAGATTCAGCGATCAGGCGGCCAACCGCACACGACCAACAACCAAATGGAATTGATGGCCGTTATCCGTGGACTGGAGGCTCTCAAAGAACCCTGCGCTGTCGCTCTGTACTCCGACAGCAAATACGTGGGGCAGGGGATGTCGAGCTGGATGGCCGGCTGGAAGAGTCGCGGTTGGAAACGCAAAGAGGGTTCCAAACTGGTTCCGGTCAAGAACGTTGAGCTGTGGCAAGAACTCGATCAACAAATGCAAGACCACGTGGTGACCTACCATCACGTCAAAGGTCACGCCGGGCACACCGAAAACGAACTGTGCGACCAATTGGCGGTCGCGGCGTACCAGCAGTATCTCTAACACTGGCCGCACGCGTAAGATAACGCAGTTGCTCGCGGCGAGCGTTTGAAGTTCAAGCCGCGAGGCGGCTCTCAGTTTGTGTTCTTGGTCTGGTCAGTAAGGTTGTCATGTCCCAAAGGAAAGTCGTTGTCGTTGGAGCTGGCCCCGGTGGGTTGGCGTCAGCGATGCAGCTCGCCGCGGGCGGTTGCGACGTGACCATCTTGGAACGCCGCGGGCAAGTCGGTGGGCGGACGTCCGCCATCGAAATGGATGGCTTCCGTTTCGACTGCGGCCCCACGTTCTTCCTGTACCCGCGTGTGTTGGACGAGATCTTTCACTCGACCGGGCATGACTTGATGGAAGAGGTCCCGATGGAGCGTTTGGACCCTCAATATCGACTGACATTCGGTGGGGGCGGTCAACTCGATTGCACGCCCGACATGGATGAAATGGATCGCCAGATCGCTCAGTTCTCACCGCAAGACGTTGGGCAACTGAAGCGGTACATGGACGACAACCGGATCAAGCTAGAGAAGTTTCGTCCGATCCTGGAGTCGCCATTCCACTCCGCGCTGGACGTGATGAAGCCGTCCTTGTTGGGCGCGGCCAAGCACCTGCACCCGTTCCGAACCCTGGGCAAAGAACTCGAACGCTACTTCAGCGACCCCCGACTCGTGATCGCGTTCGCATTCCAGTCCAAGTACCTCGGGATGTCGCCGTTCAATTGCCCGAGCCTGTTCAGCATCCTGTCGTTTCTGGAATACGAATACGGCGTCTTCCATCCCATCGGTGGCTGCAGCCGCGTGAGCGAAAGGATGGCGGAACTGGCCGAACAAATGGGCGTGAAGATCCGGCTCGATGAACCGGTCGAGTCCATCGAGATGGAAGGTCGTCGGGTGCGTGCGCTGCACACCCACCACGATCGCTACGACGCCGATGCGTTTGTCGTCAACGCCGACTTCGCGGACTGGATGACCAAGACCGTTCCCAACGCGTCCCGCAAACGATGGTCGAACGAACAGATCGCCAAGAAGAAGTTTTCCTGCAGCACTTACATGCTGTACCTAGGGATCGAAGGTCTGTACGAAGACCTGCCGCACCACAGCATCCACATCAGCCAAGACTACAACCGCAACCTCCGCGAAATCGAAACCGATCACGTTCTCAGCCAGGATCCCTCGGTGTATGTCCAGAATGCCGGCGTGACCGATCCGACGCTGGCGCCCGCCGGACACAGTTCGTTGTACGTTTTGGTTCCGGTCACGCATGACACCGACAACGTGGACTGGTCCAAAGAGGCTCCTCGTTTCCGCGAGCTGACGCTGGACAAGTTGGGCGAACTCGGCCTGACCGATGTTCGCGATCGGATTCGGGTGGAGCATCAAATCACGCCCGACGATTGGCAGAGCGACTACGCAATCTACAAAGGGGCCACGTTCAACTTGGCTCATAACTTGGGCCAAATGCTTCACAAGCGACCTCACAATCGTTTCGAGGAACTGGACGGGGTTTACTTGGTCGGCGGCGGCACGCATCCGGGCAGTGGGTTGCCGGTGATCTATGAATCCAGCCGGATCAGTTCGCGATTGTTGCTGCAAGATCTGGGGATGGACACGGACTTCATGGACGAATCCGCCCGCGGCGTCCCACCACGTCCTGAGCCGACTGTGATGGCCTCGGCTTCCAGCCTCTGATTCTCGCTCGACTGCTTGGAAGCCAGTGCCATGGGGCCTTCACAGAAAGCCACAACACCAACGCTGCTTCGCAAAGCAGATAGAATGTGGGTCTGAACTCGCATTCCAGTCCCATGCGTCCACCACGAGCCCCGCGTGAACACCCCATCACCATTTCGACGCCGAACAAGCGTCTCCGCTGTCGTTCCATTCTGCATTGCAGCCTGCTTCGCTAGCCTTTGGAGCGGGGCGGCTTCCACGTCCTCGGCTCAAACGCCTGCCTCGCCTGCAACGGTTCGTCCGTCGCATCCTCAGGCTCACGCGCACAACGACTACCTGCACGAACGTCCGCTGCTGGACGCCCTCGACAACGGCTTCCGCAGCATTGAAGCGGATGTCTTTTTGGTCGAAGGGGACCTTTGGGTCGCACACTCGGTCTCGGAACTTTCCGCTGATCGAACCTTGAAAGCGTTGTACCTCGATCCACTGCGGCAGCGGATGCAATCGAACGTCAAGGCGGAGGGATCTTCGGACTCGTTCCAAAGCGTCGAAAGCGATGGCCTGCCCGTCACCTTGCTGATCGATCTGAAGTCCGAAGGGGAGTCCACCTACCGGGCCCTCAATCAACTGCTTTCGACCTACGACGACGTGTTCACACATGTCGATTCCAAAGGGGTGCACCGGCGCGGCGTGACCGCCATCATCAGCGGCAACCGGCCCATCGAATTGGTCCAGTCGGACTTGCCCCGGTTCGTTGGCGTGGACGGTCGACTGGACGATTTGGAGGGTGATCACTCGGCCGACCTGATGCCGTTGATCAGCGACCACTGGGGCCGCCATTTCAAGTGGCGCGGCAAGGGCGAACTGCCCGAGGCCGATCGCCAAAAGCTGAGCCTGATTTTGGAACGAGCCCACCAGCAAAACCGTCGAGTCCGTTTCTGGGCGACGCCCGATCACGAAGCCGCTTGGAAGGTCCTCCACGACGCGGGAGTCGACTTGATCAACACGGATGACCTCGAGGGCCTCCATCGATTCCTGCAATCACAATCGAAGTGACCCGGGTTGGAAGCCCGACCCGATTGAAATCCAGCACCTCGACTCCCGACACCCCAATTCCACCCACTTGAGGAAATCTGGGCTCCACCGTCGAACCGGCCTGATCGGCGAGATTCCTTGGCCGACGAGTAAAATTGCGTGTCTTGGGGCTTTGGAGGCGTAAGGTGGATGAATACGCCGCACGAAGCATGCATAATGTGTATGTCTCCCCATCGTCCCACCTTCCTCTTCCTTCCACAGGCCCGCCATGAAACCTACCCCAGCTTCCTCCGCCCGTGCCTCGCGAATCAGTCGTCGTCAGTTCACCGCGACCGGAATCGCGGTCGGGGCGGCCGTCGGTGTTCACACCAGCCCATCCGCTTCCGCCCAAGCCACCTCGCCCAACGAAAAACTCGGCGTGGCGATCTGCGGCGTCAACAGCCGCGGCGGAGAACACATTCGCGGATTCGACAAAGACCCCCGCACCGAAATTCGAGTGTTGGTCGACATCGATGAAAAAGTCGGCAACAGCCGCGCTGACAAGGTCGCCGATCTGCAGGGACTTCGCCCCAAAGTCGTCAAGAACTTTCGCGAAGCCTTGGACATGGACGAAGTCCAGATCCTGACCAGCGCCACGCCCAACCACTGGCACGCGTTGATGGGCGTCGAAGCGATGCAGGCAGGCAAAGACGTCTACATTGAAAAACCGATCAGCCACAACATTCACGAAGGTCGGGCACTTGTCGCCGCCGCCGCCAAGTACGGCCGCATGTTCCAAACCGGAACCCAGTGCCGCAGCAGCTCCGGCTGTCGCGAGGGCATGCAGTTCTTGGCCGATGGCGGGATTGGCGAAGTCAAACTCGCTCGCGGCCTGTGCTACAAACGACGCAAGTCGATCGGTCCTTTGGGCGACTATGAAATCCCCGCGGGCGTCGACTTCAATCTTTGGAGCGGGCCGGCTTCCTACACCGATCCCAAGCTGACGCGTCAACGTTTCCACTACGACTGGCACTGGCAGCGTCACTACGGCAACGGCGACTCCGGAAACCAAGGGCCTCACCAAACCGATGTGGCTCGCTGGGGACTGGGGCTGGAACGTCATCCCAACGCCGTGCTGAGTTACGCCGGCCGACTGGGCTACAAAGCGGAACGCAAAGACCCCGATTACGTCGATGCAGGTGACACCGCCAACACGCAAGTTTCGATCTACGATTATGGCGACAAGACCATCGTGTTTGAAACACGTGGGTTGAGCGTCGATGAATCGGCTGATCAAGAAATCAACGAGCTGTTCGGTTACAGCAAAGGCAACAAGATCGGCGTCATCTTCTACGGAGAAGACGGTTATCTCGTGCAGGGTCCCAGCTACAACCGCTGTGCTGTGTTCGACAAACAACGCAAATTGGTGCGTGAATTCAAAGCGACATCGAACGTGGGAGACGCCCACTTTGCGAACTTCCTCGATGCGGTACAGTCTCGCGATGCCTCGACGCTGCATGCGGATGCACGCTGCGGTCACCTGTCCGCCGCGATCGCTCACCTGGGCAACATTTCGTACTACGTTGGCCAAGAAAACCGGGTCGATCCCAAAACGATCTCCGAGTCACTCGCGAAAATTTCGTCGTTGGATGACGATCAAGCCACGCTCGACCGAACGCTGCAGCACCTCCGGGACAACAACGTCGATCCGGAAAAAGAACAGTTGTCGCTGGGCCCTGTGCTGAAGTTTGATCCTGACGCCGAAACCTTTGTCGACAACGACAAAGCCAAAGCGATGGAAACTCGCGAGTACCGCGATGGATTCGTCGTTCCCAGCGCGGCTGACGTTTGATTTTCCAAACCTCGCGCAACGGTCCCTGATGTGAACGAAGCCGAAACGATTCGATATCACGCCGCCCACAACGGGCGGCCCGCAGAACTGGATCTGCTGGATCAAACCAAGTTGCCTGGAACGCTGACGCGTTTGGTCTGCACCACGGTGGACCAAACGCACGATGCGATTCAACGATTGGTCGTTCGCGGTGCGCCGGCCATCGGCATCGCTGCGGCCTACGGGGTCACCCTGACCCCGGTCAGTGCGAACGAGGACGCGAGCCTGCCAGAGGCGCAGGCGCGGTATCGGCAAACGATCGATCACCTGGCGACCAGTCGCCCCACGGCGGTCAATTTGTTCTGGGCCCTGGACCGCATGCGGGCCATTGTCGACCGGTTTTCCGGTCAGGTCGCGGAGCTCCGCGAGCAGTTGATCACCGAGGCGATTCGCATCCACGATGATGATCGGCAGATGTGCCGGTCCATCGGTCGTCAGGGAGCAACGCTGCTGGCTGATTGCCAACGCGTCATGACCCACTGCAACGCAGGGGCGCTGGCCACCTCGATGTGGGGAACCGCTCTGGCACCGATCTACCACCTGCACGCATCCGGTCACACACTGGAAGTGTTCGCGGACGAGACGCGTCCGCTGCTGCAGGGAGCCCGTCTGACGGCCTGGGAACTGCACCAAGCCGGGATCCCCGTGACGGTTTGCACCGATTCGATGTCAGGCAGCCTGATGCGGCAGGGCCTGGTCGATGCCGTCATCGTGGGCGCCGACCGAATCGCAGCCAATGGCGACGTCGCCAACAAGATCGGCACGTACCCTCTGGCGGTGCTGGCCAAGCACCACAACCTCCCGTTCTACGTCGCCGCTCCGACAAACACCTTCGACCCGGAACTGGAATCAGGCGATTTGATTCCGATCGAGCAACGCGACGGCGATGAGGTCGCGTATCCCTGTGGAACTGACTCACCGCGACAAACCCCCGAGGGCGTTGCGGTGGTGAATCCGGCGTTTGACGTCACGCCGGCTGATTTGGTCACCGCGTTGATCACTGAAAAAGGCGTGATTTCAGGGCCCAACACTGAAAAAGTCCTGGCGCATTTGAGTTCGTGACCAAACGTGTCACACCCCAAGCTGATACTACTTGTGTGGACGAGAGACTCAGTTGTCTCAGGGTGAGACGGCCTCTCGTTTTGAAATGAGTTGGGTGAGACATCCACCAGTTGGTGGATGATCGATCCGGGTCAGATCGGTTCTCGAAACGGTTCGAAATCGGTTTGGGCTGCAATTTTTGAGCACAAGCGAAATTATTGCGAGGAATTGGGAGTTTAGGCGAACTTTATGGCGCAGGTATTGCTCATTAAAGTTTCCACATGAAGCGAACTGCTTCCTGTTGCAAACGGGTTCGACATCGGCCCTCTCACACCTGAGAGGTTGATTTCGAACAACCAACACTTGAAACGATTTTCAAAACGCAAAAGTATCCCTCCGGGAAAGGATTCAGAAATGTTGGTACTCAGTCGAAAAGAAGGCGAAAAGCTGGTCATCGGTGACAACATCGTGATCACGGTCAATCGCATCGCTGGCAATCGCGTCGCCATTGGGATTGAAGCTCCACGTGAAGTTTCGATCGTTCGTGGTGAGTTGGACAAACAAGAGAGCGTCGCTCCTGTTCAGCAGCACAAAGCAGGTGCTCCGAACTCCGCCGTTCTGGAACATGACATCGCTGTCGCAGGTCAAGCCGAACGTTGAATGCCGCTCTCTCACACTGAGTCCTGGACCGCTCACGCACCCTGTATGCCTGTTCATTTAAACACGTTTGAGGGTGAGTGAACGACAGACGACGATGGACGAACTCCATCCATGAGTTCCGCAACTGTGCTTTGAGGGACCAGTGTGAACATGCGGTTGGTGCGAAATCGCTCACCGCGTGAATCCAGCCTTCGGATCCGCCAAAAAAATTTGCCGAGAAATGGAGTCTCGAACGTGCCCTACTCGAGAACGTCCATGGTCTTGCGCTCCGCCAGCCCTCCCCTTTGGCAACCCTCCAACACCGCCAATCAGGCGCTCCATTGCGACGTGGGCCTTCAAGCGGGGTAAGGACTGATCCGGCTGATCGTCAGATGGCCCGAAAAACAACGCTCCACATCGGTTCCCGACGTCCTGGGTCGCCCATGAAAGTCCGCTTGGATCCGAATCGGCTGCTGACTCGCGAACTCGACTGATCCACTCGCAAATTGAGACGTTGCCTCGCTCTCGATGTGCCCCGTTCGCATTCCAGCTCGCTTCATCGGTTTCCGCTCCACCTCGCAGTCGAAAACCGGTGGCATCTCCGTCGCGGGATCGATGGCTGGCAAGTTGACATTCCACAACTGCCCCGGCTGATGCTCGTCGTCCTCCGTCGTCAGCATCGAACTGTCACGCCCAGGTGCCGAAGCGTTTGCGACCCACGAGGTGTCGCTGAAAAACGAATCCAACACCGGCCGCAGCCACCGCCCCGTGTGATCCCACGTCTTGGGCACATCGGGTCGACGATAATGCGACACCGCCATGCTGTGAACGCCATGCAGCGCCGCCTCGCGGGCCGCAGCAAACGTTCCGCTGACCAACAGATCAACACCCAGGTTGGCTCCCGCGTTGATCCCTGAAAAAACCACCGAAGCGTGGGGGCATAACACCGTCATCGCGGAGCGAACGCAATCCACAGGTGTCCCGTCCACGGCGAACCATCCGGTTTGCGTTTCTGTGACGGTGAGGTCTCGGGTTGTGGTGACGCTGTGACCGCATTCACTGCGGCCTCGGTCTGGCGCGACCACCGTGATGTCATACCGGTCCGCGTTCCCGGTCGCACGAATCCACTGCGTGATTGTGCGGTGCATCGCGAGCAATCCGGGGGCATCAATCCCGTCATCATTGGTCAGCAGAATCGCGGTGCGTTTCATCAATTGGGTCGGTGAGTTCGTCTGACGGGATTTTTGAAACGGGATCGGGGAGCCGTCTTCTTCAGCGTGGCTTGCGGCGGATCAACGCTTGCGTTGCTGACACCAACGAGGGCATCTCGCTGGGCCGCGGATCCGGAGGGATTTGCACGAAATAATTCGCGTCGATTCCCATCACTTCACGACGGGTGGCGGATCGACGAGGGTCTTCGTCCAAGAACAGTGACGCCATTTCAAAATCGCGATCCCACAAAATTTGATCAGCCAGCGATTCGATCAGATCATCCCACGCGCCGCTGTCGAGCGAGTGCAGATCGGGAATTCGAAAATCCGTCGGCAACACCTCGTCCACTTGAATGACGTCGTCAGCCGGTCGGTCCGTCCCCAACAAATCATCACGGACGAGGCATTCGATCGCGGCGTCGCGAATCAACTGTCGCCAATGAGCATTGTTGACGTCCAACGACAGATCCAATTCCATTTCCACGTGGTGATGCAGTTCCGCAAACAGAGCTGCCACAGTGGCTTCGGCAATCGCACTGAGAGTCATGCCCTCAGGGGTGGGCTCGAGCAAGTGATGGGCGACATCATGCAGGAGCGCGATTTGTTGTTCACTGTGAAGATTGTCGAACAGTTCCACCCCGGTGTCGCAGGACCAATCGGCATCGGGTTGCCACTCTTCATCAAACTGCAACAACAAATCTTCGAGCAGCGATTCAATCAATCGCTGCATCAATTCCGCTTCGGCACCGTCGAGCGTGCGATCGCCTTGGCTAGTGTGCCACATGGTCGTACCGATGGATGGTTTGATGGAACGGCATCTACGAAAAAAGGCCACCGATCTGACTCGGTGGCCTCAGCATACTTCACAGCGTCACCGCCGGGCTAGCCGACAGCGGTTTCGTTCGCGGATTCGCCGTTTCCCGAACTTCCCATCACCGAAGCGAAAGTCGTCAAGACTTTCGGGATTTCGTCACGCAAATCAAAACTCTGGACGAGTTTCGCTACCCAAACCATTCGCTGGCACAGACCACGGGGCTGGTGTCCTCATTTGCTTGATTCACAGGCGGTTGCCCCTCAGCCAACCATGCGATCTGCGCCACGACGGGTTGGTCGCGTGCGTCCGGCCTTTTCAGCATTGGCGGCGGCCTCTGCAAATTGATGCACGTGCACATCCATTTGAGGGAAGGGGATACCGATCTCGGCGGCATCCAGTTGCATTTTGATTTCGCCGGTCAATGCTTCGGTCATCGGCCAAAAATTGGAACCAGCGACCCACATGCGGACCTTCCAATTCACGGCACTGTCACCCAATCCAGCCAGCACGACAGCGCTGCCTCGGTTTTCGCCTTGAATCACATTGGCGGCCAACTGATCCACCGCTTTTTGAAGTGCTGCTCGGGTGGTTTGCAAGTCGGCGGAGTAGTCCACACCGACGGGCACTTCGACACGGCGATGTTGGTGATGACTCATGTTTTCAATGGTGCCACCTGCGATTGCACTATTGGGAACAATGATGCGTCGGTTGTCAGGCGTGTCCAACGTTGTTGTGAACAAATCGATCTCATCGACTTTGCCTGTCACGCCAGCTGCATTGACAACGTCACCGACTTTGAATGGACGGAAGACCAGCATCAACACGCCCGAGGCGAAGTTGCTGAGCGTTCCTTGGAATGCCAAACCAATCGCGAAACCGGCCGCCGCAAGCATCGCTGCCAAGCCACCCAGCGGGGCGCCCAACTTCGTCAACACAGCACCGACGACGGCAAACATCACCGAATAGAACACCATCTTGCCGACAAACTTGCCGAGCGTTTCGTCCACCCGTCGACACACAGGACGACTGATCACACGCATCAAATACTTGGCAACCAAGTACCCGATGAAGATAACAAACAAACCCAGGCCAGCTGAAAGCAGCGCGGGCGCCAGGTGTGTGGTGGCGTAGTCCGTCAGGCCATCAAAGTTGCCTTCGGTCATCTGACTGACCAAGTCCGACGTGGCGTCGGCAAAACTGGGTGGCGAAACTTCGGTGGCTCCCAAGTTCATTTCGGAAGCAAGGTTGGTTGGTGAGAGAGAGTTTTCAGACATATCGAATCACGACAGCGCATGGAGCGGAAAAGGGAGGCACGTTCTGCAGAACGTCGATACCTCATTCCGGCGAGGGGATTCAAGATCGATGCACAAGTGTTTCGTATTCTCAGGCGGTGGTATTTTTCGCCCAAACCGATTCACGCAGCACGGTTTGCATCGGCAAACGCATGTAGGCGTCTCGCGCGGGACGATTAGTCCGATCCACAGCAAGGATCATCCGTGAGGCAGATTCTTGACGACAACACTGCAGCGCCAACGAAAGGATGTCACGTGAAAAGCCGCGGCCTCGCGCAGCGGGGACCACGCCCATGTAGACCACTTCCAAAACCGATGCGGGATCACCGCCGTGGCGTGCCATCAGCAAGCATCCAATGGGTTCGCCGCCCGGACGTTCGGACAGCATGAACCACAAATCCGGCGCGTACGTGGGGACCGCTTGGTAGCCGTCCATGATCTGCGCCGCGGTCCGAAACTGTTCCAACGCGGGACAATCCATCGACCCGAGGTAAGTCCGCTGGACCAAATCACGGATTTGGTTCAGCTGCTCGGCATCATTCACGTCGACCGATTGAGCGTCCAACTGCAGCGGGGCGTCCAAGGACTCCAACGAAAATGAACCGCTGAGGTCGAGCGCGAGATACTCCAGGTCGCCGACATTTGTGAACCCCATCCAATGCGGCCACCAACTCTGCCAATCAATGGAGTTGGCCTCTCCACCGCCCGAGTCTGGCCCGTCCGAGATCGCTGCTTCCAGTGGCCAGGCCGTCGCCCACTGCAGAAACTGGATGCCCCGTTGCTGGCAAATCTGACCAAGTGTCCGGCCGAGCCCCTCCGCCAACTGTGAATTTTCGATTTCTCGACGATCGGGCCGGGTTGCTTGCTCCGTCGGCAAAACGATCGGACCGGCGTGCAGAACCGTCGCCATGTCGCTATCCGCGGCACCCAGCACGATCGCAATCGCGTCGGAAGCCTCGCTGACCAGCAAAATCAGCTGGTCGGTGACCTGCCGCGAGATCGCCGAGCGAATTTGGTCCGCGACCATCACCGCTCGACCTGGCGGGATTCGTTCCAGCGCCGCGGGCAGCAGCGTGGGCAACTCCGCCAGCGCAAACGGGCGAAACCGCAGGGCCTCGTCCCCCGCATCGCCGAGGCGGGCCGCCTGGGTTCCGCTGGACGACTCATTGAACCCGAATTGGTTGGCGTTCCCCATCATTCTCTCTATGATCGATTGACCGCGTCCTTCTGAACCCGCTCCCACACGTCGGGAAGCAATGTTTCGAAGGAACCTTCCGTCATCCGAAAAGGGGTCTGACCCTCTCCGGCGAGGCCGCAAACTACACCAAAACAGCACACCTCCAAAGGGTCAGACCCCTTTTCGGATCGCTTCTAAAGTGGAGAGACAAATGCTTCGATCAGGTCGACGCTCGAACTGGATTCGCTGGGCCGTCTGCCTGTCGATGGTTTCTTGCCTGCATGCGATCGACGCTTCGGATGCGTCAGCCCAACGTCTGCTGGAACGCTTGCGGAACCGCATTCAATCGCCTCCGCCATCTCCGCTTTCCCAGCCACCGTACCAAAATCCCGCGGCCTCCAACCGCGCCAATTCGGCTCGCAACCGAACCCTGGCAACGCCGATCCCAAGGAACAACGCGTCAGCCGACCGCCGCACATCGGCAACGCGGCGGAGTGCGTCCACGGGCAATGGCCAATCCACCACCACAGGACGTGCGGGTGAAATTGCATCGGATGACGTTCAGTTCGGCATGCAAGTCTCCCCTGCGGTCGTCGGCGGTTACCAAGGCCTTCGTGTCGATGGCTTCTCGTCGCAATCACGAGCCGATGAGGCTGGTGTCCGCCCGGGCGACTTGATCGTCGCGATCGGAAACTCGCGAACACGAACGCTCGATGAGGCGGTTTCGGCACTCGACGACATCCGATCCACGCCCGGCCAAGAACCTGCCGTCGCCATGCAATTGTTCCGAGGCGGGCGTTTGTATCGCGGAAATGTTCCCGCGATCAGCAGCGCTCGTGTTGCTGCCAAGCCACCGATCACACTCCCCCCTTCCAGCCAAAGCGTCCTGGACAATTCCAACCGCAATCAGCCACGGGCCAATGAGTTGCCCGCGCCGCAACTTCCGCCACCAGCCTCCGAACGCTTGTCACCGCCAACGAACAACACCACTCCCACGCTCGCTCGTTCACGAGGTTCCCTCGGAATCGAAGTTCGTGACGCGACACCGCAACGAGGCGTCTCGGTCGTGTCAGTCCCCGAGAACACCGCGGGCAAAGTCGCGGGACTCGCCGTGGGAGATCGAATTGTCTCGGCCTCAGGTCGGCTGATTCGTGGCACCGACGACTTGCTGCGAGAAATATCGATCCTCCAACCAGGTGATCAAATCGAATTCGGTTTGATTCGGGGCGACGCCATGCTTCAAAAGCAAATTGAAATGGGTGGTCCCGGTGGCGCGCCCACACGGTCCGCGATCGCGAACTCCGAAAGGGATGCTGCGAATGCCAACGAGGAAACACCCGAGGCCAGCGGCACGGACTCCGGCGGTTTCCTTGGCGGGATGGGTTCGGTGTTTGGCAAGATGCTGGGTGGCAACGGATCCAATTCGCAAGCACCTGCCGGCGAGGAGTTGCCCGCACCGAGTGCCGAACCCAAGGCGTCGTTCACACTCCCGGCCCCCACCGAAACCCTGCCATCGCCCAAGCCCACCGCGCCGCCAACCGTTGAGATTGATCCGCTGGCGTTGCCGGCCGATGGGGCCGCATCCGGCTCCGAAAGTCTTCCGCCCGCGAAGCCGACTCCTGTGGCTGAACCGGACACCTTGCCCGCCGAAGCCAAGTCACCCACGGTGGAAGAGTTGCAGCGAGAAATTGAACGTTTGAAGCAACAACTGCAAGCCAAGGAATGAGGCCTCGAACCGCGATGAGGCCAAGCCGTTTTCCAATGCCGGGTTTCTGCAACAACAACCTCTCCCGAAACGAGGTCGTGCAGTTTTATTTCACCCTCCCTTTGGGAGGGTCGGCCCGCTTCGGGCCGGGGAGGGGTACGCGCTGGTTCCGATGCTCGACCCTCCCCTCGCTTCGCTCGACCCTCCCAGGGGGAGGGTGATGATAAACGCCTGGCAACACAGCAGTTAAAAACTGCACGACCTCCGCAGCGGGAGGGGCCGGAAAGCGAGCGTTCAGCGAGATTTCCGGGGGAGGGCAAACCGCGCCGCTTCCCATGCTCGGCTCCCTCGCGTACGCCTGAACGGCGTCGCTCGACCTCCCCCCAAACTTCGTTTCAGGAGAGGTGCATCATCAGAAACCCGCTCAAACGCAGCCTCGATAAATGGCACAACCTCAGGACAGGTGAGAGCGCATTCGCAAACACACGTAAACCGCAGCGGCGATGAAGTCGGCCGTCGTGCCTGGGTTCAGCCGGTGTCCGTCGCTCCGCAAGTGATGGTCGAACTCAACGATCGAATCGAAGTCACCCTCGCGTTCAAAGGCTTTCAAGCAACGCCGAGCTCGATCACGAATTTCCTCTTCGACGTCGCGACCGTTCTTGCGAGCGATCAACGAGTCACCCCGATCGGCCAACAATTGCAAATGAGCCAGCGCGATCCCTGAAAGAAGATCGCCGGTGTCGCCCGTGGAGGCTTCCACGATCGGCACAACCTCGGCAAAAAAGCTTTCAAAACCGTTTGCGTATTCGGCCGCGATCAAGTCCCGGTCCTTTGCCTCCCGCATCCCGGCCATCACGTCAAACGATTCGGACGCGGCATGAACATCCAACGCCGGGTCCTCCGGTTGATAGTCCCCGTCCATTCCTCCGGCGACTGCCAGCCCGATCGCTTCTCCCATCCGCTGGCTTTGATCGCTCGAAAGCGTCGACAGCACGTTGGCCGTGGCGTCCCGCCATGCGTCCAACGTCCAAGGGATGTCCGAGGTTCGATACCGTTCTTCTGCCACGACAATCGGGGCCAACAACAACGCGATGCCCAGGTTGACGTTGGTGTTTGTCCTGGATCGCGTTTGCTCGATCACCGCGTGAACGCGGTCCCCCAAACCCAACGATGTGGCCGTCAATTCATTGGCCGCGATTTCAGCGGACACAACGAAGTCGGCAAAACAAAGATCATCAAATTTCGCGACGGGATGAACGTTGCCCGCTTTGGGTGCGGTCGCCTCCAGCACACACGCGTACTGAATCGCATCCGCAGGACTGCGAACGGTCTTCGCAATCCATTGCCACGGATCAGGCCGCACCGATGTGATCCTTGACGCGGCTCAGCAAGGAATCGATCGCTTGCAGCGTTTCTTCAGGCGAATCTTCGATCACATAGTGACCGGTCGTGGCCAATTCCGTGACCTCCGCGTCCGGCCAAACCGCTTCGAAGCGTCGCAAGCATTCCGGCCGGAAACACCAGTCCTTCATGCCCCAGATCAGCGAGATCGGCAGCGACGCCAAGTCAGGCAAATCGGATTCCAACTGACGGAGCGTTTTCATTGTGGGATGCGAATCGTCGAGCGGGATGTCGCGCACAAACCGATCGATCGCGACTCGGTTGTTCCAGTTGTCATAAGGAGCCAACAAACCTGCCGCGACATCTGGCTTCATCTTCGTCCGCGACATCGCCATCGTGACCGCGGCGCGAGCAAACGCATTCAACCCGCGAACGGCGGGGGTGCCCAACAGGGGCATCCGACAAGCCGCGATTCGCTGTGGCATGTACGGCGGTGGGAACGCGGCGGTGTTCAGCAACCCAATTCCCGCCAACCGTTCGCGACGAGCATGCATGGCCGACAATCCGATCGCGCCCCCCCAATCGTGAGCGATCAAGATCACGTTCTTCAGATCCAACTCGTCGACCAACCGAATCAAGTTGTCGCGATGCGCCGCCATCGTGTAGGGGAAATCTTCTGCCGACGGTTTGTCGCTGCGACCGCAGCCGATGTGGTCGACCGCGATCACACGTTGCTGCTTGCCATATCGCTCGATGATCCGGCGATAGTAAAAACTCCAGGTCGGATTGCCGTGCACGCAAACAAACGTCGGCTGGTCGCTTTGTTTTTCGACTCCAGAATCCGGTTTTTCGACTTCGGAACCAGCGAATTTGGCTTCAGCCGCCGTGTCGATATAGCGCAGGGTGTGACCGTCGATGGAAAATTCCGACGACGGGTAGGGAAACAGATCGCGAGCAAGATTCAACATAACGAGCAGTTTCGACGATCCGCGGCAGTTTGACGAGAGGCGGCAATTCAAATCTCGCTCGGGACCAATCCCCCAATCCAATCCCCTTCCGCCAATGGTTCACGCCCCCGCCAGCGCGGCCCGCTCCGCCCAAAACTTGCGAGCCGCACGAACGTAGGGCACAAACGCCTTCAGTTGGTCGGGTGGCAGCTTCGCCAATCGCTGCTCGGTTTCCCCCAACCATTCCTTGAAAAAGGCCACGCTGCGCGCCGTGATTCGCGGTTGCCCGCCGACTTCGAAATACCACGGCGACGAAATCACCGCCCGGTAATGGTCCTCGTGCAACGTCACCACTCGGACCGTCGCCCAGCCGGACTCTTTGATTTTCAGCGGCGGAATCCGGCCACCAGCTTTCGCGAATTCGTCCAACTTCGCGCTGTAGTGCAACCGACCGTTGTGAATGACCTCCAAGTATTCGACTGGGTCACGGACATTCAGAATCACCTCCGCGGTCAACTCCACCGATTCGCCTTCGCCGACTTCCGCAGGGTTGATCTCAAACACATGCCCGGGCAAACGCCCGTCCAAGTTGGTCCGCATCAACGGCCCGTTGGTCGCGAAACTGCAACCTTCCCAAGCCGCCTGCCACCAATCCTGCTTCGAGCCCACCGCGACCGCTTCCTCTCGCGAATCAAACGAGGAAGCCTGCGAACGCCCGGCCACGTACAAACGGTTGTATCCCACGGGTGAGTTGCCTGGGTCGTCGCCTGATCCCGCCATCGGGGACAGCCGAAAACCGGCTTCCAACAATTGCCAGTGGATCTGCTCGGCGTCACGTCCAAGCTGAGTCGCATCGTTTCGATTGGCGGGTTGAAGCATGCGTCCCTCCGGCACGCGCGTCACCGATTCGTTCAGTTGCAACCAATCCCCCAGCACAAACACGCCGTCCACCTTCTCGCTGGCCAACCAGATCGGCAGCAACCACGCGAATGGATTTTCAACCGCAACACGCGTGGAAGAATCCGCTGGCAGACCTGCCAACCAACCCAGCGAAGCCAGTTCCTCCGAAGCGAACTCGTCCGCTGAAGTCGGTTGCCAATCGGAGTCCGCCGAATCGCGGTAGAACGCCAACCCTCCCAGGCAATCGACGTTCGCATCGATCCACAGAGGTTCCGTCGGCCAACCCTGGGGTGTGAGAATCGAATTGTCTTCTCCAAACAAGTTGCCCGCATTGCGACGCGGGATCGGTTTTTCTGCCCCGCGTCCCGCGACGTTGGGATCTCGAATCACGTTCGCCAGGTGCAGATCCTCCGCTGTCATCCGCATCGGCAAACTTTCGGGGGAACGAGGCAGCAGGCAATCGCCGCTGGTCCAACCTTCCGGTCGCATCCGAACCATGCGTGGCAGAGCGAGCTGATGTTCGTCCTCGCTGCCGCGTTGGACATCGAAGGTGCCCCGCAAAACCCGCGACTCGGGACCTCGTGTCAGTTTGAACTCGTACGCACCGTCTTGCAGCGACAGGTCCGCGAATTCGTCGAGCACAAACCCAGGCCCGGACGACAGCGATCGTCGTGGAGCCACCGAAACCGTCTTTGGCCGGGACGTCCGCCGCGTGGTGACGGGCAGTTGACGCGTCAATTCCATTCTCGCGATGGTCGGTTCGCCCGTCGATTCCTCCACCACCCGCAGCGTCAAATCGCCATCGGCCCAAATCGGAGCATTTGTGACGAAACCGCACGAAAACAGTGCCAAAAGGGGACAAACCAACTTCCAAACCTTCCCCCATCGGTCTGTGGTTCGGTGTTTGCTATGGTGAATCCTCAAACGACTGTTCCTGTCAAAATGACACCATTGCCTTCCAAATCATTGACACACTGTGGCTGAAGATCTGTATCAAACGCTGGGAGTTTCTCGCGACGCCGAGAAGGCTGAACTGACCAAAGCCTATCGCAAATTGGCTCGGAAGTACCATCCGGACATGAATCTCGATAACCCCGACGCGCAAGAAAAATTCAAGCGTGTTCAGGAAGCTTACGAAGTTCTCGGCGACGAGGAAAAGCGTGCGGCGTACGACCGCTACGGTTCCGACTTCGAAAAAATTCGCGGTGGATGGAATCCGAATGCTGGCGGTGGCGGCGGCGGAGGAGCAGACCCATCCTTCGACGGATTGGATCTGGAACAGATTTTCGGCGCGGCTGGCCGTGGCGGCGGCGGTGGTGGAAGAGGAGGAGCTGGATTCGAAAACGGATTCAACGACTTCTTTGAACAAATTCTCGGTGGTGGAGCTCGCGGCGGCGGCCAAGGGTCACCGTTCGGTGGCGGTCAGCGATCCGCGCCCCCGCAACGAGGTCAAAACATTCGGCATGAGTTGTCCGTCACCTTCCGCACCGCGGTGCTGGGCGACAAAGTCGAGTTCTACCTCGCTCGTGGAGGCAAACAAGAAAAACTGTCGGTGACGATTCCCCCCGGAGTCAGCTCAGGCAGCAAGATCCGCTTGCGCGAACAAGGGCAACCCGGATCCGGTGGCGCGGGCGACCTGATCCTGATCATCCAAGTCGACAACCATCCGTTTTACAAACGCATTGGCAACAACTTGGAACTCAAGCTGCCGATCACACTGGCCGAAGCCGCCTTGGGTGCCAAGGTCGACGTGCCGACTCCCGCAGGGACGATCGCACTCTCGATTCCCGCCGGCAGTTCCAGTGGCAAACGTTTGCGACTCAAGGGACAGGGTGTTCGCAACCCCAAGGGCACGGACGGAGACTTGATGGTCGAACTGCAAATTCAATTGCCAGAATCGATCGACGACGACTCCAAGAAGCTGATCGAGCAATTCGACGCCGCCAATCCAATGCAGCCGCGTGAATCGTTGAAGTTCTGATTGAGCTGGATCACTCCGGCTTGGACGCCGCTTGCTGTTGCATTTCATGCATCATCACCGCCGTGAAAATGTTGCCATCTGACAACGTGTTCAGCGGCACGCGGTGCAGGATGCCTCGGTTGTCCTCCAGCTCCACCGTTTCACGATCGATGATCCGGTTGATCTTGGCCTCCAAGTGATGTTTGCCATCGCGATCGGTCCACGTCGACCAGGTTGGGCCGGGCGAAGTGAGCGGATTGCCGTCCGGATTCCCAGCCCGATTGACTGCCGCGGGAACGACGTTTGGAATCGGCTTTCCCAACACTTCTTTGCTTGCACGCGTGCCCAACGCTCCCCACACCCCATACGGGCTTTTCGAACCCGGGAGAGCATAATCTTTACCGGTCGACACCCCTGGTTGCGTGCTGTCGCCGCAATCGATGGTGTCACTGACAAAGACAACACGCCCGTCCATCATCAGAGCATGAACCCCACCGGCGTGGCGACTGGACGCCGAGGCAATCGGATCGTCCATCCCCAAATCCGACAAACAGGTTGGTGAATTGGGTGGCAACACCGTTTGGAATCCGCTGATCGCCAGCGTCCCATCCGCCCAACGAGATCCCCGCCGGACGTCCCACCAATCCGCATGGTCACCATCATGCGTCTTCAGACACAGCGATGGATTCAAACTCAACCCCTTGATGCCCTGAGCGATGTGAGATTCCTTGGCGTCATTCATTCCGGGCGAAATCGTTTCGGACATCCCGACCGTGTTGGACAACCCATCCAAGCAATCACGAAACCTCATTCGCTGATTCCCACAGAACACACCCCGCATACCAGCCCGCACCCGATTCACTGCCTCAACGTCATGGATGTCGATCATCTCGCCCATCAAATACGTTCCATCGCCGTAGCACATCACATAGTTGCACAAGGATGCTGAGACGACTGCCTCGGGCGGAAGATCGGGCATGGCCAACGTCGTGACCACGATCGGTTCCGATTTCGGCGTTTCCGGTTGGGTTTCCATGTCATCGGGACAACGCAAGGTTGCGAAAGCCGATGCCCATGGTGTGTATTCCGCCGGATCAAACCAGGGTGCCGGTCCCATCGGCGGGAACCGTTTTCCGGTCTTGGGGGACACGTACGGATTGGCAATTTTCTCCCACAATGCCTGCTGTTCTAAAAACGGTGTGAGACCGACGATCGGCCCCAGCCGACCTTGGTTGCACGTGACATCTTCCCCGCCAACCGTTCCGCCCAATCCCGGCGGCAATTGATTGAAGGCGGCATGATAATTGTGCATCGCCAACCCCAACATCTTCACATTGTTGCTGCACTGCATGTTTCGTGCGGCGGCGCGTTGACGCTGAATCGCCGGCAACAACAAACTGAATCCGACCGATGCCATCACACCAACGATGACCAGATCGATGAAAGAAAGCTTTGACTTCATCGGAGAACTCCAAAGGAAAAGTGTCTGCGAGCGGTGGGTGGGTGACTGAGTTTCAAACTTGACGCCGGTATCTCGGTTCACTCAATCGGAGCCATTCAAGGGCCGCGAAACGGATCATTGTCGGCGTTCATAAGGCCCAGGCTGGTTAGCCTCATGAATCACCTGCCCATCAATGGCGAGCTTCCAACGGCCGTGTAAAAACTCCAATTCCACACCACGAGTGAACCGCTTGCCTGTTGTGAGAGCCTCTTGCAGTTCACGGAGACCCTCCGGATTTGCCGTGCTCGCGATCTCAAGAACTTGATCGTATCGGGTGATCAATGCACCTCGCTGTGGTTTCAACAATTTCGCCATCATCGAAACAGCCTTAGGATTGTCACTCTGCTCGTCATACTTGAACGCAACCCACTCACGAACGAATGTCTCGAGCTGCTTGTCTTCCAACAATTCAAGTTGAGTCGACAAATGCTCGACCAGCAGCTTCGTCTTCTCTTGCATGCGTCGCTGATGGGTTTCAACTGCTCGGTACGCATCCTGGCTGCTGAACTTTGACAGTCCTAATCGACGAATGTCACCTTGTTCGGACATCAAGACCAAGATTCCCTTGTCAGTCAAATCCACCTGACGAGCTTGAATCTTCCCGGTGCCTTTGGCTGCATGCCAAGTCTCCAGTTCGAACTTCGCGAACTCAGCCAATTCTTCCTTCGAAAAGGTACGCACCGGGTCGGACAGGACGTTCGGATCGAAAATTTCTTGCGAGGCACGTGTCCCCATCCCTCCCCAAACTCCAAACGGACTGGGACTGCCCGGAGGAAGCGTTTTGCCGTTGTCCAAATGACCTTCTGCAACGGTGGGCGAATCCTGATCACCGGCGTCAATCGAGTTGCTCGCGAATCGCACGGCTCCATCTGCCATCAACACATGAACTCCTCCGTCGTGCAGACTGGACGCTGACATCACGCCTTCGAGTTCGCCTTTCTCCGACGTCGCGGAGGGCGAATTGGGCGGCAAAATGGTTTGCACGCCGATCGACAACAACGAACCATCCGCCCAACACGCTCCGCGTCCCTCGGGCCAGAACTCGGTGGAATCGTCCTCATGAACTTCAATGCAAACCGCCGGTCGTTCGATCAATCCGGACACGTCTTTGGCAACGCGGACACCGCCAATCCGTGCTTCGCTCATCAACAGCGTGTTGGACAAACCGTCCAACACATCGCGAAAGCGAAAGACCATTTGGTAACCGAACATTCCTCTTAGAGCCCCCGGCGTTCGGCCATAGGGCGGCATGTCCTCGAGCGGTGAGGCCCCCACGTTCATCACCGCGTCGCCATAGTTGATGGTGTAACTGGCAACCGTCGGAAAATCCTCTGCCGTTGGATCAGCGGGGCAAACCAATGCCTCGGGCCGCTGGCGCCAAGGTGTGTACTTTTCTGGATCAAACCAAGGAACCGGCCCCATCGCTGGGAAGCTTTCCCTGTTCACTTGCAATGGGTTGGCAATCTTTTCCCACAAGGCCTGCTGTTCCATGAACGGCGACAAAGCCACCAGCGGACTCAACCGATTCGCGTTGCCCAACAGCGGCTCTTCGGAACTACCAGAGGAAGTTCCACCGCATCCCATCGGCATCATTCGGTACGCAGAATGGTAGTTGTGAAGTGCGAGCCCCACCTGTTTGAGATTCATCTCGCACGTGGACCGTCGCGCACTTTGTCGCATCCGAGGGACAACGCCGGCTAATAACACCAGACCCACCATCGACGCGACACCGATCGCAGTCACGTCCACTATTTTCGCGGAGTGCGTTGTTCTCATGACTTCATCTCAAAAGGGGAGGAGACCTACAAACGTCCCGACCATTCACTTCGATCGATCACGTCGCTAATGAACATCTGTTGCGCCACCAAGATGGACTCATGCAGTTGTTCCGCGGTCACGGAACCAGCTTTGTTTGACACGTCCAAGGTTCCCGTCGCGTCGCTTAGAAACTCAACCTGATACCCACGATGAAAGGCTTGCCGGGCCGTCGTGTCGCAGCAGATCTGCGTCATGTAACCCGCGATGCTGACCGTATCGATGTCGTTGGATTTCAGAAAATCTTCGAGGTCTGTGTTGGTAAACGACCCCGGCAAGGCCTTGTCGATCAACGCGTCTCGGTGCCGCGATTCGACCTCGGGATGCAATTGCCACATCTCGCTGTCTTTGCGAAACACCGGCGATTCCGGATCAGGTTGATGATGCCGAATCACCGCCGTGGGAACCTTCGCGTCTCGGGCTTGATCCATGACTTCCAGGATTGATTCCAAGTGCCCGACGGGATGTCGAATTGGAAATGCACCATCGAAGTATTCACGCTGGACATCGATGACCAACAAAGCTCGCTTCATTCGTTTGCCTTTTTAAAATCAGAAAAGAGGGGTTTAAAAACACCCTTGGGAAGATCATGGCACTTCGGCTGCCTGAATGCAAATTTTCGGAGTTGAGCAGGTGGAACCGTTGTCATGGACGAATTTGCAAGTTCAGCAAATCGTCCCGCAGTTTCCCCTCGGTCAGTTGAGGGTCTTTCATGAGGTCGCCGTACCGCAACATGGACTGCGCCAGCCTCGCGGCGATCGCTTGGTTTTCCGGTTTGCCGATGTGATTGGTGATTTCGTGCGGGTCCTCCTTCAAATCAAACAACCAGGGCCGATCACCCGCCGACACAATCAGCTTGTAGCGATCGGTCACCGCGGCGACCCAAGCCGCCTTGCTCGAGGCGGCTCGCAAAAACGTGACACTGGCTCCATCAAGCTCCTCATCACCCGACTCCTGCTTCCGAAACCATTCCGAAAGGTTGCGTCCCTGAGTTCCATCCGGGACTTCTTTCTCCAGCAATGACAGCAGGGTGGGTGCGAAATCAACGGTGCCCATCGCTTGATCGATTCGCAATCCCGCCGGAACAAAGCTGGGCGCGGCGAGGATCATGGGAACCTTTGCACTGCCTTCGTAAGGATTGCCTTTGTTCAGTCGGCCGTGTTCGTAACAAAGGTCCCCGTGGTCCGAAGTGAAGACCACCACGGTTCGTGCGGTCAAACTCAGCTCCTCCAACAGAGTCAACAACTTCCCAACGTTGTCGTCGATGCAACGGACCATTCCGAAGTACTGTGTCATCACGCGGGCGTTGAACTGTTGTTCTGCGTTGCGATTCGTCGTCGGCAACCACCCCGGTTGTTCCCCCTCCAGCTGGAACGTCATCGGCGGTCGGACGGCCATGTCTTCGTACATCGTGTCGTACGGTTCCCGAACCGTGTTGGGGCCGTGAGGATCCGGCAGCGACAAGTGGTAACAAAAGGGCTGCTCTGAATTTTCGCGAATGAAGTCAGCCGCTCGATCACACAACCAATCCGTGCTGAAGGTCTTCTCGTCCGCACCCGCTAGGTCGTAGCTCGGTTGACCGTTCTTGTTGGTCGCTGCCACGATCGGTTGGCCGTCTTGGAAATCAAACTTCTTCCAGTGCCCTCGATTGAACATGAACCGATTGTCAGTGAAACCGAACTGACGTTCAGGTCCCCACTGCGGTTTCCCGGGCCCATCCAAATGCCACTTGCCCGCGTAGCCGGTCGCGTAACCCTCACGCCGAAGAACTTCCGCAAACGTCACCATGTCGCCGCGAAGGGGCCGGTCATTTTGATAGGCGCCGGTGTTCTGCGGGTACCGTCCTGTGAAGAACGCGGCTCGCGAAGGCGTGCACACGGGGGATGTCGCGTAAAAGGATGTGCAGATGGCGCCGCGGGCCGCGATGGAATCGATGTGGGGCGTTTCCACGACGGCACCGTTGCCCCAAATCTCCGCTTCCTCGATCGGCAACGTGTCTCGGTAGCACCCCAAGGTTCGAAAGTTGTGCTCATCGGTTTGAATGATCAACACGTTCATCGGTTGGGCACCGTTGGAAACCGACGACACGGCCCCCCACAACAAACAACCCGTCACCGCCATCGCCAACCCCATCCGAATTCGCGAGCGAAAGGCGAGGCCACCGCGACGACTCGCAGCAACAAGCGTGGATCCAAGACCGACAATGATGGATGACATGGCGTTTCTCAAAGGGAAGGGGAGGCTTTACTCTAGCCAATTCGAGTTCACTGCGGTTTCCTTGCACAACCAGGGCGAACGCTGGACTGCGAAATGTTTGGGGGTGTGGTGGCTAATCTTCGAAACGGATTCAATCAACAGCCTGCCAGGCCACGTTAAGATGAGCAGTCTGCTTTGTTGCCATTTGAATCAGCCGTTTCACGGACCTCGCTCAATCCATGCCCCCCGTTCCTCATCCTTTCTGTCGTTTGCTGCCAGCCCAAATCCTCGTGGCGTTGTCCTCCGCCACGATTTTCGGCTTGGCGGGTTGCGACACCGGTGACAGTGTTGATCCACAGCTCGTCAAACGCTTGGTTGCCAGCCCCGCCCATGCTCGGCCAACCGATCCGGAATCGATCCGGGCATTTTGCGGTGACTGCCACGCGTCGCCCGACCCTGGGATCTTTGAATGGGATCGCTGGGAAGAGGAAGTCGACCAAGGGTTTCGACTGTACCGAGAATCCTTGCGTGACGATTTGGTGCCGACCGATCGTGACGCCACCCTGGCGTACTACCGCGATTCATCGCCTCCAAAATGGGACATGCCTGTTCCAACCCGAACGCCGGACAACCGCTTTGAACGACACGTCATCGAGTGGCCCGGGAAGCCAGCCATCAGCGCCGTTTCTAGCCTCTTGAGGCTGCCAGACGAGGATCAAAACCCGGTGATGGCACTGACCGACATGTGGATCGGCACCGTCGCGAAATTCGTGGCGAAGCAACCAAGCGTCGAGCAAATCAAAGTGAAACCGTTGGCTTCCGTCGCTCATGCATCCCACGTGGCGGAATCAGACTTGGATGGCGATGGGCAACTGGATTTCCTGGTGGCCGACCTGGGAACTCACAACCCTCAGACGGAACACGAAGGCAACGTGTGGTGGCTGCGACCGGTCCAAGCTGACGCCGGCAACTCCCATTCGGACAACACGTCCGGACTGGACTACGAACGAATCCCGTTGCGACTGGCCATGTCACGTGTCGCCGATGCGCGGCCGATCGACTACGACGACGATGGGGACCAAGACATCTTGGTCGGCGACTTTGGCCTGCACTTCGAAGGCGGCCTGCACCTGGGTTTGAACCAAGGCATCGATCCCCAAACAGGCATTCCGCAGTTTGAGTGGCAGACTCTGGATGAGCGACCGGGCATCATCACGATTGAAGTCTTGGACTTTGATCAGGATGGCAAGCAAGACTTCCTCACGCTCCTGACACAGCACTACGAAGCGATCCAGTTTCACCGCAACCAGGGCGACGGTACGTATGAAACCATCGTGCTGCATCAAGCCCCCAACCCGGCCTACGGTTCGAGCAGCATGGAAATCATCGACTTCGATCAAGACGGTGACTGGGATGTGTTGGCGACCAACGGCGACACGTTCGATGACTCCTTGGCAAAACCCTACCACGGCATTTGGTGGCTTGAGAACAAAGGCTCTTTCCCGCTGACACGCCACGAGGTGGCAACCATGCCAGGTTGCTACCACGCCGCGACCGGCGACTTCGACCACGACGGTGACCTGGACATCGCAGCCACGTCGTGGCTGGGCAAACAAGAAATCGAACGCTATCCAGCGGACTCGTTTGATGGATTGGTGTGGTTTGAAAACAAGGGCAAGGCTTCGAAAGATGCCACCTTCACGTTCCAACGTCACACGCTGGAAATGAATCGTTGCCAAGCAGCGACCATGGAAGTCGTGGATTGGAATGGCGATGGCTACGAAGATCTGTTGGTGCCACAGTCGGTCATGGCCTTTGATGCTGTTCAGCCTCTGGTCGTCTGGATCAATCGCGGGAACACGTTGAAGGAACCCACCGAATGAGTTCCTCCAAACACAATCGTCGCCGACGAACAACTCCACCTGCGACCGCCCCTGTTGTTTCTTCCTCCACAACGCGGTATCGCAAACCAGTCCTTTTCACGATCGCGGCCTGTCTGGTGGGTCTGCTGATCGCGTTGACGTTGCCAGCTCGCTTGCACTGGCATCGCTACGAAGCCCAGCTTGACAACACCAACTATGCCGCCGCAACCGAGTCACTCGAATCAGCCGAACGCTGGTGGGCATCGACCGCCAAGGTGACATTGGCCAAGGCGCGGATTTTGGGGCAGCAAGGTTACGATGACGAAGCACTCGCCGCGATCGTTGCGGCCGAGAACATCGGCGCGGACCCAGCGGTTGCCTCCGCGATGAAGTCACGGCTGAAGTGGCAAAGTGGGAAACTGGATTCACGTGCCCAGCGGCACGACGACTCCAACTTGACCACGGACGACTTGGCCGCCATCGCCATGGGCCACATCGTAGGCGGAGACCACGACAGCGCAGCCAAAGTCATCGAGGTGTGGCGAGAGCGGGATCCCCACGATGCATCGGCCGGCGTGCTGGCGTCCTTGATCGCCCAGGAGCACGAAGACATGGAACAATCGGGCAAACTGCTGGGAGATGCCGTCCGCGAGAACCCCGAACATGTGACAGCCCGTTTTCGATTGGCCCAGCATCAGTACTCACAGCGAAACTTCGATGCTGCATTGGCCGGTTTTGAGTCGGTGATCGCCACCCTTTCACCGCACGTCCCGGCCGGCGATCGTGTCTCGATCAACGGAGAACAACTTCATGCGTCCCGATTCATTCGCGCGTTGATCTTGCAAGAACAAGGACGCATCGACGAGGCGGAAGACCAGTTCGAAAGCTTGCTTGCAAACTTCGAAGACGATTTCGCGATTCGGTACTCCCTGGCCAACATGCATGCCTTGCACGGACAGGGCGATCAAATCCTGGAAACCCTGAAACCGATTCTGGGTCGATTCCCCGATGACATCTCGCTGAACTATTTGATGGCCACCGGCGAAACGCTTCGCGGAAACGTTTCCCAGGCCAACGACTGGATCAACCAGTACTTGAAGGCCCGCCGTGAACTGAACCAGCTCTTGGAAGCCGAACGCAAGCGGGGCAATCGCCCGCCCGATCCCGAGTTCTACATGCAGTTGGCGGAAACCTACTTGCGTTTCAAATGGGATGACGCAAAACCTTGGTTGGACATGGCCGCCTCCTTGCAACCTCGATCGCCTCGCGTGCGACGTGGTTACCAGCAGTTCTACGAGAACTCCGGCAACTTTGAACAAGCCGCCCGGTACAGCAACTGACCACCACCATCCGATTCAGGCGTTGCGACTTCTCTGAAGAATCAATGGCCGAGCGGGCACGGTTGTTTCCGACAACCGAACCGGCGTGATGGGCGGGCAGGGCTTCGGACCTTCATACACCGTCCACACGGGCTGGCCGGCGTCGACGCGATCACCGATGCGAACGTGCAGGTCGATTCCGACGGACGGATCCACTGAGTCGGTCGTTTGACGGCGGCCTCCTCCCATTGAGATGATCGCGTCACCGATCGCGGGACAGTCGATCGATTCGACCCAACCCGATCGTTCGGCCACGTGTTCGCTTCGCCGGCCCAGCGGCAAATGCCCGGGAAGCTTGCCACCTTGTTCATGCACCATTCGCTCAAACCGCTGCATCGCGTCGCCCGAATCCAGTTTGCTGGCGAGCAATCCCTCGGCCGCTCGCAAATCGCTGGCCTGCTTCGTTGCCACCAACAGTTCGGCTGACAATCGCAACGTCAACGCTCGCACCTCTTGCGGACCACCACCACCGAGCACGTCGAGCGACTCGTTGACCTCGATCGCGTTTCCGATGGCTCGTCCGAGCGGTTGATCCATGTCGGACAACAGGGGAAGGGTAGGCAGTCCGGATTCCGCACCGACGTCTTGCAAGGATTCCGCCAACTCAGACGCCTGTTCGATTGTCGGCATGAACCCTGCCGCCCCGACTTTCACATCCATCACCAACGCATCCAAATTGGCGGCCAGCTTTTTGCTGAGGATGCTGGCCGTGATCAGCCCCACGGATTCGACCGTCCCAGTCACGTCGCGCAGCCCGTACAACCGACGGTCCGCCGGGGCGATGGACTCGGTCGCTCCCACGATGAAGCATCCCACGTCCTTCAGGACTCGACTGGATTGGTCGATCGTCAGTTGAGTCTCGTAACCCTCAATGGCTTCCAATTTGTCGAGCGTCCCGCCGGTTCGCCCCAGTCCGCGACCACTGATCATCGGCACATCCACGTCGCAGCATGCCAGCAGCGGAGCCAGGATCAGGGAAACCTTGTCGCCCAGTCCTCCGGTGCTGTGTTTATCGACGCGAGGACGATCATTCACGCGAGGCAAGCGTTCACCACTGTCGACCATGCAGCGGGTCAACGCCGCCGTTTCACGTCGGGTCAATCCGCGAAAGTAGATTGCCATCGCCAGGGCTGACATCTGGTAATCGGTGACTTGGCCATTGCAGTAGCCCTCGATCAGAAAACGCCACTGGTCGGGGTCCAGCACCCCTCCATCCCGCTTGATCCGGATCAAATTGGCCGTCAGCATCCGAGGCTTGCCTTGAGAAAGACGAGGGAAGAGAAGTGTGTCAGAGGAGGCAAGCACGGGACGCAGAGGAGATCCACCGAGGCCCAGTGGAAAACCACCGGGGGACATCCTACAAACATCTGGCTTGTCTTTCGACAATTGCCCTCGATCGACTAAGCTAAGGCCTGAGTTCGACTTGAAGATTCTTTTCCTCCTTCCTCCGATTCACGGGAGATTTCGCCGATTGGGCGAACATTCCCCGGTCACGCGAGAACAAACGTATGGCACACGGCGCAGCGAAATCCGTTCCCGCAGGCCCCCCCCGCGATATGTCACCCGATGCGGTTGCAGCGCGGCTGAAAAGCAGTTTGCTCCAGGAAAAGAAGGAACTGGAAGTCGATAAGATCTTCCGGGCCCTGGTCAAACTCGAAGGTTCCGACCTCCACTTGAAAGTCGGCCAGCCTCCCTTGGTCCGAGTTGGTGGTGAACTCAAACCGCTCAATCGGGGACCGATCGAAGCCGAAGAAATGGTGCGATTGCTACTCCCGATGATGGACGAACGCAACCTGGTCATCTTCGAAGAAGAAGGCGGGGCTGACTTTTCGTACCAAATCGACGTCGACGGAGTCCGCTGGCGGTTCCGGATCAACATGCTGAAATCGCTGGGCAACATCGGCCTGGTCGCCCGTCGGATCAGCAACTTCATCCCCGATTTTCGCGGTCTGTTCCTTCCGGATTCCATCGAAAACCTGTGCCACTATGACCAGGGCATGGTCCTGCTGGCCGGGGTCACCGGTTCGGGAAAAAGCACGACGATCGGTTCGATGCTGAACTACATCAACAGCATCTACCGCAAACACATTCTGACGCTCGAAGACCCAATCGAATTCATCTTCACGGAAGACAAATCGCTGATCAACCAACGAGAAGTCGGCCAAGATGTGGTTAACTTTTCAGTTGGAATGAAGCACGCTGTGCGGGAAGACCCCGACATCATTCTGGTCGGTGAGCTTCGCGACGAAGAAACGTTCATGACCGCGATTCACGCCGCTGAAACCGGTCACTTGGTCTTCGGAACGATCCACGCCGCGAGTGCGTCGACCTGCATCGGCCGGATCCTGGACTTGTTCCCCGAAGAAATGCACGGGGCAATCCGCAGCGCCATCGCCTTCAACATGAAAGGCATCGTCGCCCAGAAACTGCTCCGGAGCATCAAGCCCGGCGTCTCACGTGTGCCCACCTGCGAAGTGATGACGTTCTCGCCGATGATTCGCAAACTGGTCCTCGAAGGCCAAGACAGCAAACTACCCGATGCCATTCGCATCGGTGCCGAAGACGGCATGCAAGACTTCACCATGAGTTTGAAACAACTGATCGACGACGAATTGATTGATCGGCCGACGGCATTTGCAGTCGCTCCGAACAAAGACGCGCTGAAGATGGCGCTCAAGGGCATCGACGTGAAAGCACCAGGAATCCTGTAAGTGGCCAAGCAATCCAACGAAGAAGTCCAACTCTGGCAAACCGTCGCTCCCGTTGAATTTGTTCCTCGGGTCAAAGACAACAACGAACTGCAAGCGTTGCTGATCAGCACCCGCCAAGGCGCTGGCAATGCCATCGCCGGCGGCCAAATTGCGCACGCGATCGCCTCGCGAGCCACCCACATTCTGATGGACTTCTCCAAGTCCGCCTGTGCGATTCGCTATCAGATCGACGGGGCCTGGGAACAACTCCCACCGCTGGATCGCGAAAGCGGCGACGCGATGCTGTATGCCCTGAAACAGCTGTGCTTGATGAACCCAGCGGATCGTCGCGGCAGCCAAAAGGGCGGCATGCAGGTCAAACTGGTCAAGGACAAGTACCAATTCAACGTCCAATCGCAAGGCGTGCCCACCGGCGAACGCGTGATCTGCCGTCTCGAAGCAGAGGAAATGCCATTCAGTAAATTGGCCGACCTCGGGATGCGAGACAAAATGATTGAACAGTTCAAAGAGAAACTGAACGGTTCGGGAAATATCGTCCTGATCACAGCCAAGAAGAGCGAAGGCGTCTCGACCTTCTGGAACGTCGCCATCAGCGCCGCCGACCGGTTGGTCCGCGACTTCCAATCGTTTGAACCCGCGGAATCGCCCGACCCTGAGATCATCAATATCTCACCGAACTTGTTCGGAGGCGACACCGGGAAAACCGAACTGGAGATGGTCAAACGGATGGTTCTTCGCGAACCTGACGTGCTGATGTTCCCCAACCCTCCACAACCTGAATCGCTGCAAATCGCGCTCGAACAAGTCGTCGAGGCGGATCGACAAGTCATCCACCGGATGGCAGCCGAGGGCGCCATGCAAGCCTTGCTGACGTTCGTGGGACGCTACCCAGAATGCCGCAAATTGATCGCCGAAAACATCGGCTGCGTGATTCATCAGAGACTGGTTCGTCGCTTGTGCGACAACTGCAAAGTCGGATTCGAACCGCCACCGAAGTTGCTCGCTCAACTTGGAATCCCGGCGGGTCGAGTCCCGTTGCTCTACAAACCGTTCATCCCGCCACCGATCGAACAGCAAGTCGACGAAAGCGGCCGGCCCGCACCGATCACCCCGTGCCCCGTCTGCAACTCACGTGGCTACCACGGTCGCATCGGGCTGTACGAAATGCTGACTCCAGGACCGCAACTCAAAGCCGCCTTGGCCAAGACGCAGGACGCCGGGCAATTGACCGCGATCGCGAAATCCGAAGGCTTCCGCCCCGTCCAATCCGAAGCCGTCCTCACGGTCGCCCGCGGATTGACCAGCCTCGACGAACTCAAACGAGCCTTCGCCAAACGCTAGTCCGCCATTCCGGACACGTAGCTCCCCATTTGCACAAGCTGCTCCACCCTTCGTAGGCCGTGTCGCAGCGGAGTTACGGACTCTGCATGGCGCCATTCACCTTCGTGCCACTCAACAAGGCCCGAAGGGTCGGTCGACCGACCCCTTGCCGCGGTCGTCAGGCCCCGGACCGGTGAACCGCCCAACCAGGCAGAGCTTAGGCACAAGGTGGTCCTCGCTTGTACCCAGGCTCCCGCCTGGGAACGCCATGCACCGCAGGCTCCGCCTGCTAGCCCGCCGCGTACGGAGGCAGGAGCCTCCAAGACGATGTGTTCCCAGGCAGAGCCTGGGAACAAGGTGGTCCTCGCTCGGACCCAGGCTCCTGCCTGGGAACGCAATGCACCGCAGGCTCTGCCTGCTAGCCCGCCGCGCACGGAGGCAGGAGCCTCCAAGACGATGTGTTCCCAGGCAGAGCCTGGGCACAAGGTGGTCCTCGCTCGTACCCAGGCTCCCGCCTGGGAACGCAATGCACCGCAGGCTCCGCCTGCTAGCCCGCCGCGTACGGAGGCAGGAGCCTCCAAGACGATGTGTTCCCAGGCAGAGCCTGGGCACAAGGTGATACTCGCTCGTACCAGGCTCCTGCCTGGGAACGCAATGCACGGCAGGCTCTGCCTGCTAGCCTGCCGCGTACAGGAGGCAGGAGCCTCCTGAGTCAAGGTTTGGTGGGTGGCACCATACGGGCAAGCCCTTTGCCAGTCCCTTACCAGGTCACTCCACATGGATGCCTCCATGCCGACCTCCGAAAGTGTTCGGGCCAGACGCTTGGGTCGCTCGGTTTCGATAACCATCGCACGGGGACGTGAAACGGGGGATCGCCTGGCGACGGCGCGGCAAACAACTGTCGTCGCTCCGCGACTTGGGGGCCTGGGTGTCGACGAATGACCTTGGGTTGAAAACCCAAGGCTTTCGGCTGCCGTCGCTCCGCGACTGGTTGTGCGTGTAGGGATGAGCACCAACAACCGCGGAGCGGTGACAATGGTCAGCCTCGGGTTTCAACCCGAGGTCGCGGTTGCAAACCGCCGCCCACCGACTGGAACCGGACAGTGCCAACCATGATCCGGCGAGGCTGGTCAAATTGGACCGCAACGATTCAGCTGTCCAACTCGGCGCAAACAAAAACACGTCAGCAAGAACTGACGTGTCGATGTTGTTTCTGATTCGACGCGGTTGGGAAGCTTAGCGGCTGGCTCGCAGTTGCCCGCGAGCTCGACGCACAGCGGCGTCTTTGATTTGAGCTTGCTCGGGAGTGCTGCTGGGCATGTCCAGTGCTTCCGCCAAGGTCTTGGTGGCTTCGTCATTGTCGAGCAAATCGACTGGGATCGCTCGGCTAGTCAAAACGTTCACGACATCATCTTCGACTTGGGCGAAACCGCCGTCGACGAAATAACGTTCGGGCCCGCTGACCGTTTGCAAACGCAACACACCGTAGCCGAGACGGCCAATCATCGGTGCACGACCACCTTGCACACCCAGTTCGCCATCGAACATGGGCAAGGCTACAAAGTCAGCTTCCCGATCCAATTCCGTTCGTTCGGGGGTGACGACGACACATCGAATGGACATCGGTTACTTGGACTCCATCTTCTTGGCTTGCTCTTCGGCTTGCTCGATCGCACCGACGTACATGAACGCTTGCTCGGGCAAGTGATCGTACTTGCCATCACAGATTCCTTCGAAGCTGCGAATCGTGTCTTCGAGGGACGTGATCTCACCGGGTTTGCCGATGAAGACTTCCGCCACGAGGAAGGGTTGCGACAGGAATCGTTCGATGCGACGTGCGCGGTGAACGATGGTCTTGTCCTCTTCGCTGAGTTCGTCGACACCGAGAATCGCGATGATGTCTTGCAGTTCGCGGTAACGTTGCAGGATCGTTTGAACGCGACGGGCGATCGTGTAGTGACGGTCGCCAACGTACTGAGGGTCCAAAATCCGCGAGTTCGAAGCCAACGGGTCGATGGCGGGATAAATCCCTTTTTCCGAGATCGAACGTTCGAGGTAGATGAACGCGTCAAGCTGACCGAACGCCGTTGCGGGGGCAGGGTCAGTCGGGTCATCGGCAGGAACGTAAACGGCTTGCACCGAGGTGATCGCACCTTGTTTGGTCGAGGTGATTCGTTCTTGCAGAGCACCCATTTCGGTTGCCAGCGTGGGCTGGTAACCCACAGCCGATGGCATCCGTCCCAGAAGTGCTGACACTTCCGAACCCGCTTGCGAGAAGCGGAAAATGTTGTCGACAAACAACAACGTGTCCGCACCGGTCGTGTCGCGGAAGTATTCCGCCATCGTCAGTGCTGACAGGGCAACACGAAGACGCGAACCTGGTGGCTCGTTCATCTGACCGAACACCATGCAGGTTTGCTCGATCACGTTGCGACCGGTCGAACCGATCTCAGTTTCTTGCATTTCCAACCACAGGTCGGTGCCTTCACGGGTCCGTTCACCCACACCGGCGAAGACCGAATAACCACCGTGGCTGGATGCGATCCGAGCGATCAATTCCGTCAGAATCACGGTCTTGCCCAGACCGGCACCACCGAACAAACCAGCTTTCCCACCACGAACGAAGGGGGTCAAAAGGTCAACGACCTTGATGCCCGTTTCGAACAGTTCCGTGTTCGTCGACAGTTCGTTGAGAGGCGGTGCTTGACGGTGAATCGGCCAGTAATCGTCCGCTTCCACGTCGCCCCGTTTGTCGATCGGTTTACCGAGCACGTTGAAGACGCGGCCCAGCGTTGCTTTTCCGACAGGAACCGAAACCGGGCTGCCGGTATCGACCACGTCCATGCCCCGCATCATGCCTTCGGTCGAACCCAAAGCAATCGCACGAACACGCCCACCACCGAGGTGCTGTTGCACTTCGCCGGTCAAGTCAATGGTGACCCCTTTGTGCTCGCTTTGAATTGTCAAAGCGTTGTAGATCTTTGGCAGTTGACCTTCAGGAAACTCGGCATCAAAGGTCGAGCCGATGACTTGAGTGACGCGGCCGGTGGCGGTTGCAGTGGACATGGGGGAGAAGCTCCTAGCGGTTAGCTACTAGCAGTTAGCTTAAAGATTGAATGGGGTGGTGTGTTTGCTTGGTCGGTTGGTCATTTCAAAATCGGTGTCTCAAAAAGCTAGTGGCAAGTCGCTAGAAGCTCTTGATTGGCCCGCAGGCATTAGCCTTCCAGGGCTTCGACACCACCGATGATTTCCATGATTTCGCCGGTGATCTGACTCTGACGGGCTCGGTTGTAGGTCATCGACAACTGCTTGATCATGTCGCCAGCACTCTCGGTGGCTCCCTTCATCGCGATCATTCGAGCGACTTGCTCGCTGACGGCCGAATCCAGGAAGCACTTGAACAACTTGACTTTGAAACTGGTCGGAACAACTTCTTCCAAGATGCTTTCGGCCGAGGGAAGGAATTCGTATTCCGCATTGCTTTCGTCGGGGCCACCCGAGACGGACTCCGATTCATCGCCCAGCGAACCAAGCGGCAGCAACGTCTCGATCACAGTCTGTTGCTTCGACGTGCTGATGAACTTGGTGTAAACGACATCCAACCGATCGATTTTACCGGTGATGTATTCGGCCAAGTAACCTTCCGCAATCTTCTCGACATCGTCGTAAGCTGGCTGATCTTCGAACTGCAGGAACTGCTGGTCCGTTTCAATCCCGCGGAACTTCAACCCGTTGACACCGCGTTTACCGCTGGCATCGATGATGACGTTCGGAATCGACTCACGAAGCATTTTGATACGGGGCAGTGCGGTCCGCAAAACGGACGCGTTGTAACCACCGCACAACCCACGGTTGCTGGCCAAAACCAGAACCCGAGTGGTGTTGATCTTCTCGCGTTGTTCCAACAGCGGGTGCTGCACGTCCAACCCGGCATCCGCGAGGCGCGAGACGATTTTGGTGATCTGCTCGGTGTAAGCCGTGGCCGCTGCTGCGCGGTCCATTGCTTTTTTGTACCGAGCCGTTGCGATCAGCTCCATCGTCCGCGTGATCTTGCGGATGTTGCGAATCGACTTGCGTCGTTTATCGAGGGCACGTGCGTTGGCCATGAATCAATCCGCCTTTCGGGTTTAGGCTGCAGGGGTGGCGGGTTTGTAGACAGTCTTGAACTCTTTGATCGCCGCAACAATGCGTTCGGCAATCTCATCGCTCAGGGTTGGCGTCGCAGTCAGATCGCTGATCAACGAAGAGTGCTTGTCATGGACGTACTGCAGGAACTCCTTCTCGAACCGCTGCACTTCTTTGACAGCGACGTCATCGAGGTGTCCGTTGGTGCCGGCGTAAATGCTGACAACTTGCTCAGCAACCGACAACGGTTGGTACTGCGGCTGTTTCAGCAACTCGACCATGCGATAACCACGATCCAGTTCGGCTTGGGTCGCAGGATCCAAGTCCGTCCCCAGTTGGGCAAACGCTTCCAAAGCACGGAAGGCGGCCAGTTGCAGACGCAAACCGCCGGAAACCTTCTTCATGGCCTTGGTTTGAGCCGCACCACCCACGCGAGAAACACTGATCCCGGGGTTCATGGCGGGGCGAACGCCCGAGAAGAACAAGTCAGGCTGAACGTAGATCTGGCCGTCGGTGATCGAAATCACGTTGGTTGGGATGTAAGCCGAGACTTCCCCTTCCAGGGTTTCGATGATTGGAAGGCTGGTGATCGATCCGCCACCCAGCTCATCGGACAACTTCGATGAACGTTCGAGCAAACGACTGTGACAGTAGAAAACGTCCCCGGGGTAAGCTTCGCGGCCTGGTGGGCGACGCATCAGCAAGGACATTTGGCGATACGCCGTGGCTTGCTTGGACAAGTCATCGTAGACGACCAACGCGTGCCCGCCATTGAACATGAAGTGTTCAGCCATCGCGGTGCCGGCATAGGGAGCGATGTACTGCAACGGAGCAGGAGCACTCGCACCAGCGGCGATGACGGTGGTGTACTCCATCGCACCGTGACGTTCGAGGACATCGACGACCGAAGCAACGGCGGAGTCCTTTTGTCCGATGGCGATGTAGAAACACTTCACGCCCTGACCCTTTTGGTTCAGGATCGCATCGATCGCGATGGCGGTCTTTCCGGTCTTGCGGTCACCAATGATCAGTTCGCGTTGACCGCGACCGATCGGGGTCATCGAGTCGATGGCCTTGATCCCGGTTTGCAGAGGCTCGGTGACCGGTTTGCGTTCCGCAACACCCGTCGCGATGATTTCCACCGGGCGTGTGATGTCGGTTTGCACGGGGCCTTTGCCGTCCAACGGGTTCCCGAGTGGATCGAGCACACGGCCGATGACCGCGTCGCCCGCAGGAACGGACAACAGCGTGCCCAAAGCTTTGACTTCTTGACCTTCTTCAATCGTCAGGTACTCACCAAGAATGATGACCCCGACGCTGTTTTCTTCCAAGTTGAAAGCCAGTCCGATCGAGCCGTTGGCAAACTCGACCATCTCGCCAGCCATGACGCCGGACAGGCCGTACACGCGAGCGATCCCGTCACCAACTTCCAAGACCGTTCCGACTTCTCGGACGTCAATTTTGTTATCGAATTGTTCGATCTCGGCCTGCAAGACAGAGGCGATCTCGTCGCTATTGAATTTCACTGGACCGTACCGTGTTTTCCGATGGTGGTTTGTGCGTAAATGGTTTGAGGAGGGCGTTCAGCAGAGGTGTTGATCACGATGATGAACTGAATCGATCCGAATGTTCCAGCAACTGGCGGGCGAAACCAGCCGCGGCGGACTTCCCAAGTTTGTCCAATCGGCTGGCCACCGACGAATCGAAGACCGTGTCACCGACTCGGATCACCATCCCACCGACCAAGTCCGTGTCGACGGACTCTCGGAGGCGAACGGTTTTCCCAAATCGGGTTGAAAGCTGTTGGGTGACTTCCCCACGAAGCTGTTCCGTCAATGGAACCGCCGTGCGAACTTCTGCGACGAGTCGGCCAGCCGCTTCGTCAAACAAGTCGACTGCAGCATCTCGAACCGCGACCAAGTAACCGAGCCGACCACGTTTGGCCATCACCTTCATCAACTTGATCAAGAGGGGATGACTATTTCCACCAAACAAACGGTCCACCACCCGGCACTTTTCGGCAGCGTCGATTTGAGGCGATTCAAACGCCAGTTGCAGCTTGGGGCTGTGCAACAAGGCTTCGTCACAAATCGCATTCAAGTCACTGACGACCGCATCGGTGGATCCATCCGCTTGAGTCGCAGCGAGCAACGCCCGAGCGTAGGTCTTGCCGAGTTGTTCGGCGCCGACGTCAAGGACGGTGGAATGCGAGGCGGTTTCGGACACGTTGGGGGTCTCGTCGGTTGAGCGTCGTAGGAATTTCAGGGAAGGAAGTTTGACCACGTCAACGGCGTTAGTTTTGGCTGGGTAGCCGTTCCATCGATTGACGAATCAAATCCGCATGGTCATCAGCCGACAATTCGCGACCAACAACACTGCGAGCAACTTGCATGGCCAACTTGGACGTTTGTCCGGCCATTTCAGCCATCGCAACTTTCTTAGCGTTCTCGATGTCCGACAAAGCACGCTCGCGTTGAGCAGCCGCTTCCACTTTGGCAGCATCGACAATTTTCTGTCCGTTGGCTTCCGCGTCGCGACGAGCATCTGCCAACATGCTTTGAACTTGGCCGGTGGCCTCATCCAACTTCAGTTGGTAATCGCTCAGCATCTGCTTCGCTTCCGCACTGGCCTTTTCAGCCGATTCCAAATCTTCGCGAATCTTTTCTTCGCGAGCCTGCAAACCGCCCAAGACGGCTGGCCAAACGAATTTGGACAGAATCGCCAAGACACACAGGAAGATGATCAGGTTCCAAATGGCCGACCCGACGTCAAACGACAACAACGGAGTCGTCGCATGGTCTTCTTCGCCATGACCATGTTCGTCTCCGGCGGCTTCATCGTGCCCATGGTCATCACTTTCGTGATCATGGTCATGATCGCCACCTTCGCTGTTCGCCGCGTCCGCATGAGCGTCCACCACGGTCACTTCATCTTGTGCTGCCAAGGATCCTGCCGGTGAAACCACCAACAGCACCAACGAGGCCAGCAAAGTGAGCGAGCTAATTGCAAGCAAGCGTTTCATCAATTTCGACCTAGCCGCGGCACAACAGAATGAACACCAACGCGATGACGGTTGCACCTTCGATCAGTGCCGCCGCGATGATCATCGCGGTTTGAATCCGTCCACCGGCTTCAGGCTGACGCGACATTGCGTCGACAGCACTGCCACCAATGCGACCAATGCCCAAAGCGGCACCGATAATGATCAATCCGATTCCGATCCCCAGACCCATGCGGCCGAAGTCGTAGGAAGCGATTTCTTGGGCCAACATCATTGCCAGTTCTAACATCTTCAGATTGCTCCGTAAAAATTTTGAGCGAGTGAAAGGGGAAAGGTGTTTTTTGAGTGCCGAAGAATAGTCCAACCAAGTCGAACCGTCATGCCACCCTGCTGCAGTTTCGTCAGAAAGGAGTGGAAAAAGCTTCCACTCCCAATCGCCTGACGGCGTGAATCAAACAGTTTGCCGACCTGGGGCAGTTTCCTGTGCTCCAAGCCTCGAAAGCGAGCGACAAAATGCCACATCGCTTTCCAGTCCACCCAACCGATCAAGCACCCGCTGGATGACTTGCACCCACAGCAGGACTGATACGGCTGGGATCAAAAATCTTGTCCGGGTCCATCTGGTTGGCGTCCGTCATCGCGTTGGGGTCATGGTCCAACTGCTCATCATGCTCATGCGTGGCCATCGCGGCGATGAACAGCACCGTCAGGAACGTGAAGATGAAAGCCTGCAAGCAGCACACAAACAACTCCAACAAGGTCAGCGATGTCGCGACCAAAACCACAGGCACACTGACCGCATAAGCCATCCCGTCACTCGCAGCACCCGCCGCGAAGATCAGACCGACGAAAGCGGCGAGCACCAAGTGACCCGCCATCATCGTGCCGAACAACCGCATGGCAAGCACGAAGCACTTGACCAGCAAACTGAGCCACTCGAGCACGTACAGCATCAAGGCGATGGGCAACATCATGATGCCGCCATCCCAGCCAATCGGGTTGAAGTGATTGAAAAAGTCTTTGGCGCTGGTTTCGCGAATCCCGATGAAAATGATCGCGATCAAGGAGGTCATCGCCAACACGCTGGTCAACGACAAGTTCCCAGTGGCACTGCCACCCCAATGCGAAAACGCTTGGTTTCCTGTGATCAACTGCAACATGTAGCCAAACGGGATCACGCCCAAAATGTTGGCAAACAGGATGAAGAAGAACACCGTCCAAATGTAGTGAATGTATTTGTCGGTCAGCCCGTGCAAGTTCGGGTAAGCGACCTCGTCGCGAATGAACGCGCAGATCGTCTCAAACAATTGCGACAGCCGGCCGCGTGTTTGATAACGGCCCAAACCTTCGCCATGAAAGATGCTGATTTTTCGCGAGCACAACACGCCCGTGATGATCAGCAACAAACCCACCATGGCGGACATCATCAAGTGATTGGTGATGAAAAATTCGTAGAAGCCATCCCGAACGCCCAACGCGGGAACGTCGGTGCCTTCGCCACCAAATGGGATCTTGAGCAACGGCGAATCATGCAACGCGTGCGGGATCGCGTGATCGGTCGGGTCGTGACCAGCTGCGGCTAAAAATGGCAACATGACAGTTGGATTGGGTCGGGATGATTTCAGGCAACGTCACGGCGAGCGAGCCGTGCGATCACAACGACTTCGACCGACAACAAACCAACGTGCCAAAACAGCACCCAGGCGGCGGACCAAGTCTCGGGAGCGTCCAAGTAATAACTACTGGCCAAAAACAAAGCAACGGTCCCTACGATCCGAATCAGCATCCCAGCCAAAAAGCCTTGCGTCGCCAACCACCGATCGGCACTGATTTGAACCGACATCAACCGCGGAAAGACCGATGCCAACGAAATCGCCCAACTGGCGATTGCCAGCTTCCGCCACACCGCCCAGGGACTGACCAGCGACACAATGCCCCAGGTCAAATCACCAAAAAGTTGGCCCTCTGCCCATTTCCCCAACGCAATCAGCACGCACACCAACAACCACGCCAGCGTGATCGCCACCACCGTGATCAGAATGACTCCGTGCTGATTTCGTCGCGTCAAAGGTCACTGTCTGCAAAGAGGTCGTGTGGCTTTTAAATACCTTGCTCGTAACATCTTGCGAACCCCGCCCGTTGGCAACGGGAGGGGCCGGAAAACGAGTGTTCTGCGAGATTTCCAGGGGAGGGCAGTCCGCTTCTCACGCCAGTCCCCCTCCCTGAACTTCCGCCTGAACGGCGTCGCTCGACCTCCCAGAGAGAGTTCGAGAGGGAGTGTCCGGCACACGTTCCGAACGCTGGTTTCACGACGGAAGCTGATTCACCATCAGAATCAGCCGGTAGAACCCCAGGCAGAACCCGACCAGAACGCCGGCGATTGCGATGAACGGGGTCTCGAACCCCATCCACGGATCCAGCCAATAATACCCAATTGCCCCCAGAATGAGTGGGAAGGAGGCCAGTTCAAACCCTGCCGAGGCCAACCGCAGCATCGGCTGCGTGTTCGACGGGTCCTCTTTTCGCTGCTTTGGATCATTCATACACACCCCTCCTGTGAGCTGTTTGCTCGATTGTCGCGCTCGGCGAGATACAATGTCGCGAAGTTGATCGCACTCGCGATGCAATCGCTTGATCGCTCAAACGATTGCAAAGATTGGAGGATCAGAGGGTTTTTGTCATCCGAGGATCCGGCTTTTCGCTTCTCAATCCGGCTTTTCAACAATCGGACACTAGAACAATGAGCATCCCCTTGCCATAATAGTTGGGCAGCGGATTCCCCCGTTAAGGTGCGTTCACTAACCGATTTTGCCTCCTTCCACAGCGGTATGGGTGGGTGCACAACGGCATCCATCTGTTGCCTCAAATCAACCATTCACGCCTCGTTGCCCTTGAGTTGGGAAGATCGGCTAGGCGTTCATCTCGAGGAGCCCGCCTTGATTAGTACTGTTGATCTACCGTCACAAACCCGTCGTGAATTGGCTGAAATCGCCAAGAACTACGGGATCACAGGCTTGCACTCGATGCGGAAGGACGATTTGATCAGCGAGATCAAAAAGGCCCAGCAGCGTCTCCGCCGGAAGGCCTCCAGCGAGGCAAAGAAGAGCCGGGCGGGGGCCGGTGGTGGTTCTGCGAAAGCCAAAAGCACTGCCAAAACGAGTGAAACCAGAGTTTCTGCGACAGCCAAGAAACCTCGCTCCACCGCGGCCAGCAAGACATCCGCGAAATCACCGGCTCGCAAAGCGGCCACCAGCAAACCCAAAACAACCGTGCGATCACGTCCCGACGCCCCCATGACGGACCTGACCGAACCCAAAATTTCGGCCAAAACCGAACGCATTCGGGCTGAAATGCGTCGCCGCCGCGAATTGGTCCAAAAGCACAAAGACCTCTCAACCGGAACCCTGGTTGCCGGTTCCGCGGTCACCGATGGTGCCCAACGCCATCGTGCAGCTGCTCCTCACAAAGATCGCATCGTCCTGGTCGTTCGCGACGCTTTTTGGCTGCAGGCCAGTTGGGAAATCACCCAAACCAGCGTCCAACGCGCCCAATCAGCGATGGCCGAAAAATGGCACACCGCCGTTCCAACCCTGCGTTTATTGGCCGTTGGCGACGTGACCAGCAACAGCGCTGAAACAGTCGCTCGTGACATCACGGTGCACGGCGGCGTCAGCAATTGGTACGTCGACGTCCAAGACCCACCGTCGCGATTCCGCGTCGCCATCGGGTACTTGGCCAGCAACGGCGAATTCCACTGCCTGTGCCGCAGCAACGTGGTCGAAACCCCGGTCCCCGGCGATTGCCAACGCCTCGATGAACACTGGCAGGACATCGCCGAAGACTACGAGCGAATCTACGCTCTCAGCGGCGGTTACGAATCCCGCAGCAACGACCTGCGAGAAGTCTTCGAAGATCGTCTGCAACGAAAAATGCCCCATCGCAACGATTCCGGCTCGACCACCGGCGACCCCTCGCTGCTGCGTCAAACCAAACTGCGACTGGACGTCGAAGCCGAACTGATCGTGTTCGGGAAAGCCGACCCCACGGCATCGGTGATGGTGGGCGGGCATCCCGTCAAACTTCAAAACGATGGTGCTTTCACCGTCCGCATGGAATTCCCCGACAAACGTCAGGTGCTTCCCGTGACGGCTGAAACACGCGATGGTCTTCGCCAACGCACCACCGTGATCGCGATCGAGCGAAACACCAAGGTCATGGACACCGTCGAACTTCAAGAGAACAACTGAGCTATGACGTCTCTCTCCACCCTGTCGCGGCGTTTCGCCGCGACTTTTTTGTTGGCATCCGCCATCCTCGTTTCCGGGTTTGTCTCGGCCGACGAAGCCCCCGATGCCAAAGCGGACAACGGTTCGCTGAATGTCCTGATCATCACCAGCGGCTGCTGCCACGATTACGACTTCCAAGCCAAAGCCATCCAGCTGGCGGCCACCAAGGCCGGTGTCGAAGCCAAATGGACAGTCGTCAACGATGGCGGCAAAGGCACCCAAGCCGAAATCGACTTCTATGGCGATGAAAACTGGGCCAAACCATTCGACGTCGTCATTCACAATGAATGCTTCGCCGCCACGACCAACCCGGACTACATCCGTCAAATCACGAAAGCTCACCACGCCGGTGTGCCAGCCGTGGTCATTCACTGTGCCATGCACACCTACCGTGACGCGGAAATCGATGATTGGCGTGAGTTCCTGGGCGTGACCAGCCGCCGCCACGATCACCAAAGCCATTACCCGGTCGAAGTGGTCGCCAAAGATCACCCGGTCATGCGTGAGTACCCCGCCGCCCACGTGTCCGCGATGGACGAGCTGTACATCATCGAAAAGGTTTGGCCCAACACCACCGTTTTGGCAACTTCCAAGAGCGAGCGTGATGGCAAGTCCCATCCCGTCATTTGGACCAACCAATACGGCGACGCTCGCGTTTACGGAACCACCTACGGTCACTCCACCGAAACGTTCCAAGACGACGTGTTCCTGGCCAACCTCGTCCGCGGCATGCTCTGGGCCGCCGGTCGCGTCGAGTAGACCGCAACGCGAGCAATCGCAGTCCACTCCGTGCAAGACCAAGTTTTGGGGTAGCGGAACTCGCCAAGAGTTTCGGTCCGCTGTGATCGCCGAAAGCCTTGGCGACTTCCGCTACGGCCAGAGCCTGAATCTTTGATGCTGACGCACCACGAGCATTGGGTAAATGGATGCGAAGCAGTGGTTCATTGTGCACTGGGTACCGATGAGCCCACGCAACGATGCTAGACTGGCACCAAACATTGACACTCGTCCGGTTTGGTCTTTTCAGCTTGGTCTCCTTGATGGCACGCACTCTGATTCGAAACGCACAGGCAGTTTTGCCTGGCGACGGCATCCACAGTTCATCCGGCACCGTTGATCTTCGCCACGTGCTGATTGAAGACGGCAAAATCCTCGACGCGGATGCGTCTTCCACCGCCTCCTGCGATCTTCTGATCGAAGCAGACGATTTGTTCCTGCTGCCCGGCGTGATCGACGACCAAGTCCATTTTCGCGAACCAGGTCTGACGCACAAAGAAGACTTGGCGACCGCGTCCCACGCCTGTGCCGCCGGTGGTGTGACCACGTTCCTGGAAATGCCCAACACCAAGCCGCCTGCGGTCACCGTCGAAGGGGTCCAAGCGAAAGAAGCCTTGGCCGCCGAGAAGTCATTGGTCAACTATGGCTTCTACATCGGCGCGACACCGGACAACGTGGCCGAGCTGAACGCCGCCCAAAACGTTCCCGGCATCAAGATCTTCATCGGCAGCAGCACCGGCAACCTGTTGGTCGATGAACAAGCCGCCTTGGAACGCATCTTCGCCGAGACGACTCTGCCGATCTGCGCCCACTGCGAAGACGAAACGACCGTGCGAGCCAATGCAGAACGACTGGCCGGCACCACCGACATTCACGATCACTCCCGCATCCGTGATGAAGCCGCCGCGGTGATCTCGACCGCGCGAGCGACCGATTTGGCTCGTCGGCATCAACATCGTTTTCATGTCTTGCACGTGTCCACCGGCGCAGAACTCGTGTCACTCGTGGATCCATCGCCCTATCTGACCGCGGAGGTCTGCCCGCATCACTTGTTCTTCAACGTCGATGATTACGACCGCTTGGGTTCACGGATCCAAATGAACCCATCGATCAAAACCGCAGCGGACAACGCCAAGCTTTGGCAGGCTCTGCAAGACGATGTCATCCAAGTCATCGCGACCGACCACGCGCCTCACACACTGGAAGAGAAGGCTCAACCCTACCCACAGTCGCCATCGGGTTTGCCAGCGGTTGAGAACTCACTCGCGTTGATGCTCAATCAATGCAATGCCGGCAAGGTCACGTTGCCACAGATCGCGCATTGGATGAGCGATGCCCCCGCGCGGGTTTGGGGCATCACGGGCAAGGGCCGCATCGCCAACGGCTACGACGCTGACCTGGTCTTGGTCCGCATGAATTCCGAGCGCACGATTCGTGATGAAGACCAACACACGAAGAACCGCTGGAGCCCCTGGAACGGCGAAACCCTTCGCGGATGGCCCGTCACCACGATCGTGAACGGTTCCATCGTGTGGTCCATCGACGGCGGTTTTCGCGAAAAAATCCGAGGCCAAAAACCAACCTTCGATCACGCCCGCGGAGGTTTCTGGAACACGGCCGACGGCATCGGCCCGACCTAAGTCACTCGTCTCAAGGCCCCGCCTTGGAACACACTTCCCCAGAGGCTCTCGACCGAAGTCGCTCGTTCCAAGGCCCCGCCTTGGAACACACTGCCTCGGAGGCTCCCGCCTCCCGTCGCATTCGAAAACATGACTCATGTAGTCAATGTCCGGCACCGTCCACTCGCACTTGCTTCCCATACCGCAGGCGTCGCATTGATTTCGATCTCAGGGACGAACACGTCCATGGCGTCGGTGACATCGATCAGAAACGGAAACGGTTCGGCAACCACTCTTTCCTCGCTCACCCGTCGGGACACTCCCAAGCCATGTCGCACGTTCACGTTTTGCAACACCCTTTGGTTTCGCACCACCTTTGTCAGCTGCGAGACAAGCGGACGCGACCGTCTGAGTTCCGTTCGGCGGTATCGCGGTTGGCGATGTTGATCGGTGTTCGCGCGACCGATGATCTGCCAACACAACCCGTTACCATTCCCACGCCCGTCGCGGACGCGCCGTGTCACGAGCTGGCGACGGACATCGGAATCGTACCCGTGCTTCGAGCCGGATTGGGGATGGTCGATCCGTTGCTGGACTTGATCCCCGACGCCTCCGTGTGGCACCTGGGTTTGTATCGCAACGAGCAAACCGCCGAACCGGTCGGCTACTACGACAAACTGCCGAAGAAGGGTGCACCGAACGTTGCCTTGGTGCTCGATCCGATGCTGGCCACCGGCGGCTCGATCGACATGGTCGTTCGCCGTTTGATGCGGTGGGGCGTCGAAGACATTCGCGTGCTCAGCATCATCGCGTCGCAACCCGGACTCGACCGCGTCGCCAACGATTTCCCCCACGTCAAACTGTTTGTCGCTGCGGTGGACCCCAGCTTGAACGAACAAGCCTTCATCGTCCCCGGCCTCGGCGACGCCGGCGACCGCATCTTCGACACACCGCAAAACGACTGACAGTGTGTTACGTGAGTTTTCGAGCAGCGAAATCGCAATTCAATGCACCGTAACGGATTCGCTCCAGGCCCGATTCGCCACAGGCCCAACGGGCCGACCCTATTTTAGCCCAGGGCAACGCCCTGGGTTTTTGGGGCTGAGCAGATGCGGTCGCCCCAACGAAACGAGGCGGCGTCAGTCAGCCAGCGATGGATAGGGCCGCCCCGTTGGGACTATGGCGTGGTTTTGCCGCCGGTTTCCCAGGGCGTTGCCCTGGGCTGAAATAGCGGTGCCCCGTTGGGGCGGACGGAGACACAATGCAGCTTCGCTGCACATTCCCCAGGCCCAACGGGCCGAGCCCATTTTAGCCTAGGGCAACGCCCTGGGTTTTTGGGGCTGAGCAGATGCGGTCGCCCCAACGAAACGAGGCGGCGTCAGTCAGCCAGCGATGGATAGGGCCGCCCCGTTGGGACTATGGCGTGGTTTTGCCGCCGGTTTCCCAGGGCGTTGCCCTGGGCTGAAATAGCGGTGCCCCGTTGGGGCGGACGGAGACACAATGCAGCTTCGCTGCACATTCCCCAGGCCCAACGGGCCGAGCCCATTTTAGCCTAGGGCAACGCCCTGGGTTTTTGGGGCTGAGCAGATGCGGTCGCCCCAACGAAACGAGGCGGCGTCAGTCAGCCAGCGATGGATAGGGCCGCCCCGTTGGGACTATGGCGTGGTTTTGCCGCCGGTTTCCCAGGGCGTTGCCCTGGGCTGAAATAGCGGTGCCCCGTTGGGGCGGACGGAGACACAATGCAGCTTCGCTGCACATTCCCCAGGCCCAACGGGCCGAGCCCATTTTAGCCTAGGGCAACGCCCTGGGTTTTTGGGGCTGAGCAGATGCGGTCGCCCCAACGAAACGAGGCGGCGTCAGTCAGCCAGCGATGGATAGGGCCGCCCCGTTGGGACTATGGCGTGGTTTTGCCGCCGGTTTCCCAGGGCGTTGCCCTGGGCTGAAATAGCGGTGCCCCGTTGGGGCGGACGGAGACACAATGCAGCTTCGCTGCACATTCCCCAGGCCCAACGGGCCGAGCCTAATCTAGCCCAGGGCAACGCCCTGGGTTGGTGAAGCCAAACAATCCCCGTAGCCCCAACGGGGGCGGTCCTAGCCTGACATCAGTCCCAAACATAACGTTCGTCGATCTCGAGTTCATGCCGTTTGCAGAAGTCGCGAAATTCGTCTTGGAAAGAAATTTTGCGATGATGCTCTTCTTGGTTGCCAATGTATTGAACGACTTTCTGGACATTGGATTGGCTCACGGAAAAGGCTCCGTATCCAGTTTGCCAAGCGAACTCGGTCGCTCCTTCCGTTTGGCGTTTGATCCATTTGCTGGTTTCCGTTTTCATGTGTTGAACCACGTCCTTGATCGCGAAACTCCGGCTGAGCGTGAGTAACGCGTGAACGTGATCTTCCACTCCACCAATTTTGATTGCTGGTGATTGGACGTTGTCACGTAGAACCGTCGCCATGTACGCGTAAAGTTCCGATCGCAAGGTCGCATCCTTCAGCCAAGGAATTCGTCCCTTGGTGGAAAAGACGATGTGCAGATAAACGCGGGCCAAAGACTGCGGCATGGTTCAACCTTGCGAATGGCACAATATCCGAGAGAAACGACGTCCCCGTCACGGAGACGCCACAGGCCCAATGGGCCGACCCTATTCTAGCCCAGGGCAACGCCCTGGGTTTTCAGAACGGCGCGAATGTCGGTAGCCCCAAAGGGGCGGCGCTAATCAGATAGTGTTGCCCCGTTGGGGCGGAAGAGGCCCCATGACTCACTCGGATGTTGTCGCAGCGCCCAATGCTTCGGTCAGCAGACTGTGTTCGGTCCATTCGTTTGCGGGACGGATGCTGGTCAGGCGTCCTTGGTGAATCACGCCAATCGAATCGCAGACGCCGAGCAACTCGGGCAAGTAACTGCTGATCAACAAGATCGCTTTGCCCTCCGCCGCCAGCTCACCAATCGTTTGATAGATCGTGCGTTTGCTGCCGATGTCGATGCCGCGAGTGGGCTCATCGAGCAACAAGATCTCGCAGTCATGATGCAGCAAGCGAGCCAATGCGATCTTCTGTTGATTCCCGCCTGACAACTCGCCGATCGCCTGGTCTGGATCGCTCGCCCGGACCGCCAATTCTTTCATCCAGTGCTCGGTCGCCTTCTTCATTTCGGATCGGCGAAGGAACGGACCACGGCGGTAGGGCTCGGTTCGAGTCAGCGTCAGGTTCTCCGTCAGGCTGCGTTCCAGGAACAAACCTTCGTTCTTGCGATCCTCCGACACCAACCCCATCGCGTCTCGAATCCAACTTTGCTGTGGATCCCGCCGCACATTTTCGCGGCCCATCACGATGACTTTGCCGGACGCCAATCGATCGAGTCCAAACAGAGCACGAACGGTTTCGGTCCGTCCCGCACCAATCAACCCAGCGAGCCCCAAGATCTCACCACGATGCAGCGTCAACGAAACATCCGTTGGCAATCGTGACCCACGAACCTGTTCCAGCCGCAACACGGGCTCGCCGCGAACGTGATCGAGGTTGGGATAGAGCTCGGAGATTTCACGACCAACCATCATTTGCACAATGGAATCCATCGGCATCCAATCCGGATCGCTTTCAATCAAGCTGCCTGAGCCCGCTGTCACGCCATCTCGCAGCACGGTGAAGCGATCTCCAATCCGTTGACACTCTTCCAGGAAGTGGCTGATGTAGAGCACGCTGACACCTTCGGATTTCAGTCGCTCGATCACCGCGAAAAGGTTCTCCGTGTCGACCTGGGTCAGGCTGCTGGTCGGTTCGTCCAAGATCAACAGTTTCAGCTTGCGATCGGCCACGACCGCGCGAGCGATCTCGACCATTTGCTGCTGAGCGATCGACAATTCGCGAACCGGTTGCGCCGGATCAATGTCATCGCAGTGCAGCCGTTTCAAAGCTTCCTTGGCAATCGCATGTTGCCGACCACGATCCAGCCAACCACCTCCGCGTCCGCCCCATCGAGACGGTTCGTCGCCCAAGGTGATGTTGTCCGCGACTGATAAATCAGGAGCCAGGTTCAGCTCCTGATAGATCATCGCGATGCCCGCGGCTTGGGAAGCTCGCGGGTTGCTCAGATCGATCTCTTCCCCATCGATTTGAATTCGACCGGCGTCTGGACAATGGGCACCGGACAAGACCTTCATCAAGGTGCTCTTGCCAGCCCCGTTTTCGCCGATGATCGCATGCACTTCCCCCGGACCAACGACCAAATCGACGCCGTCGAGCGCCTTGGTCGATCCAAAGTGTTTGCGGATCCCGGTCAGTTCCAGACGATGGGTGGCGTCGGTCACAGCAGTTCGTCAAGTTGCTTGGAGAGACTGGCGAAGTGATCCAAAGTCGTCTTCACCGCTTCGGGCTGGGTCATGTCGACACCGGCTCCACGAAGCAGATCCAATGGGTCTTGGCTGCAACCACCTCGCAAGAAGTTCAGGTAGTCATTCAGTTCTGATTCGCCACCACCGAGCACGCGACGACTGAGCGCCACGGCGGCACTGAGTCCGGTGGCGTACTTGTAAACGTAGAACGCCCGGTAGAAGTGAGGGATGCGGAAACATTCCAGTTCCAACGCGTCATCGACGATGAAATCGGGACCGAAGTAAGCGTCGAGCAATTCACGATACACCGCGCGGAACGACGCCACCGTCAGCGGTTCACCGGCTTCCGCCATCTCGTGCGTCTTCTTTTCGAACTCCGCGAACATCGTTTGCCGAACCACGGTGGCGCGGATGCTGTCGAGTTCGTTGTTGATCAAATAGGCTCGCTCGGCATCGTCCTGGGCGTTCTCGAGCAGGTATTGTGTCAGCAATTGTTCGTTGAACGTGCTGGCGACTTCCGCGACGAAGATCGTGTAATCGTAGTACTGGTAAGGCTGGTTCTTCGACGAGTACCAACTGTGCATCGAGTGGCCGGCTTCGTGCGTCAGCGTGAACACATCGTTGAGCACTTCCTCTTTGAAGTTCATCAAGATGAACGGGTCACCATCGAACGATCCGCAACTGAATGCGCCGCTCTGTTTGCCACGGTTGGGATAGCGATCGGCCCACCGACCACGCAGTCCCTCTTCCAACGTTGACACATATTCGTCGCCGAGCGGTTGCAGTGATTTCAAAACCACATCGACCGCTTGGTCCCACGTGTGATGCTTTTTGATCCCGGACAGGATCGGCACATAGGTGTCGTAATGATGCATGTCGGGCAGGTTCATCTTGCGACGACGCACGTCCAAGTATTCATGAACCGCCGGCAACGAATCTCGCACGGCTTGGATCAAGTTGTCGTACACCGACGCTGGCATGTTGTCGGGGAACAACGACGCGTCCAGGCTGCTCTCGTAATTGCGAGCCCGAGCGTAGTACACATCCCGGTGGATGCTGCCGGCCAAGGTCGCGGCCAGCGTGTTCTCGTGTTCCGAGAAGACTTGGTAGTACTGATCGAACGCCTTCTTGCGAACGTCGCGATCGGTGCTGTGCAAGAACTGAATGAACGTTGCGTGCGACAACTCCATCCGTTGTCCGTCTTCATTTTCAAGCTCACCGAACCGCAGGTCCGCGTCGTTGAGCTGTCGAAAGGCGTTGCCCGCCGCGCCCGCCATCTCGCCTTGCATCGCCAGCAAACGTTCTTCGCGATCGGTCAACGTGTGCGGACGATAGCGAACGATTCGCTCAAGCAACAACTTGTAGGGTTCCAGAACCGGATCGTTCAAAAACGATTCCATTTTTTCCGGCTCGATGCTCAGCAATTCGGGACGGACAAAGCTGCTGGCCTGCGACGCTTTCACTGCCAAGTTTTGAAACCGCGATTTGCGGGCTTGGTGATCGCTGTCAGATTGATTCTCGGTTGTTCGCAAAAACGCGTACGTGCCACAGCGTTCCGCCATCCGGTCAAACTCGCCATCGAAGTCCAAAAACTCCCGGATGACTTGGGCCGATTCGCCCAATCGTCCGCGAAAGGTCTCGAATGTTTCAGTTTTCGACGTCAGCGTGTCGAAATCGGCCTGCCAACCCTCCTGGGATTCGTACAGGCTGGACAGGTCCCAGCAATCGCTGGCGGCGACTTCGTCGCGGGTTGGCAATTTCGTGGCGGCGGGTGCGTTCATCCGTGGAGCATCGTTGGTGAGAGGACGGGAGACGAGATTGAGTGCGATAGTTTAACACCGGACTCAAATCGCTATCACCGCCTCACGGGGCAAGTCCCAGATCTTCCCCATTCGCCTGATTCGCGGTGTTTTGGAACGGATTTGGCCCCACAGAATGAATCCGCCATCCCTCACCGGACGCGATCCACCCTGGTCCAGTCTGCCCAAGTTCAGCCCGGCCGAGCTCGATCTCAACGGGCTCGATCTGCAAGGGTCGTCCGGAATACGGGTCCCGCGTTGCCTCGGCCGGCAAACCCAACTGATCGAGGTCCACTTCCGTCGCCGCCAGATCTTGGGCCCGGATCGCATTGAGAATCCGCAGACACCGACATCGAATGCGATCTCGTTCGAACGATGCACGACCAGAGTCGACCGCTGTCATCGCTGCTTGCGTCATCACTTCCGTCGGTGGACCACGATTGGCCGACCAATCACAGGGAGGCGTTTTGCCCCTGTCGATTTGGTTCTGCATCGCGGCCAAGTAGTCCGGTATCTGGTTCGAAAACACTCGCAATACCGCGGGCATCGATTGAATCGAAGCGATCCCGTACGCCCGTTCGGTTTTGAGAGTGTGCAAGAACACGTCACTTGATTCGTGTTCCACCAACACTTTTTCGATTGCGGCGTGCGTGCCGGGATCCAGCGGTTGCGTCTGCATGATCGCATTGAGTTGGTCCACGGCGGCTTGCCGGATCGCAACGTTGGTTTGATACACCACCACGGTGGGCCCGGTTTCTTGCAAACCCGTCAGACGAATCAGATCGACACACAGCATCGCGGATTCGTCGACCTTGCCTTTGGTCGCTAAAAAACGAGAACCACAGAGCATCAACCGGCCAACCATTCGCAATTGGCTGACTTCTTTCAACAAGACCTGCATGTATTGCTGGGGCAGCATCGCACCTGACGGCGTCAGCGGCGAGGGCCACGCGTATCGCTGGCAATGCGACGCATCTCGCAGAGCGGGCAAGACCTCCGGATGTTGCCGAAATCCTTCCTCCATCAATGCCACGTGTGGGGCCGACAATGGCTCGTGAAGATCAGTCGCCGCGTCCGAATTCAGATACGGATGGAGAACTTTCGCGAGTTCTTCCGCCGGCTCGATGACCTGCAGAATCTCCCGTCGCGCATCCACCTTGTCCGCCATTGGCCAAACGGACACGGGGGTCGGATCCCCCAACGCCGAGAGCGAAACCGGATCACCATTCGCAGCGATGGCCTGCAACTGAGCCTGACTCCGGTACTGGCGAAGCCCGATTGGGAACATCACCACCAACAGACCGACGCACAGCAAACCCAGACAGCCGAGTGAAATTGTTTTTGCGTTCATGCTCCCCCAGGCCAGATCACCCACTAGCAGGGGCGCGAAAATTTTGGCTTCTCTCTTTGTAGCGGCACGGCGCGAGCCGTCCGGTGCCCGGCGGTAGAACTTGCCACGTTGAGTCTCAAGCGGGACCGGACGGCTCGCGCCCTTCCGCTATCAATCCAGCAAACGCTGCCTGGGCTTCCGTCCGAATTTGATCGGCCGGTTTTCCCGTCGCGGCACACAATCGCTTGACCTCGTCGTTTTCCAATGAAAAACGAAGCGTTCCGTCCGGCAAACGCACCGTCTTGCCCGTCGCGGGTCCGTCCGGCGTTTCCACGGTCTGACTTTCGCGAGCCAGTTTGGACCGATTCATCTCCGTTCGTCGAATTCCGATCGTGCTGGTTTGGGTGAAGAGCAACGTTTGCAACGCACCGATTCGGCTGGCGTCGCACAACACCGAAACCGTCGTCGCCAAACGCCCCTTTTTCATCACGATGGGAGTCTGCCAAACATCCAGGGCTCCCGCGTTCATCAACAGCTCGCTGACATTGGCCAATTGCTCCGCCGTCGCGTCGTCGATGTTGCTTTCCAGCAAGGTGACTCGATCGGTTTCGATTTGACCTTGGGAAGAGCTCGCTTCGGCAAGCTCACCCAGCGTCACCCGCAACACATTGGCTTGACCTTCCAAATCACGCGTTCCGGATCCATAGCCCACTCGCAACGGAGTCATCGCCGGCGGCGGTCCAAACGATCGAGCCAGCGTCTTGATGATCGCGGCCCCGGTGGGCGTGGTCAGTTCCGATTCAATGTCGCAGGCCATCAACGGCACGCCCGTCAATATTTCCGCCGTGGCGGGCGCCGGCACAGCAACGCGGCCATGATCGATCGTGATCGCTCCCGTCCCAGTTGGAATGGTCGACGACGTCGCGTGTTGGACATCCAACGCATCGATCGCGATCGCAACGCCGACGATGTCCGCGATGGAATCGATCGCGCCGACCTCGTGGAAGTGGACTTTCCGAAGCGAACAACCATGGACCTTGGCTTCCGCTTCGCCCACGCACAGAAAAATCTTTTTCGCGAGAGCCTTGGCGGAATCGTTGATCTCGGTGGCTTCGTCGATCATCGCATCGATGTGGTGCAGATGCCGATGAGCCTTTTCCGGCGGATGATCGATGTGAATCTGCACGGCACGGAAACCGCACTTTTTCACTTCCTCGGTCCGCAGCTTTAAATCCGGCAGGTTCAGCGATTGCAGCCCCTGCTGGATCTGGTCCACGGACACGCCCAAATCGATCAGGGCGCCCAAGGTCATGTCGCCGCTGATTCCCGATAAACAGTCAAAGTGCAGTGTTTTTGTCATGCCGATAATGGAGCAAAACGAGCTGGAATTACCAAGCCGCCAGTTCATCAAAACCTCACCTGGGGCCTCCACAAATCGCGTTCCGGTGAACCCCTGATTCGTGGTAACTTGTCTGCCTACCGCAACTTGCTCGTCATCTCCTCCGGAACTTTTCATGACCGACGAAAACGAAAATTTGCCAGCCGAAGCCATTGGCGAAGATGAATTGCAACGGCCGCAACCGATCGATGATCCGATCTCCGACAACCAGTCGCAGGACTTGTACCAAGTCATGCGGCACACGATTGAGCGATTGGAAAAGGACAACACGGCTCGCGGTGATGTGAAGATCCTGTCACGAACGATCCGGGAACTGCGGTACGCATTCAAAGTCTTTCGTCCCTATCGTCGGCGACGCAAAGTCACGATTTTTGGTTCCGCTCGAACCGGCTCGGATCGCCCTGACTACCAATCCGCGGTTGACCTGGGCCGGCGAATGGCGGCTCACGGTTGGATGATCATCACCGGTGCCGGGGGCGGCATCATGGAAGCCGGTCACAAAGGTGCCGGACGCGATGCATCGATGGGCCTGAACATCATGTTGCCGTTCGAACAAGGCGCGAACGAATACATCGAGAACGATCCCAAGTTGGTCACGCTGAAGTACTTCTTCACTCGCAAGTTGATGTTCTTGAAAGAGTGCAGTGGCATCGTCTGCTTGCCCGGCGGATTCGGAACGCTCGACGAAGGCCTCGAAGTCCTGACGCTGTTGCAAACCGGCAAGCAAACCATGATGCCGTTGATCTTCCTCGATCATCCCGGCGGCAGTTACTGGAAGGACTTGGGTAAATTCATTGACAAGCAACTGATGTGCAACGGCATGATCAGTCCCGAGGACGTGGCCCTCTACAAAATCACCAACTCGGTCGATGAAGCCGTCGAAGAGCTGCTGACGTTCTATGACGTGTATCACTCCCAACGTTACGTCGGTGATCAGTTGGTGCTGCGGATGAAGCGAGCGTTGTCGGAAGAAACCTTGGAATTGATCCGCACCGAATTCGCGGACATCTTGAAGAGCGGCACGTTCGAACAAACCGGACCGCTGCCCGTCGAATCCAGCGAACCCGAACTGGCGGATTTCCCCCGCTTGATCTTCCACTTCAACCGGCGTGGCCTTGGTCGATTGCGAATGTTGATCAACCAAATCAACGGCCATCCTCTGACCACCACCCCCGATCCCGAGTGCTGAACAGAGACTTAACGCTTTGAGGCCCGACGGGCCGGCACAGCCCTTGCCGGTGCCGTCAGGCACCGGAAACAGTTCCAGCTACTTCATCAGTCCCGGAGGGGCGACAGAGGACAGACCCAACAACCGTACGACGCAGATCCAACAACCGAAAAATTCAAACGGTTGATATCAGATCAGCCGGAACGCGATCGCGTTCGGTTCGTCTTCAGAAACCGTGGGCTATCGCCCATCGGCTGATCGCTCAATCTTCGCGATCGCATTGGTTGGCATCCTCGCCTGCGAAGCCTTAAGCTGAAGGCTTGATTCCATTCCCATCGCAGCTGACGAGGATCTCTGATGTCGACAACACTTCCGGAATTCGCACCTCCCAAGGTTCGCCACACCCAGTTGTTCATCGACGGCCAGTGGCGGGATTCAGCCAGCGGAAAAACGTTCGCCACGATCAACCCAGCCACTGAAGAAGAGATCGTTCAAGTCGCTGAAGGGGACAAGGAAGACATCGACGCCGCAGTGGCCGCGGCACGCAGAGCCTTCGACTCGGGTCCCTGGCGGACGATGGACGCTCGCGATCGCGGACGGCTGATGATGAAGCTTGCTGATGCGATTGAGAACGAGATCGATGAGCTGGCTCAACTCGAAACACTCGACAACGGAAAACCCCTTCGCGAATCGCGGCACGCGGATTTGCCCTTGGTGATCGATGCCCTGCGCTACTACGCCGGCTACGCGGACAAGATCCAAGGCGAAACGGTTCCCATCCGCGGCAACTACCTCTGCTACACACGGAAAGAACCGGTCGGTGTGGTTGGACAGATCATCCCTTGGAACTTCCCCATGCTGATGGTCGCTTGGAAGTGGGGACCGGCTCTCGCCACCGGTTGCACAATCGTGATGAAACCCGCCGAACAAACGCCGCTGACCTGCCTGCGAATGGCACAGCTCGCCAAAGACGTCGGCTTCCCCGATGGCGTCATCAATGTCGTGCCGGGCTTTGGCCCAACCGCCGGTGGAGCCCTGGTCGACCATCCTGGCGTCGACAAAATCGCGTTCACGGGAGAACACCGAACGGCTCAGTTGATCATGAAGAACTCCGCCCAATCGTTGAAACGGCTGACGTTTGAACTGGGCGGCAAAAGTCCCAATGTGATCTTCAGCGACGCGGACTTGGACGCCGCTGTGCAAGGCAGCTTCGTGGGTCTGTATCTGAACCAAGGCCAATGTTGCTGTGCCGGCAGTCGCGTGTTCGTCGAAGAATCGATCCACGAAGCCTTCGTCGAAAAGCTGACCGATTTGACAAACAAACGTGTCGTCGGCAACCCGTTCGAACACACCACCGAACAGGGTCCTCAAATCGACCAAGCTCAATTCGACAAGATCATGAGCTACATCGACAAAGGCAACCAGCAAGGCGCGTCCTGCGTCAGTGGTGGCAAGCGTTCTGGTGATCGTGGTTACTTCATTGAGCCGACCGTGTTCACTGACGTTCAAGACGACATGGCGATCGCTCGCGATGAGATCTTCGGCCCCGTGATGAGCGTGCTGTCGTTCAAAGACAGCGATGACATTTTGAAACGAGCCAACGACACGATGTTTGGCTTGGCGGCCGCCGTGTGGACGCAAGACATCAAGAAAGCCCACCACTTCGCCGCCAACGTTCGCGCGGGAACCGTGTGGGTCAACTGCTACGACGTCTTCGACGCCGCCGCCCCATTCGGCGGATTCAAGATGAGTGGCCAAGGCCGCGAACTAGGCACCGAAGGCCTGAAGGCTTACTTGGAAAGCAAAACCGTCACGGTCGCTCTTTGATTGTCACTCGATTCAGTAATCGGTCCTGGTCAGCAACATGTCTGGGCAGGATCGCATTCCAACTCTTCCACTGAGTCGCTGAACAACGGCGTCGAGAAGTAGCGTTCCATGCGGTCGGGAAAGACCGTGACAATGGTTGCATCGGGCGGGAGATCGCGCGCGGCTTCCAGGGCCGCGGCCAAGTTCAACCCTGAACTGGGCCCGACGGGAAATCCACGCCGGATCAGTTGGCGACAACACGCCAACGCCACGCTGTCTTTCACATCGACTTGTCTGAGCCCGGGCAGATGGGCATCGCGGAAGATTGCCGAAGCACTTTCCACCACACCCGGTATCTTCTTGCTGAAACTGGAACACTCCAGCTCGTACAGGCCATCGGAGCAGACCGGCCGAGCCAGCACCGGCCGAGTGATGCATCCAAAATCGCAGAACCCCTGGTACAGACCGACCAGGGTACCACCCGTTCCGACCCCACTGACGACCGCATCCACCGAACGAGAAGGAACTTGAGCGATGATTTCCGCGGCGGTTTGATAGCGATGTGCCGCCGGGTTGTCTGGGTTCTCAAACTGCTTGCTTGCGAACGCTTCTCCTCGACCGGCGATCTCATCTGCCAATGCCATCGCTCCGCCGACACCTTCCTCCGCCGGTGTCAGGATCACTTCGGCTCCAAACGCTCGAATCATCTTGATCCGTTCGGAACTCACCCCGCGCGGCATGACCGCAGTGAATCGCAAACCAAACTGGGCGCACATCAACGCGAGCGAAATGCTGGTCGACCCGCTCGATGCTTCGACCACCGCATCACCACGGCCCAGCAACCCGCTTCGGATTGCCTTTCCCAAGATGAAACGAGCGATCCGATCTTTGGTGGATCCACTCGGGTTGTGATATTCCAGCTTGCACCAAATGACTGGCCCATCATCGGACAGTTTCACCGGCGCAATCGGAGTCGTGATCGCTTCGGTCGCATAGCTGTACGAAGCCGGATGATTCGTCATTGTTCCATCGCGGGTTGCGAGTTCTTGGCGGTGACACCATTTGTCAAACCAACAATTGACATTCCGAGTTTGGCGAATGCCACTGTTTTCTGCAGCAACCTAAAAAACGGACGACCGTCCACCCTTAACACTCGATCTCGGGCGACGATCCATACAACAAAAGATGATGCCGTGGAGAATTCTTGCTGGCGGAGTCATTCCATTCGGCGAGGACCGTTCATCAGTGGTTGCGTGTGCTTTGGCCAGTCATACTGTTGACTTGACCGGGCGTTTAAAAGGGATCAGTGACCGCTGCTCCGATCGGATGCCTGTTCCATGCCACTGCCTGACACTTGAACGCTGAGTCCATCTCATGAGACGACCGTTGATTGCCGTGATCCTTCCGATGCTCCTCCTCTGTCTTGCCGGACTCGCATCGGCGGAGTTCGACACCGATCGACTGGCTCTGGCGGGAGACAACCGTGCGGAACTGGAACGGGCCCTAGCAGACGCCCCAGCGGATCAACGGGAAGGAATCGAGTTCCTGATTGCGAACATGCCAGAGAGTGATCTGCAAACGCTTTCGGCGGACTACCTGTTGGAAAACACTCGACTGGCCTATCAAGCATGGACCAATGCACCGTGGGCAAAGGAGATTCCCAAGGATGTCTTTCTGAACAATGTTCTTCCCTACGCCAGCATCAACGAGCGACGTGACGAGTGGCGAGCCGATTTTCGAAAACGATGCCTGCCGATGATAGAAGGAGCGAGCTCACCGAGCGAAGCGGCCGCGTTGATCAATCAAAAACTATTCAAAAGCGTCGGCGTTAAATATTCCACCCGGCGAGTGAAAGCGGATCAAAGTCCACTGGAATCAATGGAAACCGGGTTGGCGTCGTGCACGGGTTTGTCGGTGTTGCTGATTGATGCTTGTCGTTCTGTTGGGATCCCCGCTCGGTTTGTGGGCACGCCCCTGTGGTTCAATCAATCCGGAAATCACTCGTGGGTGGAAGTCTGGGACGATGGCTGGCATTTCACAGGTGCCGCTGAACCAACCGGGAACGAACTGGATCGTGGTTGGTTTGTCACCAATGCAACCAAAGCAGACCGATCGTCAAAAGCTCACGCGATCTATGCAACCAGTTTCAAACAGACCCCGCTCTCGTTCCCATGCGTTTGGAATCGAAAGCTTCGAAGCATTCCCTCTGTGAACGTGACCGACCGCTACGTTGCTCTTCAAAAGTCATTGCCGCCCGGCATGACTGAGTCGTTGTTCGTGGTGCATGGTGCAGATGGGAACCGAGCCAGTTGCCGACTGCGAGTCCTGGATGGCGACGAAGTTGTCTTTGAAGGTCAAACCAACGACGAGGGATTCGATGCCAACGATCATCTTCGCGTGGAACTGAAACAACAACACAAGTACTCCGTCTTGATTGGCGAAGGCGATCAAGTCATTCGTGACACCATCATCACCGATGCGGATGAGGAGTTGCATGAGCACCACCTCGTCTCCGTCGATGCGGTTTCCGAATCACAGGCGAATGAATCCGTCGCCGCGATCAAAGCTCTCCGCGATTACCTCCAGTCCCAACCGGCAGCGGATCTCAAGACAATTCGCGATCAATCGTTCAGCGACGTCTCGCTAACCGCCGACGATGTTGTCCGAGCCAGAAAGATTCTTGCAGAGCATCACAAGCAAACTCTGCTCAAAACGCGTTCCGAGGAAATGAAGGCTCGGGTGTTGGTCCACGGCGAACATAAGATGCCGTTTGACTATCGCGTTTTTGGCGAAGCCCCCAACGAAGGCCGCAGTCTCTACATCTCCATGCACGGCGGTGGTGGTGCCCCGAAAGCGATCAACGATCGCCAATGGGAAAACCAGAAACGTTTGTATCAACCCGAAGAAGGTGTCTACGTGGCTCCGCGTGCTCCGACTGACACATGGAATCTATGGCATCAAAAGCACATCGATCCGATGTTCGTGCGTCTAATTGAAAACATGGTCGCGTTTGAAAACGTCAATCCAAATCGTGTCTACGTGATGGGCTATTCCGCCGGCGGTGACGGCGTGTATCAACTGGCACCTCGTCTGTCCGACCGCTGGGCGGCCGCCGCGATGATGGCCGGACATCCCAACGAAACGTCGGCCCTGGGACTTCGCAACGTTCCCTTCGCGTTGCAAATGGGAGGCAAAGACGCCGCCTACAAACGCAACCAAATTGCTGCGGATTGGAAAACGAAGTTGGCTGAACTGCATGAAGCGGATCCGGACGGATACGAACACTTCGTGAAGATCTACCCGAACAAAGGACACTGGATGGATCGCGAAGATGCGGTCGCACTTCCTTGGATGGCGAAGCACACTCGAAACGTGACCCCGTCCAAGATCGTATGGGTCCAAGACGATGTGACTCATTCCCATTTCTACTGGTTGGGCGTGGAAGAGTCGTCGGTCAAAGCCGGTGCGACCATCATCGCAACCGTTGACGGTCAAACGATTGACTTGACCTCCTCGGACGTGAACAAGATGGAGGTCTTCTTGGATGACCGATTCATCGACTTGGACAAACCAATCCAGATCACCAGCGGTGGTCAAACGCTGTTCGAGGGGCAGGTCAGGCGAAGTCTGAAAACACTCGTGACAACCTTCGACGAGCGATCCGATTCCGAGCTCGCGTTCCCGAGTTCTGTCGAAGTGGAGATTCCCAAGCCGTTCCCTCAATCGTTGGTTCCTGCCAAGGATCTGCCACGATACACCGCGGCGAAGATCGACACGGAGCTGACGATCGATGGTCGTTTGGACGAGGAAACTTGGCAGCAAGCCCGCAAGACCACGTCCTTTGTCGACTTGGTCAGTGGACAACCCACTCGCTACGACACCCGCTCATCCATCCTGTGGGATGACGAGTTTCTCTACATTGGATTCTGGTTGGAGGAGCCCAATGTCGACGCGGAGTACAAAGACCGTGACGATCCGATTTACTACGACAACGACGTCGAAGTCTTCATCGCTGGAGAGGACGCCTACTACGAGTTCGAGATCAATTCCTATGGAACCGTCTACGAAGGTTTCTTTGTATGGCAGGAAGCGTACGAGAAAGGTGGTTATGCATCCGACCCACAACTCGCCAAAGACGCTCCGAATCAACAGGAGTTCGATGGCGTTGGGTTCACCGACCATCCACGCGGAAAACGCATCGCGTTTCTAGGGTACGACTTTCCCAATTTCAAATCCGCCGTTCACATCAACGGGACCTTGAACGACGATTCCGACGTCGATCAAGGCTGGACGGTCGAGTTGGCGTTTCCATGGAAGGAGATGAAATGGCTTGCCAAGGGCGACGATCGATCGCTGCCACCCAAGGTCGGTGACCAGTGGCGAATCGACCTCTTCCGTTTCAACAAGACCAAAGCCCCCGAACCCGCCACCGACTCCAGCGGTTGGGCCCTCGGCAAACACGGAGTCTGGGACTCCCACATCCCCGAAATCTTCCCAGTCATCACCTTCGCTGAAGAGTGACCGAATTTGGCTCGACACGGACCGTTGGGACGCTCGTTTCGGCTCGGAGGTTTTTCTAGCCACATGGGTGGTTTGCAGATACACTGGTGGAATGGGTGATGTCACTGAATTGTTGTGCCAGGTGCGGTCGGGCGATGCGAGAGCGTCGGAGGGCCTGTTGCGCGCTGTCTACCAGGAGTTGCGTTCGATAGCGGAAAGTCAATTCGCAGTGGAACATCGGGAGCGCACTCTTCAGCCCACGGCGTTGGTCAACGAAGCCTACCTGCGTCTGGCATCTGGCGGACGTCTGCAGAAATTTGAAAATCGTGGGCATTTTTATGCAGCCGCTGCCGAAGCGATGCGGCGAATTCTGATTGACGCTGCGCGAGCTCGGGGAAGTCGAAAACGAGGTGGTCACTGCCGACGACTCGCATTGGGTGAAGTAGCGGATGACGTCACGCCCGCAACCGATCTTTTGCTCGATCTCGACGACGGGCTGGAGCGATTGTTCGAAGTCGATCCCGATTCTGCCAAGTTGGTTGAACTTCGTGTGTTCGCCGGGTTGTCGATCACCGAGGCTGGCGAATTGATGAAGATGTCGCGAAGCACCGCCTATCGGAACTGGGAATTTGCACGCACTTGGTTCGCGGTTCACTGGGACGGTTAGGGTCAACGCATGTCGGATTCACCCAAACAAGAATCCATCAAGGATGTGTTTTTGCAGGCAATTGAAATCGATGATGTCGCAGAACGTCAACGTTTCGTTGCACTGGCCTGCCAATCAAATGAACCAATGCAGAAGGCAGTGGAGCGGCTGATCGTGTCCCACCATCAGCAGGAACCCAACCGACTGGATGATCTCATCGATTACTTGGGTGTTGGTGAGACCCAGTGGACATCGACCCGCTCGGGAATTTTGCCGGAGACATTCAAAGCCAATCAGATGCATCGCATCGATCGTTATTCGATTTGCGAGCTGATCGGCGAAGGTGGAATGGGCAGCGTTTTTGTGGCTCAGCAAGAACAACCGGTCCGTCGCAAGGTTGCTCTCAAGATCATTCGAGCAGAAATCGCTACGAAGGAAGCTTTAGCACGATTCTCCGCCGAGCGTCAGGCACTGGCGATGATGGACCATCCTTGCATCGCCAAAGTCTTGGATGGTGGGGCCACGGAAAGTGGGCAACCTTACTTGGTAATGGAGTTGGTTCAGGGGACGCCCATCACTGAGTATGCAAGTCATTCCGAATTGTCCATCGAGCAACGATTGCGTCTCTTCCAAAAAGTTTGCCACGCTGTCCAGCACGCTCATCGAAAAGGGGTGATTCACCGCGACTTGAAACCCTCCAACATCTTGGTTGCTGAAATCGATGGGGAAGCACTTCCAAAGGTGATCGACTTTGGATTGGCCAAAGCACTTGACCAGCCGCTCACCGACATCACGATTCACACTGGTTTTGCACAGTTGATGGGAACACCGATGTACATGAGCCCCGAGCAAGCGGAGATGGGGACGATCGACATCGACACTCGAAGCGATGTCTATTCCCTCGGCGTGTTGTTGTACGAACTGATGGTCGGTGCGCCACCGTTTGATCGTGAAACCTTCAAAACGGCAAGCTTTGACGAGGTTCGCCGTATCATACGCGAGGTCCAGCCTCCTCGACCTAGCGTCGTTAGCCGCACCCTCGCTGCCAACGATAACGTCAATCATCAACAAGGCGGCGATCAACGGAAGCTGCACCCGAGCATTCGGGGAGAGCTGGATTGGTTGATCATGAAGGCGATGGAAAAAGACCGTCGCCGGCGATACGGATCGGCGTCCGAACTCGCCGATGACATCCAGCGATACCTCACCGGTCAGGCGGTTTTGGCATGCCCTCCATCACCAATCTATCAGTTTCGAAAAACAATCAGCCGTCACCGCTTTGCAATCGCAGTGTCCTCCGTGGTGCTCGTCTCATTGGTCATGACAAGCATCATTTCGACGTGGAAAATGCTTGAGGTTCGCCAAGCCAAATCGATCAGCGAAGCGCGAGAACGGCAAGCAAATGAACTGCTTGAATGCAATCAGTTGCAACAAGCAGTGTCAGCATATCAGGCTGGCGATCTTTTGCAGTTGTCACAACTCACCACGATCGTAACTCACCCCCACGCATTGCCATCCAGTAGTCGAGCGACTGAGCAATCAGCGTTGTCTCACTTTTTTCGAGCAGCGGCCACTCCGGCACCCAACCAATGTTTCAAAACGTCTTCAGCGATTCATGAAATCGCGATTTCATCGAAACAGAAAGCTGCCTTGGGTGCATGCGAAGATGGTAGCGTCGTCATGTTTCCCTTGGATGGCTCGACGACTGCCGGACGTTCTTTGGGAAGTCATGATGAACCGGTTCACGCCGTCTCGTTTTCGCCGGACGGTTCGATGGCGGTCAGTGGATCGACATCGGGGTTGATCAAGTACTGGGATGTGGAAAAGGCAATCTGCATTCACCAAGTGCGGCCGGTGGAGAACGGGATCGAATCGCTTGCTTGGTCGCCTGATGGTCGGTCCGTTGCCGCGGGCTTTCGTTACGCTGGCGTCTGGGTGGGTGATGCGAACGGGAATGAGAAATTTCGCCTTATCAATGATCATCGGCATGAGACTCTTTTGTTCACGCCTGACAGCCAGGAATTGTTGGTTCCGACACGAGATGGAATTCATGTCTGGGACGTTTCCACTGCAAGGCACGATCGGACAATCGAGACCGATCCCTTCACAAATGTCCGTGCGATGTGTTGGGCAGGACCGAATCAACAGTGGCTGATTGCTGGCGAACGATACTTCGATTCGCTGGCTGTCTTTGATCGCGAGACCGGAGCGAGACGGGGCACGTTCAATGTCAGTGCGTCCTACGCGAAATCGCTGGCAGCATCTCCCGATGGAATGTGGCTGACGGCGGGGTATGGCGACGGAAGGATTCAGATCATCCGCTTGCACGGAACAGATGAATCAGATGTCGGCGGCGAAGTGCGCACGCAGTGGAACGCTTATCAACAAGATGACAAGCGATTGGCTGTGTGTTGGCTGGAAAATGATCCAAACCAATTCATCACTGCCGGCCACGATGGGACCGCGCAAAGATGGGATCTCGATGGTGTCGTCCCAAAACGCGAACTCAGATCTCCGGTCGCTGTCGAGGGAGCTTATCTATTGGATGACGAGCCCGATCCAGTCTTGTTACTCCGAGGGCAAGAGCCGACCCGATTGCCGGTCGAAAAAATGTCCCTTCGAGCCGAGGAGGGATTGGTCGCGCTGCGAAGCGACAATCAGATTTCCATTGTGTCACTGAGGACTCGCCAGACACTGACCACAATCGATTCGCCTCCCCAACGCAATGAGCATCTGACTCTTTCCTCCGATGGCAGCCGGCTGGTCGCTGTCGGCGGCGGTTTCGCTTTCGTATGGGAATCGGCCGATCGCTGGGTCACCCACGAGTTGATAGCAAGCTTCACTGCGATCGACAACGGAAATGCCGTTTTCGCCAACCACGATCAGACGTTGATTTGCGGGACCGCCGACGAAGAATCGCTGCAGGAACTGAATATTAAATCGGGCGAGGTTGACCGTCAGTACAGGATTTCACATCCGCGCGTGGTCGCCATCAGCAACGACGAACGTCAGGTGGCAATTGGAAACGACCAACGCTTGACGGTTTGGGATCGGAAAACCGACCAGGTTTTTTTAGATATCCGCGAAATGTCGAGAATCTGGTCGCTACGTTTTCTCGCCGACGACCGCGTTTTGATCTCAGGTCACAACGATGGGCGGATCATGGCCTGGCACGTCCCGACCGGCCAACCGCTGGGCACCTTGTATCACCCGCGTCCCGGACTCAGACGCCCGCAAAACCTTCAACTGTCGGCAGACGGACGCCGCATGCTTCTGGTTTACCCTAGCGAACACGGCTACGTCCCCGTGCTGCTGGGCCGTTAACAAGTGTTCAATCAATTCGCCGGTGTCCTTCTCGGCAGATCAGAATAGCCCCTTGGACGAATCATCGATCAATGATTCGTGCGACCAGACATTTCCTTTTCGCCATCCTGCTTGCCACCATTCCGTTGACGCAAAAACAAAATCCGATGCGTCCGATTCACTGTGGCTCGGTTTTCGGAGGCCTGTTTCGAGGGGTTCTGAAACCGCGTCTGCGTCTCTCAGATTGAGGTAGTTGATCACTCGGAGTGCATCCAAGGCGGTTGCTTTTCCATCACGATTGACATCGTAGAAGTTCCGAGGAGACGGATCGACAAGTATCGGGTCTCGCAAAACCCCCGTTACAGGATCGGAGTGAACGCGATCATTCAATTCGTTGATGATCCGCAATGCGTCTAACGATTGAACGTTTCCCGATCCCGTGACATCAAAAGCATTTACCACATTGGTCCAACCCGTACGACGGAAATGCAACTGCGTCACACCATTTTCAAAGACTTGCGTCAGCGTCTCGTTTTCTCGTTCCGTCGATTTATACTTCCACTCACCGCGAGGATCGACCACGACCCCCTCAGAGGACTCGAAGATCAATGACTGAAAGCCAAGCAGTTCGTGATCGACGACTTGCTCGTCAGTACTGACGCGCACGTTGATCTGCCCTGACGAAGCAGTGCCGACGGGGGCCTCGCTAAAGGAAGAACCCGCACTGACCGTCACGGACGACGACGGATCCAATGCCATCACAACAACATCGTTGCCACCACGGCCCAGCATACGAATCGCCGTCTCCGATGTTGGATTCTCATCATCGCCCAATTGGACCGGCCCACCACTTTGATAATCCAGTTCGATTCGATCGTCGACATTTTCTGCACCCAAGAGCGTCAAAGTCTGCACACCGCTCATGGGACGATCGACCAAGAGTGTTTGAGAAACGCGATCGAAGACTTCCAGGTGTTCCCCGTTTCGTCGGACGACGGCGTCGCTGGCCGTCGCATCGGGAAGAGTGACTTCGAGAGGTCGAGGGGCATTGTCGTCCCCACCGAGGACAGTGAGCCGGAATCGCGACGACTCCTCGAATGCAATTTCTTCTGGACCGAGTTCGAGCCTCCCGTCCGGAATCGAAGGATCATAGAGAGTGGTGGCGGAGGAGGAGTCTTGTGGAATCCCCAAACTAACCAGAACGTCTTCAGCGGGTCGCATAGCCACGACCGGAATATTGAAATACAGACTGTCAGGAAAGTTTCCCCCTAGCGGGAAGGATTGAGCCGACGCAGACAGAAAGGAATCTGATTGCAGATTGTCGGTAGAGAACTCTGCGAGCGAAACTCTCCCGAATGCCCCATTGAACAGAGAAGCATTTCGCATTGCGACGATGAGGGGATAGACATTGAAATTTCCATCGCCATCAAAAACATTGTGTTGTTCAGAACGAGTTTCGATCCATTCACTGCTATCGATCCACTCAACGTTGAGTTGAGGGACATCACTGCCCACAATCAAATGGTTGGGGTATTCAATCTCGATCTCGACCATGTCTCCTGAACTAGAAGATGAGGCGTTGATCTCGATTTGGTCAACGGAATCGATCTGGTCGGAGAGCGCCACGATCACATTCGCCAAATTGGACTCTAGTTCCGAGTTCGTTTCACCAAGAAAGTCCTCCGCCAACATCGACTCGGTCTGCAAGGGATTGTCATCAAAGTAGAACGTCACCTGCCCAGACGGCGCAAGCAATTCTCCGAAGGGGAATGAGATTCGCTGGACTTCTCCGACGACAGGTACGAGCACGCCCTTTTGATCGATCAACAAGTCCGTGATCGTCTGATCAATGCCGAATGTGGAATCGCTTTGGAGCCTCTGAGCGGCGACGCGAAGATTGAACTCCTCACCAACCTTGACTCGGTAGTCAATCAACTCCGTGTCGTTGATGGACACCTCCGAGACTCCCTGGAGGTTCTCGATCAACGCATCGTTTTCATCGCGCGCCGACAAAACGAATTGAAGTAGCGGGTCCGCGGCGAGGAGATCTCGTCGCTCCAGCATCTCGAGGCGGAGATGCCGAGATCCAGGGAGGAATCGCACTCCACGAGTAGCAGCATCAGTTCGCAGAAGTGTTTGAAACATTATGTGGCTACCAATTGGGGAAAGCTCCAATGACTTCAGAACCAAGCCACCACCGACGTCGCTACAGCTTGGAATGGCAGGCGTCAGAAATTTGGTGAGCTCGGTTTTCGATCTCTTCCTCTATGCCATGCGAAAATCCCCAAGCAATCGTCTCGCGTCACGTTTGTTTTCTGACGCCTCTCAGGAGACGATCCCGCTGAACGGGCGAGCGTGTCCTGAAGAACAGAAATTTCCGGGAAAAGACGGGACAGATCGAAGTGGCTTTTCGCATGAAGCTTTGGCCTTCGTTTTGTCCCCCCAATCCACTCGGCTTTCTCGATGACATACCCAAGCAGTCGCCGATTCAATCCATTCCTTGGCCCCCGCAAACCAAGCCGATCTGCTCCACGTCGCCGCAAATTGCTCGCTGAACAATTGGAAAAACGCCATTTGTTGGCTGGGGATATTTTGCTTTCGAGTGGCTTTGTCTACGAGAAATTGCCATTGGATTCTCCGGTTGGTGATTTAGGGGCAGTCAATCCCGACGGTACCGCTCCCTACACTTTTGAGCTGGTCGCTGGTGAAGGCGGGGAGGACAACGCCAGTTTCCGCGTCGACTCGGAACAACTGGTCACCGCCGCCACGTTGGACGACGAGGTGCAGTCGGTTTATTCCGTTCGTGTGCGTGCCACCGACAGTTTGGGAGAGGTCACCGAAAAAGCGTTTCAAATCGATGTCCTGGACACGGATGGCGAATACCACGATGTCATCGGTACCTCCGCCAATGAAATCTTCACGGCGCAGTACGTCGGCAGCGGGACCAACGAATGGTTGGTCAGGCGTGGCGGCTCAACCGTTTTCAATGGCGAACTTGCAACCCCGACGACCAAGCTACGAATTTTGGCGACCAGCGGTACCGACACTTTGTCGATCATCGGCAGCAGTGGCGACGACACATTTGTGGTCAGCGATCAAGCAACGGAAGTCAACGGCTTCACCGTGATCAGCCAAAGCGTCGAAACAAGACAGATTTCAGCCAGCGGTGGCAATGACACACTGATCGGTCCCGACACAAACAGCCTGTGGACGATCGATGATCGCAACGACGGCACACTCAACACCACGACCAGTTTCTACGATGTCGAATCGCTGGTCGGTGGATCAGCGGACGATACGTTTCAGTTCAAAGGTGCGAATCTTATCTTTGACTACCTGGACGGAACGCTGGACGCTGGTGCAGGACACGATACGCTCGATTACTCACAGACAACATCAAGCGTGCTCGTCAGCTGGAATACCAACCGAGCCACAGGTGTGGGACGCTCGGCCACATTGGGAGCTGCCACAGGCTTCGAAGCCGTCATCGGCTCGGAAGATGTCAATCCGACCGTCGAAGGACCTGACTCGGTCAATCAGTGGACCATCACCGGCGAGAACACCGGAACAATCAATAACGGACAATACAGCTTCACCAACGTCGCGAGGCTGCTAGATGGACCGCAAGAAGACGTCTTCATCGTCGAAAATGGCGGCTCCATCAGCGGTTACCTCAACGCAGCTGGTGATGACCGGATCGAGCTGACCGATCGCGGCGTGCCGCTGGACGTCAACATCTCGAATCGAAACATCTCAGGAGTGCTCAACAGCTATACCGCCGGAGAGTTGCTGATTGAAGGTGATCAAGACAATCGGCTGCTGGGAAGCACAGGTTCCCTGACAGTGCAAATCAACGCTGATGGGACGGTCAATGCCAACGATGTGCATTACAGTGCGGGCTTCGATGAGTTCGTGGGCGGTACCGGGTATGAACGGCTGTATGCTCCTCCCGAACAACCTGCGGAATGGAACATCACCGGGGAAGACACCGGTCACATTCTCGTCAACGGCCAACGCTTCGATTTTACCAACGCTGAAATTCTTTACGGCAGCGATGCGGTCGACTCCTTCACAGTGCAAGCGGGTGCCAACTGGAATGGCAACCTCTTGGGTCAAGGTGGCAACGATGTGTTCACGATCATTGGTGGAGTGAGTGTCATCAGTGCCGGTGATGGCACCGACACGCTGCATGGGCCTGACATCGATAGCGTCTGGACCATCGACGATCGTAACGATGGCACGCTCAACACCACGACCAGTTTCTACGATGTCGAATCGCTGGTCGGTGGATCAGCGGACGATACGTTTCAGTTCAAAGGTGCGAATCTTATCTTTGACTACCTGGACGGAACGCTGGACGCTGGTGCAGGACACGATACGCTCGATTACTCACAGACAACATCAAGCGTGCTCGTCAGCTGGAATACCAACCGAGCCACAGGTGTGGGACGCTCGGCCACATTGGGAGCTGCCACAGGCTTCGAAGCCGTCATCGGCTCGGAAGATGTCAATCCGACCGTCGAAGGACCTGACTCGGTCAATCAGTGGACCATCACCGGCGAGAACACCGGAACAATCAATAACGGACAATACAGCTTCACCAACGTCGCGAGGCTGCTAGATGGACCGCAAGAAGACGTCTTCATCGTCGAAAATGGCGGCTCCATCAGCGGTTACCTCAACGCAGCTGGTGATGACCGGATCGAGCTGACCGATCGCGGCGTGCCGCTGGACGTCAACATCTCGAATCGAAACATCTCAGGAGTGCTCAACAGCTATACCGCCGGAGAGTTGCTGATTGAAGGTGATCAAGACAATCGGCTGCTGGGAAGCACAGGTTCCCTGACAGTGCAAATCAACGCTGATGGGACGGTCAATGCCAACGATGTGCATTACAGTGCGGGCTTCGATGAGTTCGTGGGCGGTACCGGGTATGAACGGCTGTATGCTCCTCCCGAACAACCTGCGGAATGGAACATCACCGGGGAAGACACCGGTCACATTCTCGTCAACGGCCAACGCTTCGATTTTACCAACGCTGAAATTCTTTACGGCAGCGATGCGGTCGACTCCTTCACAGTGCAAGCGGGTGCCAACTGGAATGGCAACCTCTTGGGTCAAGGTGGCAACGATGTGTTCACGATCATTGGTGGAGTGAGTGTCATCAGTGCCGGTGATGGCACCGACACGCTGCATGGGCCTGACATCGATAGCGTCTGGACCATCGACGATCGTAACGATGGCACGCTCAACACCACGACCAGTTTCTACGATGTCGAATCGCTGGTCGGTGGATCAGCGGACGATACGTTTCAGTTCAAAGGTGCGAATCTTATCTTTGACTACCTGGACGGAACGCTGGACGCTGGTGCAGGACACGATACGCTCGATTACTCACAGACAACATCAAGCGTGCTCGTCAGCTGGAATACCAACCGAGCCACAGGTGTGGGACGCTCGGCCACATTGGGAGCTGCCACAGGCTTCGAAGCCGTCATCGGCTCGGAAGATGTCAATCCGACCGTCGAAGGACCTGACTCGGTCAATCAGTGGACCATCACCGGCGAGAACACCGGAACAATCAATAACGGACAATACAGCTTCACCAACGTCGCGAGGCTGCTAGATGGACCGCAAGAAGACGTCTTCATCGTCGAAAATGGCGGCTCCATCAGCGGTTACCTCAACGCAGCTGGTGATGACCGGATCGAGCTGACCGATCGCGGCGTGCCGCTGGACGTCAACATCTCGAATCGAAACATCTCAGGAGTGCTCAACAGCTATACCGCCGGAGAGTTGCTGATTGAAGGTGATCAAGACAATCGGCTGCTGGGAAGCACAGGTTCCCTGACAGTGCAAATCAACGCTGATGGGACGGTCAATGCCAACGATGTGCATTACAGTGCGGGCTTCGATGAGTTCGTGGGCGGTACCGGGTATGAACGGCTGTATGCTCCTCCCGAACAACCTGCGGAATGGAACATCACCGGGGAAGACACCGGTCACATTCTCGTCAACGGCCAACGCTTCGATTTTACCAACGCTGAAATTCTTTACGGCAGCGATGCGGTCGACTCCTTCACAGTGCAAGCGGGTGCCAACTGGAATGGCAACCTCTTGGGTCAAGGTGGCAACGATGTGTTCACGATCATTGGTGGAGTGAGTGTCATCAGTGCCGGTGATGGCACCGACACGCTGCATGGGCCTGACATCGATAGCGTCTGGACCATCGACGATCGTAACGATGGCACGCTCAACACCACGACCAGTTTCTACGATGTCGAATCGCTGGTCGGTGGATCAGCGGACGATACGTTTCAGTTCAAAGGTGCGAATCTTATCTTTGACTACCTGGACGGAACGCTGGACGCTGGTGCAGGACACGATACGCTCGATTACTCACAGACAACATCAAGCGTGCTCGTCAGCTGGAATACCAACCGAGCCACAGGTGTGGGACGCTCGGCCACATTGGGAGCTGCCACAGGCTTCGAAGCCGTCATCGGCTCGGAAGATGTCAATCCGACCGTCGAAGGACCTGACTCGGTCAATCAGTGGACCATCACCGGTGAGAACACAGGCAACATCAACGACGGCCAGTACAGCTTCGTCAATGTTGGACGTCTCGATGGCGGACCTCAAGAGGATGTGTTCACCATCGAAAGCGACGGTTCCTACAATGGCTTTTTCATCGGCAACGGTGGCACTGACCGCTTGGAACTGGCCGCACGCAGTGAGCCCCTGGAAGTCAGTGTCAACAGCCGCAGTGTCCCCGGTGTGCTCGGCTCCTACTCGCTTGAAAAAGTTGTCGCCCTGGCGCCTGCCGACAATCAACTGCTGGGAAGCGAAGCAAATACCAATTGGCAAGTCACCGCCGATGGTGACATCCGAGTCAACTCCGTGACTTACACCGGCTTTGATTCCATCCTCGGCGGCAGTGGGAACGACACGCTGCTGGTGGATTACACCGGCGAAAACCTGGAAGCCGCCCTGCAAATTGCCTTTGATGGTGGTTCGGGAGGAAATGATGGCTTGGGATTCACCGGAGGCAGCTTCCAGACGGTGTCCTATGACCCAGCCCAAGGAACGCTTCAGCTCAATGATGTGACATTCGATCTGGCGACCGGAAACCTGATCAACCTGACCAATTCAAGCATCGCCAATCTGCTTGTCGACATCGATCAAACCAATCTCGTTGCCAACGAAGTCACGACCACATTCACTGCCGTTGATACCAACGACACGCTCCTTTCCTTCAGCGAATCATTGGGCGGAATCTTGGTTCGCAACGTGACCGGGCAACTGACCGTGTTGGGTGATGCGGTCGACAACGACACGATCACTCTGGCGGGCATCGGTAACTCCTTGGCCGCGAATGTCGTCCTCGACGGGCGTGGGGGAGCCGATCAAATTGCATTCGACGAGACGATTGTCCTGAAAACCAATGATGATCTGGAAGTCTTCGCGGAGCAGATCACCATCGACGCCGGCGTCGTCGTGCAGACCCAAGGGACGGGACAAATCGCGTTGAACGTTGACGAACTGAACCTGGATCTGACATCAACGATTCAGTCCGCCGACTCGGTGATGCTGGCTCCGCTTTCGGAAAGCCGAGGCATCGTTTTAGGAACTCAGAACGAAAGTGCCTTGAGCCTTCCCAGCGACTTGCTCCATCGAATCGTGACCCCGTCGCTGATCATTGGCAGTCAAGAAGTTTCTGGCGACATCACCTTGGGCGGGGATGTGATTCTGGCCACCCACACCGATCTGGAATTTTCAACCACCGGTGACATTTTTCTGGCAGGCACGATCGACACCGCTGGGGGCAAGCTTTGGTTGAATCCAGGTGCGGCTCCTCACGCGGTGCACGTTGGTTTGACATCCAATGAAGTGATTGCCAGCGAGTTGTCTTTTGCCCCCAATCGCGACATTCGATTCACAATTGATGGCACCACACCAAATACTGAATATTCCCAGCTCAGCCTCCTCGGTAGTCTGGATCTGACCGGAGTCAATCTGGTCATCGATGGGGAGTATTCAGTTGGACTCGCGGAGTCCTTCGTTTTGATTGAAAGCGACGGGACCGACGCAGTGTTGGGAACCTTCAAAGGTTTGCCGGAAAGTTCGTTCATTGACAATTTCCTCGGCTCCTCACTGAGTGCACAGATTTCCTATTTGGGATCAGATGCGGCGACCGGCAATGACATCGTGTTGACCGTGACCGCACCACCCAATGTTCCACCCGTCGCCGACGCCGGTGGTCCATACGAAGTAAATGAGGGTGGGGCAGTGCAATTGAACGCATTGAATTCCCGCGACCCTGACGCGTCAGATGAGACACTCGTCTTTCATTGGGACCTGGATGGCGACGGAGTATTCGGAGAGACAGGAGTCGGAGCTGAGCGTGGCGATGAACTTGGCAGCAATCCAGACTTTGACGCAAACCATCTGAATGGTCCAACGAGCGTGACAGTCGCCATGCGTGCGATTGACTTATCAGGTGATTCGGACACCGCCTACGCAACTGTCAACGTTCGCAACGTGGCTCCGACAATCTCACTTGATACGTCGATCGCAGTCGGCAGAGGTGAAACCTGGACAATCGATGGCTCTTTTGTTGACCCAGGGCCTGATATCTGGACAGGCACAATCAATTACGCGGACGGTTCCGGTGATCAGCTTTTAGTGCTCGATGGAAACGAATTCGAACTCAGCCATGCCTATGGTGCCGCAGGCGTCTACACCGCCATCGTCACGATTGACGACGGGGAAGGCGGGGTTACCAGCAAGAATTTAATCGTTGAAGTGGACTTACCGCCACTGGCAGACCTGACATTGATCTCCTCGGATGTCCTGTTTGATCCAATCAATCCGGGCGTCGGCGAATCATTCGACTTTGTCGTGGACGTGACCAACGCGGGAACACTTGCCGCGAGTGAAGTTCCTGTCAGCATTCAGGTATACGACGCCTTGACGGAGTCGTTCTTAGAAATCGGTCGTGGAGTGCTTCCTTCGATCGATGCGGATCCCGAAGGAGATGCGAAATCAGAAGCACAGGTTCGCTTGACCTGGGACGGCAACAACGGTCAGCCTGCGTTGCCAACCGAGGACGCCTACCTGTTGGTCCGCGTGGTGGTTGATCCGGACTCGACGACGGAGGAACTGGACGAGTCAAACAATGAGGCAATCCAAGTCTTGCAAATTGGCAGCCCCGATTTCGGCTCCGCCGAGTTGGTCGCAGAAGTTCCGGACCGCACCTTTTACCGAGACCAATTTGTGGCGGTCGGTGGCCAAGCGTTTTACGACTTCAGCACGATCCCAGGCAGCAATGACTTCCCTGTCCAAAATGCAAGCGTGACCGCCCGATTGATCGACTCAACTGGGCAGGTGTTGGCGGCTTCCGGGGCCCGGACGGCACCCAACGGCAATTTCCTGCACACCATGCGGAGCCCCAAGGAAGATGGTGACTACACGCTACGGTTTGAAATCAGTGACGGGACATTCAGCAAGGTGTTTGAGTCGACACTCACCGTCGACGGCGAATCCCCGGAACCCTCGCCGCCACGGCCAAGCGGGCCGGGGGGCCCCGGCTACGTCTTCTCGTCATCGATCCAGTTCGTCGATGACGCTCAAACAACAATCCCAGCGGTTCCACCGGGGAATCCTCCAATCGGTGTGCCGATCACCATCCTCGGCAGCTTTGACTACGAGCTTCGTGATCCGTTGCTGAATGTTCCTGTGACGTTCAACGACCTCTTCCCTGTTGCGGGGCAACTCCACACGTTTGAAATCGGAAGTGATTCCATCTCTTTCCCCGAAGGTGGATTGGCTGACCCCGCGCTCGTCGGGATGCAATGGACGCCAACGGCCGAAGGCCTTCACATCATTCAGGTGATTGCCAAACCCGATTTTAGATTCAAGGCTCACACGCACACGACGCGGACAATCCTGGTCGGCGACTTGGACACGACGTCGCTGGTCGTCAAACACGGGATCGTGGTCTTGCCCGACTCGGCGTCCGCGTTGGCGCCGCTGGCAGCCGCTCGCACGTTCTCCGCCCCACTGGTGCAAGCCACTAACGACGCACCCGAACCGGGTGACACCCTGTCGTTTACCCTGAGCTACGAGAACACGGGCACAACCACCATCACCGGTGGGATGCTGATTGACGACTTCGATGAAACTTTGATGGGGACGCCCACCAACATCAGTCACGGCGGCATCGCCGATGGCAACATCCTTCGCTGGGACCTAGGGGACATCGCGCCCGGCGCTTCCGGCACGGTGACTTACGAAGTCACGATCAATTCCGGAGCAGATTTTCCCCCCGGAGCAGCGTTTGTTCTCAACACGGCAGTCCTGAACGCGGACCAAGCCGTTGCGGCGAGCACGAGTGAGTTGGTCGTCAGCAACAATGCACCGGTCATCACCGGACTGCAAGTCGATGAGATGCTCAACGAGAACGGGGACGTCACGCTGTCAGGCACATTCAGCGACGCCAGCGCGATCGATACCCACACCGTTGCGATCGATTGGGGAGATGGGCAAACCGATACGCTGACCTTCTCAGCCGGCGAGCGTGAGTTTTCGATTCCCCATTCATACGGTCAGTTTCATTCGTCCCTAATCGAGAGCTTTTCGATTGATGTGAACGTCACCGATCAGTCCCACCAAAGTGCCAACGACAGCGTCAGCACGCTGGTGCCAGCGAACGACCAAACCGCCCCCTCCAGTTCGGTGCTCAATGCGACCGCGACCGGTTCCAATTCCTACGAAATGGAGGTCGGTTTCGCGGATCCAAACGGCCCCGACCAGATCCCGGTATCCGGTGTCAGTTGGGTCGACGTCTACTATCGGGTCAATCCGCAAAGCTCCGCCTCCAATACCAGGTTGTTCGGAAGCTTTGCTGTGAATCCCAGCGTTCCGAGTGGCAGTGGGACACTCTCAGCAGTCCTCGACGCTTCCCCCGGGGATGTGATTCAGCTTTGGAGTGTTGCCACCGATGCAGCAGGGAACATCGAATCTGAAGTCACCCCACGAACCGACTACTCGTTTGTCACCGCAGACACGGTCGGACCACTGACGCAAGTGGATTCCGCCGTCTTCGACCACAGTGCCTTCATTGACTTAGTGGTTTCAGGAACCGACGTAGGCGGCGGGAATGTGGATTCAATCGAAGTCTTTGTCGAGACCGACCCAGGGACTGAAAACAGTGCGATCTCTCTGGTTGGAACAATCCCCGGCGGTGCCAACGCTGTCAGCGGGACCATCCAGTATGCGGTTCCTCAGGACGGAGCGACGCATTCCTATCGATTCTTCAGCATTGGTGTCGACCACCTTGGGAACCGTGAAGGAGGCAGTGGATCACTGGATGGCGATCCGGGAGGGGAGGGGGATCAACTGGTGACCGATGTCATGCTAGCAGCACCCACATCCGGCCAAATCATTGGCTTTGATGTCAACGGAGGGTTGGAGAACCGATCTTCGGTTCATTCGGCGGACCTGCTGTTCAACGACTCCGGTTTTATCGACGAACTTCTGGAGTCCCTCGAAGACGCCAACCCCGACAATGACCGCATCCGGTTGGAACGGTTGGACCTTGCTGGCAATTCGCTCGGAGGAGAATTCCTGACGGTCACCGCTGTCCGAGATGGCTTGAAGCTCCGCCTGGATTTCGGTGACGCTGGACTCCTGCCAAACGGTGTGTACGCCCTTCGCATCGACATGGACGACGACTTGAGCAACGGATTCGAGGAGGACCGTCGGTTCCATCGTCTGCAAGGCGACATCAACGGGGATGGCGTCGTGAACACCGCAGACTATGCGAAAGTTCGGCGAGCTTACCGCAACACGGCGCTGCACGCCGATGCAGATGTTGACGGAGACGGTGACGTCGATGGAAACGACCTGCGTTTCTACTCCACATTCCTACGACAACGAGACGCAGAGATCGCACTGCTGATGAACCGTAATTCACTGGATGGTTAAAAATCGATCGACCAATGAGTTTGAGAATAGATCTTGCTCAACTTTCCATCCCAGAAGGATTTTGAACAAGATTCACTGCAACAAATCGGATGTTCCCTTTCCGCTCAATCCTCCTTGCACTTCAACTTGGCATTTCAAAGTAGATTAACATGCAATTCACAGCCTACCTGACTTCTGTCGCCCTGATATTTGTAGGCAGCGTCCTGAGGTCAACTGACGCTCACGCGGCGCTGGCAATCACGATTCCGCACGTGGAAGTTGCTCCAGGTGGCAGCGGGCACATGGATGTGATTGTTTCCAGCAATGGGACGGACAGCTTTCAAAATTACTTCTTAGATTTTGTTGTCGGTGGAGGGGGCCAGGCAGCCAGCCCGATTAACTTTGTACCGTCAGTCGTTCCGGCACCGCAGATCACGGCCAGCAGTCCAGCTTACATTTTCCTAGACAATAGTCTGGAGGCCGATACTCCGATTGGCATCGATTTTGTCAGCGACTCGGCCGGCGATCCGATTGCCGATGATTTCATTTCGGTTACAGACAGTACATTTGATTTTTTGAATCGAACAATTACTTCTGCCGATGGCAATTTTCTTCTGGCTCGTTTGAACTACGTCGCCCCTTTGAACGCGACGCCGGGCAGTGTTTACTACGTTGACCTCGATTTTGGAGAGTTCCTGGATAGTGCAGACCCGGCAGCATCCTTGGACATTCTGCCGACTGCCTCCGGCACGATCACAATCACCGCCGCGGCTGTGCCGGAACCATCGAGCATGGCCTTGCTGGCCATCGGTTCAGCAACGTTCCTCTCAGGTAGGTTTCGCCGTCGAAAAAAGCTTGCTGTATCCAGCAATCGAACTTGCCGCTAGCGCTGCGACGCGGTTTGGAATTAGGTTTTTGGGCGTAGCGGAAGTCGTCAAGACTTTCGGCATCTCTGGTTGCACATCGAAACTCTTGACGAGTTCCGCTACCCGAAAACTTCGGTGTGATGCGACACCGGTCCCAACGAATCCTCTACTTCAGCCAGTCATTCAATTGCAGCCAAGCTTTGAGTTGGTTGGGCCATTGGTCGACGGGGCGGTCGCCGCGGAACATTCCGAAGCCGTGGCCGCCGGTGGGGAACAGGTGCATTTCGGCTGGGACGCCGTGCTCGATGCAGGCGGCGTAATAGCGCAGGCTGTTTGCAACAGGAACTCCTCTGTCATCGCCAGCATGAACCAAGAACGTGGGGCAAGTCGATGAGCTGACTTGTTCGTCTCGCGACATCTGATGCACCAACTCGTCACTGGGCGATTCACCCAACAGGTTCTTCTTCGAACCGCCGTGCGTGACCGCTTTGTCCAGCGAGATCACCGGGTAAATCAACGCAGCAAAGTTGACTCCGGTTTGCGGGTCCGTTGCGATGGTCGATGCCAAGTGACCGCCAGCGGAGAAACCCATGATGCCGACTTGGTCCGTTTTCAGTTTCCACTCGTCAGCATGATCTCGCATCAACTTCACCGCTTGGCGAGCATCGCCCATGGGAATCGGATGCTTGTGAGCACCGCCGCCACATCGGTACTTCAAAACGCCAGCCGTCACGCCTTGTTCGGCGAACCATTCCGCCACCACGTGGCCTTCTTTGTCGATTGCCAGCCCGCCATAGCCACCGCCGGGGCAAATCACGATCGACGTTCCAGAATGCTTGGCCGGGTCAGCATGATAGACCGTCAAGGTCGGACGCGTGATGTCCGTGACCCAGGCATTTCGATCGCCTCGATCGTGCAAAACTTCGGTGTCATCCGCTGCGGTGGATCCGAGTTCTTCGTCGGTCCAAAGCGGAAGCGTTTCCGGTTCCGCCGAATGGACGGGGGTGCAAAGTGGCATCCAGGCGGCAGTGAGAACGGCAAGCGTGAAAGAAAGCTTCCAGGAGGTGTTCATCGGTGGGGCATTCGCGAACGAGGTGGGATGATTCGTTGAGAGAAACGAAATCATAACTCGTCACGACGCGAAAAGTGTGGAGAGGCCGACGTGCCTCGCGACGTTCAATAGATAAATGGTGGCTGGCGTCTGGGTTTCGCCCCGGATGGGGCCGTCGTGCTTAGCTCGGGGCGGAAGCCCCGAGAGTTCGATGCCGGAAAATAAACGGTCGCCCCGGATGGGGCCGTCGTGGGAGTTTGGGGGCGTCCCTCGCTCACGCGTCGGGTTGTGATGGGTGGCCTTGGCCGACTCTGACGGGCAAGAGTGCCCATCCTACGCCCTCACCCTCGCATACGCCTGAACGGCGTCGCTCGACCTCTCCCCTAACTTCGTTTCGGGAGAGGTACGCCATGTGGAAATGTGCCGAAAGGCAGTATCAGAAATCTGCACGACCTCATCATTTGCGAAGACGCTGCGTCAGTGCATGGTCGACGCGGGCGATTCGTTGCTGCCCTTTTGGCTGACCTGGGGTGGGTTCAGTTGCGATTCGTCCCACATCGGTTGCGGTTCGGGAACGGACCACTCCGGCTGTGACAATCCAGGCTGGGACATGCCCGGTACAGCTTGCTGCGGGTCCGGTTGGCTGCGGAACATTTGGTGGTAGTCAGCCAAATGCTGATCCACGTCCCGCGACAGCATGCGTCCGTTGGCATGACCCGCGATCACACACCCGTAGTACAACGCCGTTCCGCCACCGGGGATGAACCAGCTGGCTGTGCCCGCCACATAGGTTCCGTAGGCGGGGTACAGAATGCGATTGGCTTCGATGATCCCGGCTCGGTCGTGACGATCGTAGAGATGCGCCATCACGTCTCGCGAAGCGATCGTTTCGTGCCACGTGGGAAAGAACAGGTACGCCAGGCCGTAGGTGCCTTGATAGCGACGACGCGTGAAGTCCTTGGCGTGGGCCAATTCATGCAAAGCGATCGCGGGAACATCACTGTACAAGTGCACCGTCTGCGTGAACGGGTTGAAGTGGTCCCCACCGAAGAAGCGACCCGGCAGAATCGTTTCGCCACCAACCGACAACAGTCCCAGGGTGTAACGGTAAGGCCACGCGACCGTTTTGTTCTGCTGCAGTCGGTGAAAGTCTTTCAAAGGTGCGTATTGGTTGACTCGCACCTTCACGTGAGGCAGGTTGTTTTCATCCAAGTAGCTGGCGACCGTTTCGATGGTCGGACCGGTGATTTGGTGATTGTCGACCCGACGATCCCACAACAAGATTTTATCGGGGATGCCCCAGATCCATCCCGCCGTGTCGAGCACCTTGTGGGGCTCGCCGAACTCAACCTGGCTGGAGGAATCGTTGAGCAGTTCAGGGGCGATGTATTGCGGGCGTGTCGGCATGTGGGCGGGCGTCAGCACGTGACAGCCGGTGGAACTGAGCAGCCCCAACGTCGCCACCACCAGCGCCAAGACTCGGCAACGAATCGTTGCGTGCAAGATCATTCCGCCAATCCCTTTCCAATTCCCAACGACAGCCGCGTTTCACGTTGTGTGATCCCCGACAAACCCCGACCATGAGTCGGCGAGAACCATACTCAGGCCTGTCGCCGCAGGGTTTCTATCGGAAGGGAACCGGGTCCAGGACAAATGGAACTGGACCGGTCATGCGAAATTCACGGCCTTTGACGGCAGTGGTTTCACGCTGGCCGTTTCACGCCAAGCGGTCGGTCGCCACGTGATAGTGTGGGTCTTCGGAAACATTGACCTCGACCAAGTCACCCGCTTGATTCAACAACGAGCGACATTCTTCGCTGAGGTGAGTCAGGTGCAAACGTTTGCCAGCGGCTTGATACTTTTCAGCCAGTCCATTGATGGCTTCCAAGCCCGATTGGTCGTAGACGCGGCTGTAGTAGAAATCGATCACCACGTCGTCAGGGTCTTCAGCAACGTTGAACATTTCTTTGAACGACGACACGGAAGCGAAGAACACAGGGCCGTGCAGCTGATAGATCTTGCTACCGAACTCATTGATTTTGACATCCACACCGATGTGCGTGGCGTGTTGCCAAGCGAAGACCAAGGCCGACACGATGACACCCAAGATCACGGCGGATGCCAAATCGTGCATCAACACGGTGTATCCAGCGACCAGGATCATCACAAACATGTCACTGCGAGGCATGCGGCGAAGCATTTTCAGCGACGCCCATTCGAAGGTGCCGATCACCACCATGAACATCACGCCGACCAAGGCCGCCATCGGAATTTGTTCAATCCAAGGTGCCAAGAACAACACGAACAACAGCAAGCAAATTGCGGCGGTGATTCCCGAAAGGCGACCACGGCCGCCCGAGTTCACGTTGATCAGTGACTGGCCGATCATGGCACAACCACCCATCCCGCCGAACAACCCACACACCATGTTGGCGGTGCCTTGTCCGATGCATTCGCGGTTGCCCTGTCCGCGAGTTTCCGTGATTTCGTCGATCAAGGACAACGTCATCAGAGACTCGATCAGTCCCACGCCGCAGAGCACAATCGCGAATGGGAAGATGATTTTCAGAGTGGTCAGATTGAAAGGAACCATGTCGAATTCCATCCAGAACGGCATCGGCAAACCGCCGCTGATGCCTGATTCGGAGCCAGCCGTGTCTTCCGCAGCGGGATCCGCCGGCGGCATTTCCATGTCTGCCGTCTCGGTTGCTGCGGCGAAGGAATCTTTGATCGAAGGGCTGTCTTGAGCGACAACGGCGCTGATCAATGTGTTGGAACCATCGGCTGCCGTGACCGGATTGAAATGCAGAGCGTGCAAGGCTGCTTCGGCTTCCTCGGCCGCCATCGCTTCGTTGGCGGCTTTGGTTTCAGCTGCGATCGTGTTGGTTCGTAGCATGTCGCCGACGGTGGCGAGCAAATTGTCACCGGTGTCGGTTCGTTGCGATTGGTTCACCGCGACCGCGATCAACGTGATGCTCAGAATCGCTGCCAAAGAGGCAGGAATCGCGGTCGTGACTTTGGGCAGCAACCAAATGATTGCCATCGTCAACGCGACCAATGCCAGCATGGCAAACAACGGCAACCCATTCAGGTACACCAAGGTTCCTGATTCAGAAAGCGTTTTGAAACTGCCCAACTGAGCCATCCCGATGACGATCGCCAATCCATTGACGAACCCCAGCATCACGGGGTGAGGCACCATGCGGATCAGTTTTCCTAACCGCAGCAAGCCAATGATGATTTGCAACACACCGCACAGGATCACGGTTGGGAACAGGTATTCGACGCCGTGATCAGCCACCAGAGCGACAACGACCACCGCCATGGCTCCGGTTGCACCGGAAATCATTCCCGGTCGGCCACCGACGACGGCGGTGATCAACCCGATGAAGAAGGCTGAGTACAAACCGATCAAAGGCGACACACCCGCGACGAACGCAAACGCGATCGCTTCGGGAACCAGCGCGAGAGCGACGGTCAGACCAGAGAGCAGGTCGTTTTTAAAGGAACTGGTTTGTTGGCGGAAAAAGTTCAGCATGTTGGTTTCCGAAGCGGCGACTCATCGGTTCAGTCGCCGGTTCTACGAAGTCGTTACGGATGGAGCTTCCTTAAACGTAGGCCACCGTGAGACAAAAGCTCGACCGAATGAACATTCGGGCCATCAGCAGAAACCCAATCGACTTGCCATTGAGGCAGCGTGGGCGGGTGTTCAAACCCAAGAAGCGACGCAGGTCAGTCCATTGCATTCCCACGCGAAAACCGGACTATAATCCTGTCCTACCTTGGGTCAACGCGAATTCGCTTGACCCGACCTGCCTTGCACCGGCGTCTCCAACCCACCTCGCCGGTCATCCGAAAGAAGGGGCGCATCCTAATGCGTCTCAGGCCCACTTTAACTTCGCCCGAGGTGATTGTTCGCCCCGGTGCCCGCCCCGTCCGCCCCTCCAAATCCACAGAGTTTGATCATGCGGCTCGTTTCAGAATTTTTCGGTTCGTCTTCGTTTCTTCAACGAAACGCCCGGCCATCCAGGTGGATGACGTTGGCCATCGCTGGTTGTTGCCTGCTCGGTGAACCATCCGCTTCGGTGGTGCATGCGGATGAAACGAGCGAGACGGGCTCGAACGTTTCGGTCCAAGTCTTTGACACCAACGCTCCCGGTTGGCGGCAATTGGACGGCGACGACTTCGTGCGGGTCAACGGCGACGATCAAACACTGGTCTGGGAAGGCACGGAGGCTCTTGGCAGCGGCCAGCCGATCGGGGTCACCCGAACCAAATTCGAAGTCAAAAACTTTGAGTTGGTGATTCAGTGGAAGCATCTCAAACCGGCCGGCAACTCCGGCGTGTTCGCTTGGGTGCCCATGTCGGCTTTGCAAGACCTGCCGCCCAACCGTTTGCCCAACACTGGCATCGAGGTCCAGATGCTGGACCTCGACTATGGCCGCAAGTACACCGAATCGAGCGGAAAACCAGCCACTTGGTTCACCAGCCACGGCGACATTTTCGCTGTCGGAAAGTCGTCGATGCAGCCGTTTCCACCGCTGTCGCCCGACGGTCACCGGAGCTTCCCCTCGGCAGAGACCACCCATCCGCACGGCCAGTGGAATCAATATTACGTTCGCGGGATCAACGGGGAGATCCGTCTGTGGGTCAACGGCGTGGAGGTTTCCGGGGGCCGCAGTTGCTCGCCCGATGAAGGCTATTTGTGTCTCGAATCGGAAGGCAGCCCGATTCGATTCCGCGAAATTTGGCTGCGTGAGCTGCCCTGAGCACCGATTTAGAAACCATTCGGGATCAAAAAGGTAGCGGTATTGGGCGCGAGCCCTCCGGTGACACACCGGGCGGCTCGCGCCGCTCCGCTATAACCGAACTTGATTCCGAACGGTTCCTTAACACCAACAATTGTGAGACCGGGCGATATTTCGCTCAACCGAGCTATTTCCGAGCGACGATCAACTGGATTCGGACGCATTCGAAAAATCAGCCCTGGTAAATCTGCTCGTCAGACACTATCCTTCGCGATTCGAAAATACGACCTTCGGGTCAATTCCCAATTCTCCACGAACCTTTTTTCCGCCATGTATGCCATCTTTGTCGACGGTGGACGCCAATACCGAGTCGAACCAGGAATGGAACTCGACGTCGATTACCGTGACATCGCTGCAGGAGAAAACCTGAAATTTGAAACCGTTTTGGCCGTTGGCGCAGAAGACGGTCTCAAATTGGGTGCTCCGACTTTGGACGGTGTTTCGATCAGTGCGTCGGTGTTGGGCATGTCCCAAGACAAAAAGATCTACATTCAAAAGTTCCGTCGTCGCAAACACAGCAAAAAGCGAACCGGACACCGCCAAAAGAACACCCGCATCCGAATTGAAGAAATCGCGGGCGTATGACGCTTTCCTGATCGGCTGGTTCGATGCCCCACCTACGCCTGAATGATTTTGAACTGGGCGCGGTTCTTGGAGTGGGCACGGTCGGCACGGTTTACGACGGGAAAGTTCGCGACGACATCGAAGTCCATCCTGCCGCGGATGAAATTCGCGGCCAGGATTTGGCCATCAAAAAGTTGCACCCGGCCGTCTCCCAAGACGAGCTGATCCAAGCCCGTTTTCGTCGCGAAATGGTGATCTTGGAGCGTTTGCAGCACCCCAACATCATCGGGTACTTCGGGGGCGGTTCCGAAGACGGCCAACTGTTCTACGTGATGGAACGCGTTGACGGCGGAACCATCAAAGACCTGCTGGAAACCAACGGAGCGTTGGCCTGGCCAGTGGTGGTCGATGTGGCTCGGCAAGTTTGCTCGGCACTTCAGTGCGCCCACAACCACGGTGTGATTCACCGTGATCTCAAACCGGGCAATCTGTTTCTCACACGAGACGCACTCGTGAAATTGGGTGACTTCGGGATCGCTCGTGACCTGCATTCGTCGGATCTGACGTCCCAGGGTTTGACCGTTGGCACCCACGCTTACATGGCACCCGAACAGATCACCGGGGACGAAGCCATCAGCGGAAAGGCCGATTTGTATGCCCTCGGCTGCGTGCTGTTTGAAATGCTCGCCAATCGCAAGGTGTTTGCCGGCGAGAACTTTGCCCAACTGTTCGAACAGCATTTGCGAACGAAAGCCCCCAGCATCGCTTCGCTGGTGCCGGATGTTCCTCCGGAACTGAGTCAAGTCATTGCCGAATGCTTGGAAAAGCAACCAGACGAGCGACCCTTCAACGCTCGATCGATTCAAGGGGTGATGATCGAGATCGGTGAGAAATACGATCTGTCAGCCGGTCCCCAACCATCCCCATCCACCGTGGGCGGTTCTCACGTTGAGAACCATCCCGCCGACGTGAGCGCCGACAGCGTGACCGAAAAAGGACGTCGGCTGCTGGAGGAGCAGATCCATTTCCGCTTGGGCGGATCGACTCGCAAGCCGGTCAGTTTGGCCAAAATCAGCGTCATCGTGGTTGCGATCATCGTCCTCGTGGTCTTGGCCGTCTCTCTGTCGGGTGGTTCGTAACGATCCAGCGATCTTGGATTTAGCGCACTCGGCTGGAAGGACGGAATGTTCCATTCCGGGGCCGAACCTTGGCGAGCGGTGTCCAACGTGAAATCGGGTTAAAAAACGCCAATTCTGAATGGTGGTTTGCCCCCACTTCACCCGGGCGTGAAGTATTCTGCCACGACTGGTATCTTGAATGCAGGCAGCACGAAGTCTCGAAGGTTGTCGGCAATTGTCTGCCCACAACGCGTCTGCTTGCCTCCCTCTTAGGACTTTACCGATGCCCCGTCTCTCCCGCCTGCTTCCCACCCTCTGCTTGGCCACATTCGTCATGACCTCCCCCGGCAACGCTCAAGATGATTCAGCGGCCAAGGTCGATGACCAAATTGGCTACTTCCTCGGATTCACTGTTGGCAGCTCGTTCGTTCAACAAGGTTTCCAATCCACTGACTTCACCGTCGAAGGAATGAACCAAGGTCTGCAGGACGCGTTGTCGCAAAAAGACCCCGCTCTGACTGACGAACAGCTGCAAGAAATCCAAGGCAAAATTCAGGCCATGATGCAAAAGCGTCAGGCTGAAAAGATGGCCGAACTTCAAAAGCAAGGCGTGATGAACCAAGAGAAGAGCGCGTTGTGGCTCAAGCAAAACGCCAAGGTCGAAGGCATCAAAGAACTCGAGGGTGGACTGCAATATAAAGTGGTCAAAGAAGGCGAAGGCGCCTCCCCATCCGCCGAAGACACGGTCGCGGTTCACTACACCGGCAAATTGACCAATGGCGAAGTCTTTGACAGCTCGGTCGAGCGTGGCCAACCTGCCAAGTTCCCCGTCGGTCGCGTGATCCAAGGGTGGCAACTGGCGCTTCAGAAGATGAAGGTTGGATCGAAGTGGATGCTCTTCATTCCACCAGAATTGGCCTACGGCGAAAACGGTTCGCCACCCAAGATTGGACCCAACGAAGTGTTGGTCTTCGAAGTTGAGTTGCTCGAAATTTTGTAGGTCGCCACGGCGGTCCCAACCCAATCGAATGTTCCTGGACGCTCGTCATTTGACGAGCGTCTTTTTTGCTACCTCCACTTGTCTCGTTTGTTCTCGCGAAGGTTCCCCACATGAAGAAATCTTGGATTCAACAGCTGCTGCTCAGTGGAGCTGCGACGGCTTGCTTGGCCGCGTCACCCGCGATCGCTGAAACACCGGATGCGGTTGCCACCCAGGCTTCGCCCACGATCAACTTGGCCGAGCCTCCCGCATCGCTCGACGTCTCACCGATGCCCGTCGAAGTCGTGGAAGCCTACCCCAATCTTCGCATCAGTCGGCCTGTGATCATCACCGGTGCGGGTGATGGAAGCGGACGACTGTTCGTCGCCAGCCAAACCGGCGAAGTCTACTTCTTCGACGAAAGCGACAGCGACGTCTCGGAGCCAGAGCTGTTCGCCGACTTCAGCGATCTGGTCACGTACAAAGACCGCGAAAACGAAGAGGGTTTCTTGGGAATGGCGTTCCATCCCAAGTTCAAAGACAACGGCCTGTTCTATGCGTATTACACCACGTCGGACAAACCACACGTTTCGGTTCTGACCGAGTTCAGCACGGTCCAAGGCAGCGACAACCAACAGGGTGATCCCTCGACCGCTCGCGAATTGCTGCGGATCGAACAACCCTTTTGGAATCACAACGGTGGCACCGTTGCGTTTGGCCCCGATGGTTTCTTGTACATCGCTTTGGGGGATGGCGGGAAAGCCAACGACCCACTGCAATCAGCCCAAGACCCGAGTCAGTTGCTCGGTTCGATCATGCGAATCGACGTCGACCAACGCGAGGGCGACAAGCCTTACGGGATTCCCAAAGACAATCCTTACGTCGGTCAATCCGATGCCCGGCCTGAGATCTATGCGATCGGCATCCGCAACATTTGGCGGATGGCGTTCGATCCGAAAACCAACTTCCTGTGGGCCGCCGACGTCGGGCAAAACGACTGGGAAGAAATCAACCTGATCCGCCGCGGTGGGAACTACGGATGGAGCCTGCGGGAAGCCAATCACAAGTTCACGCTCAATGGCAACGGTTCTGACGCTCGTCCTGATTTGATCGATCCACTGATCGAGTATCCCCACACCGATGATTGGGGAAAATCAATCACGGGCGGAGCCGTCTATCGCGGAACTCAAACACCGATGCTCGATGGTTATTACCTTTATGGCGACTATGTCACCGGAAAAGTTTGGGCGTTGAAGTACGACGCAAAGACATCGACGGTCACTGAGAACCGCCCCATCTCGGCAACGGGATTGCCCGTCTTCACCTTCGGTCAAACGGACTCAGGCGAAGTCCTGGTGAGCACCATGATGGCCGGCGGTCGAATTTACAAGTTCGTCGCGAAGTGAACCGTCGCCCAGTGAGTCACTGAGACGCACGACATTCGCTCCCTCCTCCGAACAACGAATCCAAACACTGGATTTGTCCGGAGGAGGAGCATGGAATGGTTCCTCAGCGAGCGATGTCGAACGCGAAAATCAGGTTTTGATCGCGAATGAACAACGTTTGGTCCGCCACCACGGGGTGGGCCCAAATCGCACCGCTTCCGCGAGGCAGATCCGTTTCGCGTGGGATGGTCAACTTCCCAAGGGGTGACCAACGTTCCGCATTGGGTTCCAGCAGAATCACGGTGCCATCTTTGTCGTTGTAGCAATACAAACGACCATCGGCGAAACAGATCGAACCGCTCGTGTTCGGACGCAGTTTCTCTTGCCAAAGCGTGTCACCGCTTTCGATGTCTTGCGCCATCCAAACGCCACCACTGGCTTTGGTCAGACCGTAGATCGTGCCATCCACCGCCACCACGCCACCGTGGTGATTCATCATGGACTTTCCATCCAGGTGATAGATCTGCTCGGCGTTGATTCCACCACCGGCGGAAGTCAACTTCAACAACACATTGCCGGCACCGTAGTCACTGGTGTGATAGATGTGGTCGTCGAGGATCAGTGGCGTCGGAATGGTGGCGACCTTGTTGCCTGACAAAGAATTCTCAAACAGCTTTTCACCGGACTCACAATCAAACGCAACCACACCGATGCTGCCCGCGGTGACGTAGTAGTCCACATCGCCGATGGAACCCTTCATGGCCGAGACATAGTGTGCTACCGAGTCGACGCCTTTGGATTGCCACAGCAATTTGCCGGTGCGACGATCCAAAGCAATCATGAACTTGCTGCCGCCGGGTGTGACGACGACGCGATTGCCATCGATCAACACCGACTCGCTGTATCCCCACTTGGGAATCTCGCCTCCGTAGTCAGCGACCAAGTCGACGGACCACAGCTTGCGTCCGTCTTGGCGTCGCAGTGCCGAGACGACCCCCACATCGGACAACACAAAGACTTGATCGCCATCGACGGTCGGAGTGCTGCGTGGTCCGCCGCCCCAACCCACGTTGTAGTCGTCACCGCTGCCGGCACGCGCGACCGGAACTTGCCAAATTGAATTTCCGGTGTTGGCATCAACGCAAATCGCATAACAGTTCTGCTCGTCCGAGCCCATCGAGAACAGTTTGCCGTCGACGATCGCGGTGCTGCTGTACCCACGTCCGGCGGTGGAAAACGTCCACTTCAGTTTGGGGCCGTCCTCGGGCCAAGTCTGCAGCAAACTCTGTTCGGCAGCCTTGCCGTCTCGGGCAGCACCTCGCCATTGTGGCCAATCGGCGTCACCGGCCAGCAGGTTGGTTCCCAGCAACGTGGTGCCGAGGATCAACGAAGTGGCGGCAATTCGTTTCACCTTTGCCAAGATCGGCCGAGCAGTTTCGAATGAGGGCAGGATACGAAGTCGACGAAGCATGGTGGCTCGTTCCGGAGTGGTGTGAAGGCGGGGAAGGTCGGAACTTTTGGTCGAGTTCCGCCTAGGCACTTTAGCAAACCACCCCACGCGATCCAAGCAACCAGAACGGCCGTCAAGGAACCTCCGAGCACCCCGGACAGCATTCGTTCAGGTCTGGGGCTGCGTTTTGCAAACCAAGGTTTGGAAAGAACTTAAGAAGTTGGTCGAATTTCGAAGCTGACACCAGAATCGGCCCCATTCTGGTTCTGAAAACGACATGATTGAGCGTGCCGCTGCGATCTTTCACCGATCCCAGTTCCGGCGGGCAATCAACCAGCCGGTGAAACTGGACTAAACTGACAGACACCGTTCCTGCCGAGAGATTTCTGTTGAACCCATCGCCATCTGATTCGACGTCTTCGGACACCACCACCGCTTTGGTGATCGCTTCCAAACGAGGCGACAACGAAGCGTTGGGGCAATTGATGTTGCGCTATCGGGGTTACTTGTTGATGCTGGCTCATCGGTATCTCAGCGACCAGTTGCGCCGGCGGATTGATCCGGCCGATTTGGTGCAGGTCACGTTCTTGGAAGCGAAACGCGACCTGCACGCTTTTCGAGGTGAATCCTCGGGCGAGTTCGCAGGCTGGTTGCGAGGCATGCTGAAAAACAATGTTGCCTCTGCGGTCGCTCATCATGTGATGACCCAGAAGCGTTCGACGAAGAAAGAAGTGCACGCGGGAGGAGCAGGTGGCGATGGCAGCCAGCCAGACAACTGGATCGCACAAATGCCTGGTGCCAAGACCAGCCCGAGCGGTGTCGCGGTTCGGCAAGAAGCGGTCAGTGCGATGATGGAAGCCCTGCATGAGCTTCCCGAAACGCAGGCCGAAGCCATTCGCCTGCGTTACATGGAAGGTTTGTCGTTGAAAGAGATCGTTGATCGAATGGACAAAAGCGAAACCGCGGTCGCCGGCCTGCTCAAACGAGGTTTGAAAAAACTTCGAACGATTTTGGACACCGACAGCAGTCCTTGGTGGAAGACCTGATGGCCGAAACCAACGACGATGGTTTGGACGAGATCTTCGCGTTGTACCTGTCCGCTTGCGACACGGGAGAACTGACTTCACGAGATGACTTTCTGAAACAGCATCCCGAACACGCCGACCAACTTCGCGAGTTGATGGACGCGGCCGATTTGATCGGGACCTTCTCGATGGCTGGATCAGCTCCCGATGAAGCGTCCCATCCGTGGACGGGACCGATCACGTTGCCGCCCGACGTCGATGTGGACGAAGTGGACGCGCGTTTGGCATCCACCGCCAGCCAGATCGATGTCCGCACCGACCTGGCCGACACAATTGGAATTGGCACCGCGCTATCGGATGATGGTCTGGGGGAACATTCCAACGTCGATCCCAATCTGACACTGCCCATGGCCAATCGCTCGCAAGGCGATTCAGGGCCATCATTGCCGTTTGATCTGGGCGACTACCAACTGCTCAAAGTTTTGGGTGTTGGTGGGATGGGCGTGGTTTACCTGGCCAAGCAACGTGACTTGGATCGGTTGGTGGCGGTGAAGATGATCCGCAGTGGGATCTTGGCTGGCCAAGACGAAGTCAAACGTTTTTACATCGAAGCCAAAGCCGCCGCGAAACTCAAACACCCCAACATCGTCGCGGTTCACCAGTTCGGACGACGTGCCGGCCACCACTTTTTCTCGATGCAATACGTCGAAGGGGAAGACCTTCAAAAGGTATTGGCCAAAGGTCCCTTGTCATCCCGCCGAGCGGCCGAAGTCGTTCGCGATGTGGCCCAGGCGATCCATCACGCTCACAGTCGTGGCGTGCTGCACCGAGACCTCAAACCCGGCAATGTCCTGATCGATCCATCCGGTCAAGTTCATGTGACTGACTTTGGTCTGGCCAAACACACCGATGCGGACAGCAGCGTGACCGGCAGCGGTGCCGCGGTTGGGACGCCACACTACATGGCTCCTGAGCAAGCCCTCGGACACAGCGACCGAGTCACCCATCACAGCGACATCTATTCCCTCGGTGCGATTCTTTTTGCCGCGATCACCTCACGCCCACCGATCGTCGGTGACACCGTGATGCAAACGTTGCTCAAGGTCGCTCATCAACCCGCGCCCAATCTGAGATCCGTTTGCCCCCAAGCGGAATCGGATCTGGAAGTGATCGTTGCCAAGTGTTTGGAGAAACAGCCCAAAGATCGTTACAAAACCGCCAAGAACCTGGCGGATGATTTGAATCGATTCTTGTGCGGTCAAACCATCCATGCCCGCTCGCGTAGTCGCGCTCGCAAGGTCATCGATTGGTTCGGACAAGTTCCCGTGGTCGCGGCGGTCACAGGACGACAAACATCCGGCACGCCGATTGGGCAACGCCGATTCCAGAATGGGATTTTGTCCGCATCGATCATCCTGCCGTTGCTGTTGTTGGCCGGGTTGGTGTGGCAACAACGCCTCAACAACGCGATGCCCACGCGAATTCGGATTGCGGGTGGTCTTCCCGGCGGCCTGTACAATCGCGTTTCCGAAGAGTTGTCCCAGGGCTTGCAGTCGCGCACCTCCGTGCCTTGCGAAGTCATCCAGACCAATGGCACTTGGGACAACCGCGAACGCTTGTTGGCTGGCGAATTTGAGTTGGCCCCGATCCAGGCCACCGCGGTCAATGGAGAAACGCTTCGCGTGGTGGCGCCTTTGTTCTACGAAGCGGTCCACATTCTCATTCGCGATGACAGTGAGATTGATTCAGTCGAAGACCTCTCGGGACAACGCATCGCCGTGGGACCACACGGCAGCGGTTCTCGTCGAGCGGCCGAGATGGTGCTGGAATCACTTGCATTGTCAGAGACGATCTCGCCTCGCGTCGAGATGCCTTGGCAAACGCTGCAAGAAACCAACCCCGAAGTTTCCGCCGAGGCCGCGATCATCTGCATCGGCGTGGGCAGCGATCTGGTCACGCGAATGTTGACCGAGCATCGATGGCACCTGTTGCCGCTTTCCAATGGGGTCGCGATCGCACTGCAGCATCCAACGCTGCACGCGATGACGATCACCGCCGACGCGTATTCCGGATCCAGCATTCCAGCGTCGGGCATTCATACCGTCGGAACCACTGCGTTTCTGGTCTGCCGCGACACAGCTCCAGACCCGTTGATCGAAAACACCCTGCATTCGCTCTACGAAGAACCCTCCATCATCGGGTTGATCCCCGCCCGTCAAGCCGCCGAGTGGCAAGGCCTGGCCTTCCACCGAGTCTCCCGTCGTTACTACGACGAGTTGGAAGCCGCGGCCACCCACGCGAATTAGCGTCACTGGGTTAGCGTCACTGGGCACGGCTGGTGAGGAACCATCATTGCCGATGACAGGCTGTTTTGTGCGGCGACGGTTCTCTGCCATACAACCGCGAATGCGGCATCCAAACGATCAACACCGAATCTCAAGATCGCGTCGTCGGCACATTTCCAGGAGGTTTTCGGGCCCTGAACAATCGCCGGACGTTACCTAGATGATCAATTAGGGTGCATTGTTAGCCATTGCTTTTTCACGATGAGGGATTTAGGGTGATTTTTGAGAGCTCATTTCTACATTTCCGAGCGTTTCAGTTCGGAGGAATGCCCGTAATCGCCCTCCTTTTTGCTCATTTTGAGCGTTTTTTGTGTTTCCTTTTTAGTGAGAAAGTCTATGTCCAAAGCTTCTGACCGAAGCAAGCCACGCGTTCGACGCGGTTTCACGCTGGTGGAACTGTTGGTCGTCATCGCCATCATTGGTGTGCTCGTTGGTTTGTTGCTTCCTGCGGTCCAAGCCGCACGAGAAGCTGCTCGCCGCATGTCTTGCAGCAACAACTTCAAGCAAATTGGGTTGTCGATGCACAACTACCATGCTGCTTACAACAAAATGCCCATGACGATGATGGGCACCACGCGTTCGGTGAACAATGCAACCAACGACAGCAATCGCTGGTACTTGAGTTACGCCGTGGGAATCTTGCCGTTCATGGAACAACAAGGTTTGTGGGAATCGATCGCAAACCCCAGCACCGAGACTGTCAACGGCAGTGCACCGGCTGGCACCGGCGGTATCTGGCCTGCCAACGGCCCCTGCCCATGGCAATTCAACTACAAACCCTGGGCAACTGAAATCCCCGCCTATCGATGCCCCAGTGACCCTGCCAAGGGAGCTCCTGGTGGTGGACGCATCAACTACGCAGCGTGCTTCGGCGATGCATCCAACACCGTCAACAACGGTGGCCGCAACGAGGGTGGCTACGTCAGCAACCAAAACACTCCGACACATGCTGATTTCAAGGGAACGGGTCCCACGAACTTCAACTGGTTGGTGGAACGCTCGCGTGCTGCCAACCGCGGTCTGTTCTGGGCTCGCGAACAAATGGCTTTCCGCGATGTTCTGGATGGTTTGTCCAACACCATCGCCATGGGCGAAATTGTCAGCGACAGCGGATCTCGTGAATTGAAAGAAGTGGTCGTTCGCACTTCATTGCAATTTGGTGGCGGATCACAAGCTTCTCCATCGGACTGCGAAGACCCGGCCTACATCGATCCTGCTCGTCCACAGTTCGCCTTGCAAGGCGTGACGGTCCAGTCTCGTGCCAATCGCTGGGCCGATGGTCGGATGAACTACAGTGGTTTCCAAACCATCTTGCCGCCCAACAGCATCACCTGCTCACGCAGCAACGACAACTCGGAAGGGTTCTTCTCAGCTGGCAGTCGTCACCAAGGTGGTTGCCACGTCCTGATGGGTGATGGGGCTGTCAAGTTCATCACCGACAGCATCAATGCTGGCAATCAAGACATGGGACCTGTTCAGACTCGCGGGCCGTGGTTGCCAGGCGGAAGTGCCAGCCCTTACGGCTTGTGGGGATCGCTCGGTACCCGTGCTACCAAAGAAGTCATCGACGAAGAATTCTAAGATCGCACTCAGCGGATCATCCGCTGAACGATCCAAACTTCGTTGTCCAACTCAAATCGATCGCGTTGCCATCATGGCGACGCGGTCGATTTTTTTGGGCGTTGTTCTGACATTCAATTCAGATGCCCTTTCGGAATCCAGGCAGCTTCGGATCTGCTCACACCGGATCGCTCGCCGCGCCATTCCGAGGTTGGAAACAAGCTGCAAGCGAGCCCCAACCACCCGCTGCACAGCATTCTTGGAAAGACCAATTGCCAGCGATCCGTCGTCCGGAAAGTGGTTGCATCGAACCTGGACAACACGACTTTTGAAACCCTCCGTCTGTGGTTTCTATCGGTTGTGTTACACTCGAAGGCGTCTTCATTGTGACGATGTGTTTCGTCACGTTGCTTTGCAAAATTTTGATTCAAAGGTCAAATACGATGAAATCTGTACTGGATCGCTCCTTGGTGGGCATGTTCTTGGTTCTGGCCCCATTGGCACCTTGCTTCTTGACCGGATGTTCGTCCAGCGAACCCGCCGTCGTCGAAGAAGCTGTGATGAGCGATACAGACATGGAAGCTTATGAAGCCGAAATGGACGCCACTGACCCAATCGAAAAATAGTCCTTCCCAGTGGAGGAATCGCATGTCAAAACGGTCCGCTCGAACAACCAAACGAAACGAACGGTCCAAGAGCGGATCGGTTGACTTGCCCCTCAAGGATTCACCCGAGTCCTCGCCGCAATCCCAGGCGTGGACTTCTTCTTCCAGCGACGCGGTGTGGTGGATCCTGGTAGCGGCAGCCTGTGCTGTCGGACTCGTTCTGCGACTTTGGCACTTTGCGGCGGCAGCGCAGCTTCCGACATCCGGCGAACTGCTGGGAGATGCTCTTGGCTACTTCCAGTGGTCGCAAGAGATCGCATCGGGTGATTGGTTTGGCCAAGAAACGTTCTATCAGGCACCTCTCTACCCTTACTTTTTAGCGGTTGTCAGCGTCTTGTTTGGCCCATCGGTCACCATGATGCAAATGGTGCAGTGTCTGCTGGACGTCGCCAGTGTGGCGATGCTTGCCGTGGCGACTCGAAATTGGTTTGGCCGCCGCGCCGGCTGGCTGGCCGCTTTCGGTTACGCGATGTATCCACCGGCCATCTACTACTGCTTGTTGATTCAGAAAGCTGGGCTGGCCACTTTTTTGCTGGCGTTGTTTTTGATGCTCGCATCTCGTTTGCATCCGCACCAAAGTCGTTCGTTTCAGCTGACTCACAGCGTTGGCTTGGGATTCGTTCTGGGTTTGTTGGTTCTGACGCGTGAAAACGCTCTGCTCTGGATCCCTCTGATTCCGATCTGGTTGTTCATTGCGATGCGAAGACCGCCTGAGCTGGACAACGAAAACACGGACGGACCCCAACTCAATCCACCCGACCAGCCGACTCCGCCACGCTGGCCTCTGACGTTGGCATACTTCTTCGGACTGGCAGTGGTGCTGCTTCCCGTCGCGGCACGCAACGCCTCGTTGGGTGGTGAATGGTCGCCCACCACCTTTCAATCGGGTCCGAACTTTTACATCGGGAACTCGGCCGACGCGAACGGGATTTACGTGGCTCTGGTGCCTGGACATGAAACCCCCGAATACGAGCGATCAGACGCCCAGAAACTGGCCGAAGAAGCAACGGGTCGCGAGCTAACGCCACGGGAAGTTTCCAAGTTTTGGTTCCGTCGAGCGTGGTCAGACATTCGCCACTCACCTACGCGGTGGATCCGGTTGATGGCATTGAAAACCGCGATGGTTGTCAATCGATACGAAGTCCCTGACGTCGAGAGCTATTCCCTGCATCGTGCCGTCTCAACTCCGCTGCGTTGGTTGGGCGCCGTCTGGCACTTCGGGATTTTGTTTCCCCTGGCGATCGTCGGCTTTGCCACCACCGCGTGGAAACCTCGCAGCATCGGTCTCTTGCTTGTGCTCGCGTTGTCCATGATCGGCGCGGTCGCGATGTTTTTCATTCTCGGCCGATATCGATTTCCCTTGGTGCCTCTGTTGTTGCCGGTGGCAGCAATCGGTGTTTGGAATCTCGGATGGATGGTGTGCAACCGAGAGTTCCAACGTTGGACAGTGATCACCGTTGCCTTGTTGGCAATCGTGCTCGCAAATTTCCCCCTGCATCAGGAACAAAGTCTGAACGCAAATGCGTTGGCCAATGCGGGAGCCGCTGCGGGACAAGCCGGGAAGTTTGAGATCAGCATCGAGTGGCTCGAAAAGGCAATTGCCCTGGAACCTGACTCACCGGTGCCTCACTACAACTTGGCGGGCGCTTACTTGATGACCAACCAGGTGGAAGCTGCGATCGAGCAATTGCTGATCGCCAAGCGTCTTGACCCTGATCTGGTCGAAGTGGATCGCACGTTGGCCAGCCTCTTCGAACAGCGTGGTGAACTCGACCGAGCGTCGCACCATTACCGCGAAGCCGTGCGTGTGGACCCAATGGATCAATCTTCCCTCGAAGCGATTCGCCGCTTGACAGCCCCGAACCAGTCCCCTGGAGGGGGCGTTCTTTGAGTTGTTTTGGTGGTATTTTTTCCCTTCGGATCACCTATTCCTCACTGAATGCCCGACAACATTTCTTTCCTTTCCAGATAGAAATGCCGGTGAATCTTCCTTGACTCAAGGTGATTTACCGTCCTTGGGCCGAATTAAACGCGTTTTCGGGCCAACCTGTTTCACGGCAATGGACCGTAGAGCCAACGGTGAGCACCCTCTCAAGGGTTAATTCTTAACCCTTGTTTCGTCTTACAGACAGTTCTAACGTCGCAGAGACGAATTGTCCGAAACCAGCTTCATGCATCTCCTGGTGACGGTCCACCAACAGAGTCTCACAGCAGTTCATGTGAGCTCGAATGGTTCATCTTTTCTTGCTTTTCTGAGATGCGATATTTTGTTTTCTTTCAGGGGAAATAGTCTTATGTCCAAAGCTTCTGACCGAAGCCCGCAGGGCGTCCGCAGCGGATTCACGCTGGTGGAATTGCTGGTGGTGATCGCCATCATCGGTGTGCTCGTTGGTTTGTTGCTTCCTGCGGTCCAAGCCGCACGAGAAGCTGCTCGCCGCATGTCTTGCAGCAACAACTTCAAGCAAATCGGGTTGTCGATGCACAACTACCATGCTGCTTACAACAAAATGCCCATGACGATGATGGGCACGTCACGATCGGTGAACAATGCGACCAACGACAGCAATCGCTGGTACTTGAGTTACGCCGTGGGAATCTTGCCGTTCATGGAACAACAAGGTTTGTGGGAAGCCATTGCAAATCCCAGCACCGAGACCGTCAACGGCAGTGCACCGGCTGGCACCGGTGGTGTCTGGCCCGCCAACGGCCCTTGCCCTTGGCAGTTCAACTACAAACCCTGGGCAACGGAAGTTCCCGCCTATCGGTGCCCCAGTGACCCTGCCAAGGGAGCTCCTGGTGGCGGACGCATCAACTACGCAGCGTGCTTCGGTGATTCATCGAACACCGTGAACAACGGTGGACGCAACGAAGGTGGGTTTGTCAACAATAAAAACAGCCCAACGCATGCTGACCACCAAAAATCCTACAACTGGTTGGTGGAACGCTCGCGTGCTGCCAACCGCGGTCTGTTCTGGGCCCGCGAACAAATGGCTTTCCGCGATGTTCTGGATGGTTTGTCCAACACCATCGCCATGGGCGAAATTGTCAGCGACAGCGGATCTCGTGAACTGAAAGAAGTGGTTGTTCGCACCAGTCTTTCATTCGGTGGTGGTTCCGCTGCCGCACCCTCGGACTGCGAAGACCCGGCCTACATCGATCCTGCTCGTCCACAGTTCGCCTTGCAAGGCGTGACGGTCCAGTCTCGTGCCAATCGCTGGGCCGATGGTCGGATGAACTACAGTGGTTTCCAAACCATCTTGCCGCCCAACAGCATCACCTGCTCACGCAGCAACGACAACTCGGAAGGGTTCTTCTCAGCTGGCAGTCGTCACCAAGGTGGTTGCCACGTCCTGATGGGTGATGGGGCTGTCAAGTTCATCACCGACAGCATCAATGCTGGCAATCAAGACATGGGACCTGTTCAGACTCGCGGGCCGTGGTTGCCAGGCGGAAGTGCCAGCCCTTACGGCTTGTGGGGATCGCTCGGTACCCGTGCTACCAAAGAAGTCATCGACGAAGAATTCTAAGATCGCACTCAGCGGATCATCCGCTGAACGATCCAAACTTCGTTGTCCAACTCAAATCGATCGCGTTGCCATCACGGCGACGCGGTCGATTTTTTTGGGCGCTGTTGCAGGAACTCTTCTGTTGCCAGTTGATCCACTCGAATGAAGTGATCTTTCAGCACCGGGAAGATATCACCTTGGACCGATTGCAAACGCAGATCTCCCGTTGGACGCGATGGCAGATGGCAAGCGACACAATCGTCTGACAGCTTGATTCCCGCGGGCGGATCGAAGTGACAGCTTTGTTCTGCGTGACACGACAAACACCGATCGGAGTAGTAGCGAGCTGGTTCCGACACCACTTCGTGTGGATTGTGACAGTCCGCACAAGTCATTTCGGATTGCAGGAAACACTCGCTCATTTCCAGCCGGGCAAGTTGATTGCTGGTATGGACGCTGTTGGCCTGATCGATGCCTGCGGGTGCATCGATGTAATGAGGCGAAAGCTCGTCACCCGGTCGAAACTCAAACGGTTCCCCTCGCAAATCGGTTGAACCAGCGTGGCATTGCCCGCAAATGTCGAGTTGACGCTCCCGATCAAGCTTGGCAGGACGAACGATCTGATGGGGCTGGGACGAGTCGGGGTTTGCCTGGTGATAATCGACGTGTTCACCTCCGGGCCCGTGGCAACGCTCACAGGTGACGCCCCAAATCAGGGTGTGAGGGTTGAATCGGTTCCCACCACCATCAGGACGCCACTCAGAGTCCTTCAGTGCATGAACTGCCCGATCATCTCCAATCGGTTCGAAGTACGTTGCGTGGCAATCCAGACACCTTGTCGGGATCGGTCGGGCGTAGGCCGCGTCCCCGTCCACATACCCGGGGCTGTTGATCCAGCGATCTGTCTCGGACAAATGAGTGACATTGTGCTGATACAATCGATCGAGATTCCAATACGCGAACGACCGAGCCATTTTGCCGGACCCGAAGCTCACTTGCATCGGTACATCGATGTACCAGTCGTAGAACCGAACCCGCTGGTAATACTGGTCTTCCAGGTGGAGCATTTCGATGAACAGGTGCTCGTCGCTGGTGGTCATTCGGTTTTCGGGCGCGGCATATTGCCCTGGCATCTTGATCGCTGCCACCGGTTCGCTCGTGTGGGCGTGAGCGGTCTGGCTGAATGAATCGTAGATGTCGCGATGACAATCTTGACAGGCGTCTGGACCGAGATAGCCTAGTTCGTTGCCTCGATCGGTTTCACTCGTTGCAGGTTCGAGTTTCTCTGGCATCTTGCCAGGTGGAAAAGGGATCTCGATCCCGCCACCGTCTTGGCGTTTACCGATGAACCAATAGTCGCCGTCTCCGACGTACGAGACCAGCAAATCGTCCGGCGGCGGAGTCCCTTCGCCACCGAGGGTCTGCTGATTCCATTGCTGAACGGCTGCGTTTTGTTTCTGACTCAGTTCCGAGGTTTGAGTCTCGACCTTTTGACGTTGCAAACTCTGATAGCTGTCTGCGAGCTCGTCTTCGGGGAGCAGCTTGTACGAAACCAAGCCGACCAAACCGAGGGCCGAAAGAAGAGCGAGTTTGCGACCGCTGATCATGCCGATGCCCGCTTTTTCGTACGCTTGGGTTGGCCACGCTTCATATGGTTCAGTGCGTCCATTTCAGTCGCTTGACCGTTGTCACCGCAACGCTGCATCCATTGATCCAGTTCCTGTCGCAAGGACCGCTTCGTCTCCTGATGTTTCGGATCATCGGCGAGGTTGTGCATTTCAAGTGGATCCTTTGCTAGGTCATACAACTCGATCTCAGGGCGATGCTTGTAGCGATCGACCAGTTCCTTCGCTTGGCTGTTTCCAGCTTCAGCCTCGCGTACCCAACTGACAAATTCTTTCGAACTCGTGCAGGCATTTTGAAACGCCACTTCAGGAGTGAAGTTCCAAATGTACTTGTAGCGATCCGATCGGACGCTTCGAATTCCATAGTGATCCGAACCATTGTTGATGCCGCGTGTTGTCATTTCGCCAAACACCAACTCCTTGTGAGTTTGTTTGCCCGCCAATGCAGGCAGCAAACTTTTGCCGTCGAGTTTGGCAGCCACATCCGAATTGAGATCACCGCCGGCGACTTCGATCCAGGTTGGTAAGAAGTCGATGTATTCGATCATCGCGTTGTTGGTCGATCCGGCTTGGACATGCCCTGGCCAACGGACGATGCACGCGGATTGCAAACCGCTGTCGTAGCACGTCCACTTGGCGAAGGGCATCGAGTTGCCTTGTTCGCTGACCACGATCAACAAGGTGTTGTCTGCCACCTGGTATTCGTCGAGCAAATCGATTGCTTGTCCCACCTGTGAATCGAAGTAGGTGATCTCGGCCAGGTAGCGTGACATTCCCTCGCGTGTTTCGGGCGTGTCCAGGATGTAAGGAGGCAGCTCGAGGGTCGCCGGGTCGTACCGTGAGGCGTCGCCTTTATTCCAAGGTGTGTGAGGTTCGTTGGAACACAGAAACAAACAGAACGGTTGTTCGGTTTCTGAGCAGCCTTTGACGAACTCTTCGACCGCCTCAAAGTCAGGGTTGGAGTTGCCTGGCAACTGTTCCCAGTCGAAAACCGATCGCGGAGCGATGTGTTTTTTTCCGCTCTGTGCGACCTGGTAACCCAATGGTTGCAGGAACTGAACCACGCTCGCGGTCCCATCCGGAACAAACGTGTGGTTCGGATAGGCACCGGATTTCACGGGGTACTGGCCACAGTAGATGCTGTGCCGGGTGGGCGAACACATCGCGACGGATTGGAAGCAACGCGTGAACCGCATGCCTTCCTCCGCCAAGGCATCGATCCGAGGCGTGTGGGCTTGGCCACCGTAGCAACCGATGTCACGAAAGGTGCAATCATCGGCGATGACGAAGACCAAGTTTGGCTGTTCATTCGCTGTCGCGGCTTTTCCCATCAAGAAAAGCGAGACAACAAAGACTGATAGCGAGAATAACAACCGAATCATGAGTTCACCTTCTTTCGCCAAACAGGGCGAGCATTCGCTGTGATTTCTTCGTTCAGTTTTTCCATGCGAGCATGCATTTTTTGCACGCGTTCGGGTTGTTGTTCAGCAAGATTATTCTTCTCACCGATGTCCTGTGACAAATCAAACAGAAAGACCTTTGGTTCGGGTTTGGGTCCCTTCGCTTTCGGACCTCGACGCGCTACCTGTCGCAGATATTTCCAATCGCCCATCCGAATGCCTTCGAGCACACCATGTGCGGAATAGAAGACAAATTCATCGCGAAGAGATTCATCCGATGCGAAAGTGGAAGTCAAATCGACCCCGTCGATCTTTCGATCGTTCGCAAGTGCGACGCCCGTGATCGAAGCGATGGTGGGAAGCAGGTCCATGTTGGTGGCGAAAGCGTTGCTGGACGTGCCCGCGGGAATGCGTCCTGGTGCCCACATGATGCAGGGCACTCGTTGGCCGCCTTCAAATGTGGTTCCTTTTCCGGCTCGCAGGGGACCGGCACTGCCGCCATGGTTTTTGAATTGCAACCAAGGTCCATTGTCGCTGGTGTAAACAATCAACGTCTTTTCTGACAAACCAAGATCACGGACTGTTTGAATCAGCCGTCCCACTTCCGTGTCGATATGCTCGATCACACATTTGTAAGCGTTTTGCGGATCGGGATCGTAGACATCCTCCGGCACATACAAAGGAATGTGCGGCATGGAATGAGGCAGATACAAGAAGAACGGTTTGTCTTGGTTGGCTTCCACAAACTCAATGGCCCGATCCGTGTACCGGCGGGTGATGGTCCGTTGATCGGCGGGCAGTTCAATGATTTCTTCGCCTTCTACCAACGGCGTATTGAACAAGGTGACCGCGGAGGACTGGTCCGTCCAACGATCATCCGATGACATCTTCCCGAGTCGTTTGTTGTCGGGATGATTCATGTCATTGGAATACGGAATCCCGTAGTAAGAATCAAAACCGTTGGATGTTGGCAGCGTTTCCTTGTGATGCCCCAGGTGCCACTTGCCAACGCAAGCGGTGGCATAGCCCGCTGACTTCAAATGGTCAGCGATCGTGACTTCCTCGGGATGCAGCCCGTAATTGCTTTGCGGGAACAAGACATGCTGATGCAATCCAACTCGTTTGGGATAGCAGCCTGTCAGGAGAGCGGCTCGAGATGGCGAACACACCGAGCAAGCGGAATAAAAGCTGGTGTAGCGACGTCCTTCGCTGGCCAAGCGATCCAGGTTGGGTGTTTTAATATTGGGCGAACCAAAGCAACCCAAGTCGTTGTAGCCCTGATCATCGGTGAAGATCACGATGACGTTGGGTTTCTCGGATGGGTCGGTCGACTCAGCCGCCAAACCGGGCCGACCGAGCAACGTCAGCACCGTGGCGAGGCCAAAGAAAGCGGCTCGGAAGCGAGGGATTGGAAAAGCACATCGGGAAGACATGAACTCGCCTTGCGAAAAGGTAGGGACGGAGGGAGGGAGGGCTATGGTTCCAACCGCACGAGGGAACCGGTGGGCTGCGGTCCATCATAGCCACTGCTGCCAGACGAAGCAGCAAAGGATGGTGCCTTCAGACCGCACATCCACGACGGCCCCCTCCGGGGCGTCGATTCAATGAGTGAGGTAGCGGAACTCGCCAAGAGTTTCGGCCTGCACCGTTATTCGCCGAAAGTCTTGGCGACTTCCGCTACGGCCAGATGCGTCAGTAATAAAATCGACATCCTCCGGGGCGAATGCGCGTGAATAGCGCCGAGAGAGCCTCGAGACCCACCCGCCTTGATCCACGACCTCCTCAGCGGGCGAGCAACGCCTTGGTGGCGATCGTGATGTCGGGCTGGCGCATCAGCGATTCGCCTACCAAGATGGCTTTGATGCCACCTGCTTTCAGCATCGCTACATCATCCGCGGTTCGGATGCCGCTTTCACCGACCACCAATCGATCCGACGGAATGCCGGCGGCCATGCGGACGCAGTGCTGCAGATCGGTTTCGAAAGTTCGCAGGTCTCGGTTGTTGATTCCGACCAATCGGGTCTTGGTTGCCAGAACCGGAGCCAGGTTCTCGGGTTCGTACAGTTCGATCAGCGTTTGCAGGCCCAACTCAGCGGCTTGCTCATCCATCTCGATCAATTGCTGAGGCGAGAGACATTCGGCGATCAACAACACCGCATCGGCACCGGCGACGCGGGCCTGCAGCAGTTGATAGGGATCGACGAGGAAATCCTTGCGAAGGATTGGCAAATCAACCGCCGAGCGAACGGCCCGAAGAAAGCCCAATGAGCCTTGAAAGAACGGTTCGTCGGTGAGCACGCTGATGCAAGCGGCACCTCCGTCTTCGTACGACTTGGCAATCGTTGGTGGGTCAAAGTCTTCGCGGATCAGTCCGGCCGATGGACTGGCTCGTTTGACTTCGGCGATCAAGCGAACTTGATCGGTGGCCGCGAGCGAGCCGTGAAAGTCGCGACACGCAGGAAGATCCTTCGCCGCCGCGACGAGTTCCGCGGCGGGCACGGAAGCTTGATCACGCGCGATGACTTGGCGGGTTTTGACCAGGATGTCGTCGAGAATCGTCATCGCAATGCTACCGGTCGATCAGTGTTTGAAGTGACGACGACCGGTGAAGACCATCGCGATTTCGTGTTCGTCGCAAGCCGCGATCACTTCGTCATCACGACGTGAGCCACCGGGTTGAATGATTGCCAGCACGCCGGCTTTGGCGGCCGCTTCGATCGAATCAGGGAAGGGGAAGAACGCGTCGGACGCGAGAATCGATCCTTCGGACCGCTCGCCAGCTTTTTTGATCGAGATTTCGACACTGTCAACGCGGCTCATTTGACCGGCTCCCACGCCGATCAACGCTGTGTCTTTGGCTAGCACGATCGCGTTGCTCTTCACGTGACGAACCATTTCCCAACCAAAGGAGATGTCGTCCCACAGGTCATCATCGACGGGCGTTTCGGTGACGGTGTTCCACTGCAAAGGCGAGCTGACCATCCGGTCGGCGTCTTGCACCAACATGCCGCCGCTGATGAATCGGCGTGCGACCTTGCGAGCGGGTTCGTCCAACCGGCCGACTTGCATCAACCGAACGTTGTCTTTCCAACGTGGTTTGGTCGTCAGCAGCCCAACCGCGCCGGCCTCGTAATCCGGCGCCACGATGGCTTCGATGAACAAACCGGGCTGGCAGAGGAATTCGGCGGTGGCTTCGTCGAGCGTTCGGTTCATTCCGATGACCGAACCAAAGGCGGACAACGGGTCACCGGCCATCGCTTTGTCGACCGCGTCGGACAAAGTGTCGCCGGTCGCCGCACCACAGGGGTTGTTGTGTTTGATGACCGAGACGGCAGGGTCAGCAAAACCGCGAGCGATGTCGAGTGCGGCATCGAGATCGAGCAGGTTGTTGTAGGACAACTCCTTGCCACTGATCTGGCGAGCCGAGACCAAATTCGCGGATCGATCCGACGAATCCGAATACAACGCGGCGCGTTGGTGCGGGTTCTCACCGTATCGCAATTGGGTTTTGCGTCGCAGCGACACGTGCATGGTGGCGGGGAATTCGCCTCCGACGGCATCGCCTTGCATGTAATCGGCAATGGCTCGGTCATAACCAGCGGTGTGGTCAAACGCTTCGGCGGCGAGCTGAGTTCGAAGCTCTTCGGTCGTTCCGCCCGAGCTTTCCAGTTGATCGAGGATCTCGCTGTACTGTTCGGGGCTGGTCGCGATCGCGACATCGCCGTGGTTCTTTGCAGCGGCACGAACGAGACTCGGACCCCCAATGTCAATCTGTTCGATGCACTCTTCGCGGGTCGCTCCTGGGCGGCTGACCGTGGCGGCGAAGGGATACAGGTTCACGACGACCAAATCGAACGGCTCGATGTCATGGTCGGCGATGGTGTCCATGTGCTCGTCGAGATCGCGGCGAGCCAAGATGCCAGCGAAGATTCGCGGGTGCAGCGTTTTCACGCGACCATTGAGCATTTCCGGAAAACCGGTGTACTCGGCAACGTCTTCGACCTCGATCCCGGATTGTTCCAAATGGGCCCGAGTTCCCCCGGTGCTGTAAATCGTGACACCAGCGGCGGACAATCCGGCGGCAAAATCTGCCAGCCCCATCTTGTCGCTGACACTGATCAATGCGTTACGGACGGGGACCACATCAGACACGGTTAACGACTCGGTTCAAGAAAACGGTTGGAAGCCCGAAAGCTGCTTCCGCCAACGGAAACCGCCATGTTCCTTCCCACCGCCAAGACGGTCAAGGCACCGTTGGCAATCCGTCATGTGGCAAATGGTTCCGCGGGCATCCGAACGGGGATCCCGGCCTCGGCCATGTGCTGCTTGGTTTTCCCGATCGGGTGGGTCCCAAAGTGGAAAATGCTGGCCGCCAAAACCGCGTCGGCTTTGCCATCGCGAATGGCTTCGACGAGGTGATCTGGGTGTCCAGCACCGCCGCTGGCGACAACGGGGATCCGGACCGCTTCGCTGACCGCCCGGGTGATCGGAATGTCATAGCCATCGCAGGTTCCGTCGGCGTCCATGCTGGTCAGCACGATCTCGCCGGCTCCCAGCTCCTCGACTCGTTTGGCCCACTCGACCGCTTGCAGTCCGGTCGGTTTTCGGCCGCCATTGATGTGCACCTCCCAAAACTCCTCGCCGTCTTTCTGGACTCGTTTGGGATCGATGTTGACCACGATGCACTGACGCCCGAATCGATCCGCGGCCTGACGGATGAAATCGGGGTTGGTCACGGCCGCCGAATTGATCGAAACCTTGTCGCAACCGGCTGACAGCAACGCTCGCACGTCCTCGACCGTTCGCACTCCGCCGCCAACGGTCAGTGGCATGAAGACCTGTTCCGCCGTGCGACGAACGACATCCAACAGGATCGCTCGTTCTTCGTGGCTGGCCGTGATGTCCAAGAACACCAGTTCATCGGCGCCTTCGGCTTCGTACCGCCGAGCCACTTCGACAGGATCGCCAGCGTCGCGCAGGTTCACGAAGTTGGTGCCTTTGACGACGCGTCCGCCATGGACATCGAGGCAGGGAATGACGCGAGCGGAAAGCATGGGGAATCCAGTGGAAATGGCGGACGAGCGAGTGGCTTGTCAAAGCCTCATTTGAGGGTAGCGAAACTCGTCAAGAGTTTTGACTTGCATGACGAAATCCCGAAAGTCTTGACGACTTCCGCTACGGTGATGCTCCTCAACTTTGGTGCTGACGAGGTGCTTACTAACGTACCCAATCGGATTTCAAAAACGCAAGGATGCCAGTCCGACCGATCGGACTACTCCGCCTGGACCTTGAAACGCAGGTCCAGAATCTTGGCTTGCGGGTGTTCCTTGGCCAGCTTTTTCAGAATGCGGCGTTTTTGGAACGTCAGCTCCTGCATCACCACACTGTCGACCGCATAGATCATCAGCACGCCGCGTTGCAGTTTGCCCACTCGAAACGAAGAAGCGATCGAGGCATCGACGGCGGATTTGATCGTTCCCGTCAAAGCCGACTCGGCCCCCACAGACGCGTAGCCCCGGCGGCTCATCAATTGCGAAACCAAGCTGCCGATTTTTCGCGGCCCGCTGGGTTTCTCTTCGACCAGTTTGGGAGGTCGTCGTTTCGGCGAACTCGCACCGCGACCGGATTCACCGCCGGATGACTGGGGCGGCTGTCCCATGGCGATCACCGATCACGAGCCATCGGCATGATGACGTAAGCGTATCCATCGTCGGTCTGCATCAGGGCGGGGGACTTCGCCGATTCAATTTCCATCACCACGGTCGACTCGTTGTCCATCACTTTGCAGAAATCGGCCAGGTAGCGATGGTCCATCGTCAACGTGATCGGCTCGCCGTCGTAGGCGATCGGCAGCTCGATTTGTGATTCACCCAGGTCGGCGGTCTTGGCTTCCAACTTCAGCGTGCCATCGGCGAAGGTGAAGTCGACCCCCCGGCTGTCCAGGTCCGTCACAATCGCGGCTTGGCGGAGAGCAGCGAACAGAGGCCCGACGACCACATCGATCTGAATCGCGTTTTCTCGCTGGGGCAAAACCTGACGCCAGTTCGGATAGCGACCTTCGACCAATCGGCTGCTGATGACCGCTCGAGGGGTCCGAATCAGCAGGTCGTTTCCGCGTGAAGCGACCTCCACGAAATCGTCCTTGTCGCTGAGGGCTCGTTCGATCAAACCGATCGCTCGTGTCGGCACGATGGTGGTCATGCCGCTGGTGGCGTGCCCGCCAACCGATTCACCGGTGCCTTCCATCCGGGCCAATCGCCGGCCATCGGTCCCCACGGCGATGACGGAATTTTCTTCCATCTCCAGCAGCACGCCGCCGAGGGCGTAGCGGCTGCTTTCCGAGTCGGTCGCGAACACGGTCCGGCGGAGCATTTCGCGAAAAGTGCGAGTGCTGATTTGGTGGTACTTCGACTCGTCGAATTCGTGGACGCTGGGGAATTCATCAGGGTTGTTTCCGGGCAAGCGGAACTTGCTGCGGCTGCCCGAAATCTTGATTCCGGCTTCATCGGTTTCGATGGTGATCGTTTCGTCGTTGCTCTCTCTCAGAATCGGTCCGGTGCGAGCCACTGGCAGCAGAGCCGTGCCCTCGGTTTCGACCTCGATCCCCTCGGTCACATCCAACCGAATTCCGACCTCTTGGTCGGTCGCCATCAACGTGATTCTGTCGCCAGCGGCGGTCACTTTGACGTTCTGCAAAATCTCCTTCGGCGACCGGCTCGGAGCAATCGATGCTGCGAGGACGAAAGCGTTGGCGAGGATGTCTCGTTGGCAGGTGATCTTCATCGGAGCGATTGAAAAAAGAGACAGGGCAGGAACGCCGACAACTGCCGGCCGAGCCCCGCATGCTTCGCGGCAAACACGTTGCTCAGGGCGGTCCAAGTTGTAACGCGATCGCTTCGGATTGGCATCCCCTGAAAGCTCCGCTGGTGAGCTCGAGACGGACACGGCCTGAAACCGGATGTGAGCTGGGGCGATTCTTCCCAGGAGGTTTGCTATCAAATAGTACTAATAGATTTACCGTCGTCGTCGTAATGCGTGGACAGGGAATGTCTGAAAGCGTTGTTTGAAACTCATTTGAGACGGCAAAACACGTTGAAAACGACACTTTGACGGCTGTGGATAACCTGTCTTTTGAATGTCTTAAAACTGTCTGAAGTTGGACCGACTTCGAACACACCTGGACAGCGGCTTGCCGAAGATGGTCAGAAGTCAGACATTTTTAGACAGACTTCAGACAGTGAAATGACAGGTTATCCACAGGCGTTTTAGGGGTGAAAACGAGGGTTCATGAGCACCAAAAAAGAATCTGAAAACGATCCAAAAAAGTTCGTTTCAAAGGCTCTGGATGACCCTCGTCTGACCGTTTTGTGGTCGACGGTCCAGTCAGTGGAGCAGGCTGAGGCGATCGCCAAGGGGCTGCTGCAGGAGCGTTTGGCAGCCTGTGTGCAGATCGATTCCCCGATCATCAGCCACTACGTTTGGGAGGGTCGGTCGTGTTCAGAAAAAGAGTTCCGCGTGGTCATCAAAACCACCCACCAACGAACCGATCAAGTGATCGCTTGGTTGGCCCAGAACCATCCCTACGACGAGCCTCAGATCATCGCGTTGCCAGTTGAGAAAGCGTCGCTGGGATACGCTCGATGGGTCGCCGAATCGACGTCCAAGTAGTCGCTCGCGGGCTGCGTCGGAAGGCTGGGGCGACAGATTTTGGGGGCATCTTCCGGTGGAACCGACGGGTGATGGCGGCGCAGAAAAAGCCCTCCCGAGCTCTGAGGTCGGGCTGTTTTATTTCACCCTCCCTCTGGGAGGGTCGGCCCGCTTCGGGCCGGGGAGGGTTACGCGCTGGTGCCGATGCTCGACCCTCCCCTCGCTTCGCTCGACCCTCCCAGGGGGAGGGAGATGATCAACGCTTGGCAACACAGCACTTCAAAACGGCACGACCTCGCTCGATGGAGGGCTGGAAGGGCAGCGTGAATGAGCCGAAGTTAGCCGCTCAGGTCACTTCGTATCGCCGATTTGGATGGCGTCGATGGAGGAGAATTTGCCTTCCTCCATGTTGGCTCCACCCAGCATCACCAACCGGTCCTCCGCGATCGGCAACATCCGGTGAAAGAACCGGGCCGGTTCGACTTGGGCGACCGTTTCCCAGGCTTGTCCCTCGGCAGCCAAGCGGTGGACAAAACCATCCAGGGTGGTGACGTACAGACGACCGCCGGCCGCGAAAGCGGAAGAACCAAAACCGGCCATTCCGGATCCGGGCAGCGATGGTGCCAGCGACCAAGTTTTGGCCGACGGGTCGTAGACATCGACCCGGGTGGTCGGGCCGCCTTCGGATCGCATGCCACCGACGACGAACAGTTTGCCGTCGTGAGCAGCGACGCTGATCGCTCGTCGTTGGAAGGGTGGCGTTGCGACGGGTTGCCATCCCGAATCGGGGTGGGCCAGATCCAGCGACCAAGCCGTTGGATGCCAGGTGCTGTCTTCGCTCTCGCCATTCAGGCTCCAACCGCCGAAGACGTAAACGGTGTCCCCGAGAACCGCCGCGTCCAACGAGGATCGACCTTCGGGCAGAGCGGGAAGATCGGCCCAGGATTTCGTCTTGGGATCAAAGCTGGCCACCGCGGATTGCGATCGCAGGTCGTGTTCTTCGCCAATGTCGTTGACGGCGGTGAAGCCGCCGATTCGAACCAGTCGGTCACCATGAGCGACCAAAGCCAAACCTTGCAGGCGAGGACCAGTCGCAATCGTTTCCCATTTCGCTTTCGGGTCAGTTGTGTCCAGAGCCCACAGGCGATTGGATTGTTCTTCGGTCGAATACGAATGAGCGCTGCCGGTGTGCCCGCCGTAGGCGTAAAGGGTTCCATTCAAGAACGCGGCCCCGAAACTGGTCAGCTCCTCGGGCAGATCAGCGAGGCCCGAGGGTTCGATCGACACGTTGCTGCCGGCGATCACCTGGGGCGACTCCGGTTGCTTTTTGGGCTGAGCCGTGTCCGATGAAATGCGGAAGGAGGCGGTCAGGTAGTCGGCGGTGCTGGAGTATTCCTCGCCGGCCAATTCCCCCTTGGCGTCCTTGTCCGTGATGCCCGCCATGACCGAGTTGAGTCCGGGCTCGATGATCTCGGATGAGAACGACACGCGGCCGTTGCTGTTGGTTGTTTCGGTTCCGGCTTCGTGGCCGTCTTCGCAGAACAGCTTGACTTCTGTCGCGGGCAAGGGTTGGCCATCACGCAGCAACTGAACTTCGATGTCGCCATTTTTTGCCGCTGTGATCACGGTTTGCAAAGCAGCCCCGGGGCGAGGATCGGTGGGCCAAGCCTTCGCGTCTTCCTGTGGCAGGTGCTCGACGTGGTAGGTCAGCTTCATCCCGTGGTACAGACCGTAGGTGACCGAACCGGCGATCTCGTCGCCTGTCGGAATCGGTTGCGGACTTTGGATGCCGACCAAGTCGTCGGTCTCGACTGGTTTCATCTCAATCGTTTTGCCAGCAGCCGATGCGTTGGTGCTGTGCAACTGAATTTGCTGGACCGCTTCGGGCATGGGATAAGTGCGATCGTCAGTCGATTCACCAAACCACATGACCGCGTGCCCCTTGGAATCAGAGGCGAGCCAAGGGAAGTGAGCCGAGGCTGACGAGGTCCCGCCAAGAACCAAGGCCAATGCGAGCAGTTGTCGTCTTTTAGAAATTTTCATGATGATTGATTGTTACGGAGGGATTTGATTTGTTTGGGAAAGAGTCGCTCGGTGGGGCGACTGGACAGTTGGCTGGGATGACGCGGCCGATATCGGCATGCATCGTTGTCCACGTTCTCAACGCTTGGTCAATTCGAACGTCAACGGTTGGACGTTGGCTGCGTCAATCGTTGCTTTCAGTTGACCGGTGCTTCGATAGCGAGCCGGAATGGTTCGAGAGTTCAGTGGATCTCGATCACCGTTCTGCATGGCAGCCACCGCTTCATTCATTTCAGGTTCCAAGGGAGTGACAATCACGTGATATTCACCCGGCGAGGGACCGTTGGTCGAATCAAAAGCGAAGCGTCCCTCTGAAATCATGGTAACGCTGTCGTGAAGCCCCGGTTCGGTTTTGACGGGCGTGAACCGGATCATCGCACTGGGCAGCGGTTTGCCACCGAGTGTGACTTCGCCTGAGATGGCCACGTGTTCTGATTCAGGTGCCTGAGAACAACCAGCGGACAGAATCACGATCCATGCAACGCTGAACGCCCAAAGTGGTTTCAGCCGATTTGTGATTGTTCGAACTGACATGGAAACATCTGCACGTCGCATGATCACGGAGCTTCCTCGACCACTTCATGACCGTTGCGGGTGGCCAACGCGTTCAGCAATTCGCGATCAAGAGACTCGGACGTGAAGCGAACACTGCCATCACCAAACAGAAAGTACACACCGCCTTCGTGCATGCTTTGGAATCCGCCATTGTTCGCCGCGTTGTGAACGTTGAGTTCCTTCTGGCTGGTGCCCAGTGAAACCTTCGGGTAGCCAAGCACCCAACGAGCGGTTCCCCATTTCACCGTTCCTGCAACACTGGCGGGACTGGTCCACAGGTAGTCCGCCATGTCATAGGTCGTTTCGCCATAGGCGATGGTGTTGCTGCTGCCATCAATCAAGTCTCGAAAACCGGTGGCAGGATTGTCGTATCCGTAGGCGGTCCAGTTCAAACCAAACATCCCATCGGCTTTGGGCATGTAAGCGGCGGTGCCTTCGCACGCGAGGTAGCTCGATGGTCCACCGGTCTCGTTCAGATCGGCGTCTGGAACACTTCGAGGCAGAACCATCGACGGGCACAGATAGGTTGCGATCGTTTGTGCTGCGACTTCTTGGTTGATGGGATCAGAGTAGGAGCGACTGAAATCAAACTGTTGGTAGGTGTTGGCCTCTTCCAAAAACGGCAGGGCAGCCGTCAAAGGGCCCAAGAAATTGCTCAGCCGTGAACCTTCGGGGAACTTTTGGAAGGTGCCGTGGTAGTTGTGAAGAGCCAGCCCAATCTGCTTGAGGTTGTTGCTGCAGCTCATTCGGCGAGCGGCGGCACGGGCGGATTGGACGGCGGGCAACAACAATCCGACCAGCACACCGATGATGGCGATCACCACCAACAGTTCGACCAACGTGAAGGCTCGTCGGTCGCGACGAAGTGGGTTCGATCGGTTGGAGGTTGCCGGCGAGAATTTGGCGGCAACGACGGAAGTCGGAACGAAAGCAAGGGCGCAGAAGCGCGCAGAAAGGGGCATGGTTTTCTCCAGCCAAGAAGTCACAGAACGGGAAACGTCCCCAAAGCGGGACGGATCGAGCGTGGCTGGCTAGAGAGCGAGAAGCTCGTCGCTTGCTGCGTCGTCGATGCTGATATTGCGAATCAGTTGCAATAATTATGCTTGTTCTGACGGTTGTTGCAACCGCATTGGGAGAGAAAAATGCTTCGAACCCGCCAGTAGAAGGGTTTTCGGGTGTTTTTGCAGTCCTTTTGGGTGGTTCTTACCGGGGTGGGCCGGCACGGTGCTGCATTCATGCACGACCCCTCCCGGGAAACGTCGATTTCATCAGCGACTCAGTCGAGAGTGCTGAGCCGCCGTAGACCGAATGAAGGAGGCTTTGCGACGCACCTCCGGCAGTGACATGCTTGGCAAGGTCCGCCGTTCGGCTGCAGCGGCGGCGAGGCGGTTTGATCCGGATTGACGAAGTGGTTCGGCTTCAAGATTCCTTGTTCCCAGGCTCTGACTGGGAACACACTGTCTTGGAGGCTCCGCCTCCCGATTCTGTCTCAGCAGGCGGAGCCGGCAGTGCATTGCGTTCCCAGGCAGAGCCTGGGAACGAGAAAAGTGGTTCAACTGATAAGTCTCATGTTACCGAGCATTTCTCATCGATCTCCCAGAGGGAGGGTGATGAAAATTCCCGCGTCCCTTCGACGTCAAGCTTCGGCTTGGCAGGTGTTTTCCAAGCGGCCGATGCCATCGATTTCCACGACGCAGCGATCCCCCGGTGCCAAGTAGCGAGGTGGTGTTCGGGCGTCACCGACTCCCGAAGGGGTGCCTGTGAAGATCAGGTCGCCGGGTTTCAAAGTCATGAACTTCGACAGGTGAGCGATCAGCGCCGGGATGTCGAAGATCAGCTGATCCGTTTTGCTTTCTTGCAGAGTTTCGCCGTTGAGATGCAAGCGAATCGGGAGATTCCCTGGGTCCGAGATTTCATTGGCGGTGACCACGGCAGGGCCCAGAGGGGCGAACGTGTCGAAGGATTTGCCCACCAGCCATTGGCCGCCGGGACGGCCCTTTTGCCAATCTCGCGAAGACACGTCGTGGCCGACCGCGTACCCGAAGACCACGTCCATCGCCTCGCTGGCATCCACGTGGCGGGCGGTTTTGCCGATGACCACCACCAATTCGGCTTCGTAGTCGACTTTGTCACTGATCTTGGGCAGCATAATGTCTTGGCCATGCCCAACCAGCGCGGAATTGAATTTGCTGAACACGACCGGCAACGATGGCTTCTCAGCTCCCGTTTCAATCGCGTGATCGAGGTAGTTCAAACCGATGCACAGAATCTTTTCTGGGCAGGGGACTGGCGGCAGCATTTGCTCCGGGGCGTCGATCCATTGAGATTCATCGGGGGTGGGCAGCTGATCGAAGTCCGCTTGGGCAAGCGAAAAGAGTGTGTTTCCTTGCAGCCATTTTTGTTCGATTTCCGCACCCAGCAAATCGCCAACGGGGCAAACTTTGGGGCGAGGAGCCAATTGGGTTTCGGGTTCCTTTCGAATCGCCAAACGTGTGGCACCGGAAGAATCAACGTAACGACAAAAAGCAACCATGAGGAAACCAATCGAAGTGGCAAGGAGGTGGGGAAGCGGACACGCGAAATCAAAACAAACGCTCGAACGGAAAGTCCATTTGCAAGCAAATCCGTTCATTTGCAAGCAATACCATAGCGAGCCACTCAATTGTTGGGGGAAGCCTGCAGAGACCAAAACGAATCTTTACACTGCGACCACGCGTCGGCATACTCCGATGCCCACGCCCGCTTGGGAACTCAAGCCGGGCGAGTTCGATCCTCCTCTTTTCCCACCGTCTATGAACACCTTGGCGATCAACCAATTGTCGACTCTTCGATGGGAATTCGAGCAAGATGCTCAAGCGTATTCCGACCGAGGTTTCGAAGGCATTGGCTTGTTTCGACCGAAGCTCGATGACCTGGGAATCGATCGAGCGGTGGAGCTATTGGCCGAAACCAATTTGCAAGTCACCTCGCTCAGTTGGGTCGGTGGGTTCACCGGCAGCGACGGCCGCGGATTCGATGATGCGGTTCGCGACGCGATGGGTGCGGTCCGCGACGCAGCGGAACTGCGAGCCGAAACGTTGATCGTTTTGGCGGGTGGTCGAAACAACCACATTCGCAAACACGCCCGGCGAACGCTCTGTGACGCGTTGTCTCACCTGGCCATCATCGCCGAGGAATTTGGCGTGAAGCTTTCACTGGAACCCATCCACGCCGGTTGCGGTGTGGAATGGTCGTTCGTCAACGACTTGGAATCGACCCTCGAGATTCTCGATATCGTCGACAGTTCCAATCTGGGAATCGTGCTGGACACCTACCACGTTGGGATGGATGACCGGGTGCTGGACATGTTGCCTCACGTCGTTCCGTTCATGCATTTGATGCAATTGGGCGACGGTCGCCACAGTCCACTCGGCGAGATGAATCGTTGCTTGCTGGGCGAAGGCTGCGTGCCGATTCAGTCATTGGTTCACCGAGTCTTGGAACTGGGATACTCAGGACCGATCGAAGTGGAGTTGATTGGCGAAGACGTCGAACCGCTCAGCTACGAATCCGTGCTCGATCACACACGCTCGTATCTGGACCAAAACATTGGTCCTGTGAAATCAACGTGATCCCAACCACAGAAGTGCTCTCGCACTTCCGTTAAGAATTGTTGGTCGACAACGCTGCCAGGTACTCTGGATCAGACCAAACGGCAGTGATTCAGAATCGCGTTCGCATCGGCTTTGTAGCCGACGTAGAACGGACCGAACTCGGCGTACTTGGCGCTCGCTTGGTCGAATCGCATCTTGTAGACGATGTCTTTGAGATACTGAGGGTTGCGACCCCACAAGGTCACCATCCATTCCCAGTCATCCAGTCCCACGCCGACTGAGATCAATTGGCTGACCTTGCCCGCGAAAGCCATTCCGCTTTGGGCGTGTTCGGCCATCATTTGGTTGCGAACACTGAACGGTTCCATGAACCAGTTGGCACCCGGGACTCGGCTCTTGTTCATCGGATAGAAACAAGCTGATGGCCAATCTGGGATCTCAGGCTGCAGACGATTGCGGTTCATCATCGGCAAACGTCGCTCGTACGCAGCCACTTTCGCGGCCAACTCCGGTGAGTCCGGTGCGTTGCCTTCTTTGATCAATCGTCGACGATACTCTTCGATCGAAGGAACGTATTCGCTCACTTCGCTGACCGAGACGAATGACCAAGCCGGCTCAATCAAGCGGCCAATGCCCGGTGCCATGATCGATTGATGAATGCCATCCACTTTGGCTGGATCGGGATCCATCACCATGACGCCGAAATCACAATCGTGACCGCTGATCCAGTACGTCGCCAAACGTTCCGGGACCGCATCGCCGGTGGGGTGGAGCGCCGCCAGGAACTGCTCGCGATGATTGGGTGCGATCGCACCGTCAAACATTTCGCGGCGAAAACGATAGAAGTAGTGACCGCAGTGCCAACCTTCTTCTGGAATCACGCTGGGCTCGGGCAGGGGAGCGTGTCCGGGTCGGCCAACTCCTGGAGGAGGACCGCCAGCGGAGGAAGCGGGCGGGCGCGACGGCGATGGATCAGATGTCATGGTGGTCGATCGAGTGGGTATTTTTGGTGGACGTCGACACGATGCGAAGGGTCCTGGATCAGGACCAGCCATCGTCGAGCCACTCATTGTAGATCTCGGTCGTTGATTTTGCAGCGCGTTATCGCAGCGACCACTGCAAAGATCGATCGTTGTATCCGTGTTGTCGGGACCAGTGCCGTTTGCCTTCTGCACCGAAATAACCATACGAATAGGGTGTTTTCCAGCGTGGCTGAACCGTCGCAGCGGGGATCGCCGGGCGAGCCTGCGGGTTTTTGACCCAGTGTTCGCCCAGACCCAAGCGGCCAGGACCTTTCGCGCCCGGGTCATTTTCAACGCCGGGGGGATGGGTCAATGGAGCGACGGCCGCGGCGGCTTTTTGATGAGCATGCTGCCAATGCGGGTGCAGCGGTCCCGCGTTTTGCTGGTGAGGACTCCCCCCTACAGAATGTCCGGCAGCCGCGTGCGGGTGGTGATTCCCAGCCGAACCGTGATGCCGAGGGACATTTTGCTGACCGGGGGCCTGAATGATCACATGAGGAACCTGTGCCGGTGCACCCATTTCGAGCGATCCCGACCAGTAGTCCTCCATCCCGGCGGAGGGGATTCCGGGGCCGCTGGAGGGGACTCCATCGACGTAAGTGCTGGAAGACACGATGATTTCACCGCTTTGAAGTGGCAATTGAACCGGCGGGGGCAACTGGGCCCACGCCGAAGACGCCGTGATCACAACCAATCCGAGAAACAGCAGCGCTGTCCGTCCGCACGGCCCGGGCACCACGTGTCGGCCCAACGTGGATGGATTCGTGGCAGGAAGATTCCTGCCGAAAACTCGGCGAATCGGGGTGTTCAACATGGATGGCGATCGAGGGGAGGAACCGATGGGCGGGAACAGGGCGTTCCGCGTGCGTTCGGAATGCGAGAGGTCAGCATCCCCCTTTGCGAAAACACGTGGATTCAAACGATTCCGCTACCAAAGTCGAACTCTCGGTCACAAGATGCGAATCACCCTGGCGAGAAAAACGAGCGACTTGGTACAAGCGATTTTTGGTGGCCACGTGCTCATCGTTGCTGATGCTCTTCATTGGCAGTGCGGGTGGTCGCCAGTGCCCTCCGTTGCCATGTGGCCTTGGTAGTCATGTGCACAGCCGAACCCATTCCCCGCTCGCTTGATTTACTTCCATGAAGAGTTTTCGCCGAGTTCTGCAGTTGTCGCTGCGACGTCGCATGTCCTTGTTGGGGATTTTGTTGTCGTCGTTGGTGATTGCAGCTTTGTGGGGCGCGAATATCGGCACGCTGTACCCGATGGTGGAAGTCGTTTTCAAAGGCGACGATTTACCCTCGTACGTCGAGGAACGACTGGCCAATTCGCGAGTCAGAGCGGAAGAACAACGCGTGCAAATTGCACAGTTGGAGACCGAGCTGGCCGAGCTGCAGCAACAGGAAAAAACGGCAACCGGTGCCGACGCCAAGGCTTCGTTGCAACAACAAATCAACACCACCACATTCGAAATTTCTTCGGCTGAGTTGTCACAGACGGCGTCTGCAAAAACAGCGGATTGGTTGTTGTGGATTCAGCCTTGGGTTGACCAAGCTGCTCCTCGAGGAGCGTTCCCGACACTGGTTTTCATCGTCGCGATGTTGGTTGGCGGAACGGCCATCAAATTGGTCGCGTTGACGATCAACCTGATGCTCGTTCAGTACGTCGCTGAAGGCACGGTGATGGAACTGCGAGAAAAGTACTTCCGCAAATCCTTGCACCTGGACCTCGATCACTTTGGACAAAACGGCTCAGCCAACCTGACCAGTCGTTTGACCAACGACGTCGCTCACATTGCCGTGGGGGTCAGCACCTTGCTGGGACGGCTGATCCGGGAACCGCTGAAGATGGCGGTTTGTTTGTTCGGAGCCGCCACGGTTTGTTGGCGTTTGTTGTTGTTGGTGATGATTGTTTCGCCGTTGATGGCGTTTGTGATGCAACATCTCAGCCGCGCGATTCGCCGCGCCAGCCGCCGAGCGATGGAAGAGATGAGCAGCCTTTATGGGATGCTCAACGATGCCTTTGGTGGCATTCACGTCGTCAAATCATTCAACACACAAGCCTACGAACGAGCCCGCTTTCGTACTCGGGTGCAGGCCTACTTTCGCCGCTCGATGAAGGTGGCGTTGTACAACACACTCGCTCGCAGCAGCAGCGAATTGCTAGGTTTGACGATGGTCGGACTGGCGATTTTGGCCGGCGGGTACTTGGTCATCAACCAACAAACCCACTTGCTGGGCATTCGCATGAGCGTTCAACCGCTGGATGTCGGTCAGGTGCTGTTGTTCTTTGCCATGCTGATCGGTGCTTCGGATCCAGCCCGTAAATTGTCGGATGTTTGGACCTCGCTGCAGCGTGGCATCGCCGCCTCGAATCGCGTTTATGAGATCATCGACGAACCCATTCGTGTCACCGAGCCCACCAGCCCGGTTCACTTGGATCGACCGCACAACACGATCCAATTCAAAGGCGTGCACTTCCAATACCCCTCGGGACCGATGGTCTTGCGTGGCATCAACCTGACGATCCCACATGGCGAAACGATCGCGTTGATTGGACCCAACGGTTGCGGGAAAAGCACGTTGATCAATTTGCTTTGTCGTTTTGATGATCCGCACGAAGGCGAAGTCTGTTTCGACGATGTTGCGATCAACCGCTTGGCCACCCGCGATCTGCGACGACGCATTGCGTTGGTCAATCAACGAACGGTGTTGTTTGACGACACGATCGAAAACAACATTCGCTATGGCAGTCCCAGCGCGGACGCTCACGATGTGGTTCGGGCCGCCAAACTGGCCTTTGCCGATGACTTCATTCGCCGGAAAACACCCGACGGCTATCAAACCTCGCTCGGATCTGGCGGCGTGCGACTGTCCGGTGGCCAAATGCAGCGGATCGCACTGGCTCGAGCCTTCCTGCGGGATCCGGACATTTTGATTTTGGACGAAGCGACCAGCCAAATTGATATCGAGAGTGAACAACTCATTCACCGCGCCCTGGAAACGTTCCTGGAAAACCGGACGGGAATCATGATCACTCACCGGGCCAGCACGCTTGCGATGGCTGACCGGGTTGCGGTGCTGGACATGGGCCAAGTCGCCGATGTCGGAACGCATCATCAATTGCTTGCTAGCAATTCATTCTATCGCAGCCTCTGTCACAGCGATCTGACCGACGCGGCGTGATGCTGCGTCAAAGCGACGAATGATGGTTTTGGCCGTAGCGGAACTCATCAAGACTTTCGGCAATTCAGGGTGCAAATCGAAACTCTTGACGAGTTCCGCTACCCGGAAACTGAGTTCTGACGCAGCACTCGATCGGCATCGACCGGTTGCATGCGACCGTCCCAACGGCTGAACTAGAGACTCAGGATTCTATCCCCTTGTGTTTTTGGTTTCTCCATCATGTTTGCACACGTGCGCCGTTGGTTCTTGTCGGGAAGTTGCATGGTTTTCGCGTTAGCTGGAATGTCCAGCGATTCACATGCTGATGAAGGCATGTATTTGTTCAACGATGTTCCTCGCGAATTGCTGCGAGACCGGCATCAGTTCGAACCCTCTGATGAATGGCTGAAACACCTGCAGCTGTCGTCGGTGCGATTCAACTCAGGCGGTTCTGGATCGTTCGTGTCCTCCAATGGTTTGGTGCTGACCAACCATCACGTCGCCAGTGACACGCTGGCGAAGCTCAGTTCCAAAGAGCGAAACCTGATCGACGATGGGTTCCTTGCAAAGAGTTTTGCCGAGGAACTCAAGGCACCTGATTTGGAACTCAATCAACTGATCTCGATCGAGGACGTGACCGAGCGAGTCAACCAGCAGATCACCGAGGCGGCAGACGCCGAAGAAGCTGCCAAACAACGGCGGGCTGTGATCGCGACGATCGAAAAAGAATCGCTCGATGAAACCGGTTTGCGAAGTGATGTGGTGACACTGTTCGGCGGAGCGAAGTACCACCTTTATCGCTACAAGAAGTACACGGACGTTCGATTGGTGTGGGCTCCTGAAACCGCGGCGGCATTCTTCGGTGGGGATGCAGATAACTTCGAGTACCCGCGTTACAACCTCGACGCGACGCTGATGCGAGTCTACGAGGATGGGGAACCAGCCAAGCTCGAACACTTCCTGCAGTGGAATGAACAACCTGCCCAAGCCGGCGACCTCGTTTTCGTCAGTGGGCACCCCGGGCGAACGCAGCGGATCTTCACCGTCGAGGCTCTCGAGTACCTGCGTGACGAACGCTTGCCACACGTGTTGGACTTACTGCGTCGCAAAGAGGTGCTGCTTCAGCAGTACCGATTGGAAAGCAAAGAAGCCGCCCGTCGCGGACGCGATGAGTTGTTCGGGATCCAAAACGCTCGCAAGGCTTACTCAGGCATGTTGGCGGGACTGCAAGACCCGCAAACGTTTGTGTCCAAACGAGGCCGCCAGGATCGGCTGCTGACGGAACTGGCAAACTCGCCGGAACACTCCGGGCTGGCCGACGCTTGGAAAGAAATCGCGGAAGTGCAATCGGAGAAGGCTGAGTTGCTTGACCGCTCGGTTTCGCTTCGCAGTGAGCTTTTTCAACTCGCTCTTCGCATTCTGATTCTGTCTGAAGAAGACCGCAAACCCAACGAAGAACGACTGCCGGGTTACACCGATTCGGGGCGAGAATCATTGATGGCTCAGATCCTTTCGCCAGCACCGATCTACGATGATTTGGAAATGGTGAAATTGGCCGATGAGATTGCCTTGCTGCTGGAAAGCCGCGGCATGAACGATGCGGTTGTGCGAGAAGTCTTGGCCGGTCGTTCGCCCAAACAGATCGCCAGCGAACTGGTGAGCGAGACGAAGATCAAAGACGTGGAGACGCGAAAAGCATTGCTTGACGGTGGGTTGGATGCGGTCCTGGCTTCGGAGGATCCGATGATCCGGTTGGCCCGAGTGATCGCACCCGAGTATCGCCGGATCAATGAGATCAGCGAACAACTCGGCGAACGCGAAAAGCAAGCTTATGCGGAGATCACCCAAGCGACGACGGCGATCGAAGGAACGGGTGGGTATCCCGATGCGACCTTCACATTGCGTTTGGCGTTCGGGGTTGTGTCCGGGTACGAAGAACGAGGTGAGACGGTCCATCCCACGACGAACTTTGCAGGTGCTTTCACGCATGCGAAGGAGCACGAAGGACAAGAAGACTTTGACCTTCCCAAATCCTGGATGACTGCCAAAGACAACATTGATTTGGACACCCAGCTCAACTTTGTCTGCACCGCCGACATCATTGGTGGCAACAGTGGCTCACCCGTGGTGGATCGCGACGGGGCGTTGGTGGGACTGATTTTCGATGGCAACATTCAAAGTCTGACCAGTGACTATCTTTACACCGATGTACAGAGTCGAGCGGTGAGTGTGTCGGGCGTGGCCATTCCGGAAGCCCTGCGTTCGATCTACCAAGCCAATGCCTTGGCAGATCAGCTCGGCAACTGAGACAACTTGGTAAGCAAGTAGGCCCGTCGTGCAGTTTTGAAGTGCCGTGCCAGTAACACGTTGAGAACCCCGCCCGACGAAGTTGGGAGGGGTCGGAAAGCGAGCGTTCAGCGAGCTTTCCGGGGGAGCGGCAATGTGCATCGATGTCTCTGCTCGCGTCCGCCTGAACGGCGTCGCTCTCCCCAAACTGTGTTTCAGGAGAGGTTGTTGTTGCATCGAGACCGCCAAAACGTTGCCGAGTGAATTCTGTGGTGTGGGAGCACAGAAAACTCAGCGAGAGCGGGCATTTTTATGAAAACATGGTGATTGCAGGTAACCTGGTCCAATCTGCTGCCATGTTCTTCATGAGATGACCATGAACTCTTTCCCCGACGATCGGCGAGTGACAGATGCTTTGCGACGTATTTTACGTGGCGAGACAGCTGAATTCGAGGTCGTTCTGCGCCGCTATGAGCAGCCGTTGCGGGCTTGGCTCGCGGCGCACGTGCCGCTGGGGATCGACGTGGATGAAATCGCCCAACGCAGCTTTGTGGCCGCGTTTTCGCGCTTGGAAGAGTTCGAGTTGGGGACTGATTTCGGGGCATGGTTGTTCACCATTGCACGCTACCAGCTGATGACAGAGAAGACGCGATTGCGACGAATCGCGGATTATCATGCTCGCTACGGCCCGGAGTTGCTGCAGCGAGAACTGGATCGCCGTTGCCAACAGTCCCCCGAGATCTGGTCGACAAAAATCGAACACTTGGAGCGGTGCGTGGAATCGTTGGGTGAACACCTTGGTCGCTTTTTAAAGTGGCGTTACGACGAAGAAATCCCGCTTCAGGAAATGGCCGATCGCAGCGGACGGTCCGTGCCTGCGGTCAAGAAACAACTCTGGAAGATCCGGGGAAAGTTGCAAGAGTGCATGGATGCAAGGCTCGCGAGCGAAGGAGGTTCGTCGTGAACGACCAGGAACGTTTTGCTGATTTGTGGACCGACTACCTCGAAGGTGAGTTGGACGAACGTGGGCTGAAAGAGCTGCATGAATTGCTCGCCAGTGACGAACGGTTTGTGCAGCGTGCTGCCGACTTGTTGCAAACACATCGATTGCTTGGCCTGGTGGTGGCGGACTCGCCGCCGCAACGGGATGCGTTTGTCCGAGAGACGCTGGCTCAATTGCCGGAAAGCCAGGATGAGTTTGTCGCTCAGGTGATGTCGCAGGTGGGAGCTCGTCAAACCGACGTGGAACCAGCCGGCAAAACGTCACCAAGGAGTCGTCCGGTTGCCTCCCACTTTGCTGTGGTGGTGGCTGCGTTGATCCTTGTTGTTGGCTCGTTGTTTGTCTTCCAGCCAAAGGGTCAAGCTCCCGTGACTGTTCAAGGGAAGTATCCCCCTGTCACAACGGTGGGCGTGCGTCACGCTCGGCTCGCCAGCAGTTCGCATGCGAAGTTCTTTGGTGAGCTGTCACCGCCGGTCAATGCCGTGCTCCCACCGTATCGAGAATACGTCCTGATGAGCGGTTTGATTGAAGTTTTGTTTCCGACCGGTGCCTCGGCAATTTTAGAAGGACCAGCGGTCTTTCATGTTTCGTCCGATGAGAGCTTGGATCTGAGTGTTGGTCGCTGTTCGGTTCATGTGCCCGAAGGGGCAGAGGGTTTTCACGTCAACACGCCAGTCACCCGTGTGGTGGATCGAGGGACTCGATTTTCGGTGAACGTCGACGAAATGAGTGAGACGGAAGTGCAAGTGATCGAAGGCGCTGCTGATATCTACGACGTTGAGCGAGTGGTCGACGCTTCCGATTCAGGCTCTCCCAATGCCATTGAATTGTTGGAACGATTGGCGGGCGGAGAAGCCAAAAAATACGTGTCCGCAGGTCTTGTTGCGACCGAGCAGGTCCCCTTCCGGGCGACTTCCTACCGCAGCCAATTGCCTGACCGCGTCGTTTCGTATGAGACAACCTTCGCTGTGGACGGAGGAGCCGAACACTTGACCAGCGTGACCGTCCAACGTGGCGGCAAAGTCAATCGGTTTCCGGTGGACTCATTGATTCCTGCGCGACTGACTTGGTTCCAAGCGACCGAGCCTCGACCGTTTTTGTGTGGTGAGCCGACGTACCCATCGTCCCGAGTGGAAGCGTTGTTGGACGAAAGCCTCGTCACGGGAGTGATCAATCCCGATGGGAGTGTCGATCCACTGACAACCGATCCCGTTCTCGAAGGTGATTCCGGAACGCCCGGGATGGCAATTCGTTTTGACCAACCGGTCGTGAATGGTCCCGGAGCGGATGTGCTGGTGTTCGATTTGCAAACGTTCGGCAACCCGCTTGATGGCGATGCATTTCACATCAGCCCGCTGAAGTTTCGCGAAGGACTGAAGTCCTACACGATTCGAAAGTATGACCTGACGATGGAATCGCCTGAAGCAAAAGTGTTGACAGATTTCCATGTCCACTTTTTTGCGGAACCTGCGAAGTCACTTGCGGAACTCAATTCGCTTAAGATGACACCGCGACAACAAAGCAATAAGTTTCGTGGTCTGGCCGTTGGGATTGATCTCTCTGACTTGGGATATGCAAGCGGTGAGACAATCGAAGGACTCTTTATTCAGGACGCGCTCGACGACAGTCACTTTGTCGACCCTGTCTTCATCGCTGGCCTGCCAGAGGAAGAATGAAAATGCAATTTTCCGGACAACGTCATCTTCGATCGACCAGCAACTTGATGCGTCTGCTCGCTGGATTGGAATGGTCAGCCGTTCTTGTCGCAGTGATGTTCCTGGCGTGGGAACTTCCAGTCGCTGCCGGGGAACCGTCGATCGCAACACGGGATCAGTTCGAACAACACGTTCGGCCGATGCTGCTGTCCAATTGCATCAAATGTCATGATGACAACAAACAAGAGGGTGGCCTGAACCTGACCACCCTGGAAGGTCTGCTGCGCGGAGGCGACACCGGGCCGGCAATCGTTCCCGGGAATCCTGAGGAAAGCTTGCTGCTCGAGGCACTGCGTTACGAATCGTTCGAAATGCCTCCCAGCGGTCCGCTTGAAGATTCGATGGTGGAGGGCATTGCCGCCTGGGTGGCCGCTGGGGCTGACTGGCCGAACGGTCTGCAGCTGAAGAAAATCTCAAAGATCGACGAGCACGATCGCGACTGGTGGTGCTTTCAACCCGTGGGGGATCCGTCCGTTCCCGAAGTGGACGACAAGGGTTGGTGCCGCAACGAAATCGATCACTTTGTCTTTCGACGTTTATCTCAAGACAACGTCCAACCTGCTTCGGAAGCCGAACCCCAAAAGCTTGCCCGGCGTGTTCACTTTTCACTCACAGGATTGCCTCCTGATGATGAAACAGCCTGGTTGATACAGAGTGAGGAAGGTTGGTACGACACGCTTGTCGATCAATTGTTGGAAGGTTCTGCCTACGGAGAGAATCAGGCGAGGTACTGGTTGGATCTTGTTCGGTACGCCGATTCGGACGGATACAACGCGGATCACTCTCGTCCAGAGGCCCACCATTATCGCGACTATGTGATTCGTTCGTTCAACGAAGACAAGTCGTATGATCGGTTTGTGATGGAGCAACTTGCGGGGGATGAAGTTGATCCGGGGAACAAAGATGCCCTGATCGGCACGATGTTCTTGCGACACTGGATTTACGAATACAACCAACGGGATGTCGAGGGGCAATGGGCGCAAATCCTCAATGACGTCACCGAAACGACCGCCGATGTGTTCCTTGCACAAGGTCTTAAATGCGCCCGCTGCCACGATCACAAGTTTGATCCATTGTTGCAGCGAGACTACTACGCTCTTCGATCGTTCTTTACACCACTGCTTCCTCGCGAAGATCAGCCAATTGGTGATGTTGAAACTCGCGCCAAACACTTTGAACAACAAAAGGTTTGGGAAGAAGCGACCGCGGACATTCGCCAACGCCTGTACGAAATCGAAAGGCTCGTGCTGCTCCAAAAAGCGGGAGGGCAGGGGTTCAAGATGTTCACGAAGGAACTCCAAGCTCTCGCGGCCAGTCGACGTCACGAAATCACTCCTTACGAGTACCAGATTGTGTCGTTGATGATGCGTCAATTGGTTTTGAACCCTGAAAAGCTGCCCGAATGGTTGGATGGGGAGCAGGAAGTTGAACGTCAAAAGCGACTGAAAGAGCTGGCCGAATTCGATCACTTGAAGCCGGAACCGCTTCCGACCATGAAGTTCGTCGCCAGCGATGTCGGGCCGGAGGCACCCCCAACATTCATTCCTGATTTGAATGATGACAGTCCCATTGAGCCTGCCTTCCCAATCGTTCTGGAAGACGAACCGCCACAGATTCAACCTCCTCATGAAGCACTGCAATCAACCGGGCGACGAACTGCCTTGGCCAACTGGATCGCTTGCGAAGACAATCCTGTGACGGCCCGCGTGATGGTCAATCGCGTTTGGCAACAACACTTCGGCCGCGGCCTGGTAGAAAACACCAGTGACTTTGGACATCTCGGAACGCCTCCCTCGCACCCGGAACTGCTCGATTGGTTGGCCCGTCGCTTCATGGATGACGGTTGGAGCTTGAAAAAACTGCATCGATTGATCCTGACGTCAGCGACCTACCGTCAATCCTCCGAGCGGCCGATGGACGATCAACTGGCGACGCTTGACCCACAGAACGTCCTTCTTTGGCGGCAAAATCCACGGCGACTCTTCGGGGAGGAAATTCACGATTGTCTGATGACGGCGAGCGGTGAAATGGGGCCGGGGAAACGAGCGATCTACAAGAATGTCAAACGCAACGCCTTGGACCCACTGTTGGCCGTGTTTGATTTTCCGGACCGGGTTGAGAGTCGAGGCAAGCGACATCGAACGACCACGTCGCCCCAATCCTTGCTGATGATGAACAACCCGTGGATGCACGATCGTTCCAAGAACCTTCTGAAGAATGCAGGTTCGATGAGTCTCGATTCGCTGGTGGAGGAAGTCTATCAGCGTCTCTACTTCCGAAAACCGAGTCCGGAAGAATTGGCATTGGCCTCCGCGTTTGTGGAGTCTTACGAAGCCAATGTGAAGATCTCTGAACCACCGAGTTTGCTTGCGTCGATGCCGAGCGGTGAGTCCGCGATCCAGCTCAATCCGAAGAAACCGGTGTCCATTCAGGTGTCGCCGATTGAAGAGTTGCTCGATCCGGACACCACGGGTGACTTGACCATCGAGGCCACCGTGATGTTGGACTCGCTGTACCCGGACGCTTCGGTTCGAACGATCATCACGGGCTGGTCAGGCAACAACTCCCAACGCGGTTGGTCGCTCGGGGTGACCTCCACCAAGAGTGGGTATCAACCTCGCAATTTGATTTTGCAATTGGTCGGTTCACGCACTGACCAGGACAGCAAACCAGAATACGAAGTGATCGCGTCCAATCTGCGGCTGGAATTGAATCGACCGTACTACATCGCAGTGTCAATTGATCTGGACGACCCTTCGAAAGAAGGCATCACGTTCTATCTGAAGGACCTGTCGAAACCAGATGCCAAACCCGAAGTAGCCCATGTCGCTCACAAAGCTCGTTGGAAGGTGCAAGCCAATCGAGCGATTGAGATTGGTGGTCGTTCAACCCATCACCTTTGGGATGGGTTGATTCAAAATGTTCGTTTGCATCAGCGAGTACTCAGCCAAGACGACTTGTTCGGCGAACAGCGGAATTCGTCGCAGCTGTTGTTTGATATCGAGTTCACAGACGTCGAAAAATTGGGTCAGGATCAATCAGGGCAACAGCACCATGCCTTGGTGACCGATCGAGAAATGGCCTCGGCTTCTCCTGCGATGCAAGCCCGCATTGCACTGATGCACGCACTCCTTTGCTCCAATGAGGTGATTTATGTCGATTGATCCAGAGAGCCGCGATCTTGTCTCTCGTCGAGAAATGCTCTTGCAGGGCGGAGGGGGTTTCGGGGCCTTGGCTTTGGCTGGTTTGTTACAAGCTGACGAGGCAAAGGCGGCAACGCCGACGGTGGAATCACCGCTGGCTTCCAAGTTGACGCATCACCCCGGCAAGGCGAAGAGCGTGATCTTCCTGTTCATGGATGGTGGCCCCAGCCATCTGGACACCTTTGATCCCAAACCGGATCTCGACAAGTTGGCCGGGAAGCCGATTCCAGAAAGCTTTGGCCGCGTGATCACCGCGATGGGCGAATTCGACTCTCCGATCATGCCGACGCAGCGCAAGTGGAAACAGCACGGGGAAGGTGGGCTGTGGATCTCCGATTGGCTGCCTCACACCGCGAAGATGGCCGACGAACTTGCTGTGATTCGCTCGTGTTGGACCAATGGGATCAACCACTCCGGCGGCATCTGTCAGATGAACACGGGGACTCAGTTCGCCGGTCGACCATCGCTGGGCAGCTGGGTGACCTACGGTCTTGGCACGGAAAACGAAAACCTGCCTGCCTTTGTTGTGATGCAAGAAGGCAAAGGTCGTGTGATCAATGGTGCCCGAAACTGGGGTGCTGGATTCATGCCGGCGGTCTATCAAGGAACCACGATGCAGCGAGAAGGGCCTGCCTTCTCAAATCTGGTTCCACCACAGCATGTCATGCCGGCTCAGCAGCGAAAGGAACTCGATTTCCTTTCGCAACTGAATCGACGGCACGCCGAATCGCGGCAGGACAACACGGATCTCGACGCCCGTATCCGCAGTTTCGAACTCGCATTCAAAATGCAGGCGCATGCTCCGGAGGCCGTGGACTTGTCACAAGAGACTGCCGAGACACAAAAAATGTACGGCATGGATGATAAAAAAACAGAAGCCTATGGACGCAATCTGTTGATGGCACGTCGACTCGTTGAACGAGGTGTTCGATTCGTGCAGTGCTATCACGGAGCGGGCAGCAAATGGGATGCTCACTCGGACATGGAAGGGAACCACACCAGGATGTGTGGTGGCATGGATTTGCCCGTCGCAGGATTGCTGCGAGATCTCAAGCAACGCGGTTTGTTGGACCAAACGCTGGTCGTTTGGGGAGGCGAATTTGGTCGGACTCCCATGAGCGAAAAAGGTGACGGTCGTGATCACAATCCAACTGGATTCACGATGTGGATGGCCGGTGGTGGAGTCAACGGTGGGCAAGCCTACGGAACGACGGACTCCTTGGGACTGCATGCAGTCGAAGATCGCCTGCATGTTCATGACATTCATTCCACCATCCTGCACCTGATGGGCGTGGACCACAAGAAGCTGGTTTACATGCACAAGGGACGCCCCGAACGGATTGATCAAAACGAAGGCCGGGCCTACACGGAGATTGCATCCACATGAAATTTGCCACGCCAATATTTTTTGTCGTGTTCGCTTTGATCGTGGCGAGCCCATCGCAGGCCCAGACGGACCTTGGAACGCGTGCGGTCACACGCTGGGATTTCGGAACCGAAGCGACAGCTCCGTTGACCCTGCACGGGAACATCATGCGTGATCAGGCTGGCCCTCGTCCGCCTGAATTCCCTGAGATGGCAGCCAACAACACGGCTGTCAAACTCGATGCCGGAGCGTATCTGTCGGTTTCCGATCCCGGGCCCAAAAGCGATTTCGATTTCCAGAACGGTGACGCAATCACGCTGGAAGCCTGGGTCAACCCGAGCGACATTCGCGACGGCCAGCCGCAATACGTCATGGGAAAAGGCCGCACAGGTTCGCCGAAATTTGCCCGCGATAATCAGAACTGGGCGTTTCGAATCATGGGCAAGGAGGGGGAGGCGCGTGTCAACTTTCTGTTTGCGACCAAGCTCACGGGCAATGGTCAGCACTGGCATCGCTGGACCTCCAAAGCCGGTTTCCCGGTTTCCACGGGATGGCACCACATCGCCGTCACCTATGAATTTGGAAAACCAGAAACGATCCGCGGTTGGGTCAATGGGCAGCCGACCGATGGCACCTGGGACATGGGCGGACCGACCCACGAAACGCCCGTGGTGGATGATGACGAAGTGCGTATCGGCGAACGCTTCTCGGGCATGTTGGACGCGGTCGCGATCCACCGCACCGTTTTGGATGACAAAACATTGGCCGCCCGCTTCAACCGCGTGGGAAAAGAACGTGTGGTGAGGCTGGCCCCCGAAGCGATGCCCGATCTCGGAGAGATCCCGGAAGGCCAGGTCTTGTTCCAGATCAGTGAACACATGCCGGCGGGAAATCGTTGGTTGCACGAGAGTGAATCGTGGCCAACAGAGACGACTCGCTGGTGGGGCGATTCGTTCTTACTTTCGCGAATTCCGGTCCGATACGATGACTGGGGGATTCGTTCGAGTTGGAACGCACCGATGTTGCTTCGCATCGCAGGAGACGTTGAACTTCCCGCGGGCAAACACCGAATTCTGATGCGTGACCGTTCACTCGGTCGATTGTGGATCGATGGCGCATTGGTCGCTCGCACCAAAACCGTTCGCAGTCGCGGTGGGAATTTGGAACCGATCGTGCCGGTCCCGGATCCGCTGGTCCCCCACGCTCGACTGCTGCCGTTCCCGCAACAGGAAGCGTTCACGGAATTTGAAGTCAAAGCGGATTCTTCCAGCGACACAAAACGTGTGCGAGTCGTCCTGGAACTGCTGGTTGGTGGCAATGGCGATCGAACGGAATCGGGTGAGGTTTGCGTGGCGATGCAGCCATCCGGTGAAGGACCGCTGTATGTGCTCAAGCCAGATGCTTCATCACCTTTGGAGTTAACCGACGCGGCGGTTGAACCGGAACTTCGTCGGTTCGAAGCTGCGCTGGTCGCTTTCGAAGATGCCACGCGTCGCGAAGCTGCCAAGTCACAAAATGCGTTTTGGGAACAACGGCACCAAATCGCTAAGAAGGCTGTCCAAGAAAAACTGTCTCCCGGTGAGAGTTCCGATGGGCACCCCGTCGATCAATTCATCGCTGACAAAATCGCTCGCGCACTCGACCAAGCGGCCGAGATCGATGAGGACACAACGGAGCACTTTCATCGTCATGTTCTGCCGATCCTTTCTGAGCAGTGTTTTCGTTGTCATGGTGAGAAGGCACAGGGCGGTTTGCGTTTGAATTCTCGCGAGCATGCACTCTCGATGGGTGATTCGGAAATGGCTGCGGTGGTTCCGGGTGATCCGGACGCCAGTGAGATGATGGTGCGAATTCACTCCGGTGACATGCCACCAACCGAAACGGGTTTGTCTGACGAGGAGATTGCGACGTTGGAGAACTGGATCGAAGGCGGAGCCGTTTGGCCTCATCCTCCGATCCCTTCCGAAGCGATCGCGGATGCTCCCGTCGGTGACGACGCAGCGTTCCTGCGACGTGTCTATCTCGACACGGTCGGAACCGTACCGACCGAAGCGGAGGCTCGCGAATTTCTGGACTGCGATGATCCTGAGAAGCGAGCGGACTTGATTGATCAACTCTTGCACGACGAGCGTTACGCCGACAATTGGGTGAGTTTGTGGCTGGATTTGTTGGCTGAGAACCCCACCCTGCTGAATCAGTCACTCAACTCAACCGGACCGTTTCGTTGGTTCTTGTATGAGTCACTGCGAGATGGCAAACCGCTGGATCAAATGGTGACGGAGTTGATCCTGATGCGAGGAAGCTCACGCGAGGGAGGAAGTGCGGGCTTTGGATTGGCGGGTGAGAACGATTCACCGATGGCCGCGAAAGGTCACGTTGTGGCGTCGGCATTCCTCGGCATTGAACTGCAATGCGCTCGCTGTCATGACTCACCGTATCACAGCACCTCGCAGGAAGACTTGTATTCACTGGCCGCGATGTTGAATCGCAAACAGCTCACACCGCCGAAAACGAGCCGTGTTCCCGATGCATTCTTTGAAGGCATTGGCCGTGAGTCATTGATTCAGGTGACTTTGAAACCAGGTCAACAGGTTCAACCGAAATGGCCCTTCGCCTCGTTCACCGGGGTGGAAGATGGTCCACATATCGACGCCCTCGTTCGCGACCCAAAAGACTCACGCGAACGTTTGGCGGCGTTGGTGACTTCCCCGCAGAATCACCGTTTTCCTCAAGTGGTCGTCAACCATCTTTGGAATCGCCTGATGGGGGCTGGCATCGTCCAGCCTGTCAATGATTGGGAAGGCAAAACGCCCAGCCATCCGGAACTGCTGGCTTGGTTGGCCGATGAGTTGGTTGCCAACCACTATGATGTGCGGCATGTCTTGCAGTTGATCATGACCTCCCAGACCTATCAGCGGGAAGCCATTGGTCAGAACCAATTGGCCTCGGCGGAGCAACGATTCTTCAACGCTCCCGATCCAAGACGATTGACGGCGGAACAGGTCGTTGACTCATTGTTCACCGCAACCGGCAGTGAAATCGATACCGGAGAGTTGACATTCACACATGACGGGGCGGAGCCCATGACGACCAGATTGACACTTGGATTTCCTCGTCGTGCCTGGATGTTTGCCGGACTGAATAACGAACGCGACCGACCCAGTCTCGCGTTGCCACGTGCTCAGCCGATCGCCGATGTTCTGGAAGCGTTTGGATGGACCGGTACGAGACAGCAACCGATTGCCGATCGTGAGTCCGATCCCAATTTGCTGCAACCTGGTATCCTCGCCAACGGCACGTTGTCGATGACTCTGACACGAGCGGCCCATCAGAGTGAATTGGCGCGGTTGGCAATGGACGCGAAATCGCCCGAAGCGTTATTGGATTCGTTGTTCCTTCGATTCTTCGCTCGCTATCCGAGTTCACAAGAAAAGTCGGATCTCTTGCCGGTGTTAGCGTCTCGATTCAAGGAACGCGAAATGCCAGCTGATCAAGTGCAGCCTCCGCCTGTGGACAGCCCGTTGCCAGTCTCCACCTGGACGAATCACTTGGTTCCCGAAGCGAATGAAATTCAAAAGGAATGGCAACGTCGGGTCATTCGTGGTCCCGCCCCGGATCCAAAACTCCGGCCAGAGTGGCGGGAGGTTTATGAAGACATCGTTTGGAGTCTGGTGAACGATCGTCAGTTTGTCTGGATCCCCTGACGACAGAACGCAACCCGCATCGGCCTGTTGATTGAGTGACCCGGCGCGTGAGCGAGGAATTCGATGGGGTCCCTCGCTCACGCGTCGGGTTATGATATTCATGTCAACACTCAATCGACAGAACGTAACGTGTCGGGTCACTCAAGTAGAAAACAACTCCCCACCAATCCTTCCCCAGGATGAAACATGAGTAATTCCACGCGACGACAGTTTCTTGCCAGCAGTGTCGCTGCCGCCGGCGCCGTCAGTCTGCCTCGAATCGCGACCGCGCATGGTTCGGCGGAACGATTGCAAGGGAAAGCCGAGCATGTGATTTCGATCTGGCTCGGGGGCGGAATGGGCCAGATTGATACGTTCGATCCCAAGGCCAAGGGAGACCCCAAAGCGAAAAGACCCGGAGGCTACTACGATCTGATCGACACTGCCGTCGAAGGGGTTCAGGTTTGTGAGCACCTCTCACAAACGGCCAAAGTGATGGACCGCGTCACAGCGGTTCGGACCGTGAATCACGATGTCATTGATGAGCACGCCGCCGCAACGAACCGGATGCACACCGGTCGCGCGATCAGTGGCACGGTCACCTATCCTTCGCTGGGATCCTTGGTGGCGCATGAGCGGGGTCCCGTCAACGAAGACGCACCTCCCTACGTGCTGATCGGCTATCCCAATGTGACTCGTGGTCCTGGTTTTCTGGGCTCGAAACATGGTTACCTGTACCTCACTGAAACCGGACGTGCCCCCGCTGGCTTGTCACGTCCCGATGGCATTTCCAATGACCGTCAAACACGCCGCGAGCAGTTCCTTGCCACGCTGAAAAACAGTCGAGGGGACAGCAAAATCTCGAAGTTCTTGGACTATGAGTCGGCGATTGAACAGAGCATGAAGTTGAGTGGTCCAGACTTCACACGCGTCTTTCAGCTTGATGGCGAGCCGGATGACCTGCGGAACCGCTATGGGGGTGAGTTCGGTCAACGCTGTTTGTTGAGTCGTCGGCTGGTTGAGAGTGGTGTGCGGTTCATCGAAGTCAGCCACAACCTGAATTTTTTGAATGGAGCGGGTTGGGATGTCCACAACAGTGGAATCGTCAATCAACACAAGCTGATCCAGGAGCTGGACACCGCTGTTTCAACTTTGATCATGGACCTCGAAGCCAAGAAGTTGCTCGACAAGACGTTGATTGTGATCACGTCCGAATTCGGTCGTCCACCGGAGTTTGACAGTGGTGGAGGTCGCGGTCACCAAGGTTCCGCCTTCAGTTGTGTGCTTGCGGGCGGTGGGTTGGCTCACTGTGGTGCTTATGGTGAAACCGATCATCTTGCCAAGAAGATTGTCTCCCAACCGGTCGGCGTTCCCGACTTCTTCGCCACGATTTGTGCTGCCGTTGGAATTGATTACAGCAAGAATCTCTACGCCGGTGACCGACCGGTTCCATTGACCGATCAGGGCCAACCGATCCGCGAATTGTTCGCGTCCTGATAGAGCACCGCGAACGTTGTGACAATCGACCCGCGACGAACCCGGATGGACTGGATGTTCGATCAGCCGGTGGCACGCGATCTGAACCCTGTCTGACAGGAGACGGCAGATTTCGGCGAGACAAAACAGTAGGCCCTCAAGAGCAACTTCGATGCAATTTGATCCCACAGGCGTCATTCCTGCTTGTTTGATGCCGTTCGATTCCGATCTGGAAATCGACGAACCTGCCTATCGCCGTCACCTGAGCGATCTGGCCGGCGTCGAGGGAATCACCGCCATCACGGTCAACGGACACGCTGCCGAGGTTCACGCTCTGAGCTTCGCTGAGCAGCAACGCGGCATTGAGATCGCGCACGATGAACTTGCTGGAAAGCTGCCGTTGGTCGCCGGCATTCATACCGGCAACACCCGTGAAGCGGCTTCCCTGGCCAAGATGGCCTCCGCCGCCGGAGCGGCAGCACTGCTGGTGTTTCCCTCCGAGGTGCTGACCTTGGGCGGCCAGCAGAAACCGGAATGTGCCCGAGCCCACTTGAATGCGATCGCCGAGTCGACCGAGCTGCCCTTGATTTTGTTTCAGTACCCCATTTCGGGAGGGCTTGGCTATCCGCTGGACAACCTGCTCCAGCTCTGCAGCGAATTCCCTTCGATCCGGGCGATCAAGGATTGGTGCAACGATCCCGCTCTGCACGAGCGTCACATTCGCGAATTGCACGCCTTGGACCGTCCGGTGAAGGTGCTTTCCACGCACAGCATGTGGTTGCTCAGTTCCCTGGTGCTGGGTTGTGACGGATTGCTGTCGGGCGCCGGCAGCGTCATCGCCAATCTGCAAGTCGCCCTGTTCCAAGCCGTGCAGAGGAACGACCTGCAAGCAGCCCGCTCCATCAACGATCGGATTTACCCAACCGTCCGTGCCTTTTACTCGGATCCTTTGCTCGACATGCACAACCGCATGAAGGAGGCGCTCGTGTTGCTGGGACGACTCGATGCCGCCCATGTGCGACCCCCGCTGATGAAACTCAAGCCATCTGAAACGGAGCGGATCGGCTCGCTCCTGGCCGAGGCCGGGATCACTCCTTCCACGATCTACCAAAACGAAATTTCCTAGCAGCCTGTTGATTGATACGTTTCGCAGATTTAGCGATCAGCCGATGGGTGTTCGCCCACGGTCACCTCAGACGAACCGGACGCTATCGCGTTCCGACTGACTAAACCGGAACGCAGATGTCATCGGGTATGTGAGCCGCTTGGCGTTCGCCACGGTTCCCGCACTCAACCGGGGTGAACGCCAAACGGCTCACAGGATTCGACCCAATCATTTCTGCGTACCTGCTTAAATCAACAGGCTGCAAGTCGTTGTCCAGCAAAACAGACCCAGCCGGGAACACTGGGTTCTGAAACAGACCCAGCCGGGAACACTGGGTTCTGAAAGAAGATCAGCCTTCCCTTTCCCCAAACGAGAGCCGAAAGATTGTTGTTGCCAGAAGCAAACCGACAGGCGATTTGGTGGATGCTGTTGTTGATTTGGGTCGCAAGCGGCCTCTCGCTTGGTAAAGCGGAGGCTGGCGATCCGTTTGAACAGCAAATCGCTCCGCTGCTGGCTCGGCGGTGCCTGTCTTGTCATGCGGGCGAGGCGGCCAAAGGAGGGTTCTCGGTGCAAGACTCCGCGGCGTTTTTTGCCGACGGATTTGTCGAACCAGGTGATTCCGCGGCGAGTCATTTGCTGGATTTAATTTCACCGGAATCGGGCAAGGCGGAGATGCCCAAGGATGCGGATCCATTGACCGCAGCGGAGATCGATGCGATTGCGAAATGGATCGACCAAGGTGCGACTTGGCCCGATGGATTCGTGGTGGAAGAAGCCTTGGTCGACAACTTCGATTGGTGGTCGTTTCAGCCGATCTCACGGCCCTCGGTTCCTCAGTTGGATGATCCCTGGGCACGATCGCCAATCGACCAATTTGTACTTCGGACTCTGAAGAACAAGGGACTCACCTATTCGCCACGTGCGGATCGCAGGACATTGATCCGACGCCTGACTTACGATCTGATCGGGTTGCCTCCCACGCCAGCGGAAGTCGCTCGCTACGTGAGCGATCCCGATTCGGACGAGCAGGCTTATGAAAAACTGGTGGATCGGTTGCTGGAATCAGAACACTACGGGGAGCGATGGGCGCGGCATTGGTTGGACGTCGCCAAATACGCCGATTCCAATGGCTACGACAAGGACAAACTGCGTCCCAATGCATGGCCCTATCGCGACTATGTGATTCGATCTTTCAATGAAGACAAACCGTACGCGAGATTTGTCCAGGAGCAGATCGCGGGGGATGTGTTGTTTCCAGGAACCGCTGATGGCACGCTGGGATTAGGTTTTATCGCCGCCGGTCCCTGGGACTTCATCGGTCATGTGGAAGTGCCGGAATCCAAGCTGGATGGCAAAGTGGCCCGCAACCTTGATCGTGACGACATGGTCTCGGGGGCGTTCAATGCGTTCTGCAGCATGACGGTCCAGTGTGCGCGGTGCCACAATCACAAATTTGATCCGATCACGCAGCAGCAATACTACGGCATGCAAGCGGTCTTCGCCGCAGTCGGTCGTGCCGATCGACTGTTTGATGCGGATCCGAACGTCGCTCAACGACGCGAGCCATGGCGAGATCAGCTGTCCAAGGCCAGGGCTCAGCAGAAGAGTGTTGAAGACAAGGTTGCAGCGGCAGGGGGCACCGAGTTGGCCGAACTGACGGCACAGATCAACACGCTGAACAAAAGCTTGAAGCCGATCAAGGTGACGGAGCATGGTTACCACAGCGAGATCGCTGCCACGGAGAACTCTGGAAAATGGGTGGAAGTGAAACTGAAGTCGGAAGTGCATGTATCGCGAATCGTGCTGCATGCTTGCGAAGACGACTTCAACAGGATCGGCGCAGGTTTCGGATTTCCAAAGCGATTCAAAGTTGAGTTGTTTGATGACGCTGGCAAGCGGACCATCATCCACGATGCTCGCGAAGTTGACTTTCCCAATCCAGGATTGGTGCCAGTTGAGTTTGCGGTCGAGAACCAACCGGTTCGTCGCGTTCGGGTCACGGCGACTCGGCTCGCCGAACGCAAATCCGATTTCAACTTTGCACTCGCGGAACTGCGAGTCTTTTCCGGTGACCGGAATGTCGCGATTGGCGCAACGGTCGATTCACTTGATTCGATCGAAGCCCCCGTGCGTTGGCGTCGTCAGAATTTGACGGACGACAAATGGCCGCGCATCGGAGACCCGGAGGCAACCCGCCGGATCGCGGAAGCAACCCAGAAGCGGGATGCAATCCTTGCCGCGGTGACCACTCCCGAACTTGTCGCGCGACGCAGCGATGCGAAGCAGAAGATTGCCGAGGCAGAGTCTCAGTTGTCATCGCTGCCACCGCAGCAAACCGTGTATGCGGCGGCGACCCATTTTTCAAGCCAAGGAAATTTCAAGCCGACCGAGGGCAAGCCAAGAGAGGTGTTTGTGCTCCATCGCGGGGAGGTTTCGCTGCCGGGTGACCCTGCGGTGCCCGGTGTGATGCCTTTGTCCAGCGACTCTCAGTGGCAATTTGATGCGAGCCTCAATGAAGCGGAGCGTCGAGCGAAGTTGGCCACTTGGTTGACCGATCGCGAACATCCCTTGGTTTGGCGTTCGATTGTGAACCGCGTTTGGCAGTACCACTTTGGTCAGGGAATCGTTGCCACACCCAATGACTTTGGTCGCATGGGTGCTGAACCGACCCATTCCGAACTGCTCGATTGGTTGGCGGTCGAGTTTCGCGACGGGGGTCAATCGATGAAGACCTTGCACCGGATGATCGTCACCAGCAACACGTATCAACAGACCGCGGCAGACAATCCGGCCAATTCCGCGATCGACGGCAGCAATCAATTTTTGTGGCGATCCAATCGACGTCGGCTTTCGGCGGAAGAGCTTCGCGATTCCATTCTCTCGGTCAGTGGATCGCTGGACACAACGATGGGTGGCCCGGGCTTCTATCTGTTTGCCTTGGCAAAGACGGAGCATTCACCTCACTTTGAGTATCACCGATTTGATCCGACTGACAAACGATCACACCGCCGCAGCATCTATCGGTTCATCGCTCGGTCGCAACCGAATCCCTTTCTGACGACGCTCGATTGTGCCGACTCATCGCAGAGCACCCCCCGTCGCAATGAAACGCTGACCTCGTTGCAAGCGCTTTCGTTGATGAACAACAAGTTCAATTTGGTGATGGCCGAAGCGTTTGCAAAGCGACTTGAATCGGAGAGCGACAATCTGCCCGATCAAGTCGAACGTGCGATGCGATTGCTTTGCCAACGAGTTTCGACACCGGCCGAACGTGATGAATTGGTCGCCTACGCTGATGTCCATGGTCTGGAGAATCTATGCCGGATCTTATTCAACCTGACCGAATTCGTGTTTGTGGATTGAACGTTCCAATGCAAAGTCGACGAGAATTCCTCCGTCAGGCAGGCACCAACTTTGGTGCGTTGGCAATGGCGGCCATGCTACAAAGCGAAGCTCAATCGGCCAGCGGACGCGCTGTCGAAGTGCTGCATCATCCTCCCAAAGCGAAACGCGTGGTGCAGTTGTTCATGGCCGGCGGAGCCAGCCAAATCGACCTGTGGGATCACAAGCCGTTGTTGGAAAAACTTCACGGCCAGCCATCGGACTTCGGCGAACCGGTCGAAGCGTTTCAAAATGGCTTGGGGCCGTGGATGAAATCGCCTTTCAAGTTTGCGCCGTATGGCCAGACGGGCAAGCAACTCAGCGAGGTCGTGGCACCGTTGGGCGATTGCGTGGACGACATCGCGTTCGTTCACAACATGGTTGGCAAGACAGGCGTTCATTCGCAGGCCACTTACCTGCAAGCGACCGGGTTCCAACGCCCTGGATTCCCTGGGATGGGAGCATGGGTCAGCTATGGCCTGGGCTCGATCAACGAGAACCTGCCGACGTTTGTCGTGTTACCCGATCATCGCGGCTTTGCCAGCAATGGACCCAAGAACTGGGGTTCCGCATTCCTGCCCGCCAGTGCGCAGGGGACAACCATCTTTCCACAGCGCGAGAACCCGATCGAGGACCTGACTGCCCATGCCAAATTTGTGACCGCTGCCGGGGACCGGGATGGCTTGGCAGTCCTCCAACGCATGAACCGTCGGCATTTGGAGCAGCATCCTGGCGACTCACGACTGGAGGCTCGGATACGATCTTACGAATTGGCGGCGGCGATGCAGTTGAGCGCACCCGAAGCCTTGGACATCTCGGGCGAAAGCGCGGAGACGATGAAGATGTACGGACTGGATCGGATGGGGGCCACCTATCCCGACCGGATCAATCCAGCCGAAGAGGCGGAGTATTTTGGCCGCAAGTGTTTGATCGCCCGTCGGTTGCTCGAACGCGGAGTTCGGTTCGTACAGATCTGGTCTGGAAACGACAATGGTTTCCCTCGACGCAATTGGGATTCGCACGAGGATATTGAACGCGATCACCGACCACTGGCAAGTGGAATGGCAGTGGGAACCGCAGCGTTGCTGAAAGACTTGAAGCGAACCGGGATGCTGGAAGACACAATCGTCTTGTGGACCACCGAGTTTGGTCGCATGCCCAGCACGCAGGGCAGCAAGGGACGGGATCACAACCCGTACGTGTTCACCAATTGGATGTGCGGGGGTGGTGTCCGCGGCGGCGTCACACACGGCGAATCAGACCAGTGGGGATACAAGCCCCTGGACCGTTTGAACCCCACGCAAGTCTATGACATTCATGCCACGATCCTGCACCAACTGGGGATCGATCACAAACGGCTGACGTTCCGCCACGATGGAATTGATCGCCGGCTGACCGACGTTCATGGACATGTCATCAACGAGTTGGTGTGAGTTCGCTGATCAGCGAACGATGACCAGGACTTCGGTGATGAAATCGTTGCCGGTGCTGGCAGCTTCCGGGGAGCCCAAGGCAAAATCGATTCGTTTGGTGAACGATTCGGCTTGGACAGGCATGAAGTCTCGATTGCTGAGGGCCATGCCAAGTCGTTGCAACGAACGTCTGTCGTCCGTATTCAGGTCATAGGCGACCGCGTTCGAAGGCACCACGTTTTCTTCTTGTTGCCATGCGATCCCGGAGACAGCATTGCCCATCGCCATCGACATGCCGACAGACTCAATCGAGTCTTCATCCGCAAGCAATTCAAGGAACAACCGGTCCAACTGTTTCGCGGGACCTCGCAGCAATAGAATTTGATACCGGGTGTCGTCGTCCAGCGTGACCGATTCACGGGTCGCTTCGATCAAACGTTTGTTGACCAATTGTTTGCTCGACGCGGCCAAACCGGCCGTCGTCATCGCTTTGCGAACGGGGTCACTGTCCATCGCGAAATGGTTGCGAACACCGGGGTCACGCGCTTCTGGTTTCAGTTGAACGTCATAGATCAACACCGCACCGGACAACGATTGAACCTCGTTGCTGTTTCCAGCAGCGACGGTTGCCGACATATCCACGGGAGCCGTGTTGAGTTGGTCGGTCGCTGACGCGATGGAACTCCGTTCGGGTTGAGGTCGTCCACTGGGTTCGTTGGAACCATCCATCCCAGCGGCGGTTGGGTCGACTGAGGGAATCGCAGCGGGTGACAAGCCTTCACGATCAACGTTTGGCAGGTCGCTCGACGCGATGGTTTCGATGTTGGGTGCACCCAGGGAATCCAATCCAGCAATCGGATCGGGTTCCAAATTTGTCGGATCGGCTTGAGCAATCGCGGCGGAGGGGTCGATCAGCGGGTTGTTCGGACTCGGATCATTCCCACGGTTCTGCAGAGTCACGACAAACAATCCCGCCGCGGCCAGACCAGCGATGGCTGCCACCCAAGTTCTGCGAGTGTGCCGACTCGATGGAGGAGCCACCGTTTCGACCGGGGCTGAGGCCGGTAATTTTCGCAGGGGATGATTGGACGACAGATTGTCATCGAGGGCACGTTGCTGAGCTGCGGCGACCACGCGAGACGCGAAATCGGCAGGCAAGCTCGATGTGGTGCTTGTTTTTTGGTGCAGCGATCGCAACATTTGGCGATCGAACTCCGCATCGGCCAGTTGCTGGGCCAAGTCAGCGTCCGTGCGCAACTGCTCGGCGAGCCATTGCGATTGATCATCGCTCAAACGACCATCCAAATGGTCGCTGATCAGTTGATCGATCTGTTCAGGTGTGAAAGACATCATGCTGTTCTTTTGCAGCGAAAGCGAGGTTTGAAACGTTTTCGAACCAACGCGACGCGTCCATGCGTAGGGGTACAGTGTCGACAGGTCGGCCGCCAGTGCGGTGATCCAGGCTGTCAAGGTGTCAGATGACGGATGAACTCAGAAAGTTCCCAAATTAACTTCAAATCGATCCGTCAGGGGGATCCGTCATCGACCGCGAGACCATTTTAGGGGCCAATCGAAAGGCTTATCAGCGGATGACGGCCGCTGGATCTCCCCTGTGCCAAATCGTTTCGGACGAGGAATTAGCGAATCCGCTGCAAACCGTCGACGCTGCCGGGTGGCTGGGTGGCAATATTTCCGGGCAAAAAGTTTTGTGCCTCGCGGCAGGTGGGGGCCGGCAGAGTTGTCTCTACGCCGCTGCGGGCGCTCGTGTGACGGTCGTGGATCTGTCACCAGCGATGTTGGAACAAGACCGCATCGCGGCTCGCCAGCGGGGGCATCAAGTCGAACTGATCGAGGGTTCCATGGACGATCTGTCGATGTTGCCGGCGGGGCATTTTGACATCGTGATTCATCCGGTCAGCACGTGTTATGTGCCTTCGATCACGGCGGTGTACGCACAGGTTGCCCGGGTGATTCGTGGCGGCGGCGTTTACATCAGTCAGCATAAATCGCCGTTCAGCCTGCAAACGTCGACCCAGCCACGAACCGCGGTCGATGGTTCCCCTCGATACACGGTGGAACATGCGTATTACCGCAAGGGTTCCTCTTCGCAGGCGGTTCCCAACGCGCCTGTTCCGCCACCTCCGACCAATCCGGTTGCCGCTCGGCTGAGGGAACCCGGGGCGGTGGAATTCCTGCATCGCTGGGAAGAATTGATTGGAGGAATGTGTCGATCTGGATTCGTGATCGAGGATCTGTCTGAACCGTTGCATGCAAAACGGGATGCGGAACCGAACAGCTTTGCTGAGCGAGCCCGCTTTGTTCCGCCCTATGTCCGGATCAAGGCCCGGCGGCGAAGCGAGCAGGTAGCGGATTCCTCCGCCGTGCCGGCCCTGTGGATTCCAGAAAACTGATCTAGCCGAGCCAGCGCGGCAATTGATAGTTCCAAAGCTCCCGTGCTCTGTCGCCGATTTTTCTCCGTCACCCATATTTGCTGTGCAAAATTGGTTTGCGAAGCAGAATTGGCTGGCGAATGACAGCATGTGGCAAATTCGTTGACTTTGGAAACCATTCAGTTGCACGCTTTGGCCAACCGCATCCAGCCGTTCCGTTCGCATGCAAAAATGCTGGCGATGATCACACTGTTGTTCATTGTCTGCACAGGTTGTGTGCGTCGCCGAATGACGGTGCGGACCAGTCCACCAGGAGCAACGGTCTCGGTCGACAACCAATTGATCGGAACGTCTCCAGCGGCCACCAGTTTTGAATACTATGGCACGCGCGAGGTTCGTATCGAACGCGAGGGTTTCCGAACGGAAACCGTTCTGCGGAAGATCAAACCGCCGTGGTATCAATTGCCAGGTTTGGACTTTGTGAGCGAAACCCTTTGGCCCGGTGAAATTCGTGATGAGCGGATCATCGACATCGAATTGGTGCCTCAAGTGATCGAACCCTCTGAGGATGTTCTGAACCGTGCCGAAGCCCTCCGCAATCAATCGCGAAGCGGAGTCATCCCACAGGGCTGAGTCGACTGGTTTTCCGTGGTCGGCTTTGATCGGACCACTTTGCATCTTGATCTTGATGGCCTCGGTTTGGTCGGGCCGCGATCGTTTGGCATTTCGAGACGTCAGCCATTTCTACACGCCGCTGTATCAGCACGTGGGTGAGCGATGTGCTGAACGCCCGCTGTCGTACTTCTGGACGGCGATGTGGAACCCGCTCGACCAAACGGGAATGCCGTTGGCAGGAGAAACAACGACGGCGGTTTACTACCCAATTCGACACCTGGTGTATTCCCTTCCGCTGCCGGGCAACGAGCCTCGTGTTGCCCAGGGGACATCCAACGAGTTGCCCGAGAAGTTGCCCGCAGACGCGTCGCTCGCGTTGGCCGTGTATGTGACGTTGCACTTGATCCTGGCATCGCTGGCGGCGTTCTGGGCCGCCCGCCGTTTGGGCTGTGAACCAGCGTCTTTCGTCGTTGCCTCGCTGATCTATCCGTTGTCCGGCAGCGTCTTGTTTCTCGCCACCAATCCGCCTTTTTTGGTCGGTGCTGCCTGGTTGCCGCTGGCGCTCGTGCCGTTGTTGGACCCGAGTCGTGGCGGTTGGAAATGGCCGACGGTCGCCTTGGCGATGATGGTGTTGGGGGGCGACCCACAAACGGCACTGCACGTGGGCCTGCTCGTTGGTTTGTGGTGGCTGCTGCAGTTGGCATGGGCTGTTTGGAAACAAGAGGCTTGGCAAAGGTCGCTGGCAGGTCTGATTCGATTGCTGGGGGTTGCCGTTGGGTCCGCCGTGTTGGCAGCACCTCAGATTGCTGCTTCTCTGAGTTGGGCAGGCCACAGTGGACGGGTCTGGTCACCGCAGGAGGCTTCGCAGTCGTTTGCCTTTTCTGTCGCACCGTGGCGGTGGTTCGAATTGGCGATGCCATCGGTGTTTGGTTCTCCATGGCCGGTGAACCATCGTTGGGATCGGCCGTTGTTTCTGGGCGGAGAAGTCAATCCGATCGACGCCTTGTGGACGCCCAGTTTGTACGTCGGTTTGTCCACGTTGATTTTGGTGGCGATCGGTTTACGGCGAAGCGACCGAGAGCAATTTCGGGGGTGGGGTGTGTGGGGCTTTGTGTTGCTCACATCGAGTTTGGCCGCGATGGGTTGGTACGGGCCCTGGCATGCACCGTATCAGTGGCTGATCAATTGGATGCCCGGTTACGAGGCGTTTCGTTACCCAGCGAAATGGTTGCCGCTGGGAGCCCTTGCTTTGGCCATCCTGGCCGCAAAAGGAAGTCAGGTCCTGTGGCAGCATGGGGGCAAATTGGAATCTCGCATGCAACGAGTGTTCCAGCGCCGCGCCGCATCGATAGCGGCAGTGGGAATCCTGGGAGGTTTGCTGAGCAGCCTATGCGTTTGGTACGCGATGGATTCGATGGAAGCGGCGCCGGCAGATCGTGTTTGGGGACCGTTTCAAGTCGACCAAGCGTGGTTGAGTTGGTTGAGGTCCATCGGTCATGTGTTGGCGGTGGCAATGATTGCGAATTTGGTTTTGGTCGCTGGACTCTTTCGATCTCGACCCCAGGTCATGAGATGGGGATGGGTGACCTTGGTCGCTTGTGATTTGTTGCTTGCCCATTGGAACTTGGTTCCCACGATCAACCGCAACGCGGAACATGTGGCTTGGCAGGAACTTGGCCACACGGCATCGGAGGCCGAGGGCGGAACACGCTGGATCCGCACGGCAGAGGGTGGCGAATACCCAGCGGAATGGACGACCATGCCGGATCGACAGCGGTTACTGGCAATGGAAGTTCACGACCGTCGACGGTGGTACGGTCGCTGGCACTTGGTGCAGGACGAAGCCGTTTTCAACAGCATCGTTTCGATCCGTCCGTGGGCGATCGATCAGTTTTGGACAGCGACTCGCCAGCAATCCTCGCCGGTTGATTGGCAACGAACGGCGGCTTGGTTGGGAGTGGGCGGTTCTCGGTCGCCGCGGGGTCAGACACATGTTTGGCCGACACAAACATTACGATTGCATCGTCGCGACCAAGTGATGCTGGATCGCCAATCTCCGTGGTCGAAACGGGTTGAGATGGCATCCGAGCACGGGGACCAAGCCGATGCGATTGTTGTTCGGGTCGCAGCATTGTCAGCGGGTCGAACCGGGGAGACCTTTGTGTCGCGGCGTGTTTACCAAGACGGTGGATGGCGGGCCGAGCTGCATTCTCAGAACTCGTCGCTCAATCCGTTCCCGGTCCCGGTGTTCGCCGCCGATGGCATCGGGCAAGGTGTTTGGTGTCCGCCCGGTGAGTGGACGATCCGTTGGATCTATCAACCACCGTGGCACAGGGGTTCGGTGGTCGTTTGGGTTTTGGGTTGGCTGGTGATGGGAATGGTGTCGGTTGGGTCCATCCGTCGAGGACGCGACTGGTCACCGTTCTGAGCAGGCCAATACTGAGCCGGCTAAGCCGGTACGCAGGTGTCTTCGGGTATGTGAGCCGTTTGGCGTGAGCCACGGTTCCCACGCACAACCGGGGCTAATGCCCAAACGGCTCACATGGTTGTACCCAATCCTTCCTGCCAACCTGCTCAATACATTCTGGGGCAGATCACTCTTCTTCAAAGAACAACTCGTCAGCCGGGTTCCAGCGAATCTTTTGCATCGCTTCGATCGACAATCGACCTTGATTGCGTTGAGGGTCGCAGTGCGGCTGAACCACCTCGTGTGGATTTTCCACGAGGTCAAAGAGTTCCCCATCGGAAAGTTGTAAGACAGGGCAGGCGTAGCCTTCGATGGGGCGACGAATCACGTCCGCCCACTTTCCATTGGTCAATTCGACACGACTGCCCAAGGGGAACAACGATTTGGTACGCAACAGGGCATGAATGACCTGGGAGTCAAACAGGCCGTAGCGAGCCTGGTGCAAAATGAATCCCAACGCATCGTGTGGGACCAGAGCTTTGCGGTAAGCGGTTCCGAGGACCAACCGAAGGTAAGTGTCGCAGACGTTCAGAATTCGCGCGTAGATGTGAATTCGTTTGCCTTCTAAACCAAACGGGTAACCCGAGCCGTCGTATTGTTCGTGGACCTGTTCGATCGCCAGCAATACCGCGTGGGGAATGTCCGACACTTCGCGAAGACTGTTGGCGGAAACCACCGGGTGTTTGCGGTATTCCCATGTTTCTTGTTGCGAAAAGGGACCGCGGCCAGGCACACTGAACTCGGGGTTCATGGAGTACAAACCAATGTCATGCAACAGACCGGCCATGCCGATTTCTAAAACCGAGGGACCATCCAGATCAAGTTCGGTTCCAATGGCCATTGCCAAGACACCCAGCTTCACGCTGCGATCGGTCAATGACATTTCTGTGTTGCAGGCAACCACTTCGCCGATGGTTTGATCATGGTCGTCCACCATGGCAGACGCGAACGCACCGGAAAGATCGGACAACGCTTCGACCGTTTGCATCTTTCGCTCGGAAAGTGCCAATCGAATTTCTTCAAACTTGCTGCGTGCCTGTTGGACGTGGCCTTGCAACGTCCGGCGACGGGTCTGATTGATGGGTTCGTGGTGACGATTGACCAACGCATCTTTCAGAGGCACACCTTTGATCCACTTGGCGGGATCTTGCCCAGGATTGTGCCCCGTGTCTCGGCCGCTTTTCGGCTTCGGTTTGACCGCTGCGGTCTTGGAACGGCCGCTCAGTGTGTCGGCTTCGTCCGCGTTGATCGTCAAATCTTTGATGCCGCGTTCCCGCAGACCATCGATCACTTCGGTTGTGATTCGTGTGCCCGCACCAAGCAGCAAGCGACCGATCTCGTCATCGATTGGCGAACGACAAATCTCGCCGACCTGAAGATCGTCCACCGAAACAAGAATTGTGTTCTTGCTCAAATTGATGTTGGGGGATGCGGTGCTCATTTTTGCCCAGTTCGTTGGTTGCTCCTGCGTGGAGTACGATCGAGTGAGCCCTTGTTCAATGCATGCCCGTGCGTGGTAGCTTCACTCGATAAGAAAACTCTAGGTTTCAAACTGAGCCGAGGAGCAAAACTGTCAGGGATTTTTATGAAACAAACATCCAAGCAGACCTGTGACTTAGCCGTCATTGGAGGAGGGATCGTTGGGCTTGCCACTGCCATGACTTGGTTGGAAACCCATCCAGGGCAGGGGGTCACGGTGCTGGAAACAGAATCCCAGGTCGGTCGCCATCAGAGCGGACACAATTCCGGCGTGATCCATTCAGGCATCTACTATCGACCTGGTAGTGAGAAAGCGTTGTTGTGCCGGGAAGGCAAAACCAAACTCGAAGCGTTTTGCGAAAAGCACCGCATTCATTGGGAAAAATGCGGAAAAGTTGTCGTCGCAACGGAGTCGACGGAACTCGATTCACTGGAAAGTATCATTGAGCGAGCGACGCTCAACGGAGTCGATTTTCGACGCATCTCAACGACCGAACTGCGGCATCTCGAACCTGCCGTGGCGGGAGTCGACGCGATTGCCGTGCCCGAGACCGGCATCGTGGACTACCGAACGGTATGCAACGCTTATCAGCATTGCATCGAAGAATTGGGAGGTAGTGTTCGGTTGGGTTGTCAGGTGCAACGAATCGCGACGGAGGAAGGCGGGGTTCGCCTGATCGGTGTTGAAAGAGAGAATCCAAATCACGATCTCGTCGTCCACGCTCGCTCCGCGATTGTCTGCGCTGGCCTTCACAGCGACACGCTCCTTTCAATAGAAGCCCCTGTCTCGCAAGGGACTGGGGGCCTGGATGTTGCGGCAACCGACGAGGTTCGAATCATCCCCTTTCGCGGCGAATACTACGAATTGCGGCCTGACCGAAGAGGTTTGTGCCGGAATCTGATTTACCCGGTTCCAGATCCCGCGTTTCCCTTTTTAGGCGTGCATTTCACACGGATGGTGGATGGAAATGTCGAGTGCGGTCCCAATGCCGTCTTGGCTCTGGCTCGCGAAGGCTACCGTTGGCGTGACATCGATGTTCGATACTTGCAACGAACATTGGGGTACAGCGGCTTTCGTCGGTTGATTCAGAAGCATTGGCGAAAGGGCCTCGGCGAAATGAATCGCTCGCTACGAAAATCCGCTTTCGTGACCGCACTCCAAAAACTCATTCCGGAACTGCAAGCCTCGGACTTGGTGCCTGCCCGAGCCGGCGTGCGGGCTCAAGCGGTGCGAGCGAACGGTGAGTTGGTCGACGATTTCTTGTTTCGATCGACGCCCAACGTCACTCATGTCCTGAACGCTCCCAGTCCGGCGGCGACCGCTTCCTTGGCCATCGCACGCCGAGTGATCGAACAACATCAAGACCAGAACCCCAACGCCTGATTCGCGAGTTTGATTCGGGTCGATGGCGGTGTCAGCGACTGCGGTAAGTCGGTTCTGGACGACCAGGACGGAAGCTGTCCAGTTGAGTCGTCTCCGTTTGGGCGTTCAATCGAGAGGCCACCGACTGAACGACTTCTTGCACTTCTTTTGTCAACGCTTCCGGTGCCAGTCGCACGCGTGCGTTGATGATCGCTTTCGCGTTGGGTGTGTTCACTCCCGAGGCGATCGACAAAACGGTTTGGGAATCACTGTCGATCAAATTGGCAACGCTGACTGGTTCGTTGGCCGCTGGGTCACCACTGCAAAGCACTTTCAGGTGACCAGGTTCCGCACCCAGCGTCAAAAGACGTTGTCGCAAATCCTCAATCAGTCCCACGCTAAGGTCATCCAGTGCAAACGAATCTTCGCTCTGGAAGTTCACGGTTGCGTTGAGCCAACCGAGCTCTGCTTCGCCGTCCGCGTACACGTCGTAGTCCACTTCCATCATGGTTTCGCGAGGTGCCGCTTTGCCTTGGAAGGCATCGTACAGGACATCCAGGTTCTCGCCGGTCTTGGCGGATAGTGGGATGACTTTGCGACCCGGGTACTGTTCGTTCAGTTTTTCCTTGAGCGTCCGCACATCTTCCTCGGACAATTCATCGATGCGATTGAGCAAGATGATTTCGGACTCCTCGAGTTGCTTGCGGAAGATGTATTCGGCTTTCTCAGAAAAGCCGCCTCCAACACCGGACAAGATTTTCTTGCCATGATTGGGTTTCAATACCACCGCATACGGACGATGCACAAACTTCTCACCCAGACGTTCCATCATCGGTGCCGCGATGGTCGCGATCAGGTCAGTGCAGCTTCCGACTGGCTCGGCGAGAATGACGTCGGGGCGTTGTCGTTTTTCGAACTCTTCCATCGCGTCGGTCAAACCATCGAAGTTGCAGCAGAAGCAAGACCCTGCGACTTCGTTGACTTCCAACCCTTGGCTCTTCAGCAATTGTGTGTCGACCAAACCGGCGGCTTGATCGTTGGTCACGATGCAAACATGTTTGCCTTCGGATTGCAGCCGTTTTGCCAATCTTGCGATGAGCGTGGTTTTGCCGGCTCCCAGGAAACCGCCGATCATGATGAATTCGATGGGCTGGGACATCCGGGAGTCTCATTGGTTGGTGGCGGGAACTGACTGAGCGCACAATCGATGGCGAGCCTGTGAATCAAACATTCTGACGATTGTTAGAATGTCAGTCAATCATCCGCCAGCCAGTGCTGGGAAGCTGGGCCGGTGTTCGATTCACGATGGGTTCATCGGGCCCATGTCGAGTTGGCAGCATCCGAGGTTCAATGCGGATTGCTTTGCCTTTCCACGACCGGCGAGCAGACCGTCTTTCAGTGAGTAAAAGATGAATTTGCCTTCCCGCTGCGTCTGCACCAAATCGGCGTGAAAGAGGACTCGCAAATGGTGCGAGACGGTACCGATTTCTTGTTCGACCAAGATCGAGAGGTCGGAAACGCTCAGTGGACCGGTCTGCAATGCTCGCACGATTTGCAGTCGCAAGGGGTCGCCGAGTGCCTTCAGATAGACCGCACACTGCGATTCATTCAGTTCGGAGGAGGGGGTGGTCATGGCTGGATTGTAGAGAAAAATGTCACTCGTGATCACTGCTCACCACGAGATTGCTGAGACGGGAGTTCCTGAAAACGACCGCCCGGGTGGTGGCGATCGCCCGTTCATGGCAATCGTGGACCGGTGAACTAGAGTACGTTCATGTCCCTTCTGGAAGCAGCGTCGCCCTTGGAAGCATCCGTCGACCAAGACTTCGACGAACACGTGGAACAGCCAACGCCATCACCGGATTCTCAACGCGGTGTTTTGGAAGGACTGTTTGCGCTGGTGTGCCCGCTGCTGTTGATCCTCGCCGTCGCACTCAATCCGCTGGATCAATCCGACTCGACTCCGGCTGGATCGGCGGGCGCTGGTTTGACGATGGAGGTGGCGATGAAGCTGCTTCTGTCCGGGGCGGTAGGTTTGGTTGCTGTGCTGGGGTGGATGCTGTGCCCGTCGGTTCGTCAGCGTCTCACAAAATTCCCTGGTTGGATTTTGGTGGCTCTGGGCGGAATCTTTTTGGTGACCAGTGCCGCGGCCTTTGGTCCCGCCGCAACGGTGTCACGCGCCGCCGCGATGATCAGTTGCCTTTCCATCGTGTTCATCGCCGTGACGTTGCAGTTTTTATCTCTGCGTCAGACGCTTCAATGCGTGCTGATTGGATTGGTCCTGCACTTGGTGGTGGCGTGGTGCCTGTACCTTGGTGGCGGTGAGACGGCGGTCTACCAAGAAGAGCTTGCCCAGTCTCTGATCATCGAACGCATGGGCAGCACGGCGCATCCCAACTCACTCGGTCGCATCGGCGCGCTAGCGATCTTGGTTTGTCTGGGACTTTGGCGAACAAGAAACCGTCCGCTCACACCCGTCATGATCGCGATGATGGGATTCGTTTTCGCGATCTCCACCGCGACGATGTTTGAATCGATGAGTCGCACAGCGGCCCTCTCGTGTGCGGCAGCCGTCTTGGCCGTGATGATCGATCGGTTGGTCAATCGTCGCGGGTTGGCGCTCGGCCTGTGTGGCGTGATGGGAGTTTGTTTGTTGATGCTGGCGATTGGTTTGATGTCGGAAGGTTCCGACGTGGGCAGCCGAGTGGTCGCCGTTGGCACCAAGACCGGGGACATCGAAGAACTCACGTCCGCAACGGGACGCACGGACATCTGGGCGGAAGCGATTCGCTACATCGCTCAACGACCGCTGACCGGATGGGGACTGAATAGCGCGCCGTTGTTGCTGGAAGACTTTTCGCATCACACGCACAACTTGTTGCTGCACGTGATTTTTTCGGCGGGCATTTTGGCTGGGATTTGTGTCGCTGTGCTCCTCGGATGGACGGTGTACCACGCGGTGACGGTGGTCGATCCAATGTTTCGTGGAATCGCGGCCTACATCTGTGTCTCGGGTTTGTTTGAAGACACCGCGTTTGAAACGTTTCCGTTTGCATCGACCTTGTTGTGGTTGTTGGTGTTGCTGGCAGCATCGGTCGAGACGCCTCGGTCGGATGGGCCCGACGAGGCAACGCTGGAGCATTTGGCCAGCGATCTCAGGCAATGAGGTCTCGAATGACGTGGGCTTCTTCGACGCCGGTGAGTCGTTGGCTGAGGCCTCGGAATTTGAAGGTGAACCGTTCGTGGTCGATTCCCAACAGGTTCAAAACGGTCGCATTCAGATCGCGAATGTGGACGGGGTTCTCGACGATGTTGTACGAAAACTCATCCGTCGTGCCGTAGTCAAAACCGGCTTTCACGCCGCCGCCGGCCATCCAAGTTGTGAAGCAACGACCGTGGTGGTCACGACCTGAACTGGGGTTTTCAAGTTGGCCTTGGCTGTAGACTGTGCGGCCAAACTCGCCGCCCCAGATCACCAGCGTGTCATCGAGCATTCCCAAACGTTTGAGGTCCTGGACCAACGCTGCCGAGGCTTGATCGACATCTTTGCATTGCCGCGGCAATTGGTTGCGAATCGAGATGTGTTGATCCCAACCGCGATGGAACAGTTGAATGAATCGGACCCCACGTTCCGCCATGCGTCGTGCGAGCAAGCAGTTCGCGGCATACGAACCGGGACGCCGGGCGTCTTCACCGTAAAGCTCAAAGGTGGATTCTGGTTCGTCAGAAACGTCGGTCAGCTCAGGCACCGACGTCTGCATGCGGTAAGCCATTTCGTAGGCCTCCATGCGAGCCAGCGTTTCGGGGTCGCCCGTGGCTTCCGAGTGCATTTGGTTCATTCGCCCGAGCGTGTTCAAGAGCTCCCGACGAGAGTCTCGCGAAACGCCGTCGGGGTTCTTGAGGTAGAGCACCGGGTTCGCGCCCGGACGAAGCATCACACCTTGATGGCTGGAGGGCAGGTACCCGCTGCCCCACAATCGTGAAAACAGGGGTTGGCCGGGGTTCTTCCCGCTGCCCTGGCTGAGCAACACCATGTAGGCGGGGAAGTCTTCGTTCTCCGATCCCAAACCATAACTCAGCCAGGCTCCCATCGAGGCATGCCCCATCTGCTGTGATCCCGTGTTGATGTAGGTCACGGCGGGGTCATGGTTGATCGCTTCGGTCCACATCGAACGAACGATCGAGATGTCGTCGGTGATCTCTTGCAGGTGGGGCAACAGATTGCCCACCCAGGTCCCGCGCTCGCCGCATCGCTTGCCGCCCCACAATGGTTGGACGACTGGGAAGCGACTTTGTCGTGATGTCATCCCGGTCAGTCGTTGGCCACCACGAATGGAATCTGGCAAATCGGTGCCGTGCAGTTGTTCCAGTTCCTCTTTGTGATCGAACAAATCAATGTGGCTTGGGCCGCCAGACTGGAACAGGTAGATGACCCGTTTGGCTTTGGGGGCAAAGTGGGGCAAACCGGAGGTGAGATCGGTTTGAATCTGGCCGCCGGAAGAAGCCGCATGAGGATTGGCTTCGGATGCCAACAGATTTCCGAGTGCCATTGCACCGAGGCCCGCCGCGGAGCCGCCGAACAGCGACCGGCGAGTCATCATTTGCGATTGTCGCAATCCGAGTTCGTGAATCAAAGATTGGTTCATGGGAAGATGCGTTTCGAGGTGGTGTGCGTTGGATCGATGAATGGGTTGGAGTCCTGAACGACTTGGTCAAAGTCGAGTCAGTGTTTCGCTTAGGTTCAGCAGCAACGTTGCGACTTGCATCCAGGCCGCGTGCTCGGCGGGTTCCAGTGTTTCCGAGCCAGGTGATTCGCCTACCGAGACAGCCGCCAAAGCATCCTGGGGTGATTGAGCGAAGCGTTCCCGTTCGGTTTCCAACAGCGACAGCACGGCTTCGCGTTCTTCCTCGGTGGGCGTTCGACCGACGACCATGGTGAAAGCCTGATCGATTCGTTCCGCGTCCGTGATCGAAGACCCACTCCGTCCCGGCTCATCCAGATCGGGCTCACTCAACCAACGTGCGGCCAACACTCGGGCGGCTTCGGCGAACTGGGGATCGTTCAATGTCACCAAGGCTTGGATGGGAGTGTTGGTCACCCCGCGGTCCATCGTGCACAGTTCACGGCTGGGGGCATCGAAGGCGGCCATCGCAGGATGCGGGCTGGTTCGTTTGACAAACGTGTACAGGCTGCGTCGATACAGCTTCTCACCGTGGTCTTGCACGAAGACTTGTTTGGTCGCGGGCGTGCTACCGAAGTGGCTGACTTCTTTCCAAAGGGCCGGTGGTTGGTACGGTTGCAAACTGGGGCCGCCAACACGCGGCACCAACAGATCGCTGACCGCGAGAGCTTGATCGCGAATGAATTCGGCTGGTAGACGGAACCGAGGCCCGCGTGCAAGCAAACGATTCTTGGGATCGAGTTCGATTTGTTCTGGTGTGGCCGAGGACTGTTGACGATAGGTCGCACTGCTCACCATTTTGCGGATCAGTTGTTGTTGATTCCAACCGCTTTCAATGAAATGCGTCGCCAGATAATCCAACAGTTCCGGATGGCTGGGGTATTCGCCTTGCGATCCAAAGTCGGCTGATGTTGCTACCAATCCCGTGCCGAAGAACAGCGACCAAATGCGATTGACCGCCACGCGTGATGTCAACGGATGCTGGGGATCAGTCAACCACCGGGCCAAGTCCAATCGGTTGGCCTTCTCCTGGGAGAGTTCTGAATCAGCAAGTTCTGGCAACACCTTGGGAGTGGTTGGGAAAACCCGATCGGTGGGCGAGTCATATTGGCCGCGGTCGAGCACAAATGTCTCGCGAGGTTTCGCGGCGGTGTTCATCACCATGGTTGAGAACGTGCCGGTCAACACCTCGCGACGTTCCTCCAGGTTGCTGATGCGAATTCGCAAAGGTTGGAGCTGATCGCTGGATTCGCGAAAAGTTTCCAGCACACGTTGCCGGGTTGGCTCGTCCCATTCGCTCGGCGAGGTTTGAATCATTTGGGCGAGCGAAACATCCCAGCGGCTGTCGGTGTCATTGCCAGTGAAGGGTTGGATTTGCCACTTGTACGGCGTCGAGTTGCGTTGCCCAAACACCACCAACACGCTGACAAAAGGAGTCACCTTGGGATCAATGGGTTGATCGAATGTCAGGGTCAGATGTTGTTCGGAGTGACCTTCGGCGGGTTGCCACCATCGTTCGTTGCTTTCTTCGCGAATCGATCCCGCCGCATGCCCTTCCGCTTGACTGCTGGCAGTGATTTTTTGAAACGCCAATTGCCGGTGGTAATCGACTTGGTCAGCAGGTTGTTCGGTGGCGGAGACCAGAATCGTCGCGACTTTGGGAACCGCATCCGGGAAGGGTGTCAGCACCAGCGGCGGATCGCTTTTCGTTTGGTCGTCATCGTTTGGTTCTTGCTCGGAGGCTGGCTTCGCCGGGCCGGGCTGTGGAAGGAACGAAATGCGAACTCCTGTGATCGGCGATCCCTCCGCGATTTGGCTGGTCGACAAACGCAACGAATGGCTCATCCCATTCAGGCCACCACTGGGTTGCCCGAGTTTGACGGTGCCATCGAGCTCAAACTCAATGGCACCGCGATGATTGGGAGAGGACACATCGAGCAGTTCAATGGGCACCAACGCAAACTGGTCACCTCGCGATGTTTCTTCCTGACGTTGCGATACCAACCACGATTCCAAGCCTTCGGTGGACTGGTTGAGTTGCTCGCGAAGTTGTTTCAATTCCGCTTCCAGTTGTGGAAGTTCATCGGTCCGCAGCACCGTTTTCGCGGTGATGTTGGGAGCGGCGTTGCGGCCTCCGTCACCGTCCAGCCCGCGGTCTTGCAGTTCGTTGAAGAACGCAAAGAACTGATAGTATTCGTGCTGCGAGATCGGGTCGTATTTGTGGTCATGGCACTGGGCGCATCCCATCGTCAAACCGAGGAACACTTCACTGGTTGTTTTCACTCGATCGGCGACATAGTTCGTGAGGTTTTCCTCCGGGATCGTGCCACCCTCGTGAGTGATCATGTGGTTGCGATTGAAGCCCGTTGCGATCCGTTGCGACTCGGTCGGATTGGGCAGCAAATCACCTGCGAGTTGTTCAGTCAAAAACTGATCAAAAGGCAGGTTGTCGTTGTAGGCCTGAATCACCCAGTCACGCCACAGCCACATGTGACGACCACCATCGATCGAATAGCCATTGGTGTCGGCGTAGCGAGCTTGGTCGAGCCAGGGGAGTGCCATCCGCTCGCCATGATGCGGCGAACTCAACAACCGCGTGATCATTTCTTGGTAGGCGGTTTCACCGTGCAGTTGATAGTCGCGGACGAATGCCTGGACCTCTTCGGGGGTTGGTGGCAAACCGGTCAAGTCAAAGCTCAGTCGACGGATCAACGCTCTCGCTTCGGCTTCCGGTGAGGGTGCCAAACCGGCTTCGGCCAAACGTGCAGCCACAAAGAAATCGATTTCATTGCGAGCCCAGCTTTTGGTGGATTCTTCCTCGGTGAAATCAACCGTTGGAATCTCCGGCACGCTGGGTGGAAGGAACGCCCAGTGGCCCTCGTAGGCGGCGCCTTCTTCGATCCAACGCTTTAGCAATGTCGTTTGCTCCTGCGTCAAAGCCAAGTGGGACTCGGGTGGCGGCATCCGCATGTCGGGATCGTCACTGAGGATGCGTTTCCAGGCCTCGCTGTCTTCCAGGTTGCCGGGCACGATCGGTTGGTAGCCGCCCAGATCGGTCGTGGCACCTTCCAACGTGTCGAGTCGCAGGTCAGCTCGACGCCCCTGTTCGTCTGGGCCGTGGCAGTGAAAGCAGGTTTCCGAGAGGATCGGACGGATGTCACGATTGAACTGCAGCTTGCGATCGGCCGCGGATTCCAATTCGGGAATCGACACGGCGGTCAGCGCGGGGTGGTTCATCGAACCAGAGGAGTTGATCACCTTCCAAGGATTGGGGGGACGCCGATTGGAGGCGTTTTTTGCGTCGATGTGATTGGTGGCCTGTGTCGTTCTGCGATCCACCTCAGGGGCTGAGGTCACGGTTTCGTTGACCATCGCCAAGGCGGAATGATTCGATGCAGGCCATGTTTGCAACCAAATCATGTTGCCAACGACCAACGCGCACGCAGCGGCGCACCACACGAGAAATGGACGCATGCTCGAGTGTTGGGATGTGATCGGCGAAGCCGCGAATGAGCTGTTCAATGCTGGCATGTTGACCCCTGTCTGCGAAATCAATGCCTCGTCCAGTTCACACAGATCGAGGTAGTGATCCAGGGCTTCGTTGTCGGACATCAAGGTCTCGCGCAGTTCGCTGGCTTCCTCGGCCGTCAGTTCATTCGCTGAGTGAGCGGTCAGCAGTTGATCGATTCGTTCCCGGGAACTCATTGGGTTTCCGCCGTTTGTTGAGAAAGGGGATGATCGGAGAGAAGCTCGGCGTCCGTGGAATCGCCTCTTTGTTGGACGCAGCGAACCAAGCGTTGGCGAGCTCGATGAAGGGCTTGGCCGATCGCATTGGCGTTGCGACCCGTCGTTTCAGCCAATTCATTCAATGTCTGGCCGTCCAAGTAAAAACGCTGGATCAGTTCTCGTTGGTGATCAGGGAGTTGATCCAAGCAGTGGCGCAGTCGTTGCCAATTGTTGTGTTGGCGATTTTGTTCGACTCGTTCGCGATGACGTCGTTCAATGACTTCGTGCAATTGATCGTCGACGAGTATCACGGAAGTGGAAGTGGCAAGTTTGCGGGCCTGATTGCGATGATGGTTGCAGGCGATCTGACTCAGCCAGGCGACGAAGTTCGTTCCTTCTTCAAACGCAGTTCGTTTTTCCATCGCGGTGACATTCGCTGATTGCAGCAAGTCCTGCGCAGCGTGGACCGATCCCGTGAGCCTGATCAAATGACCAAGCACGGGACGTTGGGCCTGCTGAAGCAGGTCTTCAAATGCCTTGCACGAACGAGTCAAACCATTGGGTCTCCACTAAGTAATGTTGAGAGCACGCTTCGTTTTACTCGGAATGTTGGGAGATTTGTGAAAATCGTCACGATCCCAACCGGGGCGGTCCAGCGATTATGCTGCTGCTGACAATCCCACCTCCCATCCCTCCCATGGAGAAATTCCCACCATGAAAACACCCCTCCCCACCCGGTTTTTACTAGCCGGAATCGCGATCGCGAGTTGTCTGATGAGCCTGCCAGGCTCGACCGCACAGGCGGAATTGATGATGCCAGCGATTTTCGGCGACTCGATGGTCGTGCAGCGAAACGAGCCCGTTCATATCTGGGGTTGGACCAAACCCGGCCAAGAAGTCAGCGTTCAACTGGGCGATCGCGCCGCCAAAGGCAAAGCCAACGACGAAGGACGATTTGATGTCTCGGTCCCAGCCCTTCCCGCTGGTGGACCCTACGATTTGACGGTCAAGGCGGACGAAACCAAGACCTTCACCGATGTTCTGGTTGGCGAAGTCTGGATCTGCTCGGGGCAATCCAACATGGCTTGGGCAGTGCAAAGTGCCAACGATGGCGATCTGGAATCCCTGACGGCCAACTACCCGCAAATTCGTTTGATCTCCGTGCCAACTGTGGGCACGCAAGAACCTCAGCGAGATTTCAAAGGCAGCTGGACCGCTGCGACACCAGACACCGTCAAAGGCTTTTCCGCGGTCGGTTACTTCTTTGGCCGCCAACTGCACCAAACCTTGGACGTGCCAGTCGGATTGATCGACAACGCCTGGGGTGGATCCGCCGCAGAAGCTTGGATTCCTCGCGATGTGCTGGAAGCCGACGACAAGTACGAATCCTTGCTCGCCGGCTGGGACAAGCGAATGGAAAACTACGACTACGACGCGCTGTTAAAATCGTGGGAAGAGAAGCATCGAAAATGGGTTGCCGACGGCCGCAAAGGCAACGCGCCTCGACGACCACGTGATGACTCCGCCGGAAATCATCGTCCTGCCAACATCTACAACGGTGTCTTGTTGCCAACGATCGGCTACACGATTCGAGGTGCCATCTGGTACCAAGGCGAATCCAATGCCGGACGAGCCTACGAGTACCGCGACTTGTTCCCGCTGATGATTCAAACGTGGCGTGATAAATGGGGCCAAGGTGACTTCCCGTTCTACTGGGTGCAACTGGCTGACTTCCGCTCGGAAGTCAAAGAGCCGACCGACAGCAGTTGGGCTGAACTTCGCGAAGCTCAAACGATGACGATGTCGCGATTGCCAAACTCTGGCGAAGCTGTGATTTTGAACTTGGGCGAATCGGCTGACATTCACCCAAAGAACAAACAGGACGTGGCCAAGCGACTGGCTCGATGGGCACTGGTCAAAGACTACGGCTACGACCTTCCTTACCGCAGCCCGACTTATCGCGAAGCGAAGTTCGAGGGCAACAAAGCGATCATCAAGTTCGATCACGTCGGTGGTGGCTTGGACACGTTTGATGTTCCCGAGCTGATTGGATTCACGATCGCTGGAGAAGATCAGAAGTTTGTTCACGCCAAGGCCAAGATCGTTGGCAAGGACACGATTGAAGTGTCAGCGGATGCGGTCACAAATCCGGCTGCTGTCCGCTATGCGTGGGCCGACAACCCGGTCTGCAATGTGCAAAGCAAAGAAGGCCTGCCGATGACCCCTTTCCGAACCGATGACTGGCCAGGCATCACGCAGCCAAAGGAATGATCCAATCAGAAAACCCTGGACACTGATTCACGTCACCCGTCCGAGCAGCTCGCTCGGGCGGGTTTTTTCGTGCAAAGAACTTCAAACGCCTTCTCGCCGTTGCAGCCAATGACGCCAGTTGTTCGTGTACGCCTCAAGGAATTGATCGGTGGTGGCTGCGTCCCAGGCTTCACGATTCCAGGAGGCGGAGACGCAGATTTGACCCCAGTTGATACAAATCCCCAATGAGACATTCGTCCCCTCGCGGGCTGGGGGCGATCCGAGCGCGTTGCGAAGAGTCGCGTCGCCGATCTGGAGCTGCCCATCGACCTCTGGAAAGAATTTTCTCATCCCTCGCGAAAGATCGCCGGTGTAGGTGAGGACGCTGGTCGTCATCTGCCGGCTGTGACCAATGACCCAGCGCATCAACCGGGGATGCTGAACGGCAGCACTCAAGCCATCCAGGAAATCCATGTGCACGCGGGAATCTTTGATCGCCAGGACTTCCTCGGCGACCTCTTGAACCAACGCATCGACATCACCGCATTGGTCCTTGCGGCGACCCAGGAAAGCAAAACTGAGCCGATTGGAGGCGGGCAAATCCAGGTCTTTTCGTGATCGCAAATCGACTGGCATCATCACTCGGTAGCGGATCGCTTTTCCATCGCCATGCGTCTGTTCCCATTGCTCAAATGTTTGGAACAGCATCGCGATGGCGAGATCATTGACTCGGATCGAAGCGTCGCTGCAAGCTTTTTCAATGGTCGCAGATTCTTCCCTGCTGAACAGAATGTGCCGCAGAGGTTCGCCCAAAGAAGCCTCGTTCGAGACACCGCCTTGTTCCTTGACGGCGGTTGGGGGCTTGGAGAGAACGGCCGGGCGTTGGAAGTGGAAGTAATAGGCATTCCGAATTCGATCCCAGGTGGTCAATTGACGTTTGGGCGGCTTAGAAAGCAGTTCGGTAAAATCATACCTGTCACGAAGACGCTCCGGATTGGGTGCGGATCGCGATGATTTCCGAGACGTTTTTCCGCAGTCAGGATCACCCGTTGCACGCGCATAGCGAGTGAACGTGCCCAAGATCACCTGTCGAATTCCGACGCCGTCACTGCATGCATGATGCACCTGAACATACAAACGGCTGCCTGCTCCTTCGGGCACATACCAGAATCGACAACCTGATTCTTGAAACAGATCGAAGGGTTGTGGCTTGGGATTGCCAGCCGGTCCGGTGGTCAATGGCAGGTCGTCGTTGGTCAGCACTCGCGGTGTGAGATCAGGATCGAAGTGCCAGAACAACCGCTCGCCTTCGCGCACCAATTTGCAGGACAGCAGTGGGTGATCCAGGGCGGTTTCTTTCAGTGCGGTCTGAAGGATTGGCAGTTGCAAAGGCGTTGAAAACTGCAACTCGATGAAATTGACGATGGGACACGATTGCTGTTCGTCCAAGACGAAGAACGTTTCCAGTGGCGTCAGCGGCAATGGAAACAGCGGCTTGGCGGTGTCCTGGGAGGGCATGTCGAAAACCGATGCGTCGAAGAAAAGGGAGCAAATCGCTCAGCAAAACAGGCTACTTCGGTCCCCACCAAATGCAATTTGCGAGTTGGGTTTCTGCTCAGAGCAAATCTCGCAAACTGGTCATTGCAAGCGGTTCCTTCGTTGCAAACGGTTCTCCATATTGTCGATCGATCAGGCGACCCCAGTGAGCGGCATCGTCCCGGAATCGGTCTGTCAGGCTGGGCGGTCCCGGGTCTCGAGCAATGATGAATTGGCTCTCGTAGGCACGGATGGATTCCAGTTTGCGGTCCCATTGTTCCGAAATGTCCACGATCCAGCTGGGTTGCACCGCCAACCGAAGGTGAATGCAGAAGTAGTAGTAGAGGCGTTCAGGATGGTGCCGCGGGCCGGGCATCGGCGTTTTGCTCAGCTTGGCATGAAAGCGAGCCGCTTCGACCAACTGAGTCGCAGCGACGTGGTCCGGGTGTGCGTCATGGAAGTAGGGGGCAAACAACCATCGCGGTCGCAGGCATCGAATGAAGGAGGCGATGTGCTCGCGAGCGGGCAGGGTGGCTTCGACCGCGCGGTTGGTTAACCCCGCGTTGCCCCGCCAAGTCAGCTTCATGATTTCCGATGCGCGAGCGGTTTCGCGGTGGCGAATTTCGAGACTGCCGTGCGGGGTGGGTTCGCCGCTGGTCAGGTCCAACACGCCGACACGCATGCCTTCATCGATCATTCGCATGATCGTTCCGCCCATCCCCAGTTCCGCATCATCGGGGTGAGGAGCAACCACGAGAAAATCCAATGGTTTGATCGTCTCGGGATCGGGGTAGGGATCCGAATTCACGAACTCAGATGAGGTCAGAGATGTCATTGAGGAAGCTCCAGTGCGATGGCTTGGTGTGCATTTCGAACAAGGATCAGGTTGTCGACCACGGTGGGAATGTTCCAGGTCTTGTGTTCCAGAGCAGGGATGCGAATCAGCTCGCGGTAGTCCTCGGGATCAGCAGCGACCAGCACCACTTCCCCGTCCTCGGCTTGAACGACCAAAATATCTTCAACCAAGATCGCTTGTCCTTGCCCAGAACGTTCGCGGCGGGATTGTTCCCACAGACGTTTGCCGGATTCGATTTCAACCGCTTGCAAGGCACCGTTGCTCAAGGCATACGCGATGCCGTTGTGGACCAAAGCGTGATTGAATTTGGTTTTCAGGATTCGCGATGAATGCCAGATTTCATTCACCACGAAGTCGGACGTTTCGGAAGAGGCCGTGTCAGCCGCGGATGGGGTGTCGGCACGCCTGACTTCGATCAACGAACTGCCGCCGCCATAGCCTTTGCCGATCAAGAACTGGTTCTTCCCGGCAGGAATCGCGGCGGCACAGTTCGCACCGGAGTTCGATTTGCCTTCCCAAGGGAACGACCACAGAACTTCGCCCGTGGCAATGTCGTGCCCCGTGATGTCGGCTTCGTTGACCGCGACGATCTGGCGTTTTTCGCCAAGGGTCATGACCATGGGCGACGCATAGCTGATTTGTTGTTCGCCGGCTCGCCAGCGTGTTTCCCCCGTGGCAGCATCCAGTGCAATCAGCGATCGGCCGGCATCCGATTCTGAATCGGGGCCGCCCAGTGGAATCAGGCAGAGGTCGTCGACGATCAGTGGTGATCCTGACCGGCCCCAGGAGATGGCTGCTTCCGAGTCCTCTTGGCTCCAACCCGCGATTTCCAAGAGGTCACGTTGCCAGAGGATTTCGCCGTCGGAGAGGTTCAAACACCAAACGGTTCCCGTGGCACCTTGGGCATAGACCTTTCCAGGGGACAGGTCAGTCGCGGGCATGATGGATGGGGTGGATCGCGGGCCGCCTCCACCGAGTGCTTGAAAATGATTCGCTTCGTGCTCGACCAACCAAAGCAATTGGCCATCGGAAAGTCGATAGGCAGTGACGCATTCCAGCTCACCCCGTTGCTCGAGCGTCACCGCGATGCCATCAGCGACCGCAAACGAGGACCAGCCTTCCCCGATCCCAATGTCCCATCGGCGGGTCACTTGATTGGCGGAAGTGGGAATTGCGAACGGACGTTCCTCCAGAATCCCCGTTCGGTTGTTGCCCAAAAATTCTCGCCACGATCCTTGCGAATCAGACGGATTGGATTCCACCAACGCGTCCTCGGGATTGGCATCGGCCAAGGGGGTCGTTTTGAGGGCGGGTGTGTCCGAGTTTTTGAATCGCCAAGAGAATCGGGGGACCATTTCACCCGAAAAGCTTTCGAATCGAAGGAGAGTGACCGCCGAGAGGATCAAGGCCAGGCAACCAGCCGGCACCCACCACGCTTTCCCCGCCGCCAAACTGGCACGCTGCAATTGGTACAAAACGACCAACAAAGTGATCCCGCCGGCTACCAAACTCTGCAGCAACGCTTTTTGGTAATCGGTTTCGGGGGCTCGTGACTGAATCAGTCCGATCACAATCGCACCTGCGATCAGGGCCACCAAGGCTTTCGAACTGTGTCGGACAACCCTGCCCGCGACGGTGGGCACGGCATTCGCGGTCTCGTACCCTGGAGAGGCCGATTCGTCAGTCGTTGGATCGGGGGGAGGAACGGTCATGGTTGACCAACCCATGCGAGAGAGAAATGTTGAAACGTAGAAAAAAACAGTTGTCAGAGCACGGTAACACGTCGCCCAGGTTGGCGGAATTAGTTCCCGATCCCGATCTCGCTGATCCCGTTCAGCTGGCGTTCATCTCTGATTTACACCTGTTCAGCTCGCGTTGCCACATCGAACGCCACCAGGCGACGATTCGGCGGGCCATCGAGGCCACCGACGTTTGTGTTTGGGGGGGCGATCTGTTTGATTTCTGCTGGAGTCGGCTCGGCGATGGAGATGTTTCGCGAACTGCCGCAATTGAATGGCTGGAAGCCTGGCGAGCCGAGTTTCCGGACAAGGTTTTCATCTATTTGAACGGCAATCACGATGCGCAAGCCTCGTTTCGCCAATCACTTCGGGAGTGGGCGTTGCCGTATCGGCAAGAGAGCGATCCACCACCGGTCTCCGATCCCGGCGGGGTGAACTCGGATTCAGCGGAGCCCGCTCCACATGTTCGCTTGCGATTGCAGCCCGGTGCCGTCCATGTGGATTGGGACGCGATTCGATTGGCGGATTTGTTGATGGTTCATGGGGACGTGATTGAGGGAGGGGGCCATTCCGCTGGTTTGGCCCACTATCGAAACCGGTGGGCACACGAATCCGACAAGTCACCTGCGAATTTGAAGAATGGTTTTTACGATGCGGCGGTGACCGCGCGATTGCACTTGGCGGCAGCGGGCGTCGCTCATCGACGCCGTTCGACGTGCTTGCGATTGCTGCACTGGGCGCGACAGCAGCCGACTTGGTTGCACCATGACATGCAGCGAGTTGTCTTTGGGCACACCCATCGATGTCTCCGCGGTGTCCATGTCGCTGGGATCGATTTCTACAACGGCGGTGCCGCGGTCAAACATGTGAAATTTGAACCCGTGGTTTTGTCGGTTTCAGGCGGTGTTTGAGTGTCTGAAAGACGGGCTTATGGCATTCACCGCGCTGCTAATGCACCGCGGAGGGAAACTTGCCTTCTTTGGTGAAGGACGCTGGCAATTCATGTCATCGCCACCACCCATTGCGATACACTGCAGCGTAATCAGTCAGAGGCGGACTGACCGTGCACCCCAACCATTTCGACGGTGGTTGAGAGGGATGTGTGTCGTCGTGTTTACTCTGTTAACCGGTCTCGTGAACGCGGACTGGCAAATCGCTCCATGCAAAATCAGCCGCAACAAACTCAGTCCCAGATGGCTCAGGCTCAGGCCGGTCAATCTCAAAACGGGCCGATGCAATCGCAATCGCAATCGCAGTCGCAGTCGCAGTCGCAGTCGCAGTCGCAGTCGCAGTCGCAGTCGGGACCGGTGCCGCGTTTAGACGGTTACCAGACCGAGTCGTTCTTTGACGAAGTCGTTGATGAAAACGCTTATGCTCGGCCTGATTCGGTCGCATTGGTGGAATTGATCAACCGCTTGCCACCAGGCGAACTGAACCGTCGTCAGCTGGCGATTGAGCGTTCGCTGTATCAGATGGGCATCACGTTCACGGTTTACAGCGATTCCGCTGGCACCGAAAAGATCATGCCGTTCGACATTGTTCCCCGCATCATCGCACCGGATGTTTGGATTCACATCGACAGTGGATTGAAACAGCGTATTCGCGCGTTGAATCGTTTTTTGTCGGACATCTACAACGAACGAAAAATCATCGAAGACGGGATCATTCCCGCATCCATCGTCGATTCCTGCCCGGCCTACTTGCCTGAGTGCAGAGGCTTGCGTCCGCCGCACGATGTTTGGTGCCATATCACCGGGACCGATTTGGTCCGTGACGACGACGGCAACGTGTTTGTCCTGGAAGACAACCTGCGGTGCCCTTCCGGTGTTTCGTATGTGTTGCAAAACCGTTCGGTGATGAAACGAAACTTCCCCCAAGCTTTTGCGGCCTCGATGGTCCGTCCGGTCAGTGATTATCCGGCTCGGCTGTACCAGATGCTTCGACGAATGGCGCCGAGCGCCGTTGCGGATCCAAATGTCGTTGTGTTGACACCCGGGGTCTACAACAGCGCTTACTACGAACATTCCTATCTGGCTCATCAGATGGGCGTTGAATTGGTGGAAGGACGCGATTTGTTGGTCGAGGATGAACGCGTTTACATGCGAACAACCGATGGTCTGCAAGCCGTGGACGTGATCTATCGACGCGTCGACGACACTTTCTTGGACCCCGAAGTGTTCAATCCCAAGTCGGTGTTGGGCGTCCCGGGTTTGATGTCGGCTTATCGGGCCGGCAATGTGGCCTTGGCCAACGCGCCGGGAACCGGCGTCGCGGATGACAAGGTGGTTTACGCTTATGTGCCGGAGATGATTCGGTACTACTTGGGCGAGGAACCGATCTTGTCGAACGTGCCAACCTATCTGTGCGATCGTGACGAGGATCGAGCCTACGTGCTGGATCACTTGGACGAGTTGGTGGTCAAAGCCGCTGGTGAATCGGGCGGCTACGGCATCTTGATTGGACCGCACGCCACGCCAGAAGAGCGTCAAGAATTCGCCGAGAAGATCCTTGAGAATCCACGCAACTATATCGCTCAACCAACGCTGAGCTTGTCTCGGGTTCCGACCATGGTGGACGATCATCTGGAAGGGCGTCACGTTGACTTGCGGCCTTACATTCTTTGTGACGGTCCCGATGACGTGTGGGTTTTGCCTGGCGGCTTAACACGTGTGGCGCTCAAGAAGGGCTGTCTCGTTGTGAACTCATCCCAAGGTGGCGGCAGCAAGGACACGTGGGTGGTGGCCCAAGCGGGTGAAACGGTCGCTCGGCCGTAACGAACGGGCGGCCGGGTTCCATCCGCACGATGGCTCCGCCGCCTTCCCCCGTATTGTTTGTCGCCGCTTCTGTCGCAATCTCACCGTCGCTTTTACTTTTCTTCGCTGACACCACTGATATGCTCTCACGCGTTGCTGAATCCGTTTACTGGATGAGTCGCCAAGTTGAACGTGCAGAAAACATCGCACGTTTCTTGGAGGTCACTCTGAATCTGATCTTGGATCAACCTGAGAACTTGGTTGATCCCTGGAGTCCGTTGGTGCAAGTCACCGCGGACGAAGAGTGGTTCGAGGAAAAGTACGGCAAGCCAAACAGTCGCAACGTGGTTCAGTTTTTGGCGTTTGACGACGAGTATCCCAACAGCATGGTTTCGTGCTTGCGTGCCGCTCGCGAAAATGCGAGGGGGGTTCGGGAAACGTTGTCGTCCGAAGCGTTTGAACAACTCAACCAGTTTTACCACTTCGTCGGCGAAGCCTCGTCCGCCGCGGCGATGGACCCGACCAGTCAGTTCTTTGACGATGTGCGGAAGCAGACGTTGCTATGGAGCGGCGTGTTTGCCAGCACCATGGCCCAGGACACTGGTTGGCATTTTGCGAACTTGGGTCGGATGCTGGAACGGGCTGACAAGACGTCCCGGATCTTGGACGTGAAGTATTTCAACCTGTTGCCCAACCTGGCCGACGTGGGCACGGCGGTGGACGATTTGCAGTGGTCAGCCTTGTTGCTGGCGATCAGTGGCATCGAAGCGTATCGCCGCGATCATCATCGAATTGAGATCGAAAAGGTCGTCGATTTCTTCTTGTTCAATCGCAGTTTTCCAAGGTCCATCCACCACTGCATCGCCTCAGCCAATTGGTCACTCGGGGAAATCGAAGCAGCCTCGTCGAGCGAGATGACCCGCACCGCTGGTCCCATTCTCGACGCGCTGCAACATCGATTGGCTCACACGCAAGTCGAAGAAGCCCTGGCGGGCGGTATGCATCAATTCGTTGATTCCGTGCAATCCGAGATCAACCGAATCGGTGAAGCTCTTGGTCAAGACTATTTTCAAATCTCGGTAAATTCATGACGATCCGCGTCGCGCTCCATCACAAGACTTCGTACCACTACGAACGACCGATCATGGTCGGACCTCAACAGGTTCGATTGCGTCCGGCCTATCACGGTCGGACCCCGATCGTGTCGTACAATTTGGCGATCTCGCCCGAGGACCACTTTTGCAATTGGCAACAGGATCCGTTTGCGAACCCCGTTGCGCGGTTGGTATTCGAAAAGCCGACGGATCATTTGACGGTTTGTGTCGACCTGGTCGCCGACATGACGGTCATCAATCCCTTCGAGTTCTTCGTGGATGATTCGGCTCAAGGATGGCCGTTCGAATACGATGCGCAAGCCAAGCGGCAACTGGCCAGCTATCTCGCGCCTGTCGAGATGACTTCCAAGTTTGCGAAGTGGTTGGAGACGCTTCCAAAGAAGTCCGAGCGGATCATTGACTTCCTGGTGGATGTCAATCGAGCTGCCCAAGAAAAGATCGATTACAAAATTCGAATGGAACCGGGCGTTCAATCGCCCGAGGAAACCTTGACGTTGTGCAGTGGATCCTGCCGTGATTCGGCATGGTTGTTGGTCAATGCGTTTCGGCACATGGGCATGGCATCGCGGTTTGTGTCGGGTTATCTGATTCAGCTGACCGCCGATCAAGAATCGTTGGATGGTCCCAATGGACCCACCGAAGATTTCTGTGATTTGCACGCATGGACCGAGGTTTACTTGCCGGGCGCTGGATGGGTGGGATTGGATCCGACCAGTGGTTTGATGGCCGGCGAAGGTCACATTCCGTTGGCATGCACCCCCTCGTTCACGGATGCCGCACCGATTATCGGCGGGCATGAACCGTGTGAGGTGGAGTTCGAACACGAGATGACCGTCACGCGGGTCCATGAGGACCCACGCGTGACAAAACCGTATGCAGATTCCACGTGGCAAGAGATCCTCCAGGCTGGGCGTGCGATCGATGAGCAACTGGAAGCCGCCGACGTGCGACTGACAATGGGCGGCGAACCCACGTTTGTCTCGATCGACAACATGGATGATCCGCAGTGGAACACCGATGCGGTCGGCGAAGAGAAACGCGTGCTCAGCAACGTCTTGCTGACTCGGCTTCGTGAACGCTGGGCACCGGGCAGTTTGCTGCACTACGGGCAAGGCAAATGGTATCCCGGTGAGTCATTGCCACGTTGGGCGTTGACCTGTTTGTGGCGTCGCGACGGGCAATCGATCTGGCACGACGATCAATGGATCGGTGACGAAGGGAAGGATTACGGGCACACTCATCAGGACGCGGAACGCTTTGTCAAATCGCTCGCTCGAGAGCTGAATGTCAATGCCCGGATGGCATTCCCGGTCCACGAGGATGTCTTTCACTACTTGTGGAAAGAAAATCGGTTGCCGATCGATGTGGATCCTTCCGATCCGAAACTGGAGGACCCCAACGAACGTGCCATGATGATGCGGACGTTCAACGCGGGGCTGGGGTCACCGGTGGGGTTTGTGTTGCCTGTTCGACGAGCTTGGTGGCAAGCTCGTCCGGGTTGGATCAGTGGCCGATGGCCCGTTCGCAGTGAGCAGGTGTATTTGATCCCTGGTGATTCGCCCATTGGTTTGCGGTTGCCACTGGATCGATTGCCAGTCGCTTCGGCATCGGAAGCCCCGTTCTACACCACACCCATGGATCCCACTGCTCCGCATGGGCCTTTGCCAACTTCGAACATGCCGCGGGGCAACGAGCAGGATCCACGCGGCCAACACCGTGAAGATTCTCGAGAAGAAGGTCGGACACGGATTCATCCTCAGGTCTTGGATGAAGAAGACGATGACAATCTGCCGACCAGCGAAGACGTGGTGCAAACGGCGCTCTGTGTGGAATGCAGGTATGGGCGTTTGTACGTTTTCATGCCTCCGACACAGCGGATTGAAGACTACTTGGATTTGATCAGGGCGATCGAGCAAACCTGTGTGTCGACGCAATTGCCCGTCATCATCGAAGGCTATTTGCCGCCATCGGATGACCGAATTGAATTGTTCAAGGTCACGCCGGATCCCGGTGTGATTGAAGTCAACACACAACCCACGGCATCGTGGGACGCTTTGGTTGAATTGACCGAATCGCTGTATCACGAAGCCCGTAAGTCGCGGTTGGGAACGGAGAAGTTTGACCTGGATGGTTATCACACCGGGACCGGTGGCGGGAACCACATTGTGTTGGGCGGACGCTCCACCAACGAAAGCCCGTTCTTGCGACGACCGGATTTGTTGGCCAGTTTCATTCGTTTCTGGAACAACCACCCCTCGCTGTCCTACATGTTCAGCAGTCGGTTCATTGGTCCGACCAGCCAAGCACCTCGCATGGACGAGGCGCGACAAGACGCGGCCTATGAAATGGAGATCGCACTGAGTCAGTTGCCGCCAACGGAAACCGAGGTTCCACCGTGGTTGGTTGATCGATTGTTCCGTGACTTGATGGTCGATTTGACGGGCAACACGCACCGCGCGGAAATCTGCGTCGACAAACTGTATTCGCCCGATAGTTCGACCGGGCGTTTGGGCTTGCTTGAGCTGCGTGGTTTTGAAATGCCACCCCACGAACAAATGAGTCTGGCTCAGTTGTTGTTGATCCGCTCGTGTGTCGCTGCGTTTTGGCAGCAACCCTACGACCGTCCGATTCAACACTGGGGCACACGTCTTCACGATCAATTTTTGTTGCCGCACTTTGCTTGGCAGGACATCACGCAATTGATTGGGGAACTCAATGCCAAGGGATCGCCGATGTCAGCGGATTGGTTCGCGGTGCATCACGAATTCCGATTCCCGTTGATTGGTGAGATTGTCCTGGACGGAATGCGAGTGGAACTCCGCAGTGCCATCGAACCGTGGTACGTGATGGGCGAAGAGCCGGGCTCGAGTGGAACGACTCGATTTGTCGATTCGTCACTGGAACGATTGCAGGTGTTGGTGGAAGGTTTGGAACCGGATCGCCACGCGTTGATTGTGGCGGGACGGGAAGTTCCGCTGCATGCCACCGGAGTCGCTGGGCAATACGTCGCTGGCATCCGCTATCGAGCGTGGCAGCCGCCTCGCTGTTTGCACCCCACGATTGGTGTTCACACGCCGTTGCGATTTGATCTGGTGAATCGTTCGGCATGTCGTTCCATCGGGGGCTGCACCTATCACACGGTGCACCCGGGCGGACTCAGTCATGAACGGTTCCCTGTCAATTTGAAGGAAGCGGAGTCACGACGTGCCTCGCGGTTCCGTCCCTTCACGCTGACAGGTGGCGAAATCGTGATGCCTGGGTTGCCACCCCGAACGGGGTTCGAGCCGTTCCCGGTCACGATGGATTTGCGACGGAGTTAGAATTCCCTCGATGACCCATCCCAGGGAGGGAGAAGTGGGCGGAAAAGGTGAATTGCATTTGCCGATCTGGTCATTCGTTGAATCCTTGGGCTCAGCTACAATTGCGCTTCAGTGCTCAACCGCGACGAAGAAGTTTGACCCCGTGGGAACATCCGCGGGTCGATACTGTTGCCAACTCCGATCGAATCACAGGTGAACGTGCCGACTCCCACCGCGACAGCTCCGTCCAATGATTTGCCATCGGGATCCCCGCTTGGGCTGTCGTTGGCAAACTACACCTCAATGGCGGAACGCTTTGACGAGTGCCGCCTGCCCGATGGTGCTTTGCGGCCGTGTTGGAAGAGCATCGCCGATGAAGTCATGGCACTTGGCTCGTCAGGGCTGAACGATCGTGAATCGCAAATTGAACAGCTGATTCGCGAAAACGGTTCGACGTTTCAAATCGACACCGGTGAAGGCACCCAGACGCGTCCTTGGCAATTGGGGACGGTTCCGATGGCCATCGCCGATCAAGATTGGAATCGGTTGGTGGTCGGATTGACGCAACGGACCCGAGTGCTGGAAGCCATTTTGGCCGACTTGCTCGGACCCCAACGTCTGGTTCGCGAGCGAGTTTTGCCACCGGAGTTGTTGTGGGACAACCCTCGGTTCCTGCGTGTCTATCACAACTTGCCCGTTTCGGCGGGGCATCGATTGCATTTGGTTGGTTTCGATGTGGCGCGTGCCAATGATGGTGGATGGTGGGTCACCGGCGATCGCACCCGGGCACCCAGTGGATTGGGGTATCTGCTTGAGAACCGAATTGTTCATGGACGTGTGTTCCCGCATTTGAGTCGCGCCGCGAATGTGCGCCGCTTGGCATCCTTCTTTGGATCGATGCGACGGCATTTTCGGTCGCTGGCACCACGTCAGGACGGCAACCCACGGGTCGCCTTGTTGACGCCAGGCCATGGCAGCTATCGCGATTTTGAAGATGCCTACCTCGCGCGTTACTTGGGATACACGTTGGTCCAAGGCCGCGACTTGGCAGTTCGTGGCGAACGCCTGCATTTGAAGACCTTGGGCGGTTTGCTTCCCATCGAAGTTCTATGGCGTCATGTCTCGGATCGGAAATGCGACCCGCTGGAATTGGATCCGCATTCCACCGAAGGGGTGACGGGATTGTTGCGATGCAAACGCGGTGGGCAATTGGCCGTCGTCAACTCGATCGGAAGCGTGATCGCGGAGATGCCTGCTCTGATTCCGTTCTTGCCAGCGGCGGCGAAGTTGTTGTTGGGGGAAACACTTCAGCTTCCCAGCGTCGCAACGTATTGGTGTGGGGCAGAAAAGGAACGTCGCTATGTGCTGGAACATCTTGATGAACTGGTCATCCGGGATGCGTTTGCGGTCAGCGACACTCGACCGGTGATGCCGATCCGTTGCAGTGCGGAAGAGAATGAAGCCTTGGTTCGTCGCATCAAGACGCAACCCAATCGATTCGTCGGGCAACATCGGTTTTCACACAGCACCACTCCAGTGTGGCATCGCGATCGGTTCGAGCCTTGGCATGTGTCGCTACGAACGTTTGTTCTCCAGACCAAGACCAACATCGAAGTCTTGCCCGGTGCGTTGGCACGCGTCAGTCCGAAAGAAGATTTGCTGAGCAACTCACCGACGCAGGGTCAGTTGACACAAGATTGCTGGATTGTCAGTGACAAACCGGTGGACCATGAAACGACGTTGTTGTCCCACGACGAAAGCACCATCGTGCTGCGACGCAGCGGGGCGGAATTGCCCAGCCGTGTGGCCGAGCATCTGTTTTGGTTGGGACGTTACGTCGAACGTTGTGAATCGATTGCCCGTTTGCTTCGAACCACCTTGGCACGTTTGGTTGGCGAAGATGAACTGAGCGATCTGCCTGAAATGTCGAGGTTGGTCGCGGCGTTGGCCGCGGTTGGTCAGCTCGAACCGGACTACGTGATCGAAGGTCTCGACGGCGCCATGCCGCAACTGGACAGCGTGTTGCCTTCCAGTGTGTTTGACACAGCCAATCCGAGAGCCCTGCAGATTTCGGTGGCCAGTGCTCTGCACAACGCGACCGCAGTCCGCGACCGGATTTCACTGGACGCCTATCGCATCTTCCAAAGCATGCACTCGGACATCTCCGGTGCGAAACGATCCGTGGCACCCAACGTGTCGCGGGCAATGGAGCGACTCAATCGTTTGATCACTCATTTGATGGCCTTCAGTGGTTTGACCGCGGAAAGCCTGACCCGAACACATGGTTGGCGGTTCGTTTTGCTCGGACGACGCTTGGAACGAGCGGACCAAACAGCGGAGTTGTTGCTGGCAACGATGACGCGTCCAATCGCTGATGAAGTCGGGCTCTGTGAGAGCATTCTTGATGCAACGGATAGTTTGATGACCTATCGTTCGCGGTACTTGTCATTGGTCCGTCCCGCGCCAGCAATCGATTTGATGGTCACGGACGAAACCAACCCGCGATCACTGCGTTTTCAGCTCAATGATATTCAGCAACTGCTGAGTGATCTGCCGACGGAACCAGGGCGTGTGGCGCTGGGGGCAGATGAGCGTTTGGCCCGTGAACTTCAGCACCCGTTGTTGATCGCGGACGTTGCGACGCTGACCGAGGTCAACTCAGCCGGGACGCGGGTGGAACTGGAGCGATTGCTGGAATTGGTTCAAACGAAAATCCCACAACTGGCCAACGCGATCGCAGGGCGTTACCTCATTCACACCGCTCCCGAGCAGACTCTGACCGGAGATCGCGAACAAACGCTGGATGATTCGTTGATGCCCTCCGAAACGTCACCAAGGTGAATCCAATGCCACGGTCGGTCACTTACGACATCGTCCATGAAACGAAGTACAGATACAGCGAACCGGTTGCGGTTTGTCTGAATCAACTTCGTATGCGCCCGCAGACGCGTCCGCCGTCGGTGGTGTGCAACCAGTGTTCGGTCACGATCGAACCGATGCCTGCCAAAATCGACACGCACCCGGACTACTTTGGCAACGTTGTTGATTCGTTTGCCATTGAATCACCTCATGAGTCGTTGGTGGTCAAGGTCAACAGCCAAGTGCAGGTGACTGCGATCAACCCTTTCGAATCCCAAAACATTCCGACCGTGGGCCAACTAACCAACGCAATCCGAACGGGCCAAGCACAACCGGATCTCCTCGCCAAGGAATATGTCTTCGCGTCGCCTCGGATTCCCCTGGCGGAACACTTTGCCGCGTACGCGAAAGCGGTCGTGAATGAGGACTCGTCCGTGTTGGATGCGGTGCTGAGTTTGACCAAGCACATTCATCAGGATTTTCGATACGATTCCACCGCCACGGACGTTGCCACCACAACCGAAGCGGCGTTTGAGTTGAAGGCGGGAGTTTGCCAAGACTTCTCGCATGTCCAGATTGCCTGTCTGCGAAGTCTGGGTTTGCCCGCGCGGTACGTCAGCGGGTACTTGCGGACGCTGCCGCCTCCAGGGAAACCGCGATTGATCGGCAACGATGAGTCGCATGCTTGGATCAGTGTTTACGCCGGGGAAACGTTGGGTTGGATTGATTTTGATCCCACCAATTCGTGCCAGATCGGCGTCGACCACATTCCCGTCTGTGTGGGCCGCGACTACGACGATATCAGTCCCATGCGAGGCATCGTGCTCGGCGGCGGTGAAACCACTCTCTCCGTCAAAGTGGATGTGGCGCCGGTCGAACTGCCGGCCGTGATCATCCCGCCTGCCTGAGGCTGGTATTGGTTCGTTGCCGTATCGCGTCGCGTTCTCCGGTGCAGAAGGATGGTTAAACTACCTCCGTCCCCTTTTCGCGTCGTCCCCTTTTCGCGTCCCGCTGGATGGCGAAACCTCCCTTCGCCCCAGATGGGGCGATCGTCGGTAGCTCGGGGCGGAAGCCCCGAGACCGATGACGGAACGCAGCAGGTCGCCCCGGACGGGGCCGTCGTGGGAACGAGTTGAGGCCCGAAGGGCCGGCAGAACTCCTGCCGGGGCCGTGAGGCCCCGGTCCACACGATCACCCCGAGCCCAGCGGGGCGACGGAGCACAATCGTCTCTGTCACCCCTTCGGGGTTTTGTTTTTTTGTGGGCATTCTCTTCCGGGGCCTGAGGACCCCGGCAATGGCTCTGTCGACCCTTCGGGCCTTGTTGAGGCGAGCGATGGTGCCTGGTACCGGCTCCGCCGATCCGGTAGCGAGAATGCGATCGAAGCTCTCCGGGGCAGAAGGATGGTTAAACTACCTCCGTCCCCTTTTCGAGCGCCGTGTCAGAACCGAGTCATCACGGCAAGCAACGCCACAACAAGGGCAACAGTTGGGAGGACAGACCATAGGCACCACCACGTCTGATCGAGGCGAGAGATACCAAGCCGGCATTTCCAGTAGACCCAGCCGGATACGAGCAGAATCGGGAACGATAAGATCCAGGCGTACACCGGAGCCACGATCACTTCGTAAAGTTCCGGATTCTTGGTGTCGCCCGTGAGCAGGGCGAATGCACCAAGCGAGCCGAGCAGGCCAAGTGGTATTTGCAACAGCGAAATCGCACGTAGGACCCACACCAGAATGCGTGGATTGTCGAGTGGGTCACCATCGAACCCGGGCGACGCTGGTTGGTCGAGCTCCGTAGTTGGTGGCAGGTAAGGGGACTTGTTCAAGCTTTGCCCAACGTTCAAGCAGTCACTTCAGTCGCATCGATTGTGCGTTGAATTTTGTCGCCGCACTGGGACGCGAGCAACCAAGCGACCGGGACGCCCCCCGGTCGCGAGATCGAGTCTACCAGATACGAACCTTGGTCGTCCGAGACGGTTCCGCATCCTGGGAGCGCTGGCGGAACCAGGCGGGCTGGCTTGGGGCTCATTCCCTTTGCACTTTCGACCTGAGTTTCCACACCCACGATCACCCCGAGCCCAGCGGGGCGACGGAGCACAATCGTCTCTGTCACCCCTTCGGGGTTTTGTTTTTTTGTGGGCATTCTCTTCCGGGGCCTGACGGCCCCGGCAATGGATCTGTCGGCCCTTCGGGCCTTGTTGAGGCGAGCGATGGTGCCTGGTACCGGCTCCGCCGATCCAGTAGCCAGAATGCTGCCGAAGTTCTCCGGTGCAGAAATGGGAAAGTTTGTTGGGTGGCACCAAACGGACGCTATGGTGTTGCAAGCGAATCCGCTGGGAGAAAACCAGCTGCATTTGTTTGTAAGACGCCAACTCACTGGGATCGGCTGGCTTCCCGGTGGCCGGGCGGATTCGGTGGTGGTTGGGATTGGAACGAGCCACACGTTTCGTCATTGCGTTGCGTCATCGCTGGTAGACTGTCGATTGGTCTTGATGTCTGTCTCCCTTGGAAAGAGCGATGAATTCGTTTTCTCGACGAAATGTTTTGCGTGCCGCGGGTGTTTCGGTGGGCTTGCCGGCGTTTGCATCGCTGCCGGTCTCAAAGACTTCTGCGCAAGTGGTCCAAGGGGAATCCGCAGGGGCCAGTTCGACGAAAGCCAAGCGACGCATGGTCTGCATCGGCAACATGCTGGGGTTCTATCCCGACGCCTTTTGGCCCCAGCAGCCAGCTGAAAATTTGTCCTCGTCCAGCAAGCGGTTGAGCAACGGTTTGATCGAACACCGGCAAATGCGGTTTGGTGAATCCAGCCAGTCGCTCGCCGAAATCGAAGATCAGTTGACCGTGATCTCGGGTTTGGACCATGGGCTCAAAGGCGGCCACTTCGCGATCCACGCGTTCTTGTCAGGTGTTCGCCAGATCGATGCGCATACGATGCCGTTGGCCAACATCACGCTCGATCAATTTGCGGCCCAATCCATCTCAGGTCAAACGCGATTCCCGACGCTGACGATTGGAAGTGAATCGGGGATTCACGGCGGATGCCAGCTTTCTTGGACGCGCAGTGGAACGCGAGTCCCACCGATCCCCGGACCACAGCAGTTGTTTGAAACGCTGTTCGTGGGGACGGACCCGAAGCAGAAACAAGCCGCCGCCGACCGCATTGGACTTCAAAATTCGATCTTGGACTTGGTTCACGGAAGTGCCAAAGAAATTGAGAAGCAACTCGACCGGCAGGATCAGCAGAAGCTCGATGAATACCTGACGTCGGTTCGTGACGTGGAGCAACGACTTGCCCTGCGAAGGAGTTGGTTCGATGTGCCGAAGCCTGATGCTCCGTTCGACCAGCCCAAGAATCGCAATCTCGTGGAGGATTTGCCGTTGCTGTACGACCTGATCGTGTTGGCTTTGCAAACCGATTCCACTCGCATCGCGACGCTCGAGATCGGTGGTGATTTCAATCCCAACGATCTGGGAATCAAAGGTGGCTACCACGCATTGTCGCATCATGGAAAGCGCCAAGAGAACATCGACAAACTGATTGCAATCGAACGCTATCAAGTCGAACAGTTCACTCGCTTCATCGACAAACTTGCCAACACCAACGATGAACATGGGCCGTTGCTCGATCAAACCTCGGTTCTGTTTGGAAGCGGGATGGGCAATGCCAACTCGCACACCAACAGCAATTTGCCGCTCGTGATGGCCGGCGGTGGCGGAAAGCAGGGGCGGTGGCTCGCGTTTGATGAACAGGCGAACGATCGTCCACCGCTGACCAATCTGTACGTCTCCCTGTTGCAGGATTTTGGTGTCGAAACGGATTCGTTCGCGACCAGCACCGGGACACTCCGAGGTTGGGCCTGATGTTGTCTCCGCACCTGTTTCGATGGTTGATCGCCTGCGCTCTGCTGCATTCCTGGTGCGGAGTCCAGGCGGAGGGAGCACAACGGATCGACCCGGTAGGTTTCCTGGAAAGCTACTGCATTGATTGTCACACCACCGACGATCCAGCCGGGGAACGAGACTTGGAATCGTTGAACCTTGGCGAATCAGATTTCGACACTCAGTTGTTGTTGCAGGAAGCGATCGATGAGCTGACGCTTCGTTCGATGCCGCCTGAGGATGGGGACCAACCATCCCAGGAAGAACGCTTGGCAGCGATCGACGCGTTGACACAGCGTTTGACTCAGATGCGACAGGAGGTGACCAGCACGAACGGCCGCACGGTCTTGCGACGGCTCACTCGCCGCGAATACCGCGAGACGGTGGCGAATCTTTTGAACATCGACATGACCATGTTTGATCCGACCTTGGAGTTTCCAGCGGACAATCTGTCGGCGCACTTTGACAACGTGGGTGACACGTTGGTGATGTCGGGGCATCTGTTGGAACGGTACCTCGATGCGGCGGACCAGTGCGTCACCAAAGCGATGGGGCCCAGCGAGCGTCCCGCTGTGAGTGAATGGTCGTTTCGTGGGAAGTTCCCGCAGCAAGCGGAATTGAGGTCCGCACATCGTCGCGCCTTCAACGATCGATTTTTGTGTCTCTACGACCATCCGTTCAATGACAAAACCGAGGGTGGTTACGGCCACATCGAGTCTTTCTCCAAGGGCGTTCCGGTTGATGGCACCTATGAAGTTTTGGTGCGGGTCAAAGCGATGCACCGCGACACGCCGTACAGTGATCAAGCGGTCAAGATTGATTTGGAGGAACCATTCCGCCTGGGCATCCGGCCGGGCGACACGCGAATTGGTGACCTGCCTCACCGGCAACCGATTCAGCCTTTGCTAGCCGAATCGGTGGTGCCCGACGACGATTTTGAGTGGATCCGATTCGAAGTCCCGCTCGATCGCGGGTTTGTGCCACGCTTCACCTTTGAAAATGGCATGCATGATGTGCGTGGTTCTTACGCTCGGATCTACCGGATGCACCGCGATTTGTTGCCAGAGAAGATTCGCAACACCGCCGGTATCTTTCTACAGCGCATCGCGCTGATCAGCGAGGGAAAGATCCCACACCTGCGTCTCGAAGAGGTCAAAATTCGCGGGCCGATCGACCGTTCATGGCCCACGGCGAGTCAGCAGGCGTTGTTCGGTCTCGAGGCGTTCGGGGAAGAATCTTGGGGCGAAGCGAAGGTGCGAGATCGGATTCAAGCCTTCGCCACGCGAGCCTATCGACGTCCCGTCACTGAAACCGAGGTCGCGGAATTGATGGCGTTCTACGATTCACGCCAGGCGTTGGGGCTTTCGTCTCGGTTGGCTTACGCTGACACCGTCAAAGCGATGTTGTGCAGCGCTGCGTTCTTGTACTTTCAAACACCGGACGCCGAGAGCGGGCAACTGTCCGAGTATGCGTTGGCGGAACGATTGGCGTACTTTCTGACATCGAGCATGCCCGATGCAACGCTTCGTCGATTGGCGGACGAGGCCAAACTGAACGATCCTGAAACGCTGCGTCAACAAACGCGACGGCTGTTGGCTGCCGAGGAATCCGATGCGTTTGTCGCCGACTTCCTGGACAACTGGTTGGATCTTCGCTCGCTTGGATCCATGCCGCCTGACCCCCGTGAGTTCGCGTTCTTCTACGCGGGTGATCTGCAAGTTGACATGAAACGTGAGACGCGGATGTTCTTCCGTGACCTGATCGACCGAGACGATTCGTTGACCGAATTGCTCACCGCGTCGCACTCGTTTCTCAACCGTGATCTGGCAAAACTGTACGGGGTCGTTGATGCGTTTCCGAGCGAACAGGCGACCGAATTTCGTCGTTTTGATTTCGAGAAGTCGTCTGGTCAGGGACCATTGGGGCGAGGTGGTTTGTTGGGCCAAGCCAGCATCCTGACGGTCTCGGCCAATGGGATTGAAACGTCACCGGTGACGCGAGGGGTGTGGTTGCTAGAAAACATTCTTGGGACGCCCACTCCACCACCGCCCGACGATGTGCCAACGATCGAACCGGACACGCGAGGAGCCAAGACGATCCGTGATCAACTGTTGAAGCATCGCGAGAATGCGACTTGCTTTCAGTGTCACCGGAAGATCGACCCGCTTGGATTTGCAATGGAGGGCTTCGACGCGATTGGTCAGTCACGGAAGGTTTACAACACCAAGCCGCGACGCCCGATCGACATCTCTGGCGAACTGCCGGGCGGAGCCAAGTTTGAGGGGGTCGAAGGTTTGAAGCGGCAACTGATCGAGCGGCAGGACTTCGTCGCCCGGACGGTGACGGAACGCTTGCTGATGCACGCCTTGGGCAGGCGAATCGAACCATCCGACCGAGCGGCGGTCGACGCGATTCTGATGCCCCTCAAAGAGGAGGGCTATCCAATGGCTCAGCTGATCGAATCCATCGTGACCAGCGATCTGTTTCGTCGCTGATCAGGACTGGTTGTCACGCCAAGTCGGGCGTCGCCGGCGAGCTTTGGGGTGGTGGAACACCAGATCGAACGTCGCGTCGCGGGCGGACAGTTTTTTGCCGTCGGGACGATCCGTCGGTCGGAAGACTTTGGCACGCAGACGTTTGGTGTCATCGAATTGGTCATCGTCCAGTTCGAATTCGACGTAGGAGTCGACGTCGAAGGTCTCGCCGTTGCTGGCTTCCCACGCTTTGAAGTGGAAGAAGACATCTTCCCGGAAGTCGTCGGAATCGATGAAGCCATATTCGCCCTCGGGCTTGATGACTTTGATTCGGCCCAAGCGGCGTTTCTGGATGCGAAACGGCTTTTCAGTGTCGTCGGAGTGGTCTGTTCGAGGTCGGTTCATACGCTCAGTTTAACTCGGCCGATCCAGGAACGTCAGTCGTATCCAGCCAACGAGCGACTGAATTTGCCGTGGCTCGACGGATCATGCGGGGCCACATCGTCGCATCATCGGCGTTCAGCACGTCCGAAGTGGCAGGAATTCGGTGCCAAATGCCCTGCTCAATCTCGTTTTCGAGTTGTTCAGCAGTCCAACCCAGGTGCCCCACGATCAAGCGGTAGGGAAGTTGATCGGACTTCAGCAACGCCTCCAGGTTTTCACGTTGTGCGGCGACGAAGATGCCCTCGCCCGTTTCGGCTTCTGCCAATTCACGGGTGGAGTGCACCGCGACAATCGGCCCTGAAAGCGGGCCGCCAAAGTGCAGCGGCGATCCATTGGAGAGCTTTCCCGCGATGAGTTGCTGGGTCAGTTGGTCCTTTTGATCGCCCGGAATCATCACCGCAGACGCCTCCGGATCGGGGATTTCGGGTGCATCCGGTTGCTGATCGACGACAGCATCCAGTTCGAGAGCCTCGCCCTTCTCTTCCGACTTCCACCGCGGAATTTTCGGCGTTTCACTGTCTTGGGCTTGGACCGCGATGGCACCCGCCATCGCTTGCATGGGGCGGTTGAGCATCAACCCGATCGCGTGTTCCACATCTTCATGGACCAACAGGCAAACCGCTTGGTTGAGCGCGGTGCCATCGACCAATGTCGAGCTGACCAGCAAATCACCCGTTTGCACGTTTTGCATTTGAATTCCGATTGGACAGGGAAGAGGGTGGTTGCCAAAAAGACAGTCACCCGTGAAGACTGCTAAGGAAATAGGCAAGCGGCGCGCCAAACGCGTTGTTGTCATCGCCTGAGTTCTCTAAAAGCCCCTGATTTCCGGTCTCAAACAGTTATGAGCGATTTCATCCCACCCGCGATGGACCAGATGCGAAAAAACTATTCCTTGGGGGGGCTGCATGAAAAAGACGCCAAACGTGACCCCTTGGTTCAGTTTCAATGCTGGTTTGAAGAGGCTCTGGAGGATGTGCCCAGCTGGTTCGAACCCAACGCGATGACTTTGTCGACAAGCGATTCAGACGGCGAAATCACCAGCCGGATCGTTCTTTTGAAGGGCGTGGAGGAGAAAAAGTTCCTCTTCTACACCAATTACGACTCGACCAAGGGAACGCAAATGCGAGCCAACCCGCGAGTTTCGCTGTGCCTGTTCTGGCCACATTGCCAGCGTCAGGTCCGAATCCAAGGAACGGTGGACAAGGTTTCGCGAGAAATGTCGGAGAAGTACTTTCATTCCCGCCCCCGCGACAGCCAGCTTGGTGCGCACGTGAGTCAGCAGTCGGCGACCATCGAATCTCGCGACGCCTTGGAAGCCACACTGGACGAGCTGAAGGCTCGCTTTCCCGAGGGCACCCAGATCCCATTGCCCGAGAACTGGGGCGGTTACGCGGTGACGCCAATGTCCTTTGAGTTCTGGCAAGGACGACCCAGTCGACTGCACGATCGGTTGGTTTACCAACGCGAAAACGCAGCCTCCGACGAATGGACGATCAAGCGTCTCTCGCCCTGAGGCAAGCGAATTCTGGCGAATCCGGCTACTAGGAAGTCGAATGGCTGATCATTGCTGACTCGACTGAGCCTGCTGGATTTGCAGAGTCGATGTCGCGTCTTCTGGAGCATCGTTCGGAGCGGGGGCACGAACGGTGATCGAAAGGTTGATCGATCGGTAAGTGCGGTTGAACTCTTCCACAAACGATTCGCGATGCGTTGGCGGCATCAGCAAGGGACCCTCGGCATGGTCGCCCAAGTACAGGATCGCATCGCCGGGAAGAGTCGCTCGCCAACTGCTCATGATTGCGATCGAACCCAGGCGGCGTGCGAGTCATGGGGATGAGGGAATCCGAGGTTCTTGTCGACTCGGTTGATGATCGTTTCGCCGTGAAAGTAACGTCGCAGATTGACGCAAGCCAGATCGTTGGAGTCATCCACTCGGCGAGCGGATTGAGCGCCGACGTGCGGCGTGATCAACACGTTCGGGTCGTCCCACAACGGGCTGTCTTCGGGCAACGGTTCGGTGTAGGTCACATCGACACCCGCACCCGCCAAGTGGCCGCTTTGCAGCGCGTTGACCAAGGCATCTTCGTCGAGCACTTGACCGCGAGCGACGTTGATCAGGTAGCCACCCGGTTTCATCGCGGCAATCTGTTCGGCGCCGATCCACTTGCGAGTCGATGAGTTCAATGGCAGCGTCAGGATCACGATGTCGCAAGCGGCGAACAAGTCATTGACGCGTTCGGCTGGCCACAGCGTTTCCACTTCGGGTGGGCAATCTTCGGGGTAGTAATCGGTCGCGATCAGACGAACGTCCCACGGTGCAAGCTTGGCGGCGATGGCGCGTCCGTTGCCGCCCAGTCCAACGATGCCGACGGTTTTGCCACGCAGGTCATCGGTGGGAAGCCGAATGAATTCGCGTTTCGGACGGGCTCGTTCAAACAGCCCGATGCGACGTAAAACGCCGAACAATAGCGCAAAGGTCTGCTCGGCGACTTGGGGTGCAAACAGCCCCGACGCACTGCTGACCATGATGTTCGGATTCGCGATCACGCCGGGAACAAGGCAGTGATCCAGCCCAGCGGCGCTGGATTGAATCCATCCCAAACGACCCGCCGCCAAGACGCGATCCCAATCCACCGGGACCTTGGCGTGCCCGATGAAGATGTCTGCGGTGGGAAGCAGTTCGTCGATGCGTTCCTGCCCTGCGTCCACGACTTCGACGTCGTGGTTCAGTTGGCAGTTCGGGTCCGCCTTCAAATCCGCGAGCGTTGCTTCGAGTTGCTCGATGTGTCGCGGCAGGGCGGGGTAGCACAAGACGACTCGGCGAACCGAGTCGATCTCATTGAGCGGCAATCGTTCACGCGGATGCGACATTGACGAACACCTTCAAGGCATCTTTGTCTTCGACCAACAAACGCATCATCTCTTGGAAGTTGTCCAGGCCTTCGACCGGATTGGTCAGGATCTTTTCCAGTACACCAGGGAACATCATGTCGCCAAGTGCCAAGTCACGGATGCCCATTTCGAAGTGGCCGCGGTTGGCGTTGACGCTGCCGAGCAGAAGCTTGTTGCCGAGCACCCATTCGATGTTGATCTTGTCCGAAGGAACTTCGGTCTTGCGTTCGCCACCGGTGATGCCGGTCCAAACCACAACGCCGTTGTGACCGATGTGTTCCATCGCTTCGAACGCCAGCGGGCTGAAGCCCGTTGCATCGACGATCAAATCGGGGCGACCGGTCTTGGCGACCAACTCCGACATGGATGTTTGCGCGGTGCTGACGTAGGTCGATTCCATTCCTTCGACAATTTCAGCTTTCAGGTTGGGAGCTTCTCCGCGGGCGAGCGTGAAGACTTCCAGTCCGCGAAGCTTCAGCACCAACGTGGTCAGCAAACCGATTTGTCCGGCACCCAGGACGTAAGCGACCTTGGGGTTCCAGACTTTCATCCGGCGTTGAGCTTCGTAGGCTTGGTGAACCGCTTTGGCGGCGCAGCTCATTGGTTCTTGCAACACGTGCAGGTGCTGCAGACCTTGTGGCACGCGAACGATGTATTCCTCTTCGTCGACGAAGTACTCGGTCAAGAAACCATGACGCAGATTGATCCCACGCTCGTAGTAGGTTTCTTCGCTGGTCATGTCGTTGGTGCCGATCAAGTCATAGATCGAATTCCCAGGACGGCGAACCGTGGCGGTCACGAAGTCGCCCGGTTTGACTCGTTTGACGTTTTCGCCAACGGCTTCGACGACGCCAAAGCACTCGTGGCCGATGACCAAGTAATCGTCGCCATCGGGAGCGTTGCCGTACAACGCGTCATTGATTTCCCGGTCCGTCGCGTCGACGCCAACCTTCAAGACTTTGACCAGCACACCCAGGCCGTCGGCGACTTGGTCGACCGATGGGCGAGCGATCTCTTGCATGTGAACACTGTTGGGAGTCCCTGGCCTGACCGCGACGGCTTTCATCAAAAAATCCACTCATCTGGGGGTGTCGAAGAAAAATCGGAGGTCGGTTTCGACCCCACAATGGGTTTCGAAGACGAAATCGTCCCGAAACCGCCCAGATCGTAACGAGACGGCGAATTTCCTGTGAGGGGGTTCTCAATCTATTTTTCACAACAACGGTTGTCAAAAATCAAAGGATTGGAATACTGGGTGTATGGCAACGTCTTCTTCCACCTCTGAATCGACTTCCGACCCGACGGGCGAGCGTCCTATTTCGGTGGTGACATCGCGGGCCCAAACGGCGGTCAACGCGGCGGTGGTTCGGAGTGTGGATCGGGAGTTGTTGCTGTGTCTTCGCAGTGGTGAACCGAAGGCGATTGGTGATTTGACAAAGCAATTGGGCGTGACCGCGACGGCGGTTCGACAACGTGTCGAACGGTTGCTCGAGGTTGGGTTGATCGCCCGAGAGAAAGTCGTCGCTGGTCGTGGTCGGCCGACCTACCACTACGTGTTGACGCCCGCTGGTTATCGCCGAGCGGGTGCTGACGCGACCGAATTGGCGGAGGCCATGTGGGCGGAGATCGTTGCAATTTCCGAAGAGGACACTCGCGAAAAATTGATTTCTGCGATCGCTTCTCGATTGGGGCGTCAATTTGCCGCGGCATTGCAAGGCGATGTCGATGGTGTGGCGGTTCACGACGAAAACAAACCGGCGTGTTCCTGTCAGAAAAATGGCGGCGACGAAGATACGTTCCAAGAACGAATGCAGCGATTGACGTCGATGCTGCAAACGAAGGAGATTTCCGCCTCCCTGATCGAGGTGACGTCTCAACTCGACGGTGTCCTTCCTGTTTTGGACATCGAGGCATGTCCGTATCCGAGTTTGACCGCTGCGGCGGGCGACCGGTCGATGTGCCGACTCGAAGAACAAATGTTGTCCGAAGCTTTGGGCGAAGACGTTCATCTGAGCAGTTGCCGGATGGATGGCGACTCGTGTTGCCAATTTTCGACCAAATCCGACAACGACACCAATTCAACCTCCAATTCCGAACCGGGTTGAGAGCGCGTCTCTCACCGATCTCGCTATACGACCAACTGTTTTTCTCTTGAAGGCTTCTCTTGCCATGAATCACATCCTGAAAATCGAAAACCTGCACGTTTCCGTCGGCGACAAACCGATTCTGCGTGGCGTGAACCTGACGATCAATCACGGCGAGACACACGCCTTGATGGGCCCCAACGGCAGCGGCAAAAGCACGCTGGGTTTGGCGATCATGGGTCACCCCGGTTACACCGTGACCGACGGCAGCATCACGTTGGACGGCGAAGATGTCTTGGCGATGGCACCCGACGAGCGTGCTCGGGCTGGCATCTTCATGGCGTTCCAACGCCCGATGGCGATCCCCGGCGTGAAGATGGCTGACTTCCTTCGGCACGCAACGACCAACGTTCGCAACCCAGACCGCAAGGAAGGCGAAGAGCTGATTCCGATGCGAGAGTTCCGCAAGGAACTGAAGGAAAAGATGGCTCACCTGCGAATGGATGTCGAGTTCGCCCGCCGGTATGTCAACGATGGTTTTTCTGGCGGCGAAATGAAGCGAGCTGAGATCCTTCAACTCGCCATGCTGCAACCCAAATTCGCGGTCCTCGATGAAACGGACTCGGGCTTGGATGCCGACGCGGTGCGTTTGGCCAGCGAATCGATCGCTGACATCGGTCGCGAAAAGATGGGACTGTTGATCATCACGCACCACGACAAGTTGTTGGTGCACAACCCACCGGAATACACGCACGTGATGCTCGGTGGCCGCCTGGTTGAAACTGGCGGCAAAGAATTGGCCGTGGAATTGCACGAGCATGGTTACGACCGAATTCGCAAGTCGTACCCCGAAGCCGAAGCCGTCAACCAAGAAATGTTGGCCGAAGAAACCGCGGTCTGATTGCCCGCGACGATTCCTACCAAGACAGATTCCACACCACGCCCACTGAGCTTTTACCATGGCGACCGACGTCACTGAAAACGACCAAATCGGCGAAATCAACAAGTACAACTTCCGCACCGAAACCACCGGTGTCTTCAAGGCCCAAAAAGGCCTGAACGCGGATGTTGTCAATCAAATTTCGGACATCAAGAACGAACCTGACTGGATGCGGGAATTCCGCTTGAAGTCATTGGCGGAGTTCGAATCACGCCCCATGCCCAAATGGGGTGGTGCGCTCGACTTGGATTTCCAAGACATCTACTACTATCTCAAGCCGACCGGACAGTCCGAGAAGTCTTGGGACGATGTTCCCCAAGAGATCAAAGACACTTTCGACAAGCTGGGCATTCCTGAAGCCGAGAAGAAATTCTTGGCCGGGGTGAAGGCTCAGTTCGAAAGCGAAGTCGTCTACGGTTCGTTGCAAGAAGACCTCGCCAAGCAAGGCGTGTTGTTCACCGACACCGACGCTGCGGTTCGCGAACACCCCGAGCTGTTGCGAGAGTACTTCGGCAAGATCATTCCGCCGACCGACAACAAATTTGCCGCCCTCAACAGCGCGGTTTGGTCGGGCGGTTCATTCATCTATGTGCCACCTGGCGTGCAGATTGAATTCCCCTTGCAAGCGTATTTCCGTATCAATGCGGAAAGCATGGGCCAGTTCGAACGAACACTGATCATCGTCGATGAAGGTGCCAGCATTCACTACGTTGAGGGCTGCACCGCTCCGATGTACACCACCGAATCGTTGCACAGTGCGGTCGTGGAAGTGATCGTCAAAAAGGACGCTCGTTGTCGCTACACGACGATCCAAAACTGGGCCAACAACATCTACAACCTGGTCACCAAACGCGCTTATGCGTACCAGGACGCGACGATGGAGTGGGTCGACGGGAACCTCGGCAGCAAGCTGACGATGAAATACCCCGCCGTTCACATGATGGAACCCGGTGCTCGTGGCGAGATCCTTTCGATCGCCTTCTCATCGGCCGGTCAACACCAAGACGCGGGTGCCAAGTTGGTGCATGCGGCTCCGAACACGACGGGCCAGATCATCAGCAAATCGATCAGCAAGAACGGCGGGCGCAGCAGCTACCGCGGTTTGGTTCGCGTTGAACCAGGGGCTCACAACAGCAAGAACAGCGTTGTCTGTGACGCGTTGATCCTGGATCCCGAAAGCCGCAGCGACACGTACCCGTACATCGAAGTGGCGGAGCAAGATGTCCAGATCGGTCACGAAGCCAGCGTTTCGCGGATTGGCGAAGAGCAAATGTTTTATCTGCTCAGCCGTGGTCTGACCGAATCGGAAGCCAGCACCATGATCGTCAACGGCTTCATTGAGCCGCTCGTGAAAGAGCTGCCGATGGAATACGCCGTTGAGATGAATCGATTGATTCAACTGCAAATGGAAGGCAGCGTCGGCTGATTCATCGCCGACCCGCCAACACTCGCCGCTCGCGACTTTACTTGGTCGCACTTGAAAACGGCGCATTGATAGCGGAAGGGCGCGAGCCCTCCGGTGACGCACCGGGCGGCTTGCGCCGCTCCGCTAAGACGATTTGTTGTACACCACACAACCTGTTGCTCGGCGGTGCCCTATCAAGAGCGTTTTCACCGAGCGACATTCCGTTTTTCAGCTACCGCAAAACACTCTTTTCATTTTTTCTCCATGACCACCACCTCGACCCTCACTTTCGATGCCGCAGGCTTCGAAGCCTTTCTCGCATCGCGGAAAGATGAACCGCAATGGTTGACCGATCTGCGCCGAGAATCGTTTTCGCATGCAGATGCGATGGATTGGCCCGCTCGTCGTAGCGAAGAATGGATCCGCACGGACATTCGAACGTTCCAGATCAAAAAGTTCGCTCCGCCCGTGGAAGTTCCCGCTGGCGAAGTTCCCTCGGTTCACCAACTTCGCGATGGAGTCGAACCGGGCGGCGTTTTGGAAACGTTTGACAGCCAAGTGATATCCGAATCGCTCGACGAAGAACTGGCCGCCAAAGGTGTCATCTTTGGCAGCTTGGAACGTCTTTGCCGCGAGCAACCTGAGAAGGTTCGCCCGTTCCTGTACACGGTCGTTGATCCCGACCACGACAAGTTCGCTGCACTGCATGCGGCGTTCTGGTCCGGTGGTCAGTTCCTGTATGTGCCTCGCGGCGTTGTGATCGAAAAACCGATTTACCTCGGTTCGACCTTGAGCGACGGCGGAACCGACACGGCTCACACCTTGATCGTGTTGGAAGACGGCGCCGAAGCGACGGTTCTGCACGAGTGCAACAGCGTCAATTCAGAAGCCGCCGGTTTGCACATGGGTGCGGTCGAGTTGATCCAGAAACCCGGTTCGCATCTGCGGTACGTCAACGTCCAAGAATGGGGCCACAAGACGTATCACTTCGCGCACCAACAAGCCACGATCGATCGCGATTCGCAGCTTCAATGGACCATCGCCGCGATGGGTTCCGGATTGTCCAAGGTCAACCAATCGGTCGACATGGTGGGTGCCGGAGCCAACTGCCAAGTCAACGGCGTGATGTTCACCGAAGGCCGCCAGCACTTGGCCTACCACACCCAGCAATACCACCGGGCGCCAAACTGCCACAGCGACTTCTTGTACAAGTCCGCTCAGCAGGACAAGAGCCGCACGGTGTGGCGTGGGATGATCAAGGTCGACAAGATCGCTCAGAAGACCGACGGTTACCAACGCAACGACAACTTGGTCCTGTCGCATCACTCGCGAGCCGATTCGATTCCTGGACTGGAGATCGAAGCCGATGACGTGCGTTGCACCCACGGCAGCACAACGGCGAAGGTTGACGAAGAACAAATCTTCTACGCTCGTTGCCGCGGCTTCACCCAGAAGGAAGCCACTCGCATGATCGTCAGCGGATTCTTCCAGCAGATCTTCGACCGGATCACGATCGAAAGCGTCCGCGACGCACTGGCCGCCGCGATCGCACGCCAAGTCCGCGAATACGAGTGATCTCGTATTCAGAGTCAACTCGATTTGCGATTGAGACCGACGCGGTCTTTGACAGCTCAATTTCAGGTTTATCACCGTAGCGAAAGTCATCAAGACTTTCGGGATATCGTCAAGCAAGTCGAAGGCTCTTGACGAATTCCGCTACCCGAACAATGAGCTGTCCCAGACCACGAGGACCGCATGGCACCAACCCAACGAATCGTGCGACTGCAGTGGCTGGCCTTCGGGTTGATCGCCCTCGGCGCTGTGATTCAGTTTGTCGGCAATGGATCTGTCACGGAGGTGGTGTCCAGTTTGGTGATGATGACCGGGTTCATGTGGTTCATCACTTGGTCAGCGATTCAGAGCGTTCTTTGCCCAGGGCGAATCTGGGTCAGTGTTCTGAAGACGTGGCTGATGTTGCACACACTTGTGCTGCTGTTGATGACGGTGCAATTGTTGAATCTGTGGTTTCAGGGGCACACGACACGCTTGTCGAACTGGGCGAATCATTGGTCGGTGGTTTCTGGGGTCTCATTCGCGACGATCATCTCACTGCTGGCGACGATGTTCTGGGTGGGCGGATGGAAATGGTTTCGGATTCGCCTGCGTGATCGTTTGAGCGGCGACCCAATCACGTCTGCGAAGGTATCGTTGGTCGATCTGATGCTGTTGACGACGGTCGTTGCGATCTACATCACGGTTGCTCGTCTGCAACAGAAATGGGTTTTCGAACCGAATGAAGGATTCTTGGGGCCTGCTTTTGCTTTCTTCATCGTTCTGATGGTGTGTTTGACGGCGGGCTTCATGGGATGGCTCGTCGTGTTGTTGCCAACTTGGGTCTCGATGGCTCGGCATTGGAGCGTTCTTCGCCGTCGCGTCGTCTGGAAGGCGTTTTATCTCGCATGGGCGGTGTTGGCAGCGATTGCTTGGATTGGGAACTGGACGGAACCCAATTTCTGGATCACGTTCTTGGTGACCGCGGGCTGGATCGTGTGCAATCTTTTGTTGGTGCATTGGTTGGTCGTCAAACATCTAACTTTCATTGGGCTCGAGTGGTATCGCTTGCCGAAGGTTCGGTCCGAAAAGGTGACTGATCCGCTCCGGTGACATCGTTCAGAACCTCGTGACACCGGCCGGCTTATTTTGCGAGCATTCAGGTATAATTGAATAACGGTTTTCCGATCGTCAATTCACGCAGTCAAAATCAGTTTTCAGTAGCGAAGAGTATGAGTTCTTCCTCTCGTTTCGATCCGTTGCGTTCCCGCGTGGCTCAGGCGGCCAGCACGTCGCGAGAGCAACGCGTGCTAGTGGGATTGGAACATTCGGAACTGGCGATCCGCGTGGTGGAAGATGGGATTCGCGAGCGTGATCTACCTGCCGATGAAGCGACGGTCAAGCGATTGTTGTTCGAGCGGATTGAGTTGATGCGTCGCATGCAGAATAGGACCTTGTCGGAGCAGTGAATCTTCAACAATCGGTTTCGAGAATCATCGCCGCTCTCAATGAGGCTGGACTGGGTGACATGCTCGTCGGATCGTTCTCCAGCATGTACTAACGCATGGGCGTTGGCGATTGAGTCAGTGAAATGAACGAAGGCGTTGAGAATAAAATCAGGTTCTTGCTTACGACACACTTTGCTGGAAACAAACGGACACTTTCATGACTTCGACACCACTGCGTTTTTGCCCCCTGCTGAAACAAACCATTTGGGGCGGACGCCGATTGGGCGAGATGCTTCATAAGCCCATCGGTGAGGCCGATGACTACGCCGAGAGCTGGGAGATTGTCGATCATGGTGACGACCAAAGTGTCGTCACCGATGGCGAACTGGCGGGGCAATCGTTGGGGGAACTGTTTGCCAACCGTCGCCAGTGGTTGATGGGCAAGGACTGGGTGGAGGCCAACCCCAATGCGAAAACGTTTCCTTTGCTTCTAAAGTTCCTGGATTGCAACCGTGTGTTGTCGGTGCAGGTGCACCCGGACGATGCCTACGGTGCGACGATGCAACCGCCGGATCTGGGCAAGACCGAGGCTTGGGTGATTCTGCACAGCGAACCCGACAGTGTGATTTACTCGGGGCTGAAGGCTGGCGTTGATCGCGAATCTTTGCGAGAGATGATGTTGGCGGGTGAGACCGATCGTGCATTGCACTCGTATCATCCCGAAGTGGGAGATTGCGTCTTCATTCCTGCGGGAACGGTGCACGCTTTGGGCGGTGGGTTGGTGGTCGCGGAGATTCAACAATCCAGCAACACCACGTTTCGGTTGTTCGATTGGAATCGCGTGGATGCGTCGGGCAAATCCCGACCGCTGCACATCGAATCATCGCTGGAAGTGTCGGACTACGAACGCGGGCCGGTGGATCCCATTCGAAAGCCGATTCAGAGTGGAACGGAAACGTTGGTGGAGTGCGACAAGTTCGTGCTGCGACGCGTGCACGACACCAATCAAACGATCGCCGGTGATGATCGTTGTCACTTGGTGACCGTGATCTCAGGGGAGGCGGTTCTGTCGAGCGGAAACAACACCACCAAATTGGCGACGGGCGAGAGCGTGTTATTGCCCGCCGCGTGCGACCAGATGGAATTGCAGGCCGGAGAATCCACCGTGCTGTGGATGTCACCACCGACCAGCATTTGATTCGAAAACTGTACCGAAAGAGCATTCTTTTTCTAGCGGAGCGGCGCAAGCCGCCCGGTGCCTCGATACCGGAGGGCTCGCGCCCTTCCGCTACAAAGGGAACCGGGAGGTCGTCCTGCAACAGCTCTCTAGAAACGCGAAAGCGGGTTGTCGCGGTGCTTCAATGGAAACTGCACCACGGCGCCGTTTTGACGGTGTGATTCGAGAACGGCACAAACCATCTCGACGGTCGTTCGTCCCTGACTCGCATTGCAGAGCGGCTGGCGATCTTCGCGAATCGCGGCGACCAAATCGCGAGCGGGGAAGCCATGGTGTTCGACCATTTGCCTCAGGTCATCTCGCGGTTCGGGTTGGCCGACTCCCGCGGCCGTGATGGGGATCCAGGCACTTGGTTCGGTGGGCGTGTGGAATGGATTACCGGGCAACAGATACGCCAGCGGACTCTTGTCGATGTGAATCGCGATCGTGCCTTTGCTTCCAATCAATCGCAAGCCAAACCCTGCGTTCTCGGTGCCATCGCTGGCAATGGAATCAAGCGTCGCGACGATGCCGCTTTTCATCTGATAGCGAGCGTGCACGGCGTTGCCGGCCATCAACCCCAGACCTTCGCGGCCTTCTCGGACGTCGGATGGTTTGACCAAACGGCCGTCTTGCATCAGGGATGCGGAGCAAGAGACCGGGTCGCCGGCCAAGAAATGCGTCAGGTTCAGGACGTGGGTTCCCAACACCCACAGATCTTCGACGCCACCGCGATGATCGCTTTTGCCCCGACCGCGAATTTCGAGAAGACGTCCGATTTCACCGGCCTCGATCAGCTCGCGCAGGAGGGGCAGTGTGGGGTGGTATCGGTTTCGATGAGCGATCGCGATTTTCGCGTTGTGTTGTTTGCTCGCGGCAATCAGCGAGTCGGCTTCTGCGGGTGTCGGGACGAACGGCTTTTCGAGGTACACACCACGGGCACCGGACTGGATCGCTGCCAGCGCCATGTCGTGATGTTGGTCCACGTGTCGTGGGCACACCGCCACGATGTCGGGGCGAATTTCATCCAGCATCACGCGGTAATCGTCATAGCCCCGGTCCACCTTCAGACGCTGTTGGGCTCGTTTCAGCCCGTCCGGATTGGCATCGGCGATGGCAACCAGTTCAGTGTCGGGCAATCGTTGCCAGATGCTATCGAGTCCATGACCAAAGTCGCCACGACCCGTGTGCCCGATCGCGACTGCTCGCAGCGAGTCCGAGTTGGCTTGGGCCAGGGCAGGTGCCGCGAGGCTGGCGGCGGCAGTGGCGGCGAGAAAGTGTCGTCGTTGCATGATCGATCACTCAGAAGGTGGGGAGTGTTGAGGGAGAGCGGCGGGGGCTCGATCATAACTGGAAATCGAGCGTGCTGTTTGATGGGAGGGCATTGCACACCGCTTCTCATGCCCGGCCCTCACCCTCGCGTACGCCTGAACGGCGTTGCTCGACGTCTCCCCAAACTTCGTTTCGGGAGAGGTTGTTGTAGAAGGAAGAGACGTCACCCATCGGTTTGGCCAACGGCCATGATCAACCTGACACGAAGAGTTGAAAAAGGCCTTTGGCCATCGAGTGGGGAACGCTACTTCTCGCCCAAGCCGACGATCTCGAGCAGTCGCAGGGCGTTGGTGGTGGGGGACACGCCGTCGCGCATCTTGTAATCGAACGTCATTCGTTCATCACCGCTGGCGTCGGGCGTGATCGTTTCACGGAAGTGAACGGTGTGGGCGAGCTTCATCAGTTCGGGATCATCGGCGAGTTCCAAATCGTGCGTCGTGATGGCTCCGATCGCACCCGCGTCGACCAAGAACCGCAGTACACGAGCGACGGCGATCTGACGTTCGCGACTGTTGGTTCCCTGCAGGATTTCGTCGAGCAAGAAGAACTGAATTCGATTGGTGGAGCCAGCGGCACGTTGCTCGGCCAGCTTGCGGGCATGCGTGACAACGGCGGACAGACGATTCAGTTCTGCCATGTAGTACGAGACGCCTTGGCTGAGGTCATCGCTGACTCGGATACTGGTTCCCATCTCGACGGGCGGCAAACTCATGTGTCGACAACACACGGGTCCGCCGGCCATGGCGAGGGCCACGTTCAGGCCGGCGCTCCGCAGCATCGTGCTCTTGCCCGACATGTTGCTGCCGGTGACCAGCAGCAGCGTTCCGGTCGGGCCAATCGTGACATCGTTGGTGACGCGGGCCTGTTCGGGCAACAGCGGATGCCCCAATCCTTGCAGGGTGATGGTGGATTCGCCTTCGAGCCATTCAGGCGACGACCATTCCGGCGAATCGTGTTGCAGAGCAGCGATTGACATCAAGGCTTCGAGTTCGCCGAGGGCATCAAACCACTCGGGGATCTGGCTGGCGTAACGCGACTTCCAGCCTTCCAGTCGGCGCAGCACGCGAACATCCCACAACCAGAACGCTTGCAGAGGCAGATACAGCAGGAACGTGGACGCGGCTTGTTTGAGGCCGCCCATCCGAGCGATCTTGGCTAACTCACGCATGCCCTGAGAAGCCGATTGCGAACCCTCGTCAACGCTGAGCAACGTCCGGCGAATGTGAGCGGTGGGGCCTGCGGGATCAGCAGGTGATTCCGGCAACCAAGTCGCCGCGTCGAACAGTTCGGCGTAGTCGTTGACGCTGCGCCGGGATGCCATCGCGATTTGAAAGATGGCCGCGACGGGGCCGAGCAAGAACGAGCCGATGGCGAGGTTCAGCACCGCGATTCCGATCAGCCCGTACATCCCCATTCGGACCCAATCGCCCTGATCCGTGATCGCACCCAAGATCATGCCAAGAAGGATGGCGATGGCAACAACCGCAGTGAAGTTGCCCCAGGGGATCAACCATCGATGCGGTGGCAACCAATTGGGTTCCTTGGCCCACTCGACGAACGACACCGGGTCGCCGGTGCTGCCGCCGATGTCGCGGGCGAGCACATAAAATCGCAATCGGTTTTCAGGTTGGTCTGCCAGATGTTTGACCGAGGCATGTCGGTCTGTTGCGAGTGGTGGATCAACGGGGCTGCACAACCAATTCGCCAAGGTGCGAACACCAGGTGTGGTGGCGGCCATGGAGGTCAATTGGAACAGCGACGCGTCGCCGACCAAGTCCAGGTCACCCGCCAAGGCTTGCTGCTCGGGCGTGAGTTGGATCTCCGATGCACGGATGCCGACACTGTCGCGGGCCAGTGATTTCCAATCGCGATTTTGGCGAGCTTGCAATCGATGCAAGGTTCGCGAATGGTTGCGAAGCAGTTCCATCCGTTCGCGAATGGTTTCGTTGCGAACAACCGTCACCAGGAATGCGATCAGGGACCCAGCCGCCACGCAAATCCAGATCACGTGTTGGGTTGCAAGTGAAAAACCAATGCCCAAAACCAATCCGACAAAGAACACCATTCGCCAAACGGCAAATCGTGAGTCGGAAGCTTCAAGGTCCTTCAAGTCGTGATCGATGGTCTCGATCTGGGAAGCGTAATCGGACATCCGTATCAGGCTGCATCCAAAGCGGTGGAGGACCGGCGTGAGGGACGCGAACGTCCATCAATGACTTTCGTCGCCACGCGGTCTTGAAGGTTGGGTCGAAAAATGGTCAGCAACAACAGTGGCAAGAACCAAGCCATGTACAGTCCACCGCCGTAGCCATGCCAGAACTGAGCCGCGACCATCAGAGCGGCGGAGCAACTGATCAGAATGCCCAAGTTCTTTTGCCCGGGCCAAACCGCGAAAAAGAAGCTCAGGATCACGTAGCCGACGATCACTGGCAAACGCCAAATGGGATTCCAACCCAGTTCCCAGATCCCGGTCAGTTCATGGGGGCCTTTGTTGGGATTGAGCACCCCAAACATCCGCTGGACATGAGTCAGGAAGGGTTCCCCACCGGCGAACGCAAGCAACGCCATCAACACCGTCAGCGCGACCAACACGGCGCCCGCGAATCGCCCGACACCGCGTTGCCAATAGAAACTGCACCACAGTGGCAACAGGAACAGCGGGTAGTACAACAACCCAGCCGCGGCACCAATGAACAATCCCGCGATCAGAGGTTTGCGATACATCAGCACCGCCCAGAGAATCAGGGCCGCGGGGACCACGTGATCGACTCGGCCGGTCATCTGAGCGGTGTAGGGCATCAGCAGATACAGCGTCGCACAACCGGCACCGGCGCGGAGGTTTCCGAAGTGTCGGTTGCCGATCAATAAGATGCCGATCAGGACAGCGGACTGAGCCAAGATCGCAATGATCTTGGCAACCATGGTTCGGCGTTGTTCAGCGGCGGTCAACTCGGCCATCGTGGGAGGCTCCGCACCGGCAATCGCTTCGCTGATCGGCCGCGTGGGAATGGCTGGCAACATGTTGATCAGCGCGTACCCGGGCCCCAATTTGGGACCTTGTTCCTGTTGGATCTCGGGGGTGCTGGCAACGACATTGGCCATCATGAAGATGAACAGCGAGATTCCCAGAAAGTTCAATCCGCCGGTCGTGAGATTGGGATCCAGGAGCGGTCGCCGCACCATCAAGGGATCCAGCAACATTCGCACGAGCACCAGAAACTGGATGCAAAACAACGTGATGAAACCGGTCCGCTGCAACTGCGCCGCCCGTTGGTAGGCATCGGACCCCTGCAGTGTCGTCAATTCTTCCGAGGTCAGTTCACGCAGTGCTGGCGGTGATTCGGGTTCGGCCGGTGCTTCGGGGAGGGCTTCGTTGTTCGGTGATAATTCGGTGGGCGCAGCATCCTCGCGTTCCGCTTCCACGGGAATGGAGTTGGCGGCGGCACTGATTTCTGCCGAAGCCAATCGGGCCAGACGTGTTTGCCGGCGGTAGCCTTCGTTGACCATCAACAATCCGGGAGCCAGCAAGATCAACAGCACGATGTCGAGGTTGCGGATGCTCCAGAACCGACGGAAGACGAAGAACAGTCCAATCGTCAAAAACGACGACAAATACACCCACGTCGTTGGGTCAGGGCGTCGGTAATAGAGGAGGAATTCGCTCATGGTCGTAGGATAAACGTCTGAACCAACGGCGGATATAGCGGGCGGTGCAGTTCCGCCCAGAACGCGGGCTCCGTTGGCTTGCATTTTTCCCGCAAAACGGACGTTTGGCTCACAAAGCGGTGGCTGCCTCGCTCGCCCGGGCGACCAAGTGCAGCTCCACCACCATTGCGAACCCTGGTCGCTCCGAAAGAATTCGCGCGGGCAAAACAGAAAAAGCCGCCAAGGTCCCTGCGAATCAAATCGCGGGAATCTTGGCGGCTCCGCATGGTGGGGTTGGTTGGCGGGACCCAGCCTCAGCCCATTTCGATTTCGTAGCCTTCGCGATACGGACGGGCCAACATCGAGTTGGCCTGTTCGTCGCCCACGATTTGCTCGGTCGCGTTGTCCCACTTCAGTTCGCGGTCCAAGCGAGCCGAGATGCCAGCCAGGTGACAGACGTTGAGCATTTCCATGTGCGTGTGCACATCGGAGATGGGCTCGAGTCCTGCGCGGTGGCAGTGCAGGAAGTTGAACCAATGGGCACGACGCTCGTTGTGCTCGATCGGCAGGCCTTTGTAGACCTTGGAGATGGCGTCTTCGGGCAACGGGTTGTCTGTCAGCTCTTCGACCGGTTTGCCGGACAAGTTGCCTCGGCTGACAAAGAGGCGACCCTTTTCGCCTTCGATCAACACGCCGTTGCGAGTGTCATTGCGAATGATCATTTCAGTGCCGCCAGGGTAAGCGACCTTGAACTGGAACGCAGTCGCGGTGTTGTAGCGATCGATCTGAGCCGGTTTGCCGTCTTTGTATTCGACGGGATGCTCGGAGGTTCCGCCGATCGACACGGGGCCTTCGGTTTGGCCGTTGAGCTTCAGGGCCCAGTTGCAGATGTCGACGTGGTGAGCACCCCAGTCGGTCAGTTTGCCGCCGGAGTATTCGTACCACCAACGGAATTCGTAGTGACCGTTGGATTGCTTGCCGTTTTCCGAGCGGCGGTAGTCCACCTTCGGCGCGGGGCCAAGCCACAGGTCCCAATCCAACGCTTCGGGTGGTGCCGCGACTGGCAAGGCTTCGCTGGTGGGAGCACCACCGATGGCGGCTTGCACACGATGGATTTTGCCGAGGCGTCCTTCGTTCACGATCGCCATGGCTTTCACGAACTTGTCGAAGGTGCTTCGCTGTTGCGTACCGACTTGGACAATTCGCCCGGTCTCTTTTTGAACTTTGCGAATCAATTTGCCTTCGTCGATCGTCAACGTCAGCGGTTTTTCACAGTAGACGTCCTTGCCGGCGTACAGGGCTTCGATCAAAGGTTTGGTGTGCCAGTGATCCGGTGTCGCGATGTGAACGACTTTGATGTCGTCGCGTTCCAGCACCTTTCGGTAATCCGAGTGCATGGCCGCTTTGCCACCACTGAATTGATCGTTGGCTTGTTGAGCGCGGCTGGAATCGGCATCCGCGATGGCGACCAAGTTCAGCCACTGCTTGGCGGAGTTCAGGTTGCCGCGTCCCATGCCGCCAGCACCGATGAGGCCGATGTTGACCTTGTCGTTGGCGATTTCGTCGGCCAACGAACGAGGTGACCAAGCGAAGTAAGGGGTCATGGCCACGGCGCCGGCGGCCGCTTTCAAAACCGTTCGACGATTGGTGGGAGCGGTTTCAGGTTTGGGTCGATGCTGGTTCAAGGGGGGAGCCTCAAAGGAGGAAAGTGGGCTGGCAAGGAAGGCGAGGTGGTCGCCGCTGGCGGTCGATGAGGCGGATCGTTGCCTCGGCAGACGCCGCTTCTTCGTGCAGTCGATTCGTGCAGTATACTCGAATGAGTCGACCAAAATCGAGCCAACATGAATTCCGACGCCCTCAATGGATGCCGCAAAAGGGCTCCTTTTCCCACTCGGGACCCGCTGGAGGACTGGTTTCGCTTCGGCGGCGTGAGCCAGGATTGCTTCGCCATTAAGATGAGACGGCACTGAGCTCCCCCAGCCGAAGCTCCCCCAGCCGAAATAAGCTGAGTTGTGAGTGGGACTCGGACAATGAGCCTGGACTTTTGACAACGAATTTGGTCGCCTGAAAGGCACCGAAGATTCAACGCCCCAATTGATTGAGATACCGATGTACCTCCGCATGGCCAAACGATTCGCGATGGAAACCGACAAACGGTTGCTCGCCAAAGCCGTCTGGGCACTTGGCGTGAAAGGGTTGCGAAGCGTTCACCGACACAAACGTCGGCTTAAACGAGGCGAGTTCTTTCCGCCGTTTTTGTATCTGTCGGTGATCAACAGCTGCAACCTGCGTTGCCAAGGTTGCTGGGTCGATGTCGCGGCGAAGCAGCAGAAGATTGAATTGGAGGCTGCCAATCGAACGATCGAGCAAGCCAAGGCGATGGGCAACAGCTTCTTTGGCATCTTGGGCGGCGAGCCGTTCATGCACAAAGAACTCTTGGATTTGTTTGAAGCTCATCCGGATGTCTATTTCCAGGTCTTCACCAATGGGCACTTCATCACCGACGAAGTCGCGGCTCGACTTCGCAAATGTGGCAACGTCACGCCCCTGATCAGTGTGGAAGGATCGGAGATCATCAGCGACACTCGGCGAGGCCGCGATGGGGTTTTGAATCAAACCATCGCCGGCATCGAAGCCGCAGTTCGAAACAAATTGCTGGTCGGTGTTTGCACCAGCGTTTGCAAATCCAACATCGACGATTTGGTCCGCGACAAATGGGTCGATCGATTGATCGAGATGGGGGTGATGTACACCTGGTTCCACATTTACCGACCGGTTGGCCCCGAGCCCAACCCGCAGTTGGCACTGTCCAGCGAAGAGCAACGCCGTGTGCGTCAGTTCGTGGTCGACACACGAGCGACCAAGCCGATCATCGTCATCGATGCTTATCACGACGATGCCGGCAACGCGTTGTGTCCCGCGGTCACTGGGTTCACGCATCACGTGGGGCCTTGGGGTGACATCGAACCCTGTCCCGTGATTCAGTTGGCCACGGAATCGATTCACGACAGCAAACCGCTCAAAGAGACGTTCAACGAGTCCGGCTTCCTGCGTGACTTCCGTGAACTGACGGCTCAGAACACTCGCGGATGTGTGATCATGGAACGTCCCGATTTGTTGCTCGATCTGGCGGAGAAGCACGGGGCCCGTGACACGACGGCTCGCGGGAATGTGTTGGATGAACTTCGCAACGTGGAACCGCGACGCAGTCAGTATCAACCGGGCGATGAGATCCCGGAACGCAGCTTCGTTTATCGTTGGGCCAAGAAGTACGCGTTCAATGACTTCGGAACGTACGGCAAACATTATCAAGAGAGCCAGTATCGCGATCCAGACCAACAGCCACCGACGTCATCGGTGGAAAAGCCCGATTCGCAATTGCCGGTGCTCAACTGATCGATGATTGTTCCGGAGCATTGGGCGGAGGCGAGCGATCGCATTGACGGGGCAAAGACCAAGCGGTTGGTCAAGCGATTTGGCTGGTCCGACGTCAGCGTGGAAGAGGCTCAGCGGCACGCCAATCAACGTGTTGCCGATGCCATTGCGGAAATGCAACGCGGCGAGATGTTGCCGTTCACCGAGCCCAAGGTGGCTTACAACGGTGCTGACGGATTGCCGATTCGCGAGGAGATCATTGACCGTCGCGGCGACGCCGTTCTGACTCGCAATGGCTATGGGGCGTTGTGTTTGAACACGCCCGACGTCCTGTTTGCCGATGTGGATGTGCCGCATTCCAGCGGCTGCATGGTGTACCTGGGAACGTTTGTTGTCAGCGTTGTGGGGTTGTTCTTGGTGGCCCACCAACTGGACATCACGAACCCGATTTTCCTGGTGTTGTTTCTTTCCATGCTGTCGGCTGCGATCTTTGGCAGCTTGATCGAAACGGTTCGCCGCCGAGTCAGCGGCACGCCTCACACGATTGCACGCAAACGCATCGCGTCCTTCGCGAAATCGCATCCCCAGTGGAAGTTACGTCTCTACGAGACGCCCATGGGTTTTCGTGTGTTGGTGACCCACGCCACGTTTGATCCACGAGGAGCCGAAGCGTTGGACTTCTTTGATCGGATCCAAGCCGATCCGGTTTATGTGCGGATGTGCTTCAACCAGAATTGCTTCCGCGCTCGGGTGTCACCGAAGCCGTGGCGGATCGGGATGAGCGAACACATGAAGCCACGCCCGGGCGTGTGGCCGATCGCACCGGAGAGGCTGCCAGTTCGGGAGGCTTGGGTGAAGCAATACGACCGAGCTCGCCAGCAACACGCGGCGTGTCGCTACGTGGATTCGTTTGGCAACGGGCGGCCTTGCCGGGAAGCCAATGAAGTCCAGCGATGGCACGATGAGTTGTCAGCCGCCAATCAAGCTTGGCCAATCGCCTAGTAGCGAAAGTCGTCAAGACTTTCGGTTTTCCCGCAACCAACGAAACTCTTGACGAGTTTCGCTACCCTGAGCAGGTGAGCCTGAGCGTGCTCGGCTCTACTGACGGCGAGCTTCGTTTTCGCCTTCGGCCACTTGAGGTGGTCCGTTGTAGTTGTCCCGGAAGACTTTCCAGTCCGACGGTGGTTCTTGATCAATGAAGTTCTGCAAGAACATTCCGAAGCTGGCTTTGATCGAGTTGCGTTTGACGTTGGTGAACTCGTAGTGGTCCCACTTCGGTTGCGTCTTTTGGTTGAAGTTGGGAGCGTACATGATCAACGCTTGCGGCAAGAACGTTTTGGCATCCAAAGCGATCTGCACGACTTTGTACTGAGCGCGATCGGCTTGGTGCTTCGGGTACGCCGCAATCAGGATCAATTCCGGTTTGGGTGACTGCATTGGTTGGACCCAGTACCGTTGCTTGATTTGCTTGGCGTCTGCGTTGAACACAAACGGTAGCGGGCTTTCAATGATGTGCTGCCCCTGCATGTGAGGTGGCAACTGTTGGATCTTGCACTGCTTGGTTGCATGATCGAACTCTTTCAGCTCGGTGCCGGTGCAAACCCAGTGTTCGCCGTGCAGACCTTGTTTGGCGGAATACTTCGGTTGTCCCTTGTCGTCTTTGCCGTCGTAGCTGACGACTGCTTTGACTTGAAACAATCCTTTGTCCGGGTTGGCGTATTTGATGACGCCTTCGGCTTTGTTCGCGTAGATGCCAGCGGGTGCTGCAAAGAGGTCAAAGTGCCAACGTTTGAAGTCGCACTCAAGTGTCTTGGTGCCTTTGCTTTGTTGTTCCCAGGCCGCCAGGATTTGGTCGAGGCGTTGTTGTTCGGCGGCGCTAAGCGGTGGGAAAGGAGCCGCGTTGGGCTGTCCTTGTGCCGCGTTTTGCTGTGGCTGAGCGGGTGCGGCAGCTCGGCCTTGCCCCATCGCTGGGGGGGGCGTTGTGACCACGAAGCCAGCAACGCCCATCAAAACCGCGAGGAACGCTGCACGTGTGGAGAACGGACGGCAAAACACCGAGAAATTCAAACGCATCATCCTTGACGCTCGTATCAAATAGGGAGGCGGACCATCGGGTCAATCGGATGGCCCGTCCAATTGGACAGGGACCGACTGGATCGGGGGAATCCGATTCGCCGAGCCTATCTGAATGAACCACACGGTTGAAAGGCCGAAAAACAGTGTTTTCAGCATCCGCGAGAAGCGAAAACGTGCTGTTTCGAGATGAATTGGGGGACGACACCCGCAAAATGAAGCTTTTCGGGGTGTTTCGTCCGCCTAAGTCGCCTAAAATGCAAAGTCCTGCCTTGGTGAATCCCACGTCAGTTTTCTGACACCCACCCCGGGTTCACATCCTTTCCCATCCCACTGAAATCATGCGACGCATTCCAAAATTGGTACGCGCCTCCGACTTCTCCTGCTCTGGCACTTTGGCTGGGCTGGGGAGAAGACCTTGGATTGGTTCGGCTGCAACGTTCGCAGTGCTTGCTTGGATGGCGCTGCCGATTTCGGCCGCTGAGAGCAACTCACCTGATTCTGTGATCGCGGAAAATCCGATTTTATCCGCGGGGCTGAAGATTTACACCGAACAGTGTTTGCAGTGTCATGGCGAAAAGGGTTCCGGAACGGAGGATTACTACCCGGATCCTTTGGTGGGCGATGGCTCGATCGGTGAGTTGACCGCAATCATTGTCGACACGATGCCGGAAGAAGATCCCGACCTTTGTGTTGGCGACGACGCGGCTGCCGTGGCCGCTTACATCCACCATGCGTTCTACAGCGAAGCGGCCCAGATTCGGAATCGTCCGCCACGTCAGTCGTTGCAGCGTTTGACCGGGACGCAGTTCCGTCAAAGCCTGTCGGATTTGTACGCCCAATTCGCGGGTTTGCGGGAAACGACCTGGGAACGGCACCAGTCTGAACGCGGGCTGTCGGTCTCGATTTACTCAGGCAAGGGCTGGAAGAAGGAAGACCGAAAGATTGAACGCACTGACCCGGTCGTCGATTTCGAATTTGGCAACGAAGGTCCTGGCGACGGTGTTCCGTGGGACGAGTTCCATGCCCACTGGGACGGTGGATTGCGTGTCGAGCAAACCGGTCGCTATGAGATCGTTGTTCGCAGCAAGACTTCCTTCACAATGGACTTTGGTCACGATTCCAAGCAATTGATTGACAACCATGTTCAGTCGGAAGGTCGCGATGAGTTTCGTCGCCCGCTGATGTTGACGGGGGGGCGCATCTATCCCTTGAAGATCGATCTCAATCAACGCAAGCGAAAAGGCGAAACGCCACCGGCCAGCATTTCGTTGTCTTGGGTCCCGCCCGGCGGAGTGGAAGCGATCATTCCTTCCTCGGCGCTTGTGCCCGGTTGGAATCCGCCTGCATTTCAGTTGTCCACCACGATGCCGCCCGATGACAGCAGCTATGGGTTTGAGCGAGGGATCTCGGTTGATGTGGCTTGGGATACCGCCGTCACCGCGGGTGCGATTGAGTTCGCAGTCGCGATGCGAGACCAGCTGTGGAGCGACTATCTCCAGAAACACCGCAAGGACAAAGGTTCACGGGAAGAAAAACTGAAGAGCTTCCTGACGAACTTTGTCACCGTTGCTCACCGGGGAAGCGAAGAGGAAGTCCAGCCCGAACGCATCGTGGTGCCTGCCATCGAGGCGTTTGAAGACGAAACCGACATCATCAAGTCCGTCGTGTTGATGACACTGAAGTCACCTCGCTTCCTGTACCCGAGCCTCGATGCGGATCGAACGGTTTCGCAACAAGTGGCCAATCGATTGGCTCTGGTTTTGCACGACTCGCTGCCAGCGGATGGTTGGTTGCAGGTCCGAATCGACAAGGATCACTTGCAGGACGAACAAGCGATTCGTCTGGCTGCGGAGCGGATGGTCGATGACGCTCGGACTCGCGTGAAGCTGAAGCAAATGCTTCATCACTGGATGGAGCTGGGGCCCGAGGACGATCTTCGCAAGGATGACGAGAAGTACCCCGGTTTCAGCGAAGAGTTGATCGCGGATCTGCGGACGTCACTTGATCGGTTCTTGGACGAAACGATCTGGAGTGAAACCAGTGATTTCCGTCAGCTGTTAGCGGCCGATTGGGCGTTCACGAATCCGCGTTTGGCAGGTTTTTACGGGGACGCCTGGAAACCAGCCGAATCAAACGACGAACACGCGGATCAGAAAGAGGGAGCTGCTGAGTGGACCCGATCTGTTCGCGACCCGAACATTCATGTGGGTGTGCTGACGCATCCGTTGGTGATGGCTCGACTGTCTTACCACGCGGCGACGTCGCCGATTCACCGCGGCGTGTTTTTGATTCGCCACGTGATGGGACGAACCTTGCGACCGCCCAACGAAGCCTTCTCGCCACTCAGCCCTGATTTGCATCCGGATTTGACGACCCGTGAACGCGTGGCGTTGCAAACCAGTCCTGAAAGCTGCCAGATTTGCCATTCGCGAATCAACCCGCTCGGGTTTGCACTTGAGCAATTCGATGCGGTGGGCAGGTTTCGCGAAAAGGACATGAACAAAAACGTCAATGCGGCGGGCAGTTATCTGACTCGCGATGACGAACGAATCGAATTCGAAGGGGCTCGTGGGTTGGCCGAAGTGGCCATCGCGAATCCGGACACACACCGAGCCTTTGTGACTCGGATGTTCCAGTACTTCGTCAAGCAACCGGTGGCGTCTTACGGTGCCGATCGCTTGGATCAATTGACCGAATCCTTTCGGCAATCGGACTACAACGTCCGAAAGCTGTTGGTCGAAATTGCCGTGATTGCGGCGAGTGATGCGTTGCCTGATTCAGGGCAGAAGAAGAAAACACCCAAGAACAACCAAACGGCGGGAGCTTGAAATGAATATGGAACCCACTGCACCACGCAAACCATCGAAACGTCTTTCGCGTCGTCGGTTCTTGCAACGCACCGGCATCAGTGCCGCGGCGTTGAACTTCACGATGAACCTGCCCAGTTTGGCTTTGGCGGCCGATGCGACGCCACGTCAACGGTTGATCATCGTCTTCAGCCCCAACGGCGTGATTCCAGATCACTTCTGGCCGAAAGGTGATGAAGAGAAGTTGGAATTCAAACGCATTCTCAAACCGTTGGAACCGTTCGCGGACCAGACGCTGACGATCAAGGGTTTGTGCAACCAAATCAAAGGCGACGGTGACGGTCACATGCGCGGCATGGGATGTTTGCTGACCGGAATCGAGTTGTTCCCCGGGGACATCCAAGGCGGCAGCGACACGCCCGCGGGTTGGTCGATGGGCATCAGCATCGATCAATTCCTCAAGAATCAACTGCAAGCCGATCCATCGACGCGAACTCGTTTTGGTTCGTTGGAATTTGGTGTGATGGTTCCCGATCGTGCTGACACTTGGACTCGCATGTCTTATGCCGGAGCCAACCAACCGGTCGCACCGATCGACGACCCGTACAAGATGTTCGACAAACTCTACGGCCAAGCCAAAAACCGTGAGTTGCTGGCGAGTGTCTTGGACGATTTGACCGACGATTTCAAGAAAATTGAATCGATGGTCAGCATGGAAGATCGGCACTTGTTGCAGCAGCACGTGGAACTGGTTCGCAAGGTCGAAAAGGACCTGAAGATTGAACTGGAAGCCAGCACCAAATCGGTCGGTCACGCGGTTCCCGAGTTGACGCCCAACGTCGAAGTCCAGAACGACAACATGCCCGAGATCACTCGGATGCAAATGGAGTTGTTGGTCAGTTCGATGGCGGCCGACTTCGCTCGCGTCGCGACGTTCCAAATCACGAACAGTGTCGGCCAACCGCGGATGCGTTGGTTGGACATCGATGAAGGGCATCACGGTCTATCGCACGAGCCCGATTCGAATGAGGACGCGTACGAGAAACTGATTCGGATCAACACGTGGTACTGCGAGCAAATCGCTCACCTGGCAAAACGTTTGCAGGACACGCCTGAGCCCGGTGGCAGCGGATCGATGCTGGACAACACCACGATTATCTGGACGAACGAGCTGGGCAAAGGCAACTCGCACACCCGCAACGACATTCCGTTTGTGTGTGTCGGCGGTGGCCTGGGGCTGCGGACGGGACGCGCCAAAGATTACGGCAAGGTGTCTCACAACCGATTCCTGCTGACGATTGCGGAGCAGATGGGATTCGCTCAGAAATCGTTCGGGAACCCCGACTTCTGTGGTGATGGGGCGCTGACCGGACTCGTGTAGAGTCGTCTGGGTTCGTTGTTCTGCATCACTCCATCAGCCGGATCTCACTCGTAGTCTGTGGCGGCGAATTGTTCGGGTAGCGAGACTCGTCAAGAGTTTCGACTTGCTGGACGAGCCCCCCGAAAGTCTTGACGACTTTCGCTACGGTGAGAACTTCCATGAGATATTCGCGTGACATTTGATCTGACGTTTGACAATCGATTCACGCGAGATTTGCCGGCGGATCCGGAGCCGCGAAATTTCACCCGCCAAGTCCACCAGGCGGGTTTTTCGCGAGTGACGCCGACACCGGTTTCGGCTCCGAAATGGGTGGCAGGTTCCAAAGAGGTCGCCGAGCTGATCGGTTTGGATCCGAAGTGGTTGGGATCGGCTGAGCTGACCGAGGTGTTGGCGGGCAATGCACTCGCCGACGGCATGGATCCCTTTGCGATGTGCTACGGCGGTCACCAGTTTGGAAACTGGGCCGGGCAGTTGGGCGACGGCCGGGCGATCAATCTCGGTGAAGTTGTGACCGCGGACGAGAAGCACTGGACATTGCAGCTCAAAGGGGCTGGGCTGACGCCGTACTCTCGAACCGCGGACGGGTTGGCGGTTCTGCGATCGAGCGTTCGCGAATTTCTTTGCAGCGAAGCGATGCATCACTTGGGAGTGCCAACCACGCGGGCGCTGAGTTTGACGCTGACGGGTGAGCAGGTGCTTCGTGACATGTTCTACGACGGGCATCCGGAGCATGAACTGGGCGCGGTTGTATGCCGTGTGGCACCCTCGTTCATTCGGTTTGGCAACTTCGAAATTTTTGCCTCGCGGGAAGACACCGAGACCTTGCAAACGTTGGTGGAACACACGATTCGATCGGAGTTTTCTCACTTGCTATCGGGGCCAGATACCGAGATTGGGCCCGACGTGATCGCAGCGATGTTCGAGGAAGTCTGCCGATCGACCGCGGAGATGGTGGTGCACTGGATGCGAGTTGGTTTTGTCCACGGTGTGATGAACACCGACAACATGTCAATTCTCGGGCTGACGATTGACTACGGCCCGTACGGTTGGCTGGAGGATTACGACCCTGATTGGACCCCCAACACCACCGACGCGCAGGGCAAACGTTATCGGTACGCGCATCAGCCTCAGATCGCGCAGTGGAACTTGGTGGCTTTAGCGAATGCCTTGGTTCCGTTGGTCAAAGAAGCGGAGCCACTTCAGCGTGGGATCGCTGTTTATGTGGAAGAGTTCCAACAGAGCTGGCACGCGATGGTGGCTGGCAAGCTGGGGCTGTCGAAGTACGAGAGCGAAACTGACGACGAGTTGGTCGACTCGTTGTTGACGCTGTTGCAATTGGCCGAAACCGACATGACGATTTTCTATCGCCAATTGGCGGACGTTGAATTGGGAACACCCGAGGCACCGAGGGCACTGGAGCTGGCATCCGTGCTCAGCCATCTTTCGGAAGCTCACTACGTTGCCGACGAGATCACCGAGGAATACCAGCAGGCGTTGATGGATTGGATACGTTCCTATCAATCGCGAGTTTTGGCGGACGACGGTTTTCCGGCGGACGACTCGCAGCGTCGAGAACGGATGAATTCGGTCAATCCGAAGTATGTACTGCGGAACTACTTGGCTCAGTTGGCGATTGATGCGTGTGACAAAGGCGATCACTCATTGGTGGCAGAATTGTTGGAAGTGCTGCGGCATCCGTACGATGATCAACCTGGCAAAGAACGCTTTGCCGAGAAGCGACCGGAGTGGGCGCGTCACCGTCCGGGTTGTTCGATGCTGTCGTGCAGTTCATAACCTAGTGCTCTGTGACAGCGAATTGATCGGGTAGCGAAACTCGTCAAGAGTTTCGACTTGCTTGGCGTCATCCCGAAAGTCTTGACGACTTTCGCTACGGTGATGCCTTCCTCTTTTTGCTGTCCCGAGTCTCTGGATTGGTTCGAGCCGCGCACATCGATGGACAATTCTTCTCATGCGAATTCTGTTAACGAATGATGATGGCGTTCATGCCCCAGGTTTGGCGGCACTGCGTCAACAACTGCGTCACTTGGGCGAAGTCATCACGGTGGCTCCGGCAACCGAGCAAAGCGGTGTCGGCCATTCAATCACTTATTTGACACCGTTGGTTCCAAAATCCATTCACCGCGATGGCGTCCATTGGGCGTGGGCGGTCGAAGGTTCACCGGCTGATTGTGTGAAGCTCTCGCTCGCAGAATTGTTTGCTGACGAGCCCATCGATTTGGTGGTCAGCGGCATCAACAACGGCTTGAACGCGGGCATCAATGTTCTGTACTCCGGCACCGTTGCGGCTGCGATTGAAGGTGCGTTCTTTGGCGTGACCAGTGTCGCCGTGTCGCTGGAGAATTCGGACGACAACGACTTCGATGCGGCGGCTGTGATCGCTCGCAACGTCATCGGTGAAATCGTTCGGCATGAAAAGTCACAAGGCGGGCTGTTCAATTTGAATGTGCCCACGGCGGCAACGGAATCGGCAAGTGAAGTGAAGGTGGTGCCGATGGGATTGGCTCAATATGGACGTCGCTATGAAAAGCGTCAGGATCCCGGTGGGCGTGATTACTATTGGGCATTGTGGACGCAGCCCAACAAACCGCCTGCGGAAATGACGGACGTGACCCAGCTTCGAGAGGGGTACGTGACGTTGACCCCCCTGTGTTTCAACTTGACGCGTGATGATCTGCTGGGCGAGATGAAGGAGTGGAATCTGCGTCCGTGATTCCACTCAATTCGATTTGCGCGTCTCGCTTCGAGTTTGCCGGCCCGTAGAATGCCTCTGCGTGGCGGACCAAGACTGGACCGACACGCTGCTTTTCTAATCGAGCCGGATGCATGCAGAACTCTTCCCGACGCCTTCGCGTTGAAAACCTCGAACATCGACGCCTGTTGGCTGCCGATTCGATGATTGGTCCTCAGCACCCTGATGCTTGGGGCGAAGTTTCGGTGGAGCTCGATCCGTCAGCAGGGGAGTCTGGTTCCACCCGAGAGGTTTCGGGGCGCGAAGCGGAAGGCGAAAGTGTCCTCCAAGTCCGACTGGATTTCTCGTTGGACAGCAGCAACTTTTTCACGACTCGGTACCCGCAAGCCAAAGCGGTGATGCAGGAAGTTGTGAACCAAGTGGTCGATCGATTCAACGACACGTTGGCCGCGGTCAATCCACCGAGCCGATCTCAGATTCAGTGGCAGCCCGCGGTTCTCGATCCGCGGACGGGCGCGCTGACCTCGTTGCCGCAATCGTTTCGAGCCGCGGCCAACGAGATCGTCGTCTACGTTCGCGGGAACAACCTGACCGGGCTGACTCGCGGATTGGGCGGCTACAACTCCTTTGGGGTTGGTTACAACTGCCCCGATCAAGCCTGCGTCAATCAAGCCAACGCATTCATCAGCAATCTGACCACTCGAGGCGAGACCGGTGCGGCGGCATCGACGCCCAGTGACTTCGCACCGGTGGTGGGCGCGATCACGATCGACACGCGAAGCGAAGTGGATTGGAATTTCGGAGCGGTTGATACGGGCGAATCCGGTCAATCGGACTTCCGTGCGGTGGTGGCGCATGAGTTCGCTCACGTGTTGGGTTTTGGAACGGCACCCTCGTTCAATCGTTATGTTTCCGGCGGCCGATTTGCTGGCCCCAAGGCGAATGCGATTTACCCGGGTTCTGCGAATATTCCAATGAATGGCAGCAGCCACTTGGCCAGTTCCGTTCGCGATGTGGTGCCGACGACGATGACCAATCATTTCGACGGAATGCTGAGTGATCTGGACTACGCGATCTTGGATGACATCGGTTGGGAACTGACGCCGGACACCCGCCCGACGGTTCAGATCACCACAACGGAGCAAACCGTTCCGGAATCGGCAGGCACGGTGGCGATCGTTGCGACGTTGTCCGCCGCACCCTCTCAGAGCATTTCGGTTCCGGTGGTGATCTCGGGAACGGCGCTGGCGGGTTCGGACTACACGGTCACCCCGGCGGCGTTCAACTTCGCAGTGGGCCAACGCACCGCGACGATGACCGTGAACGTGATCGACGACACGACCAACGAAGGCATGGAAGCGTTGACGATTCGGTTGGCGGATTCGAGTGTCGCCAAACTGGGCGCCGACACAGAAGCGTTGGTCACGATCCTCGACGACGATGGATCACCGGTCGGCCAAACACAATTGAACTCGGCTGATTTCAGTGGCACGCCGATCACGGTTCCTGGAAACAACCAACCGGTTGCCTATCTGTTTCGTGCGTCCGCGAAGACGACGCTGCGAGTGACCAAGGTTGGGGCGACGGCATCATCGGAAGCGTTCTTTGTGCTCGATGAGAATTTGCAGCCAATCGGCCAATACAGCGGCAGTGGCGATTTGTCGGTGACTCTGTCTGCCTACCAAAATTACGTGTTGCGTTTCGAAGCTCGTGCGTCCGCCGAACAATATCAAATCGCTTCGACCGCTGGCTTTCAGAGCATCAGCAACGACAGTCCCACCAATCTTTTGCAACCATCGGACGTATCGGGTGATGGCGAAGTCTCGGCCTTGGATGCGTTGCGGGTGATCAACGCTTTGAATGCAGCGGGCGCTTCTGAAATCAACATCGGAAACGAAGCGTTGGAACAGGGCAATTACTACGACGTCACCGGTGACGGGAAGGTGACTTCGTTGGATGCACTTCGAGTCATCAACTCCTTGTCGAGTTCGTCCACCGCGAATGCGGAGTCTGGTTTGGCGAGTTCATCGGAGGTGGCATTCGCAGCGGGGAAAGCGAGCTCAAGCTCGACGGACGCGCAGGTTTCGGATGGCTTGGAACTGAATGGATTTGTGCCTGCGGTGGTGTCCGTTCGTTTGTTGGATCACGATCACTCGCATGTCGCGGAGGATCACGACGACCAGTCGGGGCACGATGACACGCATCATGAAGAACACGCGGGAACTTCATCAAGCGTTCTCGCACCAGCTTTGGTTGATTCGTTCTTCGTTGAGTTCGGGGCGAGCTGCTTGGCTTGAGCTGCGGTTTCGAGACGTGTGGGATGCGTTAGACTCACCCGGTCGGCTCGCTGGATTTCTTTTCGATTCAATCCAGCCTTGTCCAGTTCGGAGAGCCCACTCCCATTCAAACAAGGGTGATTGCGGTGCAGGTCAAAGATGCGATTCGGTCGACGATGAATTTGAGCGACATGGTTTTTCGTGGTTATCTCGGCGACCTCGAGGACGCCGACCTGATGCGTCGACCCGGAAAGGGTTGCAACCATCTGGCATGGCAAATCGGACACTTGGTTGTCGCAGAAGTTGGGATGCTGGGCGGGATGTTTCCTGAGTTCAAAACGGAGTTGCCCGAAGGCTTTGAAGAAGCCCACCACAAAGACAAAGTGGATTGCGATGACGCATCGAAGTTCAACACGCTGGCGGAATACTTGGAACTGATGACCAAGGTTCGTGCCAACACGTTGGCGGCGCTCGAGGCGATGGATGAGTCCAAGCTCGATGATCCAGCGCCGGAACAGATGCGAGCTTTTTGCCCGACCGTTGGCGACATGATGATTTTGATCGGGACACACCCGATGATGCACGCTGGTCAGATCGTTCCTGTTCGCCGCGAATGTGGCAAACCAGTGATGTTCTGAGCGTCGGTTCGAACGCCCAGGCGGCTAAGCAGGTCGGCTGGAATGATCGGGCACAACCATGTGAGCCGTTTGGGCGTTAGCCTGGCCTGCGCGTGAAAACCGTGGCTAACGCCAACGGCTCACATACCCGATGACACCTGCGTACCTGCTTAGGAGATGTAACCCAATCGTTCCTGGGCTGCCTGCTCACTTCTTCTTGCGAGGTTTCTTGGGGTCCAGGTTTTGATCCAATTGTTCCTTGCTGACCGTGGATTGGATGCCGTCTTCGGGAATGTTGCCTTTGGCGGTCCAGACCAACGCGTTGAGCACGACTTTGCGATAGTCCTCGATGCCCCAGTTGTCGTGGAAGTGACCGCCGGTGAATCCAAATCCGCGACCACCATCGGGACGTTCGACCACCCACATCATGGCCTCCGCGCGACCGCCTGATGCTTGGATGTGAGCGTAGGGACCTTGGGGGTAAACGTAAGGGCCATCGCGAACATCGTCCGATGGTTTGGCCAACAAGATCGGCTGGAATTGAAGCCCATCGATTTCCTTGGCCTCGTTGCCGGCCATCCCGGACAAAAACCGCATGTTGAAGTACCACTCGTCGTTGGCTTGGAACGGTTGCACGCCGTTGGTGACGGGGTGATCGGGGAAGACCGCGAAGGTGGGTTCCCAGATTGGGTTGCATGAAAACTGATTTTCGTAGTGACCGCCGATCCAACGAGTCATTTCCTGGCCAGCTTGATCGGTCACGACTTCCACGCCGTAGTGCATGAAACCAAGTCCAACGCCGTTCTTGACCCACTCGTCGATCATCTTGAGTCGACGGCCCTCTTCTTGGACGATTTCATGGCGTCCGCCACCGTCCATGTAAAAGACAACGGCATCCGCGTTTTTGAAGATGGATTCGTCTTGGGGCCATCCGTTCAGGACCACTTCGACGTCCAGGTCCTCGACGTCTTTCAGGGAATCCGCCAGTAGTTGCACACCCGCATTGAACTCGTGCATCCGAGGTGGGTGGGAGGGTTTGCCGGCAACCAAGACGAGTTTTTGAGTTTCTGCCAGGCTGGTCTGGGGAGCAATCGCTGCAGCGATGAACAGCAGGATCAGGGCAGGGACGAGATGCAAACGACGGACGTTCAAGGTGTTCACTCGGAGTGCGGGAGGGGCGAAAGGTAGGAACCCACAGTATAACTCACCGTCCGTTTCGGCGTCGTCAGGCCTGACACCCTCGTTGGTTCAGAGCATCATGCCGGCAATGGCTCCGGTCATGCAGCAGGCCAGCAGCCCACCGAACATCGCTCGGAGCCCCAAGGAAGCCAGGTCCGATTTTCGTTCGGGGACCAATCCGCCGATCCCGCCGACTTGGATTCCAATCGCAGCGAAATTGCTGAAACCGGCCAGGGCATACGTCAACACCGTCGCGGTGCGTGCACTGATGGCGGGCTCTTCCGCCTGAACGAGTTGACCCAGTTGTTGATAGGCGATGAATTCGTTGGCGACGGTTTTCAGTCCGATCAGTTCGCCCGCCGCGCGGCACTCCGATGCCGGGATCCCCAGCAACCAGGCCAGCGGCCAACAGGCGTAGCCCAGGATCACGCCCAACGTGATTTGGGGAGCATTGTTCGAGTCGATCCAGCCGAACGTCGTGCACATGCCGCCGAGCAGCAAATCGATCAGGGCAATCAGCGCCAGGAACGCGATCAACATCGCGCCCACGTTGAGTGCCAGTTTCAATCCATCGCTGGCACCTTCGACCGCGGCTGCAATCGCGTTCACGTGAGTCCGTTCGATCTTCAGTGTCATCGTGTCGTCAGCGAGGTTTCGGTTGCGAGCCGATCGCTTGGCATCCAGTTCATGGGGCGTGTCCGGCACCATGACTTTCGCGATCAAGAGCGCTGCGGGAGCACTGATGATCGATGCGGTCAGAAGGTGGCTGATGTCCACACCCATCTTTGCATACGCACCCAGCAAGCCTCCCGTGACGGTTGCGAATCCGCCTGTCATCATCGCACACAGTTCGCTGCGACTCATTTTGGCCAGGTACGGGCGGACGACCAAGGGAGCCTCGGTATGACCGACAAAAACGTTTGCCGCGGCAGCCAACGTTTCCGGCCCGCTGGTTTGGAGTGAGAATCTCATCACCCAGGCCATCGCCCAGACGATTCGTTGCATCACACCCAAGTGATACAGAACGCTCATCAAAGAGGAAAAGAAAATCACGGTTGGCAGCACCCCAAACGCGAAGGTTGCCAGCAAGGAATCACCCAGTGGATTGTCGGGGCCGGTTGCAAACAGAAAACCCGATCCAGCATCGACGGTGCTCATCAGTGTTTGAAAGCCATCGCCAATGTGTTTGAATGTTTTGCGGCCCAGGTTGGTTTGCAACACCAACACGGCCAGCGTGAATTGCAGCAGCAGGCCGCCGATCACAATCCGCCAGGGAAAACGCCGGCGATCGGTGCTGATCGACCATGCCAAGGTCACAAACACCACGATGCCCAGACCGCACACCAATCGTGGAAGGATCTCGTTCAACGGTGGCCCCTGAATCAGAAAGCGTGGTCTGCGATCAACGTCGCCCGTGATAAACTTCGCCGCCGATCATATCATCAAGATAGCTGGTTCAAGGGGCGAAAGATTCAGAGTCCGCCCTGTCACTCCCTCCGATTGCAACGTTGATGACCAACTACGACGACCTCCCGTATCCCGATTTCATTCACCCGGCCACTCATCCGGGCAACATGGCCGCGATTGCTCGGCTGCATGGAGTGAATGCACCACCGCCGGAATCGTGCCGCGTCTTGGAACTTGCCTGTGGGCCCGGCGGCAACTTGATCTCGTTGGCGACGTTGCTTCCCAGCAGTCACTTTGAAGGAGTCGACTTTGCCGCCGGCCATGTGAAGACGGGCAACGCGATGATCGGCAAACTTGGGCTCACCAACATCGAATTGCATCACGCCAAGATCGAAGACTGGGTGACGCATCCCGAGAGCGAACAGGACCGATTCGATTACATCATCGCTCACGGGGTGTATTCCTGGGTGCCGGAAGAAGTTCGGCAATCGATCCTCGCGATCTGTCAGATGCGATTGTCAACCAATGGAATCGCTCTGATCAGTTACAACACCTACCCGGGTTGGCATCAACGCCAGATGGCTCGCGACATGATGCGCTACCACGCCGATGGGATCGAAGACCCGCATCAACGACTGAGGCATGGCAAAGCCCTGTTGAGTTCGGTCGCGCAGAATGTCCCACCAGGGTCGGCGTACCGCGTGGCTTTGGAGGAGGAACTCAAGGCACTCGACCAAGCCAACGAAGCGTACATCTCTCACGAGCAATTCGAAGACACCAACCGGCCGTGTTACTTCCACGAATTTGCGGCTGAAGCCGGGGCCCAATGCCTGCAGGTCATCGCCGAAGCGGATTGGGGGGACTCCACCTACGAACAGGTTCGTCCCGATGTGGCCGCGGCATTGGCCTCGTTGCCAAAGATTCGCCGCGGCCAAACCCTGGACTTCTTTCGACGACGAACGTTTCGGCAAACGTTGATGTGTCACGAATCCGTTGCGGTCAGTGAGCAGAGGCAAGCTGCCGCGATGCAGTCGATGCACTTTGTGACCTCCTCGAATCTGCAGGGGGATCAGATCACCGGTACCAATGGGCTGAGCGGGACGGTCGATCATCCCGCGACTCAGCAAGCGCTGGAGTGTTTGGTCGCTGAGTATCCCGCTTCGATGAGTTACCAAGAGTTGTGTGCGGTGGTTGAGACGGACGAGCCCAGTTCGTTGGCAACCTTGCAGGCGGACCTGTTCAACCTCGTTTGCGTGGGATTGGTGTCCGTCAGTGCATCGCCCACGGACGTTTGCCGAGACGTGTCCTCGCACCCGCGAGCCACGGCTCTGGCTCGCGAGCAAGTCTTGCTAGGAGAGACAGTCACGAACCTTCGTCACCAACCCATTCGGTTGGATGACACGACGGCGCACTTGATTCGTTGCTGCGATGGAGAAACGGATCACGCGGGGTTGGTCGAACGCATGGTCGCTTACTCGGCGGCCAATGGCGGTCTGGTGGAAGGAGACCAAGTCGTCACCGGGGAAGAGAGCTTGCGGCCCTTGGTGACTGCCAAGATGACGTCCAATCTGCAGCGACTCGCCGCGATGGCGTTGCTGGTCAGTTGATGTGGACGCGTGTTTTGCTAGACGGTCTGGCGAGGGACGGATCAGTTGGCCGGTGGGGTGGACGCTGGCGAGACGGCTGGGGAAATCCGTCGTTCGAGCGAGGGGCGATAGAAGATTGCCACGGGCAGGAACAGCACCGCCATCGCGCCGAACACGGTGCTTCGCGGCAGATCAGCGGAGGTCAGAACCGTGTTGAGGATTTGATACAGCACGCCTGACATCACGATCGCGAAAAAGTTGGCTTGGTTCATGACCGCGATCATGCGGCCTTTGAGTTCCTCGGGCGGACGGGCTTGCAAGAACACCTGAATCGGAATGGCGAAGAAGGCGGCGGAGGCACCCAACAGCATCAGGACTGGGATCGAACCGCCAAAGCCGAGCAAGTGTCGACCGCCGGGCAGCGAAATCGCCAGCACGACGCAGAAGGCAACGACGCCCCACATGCCGATTTGAATCACGACTTTGTCCGATAGCTTTCGGCTCAAGGAACCTGCGGCGGCACCGCCGGCGGCGATGCCAACGCTGATCAGGGACACCATCAAGCTGGTCTTGGTGTCAGAGATCTCCAGCTGGGTTTTGCCGAGTGAATTGACCGCTTGGATCGTCAGCCCCGCGATCAACCAAAACACGCACGACGCCAACAGGGCGAGCAACAAGGGCGTGTCGGTCTTCAGCAACGTTCGCATCGGTCGCGGGACGGCCAAGTATTCGGCCTTGAGCTTCAGGGTCGGATCGGCGGCGGGCAGACGGATGATCAAGAGGCTGGTGATGGTTCCCACAATGGCGATTCCGACGCACACCAGCGAACCGATCCATAAGCCGGAAGCGGCTTCCATTTGCGGAACGCCGGCGGGAACGATCGAATCCTTCAGCGGACCGGCGACCGCGGTGCCGATGATGATCGCGATGAAGGTGGTCATCAGGACCAAGCCGTTGCCGCGATTGAGTTGGTTGCCTGACAACATCTCTGGCATGATGCCGTATTTTCCGGGCCCAAAGAACGTGCTTTGCAGGCCCATCAAGAACAGCACGATCCAAAGTCCCGCGAACCCGATCATGGGCGTGGCCAAGAATGCGAGCAGACCGAGTCCCATGACCACGATTTCGGCGACCTTGCTGGTCACGATGATCGTGCGTTTGCTGTAGCGGTCGGCCAAGTACCCGGCCAAGCCGCCGAAGATGACAAAAGGCAGCCCGAACACCACCGTCGCGATCCCTTGCAAGTCGCCTCCGCCAGCGGGTTTGGTCGCATCAGCATCGGTCATCTCGCCTGCGACTTCGATGGCGGGTGCTCCCTCGCTGACGCGGCCGTCGGCGACGGTCGCCACAACCGCCGTGGGGATGGCCAGTAGCAGCAACAACTGTTTGAACAGGTTGTCGTTGAAGGCACCGAAGAACTGGGTCGCGATGAAACCGAGGAACGAAGGGTGACTGAGCGAATCAATCGGCCCATCTTTGGGGAACGCGGCGGGAGAATCTGACATGGAGATTCAGCTACAGTGGAAAGCGAGTGGAACGGAGAGGGCGGTCGAGCGGAGTGATTCCTGGGATGGAGAGGCCACTTGCCCATTCTTCGAGTTTTGTTCGTTCACTTCCAGATGAATCCGACAGATGAATCCGATTGGCAGCCACCGAAAGCGAGAGATGATTCGAGACGCAAGGTTACCATCGTTGGCGGACCCGTGGTGGTTCGGGTCGAGGGACACAGCGAACAAGGGTTGCGGATTCCGCGTCTAGGAATGCAGTATTGGTTGCAGTGCCGGTGGTGGCGTCAGGCGTGCGAGAGCGTGTCAACGGCGGATTGAGCTCGCCCCGGCCAAGCGAACTACAGTGAAATGAAGTCGTGAAACTTGAAAGCCCTGGTTTTTGTGACAATTGCAAGTGGACCGACCCACCAGGACACTCCTATGATCCAAGTGCACCGGCAAGGACTCCTCTGCGAGTTCGGGGCGGTGTCGAACTTCCAAGTCAGCTCCTATGAACGAAGTCTCGGTTGTGACAGATGTGATAGCAAAACCGGCCGTGCAGGCTGGCATTGCTCTAGTGGTTCTAGCCATCTTGATTGCACTCGCATTTTGGGTGTTGGCAAGGTTGCGCGACTACAACACTGACGACCAGCTAGACACCCCAGAAGTGTTCGTAAACCTGGAAGAAATGCGACGCAAAGGTGACATCAACGAGGAGGAATTCCGAACTATACAAGCAGCAACGCGGTCAACTTCCGCTTCGACGACTGATCCTCCGGTTCCCACAGCCTCCCAGGCCGATTCCGGTCTCGGTTCTTTTCCTTCGCCTCGTTCCGACGAGGAGGGCGAGAATGAATCGAGAACCTGAACGATCAAGGCACCGGAGAAACGGTGAGTTGTCGAAAACTACGATCTTGTTGTCACCAAAAAAGCCGTCGATGATTCGCCCTCCCAATTCATGGGCATACCAATCATCGGCAACCGATGAAACCCATTACCAAACCACGAGTGGCTCGAGCTTCGAGGACAAGGATGTTCCTTCGGCGCGGGTTGTTGATTCGGATGCAAATCCGGGTCGCAATGTGTTGAAAAGCATTCGAGTCGTGGCCGATCCGTTCGATGTGTCGAGTTCTTTTGCGAGAACGCGCCTTCAATGTTCGGTGGATGCGAGGAATTGCGTACAATAAAGCGTGAGCACCGAGTTCGGTGTTGACGCTCGATTGCCCGCGAAAACCTCATTGATCGTCATCCGCCGACGCCGAGGGACGAGCCCGCAATGTTGGACTCATAAAAGTAAGGAGTCGTGTATGCCCACCAAGGAAACTTCGAACTCTCGCCGCGGCAGCGCAGCGACGAAGAAGAATGCGTTTTGCAGCTTCTGTCGTAAGAGTTACCGTGACGTCGGTCCCCTCGTCGAAGGCCCCGGAGACGTTTACATCTGTGCCGAGTGCATTGACCTGTGTCAATCCATTCTGGACCAGGAGCAGCGTCGACGTGGCCCGTCCAAGTCACTGTTCAGCGACATCCCGTCACCGCGGTCGATCGTCGAGCACCTGGACAACTATGTCATCGGTCAAGGCTCAGCCAAACGTGTTTTGGCGGTGGCGGTTCACAACCACTACAAACGACTCAGCAGTGGTGCCGACGGCAGCAATGGCGAGGTCGAGATCGAGAAGAGCAACATCCTGTTGGCCGGGCCAACCGGGAGCGGGAAAACGTTGCTGGCTCGCTCACTCGCTCGCATGTTGAACGTGCCGTTCGCAATCGGTGACGCGACCACGCTGACCGAAGCGGGTTACGTGGGTGAAGACGTCGAGAACCTGTTGCTGAAATTGCTGCACGCAGCCGACTTCGACGTCGAAGCCGCTCAGCGTGGGATTCTGTACATCGACGAAGTCGACAAGATCGGAAGCACAAACGGCAATGTCTCGATCACTCGTGACGTTTCCGGCGAAGGCGTTCAGCAAAGCTTGCTGAAAATGCTGGAAGGGACCGTTGCCAACGTTCCACCTCAGGGCGGACGCAAGCATCCTGAGCAGCAGTACATTCAGCTCGATACCAGTAATATTCTGTTCATCTGTGGCGGAACGTTCGTTGGAATCGAAGAGATCATTCGCCGTCGTCTGGGGCATCGCACGCTCGGATTCGGCGAAGGTGCCAACCTTCGCAATGAACAAACCCCGGGTGAATTGGTCGCTCAAGTCCAAACCGAAGACATTTTGAAGTTCGGTTTGATTCCCGAGCTCGTCGGACGGATGCCGGTCATCAGCTACCTGCAGCCACTCGACTTGGAAGGCTTGATTCAAGTCTTGACCGAACCCAAGAACTCGTTGGTCAAGCAGTACCAAGCGTTGTTTGCGATGGAAAATTGCGAGCTCGAGTTCACCGAAGAAGCCTTGCATGCGATTGCTGAGAAAGCCGTCGACAAGGGCGTCGGGGCTCGTGGTTTGCGAGGCATCATGGAAGATGTGATGCTGGACATCATGTACGACCTGCCAGAACAAGAAGACGGGAAGGTCTACACGATTGACGAAGCGATCGTGACCGGGAAGCAAGACTTGTTCAAAATGCCAACGACCAAGAGTGCTTGAGCACTTTGAATCGCCGATGAAACGAATCCATTCGATGGAATCTGACTCGCATCGCCAAACCCGCCTGTTTCAGGTTGGTTTGGCGATTGCCGTTTGGTGTGGCTGGATCTCCGCAACCTTGCTGCTGTTGTCGGCATCGGGGCCGAATTCGGTCTTCGCCCAGCAACCAATCGCCAAAGCCACCTGGGGAGTCAATTCCGGAGTCGTTCGACTGCCGCCTGGGTTGGTGGCCCAGTCGATGCCGCGAGATCGCTTCAACCAACTGTTGTTTTTGGGGACACCCAAGTTGACCCATGGCGATGTCGGCGACGTCACCGATCTGGTGCGTCAGAACAGCAGTCTGTTCGGGTTGGCGATCATGGCGACGGTGGTTCAAGAGGACGGTGAGTACCAGCTTCGCGAAGTGGGGCTGGGGCATTCCTACTTGATTGGCAAGCGACCAACGATTGTCAATTCAAAGCAGGCAGAATCGCTGGGAGCGGACCTGGGGATGATCGCCAGTCGCGTGTTGGCCAAGAACGAAGCGATGCTGGACCCGCCGCTTGTCGTGATCCAGACCACGTCGTTGATCGTCTTCGATGTCACCGCGTTGATGTCGATCAACGCTCAGCATGTCGATCGTCGGATGCGTCATTTGGTTTGGACGCACCCCCAGACGGGGAGGACGGCAATGGCGGTCTGGTTGCTCAATGAAGAGCTCACGCCGCCCGGGGCACAGCAGTGGGCGATCGAATCGGCGATGCCGATTCATCTCATTCCGGCTGATACGGTGGAGGATCGCGCCATTCATGTCGATGGAAACGAAATCTCCTGGACCATCCCCAGTGATCGGGCCTTTGCACTGCAGCAATTGCCGGGAAAGACGTCGATTCCTTGGACTCCCGCGTTGCGAGACCACCTGGGAAATCGAGGGCTGGATGAAGCTTCATTGGGCCGGATGTTGGACGCAATCAACGATGGCATAGCCAGTGCAACTGGATCGAGGACGCAAAACAGGTAGTTTTGGCCTTGCAGACAGGCAGGAAATCGGCATACTGCCGTGCTTCGAAAAATTGCTCCGCCAGGAATCCCGCGCCCCGTGTTCGGAATCTCACTTTCCAAAGTGCCGGTTTTGGTTCAACGATGATGGCTGCGAACAAGATTTCACCGCGGTTTTCCCCTTCCATCTCCACTTTTATTGCCCAGGTCGGTCCCCGTTATGACGGACGTCATTCAAGTCACCAAACGTGAATCCACCGGCACGGCCGCCACTCGCCGTTTGCGTCGCGACGGTCATGTTCCCGCAGTCTTGTACGGTCACGGCGAAGCCAACGAGCACTTGGCGGTACCATCGGCGCAAGTCAAAGGTTTGCTGCGTCACCACAGCAAGACGGTTCAACTGGCTGGCGATGTCGAAGAGACCGCCTTGGTCAGCGACATGCAGTGGGATCCCTTGGGGATTGAAGTGCTGCACATGGACCTGATTCGGGTCAACCTGAAGGAAAAGGTTGAATTGGGCGTTCCAATCGTGCATCACGGCGAAGCCGTTGGTGTTCGCGAAGGCGGCATGTTGCTTGAAAACGTTTTCGAAGTTGAAATTCGTTGCTCGGCAGGATCGATTCCTGACCACTTGGTTCTGGAAATCGCTGAATTGGGCGTCGGCCAGCACAAACTTGCCAGCGACTTGACGTTGCCTGAAGGTGTGGAATTGATCACTGACGGAGACGTCGTGATCGCTCACATCGAAGCCCAACGCGATGAAGAAATCGCCGAAGCAGGCGACTCCTTGGCGGAACCTGAGGTGATCAGCAAAGGCTCTGGCGACGCAGACGAGTGAAGTTAGTCGTCGGCTTGGGGAATCCTGGTCGCAAGTACGATCAGACTCGCCACAACATTGGATTCATGGTCGCCGACGCTTTGGTGCGTCGGTTTGTCGGTTCTCCCCCGACGACCAAATTTGAGGGAGAAATCAGCGAGTGTCGCATCGAAAACGAAAAGGTTTTGGTGCTTTGCCCGCATACTTACATGAACGCCAGTGGGCAAAGTGTCCGCAAGGCAATTGATTATTACAAACTTTCCCCGGAAGACATCCTCGTCATTTGTGATGACTTGAACCTCGAAACCGGTCGCGTTCGATTGCGACGATCGGGTTCCGCAGGTGGTCAAAAAGGCCTGGTCGACATCATTCGTCACCTGGGCAGCGATCAATGGGCGAGACTAAAGATCGGAATTGGACGTCCACCAGCAAAATGGCAGGTGTCCGATTATGTTTTGGGCAAGTTTGACAAAACTGAATTAGAAGAAATGGAACATGCCATCGTGCATTCCTGTGACGCCACCGCTTGCTGGGTGGCCAAGGGGGTGACGGAAGCCATGAACCGTTACAATGCCGCCAGCGGCGCTTAGTCACTTTTTTTCCCGTTCCCGCACCTCCCGCGATCTGTCCCGTGGCAAAAGTCAACACTTACGAAACGCTGTTCATTCTCGATAGCAACCACTACGCACGCGACCCCGGTGGCGTCGCGAAGCAGCTCGAAGAGCTGATCGCCGAGAACGGTGGTGAAGTGCAAGTCAGTCGGATGTGGATGGAGCAAAAGCTTGCTTATCCAATCGACAAGCACCAAAAAGGCACCTACTACCTGATTTATTTCAGCATGGAAGGTCCCAACTTGACCAAGTTGGCTCGCGCCTTTGCTTTGGCAGAGCCCGTGATTCGGGAGCTGACCATCCGGTTGGACCCACGTTTGGTCGAGCCCATCCTGGCCAACGCTCGCGGTGAACAGTTCACCGGACCGGCTGGTGCGGAAGGTGCCGACGAAGAGTCAACCGAAAACTCCGGCGAAGCGGTTGCTGAAACCGCTGATGCTTGATCACGACTGATTCGAATTCCGGGAGGACTCAACCATGGCAAGTTTTAACCGCGTGATGTTGATGGGTAATTTAACCCGTGACATTGAACTGCGTTATTTGCCCAGTGGGATGGCCGTCGCGGAGTTTTCAATCGCAGTCAACGAAAAACGCAAAGCGTCCGATGGACAGTGGGTCGAAGATGTCTCGTTCTTCGAAATCACGCTTTTTGGACGCACCGCAGAAGTTGCCAGTGAGTACCTTTCCAAAGGTTCACCGATCTTCGTCGAAGGCCGTCTGAAACAGGACACATGGGAAAAAGACGGTCAGAAGCGTTCCAAGGTCAAAGTGATCGGCGAACGCATGCAGATGATCGGCGGCCGAGGTGAATCCGGTGGCGGTGGTGGGGGAGGCGGACGACCCGCAGCCTCACGACCCAGTTCGGAAGCGTCCCGAGTCGACTCGCAACCTTCCAATTACGTCAATTCCAATACTCCTTCCTCGCATGATTCACAACCGACCGGAGACGGCCCAGGTTACGACGAGCCAGACATCCCGTTCTAGCTTCCAAACTGCCGCCTGACGTTCACGTCACCTCCGTTCATCCCGAATCAGAAACCCTTTTTCTTCGACCCCTGAACCATGTCAAAATCAGCGACTCGGCGTGCGAATAGCCACTTCAAACGTCTTCCAAAAGGACAGAACGGCGGTATCGAACTGCTGTTGATCCACAATGTGGAGCACCTCGGACGCCAAGGTGACTTGGTCGAAGTCAAATCCGGCTACGCGTTGAACTACTTGTTGCCACAAGGTTTGGCAACGATCGCGACCGACCACCACAAACGAATGGTCGAAAAGCACCGCGAAAAATTGCGTGCGATCGAGCTGGAAAAGCTGAAAAGCTACCGCGAACAAGCCGACGAATTGGCCAAGCAGTCGATCACGATCGAAGCCAACGCCAACGACGAAGGTCACCTGTACGGCAGTGTCGGCCCTCACGAAATCGTGGATGCCCTCAAGGCCAGCGGGATCACCTTGGCTCAAGACCAGATCCGTTTGGAAGGTCCTTTGAAAGAGTTGGGTCTGTACACGGTGAAGATTCACTTGCACAGCGAAGTCGACGCCAGCCTGAAGGTTTGGGTCGTTCCAACGGTGGCTGCCGAAGGCGGCGAACCCGGCGCCAACTGATCGGGACTGCGAATTTTTCGTCGTTGCAATCAGCAACGACGAAAAGCCAAGGTGACGATGCAACGATGTTCGACTTCACCGTCGAAGGCGTGCAGCGGTGCTCTTGATTGACCGACCAGGCCTGAGTCTGGTCGCCACGGGGCTGTGGCGGAACTGGCAGACGCGCTAGATTTAGGATCTAGTTCCTTCGGGAGTGCAGGTTCGATTCCTGTCAGCCCTATCCCATCTGAACGAGTGAAACCTCATGGACGAGGGCACACGGTTTCGACGTCGCACATTGGATGGTGCACGATCGTTCGTTCTGGGTGGTTTCTTCTTGTGGTTCTCCGCTGGAACCGCTGGCGCTCAAACCCAGCCAATTCAACCGCCGGTCGCTCAGTCGTTGGTGGCTGAACCTCCGTTGCGATTCCATGCGCCCCAGCAATGGGCCGTCGCCAACCCACCGGAGATGGAACTCGAGAATTTCCGGCGCGGCGTGTTCCAAGGCGGTGAATTGCTGGGCGGTTATCTCACCGATGGCAGTGATTCGCCCGTCGGGGCCGGGACAACGGGTGGACTGGATGAGACGTTTTGGGAGATTCGTCTGAGCACAGGCATCCCTCTGGGCAGCCTCGACAACTTGCTGGGAGTGCGTCCATTCTTTCGGGCCGATCATCTCGGTGGCCTCTCTGGGACGGATGCACCCGACACGCTCTACAGCACTGGCGTCACGTTGTTTCACCGCAAGAAGTGGAACGAACGAGTCTCAACGATTGTGATTGCAACGCCGTCCGTGCGGAGTGACTTTACCACCAGTGACAACGCGTTTCGATTGTTTGGACTGGGGCTCGTGAATTGGCAATGCCGAGATGATTTGAGTCTTTCGCTGGGCGCGGTTTACTTCGATCGCAGCGACCTGGGTGTGCTGCCAGCGATTGGCCTGACATGGACGCCTTCGCCGGAGTGGAAGATCGATCTGATGATGCCGCGACCGCAGATCAATCGTCGATTGTGGGTCGATCCAGGCCAGGCAGAGGGCTGGGCATTTCTCGGCGGATCGCTGGGCGGGAACACATGGGCGGTGACTCGCCAAGGCGGTTTGAGAGACGGTCAGAGCGATGAGTTGACCGTGAAAGGGCTTCGGTTCTTCGGCGGTTACGAGACGCTCGTGACGGGCAATCGGGGGTGGGGAATGGAGGTTGGCTACGTCTTCAACCGTTCGCTGGAGTACGAGCGGGAGGCCATCGAGTTCGATTTGCACGACGCGGTGTTCGTCGAGGCCAGTTGGAAATTCTGAAGCACTCCGAAAACGGAAACTTCGGGGTTTGACCGGTCTACAATCTGAGCGAAGAGGGGTCTCATGGGATCTCCGTTCCTTCCGATGAGTCCACTGGTCGTGTGCATGTTTTCCTCAAGAAGTCGTTTCTTTCACACGGTTTGTGTGGTTCTGCTTGGCCTTTCAGCCGGATTGCAGACGCCTGCCTCGGCTCAGGAAACCTTTCCCGGCGATCGGCTGAGAGAGCTGGTGCCGCCCAACTTTGCGATTGGCGGCGTGATGGGTGGGTACGACACCGAGTCACTCGACACCCCGGTCCTGGACCTGGCCCGCGCGGAATTCAACGCGGTGACGACCAAAGCCTTCATGCCGTTTGGTCCTTGGACCGACCCGGCTCAACCGATCGATACGTCCGGACTGACGCGAAACGTTGCTTGGGCGGTTCAGAATGGGATGCAGGTGCACGCTCATGTGTTGGTCTATCCAACCGAAAACGTCCGCTTGCCATGGTTTCAGCAATTGCCCAACGAGGATGTCGAGCAGGTGCTGCAGCAGTACGCCTCAACGATGGCGGGCAGTGTTTCCGGCGGTGTTTGGGTGTGGGACGTTGTCAACGAAGTCATTGGTGACAACGGTGACGTGATGGATGCCGATGGGCTTCGAATGGGGCTCGGTAGCGGTCAGAACTTCGTGCCTTACAAAGAGTACGCGGCCATGGGGCCCGACTACATCGCGAAGGCGTTTCAGTGGGCGCATGCTGCCGATCCCAACGCGTTGCTGATTCTCAACGAGTACTCCGCTGAAACGGTCAACGACAAATCCGATCGCTTGCTGGCGTTGTGCAAGCGACTTCGCGATCAAGGTGTTCCGATCGACGGAGTTGGTTTTCAAAACCACTGGCTCGATCTCCGCTACGAACCCAACTACGACAGCATCCGCGAAAACTTTCAGCGGTTTGCCAACGAGGGTTTTCAGGTCTTCATCACCGAATGCGATGTGGCCGCCGTGCACACACAAGATCCAGCGGGCAGTCCGCCATCGCAAGAACAACTTCAACGACAAGCTCGCGTGTTTTCGAACTTGTTGCAGATCGCACTGGAGCAGCCTGCGTGCAAGTCGTTCTTGATGTGGGACTACACCGATGAGACCTCTTGGTTGCAAAATACGAACTTCACATTGACCTTGGCGGATCGTCGACCGGGACATTCCGACACGGTGATTCCACCCGGAACATCAATGTTTGCAACGCCGATCGCAGGCGGCGATGGCATCGTTCCGATCTCGCCGAAGTTGGCGTATTTGGAGATGCAGGCGGCGCTTTTGAATCGGCCTTTCGACACCTACCGAGTGACCAGCGGTTGGGATTGGCAAACGTCCTACTTGGCTCGTTTTGGTCAACCCAATTCGGAAGGCCAGTTCGTTCCGGGCACTGGTGTTTATGCGGAACGATTGGATGATCAGTCCGAGACGTGGTCGAGTTTGAAGTGGGAGCTGGAACGGATTGATGCCAGCGCCTATCGCATTCGCAATCTGTGGGGCGATGGGGCGGACTATCTGACTCGGCAACCCGCACCAAGTGGCGACCCCAACGAGATTTTGCCTGGCGGTACCGTCGGGATGCAGTCACTCAATGAAGGATGGACGAGCCAGCAATGGTTCTTCATCCCGGCCGGTAACGGCGGCTTCCGATTGGTCAACGGCTGGGCACCCGAGGACGGCGTTCTGACCCGCGAGGCTCAAGGCCAGAACTCAGTCGGTGACGATGTGCCTGGCCCCGAGGTTCGTTTGCATCCACCCGCGGATTGGTCCAGCCAAGTCTGGTACTTCGACCGCATCGGCCAGTGATTTGAAAGAACCCATTCGGCCAAACCAGCCCGCCCCAACAAAAAGGGGACGGAGGCAATAGTGTTCGGCCCGACGTTTGCCGGCTGGAATATTGGCGGATGGTTGGCGAGTTGAGTGTGGGTTCATTGCGAAGGAAGCGAAGCGATCCGGCTTGCCCAGGGCCGTTGCGTTTTTGTGTTTGGTACCGCGCAGCATTTACGCCGAGACCAGTCAGGCAAAATGACTTCCCGCAACGCCGATTAGCAAATTTCTTGACGCTCCTCTTTGGCACGCTTTGCCTCTTCTGCAGCAGCTTGCTTTTCGATGTGAGCTATCAGCTCCTCTTCACTGGCTAAGCCTTGAAAGTAGAAACAGATCATTTCAAACGTTCGTTTCGTGGGGCGAGATCCAGTCCACAGGTTGATCAGTAAGCAGGCAATCACCGAACAATAGACTTGGATCTGGATCCCATTGACGTTGTGGCTGATAAGGTGATCGCCGCCCATCAGTTGCTTGTAGAACCGAAAGAAGATTTCAATTGTCCATCGGTAGGAGTAGATCAGGGCAATGATTTCAGCAGGTACATTCAGCAGATTGGTGGCAATGCGAAGGATCCCATCGCTGTTGGGTGCCTTGGAACCTCTCGCCTTTCCGCCTGTGCGGTTTTGATGAGGCGTGCAGCGGATTTGGATCAACCGGATCGGATGATCAGGGGAATTTGAGCTGCTGCTCGATCCTCCAAGCTTCACAATCGTATCGTTGAGCACCCCCGCAGCACGGTCACCCTCGGTTAACTCAAGTTCTTGAGTCGTCTCGTAAACCGTGTTGTCACGTAGTCGGCAAACATAGCTACTCGATGACGCGACGATTGAATTGAAGAGCGAGAACTTGGCATAGCCACGGTCCATCACGTACAAGCGATCTTCTTCGAGCACTCGTTTGAGCACGGCCCGCTCGTCGTGTTCTCCACCGCCGTCAGGTGTCACGTCGACTCGTACGGGCAGCAGGTTATTGACCTCAAAGTGTGTGTGTAGTCGCCATCGCACCAGCGCTGAGCCCGTTGTTTGCTTCAGAATGGATGCGGCAATCAGCGACGGCAAGGCGTTAACAAGTGAGCCATCCACGGCGGTGATCGTTTGCTGAATGCTGCTCAGTCGCGGGTCCGGGGCAGCATCGTTGACTTCAGCAGACAAGGCCTCAATGATCGGCTTGAGAAGGTCTGCAGAGAACAGCCCACCGGCTTCGGATAGCGATCCCAGCGAAGCTTTCTCGTTGCCCAGTTTGTCACGTACTTTCGTCAACTCACTGGCCTGCGAGATTGCTCGCAAACTTGAGACAGTGGGGTTCAGGACATACAGCAACACGAGCATGCAATACTGATCGTAGTGCAGCGTACGGTTGCCAGCGGTATCACGCTGGCACTCATGTTCGTGAAGATGCTCGAGCAGAGGCTTGAGCATGGCGAAGTATTTGAGGCCTTCGATTTTGATCTTTGGCTTGACGAGAGATTCCTGTGTTCGCTCGCCCTGGTCATCAGGAAGCTTTCGTCTTTTGAGTCGCTTGGTTTTGGTTGGCATGGCGAACCAACGATTGCCCGCTCAACGCAGGAGTAAAGCAACATCGACGCATGAGCCAATCCGGTTTCACGCATCTCGACTCTGGCGGATGCAAACCATTGAAAGTTTCACATCATCGCAACTGCCCGTCAGTTCCCTTGAAGCACGAACGAGACACTCTCGCCCAGCGAGCGAAGGCAAGCCAAATTGTCGTTGCTAGCAATTCAGCATCGACCGGCAAACGTCGGGCCGAACACTATTGGGACGGAGGTCAATTTGCCAGGCGGTGCACATGGGATTCGTGTTGGTGCGGTGCCCAAGAGGATTTGGGCTCTCCTCGTTGGACGCTTGTTTGACTTCGCATGACATGTTTCGGATGGATGTCTCATCCGGCATGCCAGGCAGGTCAGCAGGAGTCTTTCGGCATTTGAACCGTTTTTACAAACGTTTTTGCTCCCGCGTGCAACTTTTGAAGTTGCGCTTTTGCATTCTGTTTTGTTGGCCAAAGGCCTTCATCATCGTAGCCTGGGGCATTGCCCCAGGAATCGAGAACAATGGGAAATGAGTTGGCCAACGGCCAACATCAACCCACATGTTCTGAATTGAATTTGGCCGTTGGCCAAAATGGGGCCGTGCTCTCCTGGTCCAGGGGCGTTGCCCGCTGGCTATGTTGAAGAAGGCCGTTGGCCATTCAACAAAAAAGGCGCAACTTCAAAACGTACAACCGGGGCGAACGCCCAAACGGCTCACATGGTGATTTCCGATGATTGCTGTCCACCTGCTTACCTCTTGGCGTCGCGAGCGGCTTCGAGTTGTTGGATCCAGGGTGCGATGTAGAAGCCGTTGTCGCGGTACGTGCGTCCGCTGACGAGGTTGCCGTCGATCACGCACGGTTCATCGACGAAGATCCCGCCGCAAACCTCTAAGTCGAATTGGCACTTGGCAACGGTGGCCATTCGGCGTCCGCGAACGCGATCGGCGTAGGCGGGGATCTCGACGCCATGGCAAACGCTGGCGATGGGTTTGTTGGTGTCAAAGAAGTGTTGGGTGATCCGCACCAGGTCTTTGTCGTAGCGGATGTACTCCGGTGCTCGGCCGCCGGAGAAGAAGATGCCGGCGTAGTCGTCTTCTTTCACTTCCGCGAAGGGAACGTCGCAATCCAGCGTGTAACCTTCCCATTCTTTGGTGATCGTCCAGCCGGGTTTCACTTCGTGCAGAACCAGTTGGTAGAGCCGTTTCTCGGGCGCGGTCACGATCGGTTCGAACCCGGCTTCTTGCAGCCGGTAATACGGGTACATCGTGTCCAGCAACTCGGTGGCATCGCCGATGACGATCAGCACTTTTTCCATGATGAAATCCCTTGATTCAGTCGTGCGACTCGTCGCGTGGCAATCGTTTGCCTCGGGCGCAACGATGTCGGAGGTCGGTACTTTAACCTGTCACGGATCGCTGCCCCAACAGGTCGAGTCCCACCGTTGAGACGGGGCACATCCCCGAAAACGGTGTTGGAATCGGCCTGAAATGGCGTCGTTCGGTTTCTTGAGGTGGATAAATTCGCATATTCGTGCGACTTCTGCTTGGTTTGTGACCTAGAGTTCAGGTGCTGCCTCGTGAGAGGGCAGTTCGGGAGCCGGGGGGTTCCTTCCTAGGTGACATGGGCAGTCAGCTGTTCCAAACCAAGTACCCCCTACGATGACAATCAGCTCCAGCACATCCACAAATTTCGCAAGTCAGTCTCTCCTCGTCGAGAACTTTCAACTGAGCGCCCGAGCGTCCAGTCAGGCTGAACCCGAAAGGCTCCTTCGTCGCGTGGACACCACGTCTGACCGGATCAATTCATTGGTTGCCGGGATCAGCGAAAAGCTCTTGGATGCTGCTCGGGTTGGAAGTTCTTTCACAAATTTCCAGGGCAGTATCGACACGGCTCTGACTGAAATCAGTGAACTCTTGGGGCAATCGTTGACGTTGGGCGGATCCGAGAATTCCGACGTGCGTGGTCTCGATTCCAGTCAAATCAAAGACTTGGAAATCCTTTCGCTGCCGCCCAATGCATCGGCTCGTTTCTCTGGTGGGATCACCCAGCAGGCTGGCAACGCCGAGATCATGATCACCGATGCGGGGCGTTTGCAGGGCGGCGGCACCCTGGATCTGAAGGTTGGTGACTCGGAGCGACGGATTCAGTTTCAACCGGGACGTTCCATTTCCGGGATGGCTCAACAAATCAACTCGAAGAACGTTGGCGTCAAAGCGATGGAAGTGGATGGAAAACTGCGTTTGACATCGCGGACCTCGCAAAGCCTGGAGGCGACGGTGCGTCCGATCCGAACAGGACGGAACTATGGCGACAACCAGCTCTTCGGCGTCAACGAGTCGCAGGTGGATCGTGTGGATTTGAGCCGGTTGTCCAAAGGCGTCTCGCAGACCATCCAGGGACAAGTCGACTCGGTGGCGACGGTTGCGAGACTGACCTATCAAGGCAGCGCCGGTGGGTTGGTCTCCGGCTCGGCCAACTTTGATTTGACCGGAGACCTTGGCACCGAGAATGTGGAAACCACTCGGGGTGAATCGTTGATTTCGTTTGCCGAGAAGATCAACAATGTGTCGGCGTTCACGGGGGTCAGGGCGGAAGTCAATGGCAACGAGCTTCGACTTGTGTCGCAGTTGCGTGGCGACGACGCGGAAGTTCGTCTGTCCAATGTTGTTCGCCAATTCCGCCCCACGATCGAAGGCGTCAACGCGGCACAAATTCCCCGATTTGATCTGCAGAGTATCGCAGACGGGGCGGAGGTCAATCTGTCCGGGACCGTCACCACCGCCGCTGACGCCGCCAAGTTGCAATACCAAGGCAGCGGTGGCAATGTCGTCGACACGGCTGTGTTCACTCTGTCGGGCAACTCAGGCAGCGAGCAAATCGCGATCGCTCAAGGGGAAGCTCTGACGGATGTTCGCGATCGAATCAATGCGGAGACGGAATCGACAGGAGTGGTTGCGACTGTCGATGGCGACACACTTCAGTTCCGTGGGCAGGCCGTGGGATCGTCGGAAAGCATCCAGGTGACATTGGACGACATCACGCAGTATGTCGACGTCGAGGGAGTCAACGCGAGTCAGATTCAAGGGTTCACAGTGAACTCTTCGGAGCCTCGTTCGACCAACATTCTCAGTGGTACCGTGGACCAAACGGCCACCAAAGGGCAGCTGACTTATGATGGTTTTTGGGGGGCCGCCACCAGCAGAGCCACCTTCCATCTCACCGGTGAATTGGGAACCGTGGAAATGGATGTGTCGACGTTTCAATCGCTCAGTTCGCTTCGGGATGACATCAATGATCAGACTGGCGACACAGGTGTGGTCGCGACATTGTCGGGAAGCACGTTGACATTGGAGAGCCAAAACGAAGGCTCCAAAGGCACGGTCGAAGTGGATGTGATATCTGGATCCTTCAGCACGGATGGCGGTGACGGCAATGGAAACGCCGCGGGCACGGACGCCCAGCTCACCATCAATGGTGAAGCGGTCACCGCCGATGGGAATCAGGTGGACTACACCGATTCACTGGGATCGTATTCCTTTGACGTGCAGTCTGGGTTCACGGGAGCGTTCGAGCCCATCGAGGTGACCACTTCGGACGGCGATTTCGATCTCACTGGAGGAGACGAAACCGGGACTGCCTATGGGGTGGACGCCGAGGCCACGATCAATGGCCAATCCTTCGTTGCGGATGGCAATGAATTTGAGATCACGATCGATTCCGCGGTGATGAGCTTTGACCTCGACACAGGGTTCCTGGGGGCGATCGATCCCATCACGTTGCGCTCGGAGGAGGACGAGTTTTCCGTCACAGGTGGTGATGGCAATGGCAACGCAAATGGGCAAGACGGGCAAGCGACCATCAACGGTGAAACGTACACTTCGGCGACCAACACGTTTGAGGTTTCCGTCGGCGAAAGTTCCATCGACCTCGAATTCGTTGACGAGTTTGTAGGGGCCTTGGACGCTTTTGAAATCGATTCCGAGGTCACCATGCAGCGTCGGACGGGGACCCCCAGTACCTACGCCTCCTCGGCCAAGAGCGAGCAATTTGCGATCAACGGTCAAGCAGTGGACAAGGTTGATGGCCGGTATGAATTCGAACAGGGCGGCGTTCGAATCGGGTTTCAACTCGCCGAAGGTTTTCGCGGCAGCTTCGAAAATTTTACCATCACGGCCAATGGCGCTGCCTCGGAGTTGTACCGTGGGTCTCAGATGTCCTCTTTGACGGGCACCGCCTTGGAAGCAACGCAAACCGCGCTAGTGGATCTGTTTCAATTGGCTTCGGGCGGCAAGTACGACAGCCAAAATTCAGACGCGCTGGATGCCTACAACGTGACCAAGGAGACCCTGGTCAATCTGCAATCGCTCTTGGGTGTCTCGACCTCGCGGGGACGTTCACTCAATGGATTGCTGTTCGACCAAAACGCGTGAGCAGCAGTCGAGTTCAATCCATGTTCAGTAACTGTTGGTGTCGATTCGCACCTTCCCTCGAAAGATCCAGTAGATCACGAGGGTGTAGCTGAGCACGCAGGGCATCCCCAGTCCGGCGATGATCAACATGATGTTCAGCGTGCCTTCGCTGCTGCGGGCATTGTCCAGTGTGATGTTGTAGGCGGGGTCGATGGTCGAGAGCATGAAGTTCGGGTAGATCGCGACGCTGAACAAAGATGCGAGCGCCATGATCACCATCGCAGATGAAAAGAACGCGTACGCCGGTTTGCCCAGGTGCATGGCCCGAGGGATGTTCAGCACGGCCAATGCATTGAGGATCGGTACGATCCAGAGGAGGGGGTAGTTGGCGATGTTCTCGGTCGCATGAGGCACATGCCACCACGTCGCGAGGGTTGCCAGGGAGTACATTCCCGCGAACACGTAGAACAGGGGCGTGATCGCGGATCGCACTCGGTTCTGCAGTTCATGCTCGGTTTTGAGATACAAGTAGATTGCACCGTGCAGGGCAAACAGGGACACGGTCAACATCCCGATCATCAACGGGTACCAACCCAATTGGCTGAGCAGGCTGCCTTCGTAGTGATACTTGGGGCCAAGTTCCATTCCCTGCATGATGTTTCCACCGGCGACGCCCAGCAGCATGGCCGCTGAAATGGACGACAGAAAGAAACCGAAGTCCCACAATCGTCGCCAGGTTGGCGAATGGACTTTGGAACGGAACTCGAGGCTGACGGCGCGTCCGATCAAGCAGGTCAGGAGCAGATAGAAAGCCAGGTAAAAACTGCTGAACACGGTGGCGTAAGCGACGGGGAACGCAGCAAACAAGGCTCCACCAAAGGTCACCAGCCAGACTTCATTGCCGTCCCAGAGCGGCCCGATGGAGTTCATCACCAGGCGACGCTCTTGATCGGTTTTCGCGAGGAATGGATGAAGGATTCCGACCCCCAGATCAAAGCCATCCAAGATCGCATAGCCGCACAACAGCACGCCCAACAACACAAACCAAACAAACGTTACGGTTTCGTAGCTCATCGCGTGTCCTCCTCGAGAAAGTCTCCGCCGTGCGATTTGCCGCTGCGTTCAAATTGCTCGGACATGGAATCCGCTCGCGTGGTTTGTTTGTGTTCCAGCAACGCCTCGACACTTTCAGGGCCGTGCTGAATCTTATGGTTCAGCACAAATACCCAGACCGCGAAAAGCATCGAGTAGATGATCCCAAACAGAATGATGGAACTGAGGACTTGTTCGGCGGTCACGGATTCGCTGAGTCCATCGGCGGTCTTCAAACCCATCATCTCCACACCGTCTTGAACGGAGGGATAAACGATCCACGGTTGCCGACCAACTTCGGCGGTGACCCATCCCGCTTGATTGGCGGTCATCGCGGCAACGGGCATGAAGACAATGGTCCACAGCAACCAACGTCGCTGTGGCAACGAGTCGCGAAACCAGGACCAACAGGCCAGTCCCGCCACGCCGATCATCATCGTTCCCAAGCCAACCATCAGGTGAAAGGTTTGGAATGGCAACCACACCGGAGGTCGCTCGTCGGCCGGGATTTGGTCCATGCCCGGCACAGGTTCCCTGGGATCGTTGTAGACCATCAGGCTCAGCAGGTAGGGAAGTTGGACTCCGAAGTGAACGGTCTCGTCTTCCGCGTCGGGCCAGCCAAAAAGGTAGAGCCCCGTGGGCTCGTCAGTCGTCTCGAAGTGAGCCTCCATCGCGGCGAGTTTGGCGGGTTGTGTTTCGACGAGCTTCTGAGCCGAGTCATGTCCGGTCGCGGCCGCAAGGATCGTGAACAACAACGAGGTGGGCAGAGCGATCGACAAACAACGACGGGCGAACTCTTCATGTCGCCCTTTGAGCAAGTAGTAGGCGCAAACCGACGCAACGAAGAAGGCTCCCAAGACAAACGCACCGATCAAAGTGTGAGTCAGTCGGTCGACTGAGGAGGGATTGAAAACCATGGCCCAGAAATCAGTGACCTCGGCGCGGGGCATGGATTCGCCTTGCACGTCGTGCCACACAATGTGGTATCCCGCTGGCGTTTGTTGCCAACTGTTGGCGACCACGATCCAAACCGCGCTGAACATCGACCCCAGAAACACCATCAGCGTGCTGAACAGGTGCATGGTCGGTCCAACCCGGTCCCAGCCAAACACCAGCACGGCCAAGAACCCACTTTCTAAGAAAAAGGCGAAGATACCTTCGGCGGCGAGCGCCGATCCAAACACGTCGCCAACAAAGCGTGAGTAGGCGGCCCAGTTGGTGCCGAACTCGAATTCCATCACGATGCCGGTGGACACACCCATCGCGAAATTGACCGCGAAAACGCGGGTCCAAAACCGGGCGGCGGCTTCCCAGGCCGGATTGCGAGTTCGGTAGGAGGCGAGTTCGCAGAGGAACAACTGCAGTCCCAACCCGATCGACAGGGGCGGGAACAGGTAGTGGAACATGATCGTTCCGGCGAATTGCAACCGACTGAGAATCTCAACGTCCATCATGGGAATGATCTTGGGGTTGATGTCGTAATGAATTCAGCACGGCGATTGACTTCTCACAGAACGAGAGATGTCATGAATGCCAGCACGCAAACGTCCCTTCAAATTATTGCGGCACGAAGGGTCGCGAAAGCTGTGGCGAAGCGTCACACGCGATGAACGGTCGCGAATTTGCCCGGCCGGGCATGCACCGGAGTGTCAGGCACATGCCAATCTCTTTCGCGAGATGATCGCGTGAAGATCAAGCCAGGATATCGCGAACGACGTGACCGTGCACGTCGGTCAAACGGAACCGGCGGCCTTGGTACTTGTAGGTCAGTCGTTCGTGATCGATGCCCATCAGGTTCAGGATCGTGGCATTGAAGTCGTGCACGTGGACTCCGTTTTCAGCCACGTTGTAGCTGAACTCGTCCGTCGTCCCATAGCTCATGCCGGGCCGGGTTCCGCCGCCGGCCATCCAGGTCGTGAAGCAACGCGGATGGTGATCTCGCCCGTAGTTACCAGGCGTCAGGGTGCCTTGTGAATACGACGTGCGTCCAAACTCACCGCCCCAGATGACCAAGGTGTCGTCCAGCATTCCCAGACGCTTGAGGTCTTTGACCAGCGCCGCGGATGCCTGGTCGGTTTCCTTGGCTTGGCCGGTGATTCCCTTGGGCAGATTGGAGTGTTGGTCCCATCCTTGGTGATAAAGCTGGATGAACCGAACATCGCGTTGGGCCAATCGTCGAGCCAGCAAGCAGTTGGCGGCGAAGGTCCCGGGTTGCTTGGCGTCTTCACCGTACAGTTCAAATGTGGATTCCGGTTCATCAGAGAAATCCGTTGCATCAGGAACACTGGTTTGCATCTTGAAGGCCATCTCGTACTGAGCGATGCGTGATTGAATCTCCGGATCAAATTCGCGTTGGAATTGATGCGAGTTCAAACGGTTGATCGAGTCGAGTTGTTGACGCCGATGATCGCGTGAAATCCCCTCGGGGTTGGAAAGATACAACACCGGGTCTTCACCGCCCCGGAACTGAACACCTTGATACTTGGAATCCAAAAATCCGTTGCCCCACAAACGGGAGTACAGCGGTTGGCCGCCTTGGCCTTTGGTGACCAAGACCACGAAGGAGGGCAGTTCATCGTTTTCGCTGCCCAGTCCATAGGAGATCCACGAGCCGAGCGACGGTCGGCCCGCGATCTGCGATCCGGTTTGGAAGAACGTGATTGCAGGGTCGTGGTTGATCGCTTCGGTGTGCATCGATTTGATGAAGCACACGTCGTCAACGATGTCTCGGTGATACGGCAGCAGTTCGCTCAGCCAGGCACCGGATTGACCATGTTGAGCAAACTTGAACTTGGAGGCCGCCACCGGCAGCGAACTTTGGTTGACCGACATGCCGGTCAAGCGTTGCTCGCCGCGGACCTCGGGAGGCAATTCGCGTCCGTGCATTTGTTCCAGCATCGGCTTGTGATCGAACAAGTCTTGCTGGGCCGGTCCGCCGGATTGGAACAAGTAAATGATCCGTTTTGCTTTGGGAGCAAAGTGCATCCCACCGAGGTCCGGTGTGGGCGTCGCAGCCGATGCCATGTCTCGTCCGAGCAAGTGCGCCAGCGCGGCGGCACCCACGGTGGAGGTGGCTTGTTTGAGGAAGACGCGGCGTTTGGATTGCAGTGAAAAGTCAGGGGTCATGATGGGTTCCCTCGCAAGGAAGAAGGCGAGTTGGGGGAGGACTTGGAAGGGTGGGAAGCAGACTTCGGATGGACGGTTCGAAACAGGCAGGAATGTTTGCGGATGAACTCGTTCGAGACTTGGGCCGACGCGGCGAAGCATCTTTGACAACCCGAATGCAGAAGCGAGGGATTCGATGTGGTCCCTCGCTCACGCGTCGGGTTGTGATTCTGATGTAGGTTGGCCACTCTTGGCCGACATCCACAACTCTGACCGGCAAGAGTTCCCAATCTGCCTGCGTTGAAAATGGCGGCGATGTACCAACGCGGGCTCGTCTGTCTGTTTAGCGTTTCCAAATCGTGGCGTCCAAGTTCAGGATGACTTGGCACAACGAGGTCATTGCGGCGAGTTCAGGAAGGGAAACTTCGCGGGGCAATTCTCGTTCGCCGATGGACAGGTAGCTTTGGGCGGACTCGGGGGCTTTCTCGAAGAAGCTGAGTTCGCGTTGATAAAGCGTGACAAGTTCTTCTCGTTCGGTTGCATCCGGACGACGTCCGGCCAGCTTCAGAAACGCGTTTTCAATTCTCTGGTCAGGGTCTTGGTCGTTCACCAAGTTGGTCGCCAATACGCGGGTCGCTTCGATGAACTGTTCATCGTTGAGCAGCACGAGTGCTTGCAACGGCGTGTTCGTTCGCGAGCGTTTGACGGTGCAGACTTCCCGTGTTGATGCATCGAAGACCATCATGTTGGGAAGTGGTGCGGTGCGTTTCCAAACGGAATACAGCGACCGTCGGTAGAGCGCCTTGCCGACCGATTGTTGATACGCAGGCGACATCCCGTTGGATTCACGCCACAGGTCTTGGCCGGGTTGGTAGGGTGACACCGGGGGGCCGCCCATCTCGGGGTTCAGCAACCCAGAGGCGGCCAGTGCGAGGTCGCGAATTTGTTCGGCTGCGAGTCGATATGATGGGCCCCGGGCGAGCAGACGATTGGTCGGGTCGCTTTCGAATTTGTCCTGCGTGCAGCGGGAATCCTGGCGATAGGTCGCGGAGAGCACGATGTTCCGGCACATCCGTTGGATGTCCCAGTCGTGGTCAATGAAGTCGCGGGCCAACCAATCGAGAAGTTCAGGGTGCGTTGGCAGGTCACCTTGCAAACCAAAGTTCTCAGGCGTGCGGACCAACGGGTCGGCGAAGAAGTTGCCCCACAGTCGGTTGACGGCAACCCGAGCGGTCAGCGGGTGTTCGGGATGCGTGATCCATTGAGCCAGCCCCAGGCGATCTTTGGGAGCATCTTCAGGGAACGGAATCGGGATGGCTTTCAAGACCGTTCGTTGCACGCGAGTGGTTTCGTCGGTCTTGGCATCGTATTCCCCGCGGAGCAACAGGTGCGTTTGGCGAGGTTCGTCCATCTCACGCATGATGGGGACTTCTTGGATGACTTCTTCGGCCATCACGAATTGATGCCGAGCCTGGCGAAGCTTGGCAAACGCCTCGCGTGTGTCTTGATCCAACGCGGACGCGAATGTGGCGGCGTCAGCGGGGCGAGCTTCGCCCGTCGCCAAGACTTGCAGTTCAAGCGGCGTCAGGTTGCGTTCGTACAGTCGGACGTCATCGATCAAGCCGCCCGCGAATCCGCGAGCCCGGAAACGCTGGCCGATCACGAAGTCTCCGCCATGGTCGACGACGACGTTGCATGATTTTTTGACTTCGTCTCGCAGCGTCACCGTCTCCAGTTCTTGACCGTTGAGGAAGAGTTTCAGCCCCGATGCTTGGGACGACCCGTCGTAGGTTGCGGCGACTTGATGCCATTGGTTGGCTGAAATGGGTTCCACTGTTCGAACGCTGATGGCGTTGCCCGGCCAAACCCGAGCCATACGAGATTCGAGGTGACCGTCTTGGATCGTCAGGTCGTACCCGTTGTAGCCGCAGTCCGTTCCGCGCGTGTGATGGACGATCAGGCTGCGTTCCGAAGATCGTTCGGGATCATTGAGCGTGACAACAACGGTGAAAGGCGTCCAACGATCCAGCGGTTCAATGTCGTGAGCGGTCACACCGCGTTCGCCGTCCAGCTTCAATGCCATTCGGTCGATCGGACCGGTGGGTTGATTGGACGCTGCTTCTTTGGAATCGTCTTTGTCCGCCAAGCGAGCTTTTTCGTCATCGGCCAGCGTTGGGTTCAGCCGAGCGATCTCGCAATTTTCGACGGGGACCAAATCACACATCTTCGCCCAAGACCGGTCGGACTCGGATGGGTGATAGACAGGTTTGACAGCGTTGTCGAATCCTTGGTCCAGCGCCAACGCGAGGCGGAGGTCGGGGATGTCGTCGGCGGTGATGGAAGTCGCTTCGCTGGCCTTGAAACGTTCCTTGGTAGCTGCAAGAACCGCTTGGTAATGTTGTTCTGAAGAGGCCAGTTCTGCACGAGCTTGTTCGAGTGCCGCGGATTCTTCTTCGGTCGGAAGCAGCATCGATGGGCAGGGGACTTTTTCGGTGCGATCGTAGACACCGCTTTCGTCGATCGAATTGAAGAACGCCGAGAGCGAATAGAAGTCACGTGCGGTGATCGGATCGTACTTGTGATCGTGGCAACGGGCACATTCCAAGGTCAGTCCCATCACAGCGGTGCTGAAGGTGTGAACGCGATCGGCAGCGTTCTCGATTCGCCACTCTTCGAAGACCGCGCCGCCTTCATTGTTGAGACGATGAATGCGATTGAAAGCGGTCGCCAATTGCTGGTCTCGCGTTGGTTCTTCCAACAGGTCACCGGCGATTTGCCAGGTCAAGAAATCGTCGTAAGGAAGGTTCTGGTTCAGGGCACGAACGACCCAGTCGCGATAAGGCCACTGGGTGTTGAGTTTGTCGCTTTGGTAGCCGTAGGAATCGGCGTAGCGTGCGACGTCGAGCCAGGCGATCGACATGTGTTCGCCGTACGCGGAGGACTTCAGCAGCTCATCGACCGCATCTTCATACGCTCTTTCGCGATCTTTCTGGACGGCTTGCTCAAAGCTTCGAATCGATTCCGCTGATGGTGGCAACCCGGTCAAGTCCAACGTGACTCGTCGCAACCAACGCAACGGATCCGCTTCAGGGTTGGGCTGTTGCCCGGCCGCTTCGATCTTGGCCAGGACAAATGGATCGATGGTTTGCTTGGGCCAGTCTGCCTGTTTGACCGAGGGCACTTCCACTGCGAGAGGAAGCTTTTCAAACGACCAGTGCGCTGCGTAGGGAGCTCCTTCGTCGATCCAACGCTTCAGCATTTCCTTCTGCTCGTTGGTCAGTTCCAGATTCGCGTGCGGCGGCGGCATCAGCAGATCGGGATCGTCGCTTTGAATGCGGTCCAACAACTCGTCCGATTCCAAGACGTACGCGGCATCTTCGCGAACATCCAATCGCAGGTCCGCTTCCCGGGTGGCTTCATCGGGACCGTGGCAGAAGTAGCAACGGTCCGAAAGAATCGGCCGGATGTCGCGATTGAAATCAATGTCGTCGGCCGCCTGGACGAGGGTGCAGGTCACCGCCGGGCAAATGAAAAGCAAAGGGATCAGGTTGCGAAAGGAAACGAACATGATGGATTCGCAGCGGTGGGGGGAAGGTTGCTGGGGGGCGAGACGGTCCGGGCAGGCAGACTGCAGCCGGGATTCAATTCGTTTGGGTTTGATCGGCGGGGTGTGGTTGGCGTTCCACTGGCGCACATCCAGGTTCTTGTCTTCGTCGACGCAAACATCATGACCGTGCATGATTGGCTGGCTTTCGATCTGGTAGGAATTCTGAAGCACGCCATCGACGTACTCCGGTTCTGAGCGAGCGGAAGGAGGTGCCGCTCGGGGTTGATTGATTCCGAGACCAGTTTCGCTGGGAAAACGTTGGTTGTCTTGCATGAAGCGATTATTCTTGTGTAAAAAAACAGCATGAAAAAGACACTCCATAGACAAGCGTTTTTCGCTCGCTTGGCTCCCGGTCAGGAGATTCTGAAGCTGTTTGATTGGATGCCCGACGTGTCGTTCTTCGTCAAAGATCGCGAGGGCAGGTTCATGGCACTGAATCGTCGTGGCTGCGAATACTGTGGGGTGCTGTCCGAGGCGGAGGCGATCGGGAAGACCGATCACGACTTCTTTCCCAAGACGCGGGCGGACGAGTACCGCGAAGACGATTTGCAGGTGATGGAGTCGAAGGAAGCGATCATCAACCGAATCGAAAGTGCACCTGAAGAAGCCGGTTCCCCGCGGTTGGTCACGACCAGCAAGATTCCGCTGAAGGATCGTCGTGGACGAGTGATCGGTGTGGCTGGTTTTTCGCGACAAGTCGAGCGGATGCAATCGGGCAGCGCAGACTCCTTGGAGAAGGTGATGCAGCACATCCACGCTCACTACCGTGAAGACATTCCGACCGGGCACTTGGCCGAGATGGCGGGGTTGTCAGCGAGTCATTTTGAGCGGCGGTTTCGATTGGCGTTTGGTGCCTCGCCGCGACAGTATTTGATTCGCGTCCGAATTGAGAACGCGGCGCGTTGGTTGCGAGAAACGGACGAGCGTGTGACCGCGATCGCCCAGAGTTGCGGCTTCTATGACCACGCTCATTTCAGTCGCAGCTTTCAACGCATCATGAACATGTCGCCGACGCAGTATCGAAAACGCAAACAGGGCTGAACGGGTCATTCCACAGAGTAGAACAATTGTCCCCAATTGTTCCGTCAGGCGGCGTTCTCTGCCAAGCTGTGCCGAGATTCAAACGAGCGGTCTTGCTGATCTTCCATTGCGTGAAGCGAAGATGCTGAAGTTCCTTTCATTCGCATTCCGCTTTTCCGCGAAGCGACCCAGCCACGCAAACAGTTGAGGACAACTGTTCTACTCTGGTTGAGTGTCCGAAGTGACAGAGTAGGACAATTGTCCCCAATTGTTCCGTCAGGCGGCGTTCTCTGCCAAGCTGTGCCGAGATTCAAACGGGCGGTCTTGCTGATCTTCCATTGCGTGAAGCGTAGATGTTGAAGTCCCGCCCATTCGCTTCACGCTTTCTTGCGAAGCGACCCAGCCACGCAAACAGTTGAGGACAACTGTTCTACTCTGGTTGAGTGTCCGAAGTGACAGAGTAGAACAATTGTCCCCAATTGTTCCGTCAGGCGGCGTTCCCTGCCAAGCTGTGCCGAAATTCAAACGGGCGGTCTTGCTGATCTTCCATTGCGTGAAGCGTAGATGTTGAAGTCCCGCCCATTCGCTTCACGCTTTCTTGCGAAGCGACCCAGCCACGCAAACAGTTGAGGACAACTGTTCTACTCTGGTTGAGTGTCCGAAGTGACAGAGTAGAACAATTGTCCCCAATTGTTCCGTCAGGCGGCGTTCCCTGCCAAGCTGTGCCGAAATTCAAACGGGCGGTCTTGCTGATCTTCCATTGCGTGAAGCGTAGATGTTGAAGTCCCGCCCATTCGCTTCACGCTTTCTTGCGAAGCGACCCAGCCACGCAAACAGTTGAGGACAACTGTTCTACTCTGGTTGAGTGTCCGAAGTGACAGAGTAGAACAATTGTCCCCAATTGTTCCGTCAGGCGGCGTTCCCTGCCAAGCTGTGCCGAGATTCAAACGAGCGGTCTTGCTGATCTTCCATCGCGTGAAGCGAAGACGTTGAAGTCCCGCCCATTCGCTTCACGCTTTCTTGCGAAGCAACCCTGGCACGCAAACAGTGGAGGACAACGGTTCTACTCTGGCTCGGACAGCAGAGCGGTTGCGACGGTGTCAGCAAACAAGATGCCGCGGCGGGTGAGCTGAAGGTGGTGATTGTCGTGCGTGACCAATGCCATGGATTGCAGCTTGGTCAGCGTCTCGGCAAGCGACGTTTCCAGATCGATCGAGGTGCGGTCGTGAATCGTGGAAAGGTCGATCCCGTCAAGTTGTCGCACACCAAACGCGGCCAGTTCTCGAGCGTACTGTTCCAGCGTGATCGTCTCCGTTTCATCGGTTGCACTTCCGCTTGCAAGCATGCGTTTGAGGTACGTCGTTGTGCTGCGATGGTTGACTTCGCGTCGGCCGTCAACGAAGCGAGCGGCACCGGGGCCAACGGCATGCCACCCACGTCCCGCCCAGTAGGCCAGGTTGTGTCGGCACCTGAATGACTCTCGCGCGAAGCTGCTGATCTCGTACTGCTGCCAACCGTCCGTTGAGAACTGTTGTTGAGCCGCTTCGTACATTTGCAGTTCCAACGTCTCGTCCGCTTCCGACAGATCACCGCGTGAACGTCGCGACCAGAACGAGGTGCCTTTTTCAAATGTCAGGGCATAGGTGGAGACATGTGAGATGGAGGACGAAGCTGCTAGGGACAGATCGTTCTGCCAAGTCGCGAGGGATTCGTCGGGAGCACCGAAGATCAGATCAATCGAGACATTGCCAACTTGTTGGTGAGCGGCTTCGATCGCGGCAAACGCGGTGTCTTGGTCATGGCCTCGTTCCAAGCATTGCAGTTTGTCCGCATCGAACGACTGGATTCCCAGGCTGATTCGATTCACACCGATCGCTTGCAAGGCATCCAGGCACTCGGGCGTGATGTCTTCGGGGTTGGCTTCGGCGGTGATTTCGGCATCGTCTGCAATCGGAAAGGCATCGGCGATCGCGCGGTGAAGGCGTTGCAAACGTGCGGCTGACAATCGCGTTGGCGTGCCACCGCCCAAGAAGATTGTTTGCAGGGGCAATTCATTTCGATGTGTGTCACTCGGCGAGATGCCCGTGAGTTCTCGTTCGATGGCGTCCAGGTATTGGTCCTGCAACTCATCGCGGCCGGCGATCACGCTGAAGTTGCAGTAACCACAACGATGTCGGCAGAACGGAACGTGCACATACAGCGACTGAGGTTGAGGCCAGCCGCCTGGGGGAACGCACGTCATGTCAAATCCAAAGTTTCAGCCGGTCGTCCAACATGCCCGGCAAGGCTTTTTTGACAAAGCGTCGGATTTGGACATCGGTGTAACGCGTGCTGGCGTGAGACCCGATGATCAATTCGTTTTTGAAGTGGTCCGCTCGTTCGCGGTAGTCGTCCACGTGCATGTGACCGTGCTTGTGGATCTTGGATCGCCGATGTTCGGGCGCAGCAAACGTGAGTTCGCTGATCAAGATTTTGGACTCGTAGAACTCGGGGTTGTTGTCCAGACCCTTCGGTGAGGTGTCGCCCGTGTAAGCGAACACGGGCACACGTTGCTCGGTTGTGATCTCGGTGCCGGCGATCTTCAAGTCACGAATCTTTTCGCCTGGTAGGTCCAAGTACTCTGGCTTGAGTTTGTGTCGTCGTTGGTAGACGACGAACCCCAGTGCATCGATTGTGTGATGCACGTTCATGGAACGGATGACGTATTCGCGTCCGATGTTGGTTTCATCTCCGTCGAGTAGTCCGACCAATTCACAGGGCATGGCACCGCGATCGAGGCTGCGGAAGGTTTGCAACATCTTCCACGCCATGTCGACCGCTGAGTCGGGGAGGTAGATGACCGGCGGATCCATCTTCATCATCCGTCGCCGGGAAACGTATGCGGGGAGGGCCGCAATGTGATCCAGGTGCGCGTGCGAGATGAACATCGTCGGCGTGCCCATGAAGTCCCAGGGCTGGACCCCGACATCGAAGAGCAGCTTGAGTTCATTGACACGCCAGCAGGTTTGCACCGCGGCGCGGGAATAGCCCTCGATCGTCAAGCCATCGTGGACATGCGAGAGAATTGGAATGTTATCGACCATCAACGCATCCGGATCGGCATGTTGCTGTTGTCGATCGAGTCGGTGCCGTAGTTGTCGACTTCGTTGACGTTCAAATTATCCGAGTAGCGGTCGGTTCGCACGACTTCGATTTCACCGAGATCGTTTTGGTCGACTGCGGCACCGTGGTGTCGAGTCAGTTCCAGCATGGCCAGAAACCAACCGATGTAGGCTGATTTGTGTTGCCCGGCGGGCACCAAATCGACCAGCGGAACGCGGGATTGGGCCGCCAGTTCTTTGTGGATCTTTTGCATATAAACGTGAATGGGGGTGTCGTCGTAGACGACCTCGGTGGGCGGTGGGCCGGCGGATTCACGCATGATCCGCCCAAAGGCACTGACCAAGTCCCAGATTTCGAGTTCGACGATGGGTTGATCGGCGGGATCGTTTCGGCGGTTTGGCAGGTCGTCGGCGACGCGTTCGAATCGGGTCTGCCAGCGAGCGGACATTTCGTCCAGGACCGCAGCCGCGTCGCGAATTTCTTTGTACTGCAGCAGGCGTTCGACCAGTGCTTCGTGGGTGTCCTCGACCGCCTCTTCTGCGGTTTCGTCCTCAATTTTGGGCAGGACCGCCTGGCTTTTCATTTCCACCAAGGTGGCGGCCAGTTCCAGGAAATCGCCCACTTCGCCCAAATTGAGCTCCTGCAGCACGTCCAGGTGCGCGATGTATTGGTCGACCACTTTGGCCAGCGACATCTCCGTCAGCGACAATTCTTGGCGGCGAACCAAGTACAGCAGCAGATCGATTGGCCCTCGATAGACCGGCAAATCGATGCGAAAGCTCATGCGGCGGGTCGCTCAGGGGGCAAAAAGGGCTGAAAGTGGGTGAAGCAGGGACAAAAACGGGAGTCGCCGGTTCGAGCGGCGGCTGGTTTGGGTGGAATCTTGGCTCGCGACGACGCGTCCGCGAACATTTGATGGCTGGAAGGGGTCTGTCCCGGCTGATCAAGCAGCGAGTTTGCTGCGTTTGGCTCGCAGCCCTTGGCAGCGTCAACCTCCAAAATTATCATGCGTCGCTCTTGATCGCGACCCTTCCCTTGTATTTGTCGCGTCTTCGACGCGATTGGCGATCTTTTTTGCTCTCACATGGCGACTCACAGGCATTTCCATGGCCAGTCCCAACCAACGTCATTTGCTCTCGGCGCTCGTTCAAAACGTGCCCGGAGTGCTTGCACACATTTCCGGAATGCTCGCTTCCCGCGGCTACAACATTGATTCGTTGGCTGTCGGCGAAACCGAAGACACGACGCTTTCGCGAATGACGTTTGTCGTGGTCGGCGACGACCAAGTTCTCGATCAAGTCCGCAAACAACTCGAGAAAATCGTCACGGTCGTGCGAGTTCTCGACATCAGTTCCAATGATTATGTGGAACGCGACCTCTTGCTGGTCAAGGTCACCGCTCCTGCGGGAGGCATCCGCAGCGAAATTCGCGAATTGGTCGATATCTTCCGCGGACAAATCGTCGATGTCGGCGAAGGGGAAGTGATGATCGAAATCAGCGGCCGAGCCAACAAGGTCCAGGCTTTCATCGAACGAATCAATCGCTACGGCATCGTCGAATTGGTCCGCACGGGCCGCATCGCGATGGTTCGCAGTGGTTCGCAAGTCACTTCGAGTGAGTCCGCTGCAGAAACCGTCCAAGCCTAACCCCGATTCTGTTCCGATCCCTTCCAACTCATCTTTCCCCACACACCTGAGTGACTTCTGATGGCAGCCACCATTTACTACGAAAACGACGCCGACTTGTCCCACTTGAAAGGCAAGACGATCGCGATCTTGGGTTACGGTTCGCAAGGACACGCCCAAGCTCAAAACCTGCGTGACAGCGGTTGCGATGTGATCATCGGCCAACGTCCCGGCAGTGCCAACTACGATCTGGCGGTCTCGCACGGTTTCAAGCCGATGTCGATCGCGGACGCCACCAAGGCGGCCGACGTCGTCAACCTGTTGCTTCCCGATGAAGTTCAAGCGGACATCTATCGCGATTCGATTCGCGACAACCTGTCCGAAGGCAACGTGTTGATGTGTTCACACGGCTTCAACATCCACTTTGGTCAAATCGATCCTCCAAAGGGCATCGATGTGTTGCTCGTCGCTCCCAAGGGCCCCGGCCACTTGGTCCGCAGCGAGTACGAAAAGGGCGGCGGCGTGCCGGCCTTGATCGCACTGGGCGAAGGTGCCTCTGAAACCACCAAGCAAATTGGTTTGGCATACGCCAAGGGCATCGGCGGAACCCGCGGTGGTGTCATCGAAACCACCTTCGCAGAAGAAACCGAAACCGACTTGTTCGGCGAACAGGTTGTCTTGTGCGGTGGTGTCAGCGAATTGGTGAAGGCCGGTTTCGAAACGTTGGTCGAAGCAGGTTACCAACCTGAAATGGCTTACTTCGAGTGCATGCACGAACTGAAGTTGATCGTCGATCTGTTGTACGAAGGTGGTCTGAGCTACATGCGTTACAGCATCAGCAACACCGCCGAGTACGGCGATTACGTCACCGGCCCACGGATCATCACCGATGAAACCAAAGCCGAAATGAAGAAGGTTCTCGAAGAGATCCAACAAGGCGAGTTCGCTCGCAAGTGGATCAGCGAAAACCGCGCTGGTGCTCCTTTCTTCAAGGCCACCCGTCGTCGCGAACGTCAGCACGGTGTCGAGCAAATCGGTCTCGGCCTTCGTCGCATGATGAACTGGATCGACGAAAAAGAAGTTTGATCCGGTGGGCGGCCCCGCTGAAGATCCAGGCCGCATACCAATGGTCACCGGTTCGGTCAAAGACTGGACGCAATCGCAAATCGATTGCGTCCGCCGGTGGCACGATGAACCCATGGCCAACCCGCACTCGGGTTGGCTGGGATGGGTGTGCCAGCAACACGCTTTCAATTTTAAGTTGTGGCACGAAGAAGACGTCGCACGCAATCCAAACGTGACCGACGCTCGCATCGCCGAAGTCAAACGCTCCATCGATCGGCTGAATCAACAGCGAAACGATTGGATCGAAAAACTGGACGATGCGATCACGGAATCCATTCAGCAATCAGGCGTTGCGATTCCCGAAGACGCTCCGATCAACACCGAGACACCTGGCAGTGCGATCGATCGGCTGTCGATCATGTCGCTGCGTCTGTTTCACTACGCCGAGCAGTTGCAGCGGCAAGACGTGGGGGCGGAACATCGCGCCAAGGTGGAGGCGAGGTGGTTGCTTTGCCAGGTCCAGCACGCGGACCTTTCGGGATCGCTGCAAACGCTGATCGATGACATCTTCGCCGGCCGCAAACGCCACAAGACGTACCGGCAAATGAAGATGTACAACGACCCCAGTCTCAACCCCGAGATGTCGGGCTCGTAGGCCAGGTCTCCGTAGCCGGATTCGCCAAGAATTCGGATGGGCATGGGCGAGCCGTGTCGGCGCGCAACCGGCAATACGGCGGTCTCCGCCGTGAGCTTCCCTCGGCAATGGCATCTGGCAACGGATCCGTCACGCTCCGAATTCTTGGCGAATCCGGCTACATCTTTGTGTCAGGTTCGGCCTGACGATGGTGATTGGTCGGTCAGTTGCGATCTTGCGGGGGCGGGCTGGACGCCTCGCTTTGTTCCAAAGCGTCGGCTGGTTGCCGGGTAAGACCTGGCCTACGTCGCTTGGCAACTGGATTTGCCAGGAAGTCAGTGTGGTCCCTCGCTCACGCATTCGGGTTGTGAAGTTGGTGGCAGCAGGGTTCGCCAGAATTCCGATGCACGAATTGGGGGGCGTTCCGAATTCTTGGCGAGTCCGGCTACATCTTTAATCCGGCTGGATCTTTATGCGTCCAGTCCATACGCCTTGATCGCGTTGCCGGCGAAGAAGGCGGCTTGTTCGTCTTGGCTCAATTCCGCAGCGAGTTCACGAACGGTGTCCAGCCATTGCTGGTGTCCGGTTCGGAGCAAACACACGGGCCAGTCACTGCCAAACATCAGACGCTGTGGCCCGAACGCTTCCAAAGCCACGTCCCAGTACGGGCGAATGGTTTCGATGTCCCAGTCCGCGTCACGAACTTCGGTGGCGACGCCGGAGAATTTGCAGGTCAGATGTTCGCGGCGAGCGAGTTCTTTGAAATGCGGTTCCCACTGGGGATCCATCTTGCCAGCCGAAATGCTGGGCTTGGCAATGTGATCGACCACCATTGGCAGATTGGAGTGCCGGTCCGCGAAATCGATCGCGGCGGGAAGTTGCTTGGCGAAGATCAGGATGTCATAGACCAGGTTGTGTTGGCCGAGCAGCGAGACGCCCCGGTTGAACGCTTCGCCATCGAGAAAGCGATCGTCAGGTTCGTCTTGGACAACGTGTCGCATCCCAACCAGCTTGGATCGTCCTGAGACGGATTCCAGCTGAGATTCGACGTCGGAGTCGGCCAAGCCGATCCAGCCCACCACGCCGCGAATCAGTGGCTCCTCGGAGGCGATCTTCAGCAGGTCCTCGGTTTCTTGCCTGGATTGGCGAGCTTGGACGCTGACAAAGCCATCGACACCGCTTTGGGCAGCAACCTTGCGAAGTTCAGCGGCGAGGAAGTCCTGTCGCAGGACGCTCATGCTGTCACTGATCCAACCGTATTCTTCTGGATCGTAGGCCCAAAGGTGGTGGTGCGAGTCAATCAACATACTGGTTTTCTCTATAGAGAAATGTCGTGTGGGGAAGGGTTGGGGCACGGTGGAGCCCGGGCCAGCCACATCCTAGCCCGGAACGCCGGCAAGGGAACCTGAAGGCTGATTGGCGTGTCTTCCGACCCAATCGTCACCGCTTCCCGAAAAAACGGAGTGCATTCAGCGTTCGGGTTGCTCGTTTGTTGGCCGGCGGCGAAGATATCGGTTCAAAGGTGCCGGAAAAGTTCGTCTTTTCGCAACCCTTTTTGATTCACATCTCTCCGCCTGCTTTTGGGTCATCCATGTTGCAAGCCTCTTCGACTGATCAGCTTCTTGCCGAACTCATCCGTGAACGCATTTTGATGCTTGATGGAGCGATGGGGACGATGATTCAGCGGTTGGGACTGGATGAGGCGGCGGTGCGCGGAGACCGGTTTGCCGACCACAACAAAGACCTGAAGAATTTCTCGGACATCCTGTGTCTGACTCACCCCGAGAAGATCACCGAGATCCACTCCCAGTACTACGAGTCGGGCAGCGACATCGTGGAAACGAACTCATTCGGTGCGTCGCCGATCGGGATGGTCGAGTTTGGATTGCCGCTGGAGCTCGTTCATGAGATCAACGTGGCCGCGGTCGCGTGTGCTCGCAAAGCCGCTGAGCAATGGACCGCCAAGACACCTGACAAGCCACGATTTGTGGCCGGTTCGATTGGACCGACAACCATGCAGTTGGCGATCAGCACGAATGTCGATGACGGCGCGTTTCGTGCAACCACGTTCGACAAGTTGGCGGACAGTTACTACGCCCAAGTGAAGTCACTGTGCGAGGCAGGCGTCGATATCTTGCTGCCCGAAACCGCCATCGACACGTTGAACCTGAAGTCATGTCTGTTCGCGATCCAGCGCTACTTTGACGAAGGTGGTCGGCGAGTTCCGGTGATGGTTTCCGGGACGTTTGGCAATGGCGGTCGGACGTTTGTCAGCGGCCAAAGCGTCGAAGCTTTTGTCACGGCGTTGTCGCACTTCCCCATGCTTTCGATCGGGATGAACTGCGCTCTCGGCCCGGACATCATGCGTCCGCACGTGGAGGAAATGTCCAAGGCGACCGGGCTGCCGATCAGTTGTCACCCCAACGCTGGATTGCCCAATGAGATGGGTGCGTTTGACTTGGCTCCCAAACCGATGGCAGAGATCGTTGGCGAGTACGCCGACAACGGTTGGATCAATATTTTAGGTGGATGTTGCGGGACAACCCCGGACCATATCCGCGCGATGACGGAACGGGTCAAGGACTGCAAGCCGAAGCAAGAAGACAAGGGCGGTCCGGTATGGACTCGTTTGTCAGGTCAGTTGCCGATGGTGATGCGTCCGGAGATCCCGTTCACGATGGTTGGTGAACGGACCAACGTCACCGGCAGCCGCAAGTTCGCTCGTTTGATTCGTGACGAAAAGTACGACGAGGCGGTCGAGGTCGCGCGCGAACAAGTCGAGAATGGTGCGACGATCATTGATGTGAACTTCGATGATGCATTGCTCGATGGCGTCGAAGCGATGACGAGGTTCCTCCGGCTGATTGCCGGTGACTCGGTGGTGGCTGCGGTTCCTTTGATGATCGACAGCAGTCGCTGGGAAGTCATCGAGGCAGGTTTGCAAAACGTGCAAGGCAAAGCGATCGTCAACTCGATCTCTCTCAAGGACGGCGAGGAAGAGTTCCTTCGTCGCGCAAGGTTGGTGCGTCAATACGGTGCGGCAACGGTGGTGATGGCATTTGATGAAGAAGGCCAAGCTGCCGACGAAGACAACAAGGTTCGGATTTGCAAACGAGCGTATGACTTGTTGGTCAACCAAGTCCACTTCCCACCTGAAGACATTATCTTTGACCCCAACATCCTGACCGTCGCGACTGGGATGGAAGAGCACAACAATTACGCGGTGGATTTCGTCAACGCGGTCGAGCGGATCAAAAAGGAATGCCCCGGTGCGAAGACCAGCGGCGGTGTCAGCAACATCAGCTTCAGTTTCCGCGGCAACGATCCGGTTCGCGAAGCCATCCACAGTGCGTTTCTGTACCGAGCGGTGAAAGCCGGTTTGGACATGGGGATCGTCAACGCGGGGCAGTTGGAAGTTTACGAAGAGATCCCGAAGGACTTGCTCGAACGTGTCGAGGACGTGCTTTGGAATCGACGCGGTGACGCGACCGATCGCATGCTGGACTTCGCCGAGACCGTCAAAGGCAGCGGCAAGAAGAAATCCGGCGAAGACTTGGCGTGGCGTGAGCATTCGATCGAAGAACGGATGAAGCACGCCTTGATCAAAGGCATCGACAAATACATCGTCGAAGACACCGAAGAGGCTCGGCAACACTACGACAAATGCTTGCACATCATCGAGGGCCCGTTGATGGCGGGGATGAGCGTGGTCGGTGATTTGTTCGGGCAAGGCAAAATGTTCTTGCCCCAGGTCGTCAAATCCGCCCGCGTGATGAAGAAGGCAGTGGCCTACCTTGAGCCGTTCATGGAACAGGAAAAGATCGAGGCTGGAACGCAAGATTTCAAAGCTCGCGGGAAGTTCCTGATTGCAACGGTCAAAGGCGACGTGCACGACATCGGCAAGAACATTGTGGGTGTGGTGTTGCAGTGCAATAACTACGAAGTGATCGACCTGGGCGTGATGGTTTCCAGCGAAAAAATTCTGGAAGAAGCCGTCAAGCATGACGCTGACATGATCGGTTTGTCGGGGCTGATCACACCCAGCCTCGATGAAATGGTTCATGTCGCTCGTGAGATGAAACGCATTGGCATGAAGAAGCCTCTGTTGGTCGGTGGTGCAACAACCAGTGCCAAGCACACAGCGGTTCGGATTGCACCGGCTTACGATGGTCCGGTGTTGCACGTCTTGGACGCCAGTCGCAGCGTGGGTGTCGTGGAGAAATTGCTCAGCGATGAGTCTCGCGATGCTTTCCTGGAAGCCAACGTCAATGAACAAGTGAAGTTGGTCAGCAGTTTCCGCGAGCGGAAACAGGCTTTGGTGCCTTATGAACAAGCCCTCGAGAAACGATTCCAAACGGATTGGGAGACGGTTCGCATCGACCAGCCCGAGTTCATTGGCACGAAGGTGCTCGATGATGTCCCGCTGGCCACGCTTCGCGAATACATCGATTGGTCGCCGTACTTCATGACTTGGGAATTGAAGGGCAAGTACCCGAAGATCTTCCAAGACAAAACGGTCGGTCCGATCGCCAAAGAAGTGTTCGAGAAAGCGAACAAGATGCTCGACCGAGTCATCGAAGAAAAGCTGATCCAGGCCAAGGGCGTGTACGGGTTCTGGCCGGCAGCATCCGATGGCGATGACATCATCGTCTACACCGATGAAACTCGGACGGAAGAACGCACGCGATTCCATTGCTTACGCCAGCAATGGGAACGCCGCGGACAAAAGGACTATCGTTCGTTGGCCGATTACATCGCCCCGGTTGAGAGCGGTCGCAAGGACCACCTCGGTGGTTTTGCCGTGACGGCTGGACTGGGTGCCGAAGAATTGTCGATGCGATTCAAAAAGGAACTCGATGACGAAAGCTCGATCATCGCGTCCGCGGTGGCTGATCGTTGTGCCGAAGCGTTCGCGGAGTACTTGCATCAACAGGTCCGCCAGCAATGGCAATACGGCAAGGAAGAGAACTTGTCCAACGAAGAGATGATCGCGGAAAAGTACCGTGGCATTCGACCGGCGGCAGGCTATCCCGCGTGTCCCGATCACACCGAGAAACGGACTCTGTTTGACTTGTTGGAGGCCGAGAAGAACACCGGCATCCAACTGACCGAGAGCTATGCGATGTCACCAGGAGCCAGTGTCAGCGGTCTGTACTTCTCGCACCCCGAAGCCAAGTACTTCACCGTCGACCGGATGACCAAGGACCAAATCGAATCGTACGCAGCTCGCAAAGGCTGGCCGATTTCGGAAGTCGAGCGTTGGTTGTCGCCCAACTTGGCGTATGACCCTTCGTAATCACCGATGGATGTGGTTGGTCGTGCCGTTTTGCTGAACCCTCCCCTCGCTCGACCCTCCCGGGGGACGTCGATTTTATCACTGACGTCTTCGAGGCGTCCTTCGCCCAGGACCTGAACCGTAGTGGACGAGGCGACGAGGCCTTCCCCACGCAAGGGACTTGTTGCCTCGTCCACTACCAAATGCTGCCCTTCATCAATCGACATCCCCTGCCTGCTGAGACAGAATCGGGAGGCGGAGCCTCCAAGACAGTGTGTTCCCAGGCAGAGCCTGGGAACAAGGAAACAGGGAAGAAAACCGTCAATCATTCAACCGACCCTCCCGGAGGGAGGGGAATGGGATTGTGCGGACTTGTTTCGATACCAACGTCCGGACGGAAGGTGAAGTTTAGGAAACACTGGAAATTGAGATGCAAGTGAACCGCACGTCCTCGTGTCTATTCGTCGGGGTCGCCCTCGCATTCTTGGCGCGAGGTTCGATCGTGCTGGCCAAACTGGATTCGTTGGATGCGGATCCTGATGCCTATCGAGTGATCGCGGAAACGCTGGCCCAAACCGGCACCTTTGGTTTGATGGGGGAGGGTGGGGTGGCGACACCGACCGCGTTTCGTCCGCCACTGTATCCGTGGTTGCTTTCGTTCCTCGTCGATGCCGATGGCCATTTGGCGTCTCGTTGGGTCGCCGTGTTGCATGTGTGCTTGGGAGTGTTGACGGTTGGTTTGACGTGGGACATCGCTCGCCGGTGGTGGTCGGATCGAGCGGCCTGGATCGCTGCTGCATTCGTGACAATCGATCCGATGCTGCTGTGGCAATCGACTCTGGTGATGACGGAAACCATCGCCACCGCACTGACGACGTTGGTTTGGTGGTGGTGGGTGGCGAAGCTGAATCCCAGGTCCGCGGATGTCCCCTTGAACGCTGGCACGCACGCCCACGGATGTGATCGATCGTCCTTGTGGTCCCTGGCCAACGCGGTGGTGTTCGGTGGTTTGCTATCGCTGACCGTTCTGTGCCGGCCAACGTTCTTGGTTTGGGCGGTGTTGTTGATCCCGGCCTTGTTCTTCATGGGGTCCACTTGCCGGATCCGGCGGGCGGCACGTGTCGGCGTCGTGGGGATGCTCCTCTTTGGGACGGTTGGGCTGTGGACGTTGCGGAACGTTTCGCAGCTGGGGCATCCGGTTTGGGCGACCACGCATGGTGGCTACACGTTGCTGCTGGCCAACAACGATTCGTTTTATGACTCCCTGGGCGAGTCCTCGGATGGTTGGCTGCCTTGGGATCGAACCCCATGGGATCCAGCCGAGTTCTTTGCGGAATACGAAGCCCGTGAACGGGGCGCCGATGAGGTGTCGGATGATCGCGTCGCCTATGAAATGGCCAAGTCCACCATCTTGAATCGGCCGGCGATGTTCGCGTGGTCTTGTGTGGTGAGAGCAGCGAGGCTCTGGCACCCGTTCCCTGCCCGCACACCCGATCGATCGATGCTGGTTGTGCTGGTGATCGGGTTGTATCAAACCGGTTTGTTGTTCTTGGCTGGGGGGGGGATTGGCAAGCATTGGCGTTCGTGGCGGCAAGTCAACGCTTGGCCTGTGTTCGCGTTGATCATCACGCTGACCGCGGTGCACAGTGTGTACTGGAGCAACCCCAGAATGCGTTCGCCAGTCATTCCCATGTTGGCGGTTGCAGCAGCGTGTTGGATGGTGCCCAAGCAAGCGGATCGAACCAAACCGACGTAGCCGGACACCGTAGGCCAGGTTCTACCTGGCGATCGTGATTGACTGCTCCGTCGGAAGCTTGCAATGGATCGTGTTGTTGACGTCTCGCTTTGTTCCAAAGCATCGGCTGGGTTTCCAGGTGGGACCTGGACGACGAGCTCCATTCATAACCTGCTGCGTCAGCAGGATGATTCAACAGCCGTCCGAATTCTTGGCGAATCCGGCTACGGTTTCTTTGATGGAGTCAGCGTTGTTCGAGCAGGGATCGTTGACGCTCGTATTTGTAGCCGGGGACGAAAAAACATCCCGCGGCGACGACGCCAAAGATCAGGTGCGCCGCGGAGGGGAACACCGCCATCGCCACGGACGTCGCCAGCAAGAGCACGGTTTGGATGTAGAACGCACCGCTCAACATTCCGGCTTTGATCAAGAATACCATGGCGGTGATCACGCCCAGCATCGGTGCCAATCGCAATGGTTCCAGTCCGATCCACCATTCCAACGGAAACAGCAAAGCGGTCGCAATCAGGCTGGCGCCCCACACATGAGCGACTTGTCGTTCGATGAAGGTGACCGGCCCCATGCGTTGGCGTAGTTTCCAAAACACGGCGGCCCAGGCGCTCAGCCCGATCACCCACACGGCGATGTAGATCCAACGCTCATTGATTCCCGCCAGCGCCATCTGCCAAGTCATCAGGCTGGCGACCAACAGCACCAGCGAATGCCACATCCAAAGCAGACCCCATTTTTCGAGCACGGCCGCATGATGCGTTTCGCGAAAGACTCGGGCGATGACTTGGTTGAAGTGGCCACTGCGAGCATCGACTCGTTCGTCGGCGAGGTAGGCTTCGATGTCTTTGGCGAGAGCTTCCGCGGTCGGGTAACGCAGATCGGCTGGCTTTTGCAGGCACCGAATGGTGATCATTTCCAGGTCCCGGTCCAAACTTGGACGCAGCGCCCGTGGTGGCGTGGGGTCTTGTTCGGTGACCAACATCACCAGTTCCATCGGCGATTCGGCGACGAAGGGTGCCCGTCCGGTCAGGGCGAAATACAGCACACAGCCGAGCGAATACACATCGCTGGCGGGACCGATGTCACCGCGACGACCGCCGGCTTGTTCCGGTGACATGTACGCCGGAGTTCCGACCAACATCCCGGTCCGCGTCAGATCCATCTTGGCACCGACTTGCTTGGCCAACCCGAAATCCGTGATCATCGGACGTTCGTCATCGGCGATCAGGATGTTGCCGGGTTTGATGTCGCGGTGCAGGATGCCGGCTTCATGAGCCACCGCGACAGCGCGCGCGATTTGAGCGACCATGCGGGCTGCCTCACGAGGCGCCATCGGGCCGGAGGCGACTCGTTGGGACAGCGTTTGTCCTTCGATGAACTGCATGCTGAAGAACGGGCGCCCCTCAATGTCGCCGACTTCGTACACCGGCACGATGCTGGGGTGATCCAGCGATGCTGTTGCAGCGGCTTCCGCCATGAACCGTTGCAGGTCCGCGTCGCTGGCCAAGCGACCGCGAAGGATCATCTTGATCGCGACTTCTCGATCGAGCGACCGCTGGCGGGCGCGAAAGACCACGCCCATGCCGCCACGGCCGACCTCCTCCAGCAGGTCAAAGTCACCGATCGTGGTTGGCAAACGCAGACTGCGCCAGCGACTGGATGAATCTTCGATTGGCGATTCTTGCGGGCCTTCTGGAGGGAGTTCGTCGTGAGCGACTCCGGCGGTGTCGGTGACCAAGACGGCACCCCAAAGCTCTCGCAGATCTTTCGCGAGCGTTGGATGCTGAGAGCAGGTCGCATTGAAATCGACAGGCCGGCCCTGGCAGACTTGGTCGGTCAATTCCGCCAACACATTGGCAAGGTACTGGTCGTGTGATTCCGCGTTCTCAGGCGACGATGCCTGCACCGCGGGAACAGCGTCGCTGGCGGACAAGGGAGGCCTGGGCGGGTCGGGCCTGGGCGGGTCAGGTTGCGAGGTCATCGACGCCTCAACCCTGCGAGTCAGTGTCGGCGCCGAAGTTTTCTTTGTCTTCCTCAAGCACCGCTTTCAATCGCCGCACGGCTCGCAAGTAACGCATGCTGGCGGCGGGCGGATTGAGGTCGAGGACTTCCGCGATCTCGAGGTTGGAAAGGTGTTCGTAGTGACGCATCAAAATCACTTCGCGGTCGCCCTCGTCCAACTTTTGAATGGCGGCTTCCACCTGAGCAGCAATTTCTCGCTGGGTCGCGACGGCGGCGGGCGTCATCGCAGGGTCGCACAACTGGATCGCCAAATTCACAGACGATTCATCCACCCGTCCCCCGCCCGCGATCGGTTGCTCGCGGTCCATGTTGCGTTTGGCGCTGACACGGTGGCGACGGTAGGTGTCGATGATGTGGTCCCAAGCGATCTGCCGGAGCCACAAATGGAACGCCATCACAGGGTCGTCCAGGTACTTCTGAAGCCGACCACTGGCTTCGACCAAAACCTCCTGAACAACATCGCTGACGTCCACTCGGCGTTGGACTTTTCGGTCCAAGCGGACCTCCACCAGGCGACGGATGGGGCCGCGGTGTCGGTCGAGCAATTGGTTGACGGCTTCGGGATCGCCCTGGCGTGCGGCTTGAAGCAGCACTTCAGTGTTGTCGCCCGAGGGCCATAAAGATTGGGTCATGGTCACGCTCCAATCCCATGGTAGCGTGTCGGAAATGGGGGCAGGCGTTCCCCGCTCACTTCCATTCGCGAATTTGGATGTTCTTGAACCAAACTTTCATCGCGGGGCCTTGGTGCAGTTGCAATGCGATGACGCCGGAGTCGGCTTTTTTACCCGGTTGTTGATCAACCACGCGGATCATCAAGGTTTCGTTGATGAACTGCTCGAGTTGGTTGTCACGAACCAAGATTCGGTAGTCATTCCATTCGCCCAGGTGGATGCTGTTGGCGAGTTCTTCGGCGGTCGCGAATTGTTCGGTCGTCTTTTCGCCAGTCGCCCAAATGGTGGTTTGTTGTCCGCGAGTGGCCAGGATTCCACGACCTTTCTCTTCGTACAAGATGCCCGCGAAACGGTTGGTCGCATCGATGTCGGCTTGGTAACCGCCGACGATGAATTTCTCTTCGTCGAGGACTTGGCTGCGGTACTGGATGCCCGAGTTGCCGCCAATCATTTTGAATTGCAGTGTCAGCTCAAAGCTGCCTTTGACCGGGCGATCGAGAATCAAAAACGTGTTTTGTTTGATCGGTGCTTCGTCGGTGGTTTGACCGTGGATGGCTCCGTCCTCGACCGACCACAGATCGTCGCGTCCCCGCCATCCATCGAGGGTTTTGCCATTGAACAAGGTGATGGTTTTGGCACCCTGCATTGATTTCGCCAAGGCAACCTTCTCGCTGTCTTGGGCGTTGGCGGGTGAAACCGCGACGGCGGCGACAAGGGTCAGGAAGCAAAGAACGCGGTTCACGGTTGAGCTCATGAGGTGGGTCCAGGAAGGTAGGTTTGTTAGGAAGGAGACACCAAGGACCGGCAGTTTAACCGGAGGGATGTGTCGATGTTGGCTGGCAACATCAAAGCGGCAATCGTTTTTCGCCCATTGGAAGCGGCGTCCGGCGGGATCGTGGTCGAGCGATCTCTATGAATCTTCACCGAGGTTGAACAGGTGCCGCAACGCTTCCAGCAGCCCTCGCGAGTGACCGTCGGCGGCGTCATCTCGCAGCGATGCCATGGGCGGGTGCAGCAATTTGTTGGTCAGTCGATCGAATGATTTTTCGATCTCTTTTTGCATGGCGGTGTCGGTGGAACCATTGAGTTTTCCGAACAGGCGTTGCAGTTCTTCGGTTTTGACTTGGTCGGCTCGTTCACGAAGCCGACGAATGACTGGCCCGGTCGACCGCTGTTGCAACGATTGAAAGAACCCATCGACTTCTTCATCGATGATCTTCTTCGCCTTGGGCCACTGTTTTTCGCGTTCACGACGGTTGCGATTGCAAGCGGCTTGGAGGTCGTCGATCTGGTACAGGTACACGCCGGGCTCATCGCCAATGATCGGATCAAAATCTCGCGGGACGGCCAAGTCCAGGACCAGCATGATGCGGCCTTCTCGTTTGGCGTTCAGGGCCGCAAAGGTGGCGGCGTCGACAATCGGTTCCTCGGCCGAGGTCGTTCCAATCAGCAGATCCGCGCGAATGATTTGGTCGGATAAATTCTCCATCAACTCGGCTTCGGCACCAAACTCCGCGGCCAGCTTTTGAGCTCGATCGAGGCTTCGGTTGACAACGCACAGATTGTCGGCGCCGCCATTTTTGAGGTACCGAAGTGTTTCCTCGGCCATCTCACCGGCACCGCACAGGACCACGCGTTTGCCTTGCAGACGATTGAAGACCTCGGGGACAACTTCCCCGATCGCGACGCTGGGAACACTCAGTCGGCGACGGTGGATGCTGGTTTCGGTTTGGACCCGTTTCGCGGTTCGGTTGGCGGCTTGGAACACGCCGTGGGTGATGGGGCCGGTGCGCTCGGCTTCGTTGGCCAAGTCATAGGACTGTTTGACCTGGGATAAAATCTGAGCTTCTCCAACGACCATGCTGTCCAAACTGGCGGCGACCAAGAACAGGTGTTCGACGGCTTCACGGCCTTCTCGAAGGATCATGTGATTGGCGACAAAGTCACGCGATTGATTCAAACAATCAGCGACCAAATCGATCAAATCATCGGACTGCAGGAAGCCTGGGCTGCTGCCAGCTCCATACAACTCGACCCGGTTGCAGGTGCTGAGCAAGACCAATTCCGCACCGGCGAAGCGTTGCCCAAACATTTCGAAGGTGCGACTGATCTCGACTTCGGTGAACGACAGCTGTTCGCGAATTTCAACGGCAGCGTCGTGGTGGCTGCACCCGATCATCTTCAGCGTCATGACTGGCCTCGCGGCACAATCGTTTCCATGGCCGCTTCGTTGTCGAGTGACTCACTGCTGGCGTCGACGTCTGGCTTGGATGGTTGGACGGGGGAGTTGGATTGGTCGGCACCGTGGGAACTGGAAAGCACCCCGGTCATGGCGAGCACCAAGAATCCAAAGCTGGCCAGGGTCAGGTAGGCGATTTTGCGACCGCGACTGGCGGGAGCGTAGATGTATTCGACCAACGTGGCGGTCACCAACCACAGGAACAGCACGCCTGACAGGATGATTCCGCCATCGGTCCAGGGGATCATGCCGAGTCGGTTCCAGTTCATGACAACGCCGGAGACCAGCCCCACGCCAACCGAAGCGGTGCTGATGACCAAGCAGCTTCGATTGAGGTTTTGCAGTGTTTCCAGTGTCGGCAACCTCAAGGACGAACCGGCTTGTTTGCGTTTCAGACGCCAAGACTGGACCAAGTACATCGCCCCGGCCAAAAAGCCGACCAGCACGGCAGCCGAGCCCAGCATCATGGAGACCCCGTGGACGCCCCGCCACACCTCCACCGCTTCATTTCGCTCGAACGCGGGCAGGTTGCTGACCAGTCGGGAAAGCGCAATCATCGCCAGAATGGCCGGCAGGAAAAACAGCCCGATGATCGTGTCCGGCCGTCTCAAATAGAACGCGAAAAAGGCGATGGCCAGTCCCAACGCGACCATCAGCGACCAATCCGTCCAGGTTGCCAGGCGTCCGATGTTGGCTTCGTTGCTGATCGAGGCGGCTCGCAGAGCCAAGTAGGTGACGTGGGTGAAAATCCCCAGTCCCATCATCACAACGACGGCCAGGCCACGACCCGGGACCCGGCCTAGAAAACGCAGCGCTTCCAGGACCAGCACCACGAGGTAGCTGGCGGAGAAACAAGTGACTGAAATTTGACGCAATAGTTCCATGATGACTGTATCCTACACCGACCTGAAAAATTGTCAGCCTGGAGAGGGATCGCTCACCAGGGTTGTTGCAGGAATGCCTGGATTTGGAGAGCACCGTCGGTGCCCATTCGCACCCGGATGGCTCCTTCTCGGGAGGTCACGTGCACACCGCCTCCGGCCGCGGACAGCATGGCGGTGACCTCGGGTTTGGCGGCCCTTTGGCCTCCGCTGACAACCGTTTCCAATGGCCGTGCCCATTGAAGAACCGCCTCGGCATCCATCCGCAGGCTGCCATGATGAGGTGCCATCATCACCCCTCCGGGCGGTGGGCGAGGTGTGTTGGTCAACACCGCAGTTCCGGGGGGCTCCAAGTCACCGGGCAACAATAGCACGCGTTCGCCCCAGTCGATTCTCAACACCAATGAATTCGCGTTGTCGTTGGCGTCCATTCGTTCTCGGGGTGGATGCAGCACTTCCAACTGATCCAGCCAACTCGGTTGGCCGCGTCGAATTCGTTGACCGCGGCTGACTTCTTGCACCGGAATTTGGTGGCGGCGGATCGTTTCGGAGGCCCTGGCCAAGGCACTGCCGTCGCCCTCAAAAAAGCCGGGCGGAACGAGCACCATGCCAATCGAGAATCGCTCGGCCAATCCCGGCAATGCGTTGTAGTGATCGGTGTCCGCATGCGACAGAAAAATTCCATCGATGCGGGTGGCTCCCAGCGACCACAGCGCGTCCTCGATGTTTCGGCTGGTCGCATTGGCGTTCCCCATCCAGCCACAATCGTACAGCCAGATCTCTTGGCGGTTGGGACGTAGGATCGTCGCGGTGCCATGTCCCACGTCCACAAAAGTTGCTTCCAAGGTTTGGTCGGGGAGTTCCGCCGGAGAGGTTGCCAACGCAAACGCGATCCCAATCCACCCCACCAGCAAACCGGCTTCGAGCACGCGGCGGCGAATGCCGCGGGACGTGACGATCGGCCGCATTGCCGCCCAGGCCACCAATCCCACGTAGAACGTGATGACCCAGGGAGTTGGTGGGGACGGAAGCCAAAAGTGACCACCGGGTAGGTCGGCCGCTGAATCGATCACCCACTGCATGATCGCAAGGAGCTTCCCGCAGATCCCTCCGGGAATCCAAGCCAGTGAGGGAAGCGACCATCCGGCCAAGATCGTCAGGACTCCGGCGGACAACGCGAGGGCCATCAGCGGCGACAGCATCACGTTGACGATCACGCTGATCGGCGAGACGACATGGAACTGCGACCACACCAGGGGCAGAGCCATCAGCGTGACCGCGCCGCTGTACCACAGCACTCGGCCGGTCCACGAGGCGATGAATGACAGGGCCCTTCGCCACGCCGCTTGAGATCGCTGGGCCAGTTCGTCAAAGCGTTCCTCCACGCGAATCGTTTCCGCCGCCGGTGTCAGTGCGTTGGAAAAGGGGCGTCCGCAAAGCAACAGGGTGGCGACGGCCAAAAACGACAGTTGCACGCCGATCCCAAAAATCTCGGCTGGCATCCAGACCATCAGGATGATGGCCGCCAAGGACAGGGAATTCAGCGGGTGATGGGGACGCGCAAGCAACCTGGCCAGAATAACCGTCGACAACAAAATCGCGGCTCGGGTCACCGGCGGCCGAGCCCCGGTGATGGCCACGTAGAACAGCATCACGATCACGATCAAGGTGACCGAACCAGCGATCGGCAATCGCAGCAGCCCCGCCACCACGCCCGTCAACAAGACGATGATGCCCAAATGCAATCCGCTGACGGACAACAGGTGCGCGGTGCCTGTTACCAGCAAGCGTTCATTGGTGGTTCGGTCCAGGAAATCACGTTGCCCCAGGGTCAACGCGAGCGCCAGCCCACGCTGAGAGGGTTCGATCTGATTCAGGATGGTGTCTCGAGCCGAGGCGGCTCGATCGGCCAGCCAACGTTGCAGCCAAACGTTCCAGGAGTGCTGCCCGTTTGCATCGCCAGCGTTCGGTAGCTGTTCGACTTGATCGGCCGAGCCCACTCGCATCCGAGCATGAACGTTTTGTCGCCGTGCTGCGATCCGTTGGTCGGTTTCCCCCGGGTTGCTGGGGGGAGGAATGGCAGCGATCCGACCGTACAGCTTGACCGTATCGCCCGGCCGCAGGTCCTGTCGTTCTGCATCGACCATGACCATCACGCGGCCGGTGATCGGAACAGGTTGGGTCCCTCGTCGCATGGTCACCACCCGAACGACCAATCGAGTTTGGTACTGCACGTCGTGGTGACCGTTGGGGCCGGAACCCATGCCTGTGACGCCGGACGTCCGCGCGACGGTGTTCTCCAGAGCATCGCGTTGCAAGCGAACCGGTTCGTCGATCACGGCAACCATGACGGTTGGTTCTTCTTCAATCGTCAGAACATCCCGGATGGTTGCCGAGGCGTATTGCCATTCATCCAACGCATGCCGGCCCGCGAAAGTGAACAGGATGAATCCAAACCAGCATGCCGTTCGAAGGCGGGTGAGAAGAGTTGGTCGGGTGCGAAGTGAGTTGGAAAGTTTGGGGGCGGCAACCCAGGCGACCCACCAGACCAACACCATCGCGCACATTGTCCCAAGCCAGACCTGCATGGACTGAGGGAAAACGCGGTCGAGCAACAGCCCACTCAATCCCGTTGCCGCAAACATCGTCAGCGGTTGGCGACTGGGAAGCTCGGCCAGGTGACGAGTCGAGAGACTGCCTTGCCGCATTCTGAAGTCAAATCCTTGAGAATAGTTGAGAGCGAAGGACTGCAGGTCGGATAACCGGCACAACCGGTGAGGTGCCGCGCCCTTTCTGTTTGCCTGGTCGGCAAACTCGCCGGAAAGCTCAGCCCTGGCCTAACCCGCGTGCTACTCATTGTACGGCCAAGAACTCTCGGTCACACGCTTCTCGATCTTTGAGGGATTGGACAAATCGTCCGCATCCCAACTCTTCGCACCGTTTCTTATTGCACGAGGAAACCCATGCCAACGACTGTCAAAACATCGTCCAACACTTCGACCGCCAGCAAAACCAAAGGTAGCAAAGTGAGTGACGAAGTCGTGACCATCGATCGTCGTCGCAACGAACGCCGCGACGGCAATGCCGATGCAAGCGATGCGGGGATGATGGATCAACCACGTCGAAAGAAACAACGTCGTCGTCACATTGACCCGACCACTTGCGAACGCGATTACAGCGACCAAGAAGTCGAGTTCATGAAGGCGATGGACGACTACAAGCGTGACTCGGGACGAATGTTCCCAACCTGCAGCGAAGTCCTGGAAGTGTTGCGTTCGTTGAACTATGTCAAACTGTCGGACGATCAGTTCGAAGAGTTGGGCCTGAACGACGCAGTTGAAGGCGAAGAGAGCTGGAGCGAAGAAGAAGCCGATGAACTCGCCGAAGTCTGATTCGACCACGTCCGAATCGATCACCGAACATCAGGGGATGCCAATCATTTGGGATCCCCTGTTTTCGTAGACGGAGTCGCCTGACGAAGGACCGCACGCAATCCAGCTTGGCAGCGCTCGGGAAATGAGGATCGAAAATCAGTGTCAGCGACCGTTTGCTAAGCAGTTCGGCAGGAGTCTTTCAGCATTTTGAATGTTTTGGGTAGCGTCGTTGCTCCCACGTGCAGCCCAGGCTAACGCCCAAACGGCTCACATGGTTTTGCCCGATCATTCCTGCTGACCTGCTTCGAACGGTCCCGTGGTGCTTTGCCTAAAAGGTAGCTGAGACGGATGTTCCCTGATCCGGCTGCTCGGTCAGTCGTTCGGTTCCTCTGGGCGAGCTTGTGATGGCATCCAGATTTCGCCGCGACCGTCGATATGCCGGTCGCCCCGGCAGACACGGAGCGATTGCAAGCATTCAGGTGTCAACCAACTGACAGCATTGCTTCGACCGAGCAACCCCACAAACGCCGACCGAAGTGGAATCGGTGTTGAAAATCGATTTGCAGCGAGTGTTGGTTGCTGGCCAAAGATCAACGTCCCACGACGCATTCCATAGGCGATGTGGGAACCCGATTTTCCGCCCACGCCAATGGTGCCAGCCACCTGCCACGTGGCCAGACGTTGCCCCACATCTCCATCGATCCAAATCTCACCGCGACGCATCCGGTGGCCTGCGTCATCACCGGCGGAACCTTGAACGATCAGTTGGCCACCATTCATGCCAACACTGCGGGAACCCATCGGCGAACCGAGGTGATGACCTGCGTTGCCGTGCACCACGATGCGGCCGCCCAGCATGCAGCTTCCCGCGTGATCGCCCACGTTGGACTGGCAAATGATCTCGCCAAGTTTGTGTTGGAAACCGATTCCTGAAACGTGTTGCAAACAGCCCTCGATGACCAATCGTGGCATCGAGACATCGGATTGCACGGCGACCTCAAACAGCTCACCGATCGCCATCGGACCGGATCGAGACGGCAACTCGAACCGTTCGATCTCACTGGCCGAGAGTTGGACCCATTCATCCAGCCGGATTCGCGAAGCATCCAGTGGCGTTCGCAACTCGGATCGTAAACGCAATGTGATTTGGCTCATTGTCCGGCCTCTGAATCAGAGGACATGGATTCGTCGCTGAACAAATCATGCAGTTTGAAATGATGGCGGCCTAATTTGCCGCCATAATTGCCCGCCGACACGCTCAGCAACCCTTCCGAAGCACCGGCTTGGCACGCGGCGGTGATGCCCACTCGCATGGACTCTGCGATTGCATCAAACGACAGCCCATCGATCACCACTTCGATCGCCGCGTTGGCTTTGGCGGGGAGTGCAGACGGGGTGATCTCTCGAAGAGCGGGGCAGAACGCGTCGTTGGTGGACGCAAACAACGAGGCGTATTTCGATCCGACTTTGGACCCACTGCGAGTCGTTCCGCCGGGAAAGGGAGTGATGATGCCGGGCAATTCCCGCATCGCATCGATCGCAGCACGGCTGGCGACCGTCACGGATTGCATGCTTCGTCCGACCAAGATGAAGTTGCCGCCGCCGATGGCATCGACCCGGCCGACATCGTGTTGGCAAACAAATTCTCCGTCCATCACGGGAATCCGCCAGTACCGGACCGGACGCGATTTTCCATCCGCATCCAAGTGCTGGATCTGCTTGCTGATTTGGTTCCCGTCGCCAAAGTATCGCAATGACTTTCCGATCGGGACGCGTTTGGGGTGCACCTCACGGCCGCCTGGAATGCCACCGTACAACGCAGTCGTGGGGCAAGTCAAAACGCACTGGCCGGCTCGTCGAGGGATTTGCTTCTCGAGGTCTTTGCCCGACATGCCGAACGCCAAAATCGCAACGCCGGGGCGTCCATCCGGAGTCTGCTCGGGCGACAGGGTTTGTTCCACCGCGATCTCAAGGCCGCAAGCGATGACGCTGGTTCCAAACCCGCACATCGCCGTTGCGGATTCTTCGCACCAACGCCGATCATCCGCGGTCACGATCAACCGGGTGGCCTTCATGTCAAAGGCTTCGGCAAAGGTGTCTGCGATCGAAACGCCGGCAATCGAGAACGGTTCGGATGATTGGACGGAGTCAGCCATCTTGGTTCTCCGAATGAGTGGTTTCGATCAAACGCGTGCCGATCACGTCGTCCATCTCACCTTGAGAGATCTGCAAACGGTCCCACGCAAAGGTGCCTGTGCGAGCATGCAGTTCGCGAAACTTGGGAACGTAGGTTGGGTCGACTTCGACCGAGGCGGCCAGCGTGTTGTCTCGTGGGGTGGAATCTCCAGCGGCCACGTTTTGACCCCCTGAACGAATCCGAACGCCGTGTTTGAACACGTCTCGCGGGGTGCGGAACATGGCTTCGACGTTCGCGTTTTCTTCGTACACAACCACATCGGCAATGCACCCGGGTTGCAATCGACCTCGATCGGAAAGACCCAAGATTGAGGCCGGAGCGGACCGCGTCATCACCGCGATGTCGTCGAGCGTGTATTCCCGATCGATGCCCGCCAGTGAACTGGCCGCCGCGGCATCGGAATGAATTTCAGCGAGCGCCGTTTCTCGCAGCGAGCGGTCGGTGAGCAAGGCGATCAGGTGCGGGTAAGCGGTGAAGGGACCGCCGTTGGGATGGTCGGTGGTCAAGAAAACTCGCGAGGGGTCGTCGACCATCAGGAACAATTCCAACCCGATCGCCCATTGCAAGCTGTGTACAAATTCGCGGCGGGCGTATCGGAACGGAACCACGCCGCAACCGGCTTCGCATTCGATGTCCAGCAACACCGACTTGCGAGGTTTCGCGAGGTTGCGGTTTTCAAATTGATGCATCGCGTCGGCACTGATTGTGACCGTTTGGCCGAACTGAATCTGTCCAACGTCCAGCGTCACATTCGGGTTGGCTTTCAAAGCATCGGCCAACTTCGCCGCCGAGGATGAAAACTTGTAAGGTCCTTCCACGCCATAGCTGTGGAATTGAGCGTGGGTCAAATGAATCGGGTAACCGTCGGCAGCTCGGATCGTTGCCAGAGTTGACTCGATGTTGCCGGGCACTCCCAGGTTGCTGCAGTGAATATGCAGCGGATGTCGCAAGCCGATTTCGGAAACAGCTCGGCAAAGCACACGAATGATTTGGCCGGGCGTGATGCCGTATTGGGGGTGCCGGGTGTCAACATCCATTTCGCGTTCGTTGAACTTGAACGCGTTGATGCCACCTGGATTGACGACCTTCACCGCGATGCAGCGAGTCGCTTGAACCATCCAAGCCACATAGGCATTGATGACTTCTTGCGGTTCCTTGTCGGCGATCAGTCGCAACAGCACATCGTCGTTGCCGAGCAAGCAATACCCACCGGTGTCGAGTCCCCGGACGTCGGCCATTTCTGCGTGAGCCGATCGGGCGTTGCAGGGGATCACGGCGGGCTCAAAGCACGTCGTGTAGCCCATGTCGAGGTAACGCGAGGCGGTCACGGATGCCGAGGGAAGGAACTCGCAGGACGCGGCGTCTTCTCCAGCGAGTCGTGTCGCTTCTCGCCAAGGCGGCATTTGGTCGCCTAGCAACATGCGGGCCAGCGTGACCTTTCCACCGCCGATGTGCGTGTGCAAATCGATGCCGCCCGCCATCGTGATGCAGCCGCTGCCGTCGATGATTTGATCCGCGACCGTTCCTGGTTCAGGGGGCGAAATGAGGCGACCGTCTCGCCACCACAGGTCTGCGACCTTGCCACCCGGTTTGGCTCCTGGTGCCGACGGGTCGATCAGCCGGCTTCCTTGGAGACATGTGAGCATGGTGTTGAGAGAACAATCGCGAAATGCGGAAGGCGAATGGGCACGGCAGCGGGAAAGGAATGTCGGCGGGGAATATACGCGAATTCCCGTGTCCCTGGTACGATGCTCCCCCTGAACCTCGTGACCGAAGGTCTGCCATCGGGCGGTTCCTGGTCAACGTCACCGCGTTGCATCGCCGTTCAGATTTGTTCTCTCCACCTCCTCGATCCAGTCTCCTTGTGTGTCCTATGAGTGAATTGATTATCAGTGTCAGTGGTCTTCGTGGCATCTTGGGTGAAACCTTGACGCCCGAGGTCGCCGTGCGTTTCGCGGCCGCGTTCTCGGCATCGATGCCCGAAGGCAAGATCGTGATTGGACGGGATGGACGCACGACGGGACCGATGCTTCGCAGTGCCATCGTGTCCGCACTGACGGCCTCCGGACGCGATGTGATTGATGCGGACGTCGCCGCGACACCCACCATCGGCGTGCTGGTTCGCGAAATGGGAGCCGTCGGGGCGATCGCGATCTCGGCCAGCCACAACCCACCGGAATACAACGGCATCAAATTGTTTGGCGGCGACGGGCGAGTCCTGGACGCCGAATCCGGAGCCAAAATTCGAGACGCCTACTTTGCGGGCACCAATCAGTGGTCCACCTATGACCAGATCGGTGAAGTCCGTTCCGTCGAAGATCCCCACGCCGCTCACCTCGAGAAAGTGCTGGCGACGGTTGATGTCGATGCGATCAAGGCCAAACAATTTCGCGTGTTGATCGACAGCAACCACGGTGCGGGCGGATTGCTGGGTGTGCGATTGCTCGAAGCGTTGGGGTGCACCGTCGAAGCGATGGGGCACGCACCGACGGGGGAATTCGCTCACACGCCCGAGCCCACTGCTGAGAACCTGCAAGGCATTTCCGCGGACGTGACCGGACGCCAGTGCGTGGTTGGATTCTGCCAAGACCCCGATGCGGATCGGTTGGCGTTGATCGACGAAACGGGACGCTACATCGGCGAAGAATGCACGCTGGCGTTGTGTGTTCGGCAGGCCATGGAAACCGGTCGCACCTCCGGGCCAATCGTGATCAACGGGGCGACCAGTTCGATGAGCACGTTGATCGCCAAACAGCATGGCGTCGAGACGTTTCGCAGCGCGGTGGGCGAAGCCAACGTGTGCGACTTGATGATCGCGAAAAAAGCCGCTTACGGTGGCGAAGGCAACGGCGGCCCGATCGATCCCACAGTGGGTTACGTTCGCGACAGTTTCGTTGGCATGGCGCAAACGTTGGCTCTCTTAGCACGAACCGGACAACCTCTCAGCGAGTTGGCCGACGAGCTGCCGCAGTTGAGCATCCACAAGAGCAAAGCCGGTGTGTCAGCGGAACGTTTGCCGGCGGTCTTTGACAAGTTGGAAGCCAAGTTCACCGACGCGGAAGCAACGCGTGGCGACGGGATGCGATTGCAATGGTCGGATCGTTGGTTGCTCGTTCGCGGCAGCAACACCGAACCGATTGTCCGCATGATCGCGGAAGCCCCGACGGCGGAAGAAGCCGCTTCACTTTGCGACCAAGCTGCCGAGTTGCTGGGTTAACTCACCGTAGGCCAGGTTCCACCTGGCGCCGTAGCCGGATTCGCCGGAATTCGGACCCTGGCGCCGTAGCCGGATTCGCCAGAATTCGGACCCTGGCACTGTAGCCGGATTCGCCAGAATTCTGAATCAAACGTTTTGTGTGCCGTCTGAATTCTCGGCGAATCCGGCTACGTTCGGATTGGTGTTGGCAATCAGGTCACCGTGGCGATGATGGTCCAGACGCCGGTGATCAGCATCGCGATGCCGGACAACCACAGCATCACGTCCCACAGTTTGCCCGGACGCAGACCATCGATGGAGCGTTTGTAGCGGAACCAAATCGCGGCTCCAGCGATCAGAGGCAAGACCACCCCCTGGGTGACTCCGCTGATCAACACCAGTTTCGCAGGGGAGGGGAACGCGATGTAGAACCCCAGGCTCATGATCGGGAAGAACGCACCGAGACCGCGGACCCATTTGTCTCGCGTCGCCTGGCTGTCGTCGATCCATCCGACCACTCGCAACGCATCCGAGAACACGCGTGCGTGCCCGGCGCAGGCGACGAAGAACGTGCTGTACAGAACGGCGATCGCACCAAACAAAAACAACGCCGCCGCCCAGTTGGAGAACACCGGCACATACATCACGGCCAGTGTGCGTACCAAATCCGATTTTTCGGGATTCAACCCCACACGGTGCAGCACCGCCGCACCGAGCAAGTAGAACGCCACGGTTGCGAAGGTGTAAACCAGCATCGATCCCCAGGCGTCAACCTGCATGACTCGCATCCATCCCGCCGCCCGCTCACGCCACTGCGGTGTGCCATCGTTTTTGCCGGTGAATTTGGCATAGCCTTTTTCGAGGCACCAATACGGGTACGCGATCAACTCGCCGGCACCCACGCCGATGATGCCAAACGTGGCCAAGGCGGTGGCGAGCGCTGTGCCGCCGTTTTCGGAAGCGGGCAGGGCACCTTTCAATCCGGAGAAGAATTCGCTGGCCGTGACGCGGTAGTCGACCTCGCCCTGCAACAAGAACAAGTTGATCAGGGTGAGCAAGGTGAACGATCCCACCAAGACCGTGCTGAAGGTTTGAATCAACCCGTACCGACCGACAAACAACAGGACGCTGGTCGCGATCGTGATGATCGTTGCCCAAAGTTTGATGTCGGGCGGTTCGTTTTTGCCGTGCTCGAGTTCGTGCGCGATGCGCAACGCGACCACTTCGGCTTCGCGGTGGTCGAGTTCTTGCAGACGCGTGGGAGCCTCTGCCGCGGAACGCTCGGATTCGGAGCGGACCGCGTAGCGTTCAAACGTCAGCAGTTGTTCCGCGTCGGCGACTTGGTTTTCTGAAACACCATGGGCCGTTGCTGGCATGGTGAGTGCGACCGCTTGGCCAACACTGCCCACGATCCCGCCTTGTTGACCGATGCTGGCCAACCACATGACCGCCCAGGCCCAGACCAACCAATTGCCATGGCGTCCCAACCGCGGGCCGGGCAGTTCATTGAACGCTTGCAGAGACGTCTTGCCGCTGGTCAGCGTGTAACGCCCCATTTCGACTTGCGTGAAAACCTTGACCACACATCCCAGCAGGATCAGCCACAGCAGAGTGAATCCGGCTTCCGCACCGGTCTTTGTGGTCGCGATCAGTTCGCCGCTGCCGACGATCGAGCCGGCGATGATCAGTCCTGGGCCGATGTTGGTCAGGATCCGCCACCAGTGGGTTGGCGGATCTCGGCGTTCCGATTCGGGGGATTTCAAAACGTGCTCGCGTTCGACAACAGAGGTGGGATGCAGGTGGGAAAGCTTGATATAGTAGCACCACCATGCCACGCGATGAAAACCAACTCGATGCTGAATCCCAGCGACCGCTCGACACCACCATCGGTGTCGTCACGCCTGAGAACATTGCGTTTGAGTATCAATTGGCCGGTCCGTTTCGGCGGTTGCCCGCCTACATCATCGATGTCTTTGTGCGCGCCGCGGTGATCGCCGCGATCGGGTTGCTCTTGCTGCTGTTCGTCGGGCTGTCGGGGTTGCAAAGCCTCGGGGCCTTCGCCTTGGCGGCGGGGATCATCAGTTACTTTTTGGTCAGCTGGTTTTACGGGGCGGCCTTGGAAGCGTTTTTCAATGGCCGCACCGTGGGAAAATGGGCCTGCGGGATTCGAGTGATCGATGTCGATGGGTGCCCGATCAATGGAAAACGTGCGGTGCTTCGCAATCTGCTTCGGATCGCCGATCTGGCGCCCGTCGCGGCACTGAGCAGTGTGGATGAGAGCATTCCGCCGATGTTTCTGATTCCCACGGGCATGGTGGGGCTGATCTGCGTGATCAGCACCCGGCGAATGCAGCGATTGGGTGACATTGCCAGCGGCACGATGGTCATCATCGATGAAAAGACGTGGCAATTGCCGGTCGCCAAAATCGATGATCCTCGAGTAGCGCCTCTGGCAACATTCATTCCCGGCGACTACGCGATTTCGCGAAGCATGGCCAGGACGCTGGCGATTTACGCTGAGCGACGGCATTACCTGACCCCTCCGCGACGCCGAGAAATCGCCAGGCACCTGACCCTGCCTCTGATCGAGCGGTTTGACTTTCGCCCCGACATCGACGCCGATTTGTTGATGATCGCACTGTATTACAAGACATTCTTGGCTGAACGAAACGCGGAACCCGCGGATTTGGGGCCCTTGGCCGGCTACAGCCCTCTGATTCGAGACATGGTCGCCCCGGCGACAACGGCTTAGAAACATCTCGTCCATGACTGGTGTGGCGGACGAGGTGACGAGTCCGCTGGGTTTGTGGAACCGGGCGGCTTGTGGGCTGTCGATTTGGGCGTCAACGACGTTTTAACGCAGGTAGGATGGGCACTTTTGCCCGTCAGAGTGATGAATGTTGGCCAAGAGTGGCCAACCGACAACAAAATCAAGAAGCCGGTGAGCAAGGGACTCGATGTGGTCCCTCGCTCACGCATCGGGTTGTGATTTGCACTCGATTCCCGCAGGAAGCACTGAATCACCAGCGAGCTTGTGCCGAAATCGAGGCAGGTTCGGGCCCGTTCCCTGCGACCGGTGGGTTTGTGTTTCACGCCGTCGCGGGTTCGACTTGCGACGCCGTCACCGTTTTCGCTATCGTCGCGCGTTGAGAATGCCCCGAAACCGCATTCGAGGCACCGACGACCCGCGACAAGAGCAAGGACGCGATTGTGGCCCCACAACCTCAACCAAATCACGGCACGTCCATTCCGACGTTGACGCCGCTTTCGCCGTTGGACCAAATTCGTTTGGTCCGCGAGACCATGCTGCGAGAAGCCGAAGCCATCCAAAAAGCCGCCGCGATCGCTTCGTCCGATGCCGCGGAAGCCGCCGCATGGATCAGTCGCTGCGAAGGATCGATCGTTTTGACCGGGGTCGGGAAAGCCGGCTTGATCGCTCAAAAACTGGTCGCAACGTTGGCCAGCACCGGATCGCCCGCTCACTTTTTGCACCCCATCGAAGCCGTGCATGGTGATTTGGGCCGCGTGCAGTCCAAGGATTTGGTGATCGCCTTTTCCAATTCCGGTCGCAGCGAAGAAGTCGTTCGCGTGGTCGAGTACCTGAAACACCAGGCCTGTGGGATCATCGCCGTCACCGCAGACCGAGAGAATCCGCTGGCAAAGCTGGCCGATCATGTCGTCCCGATTGGTCGTCATCGTGAAGCCTGCCCCGACGGTTTGGCTCCCACCAGTTCCACGGCGGTGATGTTGGCCGTGGGAGATGCAATCGCGGTCCTGGCGTCGCGTCTGTGCGGCTTCACCCCGGATGATTTCGCTCGTTTTCATCCCGGCGGTGCCTTGGGACGAAAGCTGGCTGATGTGCGGCAAGTCATGCGTCCGCTGTCCGAATGCCGGGTCGCGCCACGAACGATTTCTATTCGCCAAGCCATGATGATTGGTGGTGCCGGACGTCGAAGCGGAGCGATTTTGTTGCTCGATGACAGCCAACGACTGGCCGGTATCTTCACCGACAGCGATCTCGCGCGGTTGTTGCAACAACGTCAAGAAACCAGCCTGGATGAACCGATCGAACAGTTCATGACCCAGCAACCGATTTGTGTCGCCGAAGACGAGCGTCTGCCGCGGGCGATCGAGATTCTGTCGCAACGCAAAATCAGTGAATTGCCCGTGGTGGATTCAGATCAACGACCCGTCGGGATGATTGACATCACGGATTTGGTCGCGACGGGCGACGTTCGCCAAATGATCCCATCCAACCCCGTCACCACCTCGTCCAATCAAAACGACTCATCCGGTGAAGATGGGCCTCGTTGTATTCCCATCACCTCAGGAGACTGATTTGTCCTCCCGCCATCCCATGATTTCAGATCGTGACATCGCCGGCAAAATCAAATGCATTTTGTCTGACGTCGATGGCGTGTTGAGTGATGGAAAACTGTATTACGACTCCACCGGCGCGGAAACAAAAACGTTTCATGTTCGCGACGGGTATGGCATCAAAGCCTGGATGAACGCGGGACTGCATTTCGGAATCATCACGGCTCGTCACAGCGACGCCTTGACGCGTCGAGCGAAGGAATTGGGCATCCAGCATGTGGTGCAAAATTCCAGCGACAAATGGCAATCCGCGACCGAGATGATGTCGGCGATGAAGGTCACCCCGGAAGAGGTCTGTTACATCGGCGATGACGTTCCTGACATCACGGTGATGCGTCGTGTGGGATTGGCTGCCGCACCGGACGATGCCGCCATCGATGCTCGCGAAGCTGCGCACTGGATCACCCGTCTGCCAGGTGGAACGGGTGCGGTGCGTGAATTGATTGAGCGTTTGATGCGTGCTGGGAACACTTGGCCGTCCCTTTCGAAAGACCCTCCATGCTGACGCAGTTGCGCGACTACTTGGTCGGCCTGTGTGTGTTGGTGGCAGCGGCTGGTCTCTATCAAGTCACCGTGGCGGCATGGCTGACGCCGCCCGAAATCGTCGCTGCGCCCGTCGCTCCAACCAAAGTGAGTGGTGGCGATGGCAACTTGGATGACTTGTTTGCGGACACGGATTGGCAACGCGGTCGCACGATTCGTTTGAAAACAGACGATGGGATGCTGCTGTGCCAAGAATGCACCCAAAAAGACGGTCAGACGTGGGAACTCAAACCGATCACGATCGTCATCGGTCGCGGGCTGAGTGAGGAGGGTTCGAAAGAGCCGATCTTGATCACCGCCTCCGAAGGTGCGTCGATCAAATTTGATGCCCCGTTGGATGTGATGAGCGGTGTCGCACCTTCGATCGAGCGTGGCCAACTTCGCGGCGAAGTGATCATTCAGCGATCGACTCAGCCGACTGGCGACGCGGCCGAAATCGCTTCATCGGCCTACCAGGTGCGTGGGATCACCCCCGAACCACCGAATCCCAAGGACGCAGCGGATTCTGTGCTGCACATTCGGACTTCCAACGTCGGCATCGATCGCCGCACGATTTGGACCAACGACCCCATTCACATGCAGGTCGGACGGGCCACGATGATCGGGCGTGTCCTGACCTTGCACTTGGCTGCGTCCGCGGGCCGATCCAATGACGTCACCGGCACCTTGGACCGCATGGAGCTGGTGTACCTGCAGAAACTATCGCTGCCGCTGGATGACCCAAACGACCCGTCACAAGACGACCCGAAGGGCGTGGTCGAAGTCCGCTGTGGCAACATGATTCAGTATGACTTTGCTCTCGATCAATTGAGTCTGAATCAAAACGTGGAACTGATGCGATTGCCCGCGTCGGCCATCGAAACCGCCAACCAAATTTCGCCACCGCGAGAAGATTGGATCGATCGCTTCCGATGTGACTCGTTGGTGATGACGCTGCGTGATCCACTGAACTCGAAGTTACGCCGTGATGACGCAATGGATTGGATCGATCGCGTCGAAGCGACAGGGTCTCCCGTGCAAATGGACATTCGGTCACAAGCGTTTGGGATGACTGCCGGTCGGGTCTTGTTCGATCCGGTGGAAGGTTGGCTGATCGCGGACCCGGTTTCCGCCGCCGATGTCGCTGGTGTGGCACAGCCAAACAGTGCGACGGCCAATGATCCCAACCGAGACTACGTGCGACTGCAACGTGGCGACTTGGAAGGCTTTCTGTCGCAGATCCGGTATCGATTCAATCCTGCCGAGCCCAAGCAATTGGGAACCATCACGGTGGAAGGTAGCGGACGGGTGTTTCACCACGCCGCGGATTCCGCGATGCGGTCGTTCGCGTGGCAAGACGGTTTGCAAATCGAACCGCAAGGCATTGCGACCCCCGATCAAATGCAGGTCAACTTCGCGGTTTGGTGCGAAGGCCAACTGCACGCGATGTTGGCGGATGGTGGATCGTTTCTGGCGGACCGCGTGGAAGGCATCCTGAGTCCTGTTGCCGATGGCAAGCCGCAACGCCTGGGGAATTCCCAGGATTCGGAGGGCTCGTTGAACCAGAAATGGTTGCCGGAAAGTTTGGCGGCCATCGGCAACGTGCAAATCAATTCATCGTCCTTGCAAGCTCGGACGAACCGCATGCATCTTTTCTTTCAACATGGAAAAGAAGCCGAGAGTGGACGCGAGAAACAAGGGAGTGACGATCCCATTCGCAATTGGGTCCGGCAACCCGATTCGTCCAACACCGTCGTTCGTGATCAATCGAATCCAAATGCATCTCAGCCAGCGACGATTCGCGGTGACATGGTGGCCGCGACATTGTCGATGGACGGCGGGGACCTGACAGCAACCGACCTCAGCGTGACGGGCAGTGTCGAAGTCACTCATCCCATGAAAACTCGGGCCGCGAAGGCACCGATCCATGGCAGCGGTGCGGGCACCGTTCCAGCGACCATGTTGGCAACCCTGACGGGAGAGAAACTGCGTTTTCGTGATGGGGGTGCCAGCGATGTGATGGAACTGACTGGCACGCCCAACGCTCCTGCACGACTTCAGATGGGAGACGGTTATTTCATCGGTCCACAAATCCAAGTCCGACCGGAAGACAACTTCGTGTGGGTCAACGATGCCGGGCAGTTCGTCCTTCCGTCGCACATGTTGCCAGCACTTTCGGTTGCGTCTCGCAATCCATCTCAATCGACGGCGCGGTGGTCGCGACCCCCACGTTGTCGCTTTGGTGGTTCACTGACATTCGACGGCAAGGTCGCCACTTTGGCGGGCGGTGTGGTGCTGGACACCGTGATCACCCAAGACGAATCGACCAACGAAATTCAGATGCGTGGCGATCAGCTCAGGTGGACGCTGACCGACCCGATCCACCTGCGAACGCCCGCCAGTTTCAAAAAGTCCGGCATCGCCGAAATCGCTTTGGTGCAAACGGGATCACAACCGGTCGAGTTGACCGTGGACCAGTTCGCTCGCGATGGTGTGCATGAGTCGCGGCATCATCTGCAAACGTCTCGGCTCGCGTGGTTGCCAGATGCGGAGGCCAACCCTGCGGTCCAGGATTCCGCTGGCGTCGCCCCGGTTTCGACCAGGGAGGGTGCCTCGGGAATGATCATCGCGCCGGGCCCCGGTTCCTATCGAGCTTGGTTGCGGAACGCGAAAGGTGGCAATTTGTTGACCAACAATGCGCCGGCCAATTCCAATTCTGCGAGCAACGCGGTGGGTTCACCAACCGGTGCACCCGATTCGCGATCGTCCGCTTGGAACCCCGGCATGATCGAGGACCCGAACGCAGCCGGCCCGCGAGCGGGAGAAAGCCCCGAGCCGACGATCATGGGCGTGCACCTGATCTTCCAAGAATCGATGCAGGGCGACTTGTTGGCCAAGACATTGACGTTTCGTCGCGGCGTGCGAGTGGCCCAGCAAAACCTGCCGGACTTTGAGACTTTGATGGACGCCAGTCGAATGGATCTGTTGTCCGAAGGCGAATCCACCTTGGATTGCGATGCGTTGCGAATCGCGGTTGATCCCAGCGTTCCATTCCGGCAACGCACGATGGGCGCGACCACGACCGCGTGGGAGATCCAGGCTTCGGGCGGGGTGTTGTTCCGAACTCGCACCGAGAATTCCGCGTTCACCGTGACCGCGGACCGCTGCGGTTACGCCGCGGCCAAGGACTTGTTCACTGTGTTTGGGGCCCCCACGCGTCCGGCTCGATTGCAGCAAACGACGGCGCTCGGCAAACCAGGCCTGAATCTCGAAGTCGGCCACGCGACGATGCGACTGAAAACGATGGAGATCCTCTCGATGCCAACGTTCAAGGTTTTGCCCGGTGACCTCTCTTCGCTGAACAATCGGCCGACGCAGCGATAGCCCCGGATAAGCGGAACAAGTGGTACGAAGATTGCGTTTGGGGAGACCATTCTCTGCATTCAATCCGTTGTTGGCCCGGTTGCTCGTCGTGCACACGAATTGGGCTGCAGAGTTGTCATGTCGATTTTGAACGGGTGAAAAATCCTGCGTTCACTGATCCATCCCACCCAGGGGAACCGAAGTCATGAGCCAACTGTTGGAAGCGACCCAGTCCGAGTGTCAGGTTCAGCGCACGCTGCAGCGCATCGAGGGCATGTTCCAGGAACACGAATCGCTCGGCCGCTATGCGAGCAAGTTGAAAGTCACCGTCCACGAATCGAAGATCGTATTGGGCGGCACGCTGCCGAGTTCGGATTTGAGGCAGCAGCTGGTGCCCACGATTCGCCAAGCCGGTGTCCTCTGGCGAATCGACAACAACGTTGCCGTGCAAGCGACCACGCCCGTCGCAAAAGCGTCCTGAAGGCTGGTTGCCGGAACCTGGCTTCTTTGCATTGAGACTGGTCTGCCCTGATCGCCGGATGGTGCCATCCATCACCATGCAGGCAACTTCGCCCCGGAGGGGCCGACATCGTTAGCTCGGGGCGGAAGCCCCGAGATCGTTGATGGCCCCTTACCATGTCGCCCCGGACGGGGCCGTCACTCCGTGACTGGTTGGTTGGGTGTGGCGTCTTGGGACCTTGGGTTGAAACCCAAGGCTGGTCGGCTGCCGTCACTCCGTGACTCTTGCGTGGATGTGTTGTTCGACCGAACCGCGGAGCGGTGACGTCCGCGAGCCTTGGGTTTCAACCCAAGGTCTGGGGGGCGGAAAAGACAAAGCAACAGCCGCGGAGCGGCGGCATCCGTCTTCACGCGACGCGCCAAGCCAGCCCTACACCCAGAGGTCGGCGTCGAGGTTTCGGTAGCCGATGGCTTCGGCGAGGTGTTCTTCGCTGATCGCGGGCTCGCCCGCCAAGTCGGCGATCGTTCTGGCGACACGCAAAATCTTGTCGTGAGCTCGCGCGGACAGGCCCAGTGACTCCACGCCGGCTTTGAGCAGCGTTTTACTGGCGGTGCTCAGTTCACAATGCTGCCGTGTTTGTCGGCTGCTCATCTGAGCGTTGTAACGGATCGGGCTGCCCTCGAATCGTTCGGCTTGCACATCCCGAGCCCGCATGACGGAGTCACGCATCATCGCGCTGGTCTCGCTCGACGCATCACGAGCCGTCAATTCTTCAAAGGGAACCGCGGGGACCTCGATGTGAATGTCGACCCGGTCCAGCAGTGGACCGGAGATCTTGCCCATGTAACGTTCGATCTGAGGCGGTGTGCAGTTGCAACTTCGTCGAGGATCCGAGCGATACCCACACGGGCAGGGGTTGGCGGCCGCGATCAACATGAAGTCCGCGGGAAAGGTCGTGCTCCGCAGGGCTCGTGAGATCGTCACGACACCGTCTTCGAGCGGTTGCCGCATGACTTCGAGGGTCTTGCGATTGAATTCCGGCAGCTCGTCCAAGAACAGGATGCCGTTGTGAGCCTTGCTGATTTCACCCGGTGCGGGTGGGCTGCCTCCGCCGACCAAACCGGCGTCACTGATCGTGTGGTGAGGGCTGCGGAACGGTCGACGCGCCAGCAACGGTTGTTTGGAAGGCAATTGCCCCACGGCGCTGTAAATGCGAGTGGTTTCGATCGATTCGGCGGGCACCAGCGGAGGCAGGATGGTTGGCATGCGTTTCGCCAACATGGTTTTCCCGCTGCCAGGAGGTCCGATCATCAACAAATTATGGCGGCCGGCCGCGGCGATCGTCATCGCTCGCTTGGCTGACTCTTGGCCGCGGACATCGGCGAAGTCGACTTCGTATTCGCTGAAGGCTTCAAAGATTTCTTCGACGCCGCTGGGTACGGGCGGCACCTCGATCTCACCGGCAAAGAAGGCGACGCACTGGGACAGACTGTCGACCGCGATCACCTCCAGGTCTTCGACCACCGCGGCTTCGGCGGCCGATTCGGTGGGCACGACCAAACCCTTCAGTGATTTGTCCTTGGCGGCCTCGATCGCGATCGACAGGGCGCCTTTGACCGGGCGGGTGATGCCTTCCAGGGCCAGTTCCCCGACCACGGCGTAGTCTTCCAAACGATCGAGGACCAATTGACCGCTGCCCGCCAGGACACCCAGTGCGACCGGCAAGTCGAACGAGGGTGCTTGTTTGGGGAGATCACCGGGGGCCAGGTTGATGACCACGCGATCTTGCGGGCGGATGAAACCACTGTTGACGATCGCGCGTTCGACGCGGTGGGTCGATTCTTTGACAGCCGCTTCCGGCAGACCCACCAAGATCGTCTTGGGCATCGCGGCCGGAGAGATGTCGACTTCGACATCAACAGGCATCGCCTCGATGCCGAGCAACGTGAATGTTTTGAGCCGTGCCAGCATCGATTGTGTGCCCTTGCGGAAACCATGATCCAGGCACCGATGATGACGGCGGCGCGCGCACAAAGCAACCAGGGACGCGATTCTCGCGATGTTTCAATGCTTGGGGCGCCCCGGTTGTCCTAGCGTTGGTTGGCAGCTTCCGCTGCTTCGCGAGCCGCGTTGATGGCCGGCATCAGCAAACCAACCAGCAATCCAAAGGTCAACAAACCGAACACGATTCCAAGGATGAATTTGAGCTTGGCGGACTGAAAACGTTTGGGAAGACTTCCCGTGGGAGCATTCGGTTCGGTGAGGAATGGGTGTTGTTGGGCAAGGGAACGCCACTGGAAAAGACGGAACAAATACCAGGGGAAGATGATGACCAAACCGATGCCACTGCAGAAAAAGCACAGCACAATCGCCAGCCAAAATTGCCGGGCGTCCTTGATGATCGCTTCCACCTTTTTGACAACCTCAGGTGGGAGGCCTCCCGTGCCAGGGCTGAACGAGGTGTCGGACACGTTGCCGGCAGCGTAAGGATTTTCTGACATCGATGAGAGAATCGTTTGAGAGCGAGAGCGGATGGAATGAAAATGTCGAGCGCAATGCGGGCGGAGGCAAGCTCAAGGGAACTCGCTCAGTGGGACCAACAAAAAGTAGGAGTGTAAAAAGCAATCTCGAGCACCCCGTTCCTTTTCGGCGATCAACAAGGCCTTCATCTCAACCGGGATTGTCCGCGTTCGCTTGCCCGTCACTTGGAACGCCATCACTGAATCCTGTCAGGAGAACACTGCAATCGTGTGCAGCGTGAGTTGTTCGGGCGAGACTCGCCGCGACAAAACTTGGGTCCGTGAGTATAGCCGGACGGTGACCTGGCAGTGATTTCTGAGTGACGGTGAACTGAATGGCGTTCACGCCGGATTCAGTTGGACGCTCCTGTTGGTCTCCAACCGCGACGGAATGCTTCGAAGGCATCGCGGACGGCGGCGGGAGCCTGTCGGCGGTTGCCGCTGTCTTGCAGGCCACGCAAGCCATCTTGTTGGCCAGGTGTGGATTGGGAACGCATGGACTGCGGTGCGCGCAGACCCAAACTTCGCAGGGCTTCTTCCACGTCGGAGCGGTCCAAGTTGGGATTCGCGCCCGGTTGATCGATCGGTTTGACGTTCTGCCAGCGTTCGCGAAAACGCTGCAAGTCTTCCGGCGTCCATTTCAAACGGTCGAGCAAGTTCGGGTCCGGGTCCTGCCGGGTTTCGTCAAGGTAATCGAGCGCCATGTCGGTCGCACGCTTGGTGTATTCCAAATCAGCGGGATCGGCTGGAGGTAGCTCCGTGTTGGATTCACCGTTGCCGGGGAGGTTTCCGCTGGCCGTGGAATTCCCAGTGAAGTTGGAGGAATCGCCGGCTTGCGACCCCGCGGTTTCAGACCCGGCTGTTTCAGAACCGCCAGGGGACGCTTCGGAGGAAGCCTCGGAGTTGCCCGGGTTGGATGAGTCTTGGTCGCCGCCTGATTCATTCGGGGCACCTTGTTCATTCGGGGCACCTTGTTCCGAGCTATCGCCAGGTTCCGAGCCATCGCCAGCGGAGGAGTCTTGGTTGCCAGGACTTGGCGAGCTCGATTTGGAAGAGCCCGATTCGGATGGTTCACCCGAGGCATCGCCCTCGTCGGAAGAGGGCGAGCCGTCTTGAGGTTGCCCGGGATCGCCGGCTTGTTCTCCGGGCTTTCCCATTTGCGAGTCGGACGATTCTGAACCAGGTTCTCCCGACTCGGTTCCAGGTTTTCCCGATTCGGTCCCTGGCGATTCTTCTCCTGCTGACCCATCGCCTGACGGTGAGCCATCCGAGGAAGGATCCTGCGACTGAGAACCGTCCCCGGGTTGATTGTCTCCAGATGCATTTTCACCAGAGCCGTTGTCGTTGGATGGGGTGTCGCCGGATGGATCGCCACTCGATTGGTCCGAACCGTTTGGCTTGGATCCTGGTTCGTTGGAATCATTCGCGTTGGAGTCGTTGGATTGTGAATCGGAGTCAGATCCCTCTTGGTTCTCGTTTGGCTGCTGTTCACCGGAGGATTGCTGGCCAGCGTTTCCCGGTTGTTGTTGGTTCTCTTGTTGTTCTTTCAAGTATTCGTTGATGCGCTCGAAAGCTTCCGCGTCATCTTGTGGGGCGGACTGCGGCACGCGTGAACCACTGGACTCCTGCGAGCCTTCTGGATTTCCCGCAGTGTCGCGGGATCCGTCTTGGTCGCGTCCAGATTCGGGCGATCCCGATGAGTCTGGTTGACCTGGGGCTTGGTTGCCTGACGGAGAACCTTCGGCCGGTTGTTGAGCGTCGCCGGATTGGCCGGCTTCGTCGTTGCCGGATGCATTGGCACCCTGTTCACCGGCACCCTGTTCGGTTCCGGTTGATTCATTCGGGCCTTCCGACATCGCATTGGGATCGCTCGAACCTTCACCTGCGTTGCCGGTTGATGCGTCACCGGGTTCCGAGCCGTCGCTGCTGCCCGAGTCGGCGTTGTTGTTCCCACTGTTGGAATCGGATGGATCGCCGGGGTCGGAGTCACCACCTGAAGAGTCATTGCCGGATGAGTTGCCGTCGGACTCGCCACTGGTTTCGTTTTCGCCGGTTGGTTCCGAGTCGGATTCGCCGGAGCCACTTTGTCCTTCACCGCCCTGGCCACCTTGTTCGGATTGCCCACTCTCGCCGTTTCCACCGCCGCCTCCTGATTGGCCTTCTTCGCCGGGGCCAGAACCATCCGGTGAGCTGCCATCGTCAGGGGTTTGCCCGTCGTTGTCGTCTTGTTCTTCCGGGGTTGGAGGATCGGGGGTGCGTCCCGCGACGATCTGCAGACGCACCGGTTCGGTGCGTGTGACACCAGGTTGGATGCTGGGGTTGTTGGCGTCGCGTCGATTGTCGGTGGCGATCGCGACGACTTCCACTTCGTCACCGACCATCAAACGTGATGAGCGTGCACCACGGCGACCGGCGTTTGTCAGAATCATTCGCGATGGGCGGAAGCGATACTCGGCGATTTGGTTGCCCTTCGCACCGGCCTCGTTCTTCCACAGCGAAGCGCGAGCGATCACATCGATGCCACGCCGGATTTCGATTTCAATTTCAGACAACCCAAAGTCCACGTCCGCAGCGTGGATCTCAAACAGTTGTTGAGCGTCCAGCGGAACTTGTTTGGGCGATCGACGGGGCACCACGATCGTGATCTCCGGCGGCAGATCACGGATCACTTCGATCGGATAGATGATCGGGTCGGAGTTGGATTGTTCGGCTTGGTCCCAAACGCGAATCCGGTAGCTGGTCAGTTCAACGGCACGCGTGGCCGCTTCGCCACTGCGCAGATCAAACGGCAACTCCAGCGACGAGCCATCCTCACTCAGCGTCATCTCGCGAACGCCCGCGGTGGCCCGAGTCTCCTGCCCCATTCGTTTGGGATTGAACTCGACCACGGCCCGAGCGACCGGGCGATTGACTCGGGCTCGCAAGATCACGCGCGTTCCATCGACGCCTCGAATCGAACCACTGCGTCGAACGCGGGTGGTTTCTCCGGTGTACGCCGGTGGTTGGTATTGGACTTCGGTGACGCTGACGACGGGCGTGTCACGAATGGTCCACTCAAACGGTCCGGCCACCGCATCCCCAGCCACAATCTCATAACGTTGGACACCGGTGGCCTGATGCGAAACACGGATCGATGCGGTGTGAGCGACGGTCGATCGGGTGGCAGTGGATTCGTCCATTTGCATCTTGGTGACGCGTTGGCCGGAAACGCGGTCGCCAGACGTGGTGGTGGATTCGTCCGAGTTCAGCCAGCGGAACTCGACCGTTTCGTCGTCTCGCAGGCCACGGACGGTCGCAGCAACCATCACCGTTCGTCCGGCCAGGACTTCTGCGTCGCCTGGTTGAACGTCTGTGATCTGGACTCGATTGGCTGGCCGAATGTCGGCAGCGGGAGCCATCAGTCTGGCGGCCGATTGCAATGCGTTTTTGGGAGAGGCGATGGCATAGATCACCAACACGGCCAGCAACGCGATCGTGGCGATCCACCAACGCAGCAGCCCGGTGGCTTCCTCGGGCAACGCATCGATCGAGCGCAGCTTCGCAGCGGTGGTCGCGCCGATGGACTGAACCACGCGTTTGGAAAGCTGGCCTTTGAAGGCGGAATCCCCCGCGGAATCTTGAGCTGTCAGTGTGACGTAGCTGGAAAGAGCGTGTCCCAGTTCGGGATGGTCTCGTTCCAGAGCACGGGCGGCGTAGTCGGCTCGAACCGAAGATCGCAGCACGGGCCAAACCGAACGCAGGGCGTGGACGACGGCGGCGGCGACCGCGATGGAAGCGACCACCACTCGGCCGATCGTTCCTGGCGACCAAATCCACTGGTCCATCACGATCCAGCCCAGCATCGCGGCCATGCCCACCAAAACACCGCGCAGGATTTGACGTGTCAGTTCGGCTCGCCAGAGCGCGGACCGAGCCACCTCGATTCGCGACTGGATCAAGGCGTCGTACGCCGGTTTCGCTGTCCCCGAGGACGCCCGAGATTTGGGGTCGGTCGAGGGCGTTCGCGAATCAGAGCTGCGGGGGGACGAAACGACGGACACGCGGTCTATCCAAAAAGGAATCAATCAAACGTCGCAAGCTGCCGCTGGCGACGAGAACGCAGACGCTCGAAACGGGCCTCTTCGAAACACTCTCATTCTATTTGATCGGCGATCCGGGCATCTTGGAACCATCGATCACTCCCAACAAAACATTTGCTCGGTTGAAAGGTGTATGTTATTTGCGACGAAGAAAGTTCGGTTTCTCAGCCTTGATTGGGTGAGGTGAAACGCTCCATTCGGGGTGGCTTCGTTCGTTTGCAACGATTTCGCGGGCATCTGCCTGAATACACCGGGCTGTTTTGTTCGAGATTTGTTTTCGGTGAACGATCATTGTGAACATATTGGGGATGTATCAAAGAAGCAGATCAACCGGGCAGCTCGCTGTTCCAAGATCTTAGATTTGTTGTCGATCACTTTCAGTCGACTTTCCGATCCTGCTGCATTGGGGCAAGATACAGACGGCGATTCGTGAGATTGACACCGTTTTCAGTCTGGCGCGGCACGGATTTCAACCTCAACCTTTTCCACCTATTCCAAATCGGCCATGAGATACGCTTTTCGGCTCGCAGAACTGCTCGGGCACACACCTGATCGGCGCAAACGCCCCGGTACGATCAAAGCGATCGTCGAGCACACCGGATTGGATCGACACCAGGTGGCTTCGCTGCTGAAGAACGAAGCCAAGTACATCCCGCTGGATGCCCTGTCGCGGTTGTGCGATTACCTGATCGATCAAGGGCACGCGACCGCGGATCAGTTGCCCGGCGCCCTGTTCGCCGTCAACGCAGAAAACTTCTGGGAACAACTGGCTCGCCGCAGTGACATCGAGATTGTCGTCGGTGTTCGGCAAGGCGAAGGCAGCGTCTCCCCCGAAAACGCAATGGTCGTTGCCAGTGACTCGGTGCTGGTCGGCGAACTGCTCAACGGGATCTCGACCTTGGGCGGTGTGGCCAAACACATCGGCGAAGGAACCGAGACGAACGCCACGACTTCGGTGCCCATGCCCGACCGGATCCAACAATCGTTGGTGTGGAGCCCCGGCCAAGTCACCTTGGAAGACGCTCGCTCGCGTGCGACCGAGGTTTTCGAAGGTTTCACCGAAGCCCAAGGTGACCGCGGGATGGTTTGCATCGGCAGCGTGAAGAGCAACCCCGTCGTTGAATTGCTGTTCTCCGACGCGTTTGGGTGCACACCGTTTGTGACCGAAGACGACGTCGATGACGTGTCGGCACGCAGTTGCCCGTTCTTCCTTCGCTATCGGGACAACGACCCGAAACCTGGTGCCGCTTCGGCTGGGATGCGGTTGAGCAAGAACATGGACGCTCCTGAACCAGGCTTCTACTACGAAAAAGACGATGGCACGTGGGAGTACGCGGGCGGACAAGGCAAAGACACCGCCCTGGTGTTCTACCTGTTCCACGAAGCTCTCGGTCGCTTGGACATGGTGCTCAGCGGTTTCTCCGGCCGAGCGACTCGCTTGCTGGCCAAGACGTTGGCGATCCGTGGCGAAGAATTCTGGCCACCCGTCTACCACGAAGCGGGCGTCCAAGTCGGTGCGTTCCTGGTTCAGTACGACGATGCGGAATCCAAACCCAGCCGCGACGATCTGCTCTACAACACCGGCGGGGCTGCCAAGATCATGCCGCTGTCCCGCGAAGCGATCGCCCGCCGGATGGCTCGCCGCTAAGCCGACGAGGGCAAACCGAACTCGTACGACGGACTTCCAAGTCCGTCGTCATCGCATCTCGGGTGATGGATTTGCTTTTCGAAATGTCACACCTCTCCCGAAACGAAGTTTGGGGAGAGCGACTGTCATCACCCTCCCCCTGGGAGGGTCGAGCGAAGCGAGGGGAGGGCTCAGCATTGGATCCAGCGCGTAACCCTCCCCGGCCCGAAGCGGGCCCACCCTCCAAAAGGAAGGGTGAAGTAAAACTGCACGATCTCTCTAGCGGGCGGGGTTCTCAGGGCATTGCGAGCACGACGCTTAAAAAACTGCACAACCTCCGGTGCTGTCCGGGAAGAAGAATTGCATCCGCTATCGGGGCGTCAACACTTCCATGTAAGCAGGTACGCAGGTGTCATCGGGTATGTGAGCCGTTGGCGTTAGCCACGGTTTTCACGCACAACCGGGGCGAACGCCCAAACGGCTCACATGGTTGTGCTTGATCATTCCTGCCGACCTGCTTAGCAGCCCAGGCGAACGCCCGGGGCGATTGGCAACGTCCGGACTTCCGTTCCGACTTTTTCAAGAGGGGATGCGGTGTTTCCCGTTGCGTTTGCGTCTGGAAAGACCAAACTGAACCCCCGTTTCCCCTCCCCACTTTGTTTCTCCGTCTCCTGACAACTCATGTTTGATTGCGTTGCCCTCGTCGGTGCCACCGGTGCCGTCGGCCGAATCGTTCTGGACCAGCTCCACGCTCGCAAGTTCCCGATGCGGAAACTGCGATTGCTCGCCTCGGCTCGCAGCGCCGGCACCCAGGTTCGTTTCGGCGATGAAATGCTGACGGTGGAATTGATGGAACCGTCCGCCTTCGAAGGCGTTGATCTGGTCATCGCCAGCACCCCCGACGAAGTCTCCGCTGAGTTCACGCCTTGGGCGGTCAAAGCCGGCGCGATTGTGGTCGACGAGAGTGCCTATTGGCGGATGGACCCGACCGTGCCGTTGATCGTTCCTGAAGTGAACCCTGAAGCGGTCGATGGTCACCAAGGTGTCATTGCCAGCCCCAACTGCAGCACGACTCAAATGGTTGTTGCACTGGCGCCCCTGCACAAAGCCGTGGGCATCCGCCGGGTCATCGTCAGCACCTATCAAGCGACCAGCGGGGCTGGCTTGGCCGGCAACGTCGAACTGGAATCCAGCACACGCGCCAGCCTCGACGGACAAGCTCATTCACCGGAAACATTCCAGCATCCGATCGGGTTCAACCTGATCCCGCAGATCGGTTCGGAAAAGCATCTCGGCTACACCAGCGAAGAGATGAAGATGGTGCACGAGACCCAAAAGATTCTCGGTGACGATTCCATTCAGGTCTGCCCAACCGCCGTTCGTGTTCCGGTTGCGATCGGGCACAGTGAATCGATTTTGGTCGAAACCCGTGAGCCGATCACCGCCGAAAAGGCTCGCGAGCTGTGGGAAGCCGCCGACGGAATCACCGTGGTCGATGACCTGAATTCCCAGTCCTATCCCATGCCGCGTGATTGCGATGGCAAGGACGATGTCTTCATCGGTCGAATCCGCCAAGACATCAGTTCCGACAACGGAATCGCGTTTTGGTGTGTCAGTGACAACCTTCGCAAAGGTGCCGCGACCAACGCGGTTCAAATCGCCGAACTGTTGGCCAAGAAACATCAGCCCACCGCCGGATGATGAGCTGAGCTGTCGTGTCAAACCCTTCTGAATGCCGGATGCGATCATGAAACAAGTCGTCACCGTCGTTTCACCGCATCTGGCCGAGAACGTTCTCGCCGCCCTTCGTCGGGCTCCGCTGGAAGGGTTGAGCGTGATGGAGGTCAAAGGCTACGGTCGCCAAAAAAGCTACCTCGATCAATACCAAGACACCGAGTACTCCGAGGCCTTTGTGCCCAAGGTCGAGATCACACTCTGGGTCGATGACCTGCGTCTCGAAGAGGTCCTCGACAAGATCGTCGCGGTCACTCGCACCGGCCGCATCGGCGATGGCAAGATCCTGGTCATGCCAGTCGCGTCGTTCATCTGAACGGAGCAAATTCGCATCACAACCCGCGGCGTTATGTGCTTTGACTGATTGAGCCGTTTAGGCATTAGCCTCGGTTCCACCGTCACAGAACCGGGCCTAACGGCCATCGGCTAACTGGGGCAGCGACCCGCATAACCGTAGCTGGAATCGCCAGATTTCAGATGTCCACGTTGCCGTCTGGTTCCGAACAAGTTCGGTCGTCATCGCAACCCGCGGCGTTGTGTGCTTTTGATTGATTGAGCCGTTTAGGCGTTAGCCTCGGTTTTACCGTCACAGAACCGGGCCTAACGGCCATCGGCTAACTGGGGTAGCGACCCGCATCACCGTAGCTGGAATCGCCAGATTTCAGATTTGCGTCACACCGACCGAAGTCTGGTGAATCCGGCTGCGATCAGCATTCTCGCAAACTCAAGCAGCGTTCTTTGGCGACCACGATGTGGTCCAGCACCGTGATGCCGATCAGCTTGCCAGCCTCTGTCAATCGCTCTGTCACCGCGTGATCTTCACGGCTTGGTGTGGGATCACCTGACGGATGATTGTGCACCAACAACACCGCTGCCGCCGCGTCACGGATCGCCGGCCGGAACACTTCGCGAGGATGCACCAGCGAACTGTCCAGCGTTCCAACTGTGATCCGATGCGTTCGAATCGGTTTGTGTTTGGTGTCGAGCGTCACAATGTGGAACTCTTCCTGCACCGCATCGCCGGCCAGGTAAGCGAACTTCTGCGCGCAGTACTCGGTCGCTTCTGTGGTGCTTGTGATTTTGACGATCTGCACCGGACGTTCGCGAGCCGCTTCGGTCGCGCGGCGGCCCAGTTCAATCCCGGCCATGATCTGGCAGTAGCTGGCCTTCGTCACCGCTTTGGTGATGTGTCGCAATTCCGAAACGCTCTGTTCGCGAATCGCGTCGAGTTCCTCGTCGAAGTGGTTGGCCAGTTTCGTGCCTCCCGTCGTGGCCGATTCACCGACCACACCCACGCGAATCAAAATCGCCAGCAGGTCTGCGTTGGAAAGCGACGCCGCACCCTCTCGCAGCAAACGTTCTCGCGGTCGTTCTTCTTCCGGACGCTCTTTGACTTGATCGCCGTGAATCTGATCTTGGATCCAGCGGTCGATCAAATGGATCGGGTCAGGGGAGGCCCAGGTGTAGTGAAGTTCATCGTCGGAATGAACGCGTTCCAGCACACCGGCTCGGACCACCGCATTGATGGTTCGGGTGACAAAGGCGGCCTGGGTTTCCTCGACCAAATCCGGCAATTCGCTCTGGCGAAACTGGGCGTGGTAAGCCAGCGGGTACAGCACGGCTTGCAAACGTTGACGTCTGGTTTCGCTCATGGGGCAGCTCTTCGTCCGCGATCATCTAGAAATTCCAACACAGCGAAGATAACCTAAATTCACTCGACGCCTCTTGTTGGGCATCAATTTGACGCGCCCGCGACCTCCGTTCGAAGCACAACATGCCATCCATCTTTTCGAAAATCATCGCCAAAGAAATCCCAGCCGACATCGTCTACGAAGACGATCTGTGCTTGGCGTTTCGTGACATCGCCCCGAAAGCTCCGACTCACATCTTGGTCATCCCCAAACGCGAGATCGAATCGCTGGCGGATTTGACGGACGAGGACCAGGAGGTGATGGGCCGCTGCGTGGTCGTCGCGTCCAAGGTCGCGGCGGACGAAGGATTGGGCGATGGATATCGGTTGGTCGTCAACACCGGAGCCGATGGTGGGCAAGAAGTCCCGCACGTCCACTTTCACTTGCTCGGCGGCCGCAAAATGACCTGGCCACCAGGCTGAGTCCCGCCCATCCGCTAACCGTCGCCGGATTCGCCAGAATTCGGACCGCACCTGTCGCCGCTCCGCGGCTTGGAGGACGCGGGTTTGCAACCGAGACCTCGGGTTGAAAACCCGAGGCTGACACCTGTCACCGCTCCGCGGTTGTTGGATCCCGCCGACGCGCACGACCAGTCGTGGAGCGACGGCAGCCGAGAGCCTTGGGTTTTCAACCCAAGGTCATCCGCCTACCACACACGCGCCTCAAGTCGCGGAGCGACGGCAGTTGGTCGCCTTCCGTCGACATCATCCTGATTCGCTAGACGAGAACCTGGCCTGACGGCCATCGGCGAATGGATGCAAGATCCGCTATCGCTGTTCTCCATTTCGTCTCAGCCCGCCGCGTCAGCACGACCAGAGTAGAACATTTGTCTCAAATGTTCCGTCGAGCCACGTCCTCACCCGTGCCTCGTTGTTTCCCCTTCACCACGCGACCCCCGGCGCAGAAACTGAGGCCTCCTTCATCCGTCGCCGGATTCGCCAGAATTTGGACCGCACCTGTCGCCGCTCCGCGGCTTGGAGGACGCGGGTTTGCAACCGAGACCTCGGGTTGAAAACTCGAGGCTGACAACTGTCACCGCTCCGCGGTTGTTGGATCTCGCCGACGCAGACGACCAGTCGTGGAGCGACGGCAGCCGAGAGCCTTGGGTTTTCAACCCAAGGTCATCCGCCTGCTGCACACAAGCCCTCAAGTCGCGGAGCGACGACAGTTGGTCGCCTTCCGTCGACATCATCCTGATTCGCGAGACGAGAACCGGGCCCTACGGCCATCGGCGAATGGATGCAAGATCCGCTATCGCTGTTCTCCATTTCGTCTCAGCCCGCCGCGTCAGCAAGACTAGAGTAGAACATTTGTCTCAAATGTTGCGTCGAGCCCCGCCCCCATCCGTGCCTCGTTGTTTCCCCTTCATTACGCGACCCCCGGCGCAGAAACTGACGCCTCCCTCATCCGTCGCCGGATTCGCCAAGAATTCGGACCGCACCTGTCGCCGCTCCGCGGCTTGGAGGACGCGGGTTTGCAACCGAGACCTCGGGTTGAAAACCCGAGGCTGACACCTGTCACCGCTCCGCGGTTGTTGGATCCCGCCGACGCGCACGACCAGTCGTGGAGCGACGGCAGCCGAGAGCCTTGGGTTTTCAACCCAAGGTCATCCGCCTGCTGCACACAAGCCCTCAAGTCGCGGAGCGACGACAGTTGGTTGCCGCCGTCAAATGATCCTCGGGGACACTCCCCGTGCGATGGGCTCCCCGGCCGTCAGCCACACCCCGATGGAAATCCGCCGCAACCGCAGGCCCCCACTCACCAACTTGACCCTTTTTTCCTGCTGCTTTCGAATTTTACCCCCGCTCCCCATTCAATTTGGGTGGAGTTTGCCGGCTGAGGTGCCGATGACGAAGCAAGGCGATTCATTCAAGTCGAGTGAATCGTTCGTTTGTCCTCCCACCTGTTCGAGACACGGATCGTCCCGATGAAATCCTCCTGTGCTGTCGTGTTGACGCTGGTCTGTTTGCTGATGTCGACCGGATGTGTCGGTCCCATGTGGAACGCTTGCGGCCCCTGTGGTCCCGGCGTCGGTTGCGACAGCGGGGCCTGCGGTGACTCCTGCGGCGGTTGCGGATCCTGCGACGGATGCGGCGAGCTGTACATCGACCCGTGGATCAATGAACCCGCGGACTGCTACGACCCGTGTGACTCGTGCGGCAACTACAACGGCCAATCCTGTGGCAAGTGCCGAGCGGTCTTCTCCGGCATCAAGAGCATCTGGGGATACAAGTGCGACGACGGTTGCAGCACCGGATGCGACAGCTGTGCGGGCGGTCGACCCTTTTTCCCGCCTGCTGATCTGGGTGGATGCGATGGCTGTGGCGGATGTGATTCCTGCTCGAGTGCTGCCGGTTCCTGCTCCGGCGGGTGTGACTCCTGCTCGGGTGGATCGTATGGTCACTCTTCCGATGGCGTGATCCTTCACGAAGGCGAAACGATCATCAGCGACAGAGGTCGCGGGCAAACCTCGACCGTGGCAGCCCGCACCGCGCAAAACCGTCACAGCTCACCGGCTCGCCAGATCTACCGCACGCGGACGGTCAACGGGCAGCAGCCGACGTTGGCATATTAAACGGAAGGTTGCAGCCACGGCTCGACCTGGCAAATCGGCCAGCCTCGATGGTTCACTTCCGCGATGACCCGAGCGTGAATCGCACCCGGGACAAACAGGCAGACGTCGTGGGCCTCCAGCGAGTCCAGATCCACATCACCGAGTGACCGCCATTCTTTCTCGGTGGTCCAGCCTTGATCACGGCCCTCCGCCTGGTAGCGATACCGTTCCTCGGCAGGCAAGCCATCACGCGTTGACGCCGGGCCGTAGACGACCGGTCGCACTCCCATGGCGGTCGCGGCCGATCGCCGAATCGCGATTCCAAACGGTTCGTAGTCCCACCGCGAGACATGGGGCCGAAATGTTCGCCGCCGCAACAGATCCGGTAACGGCACGGCGGAGAGACAAACCACGCGGTGGTCGTTCTTGGAGGTCGTCGCTCCCGCCACCAAGCGCCGCATCCGCACGATGCGTCGCAGCGAATGCAACGTTGCTCGCGAAGCCGCTTCGTCGGACCCCAGCAACATCTCGTCGCAGTACTGAGGCCACGACTGGCCCGGCCAAGGCCCGTCGCACCGCCGAGTGCAGTGAACCAACCATTCGTCTTGTTCGAACACGGATGGCATCGGAGACACAGTGGGGGCACTTGGCTGTCGACGCAGCACCGGCTCATTCGAAGCAGGGGAGGACGATCGAGGCAAGAACCTTCCCAATGCCCCGGCTTCCAGCAAGCGTTCGGCTGCCTTGGGATCGTCCATGGCGACTCGAACACCAAACGGATCGACCTCCAAGCGACGCAGGACCGCCTGCTCGATCTTCCCACTGCGACGAAGGTGCAGCACATCGACGCGGTCCGCCACCGCGATGATCCACTCATCCCGATGTTGGGCGATCTTGTGGAAGGCGATGTTGGGTGGCAGCGAGCCGAGTTGTTCGGGCGAGGCCAGTTGGGTGACGTCCCAGCGAACCAGCGGCAGGTCGAACGTCTTGGCCGCTTGAGTGACCCAGGGTTCCGCCGCCGACTTCTGGATCGTCACCACGTGTTCGCGGTGCTCGCGAGCGTCCATCATGGAAGCTGCCAGTTGCCGGGCCATTTCGCGGTGTCGGACGGGGCTGTGCCCCAACCGGCTGCAGATGGGGGCCAAGACCGGGTGAGGTCCCCGGTGGAGGTTTCGGCAGCAGGCGTCGAAGGTGGGCGGAGTCCATTGCTGGGCCAGGTCGGGCAGCAGATGCAGCAGCCGTTGCCACCGCCGCTGGGCCCGTTTTTCCGCACCGGGGCCGTTGTCAGGGGCGGGGGAGCGGTCTGGGTTGGGGTGCGAATCAGAACGCATGGCCGAGCCGTGGAAAGCGGGAGCGAACCGTTGGGAGGGCAAGTTCGGGGGCGAACGTTTGTCCACGTTAGCAGTTTTGGGAGGCCGGATAGGCGGGCGGCGTCAAAACGAATCCGCCCGGAATAAAAATCCAGAGAAAACCCGCCTTGAATCGCCGCCGGGCACCAGCTAACATTCGCCCCACACGAGTCGGAAACGACTCGGAATCCCCTGTAGCTCAGTTGGTAGAGCAGGCGGCTGTTAACCGCCTTGTCGCAGGTTCGAGTCCTGCCGGGGGAGCTGAGACAACATTACCTGGGCATTTTGCGTCGTACTGACCAAAATCTCCCAGGTTTTTTTGTGCGCCGCTGGCTGTGAATGCGTCGGTACGAGCAGGAATGGGACCGCCAACGGGACCGCGGTCCCGTTCGCAGTTGAGCCCGCGCTCGGCTAGTGACTCGAGAAAGCCCGATGTTGCCATTCCGTTTGCAGGCGATGGTGCTGCCCAAAGTAGGCCGGACCAAGCGGAGCGCTGTTCCGGCAATCCAGAGCGGTTCGTTGTGGTGTGTTGCCGGAACGGCGTCGCGTTGCTCCTTGGTCCGGCCTACTTCAATCGAGGACTTGGTGACTGCTTTCGCATGCAGTTCTGTTGAACCGTCACATCATCGAGGCTAAACCGACCTCGGGTCGAAGTCGGCTAGGTTTGGCGACTTGGTTTTCACGCCTTCCGCCGGAACCTCGACCTTGGCACTCCAGACGATTCCGTTGAGGATCAGTCGTCGCAGGTCTTCGTCTCGCCAGTTTTTGTAGTAGTGCGGCATCACGATGCCGAATCCCCGGCCGGTGTCCTCTCTTTCGATGCACCACGCGACCGTTTCTCGTTTGGGCGCTTCCGGTGGCAACATCGAGGTCGCCAGCACGGTTGCCTGCGGGGCAAGTTGGTTTCCCTCGGCACCGAAGTAGTTGTTGAAGTAGGGCTCTTCGCGAAGGGTGAATTCTTTCCAGCCTCGTGTGACCGGATGATCGGTCTCCGCGGGAGTGATGGTTGCTTGGGGGAAGACTCGGGCAAAGGATTCGTGGTGAGGGCAGGAACGGTTGGCGAAGTAACCGCCCATCCATTGCAACAGCGGGTGGTCGCCATCCGGCGTGACATCCTCGCCTAGCAAGCCCGTCGCATAATGAATGCATGCGATGCCCACGCCACGCTGCATCATTTCGTCCAGGTCCGCGAGGTTCTGCTGTGGGTTGGGGAGGCGGTTGGGCGGGAACAGATCCCCGATGAAGACAACCGTTGATGCGGCATCGCGAAGCGACTGATCGGGCCAGCCCTCGACCACGTCCGCCTGAATCCCAGACAGATTTTCCATCTGTTCGAGGGCGTGTTTCATCAGCCGACCCCCGGCAGCGACCTCGTGCGTGCCCGGCGGATGGCCGCTGGGGCCAACGATGATCAGCACTCGCGGGGAACCATCCGCCGTGTCCGCGGACCATCCATGGACTGGTGATACCGCAGCACTGGCGGCCACGAGTCCGGATGTTGTCTTGATGAACCCTCTGCGGGACGCATGTGCCCGTTCGTTTGCGGGTCGGTTGGGGTGGTTCGTCATTTCGAAGGTTGCTCCAAGTGATGCGATTTGATTCGACGCTGCAGATCTAGATGATAAGTGATCGAGCAGGGTGCTGTTCACCTGTGCGCGCTCCCGACAGCCTCGCTCACATGCTGGAAACCATCGCGTTTGAGTGACTCCGCCAAACCCGTGCAGATGCGTTTCACGACGCTGGGGCCTTCGTAGATCATGGAGGTGTAAACCTGAACCAGCGAAGCACCGAGACGAATTTTGTCGTACGCGTCTTGCGCGGTGAAGACACCTCCGGCTCCGATGACAACGTATCGATCGCGATCCATTCGGCGGTACAACTCTGAGATGCAATCGTTGATCAATGCGGCCACGGGACGGCCTGCCACGGCACCAGGCTTGTCGATCAGGTGCTCCGGTGCAATCGAAAGCGACGGCTTGCTGGAGGGCAGGTTGAAACAGAAACCACGTACGAAGTCGAAGCGTTCGCACTGAGTGAGCAAATTCTCCAGATGACTGGGGTCAGCGTTGGGGGCTATCTTGAGAAAGACTGGGGATTGGATTTGCAGCGGAACCAAACGTTCGAGCAAACGTCCGACATTGGCAGGTTCGGAGAAGAAGCTCTTGCCGCCTTGAGCGTTCGGGCAACTGAGATTGAACATCAGGTAATCCGCATGAGGATGAAGTTGGCGTGCGCTGAATTCGTAGTCGCTGAGGATCTGTTCATCGCTGCAGGCTGGTGCGTTTGCACCGTCATTGGTCTTGACGAGATTGACACCAAGCGGAAGACGACCACGGTGCGATCCCAGGCGGGAGGCAACGATTTCGGCGCCATCGTTGGGCAGGCCATAGTTCACGATCACGGCGCGGTCCTGTGGTAGCCGAAACAGTCGTGGCTTGGGGTTCCCTTTCGACTCTCTCGCCGAGATGGAACCGATCTCGACAAACCCGAATCCCAGGGCGTCCAACATTCGCAGCGCACGTCCATTCTTGTCCCACCCGGCCGCCAGCCCGATGGGATTGTCGAATTGGAGCCCGGCAATTTCGGTCTTTAGCATGGGATCGTGAGACTCCAGGCATCGTCGTGCGACGTTGGTAACCCCGGGCAAGACGCTCATCCATCGGCACCCTTCCACTGTCAAGTGATGGGCTGTTTCGGCGTCGAGTGAAAAGAGCAACGGGCGGATGAGCGTTTGGTAGAGATTCATCGCTGTCGTCTTGGAACGAGGAGTTCTGGCTGTCGTCGCGAGCAGGTTGCTCGCACATGGTGCATCAAGGTACACGCGTGACCCACTGCGCCGCGAAGCCATTGATTGAAGGACTTGGCGAAGGCGACCAACACGTCGATTGGAACCCATTGACCAGGTTGTTTGGAATCACGAAGGGGTGGTGCGATGGTGATGCCCAAAGTAGGCCGGACCAAGCGAAGCGCCGTTCCGGCATTTCCGAGTGGATCGTTGTGGCGTGTTGCCGGAACGGCGTCGCGTTGCTCCTTGGTCCGGCCTACTTCCATCGCGGAGCGATGCCTGCCATTTACCCTCGGAATCGAAGTTCACGCATGCGTCTGAGGGTCTCGGTTCTCTGCCGGATGATTCTCTGAACCCTGTTGGTCTGGCGAGTGCGGTGATCGCGGGTGGTTTCCAGGGGGCTGATCGTGAATGATGGGGGCCAGTTTACAATCCGCAGGAAAGGGATCTCATGAGAATCGAGTTGCGTTCAATCTTCTACCCGAAGCCAGTCGATCCGGACGGTTACATTCGTCCGCACGAACTCTCGGTGATCTGTCAGTCAAGCGAGAGCGAGAATGGCGAGGTGGTCGCAGCTCGGTTGGCGGTCGATTACCTCGATATCTCGCGAGCCGAGGACGAGGGGATGAATGTCTGGGAAGTCTGTGATGCGGATTCGCAGGGGTGGCACAGTGTCTGCTCGGCAATACTTGAGCCAACCGCTCCATTCGCCGAGTATCGGAAGGAACTGGGGATCGAGCATCCGGTGTTTGGGATGGCTTTCATTCATCGTGTCGCCATCCACTCGTCGATGCGTGATTGGCAACAAATGATCTTCGACTCTGTGTCCAAGCTGTTCTCGGGAGAAACAGCGACGGTGATGTGGAGAGGGACAACCGACATGACGGATCGGGAACTCGCGAGTCTCGGGTTTCGGATCGTTGCCGGGGAAGACCTGTTGTTTCGTCCCAATGTGCTGAGAAGCGAGTATGAAACGGTGAACGATGACCGAGATCCAAACTTTGAATTGAAGGTCCCCCAAGAAGCCGCGGAGTATGTTCAACAGGAATGGGAAAGCGCGGAGCAAACAGACTTCGGTATCGATTGAGCCGAGTGTTGGCAGGCACCCGTAGCATGTGTTGCCGGAGCGGCGTCGTGTGGCCGCTTGGTTCGGGCTGCATTGCTGGCATGAGTCGAAGATGAACGTTCGGAATGGTTTGGCGGTTGGATGTTCATCCGACGGTTAGCAGCGTGTTGATTTAAAACGTTTCGCAGATCTAGCGATCAGCCGACGGGAGCTAGCCCACGGTTACCGGAGACGAACCGGACGCTATCGCGTTTCGGCTGACCAAATCAACCGTCCGTCAGGCCGGGTCGGGGATGATTTTTCCGGTGCGGTCGTCGACTCGGTGCAGTTGGGTGATGTCTCCCATCGCTCCGTCGCTGGTTTTTAAAGAGACCAACCAGTAGGGATCGTCGGGCACATTCGCGGCCACCATCGCTTGCAGAATTTCCAGGTCGTGCACGCCATTCTCGCTGTAGAGCTTCGCGTAGAACTCCTTTTCCCGGCGGATTCTTTCGGTGTCAAACAGCACCGCCGAACACTTCGTGCCTGGCGGAATGTTCCCGAGGTGCTCGATCACAGTCATGATCGCCGCCTTTTGATCCATCTCTCGTTTCGTCAACTGTTGCTCCTCAGTGAGTTTTGAAGTTGCGCTTTTGCAGTTGGTTCCGATGCCACTTGTTCTACCGGGCTGCTGATTGATAGGCGTCCGCCTCGGCTCTAGAAGCAAGGAACCGGGGATGATGCTGGGCTGCGAAATGTTTGGGCTTGTGGCGGCCATGCGTTTGCGCAAGTTTTCATCCCGGTAAGGATGTCAGATGGTAGCTCGTTTTCCGGGGGTACGCTGCTACGCAGCAACCCCCGGCTACCATCTGAAATCCCTGCCAGGATGGAAAAAGACAGAAGCCGGAAGGAAAATTGCATTCGCTATCTGAACGCCAATAGCAAACATTTCGCAGCCCAGGCTAACGCCCAGGCGGCTCAGAACCGGGGCTAACGCTGGGCTGTCAAAAGGTTGGTATTGACACGGAAAATGCGACGTTGATTTTTATTCTGTCCTACGCCCCAACGGGGCAGCTCTAAGATAGCCCCAGGCATCGCCTGGGGTTTCGTTACGGAGATTCCGACACCAGCCCCAACGGGGCGGCCCTAAGAAAGACTCCCCAAAACCCGCTAGGACCGCCCCCGTTGGGGCTTTGTAATCTTGGTCCCGCCACAACCCAGGGCGTTGCCCTGGGCTGGCATAGGGCTGCCCCGTTGGGGCGAAGTCGAGGAACGAAACCTGCGCAGTCCAAAGCGGTGTCAATACCAACCTTTTGACAGCCCAGGCTAACGCCCAAACGGCTCATATGAGAATTGAAAGGCGACTCAATCAACAGGTCGTTATGTGTTGGGTGACCTGAAATGGATTCTTGGGCGTTGTTCAAGGAGAGATTGAAGAACGCCGTTGGCCAGTGAGAAGAGTCACATATCTTCCAAGCTACAGTCTGGGCTTGGGTGGTTGAACGGCGGGTTGCCAAGGGGCGATGCCGTCGAGTTTGGTCTCTCTTGAAAACACCTTGCTGCCGCAGGTGACGTACAGCGTCGACATGTTTTCGCCGGCGAGCACGCAATTCGAGAGTTTGCCCGACAAGCTGGGACGCGAGAGGATCAGGTGGACTCGGCCAGGCGGATCGATGATTTGAATGCCCAGTTTGGTGGCGACCAAGAGCGATCCGTCTTTCGTCATCGTGACGCCGTCGGCACCGCCGATCATGTCGTCTTGCGGCGTGTGGACGTAACTGTAGGGCTGGCCGAACAGCAGTTCTCCCGTTGCCGAGTCAATTTTATACGACCACACGTAACGGCCTTCTGCATCGACGACCATCAGGAAACGTCGATCGGGCGTGACGATCAATCCGTTTGGTTTCTTGGGGCCTTTGCCAGCTTGGATCGGCTTGCCGTCACCTTGAGGATTGCCATCGGCGTCGATTGGCAGGTACCAGACCGCTTGTTCCGTGGGGCCGGTGAAGTAGATGCCGTGATCGAGCACCACCAAGTCGTTGCAGGAAACGCCCGAGCACAGATCAGTGCGACTGCCATCGGGATCGATTCGCGTCACCGTCAGGGCTTTGTTTCGTGCGCAGTAGAGACGACCGGCAGCGTCGAACATCAACGCGCTGACGCCGGGCATGTCGTCTGCAAATTGGGTTGCCTTGTCAGTGCCCGCCGCGATCTTCCAAATTTCGCCTCGTGGTCCATCGATGAAGTACACGTCGCCGTTGGGTGCGACCGCGGGGCCTTCGGTGTACTTGTGACCTTCACTGACCAGTTTCCACGATTCGCCCTCGATCAAGCGGTCTTTGATTTCCGGATGTTCTGAAACGTTGGTTTCGATGGGTTGATCAAAGTTCTTCCACAGCCATTTCATTGCGTCAGGAAAGATCGCGGCGCCGTGTTTGCCATTGTGGCCGCCTTCGCCCCAGACGTTTTTGACTTCATAACCAGCCCACTGCAGCGATGACAGCATGGTTTGATTGGCGTGCCACCAACTGCCGCCGTAGATATTCAGGTCATTGCTGCCGTCCTGCAAAAAGACCCGCAGCGGTTTGGGTTCGTGTTTGCGAACCAGGACTGGGTATTCGTTACCGCCTCGCAGTCCGACGTAGGTGCCAACGGTGCTGAACACTCGGCGGAACTGATCGCTCCGGTGCCAAGCAACGCCGAACGCCGCGATTGCGCCGCTGCTGCTGCCACCGATGGCTCGCAGATTGGGATCTTCCGTGATCGCATACGATTTGCTGACCTCAGGAAGCAACTCGTCGATCAGGAACGAAGCGTAGCGATCGCTCACGGTGTCGTATTCAAAGCTGCGATTGAAACGATCTTGAGCCTCCTCGCCACCGGGAACGACGCCGGGGTTGATGCAGACGGCAATCGTCACCGGCATTTCGCCGCGGTGGATCAGGTTGTCGAAGACATGGTGAATTCGATACTCGCCGTTTTCTCGGACGTACTTGGCGCCGTCCTGAAAAACCATCAGCGCCGCCGGAGAGGACTGGTCGTACTGGGCCGGGACGTAGACGAAGTAGTCACGCTCCGTGCCTGGATAGATCGTGCTGTCGGTGAAGCGGTGGGCTGTCACCACGCCTCGAGGGACGCCGTCCTTGGCCACGGTGTCGGGGTGAACCGGGTAGCTCTCTTGGGCAGGCGTCACCATCGCGGGCAGCAAGAGCAAGGCGAACAGAATCTGTGCACTGGACCCGGCAACGAACGCCGTGAAGGATTGAGGGCGTCGTGAATGGACGCAGCGGTGAATCGCGAATGTCATGTCAAATCGTCGATGTGGGAGAGAATGATCTGGGGAGAGTTGGAGGGGGCCACCAAGATAGTCGAGCCGAGGTGGTTTTGTTTCCCGGCCGTTCTCAAGCGATGGGCGTTTTCGAATATTTCGGCAATTTTCTCGGTCATAAACGGGGCCGTCTTGTTAAGTAACGGTGTGAGGACTTCTTTGAACGGAGGATGCAATGGACGAAACCGCACGACAAGCAACTCGGCAATGGACACTGGCACAACCCGCTGTGTCGGCGTTTGTGACGTCGATGGTGCGTGATTTCGGTGATCGTGATGATGTGTTGCAGGAGGTTGCCGTCGCTGTGATTGAGTCGTATGACTCCTATGATCCGGAGCTTCCGTTTGTGCCTTGGGCGATCGGCGTCGCTCGGAATCAGGTGAGTTTGTACATGCGAAACCGGCGGAAAGACCTGCTGGTGTTCGACGACGATGCAATCGCTTGCTTGGCGATCGCGATTCCAACCGTGGCTCAGCAAGATTCAGCGAAACTGGATTTTGTCACGGAATGCCTGGGTGGTTTAGAGAACCGTGCTCGCCGTCTTTTCGAGTTGCGATATCAGAAGAACATGAAACCGGCCGCCATTGCCGAACGAGTGGGCATGTCGGCGAATTCTGTCGCCAAAGCACTGCAAAGAATTCGAGATCGTGTTCGGAATTGTGTCGAACGCAAGAGTGTGGAGGCGATGTCATGAACTCTTCGGTCGAAGATTTGATGGACAGCTACTTCGACGAATCGCTGTCGCAGGAGCAGTTTCAGCAACTGAATCAGTGGATCAAATCGGACCCGCGTCACGCCCAGAGGTTTGCCTCGGAATTGTTGCTGCATGACCGACTCCGCAATGAATTCGTGACGAATGAGTTGATGGATCAACCATCGACGGCCGAGCAGTCCACTGTCAACGATCCAACCTTGGTCCGAGCGGACGAGCGACCCAATGTGGTCACGCTGGCCGGTTCAATCGGAAACACTTGGACGCGATCCGTGATTGCGATGGCGACGACGGCGTGCTTGGTGCTGATCAGCCTGGCGTTTCTTTGGAATGGTTTGGGGAGCACGTCGGCTTCCGCCGCGGTGATGGAACTCAATCGCATCATCGCGGCCAACCGCCTGTCATTGGATCGGACGTTCTTGATTTCGGTAGAAGAGAGCGCGACTCAAAAAGATCTAAGACGCGATTCGCCGGAGCATCGACGACCGCCGAAGCCTTCTTTGGACAACGCGATTTTGGATGTTCGAGGTTCGGATCAGTTCGTGTTGAAACGGGAAGTGGAGCCAGGTGTTTTCTTCGTCACGGGAAGCGATGGGAAGACGAGTTGGGCGGTTCGGCCGGAGGGACCGGTTCGATTGAGCAACGACTTGACGCGATTCAATCGAGACCTGCCCGGGCACGAGCGCTCGCTACCGATCAACAACATCGAGGACGGGTTGGACGCATTGCAGACCGCTTACAACTTGGAATTGTTGTCGGTGGAAAGAATCGAAGGCGAAGTCCAGGGCCGGGATGTCGAATCCGATACGGAAGCCACCCGGCAGATGGTGGCGACGAAGAAACCAGGCTTCCGAGGGCCGGAACGAATCGAGATTCTCTACACCGCAGCCAGGGGCCAGATTCGTCAAATGCGATTCATCGACATGCCCTACGGACGGAACATCGTCACGTTGAAAATGACGTTGATTGAGGAGCAGCCGTTTGCTGCGGACCATTTTGATCATGAATCCCATCACGACCCGAAACGCATCGTGAAGTTTGAATAGATGAACCGGACACGAATTCTAAAACCCGCCTTGGGTTTGGTCGCTCTCGTTTGCGTGGCCGCCATCACCAGTTTCGTTTGGATGCAGGTGGGCTACAGCCAAGGCGAGAATCGCGGCGGGGTTGGCAAGCCGCGAATCAGTGACACGGTGCAGGCGAACATGTACGCCGACAACTGGTTCATCATGTATCTCAATGGCGAACTCGTCGCGGTCGACTCGATCCAGTTCATGCCACACAACGTCGTGTCGGTCGACATCCTGCCGGACTATCCGATGACGATTGCTGTGATGGCCAAGGACAACGCGGATTCAAAGACTGGAATGGAATACGCCAACACCAGCATCGGTGATGGCGGATTCATTTTGAAATTTGGCGATGGCACGGTGACCGATGCCAACTGGAAAGCCAAAGCCTTTTCTCGTGGTCCCATCGATCGAGACACCATGAACCCGCGGGTTGAGAACACAACCATCCCAGAAGACTGGTACACGGTCGATTTTGACGATGAATCTTGGAGTCAAGCGACGGAGTACACCCAGTCGTAGATCGGCCCCAAGGAACCGTTCTTTGAGCATGACTTTGAAGGTGCACGTTTCATTTGGACGGAGGATGTTGAACTCGACAACACCGTCATTTTTCGGCATGTCGTGGCCACACCGCCCGACGGAAAAGCTCGCCCTGACTTCTCCAATTTGAACGACATCGTTCCGAGTGGACCGCCTCGAAAACGACGGTGATGACCATCCGACACGTCTTCCCTGAAAGTACCATGCTCATGAACTCACGCTCACTCATCCCGGCGGTTGCGAGCCTGCTGTGTCTGATGGTGCCCCCCCACCTCGCCGCACACGAAGGCGGGCATCACCATCATTCCCACACTCCCTCCCAATCGCGAACTTGGACCATCGCGGTGGATGGATTGCACCTGCACGGATCATTTGTTTCGGCGAAGGATGGCAAGGTTCAAATCCGTCGTGAGGATGGGACACTCACGGATTTGGCGATCGATCGCTTGGTTGCTTCGGACCAGGCCTGGGTCCAGGAACGAATCAAAGCGATCCAAAATCTCAATCGTCAGCATGCGATTCGGCTCGTGGCGGTGAACCAACCGGTGCAAGCCACCACTGGGGACGCCGCGAAGAAAGAGACAATGCCAGCCATCGGTCAGCACTTCGAACCGTTTGAGAAACTGCTGCAGCTTCGTTGGGACAAAGACTTTCTTTACGTGGGTTCCAATGGATTGCCGGAGCATCCGATGATGATTGGCATTCGTTCGTGGCAACAACAAGTTCCAATCCCACAGAAGTACCTGGGTGACAATGCATGGCAAATTCCTTTGCATCCCGTTCCGGCAAAGAATCCCATGTCGACCAAGAACGATTTTCTGCGTGGTGCGATTGCTTTGGCCGTCAATGGCGTGCCGATCTTCAACCCGCTGAACAATCGCGGTGAGGATGCCTACTTGTTTGGTGAACTGGATGAATATGGTGGGCACTGCGGTCGCGGCGATGATTACCACTACCACATTGCTCCGGTTCATTTGGAAGAAGAAACGGGGAAAGACAAACCGATTGGCTATGCCTTGGACGGCTATCCGATCTTTGGTTATCAAGATCCGAAGGCGAGCGATTTTGCACCACTCGATGAACTTGGCGGTCACAAGGACGCGTCGGGCAACTATCACTACCACGCACAGAAGACCTACCCGTATTTGAATGGTGGCTTTCACGGGGAAGTGACCCAGCGTGGTGGTCAGGTGGATCCGCAACCGCGTGCCGAACCGATTCGCCCTGATCTGCGACCGCTACGCGGCGCCGTGATCACGGGATTCAGCAAGACGGGCAATCGATTCGAGTTGGTGTACGACGTGGAAGGCCAACAGGGATCGGTGACCTATGTCGTCAAGGACGATAGCACGGTCGACTTCACGTTTCAGGAACCATCGGGGGAAACGCGAAACGAGACCTATCGCAGTCGCATGGGCAAACCGTTTCTTCCGCAAGCTGATCTTTCAGGAGCAGGCGACGGTCCCAACGCCGATCAAACGTCTCGATTGAAAGTCACCAGTCCCGCGTTTGCGGCAGGCGATGAATTGCCCACTGAGTTCACCGGGGACGGTGCGGGCGTGTCGCCGCCGATCGCTTGGACGAAAGGACCGGAGGGGACGCAGTGTTATGCTCTCGATCTGTGGCACACGCCTGGGCCAGGTGATGTGAAGTCGTATTGGTTGGTTCACGATATTCCCGCGGATGTCACCAGCCTGCCGCAAAACGCGGGTGGGATTGGGACATTGGGGATCAATGACAAAGGGCATGCGGGATATGACCCGATGAAGTCGAAGGGGCCGGGAGTGAAGCAGTATCACCTGACGGTTTATGCGTTGTCCGAGAAACCCGAGTTTGCGACGGACCAAGTGACGCGGGACGAACTGCTCGAGAGCATTTCTGAGATCACGTTGGCACAAGGCACGTTGGACTTTCAGTACACTCGATCTCGAAGCGGATCATCGATGATCCTGATTGGTTTCGCGATTGTCGCTCTGGTTGCGGGAGTATGGTTCGGACTGAAAAGACTTACAGTCCCGCGAGTTGCCGGTTGAAATCGAACTGCAGATCGGGATGAACTTTCTCGATCGCTTTGTCGATTTTTTTGAGCTGCGTCGCGTACATGTTTTGGCTGACGCGGCAACCGCCGAAGCTGATTCGTTTTTCTTTGATCCGCTGGCAGAAGTGAATTCGGACTTGCAGTTCGGTTTCTTTGTCGCCGGAGAATCTCAGCGATTTGTCCATCCAGCGGACGACTTTGCGAAGCGTCTTCTTGTGAATCTTGCCAGAGACGCTGAGGTGCTCATCGATCTCGTCGCACAGTTCATCCGCGTACGCTGGTTCATCGTCCGCTTTCATCAGCAAGTACGTCAGCAGCTCTTTGCTCTCGACTTTGAACTTGGCCATCCGAACGCAAATGTCGAGCAACTCATCTTCATCCAGCTTGGCGAGTTCTTTTTTTAACTGGCTGATCGTGGCGGCTTTCATGGCGTCTCAAAGAGTAGGCTGGAGATCCCGAACTGAACGTTTTGAAGTGGCGTTTTGTTGGTGACCCGACGTGTGAATTTTGAATTTGCGTTTTTCCTCGAATGGCCAACGGCTTCGTTCAACATAGCCAGGGGCGTCGCCCCTGGAGCAGAAAAACACGGACCCATTTTGGCCAAGGGCCAAACTCAATTCAAAACGTGTGGGTTGATGTTGGCCGTTGGCCAACCAATTTCACTTCATTCTCGATCCCTGGGGCGATGCCCCAGGCTACGATGACGAAGGCCGTTGGCCAACAAAACCGAATGCAAAAAGTGCAACTTCAAAACTCACGCGTCAGGTTGTGATCTCGAGTAAATCAATAAGCCGTCATGCCTCGGGTTACCAAAAAACAAAAACGCTACTTCAAAAGCGGAATGGGGCGGTCGCGATATCTTAGCGGCTCGATGGCGGGTTGGAATTCCCACTCGCCGGCGGCGTTCTCCTGGTGCGATTGCTTCAAAAAGCAGAAGATGGAAATCTCTGCGACGACTATTCTGTAGCCGACTGTTTTGGGCAGCGATGCTTTGCCTGGCCTCCAAGGGAAAACGATTTGTGAATCGAATCACCATTTTCGGAATGCTGCTGTTGCTCAGCATGGGATCCACTGCGACGGCACAGAATGACCGAGCGATCTTGCAGACGTTGATGTTTGAGTCGCCGGAGAAACTGGCCGCGGACGCCGTGTCGGGTGGTGACGCGGTGCGAGGAGCGGTGGTGTTCTTCACCCCCTCGATGTCGTGCGCAAGTTGCCATGCGGTCGGTGTACCGATGGAGACGTCGCAAGCCAACGTGGGGCCAAATCTTGCCTCGCCCAATCCTGACTTGTCGAATGCGGGAGTCGTCGATGCGATTCTTCATCCGTCCAAGAGCATCGCAAAGGGTTTCGAGACGATCCAAGTTTTGACGGTGGACGGAAAAGTGCTGACCGGTGTTCTCGTTGCTGAGTCCGATGAGTCGGTCCAGTTGCGCGATCCATCGACTGGCAAAACGATCGAGATCAGCGGGGAAGAAATCGAAGTCGTCGCGATGAGCGAATTGTCCGTCATGCCCGAAGGTGTCGCGGGACAAATCGAGAGCCGCCAAGCGTTCTTGGATTTGGTTCGATACCTGATTGAAATTCGTAATGGTGGTGCGGCGCGGGCAGCCGAGTTGCAGCCGAAGGTCATGCCAACGGCCGAGCCATTGCCGGAATACGAATCGCACATCGACCACGCCGGCATTCTCGCTTCGTTGGATCAACAGGCGATGAAACGTGGCGAAGCGATCTACAACCGAACGTGCGTGAATTGTCACGGCACAGTCGATGAACCTGGTTCCTTGCCGACGTCGTTGCGTTTTGCGTCTGGCAAATTTAAGAATGGATTTGATCCACACAGCATGTACCAAACCATCACGAAGGGTTTTGGTTTGATGCTGCCGCAGCGAAACTTGGTGCCGCAGCAGAAGTACGACGTGATTCACTACATCCGGCAGGCGTACTTGAAGGATCACAACCCGACTCAGTTTGCTCGGGTGGATGAAGAGTATTTGGCGAGTTTGCCCAAGGGCGATACACGCGGTCCGGAACCGTCGCTCATCGAAGCTTGGCGGGAAATGGACTACGGTCCGAATTTGATGGCGACGGTTGAGATCGGCGACGACGCGAAAAACTTTGCTTACAAGGGGCATGCAATTCGTCTTGACCAGGGCCCAGGTGGAATCACACGGGGAGAACACCGCGTTGTTTATGAGCAAGACACGATGCGAGTGGCTGCGGCTTGGTTGGGCGATGAGTTCATTGACTACAACGGTATCAACTTCAACGGCGTCCACCGGAGACACCCGCGCATCGTCGGCGATGTGGTGTTTGAAAACGCAAACGGTCCTGGATGGGCCAACCCCGAAAACGATTCCTTTGACGAGGTCCGTGAGCCGGGACGTGATGGTCGTTTTTATGGACCACTGCCCAAAGCCTGGATTGACTACCAGGGGACTTACGTCAGCGGGATGGAAACGATCCTGCACTATCGCGTCGGGGGAATCGATGTTCACGAGCGGCCAGCACTTGATCAATTGGGTGAGAGATCCATTTTTCAACGGACGCTGTCGGTGGGTGCCAATGAGAGCCGGTTGACGATGCGAGTGGCTGATCGTGAAAGAGGCGAAGTGTTGCTGGACGATGATCACGCGAAGGCGGTTTGGTCAAGTTCCGCGGATGACTCTGCATCGATGGCGTTTGTGGTCACGGGCGATGTCAGCCAACTGGAATGGCAGTTCGCCGATGACCAAATTCGACTGGCACTGATGCCAAACGCGAATGCAAGAAATTTTGTGGTTCATGCCTTTCGAACGGATAATGAATCAGACGCAAAGCAAACCATTGACCAACTCATCGAAGGGCTCGATCCCGCCGCGCGTTCAGCAAAGGACTGGGCGAACGTTGCAAAAGAGAACAGCAAGCGTTGGCCGCAAACCGTCACCACGAAGATCACCACCGCGGACGCTGGCGGACCTTTCGCGGTCGATACGATTCAGTACCCCGTCAACAATCCGTGGTTTTGCCGGATGCGATTGACCGGTGTCGACTTTCTCGACGATGGCGAATCCGCCGTGCTGAGTGATTGGGATGGGAACGTCTGGAAAGTCACCGGATTGCATCAACCGGAAGTGACTTGGCAGCGGATCGCATCGGGTTTGTTTCAGCCGCTCGGGATCAAAATTCGCGACGGCGAGATCTTTGTGACTTGTCGCGATCAGATCTGCCGTTTGCATGACTTCAACGGCGACGGTGAAACGGATTACTACGAGAGTTTCAACCACGATCATTACGTCACCGACCACTTCCACGAATTCGCGATGGGATTGCAATGCGATGACGATGGCAACTTTTACTACGCCAAGTCAGCTTGTCACGCGTTGCCCGCGATCGTTCCGCATCATGGGACGCTGCTGAAGGTTTCCGCAGACGGATCGTCGACCGAGATTCTCGCGAATGGTTTTCGTGCCGCCAACGGCGTCTGTTTCAACGACGACGGAACGTTCTTCGTCACGGACCAAGAGGGACATTGGAATCCAAAGAACCGAATCAACTGGGTTCGTCCGGGGCGGTTTTATGGCAACATGTTTGGTTACCACGATGTGACCGACCCAAGTGACTCGGCGATGGAGCCACCGATGTGTTGGATCACCAATTCCTTCGACCGGTCACCGGCTGAGTTGTTGTGGGTGACCAGCGACAAGTGGGGGCCGCTGAAAGGTTCTTTGCTGAACACATCCTACGGCTATGGCAAGTTGTACGTGGTCCCTCATGAAACCGTCGGCGATCAGATGCAGGGTGGGATGTGCGAATTGCCGCTGCCTCAATTCCCGACCGGGATCATGCGTGGACGATTCCATCCCGGCGATGGCGACTTGTACGTGACTGGGATGTATTCGTGGGCGGGAACACAGCAAGCCGACGGTGGTTTCTACCGGGTTCGCTACACCGGCAAACCGATCCACGTGCCGCTGAGTCTGCGATGTCGCGGAACGACGGTGCGAATCGGATTGAGCGACGAGGTTGATCCGGAGTCGGTCACTGCTGAAAGCTTTTCAATCAGCCGTTGGAATATCAAACGATCGAGGAATTACGGTTCCAAACACTTTGACACCCAGGCAATCGAAGTGACTTCTGCCAAGTGGGATGAACAGCAACGCGAGATCGTGCTGGAGCTGCCAAAGCTGAAGCCAACCTGGTGCATGGAGATTCAGATGGAGCTGCGGGGGGCGGATGGAGAACCGATTCATCGCGTGATTCACAACACGATCCACGAACTGAATTGAATCGGGGGAAGGGATCACTTGGAAAGCAATGCTGCAAAGTCACCGGTGACTCCGGCGAAATGTCCGCTTCCCATTTGACGCGGTCGACGGTGGTGAGAGGCCGATTGGCCCACTCTCACCCTTCCGCCAGCATCTTATCCAAAGCACTTTCGTTGGTTGCTTGGTTTTTCTATGCGAACAACGACTGAAAGGTCAACCAACGTGCGGTCAAGAGCGTGAGCACCAGGCAGCACCACCAGGTTGCTTTGCGGGCCAGCGGCTGCAGTCGGAGGTAGAACAGCAGAGAAATGGAAATGCTTGTGACCAAGATTTTGAACGCCACCAGAGTGTACGTGTCTTCGATCAGTCGGCCGCCGACTGGGTTCAGCTCTCGCATCGTCCCGGATTGATGGGCGATCAAGGTCCAGGCAAGATCAATGCCGGACATCAGGCCGATGATCACCAGCGAGATGATGAATCGCTTGCTGGCGGATGGTGTGTCGGTTGGTTCTGCGGATGAGGAGAAGAGCTGGGATGCTTCTGCCATCAGACGTCCCACGCAAAGACGACGAGGACCAATGCCAACATGGTCATCGGGTAGTTGAGCCATGCCATCCATTGGTTGGCCGCCTGGATCGCGGCGTTTTAGGCTTCCAATTGGTTGACTTCCGCAACGACGCCTTCGGCTCGATCCAAAAAATTCCCGCTGGGTTCAAAGTGGGTGACCAGATTTTCCCATCGTTCGTTGAACCCTAAACTGACCGTTTGGTCGGGGATTTCAGTTTGTCGGGTTTCGCCGTTCGATTTGGCAATCAAGCCCTCAAGCAATTCGTGACCGCTCTGTTCTGGCCAAAGCTCCCACGGTTGCTGTCCTTGGTCGAGGACATGAATGGCTTCCAATTCCAGTGTTTGCAGGCTTCGGACGAAATGACGAACGGATTGGCTTTTTCCGGTGGGAGATTCGTGTTCGGCGGGGTTTCTGTTCAGTCTTGGCCCGCCACCGTTTCCTCGGCGTCCTCCAGGTCCGCGCCCGGTTCCTGCTCCACGACCATCTCCGGGACGCTGCTAATTCAAATGCGAGAGATCGAAGTAATTGGTGCTGTACGGGGTCCCATTGATCACGACGGATTGTTCATCGGCGGAGATGTCGATCAGGTACGGCGGATCCAGATACACACCATCGATCAACAAGAAGCCTTGATTGGCTTCAAACGGAATGGGGGTGATTGGGCCTCTCCTTCCAGGTTGCGCAAACACATTGGGCGAGAAGCAGGCGATGAAGACGATTGCGTAGAGGAGGCGAAAAAAGGTCATTTTGAATGGGGAGCAATCGAAAACGAGCAAAGTTCATCTTGTTCGTGGTGCCGTTGGATGAACGCGCGATCGAACAATGCATCGCCAGCAGCGATGCGAGAAAAGATGAAGGGGATGTGCTGACCGTGTCAGTGAACCCCGATGGCGGGCTGAAGTTGCGTTGTCACACAAACAAAATTCGTTTTCAATCAGCGGGCATTTGACTGGGTGATGTTCTTCCGACGTTGATATTGGGTTCCTTGGGGGGCATAATGTCGGATCTGGTTCGTCTCTGCCGAATTAGCCCCGCCTAGAAAAACCTGCCTCGCAATTCCCACCTCGACGATCGGTATTGAGCCATGCGCCTCTGGTTGGCTTCACGATGCCCGTATCGCTTTGCATTCGTCGGCTGTCTGTTCGTTCTCATGTGCGGATCGACATGCTCTGCTAAGTCTCCCTTTTTTGAGACCGAGATTCGACCGATCTTGCGCGAGTTTTGCTTCGATTGCCATGGCGCGGTAGAAGAGCTCGAAGGCGGACTGGATTTGCGGTTGGTGCACCGGATGGTTTCCGGTGGCGATTCGGGAGAAGCGGTGGTCCCGGGAGATCCTGAGGCTAGTTTGTTGTTGCAGCTCGTCCGTGACGGAGAGATGCCGCCTGGCGAAGCACATGTCTCAGACGAAAAGATTGCTGTCTTGGAGGCTTGGATTGGGGCGGGTGCGAAGACACTGCGTGAGGAACCCAAGCATCTGGATCCCGGGATTCCAATCACCGAAGAAGAGCGAAATTACTGGGCCTATCAACCGATCGCGGACGTGCCCGTTCCGACCGACGTTCGCGACAAACGCATCCGTTCGCCGATCGATGCGTTGATCGCCGCCGAGATGCCTGCTGGTTTGACCTTCTCTGACGAAGCTGATCGATCCACGTTGGTGCAGCGTGTTTACAACGACTTGCTTGGTCTGCCACCGACGATCGAGCAAATCGAACCTTGGCTGCAGAGTGCAGAGCCGCTGTGGTTTGAAAACTTGGTGGATCAGTTGCTGCGGTCACCTCACTATGGCGAGCGTTGGGGCCGGCATTGGCTGGATGCGGCAGGGTACGCCGATAGCGACGGCTACACCGTGGCCGACAGCAACCGGCAGTGGGCATGGCGCTACCGTGATTACGTCACCAACGCCTTCAACGACGACAAACCTTTCGACGAGTTCATTCATGAACAGATTGCGGGCGACGAACTGGCTGGCCTCAAGCAGGGCGATTGGACGCCGCGTCAGGTGGAACTGCTGACCGCCACCGGGTTCTTACGAATGGCAGCCGACGGAACGGGCAGCGGCGACAACAGTCCTGAAGCTCGCAACAAAGTCATCGCAGACACGTTGCAGATCGTCTGCTCGACGTTGCTGGGTTCGAGCGTTCACTGCGCCCAGTGTCACGATCACCGCTACGATCCGATTTCACACGCGGACTACTTTGCGTTGCGAGCCGTCTTCGAGCCCGTGTTGGATTGGCAGGCGTGGAAGCCGCCCGCAGGAAGATTGGTTTCGCTGGCCACAGAACAAGATCGCGCGGCGGCAGCCAAAATGGAAAGCGAAGTCAGTCGCGTCGCTGCTGAGCGTGCCAGCCAGCAAGCCGTGTTCATTCAAGAGGTGTTCGAGCAAGAACTGCTGAAGTTCGAGGAACCACTTCGTTCCCAGTTGCGGGCAGCTTATGAAACTTCCAAGGACAAACGCGATGCAGAGCAGAACAAGCTGCTGGCTAATCATCCGAGCATCAACATCACGGCGGGGGTTCTGTATCAGTACCGTCCGGAAGCCGCTGCCAAATTGAAGGAGTACGATGCGAAGATCGCTGACTTGCGAGCTCAAAAGCCTGTCGAACAGTTCGTTCAGGCGTTTGTCGAACCTGCGGACCATGTCCCCGTTAGCCATTTGTTTCATCGCGGTGATTTCAATCAGCCCAAACAGGTCATTGAACCGGCTGCCTTGACCGTTGCTTCCGCCGAAGGGGCACAGGTGAAGTTTCCAGTCAATGATCCCGAGCTGCCGACGACGGGGCGGCGGTTGGCGTTCGCAAAATGGTTGACTGATGAGAGCAACCCGTTGACCGCGCGAGCCATCGTGAATCGGATGTGGATGCACCACTTCGGGCGTGGGATTGTCGCGACACCGGGCGAGTTTGGGCTCTTGGGCGACAAGCCCACTCACCCTGAGTTGCTCGATTGGTTGGCCAGTGATTTCGTCGAGCACGGTTGGAGCTTGAAGCGTTTGCACCGTCAGATCTTGACCTCGATGGCATGGCGTCAGAGTTCGCTGCGTCATTTGAAGGGCGAGACGATGGATGCGGAGAATCGTTTCTATTGGCGAAAGTCACTGCAGCGTGTCGACGCCGAGATCCTGCGAGATTCAATGCTGGCGGTTTCTGGCAGTCTGGATCTGACCCTTCATGGACCGCCGGTGGAGGTTGCGGAAGATGAAACCGGCCAAGTTCGCGTCGACGTGAACCAACCGCGACGCAGCATTTACGCGCGAGTCCGACGGAGCCAACCGGTTGGCATGCTGCAAACGTTTGACGCACCAGTGATGGGCGTCAACTGCGATGTGCGTCCCATGACAACCGTTGCGCCCCAGTCGTTGATGATGCTGAACGGGGCCTTTGTGCTCGAGCAGGCGGCCCTGGTCGCGGACCGGGCGATCGAGCGAGTTGCCGAAACAGCCTTGATCGGTGATCCAGTTCTCGCATCGTGGGTGCCAGAATTGCCGCCACTCGCTTGGCGTTACGGATCCGGCCGAGTGGACGCGGAGGCCGGCATGGTCCAGGCCTTTGTTGACTTGCCTCATTTCACGGGAACGTCGTGGCAGGGCGGTCCAACGGTTCCGGACGCTGTATTTGGATGGTCCATTCTGAACGCGGGTGGTGGGCACCCTGGCGACCCCGCCCATCCAGCGATCCGCCGCTGGACAGCGCCTGCCGACGGGCAGCTTCACATCGCGGGAACACTGCAGCATGGCAGTGCCAATGGAGACGGTGTGCGTTCGCGAATCTTTTCTTCGAGTGGTTTGAAGGGGGACTGGCAGAGTAGGAATCGAAAGGTCGAAACCCCGGTGGCTGCGTTTGCGGTTCAGTCGGGAGAAATGATCGATTTTGTCACCGACTGCATCACCAATGAAACATCTGATTCGTTCACTTGGTCGCTGGAATTGACGTTCACGCCGATCGATGCGACGCCTGTCATTCATGACTCGGTGGCTGGTTTCCAGGGACCTGAATCGGACCTCCAGTTGTTGCCGGCCCAAATCAATGCCGCATGGGAGATCGTTTTGTCGCGACCTGCCAGCGAAGCGGAACTGGAAATGTCGCTGCGTTTTACCAGCGATCAATTGGTCCTGATGTCCCATGATCTCCAAGGCACGCCGCCGGGGCGATCACGAGGCGAGCAAGTCCTGGTCAATCTCTGCCAGATGCTGCTCAATTCCAACGAATTTCTTTACATCGAATGACTCCGGAGCGTTTGACCATGGATTCCCCTTCCGTCCCCGGTACCCGCCGCCAACTCCTGCAACAAACCGGGATGGGCGTGGGGGCGTTGGCGTTGCAATGGATGCTGCATCAAGAGTCCGCGTCGGCGAAGCCCCCGGTCCTCAAAGCGGTGCCGCCCGGCGATCTGTTGCCACGCAAACCGCACTTTGAGCCGCGTGCCAAGGCAATGATTTCGTTGTTCCAACATGGCGGTCCCTCGCACATGGACTTGACCGATCCGAAGCCGGAACTGACGAAATACGACGGGACCGATTACACGGGCGACATTCAGTTTTCGTTCGTCAATGAAGCGAGTAAGAAACTGCTTGGCAGCCCCTTTCAATTTCAAAAGCACGGCCAGTGTGGAATGGAGTTGTCCGAGTTGTTGCCACACACGGCGGGCATCGTCGATGACCTTTGCCTGATTCGCAGCATGCACACCGGAGCGAACGGCCACGAGGTTTCGATCCGATACTTTCATGGCGGGATCCCAGCGGTGCTGGGGCGGCCAACGCTGGGGTCATGGTTGACGTACGCGTTGGGCAGCGAGTCACAGGACTTGCCCGCGTTCATGGTCTTGGCGGATCCCGGCGGGCCACCCGTCGATGGCGCAAGCAATTGGAGCAACGGGTTCATGCCCTCCATGTTTCAGGGGACCGTGCTGCGGCCCAAGGAACCACGGATTTTCAACCTGCAACCACCACCCCATCTCGCTGGAAAGTTCCAGCGACAGAACCTGGACTTCTTGCAAGAGCTGAACCAAACGCATTTGCAGTCTCACCCAGGCGAATCGGATCTGGAAGCTCGCATCGCCAGCTATGAACTGGCGGCCCGCATGCAAACCGCGGCCACAGATGCCTTGGACATTTCGCAAGAAACCGCCGCGACGCACACCATGTACGGCCTGGACCGACCAGAGACTCGCGAATATGGCACACGTTGTTTGTTGGCTCGACGGTTGGTCGAACGCGGTGTTCGGTTTGTGCAACTGTTCCACAACAATCAACCCTGGGACAATCACAGCAGCATCAAAACGGGTTTGACGTCCATCTGTCAAAAGACGGACCAACCCACAGCGGCCCTGGTCGCTGATCTTCGCCAGCGAGGCATGTTGGATTCAACCTTGGTTCACTGGGGCGGGGAGATCGGTCGGCTGCCGGTGACACAAGAGCATGGCTCGCCCGAGAAAGCGGGACGCGATCACAATGGTCAGGGATTCAGCATTTGGCTGGCCGGGGGCGGCGTTCGCGGCGGGATGACCTACGGCAAGACCGATGACTTTGGGCATCATGTCGTTGAAAGCAAAGTCACGCCCAACGATTTCCAAGCCACCGTGATGCATCTGTTCGGTTTAAACCACGAGGAGGTCGTCTACCCCCACGGCAACCAAGAACAAATCATCACGGCACATCGCCCCACGCAAGTCGTGCATGACGTGATCGTATAGGAGCTGCGTTCGCAGCGACGTTCCGACCGTTCCCATTCCACTTGCCATTGCCATCCTATTCCTTCCATCCTTGCACCATGTCTCCAAACCGATCGGGGACTTTCCAATCGAGAGGGTCGCAGTGTCTTGGGTTAGTTCTCCGTGGCGAACGGAATCGTTCCTCCGACGATTGGCAAACTCAGTTGGGTTTGCTGCAGATCGATCGTGAGGTTTGTGCCCGGTGTGGGATGCAGCGTGTAATCGCGATCGCTGGAAAAGATCATCAATCCGATCTGCTGCCCTTTGGCGATGACCTGGTCATCGGGTTGCAGGTCGAATGCGATGTCGTAGAACTGGCCAGGGACCAACGGTTTGCTCTCCCGCATGGATTCGATGTTCTGTGGATCCGCCCATCCGCGAGTGATGATGTTGTCGGTGATCTTGGAATTCTTCTTCGTGTTCCAAGGCAGCGAGACCAGCCAGACGCTCAAGTTGGCAGCGGGACGATCACAGGCAAGCCGCAGTTTGATCCGTGGGGTTCCCGAGAGATGAATCGCTTCGCTCAATTCCGGCGTGGCGTAGATCAAGCGATGTTCGGTGTATTCGGCTTGTGCCAGTGCTTCACCGGCGAATGAAAAGTTATCCACCAACGTTTCCGTGATGGGCTCCGTGAGGGCCGTTGTCTGCAAACGACCGCGTTGGGGAGCACCAGGAACCGGATAGACCACCACGTCTTTTGCTTCGGGATGCGGGTATTCGGGATACTCGGTCGGTTTGGTCCGCTCATCTTTTTCGCGAACAATCCAAGATTTCGAACCCTTTTCAACGCCGTTGTCTTCGCCATAGAGATAGTGAGTGAACCAGCGATTCATCATGCTGATCGGTGGAGGTCCTCCGTGTCCGCCTTGGTGCATGAACAGTTGGGTTTCGACACCGTTCTTCTTCAACGCTTCGTAAATTCGAATGCTGTGTTCAGGAACGACATTCCAATCATTGAACGCGTGCGCCATCAGCACCGCCGCTTTCACTCCGTCGACTCGGTTCAAGTAGTCACGCGAGGACCAGAAATCGTTGTAGTCACCGGTGGCTCGATCTTGGTTGGCCATCATTTGTTCGTCACGGATGTGGCAATCGCAATACGCTCGCGTCTCTTCGTTGCCACCGCTGTGAATGAAGTCGTACAGGATGTCGATGTCTTCCCCGAGGAAGCCGCCTGGATGGCGTACCAATCCATTGGATCGGTAGTAGTGGTAGTAAGAGGTGTTGGGAGCCACGGGGATGATGACTTCCAGTCCCTCGACTCCAGTCGTGGCGGCTGCCAAGGGAATCGTTCCGTTGTAGCTGGTCCCTGTCATGCCGACTTTGCCCGATGACCAATATGCCTCCACCGGGTCACCACCAAAGGGTTCCGTGAATCCTTTGCCGCGGCCACACAACCAATCGATCACAGCTTTGGGAGCGAGTGCCTCGGGATCGTCACCGACCGTCGGGCATCCTTGTGACAGGCCGGTTCCTGGGGCACTCGAATGAACGACGACAAACCCCCGCGGAAGCCAGTCTTTGACATGTCGTTTGGAGATGATCGGACGTGTTCCCTCGCGTTCAATCGCGGGAGCAGCCGAGCGTTTGGGTGGTTCGTCGCCGAGCTCTTGTCGGGCGTCCCAGAAATACGTTTCATCATCCCCCGTTGTCCCCGCGAAGTAGGGACTCGAGTTGTAGATCACGGGAAGCTTCAGCGACTGCGTGTCGGTTTGGGTTGGACGTGTGACACTGACGTGCATCCGATCCAGGTTCCCGTCTCCATCCAAATCGAATTCGGTTTCAACCCAAAGGTCGTGTCGGATCCAGTAGTCCGAGTCCTCCAGTTCCTTGATGATTTGCGCCTCACCATCCTTGATGACGGGGATTTGGACGTCACCTCCTTGGACAGGTGAGGTCACGAGAAACAGGAGAGCGAGAACGGGCAAGCGGAGGCGTTTCATGGTTGTGAAAACCCAGGTGAGATCGAGGCGAGACCGCACCAGCTTAGTCACCTCAGCGAACCACCTTCAAGCGACAGCCGAGAATCCGGGGTAGGGGAGCGTTTGGCGAATCTACCGCCCGTTTTGGTCTGTTTCTCCTCCGATATGATCGACCATCTCGGGGGGATTGAACACGAAAGCAGCCGACCCTGCCGCACTGCTGCTTGGAAAAATGTCCTTGGAATCGAGCGTTCAGCTTGTGAATGCAATCTCGAGCGTTTCACCCGCGAGCGGATGCTTTGGATCGAGTGTTTGCAATTGCAACCGCATCGCGTTGTCTGTCAGGACGGCTTCGACCCAGCCGTTGGGACTGGTCTTGTTGAACAAGTAAGCCACTGGTGGAAGGTTGATCAGGTGGAAATGGCCGCGTTGGCTGTGAGACCATTGGTGCGAATGACCATAGAGATAGGCTTTGACATGCTTTCGGCTGTCCAGGACCTCCAGCAGCTTTTGCGTGTCGGAAATGCCGTTCCACGGCTTGCCTTCTTGGGGGGCAATGAACTGGGGGGTGTGATGCGTCATCACAATCGCAGGCTTGTTGCTGCGGGCATCCAGTTGCTCGGCGAGCCAATCGATCTGTGCATCGCCGAGTTCCCCTGTCACCACGTTGACGCGGAACAAAGAGTCGAGCAGAAACAAATTGGCATGAGGTGTTTCGACGACGCTGACATGCTTTGACATCACCGCCGTCGCAGCAGGCCGCTGCCCGGACAGTGCATCGTAGAGCGGTTGTCGATCGTCGTGATTCCCCATCGTCAGGTGCAACGCAATCCCTGCTTGCTCGGCAGGTGCCAGGCAACGGACGAAGTTTTGATAGTCCCCGGGCAAGCCTTTCAGGTACGCACAGTCGCCATTGACGATCAAATCGGACGGTCGCGTTTTTCGCGTGAGGACTTCACCGATCACCCGTTGCAGGTTCTCGGTCATGTTCGTTCCACGTGCTGTCACGTCGGGCGAACTGGGGATGTGAGTGTCCGAGAGCAGGGCGAGCACGGTGGCATTGTCGCTGGCAGCGGAGGCCGTTTGCGTTGCTGACATCAGCAACGCGGTGCCACCTCCGATGGTTGTGGTTTTTAGAAATCCGCGACGAGATTGGGGGATTTGATGGATGGGCACGAGACGACTCCGGTGGGAAATGGGGTGGGATTCACGCCCATCTTACTTCATGGCCTCACACGACGGTCTTGCGCATCGCCATGAGATTGTTCAACACACGAGTCGATGACCAGATGAATTCCCTCTGTCACCTCAGCTGTTTTTCTTTTCCTCGACACAGGGACGGCACGAAAGAATGGATCAATGTGCAACGATGGCAGCCACCCAGTTTTGTTTGCTGGGGGCCTTCAGCGTCGCGCGGCTGCCGCTGGCGAGTGGCTGCTTTGCTCCGAACTCCCCGGTGTCAATGTTGATCCACTGCAGGGACATTGGACTCTTGGCGTCGGAAAGATCGAGTTGAACTTCACCACCCAGTGGAAGGTAGACGGCGCAAGCGGAACCGGTGTTGGCTGCTGCGTAGGCTTCGTTTTCGTCGCGGTCTGACAGCAACTGATTCTTCGGCTCAATCGACCACAGAGGCACGAGCGATTCCAGTTTGCGAGCCGCTCGGAGACAGGCAACTGCTTTGTCGTTCAGTCCCAGACCACTGTCGGGGCGGTGAAATCGCATGGAGGCAGCACCCGCCAAAAGGTGTCTCCAGAATCGTTCGATTGCATCCTGGTCCTTGTGCCCAAATTTGTTGCCATCGGCTCCGTAGGTTTTGGTGGTGTTGATCGGTCTTGGTTGAGTGGAAAGGTATTCCCGCACATCCAGGAAATTGTCCCAGTGTTTCTGGCCTTTGTTGTGGTTGTTCTGGGAGATGTCCACAAAGTCATAGAGTTCCGGATGATCAAACGTTCGTTTGTGACGTTCGGCGTTCAGGTTCCAATCGTCCCACATTTCAGTGAGATAGATTTTCTTGCCTTCCTTCGCAGCCCGCTGTTTGATGAAGTTCGCCCAGTACCGACTCCATTCTTCTTCGCCATTGGTTTCATTGTCGATGCAATAGAGGACGTGATCGAACGGCAACGAATGCTCGAGCAGTTGATTGACGAAGCGTTTCTGGAAACGAAGGATGGTTGAGTTGTTTCGCTGCTTGGGCGTTGTGAAGAAAAACGGTTGTTTGTTGGCACCTGGATGATCGGGGTAGCGTTTTGCGAACCCTGATTCTTCGTAGGTGTAATTGACATTGTTCACTGGGTTGTACGGATGGACTTGCCAGCGATCACTGTCACGATTGTCCGTGTAGTCGAAGCGGTCCCAAATCTCGATCTGCACAAAAATGTTTCGTTCCGCAGTCGCGGTCAGCATTCGATCCAACCGCAGCCAGTATTCTTCGTTCCACTCGTTGAGGTCGTACTTTCCGTTCTCAAGTTGCTTGAACGGGTAGACCTCAAAGTCCTTGTCATTTCGATCGCTCATCGTGTTGCGAATCACGTTCCCACCGGCTGCGGCGAGGCGGTCGAGTTGGGCCTGGAGTTCATCTTCCGGCCACTGGAACAAGTTGTCATCGTCACTGCCGCCCAACATCAACACGGGCTCGCCGTGGTAGCTCCAATACCAAGGGTTCTCGGCCCACGGACGCAGTGGTTCGTCAGCGAGTGTGGTGCCGCTGAGAACGGCGCAGAGCAGGGCTGAAAGAGTCACCGTGTGTACAATGGAAGCCGAAGCCAATTTGGCGAGTGTGTGCCTGATAGCCATGATCTTGAGTCCGAATTGCTTGCCAACGATTGGCGTGAACGTCGAAATGAATTGCGTGAGACACCAATCATAGCCGTTCGGATCGAGCCGGTTTGGCGGTTCCATTTCGTTGCTGTGGGATGGAGCCGGCAGGGGTGCCGCATGAAGTTCGCAGTGGACGAACCGTTTGAGTCCCAACGGGACGACATGTTTTTGCCACGGGTGTCTGGGGAGGACGCGTTGTTGAGAGCATCCCCAGTCCCGCAATGGCCGCTCCGATTGCAGCACCGGACAGGTGGGATTCGACCAGCGGTTGAAAACCTTCGGCGTTGACGAAGAGGATTTCTCCGGTGGTGAATTCGTAGCCAAGTTTTGCGAGGAGCAAGACTCCAGCGGCGGTCCAGAAGCACGTGAACGTGCGGTCTCGGTCGGCGAGAGATTGGCGGATTTGGATGGCGAGGAACCAAACAAACAATCCCGTGTCGATGCCGCTCAGGCCTCGATAGGTCGTGACGTCTTGGCACGTGAGCAAGATGGTCGCGGAGATGCCGAGCGACATCGCGATGAGTGCGATGGGAAAGAGCCGAGGATTTTGTCGTTCGCAAGCGGCACCCAAGACCGCGAACATCAGCAAGTCCCAAAACATGTGGCCGCCGCCAAAGTGGGTGAGGTGACCGGATAGAAGCCGCCACCACTGCCCGGAGGAAACGGCGGCGAAGTCGAGTTGCAACCCAGCGGTTAGGCTGGGGAAGGCGTACGCAGCGATCGCGATGACTGACATCAGCAGCGTCACTGGAAGCTGTCGGATCCAGACGCTTCCCTGGCGGCACACCGATGGGATCGATGTGCCGTTGGTCTTGGGAAGCGTTGGGAGCAGTGATTCACCGGCGCTCATCGGACCACATCCTGATTGTTGCTTCGCGACTTCCGTCGACGCATCATCGCGGCCACCGCACCGCCGAGGGAAACGATCCCAGTGATCGGGCCGATTGGTCCGCCGCCTCCTCCACCGCCGCCCCCGTAGTTGCCGCCGCTCGATCGTGGTGCCGGCGAGGGTGTTGAAGCGGGCGTTGGTGTTGAGACGGTTGCCGGTGCAGAGGCGGCTGGCACAGCGGGGGTTGAGTGCGTGGATACCTGATGTCGAGGTGCTGGCTTCGCAGCGACCGATCGGCCGGCTGATTTTTGGGTCATGCCTTCAGGTGTCATGACTGGGACGGCTTCGGTGACCAGTTGTCCTTGCGGTGGTTCGGAAAGTTCTTTTTCCACCGCGATGAACGACGTGTACTGAGTCATCAGTTGATGCTTCAGTCCCAACTCAGTGATCTCGGCGCGGCCCGCAGGCGTTTCAGCTCCCACGTCACGGTTCCAGATTTGCCGAATTCGTTGGCGAGCCCAGACCGGACCGATCGAGTCATGCTCGGCTTCTTGTTTGGGAAGTTCGAGCTCCATGCCCATCTGAACAGGCTGGCCTGAGACGTTGCCCTTCAGCGTGATCGTGCCGGTGGCTGGTGTGTCGTAACGGCCCAAGACGATCAGAGGTTTGCCTGCGTACAGATCGGGAAGCCGCGAGGGAACTTGGTCTTTGACAACCAGTCCTCCCCAATCGATTTGCAAGTCGGTCATGTAAGGTTGGCTGGTCAGTTCATGGAACCGGCGAGCGATCTCCGGCGTGTTGTCTTGGTTGGTGACTTGCATTGAAAACCCGCGTCCCATCTCGGCCGCACGGCTGATCAAGTAGTCATTGGGTGCGGCTCCGAATGCGATGGGGAACACGCGAGCATCTTGGAACTCGGGTTGTTGGAGATAACGAAGGATCGAGTGGTCGTTGCCGACGAGTGCATCGGTCATCAGGACCATGTAGCGAGGACGCGCGGATTCGTCTGACTCGCCGCCGAGTGCCAACTTGAGTGCGGGCAACAGGTTGGTTCCACCGCTGGCACGCAGACCGCGAACGAATTGCTTGGCGGATTGGATGTTCGCGTCGGTTGCCGCGATTGCATTGGGTTGGAACGCGGTCGTACGGTTGCTGAAGGCGATAACTCGGAATTCGTCGTTGGGGTTCAGGTGATCGAGCACATGATCCGCGAACAAACGCAGTTGGCTGATCGCGGGCCCGTTCATCGATCCGCTGGTGTCCAACACCAAAATCACTTCGCGAGGCATGATTTCGGTTGGTTCGATCGACCACTTGGGTTGCAACGCCAACATCACGTAACCATCTTCTGCGTCGGATTCGCGATGGGTTAGTGAAGCCAGGGTGCTGTCATCACCAGCCAAGCGATATTCGATGATGAAGTCCTTGTCTGCGATGGTGGATTGGTTCTTCAGTGTGATCGCAGCGTGGGTATCGGAGGTTTGTTGAATGTTCAGCTCATGAGTGACTGGCACGATTTGCTGAATCGGCATCGCGGCATCGATCTTGACTGACACAAACACGTCGTTGCCGTTTCGCATGCCTTCGGGAAGGGAATCGGGGGTGATCCGCGAGGCGTCGGGGACTTGATCGGTGTCGGCTGCCCAACCGCGTCCCACGTTGGGACGGCTGACCGGGGTTCCTGGGATGTATCGCGGGCCAACAACCATGGGGAAACGGAAGACGTAGCGATCTTCGTCGATCTCCAGCGGGTGCACGTATTCGATGTGGACGGTCACCTCGCTGTTCGCTGGGATGTTGGCAACGGATTGAGAGAACACGTTGGCTCGCTCTTGTTCCAACAGTGCCGCTTTGCGACCCTCGTCGCGAGCTTGTTCGTATTCTTGCCGGGCTTCTTCTTTTCGTTTGACTTCGCCGACGATCACTCGTTCGCCGATCTGAAAGGAATAGGCGTCGACGGCGCAGTTCTCAGGCAGCGGGAACACGTACAACGCTTCCAGCCGTTCAGGATGCGGGTTCTGGAACACTTGCGAGACACGAACACGTGCCAGCACCCCTGAGATCTCAGCTTCCACCCGAGTCTCCTTGAGCGTGAAGCTGGGGCTGGGTGCCGGCAGTTTGGCTTTGAGTTGTTCGAAATCGTTTTCGCCGACTCGCATCTGCCCCTGCGTGACGGGCATTCCGCCGAGCACGGTGTAGCCGGCCTGTACGACGGCAGAGCAGAGGAAGGCGGAGGCCAGAACGACGACGGACGCGATCAAAGGCAATCGTGTCGATTGCATCCGATGGCCGGGGGATTGAGCGTTCACGAGACGAGGTGCTCCAGGGATTGAGAATCGAAGTGACTCTCTAGAAAGACCCCGTTGTTGGGGTGGTGCAGCGCGAAATCGTGAAACTTCTCACGGAGACACCATTCAGCCGGGCGATTGCGAACAGGCAGTCGCGGGGGAGTGTCTTTGTCCCTCTCTGAGAACTTTAGGTTGACATCGAGGAAGCGTTGATTCGCCGGACGAGTTCCGCCACGGCGGGATGGGATTGACGGTAAGACACGATTTGGATGTCGAGGCCGTGGCGGCTGTGTTGGTGGAATGCTCGCTCGATCGCGGCGAGGATCCATTTCTCCTGGTTCCCGAAAACGCCTCCGCCCAGGAGCGTCAGGTAAACGGCCCGGCTACCGGAGTTTTGCATGTTGATCACCGCAGCGGCTAGCGTGGCTTCGTAAGCCGCGTCCAGCACGAGCTTCGCGAAGTTCGCCCATTGATCAGCTGAACGCTTGGGGAATTGCCGGTCGTATGCGACTGGCAACGCTGAGCAATACGCTTGGCTGACTCGATGCTTGGCACCGCGGAGCGTGACTTCGGTTTGCCATTGTAGGCCAATTCGCAGTTCTCCGCGAAGCTCATTCAGTTCGTCCTCACTGGCCTGATGAAGCTTGGTGGTGATTTCGTTGAGCCCATCGTTGGTTGGGAAGAGGTAGCCGTTTTGCATCTCCCACAATCGGCAGCCGACATTGCCGAGTCGTTTGCCGAGGTCACTGGAACAGTCGATTTGAACCGCCGCACTTTGGCCGATTGATTTTCCAACCGGAGCAAAGTAGTTGCGGTAGATCGTGCCCGCACCGCAAGCGATCGCACACGCGGGGCCTTGAGTGGGGTCTGACTCGTAGATCTCAATCCCATGCTCGGGTGTTACCGATGGGCTGGTCATTTCCAGCAAATTGAACTGCGAGGCGACTTGGAACATCGCGTTCTCATTGGCAGGTCGAGCGTGCAGTCCGCAAGCATCCCCGACGATCTCATTTAGGGTGGAGTGCTGCGGTTCGACTTTCAAATCAAAAACGGCTTGTCGGAGTTCTGAAAGCTTGGGTGTTTCGAGACGGCCAAATGCAATCCGTTTTCCATCGGAGCAGACGATGCAGTCACCGTCGATCGAAAGTTGTTGGCGAACCTGGGCGGGGGATTCTTCGCTGATTCCCGTCAATTGTTGAAACCACATCACGTTTTGGCTCGATGAGAGAGAGATCGACTTCATTCCAGTCACGCTAATGAGCAATGATTCAATCACACGTGGATCGGTGAGCCATCGCAATCGTTTTTTTGTCCATGTGCCCCTGCTCACCCTGCCGATTTGTTTCGCGGCAGCGAGTCGTTCTGCGGTGATTCAGCTTTCTTAGAATGCCCTTCAAACCAGGTTCGGGTGGTTCTGGAATCGGAAAGGTCTCACAGTACAAAACTTGAAGCTCTGAATCGGGATGTTTGCAGTAAGCTTCCTCGATCAGGTACCGTCGTCCCTTTTCAACATTCTTTTCTTGGAGGGCAATGAATTTTTGGTGTCGTTCGCTTCTTGACATCGAGTTTCTCCTGGCTACCGATTGAAATGGAGTCGATGCGGCGAAGATATTTCAGAAATTGTAGCGGTCTGTTGATCGCGAAGCCTCATCAAGGCCGTGGCCAGGTCGCCGTTTTTCGGCTGCTTAGCCGGCGGGATTGCGGGCTTTGACAAGCAGGCGGTTGAACTCAGCAAGTTCGCCTTCGGAAAAGTGAGAGAGTTGTCGACGATGCAGGGCCAGGATGGGGCTGTCGAGTTTGGAGAGGAGTCGTGTGCCGGCTTCCGTGATCGACAGCATGCGGTTCGGGTGGGAGACAGAAACCAGTTGTGCTGAAACCAATTGGTCGACAAGCGATTGAATATCATCTTCTGGAAGAAGCAAGAACGTCCATTGGCTTTGCCCCTCGCTTGGGAATGGCTGAGTTGCTCACATCGCCTAACTTTGGACGATCTGACTAGAAGTATGGTGATTTGGATATTTAAAGTCCAGCTGACCGGTCGTAATATGGGCAGATGTCGATCGCAGCGGCCGCCGACATGACGACGCATTCTGTCAGCGATTCATGAAGGCCTGATCGGGATCCATCACGATGACCTCTGTGCGGATCGGCTGACGGATGCGAACCGATTGAATCAACGCTGGAAATGGCAGCGTTTCGAAGCCATTTCATGTGTTTGCTTCGCCGTAGCCAAGAGGGGATACGGAGGATCGACCGAGCCGACAAAACGACCGGGAGTCATTGCGGGCAGCGGTTTCTCCGATATCTTTTGGGGACCATGAATGATCCTCTGCCCAATCCGCCCGAATCAAATGGTTCGCCCGATTCCAACCGTTTGGCCGAGTCTGACAGTGCGCCTGTGTCGAAAGGGACGCAGCCCAACAATCCGCTGCATGGCGTCACGCTGAAAGCGATGGTGGAATACTTGGTCGACGAGTATGGCTGGGAGCGGTTGGGAGAGCGAATTCGGATCGACTGCTTCACGTACGACCCAAGTATCAACAGCAGTCTGAAGTTTCTTCGCAAAACAGAGTGGGCTCGCGCCAAAGTGGAGCGTCTGTACCTGGACTCGATCAGCTATGACGAGCGAAAGGGCAAGAAGCAAGCCGAGCCCACGGACGTCCCCAAGAAGACCGGCAGCGTTTGGGATCAAGCACGTCGGAGCTGAATGGCGATGGGGGCCTGGCTGGGGTGCTGCCGGCAATGGGCGGAATGCTGAACGGTCCGAATCGGGTTGTTTTCAGGGGGCGATGTATCAGAATGTGGGCCACCCCCACGGTTCCTGGACCAGCCTCTCCCGACTTCCCACCCGTCGACTGTCAGGAATCACAGCAAAGGAAACCCATGCCCACCTCCGTTCCGTTTGTTCGCCATGCGAGCGCCTGCCTGTTGGCTTGCGGCCTCATTCTCAATCTGTTGCCGTGTCATTTTTTGAACACTGGCACACTGCACGCCCAAACAGTGGACCCCGGCTCGGTCTTGGGCGACACCAGCATGCCTGCACCCGATCATGTGTCGCAGAAATTCCCTTATGGGATCACAGGGAAGACGCCACCGACTCTGACCAAGATCAATCACGACGGGCAGCCGCCCTATCACAAGCACCGCATCAATCTCAGAGTCTTTCAAGGTTGTCCGCAGGTTGAAATTTCCGATGGCGGCAGGCTCTGGGCGACTTGGTTTGGATCCAACGTCCAAGCGGAACGAGCGCCCTTTCATCACGACCAATTCTCGGTCATCTCGACTTCCGCCGACGGTGGGAAGACTTGGAAAGAAGTCTTTGTGTTCGACCCCAGTGAGCTCCTCGGCGGAGGAGCGTCTGACCCGATGCTGTGGAAGGACTCGAACGGCAATGTTCGTTTCATCGGCCTTCGCAACATCGATTTCAAAGGGCAAGACGAATTTGCCACTTCGGCGTGGGAGTTCACCATGCTCGATCCTGAAAACGAGTACACCGCATGGAGTGAGCCTCGGTTGCTGGGGAACAAAAACATCTCCGTCATGAAGCCATTGGTTTTTCCAGACGGCACGATTCTGCGCTCGATGGACGACTTCAAGTTGGTCGGCGTTCGAGACAAGGTCCGAATTCGTTTCTTGAAAGAAGGCGTCGATGGCAAGCCGTTGTTCGTTTCCGAACTTCCCGTCGACAATGACGCGGTGTTTGCGGAGCAGATGCCCATCCTCCGGAAAGACGGCAGCCTGTTCACCTTCTACCGTGCCAAGAAAGGTCAGAAGTTTGCCGAGTCCTATGATGGCGGCAAGACTTGGGAACTGGGCGGCTACTTCCCCATGCAGTTCTCGATCAATACGAAGTGCATTCTCAAAACACTTCCATCGGGAAGAGTTCTGTTGGTCGCCAACGACGTCCAGATAAAGGAAGAAGCCGGCCGGAGAACCTATCACTTCACCGACGAGAACGGTGAAGAACGCGAGCTCCAAAAGCACAAGACCGCGCGCACCCGAATGACCGCCTATCTCAGTGAGGACGGTGGCAAAACCTTCCCGCACAAATTGCTTTTGTGTGACGACGGTCAGATCAGCTATCCGTCGGCGGCGATTGGAAAAGATGGGGCCATCTACATCGTCTACGATCAAGGACGCGGCACGATCGGCCAGCACACGATCTTTTTGTCAAAGATCACGGAAGAGGATGTTCTGGCGGGCAAGCTCATCCAAGACGAGAGCTATTTGAACAACATCGTGAGCCGTCCGAGCGACCATGGTGGCGGTCGCCGCGAAGGGGATAAACTTTAGGTCGACTAGGTTGCCACGCCGGACGCGCGGCTCGTCACGCTGATGTTGTGTTGCGAACGAGTCTTGCGATGGCCAGTTCTTCGTTGGTGTCGACCACCAGGGTGTGAACCCGGGCACCAGACGCTGAAATGTCCACGGTTTCTTCGCAGCACGCTCGGTTCTTTTGTTCCGACAACGCGATCCCAAAGTGCTGGAGCGACTGGCAAACCAGCCCGCGGATCTCGGGGGAATGCTGGCCGACACCGGCAGTGAAGACCAACGCATCCAAGCCGCCCAGGATGGCGATGTAGCTGCCGATCGTTTTGATGATTCGGCGAACGTAAATGTCAATCGCCAGTGTCGCGGCTGGATCGCCAGTTTGCCGACGGTCGAGCACCGTCCGCATGTCTTGATCGCCGCACAGGCCGAGCAGGCCGCTTTTGCGATTGAGTGCGTTTCGAACCTCGCTCGGTTCGAGCCCGGCGTGCTCGGTCATGTGCAGCACAATCGCGGGATCCAAATCGCCTGAGCGCGTCGCCATCACCAGTCCTTCCAGTGGTGTCATTCCCATCGAGGTGTCCACGGCGCGACCTCCGATCGATGCGGTTGCACTGGCCCCGCCACCGAGATGCAGAGAGATGATGCGAGATTCATCGTTGCCACCAATGAACTGGATCGCTTTTTGAGTGACGTACTGGTGCGACGTCCCATGAAAACCGTAACGACGGACGGCGTGCTTCTGATACCAGTCTTCGGGGACAGCGTAGCGATACGCGGCGGGGGAAAGTGTTGCGAAGTAAGACGTGTCGAAAACCAGGGCTTGGGGTGTTCCGATTTCGACCAATCCCTCCACCACCGAACGGGCAGCGGGGTTGTGCAGTGGGGCCAAGGTGTCCAGGGTGCGAAGGCGGCTCAAAACGTCTGGCGTGACGAGGGTCGGCCCCAGGAACAGGTCGCCGCCCTGCACGATTCGGTGCCCGATCACGCAAACGTTGTTCAATCCGACTTCGTCGATGGCGATCTTGGCGGCCACGACGTGATTGATCGCATCACCGCCGGGTTGTCCAATTCGATCGACCAACCCCGATGTGGTGACTTCCTCCGTTTCGGCGTCAATGCACGCGTACTTCAGCGTCGTGCTGCCAACATTGAAGACCAGGACATTCATGGCGCCACCGTTTGGGCTTGGATGGCGGTGATCGCCACGGTGTTGACGATGTCGGTCACGGTGCATCCACGCGACAGATCGTTGACGGGCTTGTTCAACCCCTGCAAGACGGGCCCAATTGCGATTGCGCCGGCGGATCGCTGAACGGCTTTGTACAAGTTGTTGCCGGTGTTCAGATCGGGAAAGACCAACACGGTGGCTTGTCCCGCGACCGGGTTGCCGGGCAGCTTGGTCGCGGCGACATCGGGGTCGACCGCGGCGTCGTATTGCAGTGGTCCTTCGACCAACAAGTCGGGCCGTCGTTTGCGAACCATCGCCGTCGCTTCACGGACTTTTTCGACATCTTCGCCGTGCCCGCTTTCGCCAGTGGAGTAGGACAGCATGGCGATCTTCGGATCGATGCCGAACTGAATCGCGGTCTCGGCACTGCTGATTGCAATTTCAGTGAGTTGTTCAGCGGTGGGATTGGGGATCACGGCGCAGTCACCATAAACGAGGACCCCTTTCTTCAAACACATCAGAAACACACTGCTGACCACCTTCACATCGGGACGCGTACGAATGAATTCAAACGCCGGGCGAATGGTGTTGGCGGTGGTGTGAATCGCACCGGAAACCAGGCCTCCGGCCAAACCCCGGTGCACCAGCATGGTGCCGAAATAGGTGACATCGATCATCCGGTCGTGAGCGATGTCGGTGGTGACACCTTTGTGTTTTCGGAGTTGATAGTATTCGCTGGCGAACGATTCCCTGAGCGGGCTGGTCGCGGGATCAATGATTTCGAGCCCATCGTTGGGAAGCATGACGCCGGCACGTGCCGCCGCAGCCGCGATCAGGTTCGGGTCGCCGAGCAGAATCAAGTCGGTCACATCGCGACGCCGCAACACATCGACGGCCTGCAGGATTCGCGGTTCCGTCGCTTCGGGCAACACGATTTTGACGCGTTGCTGTCTTGCTCGCTGGATCAGCGAGTGTTCAAACAGCATCGGTGTGATTCGTGGGACCACGGGAGCTTGCAGTCGATCGGCAAGTGAGTCTGTGTCGACGTGACGTTCGAAGACTCCAATCGCGGATTCAATTTTTCGCGGGGAATGATCTCCAATTTCAGCGCGAACCTCCGCGGCTTTGGAGGCGACCGTGTAGGTGTCTTCGTTGGCGACCAGGATCGGCAACGCGTTGGCGTTTTCGACCAGGCGGCGGATGGAGGGCGGTGGCAGGATGCCGCCGGTCAGCACGACTGCCGCTGGTGATGGTCCGTCGGGTTGCGAGCATGCCAGCACGCAGCCGACCAGGATGTCGCTGCGGTCACCGGGGGTCATCACGAGCGCGGCGTTGGACAGTCGTTCCAGGAAACCTGGCAGTTGCATCGCTGCAACTTTGAGAACCGCGACTTCTCGGTCCAGGGAGGACTCATCGCCAGAAACCAGTTTGGCGCCGATGCCGAACTGAATTTCGCGAACCGTTGGTTGGCGCAGCAACGGTTCATCCGGAAGAAAGTACAGAGGTGCTTTGGAATCCAGTTTGGAGGTCTTGATGGCCGCGTGCAGGGCCGTCGATTGATCGTCGGGGACTTTGTTGATGATGGTCGCGATCAATTGTGCGCCTCGGTCCACAAAGCTCTCGTTCCCAATCAGCACGGATTGCACGCACTCATCGACCGAGCGATTTCCCATCGCGTAAACGGACAGAACACGGGAGCCGATGTTGGCGGCGATGTCCGCGTTCAGTTCGAACTCCAGTTCCGGTGCAAGTCCCTGGTAGCTGGTGCCTTCAACGACGACAAAGTCGGCCTTCGCTTCGAGTGTTTTGAATCGTTGTTGAATGAGCTGGATCAGGCTGCTGTAGCGGTCGTCGGCTAGCATTTGTCTGGCCTGCGCACGCGTGACACCAAACATTTCGTCGGCCGGAGTGACGAGCCCGTATCGGGATCGCATCATGCGAATGCTCTGGTCCTCGTCGGGGCCGAAATGAACGACTGGACGAAAGAAAGCCACTCGACCAAATCGTCGGGCGGCCAGTTCCATCATGCCCAGGGCGACCATGCGTTTTCCGGTCGCGTTGCCATTGGTGCCGATGTAGACGCTGCGTTGGATCAAAGGTTTGCCGTGCCGCTGATGAGGTCACAACCACGCCTGAGGCGGACGGTTGCAGGGGTTGCCGGTGGCTCAGTCTACCAATTGCCGCGGTGATCGCTCACCGGACTGAAGGCACCTGATCGGAATCCGCCAGTGGCCTGCTTGTCAGTCGGGGAGGGAGGCGGCGGATTGCTTCCAGTTCAATGGGGCGAGGTTTCGCCATCTGCAATTTCTTTGTCAGAGGGGATATCAGAGAGGCTGACACTGTCATCAAGATGAATTCTTGGGCTGGAAGGCAGCTTCGGCAACCACCCGTCCGACTGCTCGCCAATCACCTGCGAAAGACTTTTCCAGGTTCTTTGGCCTGATCCGATGGTGGATGACGCATTGACTGCACATGCCGTTCATCGTGCCAACGATACGATCTGTAGTGAAGTGCACGGCGTTCACTCAGCCGGCTAGTACTTGCCAGCGGCGATTGAGCTGTTGTTGGATGCCGATGAAACACCCGCATTGCTGGCGATCAACCATTCGTTTGCGAACCTCGATTCGCTTTGGTTGTCTGTTGCCACAAACACCAACGTGTTGGGTGGTGGACCGGGAGACGTTGCAGAAGGCGGAGACGCAAAACCGTCATGCCCATTGCTGGAGAGCAAATGACTCAGTCCACCTGGTTAAGCCGGTCCATCCATTCCGCATGCTGCTTCTTGATCGCGTCCAGGGACGGATCACCCGCGAGGTTGTGCCATTCATGGGGATCGTTGTCGTGATCGTAAAGTTCTTCTGAACCATCTGCATAGCGAATGTAACGCCAACGCTGCGAGCGAACCGTGTGGTTGCCGGCTTTGGTGGAGGTGAGTGCGGGGCGGTCCCATGCCGCTTGGGGATTTTCCAGCAGGTGTTGGAAACTCAAGCCTTGTAAATCGCTTGGAGGCGTTAGGTCACAGAGGTCTGCAAGGGTGGGGTAGATGTCGATCAGTCCCACGGTTCGTTCACTGACGTTTCCATTGCCGGCCGCGTTGGGCGTTCGCACGATCAGCAAACTGCGGGTGGATTCTTCCCAGGGCATCCATTTTCGCCAGTGATGCTTTTCTCCTAAGTGCCAGCCGTGATCGGAGCACAGGACCACGATCGTGTTGTCCGCGTAGGGGCTGTTGTCCAAATGCTCCAGCACTTGACCGATGCAGTCATCAATCAAGGCCACGCAGGCATGGTAAGCGTGCACGAGTTCTCGTCGGTAGGTTGGGCTGTATTGGCGGACGGCATCTTCGGCAATCAGTTTGCTGCGATCGAGCACCCATCGGCGACCCATTTCTGGCACATCATCCAGATCGTTTTCCAGTACCTCCGGCAATGTCAGGCTGTCTCGATCGAACTGATCGAAGTATCGCTTCGGGGCCGTCATCGGGGTGTGCGGTTTGTAGAAACCCAGCGACAGAAAAAACGGTTGGTCATATTCATCGCTGAGTTTCTCAATTCCCCAGGCAGCGATCTGTTCGTCAGGCATGCCACCTTTTTCGATGTCGAGTGCGGCCCAAGCCAGTGAGTCTTGCGCATCTTTGCCGAATCGTTTAGCAAATTGTCGACCGTTTGGTGGTTCCGGTCCCCAGCGGAGAGTCTTGGGGCCGATCTCATCCCAGTAGGCCTTCTTGCCGTGATCGTTGTGGTAGATCTTGCCCATGCACATCGTTCGATACCCGTGCTCGCCAAACCAAACGGGCAAGTGTTTCGCCCGGTGATAGGACTCGTTGGCTGACTTGGACGAGTTGTTGTAGATCCCCGTTTGGGACGCATACATGCCGGTCATGAACGAGGCTCGTGACGCGTAACACAGGGCCACCTGGCAGTGGGCGTTGTTGAACAAGACGCTTTGTTGTGCCAGCCGATCGAGGTTGGGGGTTTGCGCGTCCGGGTTGCCTCCCAGGCAGCCGACCCAGTCGTTCAAATCATCAACGGTGATGAACAGCACGTTGGGTTTGTCGCTGCGGCTTTGTGCTGAGATCGCTGGCATCTTGCCAGGCTCGGGGATGGGAAGCTCGCTCATCGCAGTGGCGTAACGTTCTCCCAGCAGCAATTGACTGGGGGCGTCGAAGTGAGTTCCAGGATCCGATGTTTCCGTGCCTTCTGACGAAACCAGTCCGACGGTGGAGCTGCTGGCGGCGACCGCTTGAATCGCCGCGCGGACACTGTCGCGTTTGCCGTTGTCAAAGACCTCGCCGACAACCACCGGCAGTTCGGGAACGCCGACGTCTTCTCGAATGCGAACGATCAGTTCTTCCAGTCGGCGTTGATAGACCTCCGTGCTCGATTTGGAATCCGATTCGCCTTGGTGCCAAAGCAGTCCACGAATCGCGAATCGATCGCCTCTTTGTTCCAGTTCCTTCGTTGCCATCCGAATGGTTTCGATGAAGTCGCGATACCGAGGTCCCTGGCTGCTGGGATCTCCCTGCACACCGGGCTTCCAGTCGGCGCGCAGGCTGGTGCCGCCCTTGGAACCTTTGATCAGGGCCAGTTTCCGGTCAGGGTGGGTCTGTCGCATCGAACGAGCAAACCCGAGTTCGGGACCAAACGTTGGTGAGGGAAGGTCACCTTTGTATTTCGGCGGCACACTGAATCCGGGGCCGAGTGGTTTCCAACCGTCGCTGAAGCGAGGCACACTGCGATAAAAGATGATGGCGTCATCGACCGGTTTCGCTTGCTCTTCCGATAAATCACTCGCGAGTCCCCGACCGTCCATGTTGGATTGTCCGGCAAGCAGATAGATGTCGTGTTCGTCCGCTGCGCCGACGGCAGATGGAAACACCATCAGGGCGCAAGCCAATGCCACGCCATGCATTGTTGTGAAAAGAGTCTTGCCCATCTCGTGTTCTCTTGGTTGGGGAGGTGTGGTGGGGGCTCCGCCCACAGACAGAGGTTGGGTCCCGACAACAAACCGCATGGCCGCGGTTCAGTACCGATAGTCAGCACCATCGCGACTGCGTTGGCAACTTGCCTCCAGTTCTTCCAACTGGTTGCGAAGTCGCTCGGTTTGTTCTGGCAGTTCGGCGGACAAATCGTTTTTCTCAAACGGGTCTTGGGCGAGATCGTACAGACGCACCCGTCCGTCTTTCTTGGCTTCTTGAAGCAGTTTCCAATCGCCTGAGATGATCGCTTTGCCGTCGACTCCTTGATGCAACCTGCGATAGCCAAAGAACAGGCTTCGGTCTCGAGCATCGACGTCGCCGCGAATCACGGGCATCAAGTCGATGCCATCGATGGGGCGATTGGCTTGGGTCGCCATCGAATCACCCACGATCGATGCCACGGTTGGCAGAAAATCGACGGTGCTGCATCGCACGTCGGTGGAGGTGCCAGCAGGAATCGTCCCGGGCCACTCCGCACAGGCGGGAACAAGCAGGCCGCCTTCATACATCGTGTGTTTGTGCCCTTTGAAAGGTCCGGCGGACGCGACCTTCTTCTTCGTCAATCCGTCCGACGGGCCATTGTCACTGCAGAAGAAGATCACCGTGTTCTTCTCGATGCCAAGCTCACGGAGTTTGGTTCGGAGTCGACCGATTTGTTGGTCCATGGCCGTGATGCAACCGTAGTAGTTCTTTCGCTTGCTGCCGGCTTTGGGGTACAGCTTTTGGAACTCTTCGCCAGCGACCACCGGTTCATGAGGTGCGTGGAACCAAACCGTCGCCAGGAACGGTTGGGATTGGTTGGCTTCCACAAACGGGATCACACGATCCATGATGATGCGACTGTCGTCTCCCGACAAATTCTCTTTGGCTTCGACGCCATTGTGAATGTAGGGGAAGCCACCTTTCCATGGTTCGCCTGGCTTGTTGCCCCAACTGTCCCAATCTTCGGGCGTGATGGTTGGGTCCCAAGTCGGCACCGCACTGGTCGTGGCGAAGTACTCATCGAAACCATGATGCGACGGAGGGGAGTAAAAACCTCGCGTGCCAACTTCATCGGGCTTCACCCAGCCGATGTGCCACTTGCCGAACAAGCCAGTCGCGTAACCCCTTTTCTTCAGCATTTCAGCAATGGTTATTTCGCCGACTCGCATGCCACCGGTGTGAGCCGCCAGGATGCCAAAGCGAAACGGGTAGCGACCGGTGAGGCAACTTCCGCGAGTCGGGGAGCAAAGTGGCGCGGCAGCGTAGAAACGATCGAATCGAACCCCGTCGGCAGCCATCGCATCGAGGTGAGGCGTCTTCACAGCATCGTTGCCGTTGAAGCCGACATCGCCCCACCCTTGGTCGTCGCTCATCAACAAAATGATGTTGGGCGATGCGGTGTCAGCCGAGAACGCCAGCGAAGTTGACAATGGAACCGCCAGGAAAAACGCTGCGATGGCGCGAATGAGCGATGGGGAATTCATGGCTGACTTCGGAGGATGCGGATGAGAAACTGAAAAAAATGGCAGGCCACATGGTAGTCCCCCGCTTGCATCATCGCAGGGGTGTCGAGAATCGTTGCGTGGGGATAAAGGCGGGTTTTCACACGCCTTCCGATTGAAACCCAAGCGATTCCGTGCATGAGTTCATCGCAGTGGTCGCAGCCGCGCTTTGCTTTCATTGTCCGTTGAATGATAATCCTTGGACCTTGCGTTCCCTTGACCGCCCAATGATTGATTGCTGAGTCGCTATGCTTCGTGTCCTGTCTGCTGCCTTGCCGTTCTGGCTGATCCTCGCTTCCACGGCGGTGGTCGCCCAAGTGGAAACCTCCCCGCGGACGGCGTTGCAATTGTCGGGGATGTTCAGTGATCGGATGGTGTTGCAGCAAGCAACCAACGCTCCGATTTGGGGAACGGCAGATACGGGAGCGACCGTTTTGGTGACCCCGTCGTGGTCGAACGACACGGTTCAGGTCATCGCTGATTCCGAGGGGAAGTGGAAAGCCAAAATCAAAACACCTTCCGCGGGCGGCCCGTTTCAGGTTCGCATCACCAGCGGTGATCAAACGCTGCAACTGAACGATGTGTTGGTGGGAGAAGTGTGGATTTGTTCCGGCCAGTCAAACATGCAGTGGAAGATGCGTGGCTTTGGTGTGGATCATTTCCAAGAGGATGTTGTCCGAGCCAAGTACCCGCAGATTCGTTTTTGCGATGTGCCTCAGATGTTGGCTTTGGAAGGACAAGACGATGTCCAAGCGAAGTGGACCACTTGCAGTCCACAGACGGTTTTGAACTTCAGTGCGGTGGGCTATTTCTTCGGCTCGCGTTTGCATCAAGAGCTGGACGTGCCAATTGGATTGATCTCGACCAACTGGGGTGGTTCATCGGCGGAAGCGTGGATCAGTCCTGAAGTATTGAAAGAAAGCTTTCCCGAATTCAATGAATCATTCGCGACCAACGCCAAGTTAGCGGACGAAGTCGGAACCACGTTTCGGCGTGGTCAAAAAACACCGCGGGGTCTGAATCAACAGAACCCAAGTGTGTTGTACAACAGCATGATTCGGCCGTTGATCCCGTTCTCGTTTCGCGGTGTGATCTGGTACCAGGGCGAATCCAATGTCAAGCAACCTGAACAATACCGGACCCTGTTCCCTGCACTGATCCGTGATTGGCGAAGCCGTTGGGGGACCGGGGACTTTCCGTTTTACTTTGTGCAGATCGCTCCCTTCGCTTACAAGCAGGAACCGACCAGTGCTGCCTTTCTGAGGGAGGCCCAGACGATGTCTTTGTCGGAACCCAACACCGGAATGGTGGTCACGATGGACATTGGTGACCCGACCAACATCCACCCGAAGAACAAGAAACCTGTGGGGGAGCGACTGGCTGGATTGGCATTGGCACGTGATTACGGTCGTCGAGATTTGGTGGATTCAGGACCGCTCTTTCAGCGTTCTGAAGTTGAAGGTGCATCCATTCGTCTGCACTTCAAACATGTTGGCGGTGGGCTGACCACGACGGACGGAAAGGCACCGAGTCATTTTGTCATCGCCGGGGCCGATCAAACGTTCGTCGCGGCCAACGCTGAGATCGACGGGGACAGCATCGTGGTTCACAGTGATGCGGTCGCGAAGCCGGTTGCCGTTCGGTACGGCTGGGGCAGCGGCGACATGCCCAATTTGTCAAACCAAGATGGCCTGCCGGCTTCCTCGTTTCGAACCGATGATTGGCCAATCACTGCCGGGAAACCCTGATCATGAGAACGACAAACATGAGTGAGATTCGAACGATTCGTTTATGGGTGGGGTTGCTGTTGGCGTTTTGCTGGAACGCCTGCTTGGTTTCAACCGCGACAGCGGAGCAACCACACATCCTGTTCATCATGGCGGATGACATGGGATGGAAGGATTTGCACTGCCAGGGCAACGAGGTGTTGCGGACGCCAAACATCGATGCGTTGGCAGAAGCGGGGGTGCGTTTCGACAATGCCTACGCCGGATCCACGGTTTGCACTCCGACACGCGCGTCCTTGATGACGGGCTTGGCACCCGCGAGATTGCATATCACCCAACATGGGGCGGATAGCAAATCTTTCTGGCCGGAAGATCGTCTGATTCAACCTCCGCCGACCAATCATGAACTGCCGCACGAGACCACGACCATGGCGGAGCGATTGAAAGCGGCAGGGTACACCACCGGTTTCTTTGGCAAATGGCATCTGGGCGGCGACAAAAAGTACTGGCCGACGGAGCACGGTTTTGATGTGAACGTTGGTGGTTGCGGGCTGGGTGGACCACCGACTTACTTTGATCCTTATCGCATTCCCGCGTTGCCGCCTCGCAAGGAAGGCGAATATCTCACCGATCGGTTGGCGGATGAAACGATTGCGTTCATGCGTCGCGAAAAAGACCAGCCGATGTTCGTGTGCCTGTGGACTTACAACCCTCACTATCCGTTCGAGGCACCGGAGGACCTGATCGAGCATTACAAAGGCAAAGAAGGTCCCGGTCTGAAGAATCCCATTTATGGTGGTCAGATCGAAGCCACTGATCGTGGCGTCGGACGTGTGCTGCGTGAGTTGGACTCACTGGGAATCGCAGACGAAACCCTGGTGGTGTTCACCAGTGACAACGGTGGTTGGTCGGGTGCGACCGACAACCGACCGCTGCGAGAAGGCAAGGGATATCTGTTCGAGGGCGGACTGCGGGTGCCATTGATCGTCCGTTGGCCCGGCGTGACCGAAGCGGCGACGGTGAACGAAACTCCTGTGGTCAGCATGGACCTGACGGCGACGATCTTGGACGCCGCGGGGGTGAGTCTCGCCAGTGGTGAGTCCCTCGATGGCGAATCATTGCGGCCGTTGTTCAGCGGTGGCGAGCTGGAACGGGATGCGTTGTACTTCCACTACCCACACTTTGCATTTCACAAAGACAATCGACCCGGTTCGGCGATTCGAAGCGGTCCATACAAGCTCATTCTCCGTCATGACGACGATTCGGTCGAACTGTACGACTTGCAGAAAGACCTGAGTGAGACCAACGATCTGGCCGCAGTCCACCCAGAAGTGGCTCTGAATTTGAAGGGGCGGCTGTTGGAATGGCTGGAGGCAACCGGCGCTGGAATCCCTGAAAAGCGATAGGGAAGCTCGCGTTTGTTTCGCGGCACGCCGATGTGGTGGCATTGGGCAACCGCGTTAGCGTTGCAGAATCGTGGTTGGCAGTGGATCGACTGACCTTCCGTGAAAGGTGGTGGGCGAGGATGTTGGGGGCGTCTCTCTCTGTCTTTGAACTGCACCGACTTTTCTAGGAATGCTCCCACGTGACGATTGCCATCGCTTTTTGTTGGGGTGTGTTCGTCATTGTCGCGATTCAGGCTGCTTTTTCGCTGGTCTTTGTCGTACTGATGTCACGACGGGCCCGGTTGTCTGAACCGAGCTTCACACCCAAAGCCGCGATCATCCTGTGTCTCCGCGGTGCGGATCCATTTTTGAGGCAGTGCCTTCAACACTTGCTCGATCAGGATTACCCAAAGTTTCAGTTGCATGTGGTCGTGGACAGCGAAGAGGATCCTTCGCGAGCCATTCTGGGCGACTTTGAATCGGACGATCGAGTGCGGGTCAGCGTCTTGCATGATCCGCCGGAGACATGCAGCCTGAAGTGCGGTGCGATTGTTCAGGTGATTCGAGAACTGGATCCATCGTTTGAGGTTGTCGCATTGTGTGATGCGGACACCGTTCCCCACCGAACGTGGTTGGCCGAGCTTGCGGCACCGCTTCAAGACCCAACGGTGGCGGTCACAACGGGCAATCGTTGGTACCAACCTCAGGATCCAACCGGGGCATCCTTGGTTCGATACCTCTGGAACATTCCCGCCGCCATCAACATGATCGTCTTTCGGATCGCCTGGGGCGGAAGCCTGCTCATTCGGCGGCAGGTGATCGACGAAGCCGGTTTGCTGAAGAAATGGTCGCACGCATTCTGCGAAGACACGATGCTCGATCGAGTCTTGCGCCGCCACGGTTATCGACAGGTCTTTGTTCCCAATGTGATGGTCGTGAACCGGGAAACGTGCACCTTCGCCGATTTGATGAACTGGGTGCCGCGGCAATTGTTGACTGCGAAGCTTTATCATTCGAGTTGGCCGGCGACGGTTGGCTACGGCATCATCTCGTCGGCCATTCCGTTTCTAGCGGCGGTGGTTGCGATCGTGGGATGGCTGCAATCGGACTTGGACTCGGTGTGGGTCGCCTTCTTTGCATTTCTGGCTTTCGAGATTTCGAATGTGGTGCTGGTGTTGATGTGTGAAACCAGCTTTCATCGAAGCGGATCTCACGGCGGGACCGCAACGAATGGATTGACCGGGGCGTCGCTCGTGAAACTGCCGTTTTGGATTGTCGTCAGCCAGATCGTCTCGCCGTTTTGGTTTTGCAAGTGTTTCTTGACGACGAGCGTGAAGTGGCGTGGCATCGTCTATCACATTCGCGGGAACAAGATCCAACGAGGACCGCATACGTCGTATTCCGAGCCCATGCCGGAGACTCGATCGCTGTGATTCCTTAAGAGGATTCCCTATTAGGATTGCCCGGTAAGATCGACGAGCAAAGCGGGGGCGTTGGCAGATACTTTTTGCCTGCGTCGTCCGAGGAAGCGTCCTGTGGCCAGGCGACTTTGCGGGTTAGGTGGTTCGTTTGGGAGATGCCGGTATTGCTGTTAGGGCTGGCCTACAACTCCGATAAACGTTCAGGTCCAATCATCCCAAAGCATGCATCCGAGGACGTTGCGAACCACGAATGCGTACTTTGCGATCATTCGAATTGACTCACCAAGCGATTGCTCTGATGCTGATCGCAGTGGTGACCACCAGCTTCCCGGGATGCCGGACGGCGGTCCCGCGTGCGCCGCAACAATCAGGGATGACGGCATCGGATTGGTCTGCGATTTCGCTTGAGAAGCCGGTTGGGGAAGCTGCCGCTGAGCAGCCAAACCTGCCATCTGAAATCGCGACGGTTTCGCATTTCGAATCCGTGGGGCAGCGATCGCCGCCCACAGCTGACGAGTTTGATCAGCTGACGCCTTGGCATTTGTCGTTGGACGAAGCGATTCAGTTGGCGCTCGGGAACAGCCAAGTCATTCGGGACCAAGGCGGCCGAGTGTTGTCGTACCCGGACATGGTGCGAACCACATTGGATCCGGCGGTGCTTCGCAACGATCCGAATTTGGGGCTCGACGCGAGCCTGTCCGCCTTTGATGCCCAGTTCCAATCGAGCTTTGTTTGGAACGGCGATGGCAACTCAGTCAATTCCGCGTTCTCAAACGGCCAATTTGGCGTCTTTTCTCAACCCGAGACGCTGGCGAGGTTGGGTGTTGGCCGCATCCTGCATTCGGGAACGCAGGTGTCGATCGGCAGCATCGGTGGCTATGACGAGGATCTGGCCGGCGGGCTGTATGCGGCTTATGGAGCCGAAGTTCGGCATCCGCTGATGCGAGGATCGGGAACCGAGATCAACGAGATCGCTGGCCCGTTGGCGAAACCTGGGGTGTACCGAGGCATTCGGATTGCCCAGATTGAACATCAGCAGGTCAGCCTCGAAGTGGAGCAGGCTGTTTCTGAATTGGTGCGTGATGTCTCGATCGTCTATTGGGAGTTGTTCTTCGCCTACCAAGATTTAGCGGCCAAGCGGGCGGCGATGGAAAACACTCGCCAAGCGTGGCGATTGGAGCAGCAACGTGTTGAACAACGAGTCAGTCCGCCTGACGTGGAAGCCTTGGCGAGGCAGCAGTTCTATTCTGCCGAGGCCGCTGTTCGCAACGCAATCTGCGGCACGATTCCAGGGCAAACGGGCGTCTACAACGTTGAGTTCCAACTGCGGACGTTGCTCGCGCTTCCGGCTTGCGATGACCGGTTGATTCAACCCATCGGGCCTCCACTGCAGGCACCCATTCGGTTTGATTGGCGCGAAAGCGACGCGTTGGCACAAGGCAGCCGAATCGAGCTTCGGAAACAACAGGCGGTCATCGCCAAGCGTGTTCTCGAAATCAAAGCCGCGAAGAACTTGCAACGACCCCAACTGGATTTCATCGGACAGTATCGACGACTGGCTGACGACCCAACCAATGACACTGAACTGTTTGGCAGTGCGTTGCAAGGTTGGCAGGTGGGGGTCGACTACAGTCGGCCGGTGGCGAACCGCCGAGAGAACGCTGCGGTGCGACATGCCCAGCTTCAACTGCAGCGCGAGCGAGCGATTGCAGAGGAACAACGCCGGCAGATCTCGGCGCAGCTTCGCACCACGTTCATCGATCTGGATCGTGCGTATGGCACCATGAACTCGATGGCAAAGAGCCAGGAAGCGTCACAGATTCGATTGGCTGCTCAATCGCAACGGCATGCCGAGGGCGACATCCAAGTGGAAGACGTGTTGGAAGCTCAGATCCGAGCGACCAAGGCGGAGACCGAATTCCAACGCAGTTTGGTCGACTACAACTTGGCGTTTATCAAGGTTCACCACGCTCGAGGCACATTGCTGCAAGCGATGGGAGTGGGCTTTGGTCAGCCGACGATCGATGAATGTCGCTTCGCGTTGAACTCCGCTTCGGTGTTCGCCCGACCTGAAAACCTCGACAACAATGTGACTGGCACTCGGATCGCCAGCCCATCCGCAACGCAGCGAAATGTGCCACCACAATCTGGCACGTTCCGTTGACACGTGTGGCGGACGCCTGCGATCCAGCGATGCGTCGAAGCCGGTTGGCAGGGAGGTTAAGGAACAACCACGTGAGCCGTTTGGGCGCTGCCTGGACTGCGAAACGTTTGGTATTGGCGATCTGATAGCGAACGCAATTTTTCTTCCGGCTTCTGTCTTTCTTCATCCCGGTAGGGATTTCAGAAAGTAGCCGGGGGTTTGAGCGATAGCGATCACCCCCGGATCTCAAATGCGACCATCCATTCGACCCCGGAGGGTGTCGCAGATCGATCGCTACGACACCCTCCGGGGTCGGTGATCGTGAGCGACCGCTGACCGCAGGTGCGCTATCGCAACCGACGGCTACCAGCTGACATCCCTACCGGGATGAAAACTTGCGCAAACGCATGGCCGCCACAAGCCCAAACATTCAGCAGGCCAGCATGAGACTTGGTTGCGCGAGGGAACCGTGGCTAACGCCAAGCGGCTCACATACTTACCGAAGCGTTTTCACTTTCGGAATGATTCTGGCCAGCGTGGTGCGTTTGACTTCGCCAACCACGACCGGTGAATCGGGGGCCAATCCGGTTCCGATCACTTCGGTCTGCACACCGTCGTCGATGCCCACGAGAACCGAAATCGGGCGAACTTTTCCGTCTTCAGCGGGGACCCAAACGTAGGCGGTGTCTCCTTGGCCGGGACCGTTGGAATCGTCGCTGGGTGAGATCAAATCGGTGGCGATGGACTGTTCCATCTGTTCGGATTCCGGCCACCACTGGAGGGCGCCGGTCGGCACCAGCCATGCTTGTTCACGCTTGGTGATTTCAAATTCAACGTCCGTGGTCATGTGCGGCAAGAGGTTCAGGTCGGTTGGGTCAATCGCCACGATCACGTCGTAGGTCACGAAGTTGCCGTGCATCCGGGCGTTGAGCAAGATCTCTTTCACATGGCCCGTCATCACTTGATCGCGATGGGCGTCAACGGCGAAGGTGACGGGTTGGCCTTGTTTCACTTTGCCGATGTCGCTCTCACTCACGGACGCCCGGATTTGCATTTGGTCCAGGTCCTTGGCCAGCAGAAAGAGCCCCGGGTGACCGACGCTGACATACTGTCCCAGGTTGGCTCGTCGATCGATCACGATGCCGTCGATGGGGGAGCGAATGTTTGTGTTTTCCAGGCTCACCTGGGCGTGATGAACCTCTGCTTCGGCTTCCTCCAACTTGGCTTGCCCAACCGCGAGCATGGCGGTGGCCATTTCATTGGCGGTGACGATCTCGTCGTAGACGCTTTGTGAGTTGGTCGAACGCAGGCGATTGGCTCGATCGAGGTTTCGTTGAGATTGTTGATGCTGTGCCTCCAAGCGAACCAAATCGGCAGCCGCCAAGCGATAGGCGGCATGGGCCTTTTCCAAACCAATCTCGTATTGCTGGGTATCCAGTTGGAAGAGCACGGTGCCCTTGGCGACTCGCGAACCGACACCAAGGGGTTTGTTTGGATCGCGGGAGTCGATTCCAAAGCGAACAATCTTCCCCGCGACGTCGGGGCCCACTTGGACGACTTCGTCTGGTTCAATGGTCCCTGTGGTGCCGACGGTGATCACAAGGTCACGGCGTTCGACATCCACGGTACGTAGTTCCGGCAACTCGTTGCGTTGGCTGAACAGACGCAATCCGATCGCTGCGAAAAGCAGGCAGCCAACGGCAAGCATGCCAATCAGGAGACGGGAAGACAGCGAGTGATTTTTAGCGGGGTGACTCAAGCGGTCGTTCCTTGCCTCGACAGGACATTCATTCGTCCGTCAACGATTCTTACCGCATGGTCGGCGGCAAAGAAGTTTGTTTTATATTTGACAGCCCAATGATCGAGCCCAGGCGATCGCCGATCGCTCGCCTTGGTATGGACGCACTCCATCAGCATGCTTCCGTTTAGCAAAGCCGGACCAGCGAACCAATAGCATTCGGGGACTTGGAGGTGGGTGCAATGAAGAATCTGAACGATTTGACCAGTCAACATGGACGTTGAGTTGCCGGCCCGATTGTTGCCAAAGTTGACCTCGCGACGGTGTTTGCGTAGTTTGCTGCCCGTCCTTCCCCAATGACGCGCCACCCGCGGCCCAGCTTCCCAATGTTCGCATGATTCTTCTTCACCTGGCGACATTTGCGTTTTGGGCGCTCACCGGATTCGCGGCAGTCAACGCCCTGTGCACCACGTTCACGCTGGTGGCATTGTTCCGGCATCGCTCTGAGACCTCCGATGACGCGGATTTACCTCGGGTCGCTGTGCTGCTGTGTTTGCGAGGGGCCGATCCTAATCTGGCGGGTGGGCTGCGGAGGTTGATGAAACAGCAGTATCCCAACTACGAAGTCTTCATCGTCATCGATTCTGAGACGGATCCCGCTTGGGGAATCGTGAAACAGACCATTGACGATGCACAGCGACGCGACTCATCCAGGTCTGTTTCTGAATCGGAACCAACGACCGCCGATTCGAGGCAGGGCGAAGCGGGCCCCACGTCCACCCTGTCTCAGGTCCACGTGTCCTCGCTTCGCCAACGACTGGAGACCTGCAGTTTGAAGTGCAGTTCGCTGGTGCAGCTTTTGGATCAGATCGATGATTCGTTCCAGGTGGTTGTGCTTGCCGATTCTGATCTCGAAAGCCACCCCACTTGGCTGCGTGAATTGGTGGCTCCGCTGGCCGACCCGCGCGTGGGGGCTGCCTTCGGAAATCGATGGTTTCTTCCGGCCCGTGGCTGGATGGGGTCACTCGTGCGTCAGGTTTGCAATGCGATCGGCGTCGTCACCATGCATCTGGGGCAAATCCCCTGGGGAGGTTCATTGGCGATCCGCGCATCGGTGTTGAAACAGAGCGGATTGCGTCAGACACTGACCCGGTCGATCGTCGACGATGGCCCTGTCCGGGTGGCGCTCAAGGAACAGGGGTTGAAGCTTCGGTTTGTTCCATCGTTGTTGATGGCCAATCGAGAAGACTGTGATTTGCGATTCGCCCACAGCTTTCTCACTCGGCAACTGAAGTGGACGCAGACCTACATGAGCAGCCAATGGCCGGTCATGTTGGTTTACACGTTGGGAGTGCTGGGCACCTACATGGCCGCGTTGGTGTTGGCCGTGGTTTGCTTGCTGCTGGGATTGCATGTGGAAGCCTCTTGGTTTGCGGCGGGCGCAGCCGTTTACAGCGGGACGGTCATGACGCTCTGGTTTCTGTTGGATTTGGCTGCCCGCCGAATCATTCGGGCACAGGGCGAACCGGCCCCCAGAATCCTTGGGGTTCAGTTGTTGAAAATTCCCGCTGCAATGCTGTTGGCCGTTCTCGTGCATGTCTCTGCGATGATTTGTGCCACGTTTCTCAAACGAGTGATTTGGCGGGGCGTCACCTACGAAGTGCACGGGCCCAGCGAAGTTCAGTTGCTGAGCGATGGGGTGATGAAGACGTCGCTTGAGCCAGCCAACGTGTCACTTTGAACAACGTGTCACTTTGAGTTTTGAAGCTCAACCAGAAGCGACTTGATCGTACGAACGATGCCCGGCCACGCTTTGGGATGCCAACCGAATCGGATGGTTCGCAACAACGCCCGCCAAGCAATTCTCAAGTCGCCGGAATACAACGCACGACCACACAGTGTCACGTAAAGTTCTGTCACCCGATGTTGTTCGGTCGACTTGAAGCATCCTGTCGCCATCGCGTCGTTCCAAAATCGATCAATCGTTTGGACTGGCGCGGGCACTGTACCGGTTCGCAGATAAAAGCCGACTTGTTTCAGCAGCTGATCCGGATCAAGGGGCGGAGCGTGTTGGAGTTGCGACGCTGCGTTCGGACTGTTTTCCGAAAGGTAGTGCCACCAGACTGAAAGCCACCAATGCAGTGAAGTGGTCAGTTCCGCGGGATCCGATGAATTCTCATCGCCAAGGGTTCCCAAGGGATCGATCATCGATCGGACGTCTTCCGGATCTGAACCGGCTGACTGCGTCCAACTTGTGAAGTGATACAAACAGTCGTGAGCGGTGCGTCGAAGATCGCCTTTCGAATGCGAGCGTGTTTGTTGAAGTTGATTCGTGGCAGCCGTCACGTTTTCAATGTGGAAGAGGTGCCAGGCCAGCCACATGCTGGAGTAGTATCGCACCGACCGTTCATGGCGTTTGATCTCTGAAGGGACCAACGGATTTGAATAGAACTTGTCCAGCACCATCGTGGCATATTTGACCTGGCCCAAACCGTTGCGGCGAATGATGCTGAAACGGTGGCGTCGGTAACACAGGGTGGGGGATTTTTGCCACTGAAAGGTGCAGCCGGCCAGAGACAGTCGAAGCAGCAAATCGACATCTTGAGACTGCAGCAACTCGGGATCAAACCCGCCCACTTTTTGGAGCCAATCGCGGCGAAACAGCATCGCACCGAGCTTGGCAGGTTTGAACACCAGCCATGTATTCAGGTCGAGTTCGGGAGCATCGATCCAAGGCTCAATCACCTTGGTCACCACGCCATTTTTGTCCGTGATTTTCCATCCACTGTGCACGGCGCCCAAGTCGGGATTCGCGTCGAGGATCTCCGTTTGGTGGGCAAACTTTCCGGGCAGAAACCAATCGTCGGCATCCAAGAAGGCCACGTAGTCTCCTGTGGTTTCACGCAAACCGACATTTCGAGCGACAGCCGATCCCGAATTGGATTGCCGGATGATTCCAATGCGATCCGAGAATTTCGCGAGCACTTCGGCGGTTTCATCGGTCGACCCATCATCGACCACGATGATCTCAGTGTTGCCGACGTTCTGGTCGAACACGCTTTGCAAAGCCTGCTCGATGTAGGCCGCGTTGTTGAAGACCGGAATCACAACACTGATGCGAGGTCGTGATGTGCGGGGTGATTCCGAACCGCCTTCGCTTTCGTTCGCCATGTTGCAGGAGGCCGCGAAGTGGTTGTCAAAATTGGCGTGAAAGGGGAGGCTGCGGACGGTTCACGATACCAGTTCCAAATGGGAAGGCACAGTTGTGGATGGATCGGGGAATCAACCCTGGATATGACTGATGAAGGCGTTCGCAGACGCACCGATTGCAATGCCCTGCCGTCGGCAGTGGTCACCTTTGCCGATACATTGACTGCGAACGCAATCACCAGCGACCGGTTTTTGAAAGTACCGAGATGAACAAAGGCCGCCTCGCGGTTTACGAATGGAATGCGTGGGAGCTGTTTGCGATTTGCGAATGGCGTCTCGATGCGTATCGAATCAAGGCCCATCCGGATGACGAAGTGCAGGACGTGCTCGCTCGTCTGCGACCTGACACTTCCGATTTCTTGGTGCATCTCAACCTCAGTCGGCAAGCGTTGTTTCCAAGGCAACGCAGCGAACTTTTCGAGGCTCTTGAGAAGAAAGGGATTCGCACATGGAATGCCAACGTCAACGACATGACCAAACGGTTTGTCCAAAGTGAGTGTCAGCGGCTTGGGCTCCCGACCACCGCGGCGACTCGGGACGGGGACCCTGAGGAGAAGTTGATTTTGAAGTCCGATTGCAACCACGGCGGCCGGAATGAACGCCGGCTCGATTTGGAAACTCGTCGTCGTTTGGGATTGCCTCCCGAATCAGCGGTGATCGACGGCAGTTTGGATTACCCAGTCATGAAGCGTTCTGAATTGACCGACCAATGGGATGATCCGGGGCTGGTTGCGGAACGGTTGATCGAAAACTCCCAAGGCGTCTACTATCGAGCCTACGCGATTGAGGGCCGATTGGTGATTTCTCGTTTTGTGCCACCGAATCCCGAGCATCCCATTCAGCGAATTGAAGGTGCGAAAGCAAGACGCAATTTCTTGTACGAGGATTACACCTCCTTTGTCGGTGCCTCGGAATCGGACGATGCCCTGCCGGCTCGTTTGAAATCCGTCGTGGCTTCGTTCCTGATCGGGATTCCGCTCGACTTTGGTGCGCTCGATGTGGTCGAGGACAACGAAGGGAATTTCTACATCATTGATCTCAACATCACCCCGTATTGGGGCGTGCCAGGGCAACCCAAGATGACAAGGTTTCTCCGTCAGGAACCATCGCTGCGGGAAAAACTCTCAAAACGAATCGTTGGCTGGATTCCCTCGTGTTGTTCCAAGGACAAACGAGAAATCTGAAACCTGAGACGGTCCAACCTCTTTTTCATTCACTGACGCTTCGCCGATGCCGCTCACCTATCCGCTGACCCATTTCGAAGAGCTGATGCTGCATCAAGACAGCAACGCTTTTCCGACGAACTGCTTTGTTCGCATGCGGTTCCGCGGGCGCCTGGATGAACGTGGTTTCCGTGCGGCGGCACTCGTTGCGGTGGCGCGGCACCCATTGTTACATGCCCGGGTGCAGCGACATCGTGGGCGATATCGCTGGCAGGTTGACGAGCCCGCACCTGAGATCTCTTGGTGCGATGGGACCGTTAACCAGCAGCCGACATTTCACCGATTGAACCTCGAGTCGGAACACGGATTGAAACTGGCGGTTTGTTTGCAGGAGCATGAATCCGAGTTGATGGTCCAATTTCATCATGCCTGTTGTGATGGACTCGCGATCTTTCAGGTGGTTCATGAATTGCTGTTGGCCTATGCCATGGAGATCGATGGGAACGCAGACGTTTCGCTTCCGGAGATCGACCTCAGTTTGCTTCAGAACCGCGGTTCGCTTGGATTGACCGCGGGGAGGTTTCTTCGACTTGTCTCTCGCCAAGCCGTTGGCCTTCGCGGGGTCTGGCAGTTTTTGACGAGAAAGCCATCGCATCTGCTGCCGCATCGTGTGCCCCAACGCGCTGAACCCGCTCCGCTGAGTTTTCCGTCGGTGATGGCCCATCACTTTGAACCGGAGGTTTCGACTGGCCTGCGACGAGCCGCGAAACGAGCCAAAGTGACCCAGAACGACCTGTTGATCCGGGACCTGTTTCTGGCGTTGGAGGAGTTTCGTCGAGCGCAGGGCGTTGATGAACCAACAAGCTGGTTGCGATTGATGATTCCGGTCAGCTTGCGACAAAAGCACCAGTACCAGGCACCCGCTGCCAACATTGTCAGCTCCGTGTTCTTGGACCGACGAGCGATCGACATGGAGGAACCGGAGCACCTGCTGCAAGACCTCAGCGAGGAAATGGGGCTGATCAAACGTCGCCACTTGAACTATTTGTTCCTGTATTCGTTGTGGGGACAGAGGATCTTGCCGCGTGGATTGGAGCGGACTGCGAGACCGAAACGCTGCCAAACGACGGTGGTCTTCACCAACCTCAGTCGCGTTTTCGCGAGGTCACCTTTGCCGCGCCAGGACGGTCGGCTGCAATGCGGGGACGTGGTGCTGATGCATGTTGAGGCGATCCCGCCGATCGCGAGACACTTGAATGCGGCTCTGGGCGTCAGTTGGTATGCAAACCAAATGACGATCACGCTGCACCATGATCCGCGAGCGGTTTCCCACGAAGCCGCCGGCGAGTTGCTAGGTGGGTTGGTTCGACGGATGCGGGAGTCCGCGAAGGCGAAGTGACACTCATTTCCCGACCGTTCCTAAATCGATTCGCGTTCTGCATGCGATGCAGAACGTCGTTTTGTGATTCCATCGCTCTGTCTTGTCTTGTCGGATCGCCCTACAATCCGCTTTCTGTTGAATGGATTCACGTTGGGGCCTCTTTGCCGCTGGTCAATTCGTTCATGCGGAAGCGAACGTCTTGAAGCACCTCCCCATTGGACTTGTCGGATGACCCACGCCGATCAATCGGTCGCACCTGCGGCATCGCAGGAAGCCGAGTCGCTGGCGGGGGACGCTGTCAGCGAGGTGGAGCCCTATGAGTTCACGGAAATCGCGATACCGATCATTGCCATGCATGTTTTGGCTTTGTTTGCATTCGTACCTGAATTCATCACCGGGACGAATGTGTTGTTGCTGATGATCAGCTTGGTCGTCTTCAGCAATGGAATCACGCTTGGCTACCATCGCTTGCTGACGCACAAAAGCCTGCGAGTTCCTAAGTGGTTGGAATACGGCTACGTCGGGCTCGCGTTGTGTTGTCTGCAAGAGTCGCCGGCCAAGTGGGTTTCAACGCATCGACGCCACCACAGTCATTCGGACGAGCCAGACGACCCCCATTCTCCGACGGCTAGCTTTTGGTGGTCGCACGTCGGTTGGTTGCTTTGGAAGCGAAAAGGGCAGCACGAGTTTCGCACGGATGATCGCTACTGTGCCGATATCATCGCCGATCCATTTTACGCCCTCATGGAAAAGTACCCCGATCTGCCGGCGGGAATCTACATCCTTCACGCAGGTGTGATTTGGTTGATCGCGTCAGCACTTTTCATGCTCGAAAACAGTTTCGGATCAGCGGTTTGGCAAGGTGCGGGCCTCGTGCTTTGGTGTGTCGTGTTGCGAACGGTCATGATTTGGCACTTCTCGTGGTCGGTCAATTCGCTGACCCATTGCTTCGGCTATCAAAACTACAAGACATCGGACCAAAGTCGAAACAATTGGTTGGTTGCCATCGTGAGCAACGGCGAAGGCTGGCACAACAACCATCACCATGATCCCGCGAGTGCATCGGTGCAGCACAAATGGTGGGAGTTTGACCCCACCTACCTTCAGATCCGAGTTCTCAAACGACTCGGATTGGCAACGCATGTGATCCAGCCTCGGCAAGTCCGCAAGAGTGTCGTTGGACTGGACGATCCAAGCGGTCTGAACAAGCAGGCGGGTTCGTGAATTCGCCGTTGTTGTTCAACGAGATGGTTCATCGCGTTCGTTTGCGGCCGCCAACATGACCTTCGCGTAGGAGTCCGCGCATTGATCCACCTCGTGCCATCGGGCGATGTACTCTGCTGCCGCCGCCCCTGTTTGCCGCCGAGCATTTTCGTCACAGGCTAACTCGCGAAGGGAGTTCGCCAGCCCCGTGTGGGATGAAACCTCCAAGGGGATCCTCACCAGAGTGCCATCGGGGTAGTCCAGGGCTGTTCCATAGTCGAAGACGACACAGGGCTTGCCGGCTCCCATTGCTCTGATCAGCGTTGCCGATGATTCGCCAGCGGAAGGGAAACGCAGGTTCACAACAACGTCACTGTGGTCGATGAACGCTTGGAAGGTGTCCATGTCAACTCGGCCGGTCACATGCATGTGGTTTGCCAATCCGGATTCAATGGCAAGCTCTCTCAGGCCGAGTGAATCAGGCAACTCGCCGACCACCCACAATTCAAACGGCGGGATTTGGTCTTGGATGGCACCGAGTGCGGAGATGAGACTGTCCAATCGCTTCTGGACGGTTGCCAATCCCAACGCCACGAAGATCAGTCGATCAGGGTGCATTCCAAGTCGCTTGCGAACTTCGCTCGCGTTCATTTCAGTGAGCGGCGTTGCCCGCGAATATTGCAGTGGGATTCTTTGAACGAGAATGTCGGGCAGCAGGTCTCGGAATTGGTACATCGCTTCAAAGGAATGCACAATCACAGCCGTCGCGTTCTGCAAGGCGGGGGCACTCAAGGGCAAGCCGAACCGAAAGGCATCGCCTGACAATTCACGCTCGGCTAGATCGGCGATCATCGCCCCCAAGGGGCCGTGGTGTTCGAGGGCAAATTTTTTGAACGTGTGAGAATCGCCTCGCCGAAGAGTGGTTTGTTCGAAGAGATGGTGCAGGACCCTGTCGTGCAACACGACGACACCGGGCTGCTGCATGGCCTCTTGAAGGATGTAGTCGTGAATGCTGCTGTTCCCGAGATGGTAGAGCCGAGGAGTCGCGCGGTCCCGTTCCTGATTGGACTTCCATTCGCTGAGTCGCTGGACGGCGAAGCCAAAAAGGTTTGGGTCTGGCGCCGGTGCATCGTCGGCAATGATGTAGGTGGCGTTCAGTCGGGAAGCCAGTGACGGAGCCAGTTCCGCGGCGTAATCCGAGATGCCAGAGGTCGTTGGTGGAAGCGGGGTGAAGATCGCCCAGTCACCACCGAATGCACGCTCGTTTGCAGGTGAATTGGATAGCGAGTTGCCCGCCGAGGATGTGTCGTCGAGGATCCTATGCCGGAGCAGGCGAGCCCGGAGTTCCTCGATCGGGACGCCGTACAACTCCAGCAACGCAGCGTGATGCTGATCAAGGATTCGCTGAACCTCCTGCAGACTGAATGAGCGATTCTGTGCATTGGGATCTCGACCGATCAAAGTGCCGATCTTTTCGAAAAACTTTTTGAACACCAGCCTTGCCAATCTTGCTTGCGTAGCGAGTCATGGCCCGCTGCCCACCTGTGCGAACTCACCAATCCGCTCTGGGATCCGTTCTAACGGTTGAAACTCGCCACGAATAGCAACGGCTGAGTGATCAACTGTGTTCCTCACTCCGAGTGAATCCGGATTCACGCCGAATCAGCCCGATCCGGATCCGGACTGACTCAGATCCTTCTCAGACAAACCTTGCTCCGGTAGACTCGGCAAACGCATTGGGCGACGACCAAACCCCGCAAACCTTTTTGACTGACAATGGACGGAGTCATGTATTTCGCGATCAATTCGCCAGCGCTTTCGCACAATGCTTTTGACGATGAAACAATCGTCATCCATTTCGCGACCGGGAACTACTTCAGTTTGCGAGAGATGGCAGAAACGATTTGGCAACGCTTGGAACAGCAGCCCTTGACGGTTTCTGCGATCGTGGACGCGTCGGAGGGAGCACCCCCGGAAGCGGCAGCCGAAGTGGAGAGCTTTTTGAAGCAACTGCTGCAGAATGATCTCGTCTGTGAACTGCAGGATCATGCCAGCCCTGAATCGGTCGAGAGCCTCGGAGCTTGGCGCACGCCGACCATGGAAGTCTTCGACGATATGAAAAACATGTTGCTCGGGGACGTCATCCACGACACCGACAAGGCTGGCTGGCCTCAGATGGTCCAAGACGACCAGACTGCTCCTGGCACCCGCTAACCTCAGGACAGTGGTGATTGGTCACGATCATCGCGAGAGATGACATGACAACGATCACAACCCGCGATGATTCTCAGGCTGCTTTGAAGCGGCAGTTTGACCGTGTCGCCGAAAGCGATGGCTTGGTCGAAAGGCGATTGTCGATTGGTGGACGTCAGGTTTGTTTGAAGTTCGCTGGTCAGCCGTTGCTGCGTCGATTGATGCCGGCTTTGGAACACCACCCTGAAGGCAGTGGTCCGACCGAACTGACCATTCATTTTTGGGATAGCGCCACGCCGCCGGTGGAGCACTCGTTGGCGGAGTGGACCGGTTTGCAATCCGTCATTCGCCCGGCCAGCGACTCGTGCTGGACTTTGATTGAACCGGGGATTGGTTTGTTCAGTCGGCTGACGCAGGATGGGAATGCGTTTGTTTGCTGTCGAAATGGCGATGAGCTGCCGGTTTGGGAATCCGCGGTTCCGATGCGCTCGTTGTTGAACGCATGGTCTGCACCGCACGGGAGCGTGGTTCATGGTGCCGCGGTGGGAAACGATCAGGCGGCGGTTCTACTGGCGGGAGTGGGTGGGTCGGGGAAATCCAGCACCGCGCTGACCTGTCTTGCCGAGCCAGATCTTTGTCATTTGGGCGATGACCTCGTCATGCTCACCAACGATCCGCAGCCCTTGGTCAACAGCCTGTACAACTCTGCAAAACTGCTGCCGGATAATCTTCGCCGTTTCAGTGATCTGTCGCTGTCGGTCAATCCGACCCTGCCACGCAATCCAGAAAAAGAGACTTACTTTTTGTTTCCGCAATTCGCGGAAAAGTTGGCGATGCAGCGGCCCCTGAAAGCGATCCTGCTGCCGAGAGTCAGTGGCGAAACTCAGACCAGTCTGGTCCCGGCTTCCCAAGCCGACGCCTGGCACGCAATTGTGCCCGTCACGCTGACGTTGTTGGGTGGCACTCGGCCCGAGAACATTCAGGCGATTGCGGAGATCATCAAACGTGTTCCGGTCTATCGCTTGAATCTGGGCTCGGATCGCACCGGGATTGCTCCCGTCATTCGTCGGGTGCTGGACGGACATGAGCTCGAAGAAGGAGTCTCGCGGTGAAGGAAACCATCAGTGTTGTGATCCCGGCCTACAACGCCGAGCCGTTTCTGGCCGAGGCGATTGAGAGTTGCCTTGCGCAAACGCGGCAACCCAATCAGATCATCGTGATCGATGATGGGTCAACGGATCGCACAGCAGAGGTTGCACGCGGGTTCTCGGATGACGTCACGCTGGTTTGTTTGGAAAGATGCGGCGCCGGTGTTGCTCGCAACGCGGGTCTTGCCGCTGCGACAGGTGACTACATCGCGATGCTGGATGCCGATGATCGGATGACGCCGGATCGACTTCAGTTGCAAATCGATCTGTTCGATGCCCGTCCGGAGATTGACATCGCTTATGGTCATCAACTGATTTTCCAAGATGGGGAAGACCCGGTGGAGCAACATCAACAGGGCACGGGGCGTGTTCTGACTCCATGCGTGACTGGGACGGTGACGTGCCGCCGGAGCGTCTTCGATGATGTCGGTCCGTTTTCGGAAGATCCTGAGACGATCGAGGTGCTCGATTGGTTTGCTCGGGCGGAAGACAAAGGGATTCTTTCCGTCAGCGTTGAGCAGATTGTCCTTTATCGACGGCAGCATGCCAGCAATTGGTCCACTCTGAACCGCTTGAAATACGTTCATATGCTGAAAACGGTATTGGACCGGAGACGGGCCCAGTGACGTTTTTGGCGCGTTGGATGGATGGGGATCAAACTTGGCCGCGTGGTTGTTGGCCGAACGAGGCACAGCGGTTGTTGCTGCAAGCGTGTTTGCTCGAAGACGATGCCGCCGCGACACGTGCTTGGCAGAAATGGGAAGAGTTGGTCCCGTGGGACTTCATCGATTTCGGCTCGCATCGATTGTTGTTGTTGCTGCATGATCGTTTGCGTCGCCTCGGTCTGACATCGCGGAATCAAGGCCGGTTGGCTGGCGTGGCTCGCTACTATTGGGTGCAGACGGAATTGCGCCAGCGGCAAGCGATTGCGATTCTTCAGCTCTTCGAGAACGCCCAGATTCCAACGTTGCTGCTCAAGGGAGCCGCACTGAACGCGACGGTGTACCGGACTGGGTTTCGTGCTATGAACGACCTGGATGTGGCGGTCCGCCGCGAAGATGCTCCGCGGGCCGTTCAGCTTTTGAACGAAGCGGGGGCCGCACCACCGACAAGCGTGTCGGATGATTCGTTTCGTGTTGGGCATGGCACCAACTTCAGTCTGGGCAACGGCACCGAGGTTGATCTTCACTGGGACTTTTTCCACAGTCGTTCGCTGTCGTCTGATCAGCAGCAATCGTTGTGGGATGCCAGTTTGCCAGTGAAAATTGGACCCGCCAGCAGTCGTGTGTTGTGTCCCGCTGATCAACTGTTGCACACCTGTGAGCATGGCGTTCGATACAACGAAACCCCGCCGTTTCGTTGGCTGGCGGACTCCTTTCAAATCATTCGAGCGGCGGGAACCGATTTGGATTGGCAGCGACTCGCCGCGCAGGCGAGGGAATGGAATGCTGTGTTGCAGGTTCGTCGAAGTCTGCAATGGCTGAACGATCACTTGGATCTGCCGATTCCAGACGAGGCCTTGGCAAACCTGGATGAGAGCAAGGTGTCGCTTGCCAACCGTTTGGAGTACCGGGTGACAGGGCAGCGGGGAATCGCGGGGCAGCATACTTTTTGGCAGACGTTCCCGGAGCATGTTTTCGCGTGGCATCGTCAAGGACGCCTTGGTTCGCTTGTCAAATACCACTGCTTGCAACACAACATCAGCCAGAACCATGGGGCTCGATGGTTGGAATTCACCAAGCTTGGGGTGCTGCAAACCGCGTCTCGGGTGAAAGCGGTGGTTCCGTCCGTTCGAAAGGTGCATCGCTTCGTCGTCAGTACTCTGGCGGATGACGAAATCATCGGTTGCCATGAAGTCGAACGATCGGGGCATCGAACGTTCCGCTGGACCAGTGGTGAGTCAACGCTGGTCGTGACGCTCCCACGCGGTGACTACGACGTTGATGTTCAGGTGTTTCCGTGGCGTGATTGGGGGGCCGATTTGGCTTCGGAATTGCGAGTCGATTTCAATCGAAACGTTTGTTTGATCAGTCCGTTAGGGAATCGCAATCGTGTTTTGCGGTTTTCAATTCAGCGTGATATGTTTGGCTCCGCGTCGCAGCAGCGTCTCACATTTCGATGTGGCAGCTTTCGAGATGTACCGGAAGACGAAAAGCGGCATCTTGGGCTTCCGTTGAAAGCGGTTTGCTTTCGGCCACGAAAATGCGCGGGCATTGAGTCGTGAGTCAACCAAAGCAGTGTCATCGCCCCACCCGCCGCATCTCCACTTGGTGGATCCGACCGACAATTTCAGTGAAAGAGAATTGATGTCCAACCTACGTTCCGTTGGAGTCGTGCCGGGATCAACCGATTCAACGGGGATTCAGACCGACCGCTACGAGATTCCATCCAATCCTGAGGGGCGAATTCGACTGGCGCCGCAAACAACGTTCTCGATGCATCGCAGCGGATGGACCGGCGCGATGGATGCTTTGATTCCGGAGCACAATGAGAACGGCGTGATCTTTGATGGCTTTTTAGATCGCCTTTTCGATCCTCATTGGCCGCACGAGATGGGACCGATGTTGCCGCTGACTCAGCCTTGGACAGGTGTCTTTCACAACCCGCCAGGTGTGGAAGGTTGGCACAGTTCATCCGGGGCTCCCCAACGTCTGCTTGCCTCCGCCGCGTTTCGCGACAGCCTGCCGGCATGCCGAGGACTCTTCACCCTGTCGGATTACTTGTCCGATTTTCTTGCGGAAGAAACCGGGCTGCTGACCTCGACGCTGAGACATCCAACGGAAATTCCTGATCGGCTGTTTCGCATGGATGCCTTTGCAAACGAAGCGGAAAAGAAGGTTGTGATGGTCGGTTGGTGGTTGCGAAAATTGGCGGCGATCTATTTTCTGCCCTTGGATCACGCCAGCGGGTTTCGAAAGTATCGACTGATCAGCAACCCATGCACGGAAATGGAACAAGCAAGTTTGTTGAAACAAGAGTTTGTGCGACAGTCGATGGCTCTTCGACAACCCCTGTTGCCCGCCTATCGTGACAACACGTTCGCATTGCCGCGGCATAGCAATGCTGAATACGACGAGTTGCTTTCAACGAGCATCGTGTTTCTCGATCTTTACGATGCATCCGCTAACAATGCCGTGGTCGAATGCATCGCGCGTGCGACCCCATTGCTGATCAATCGCATTGCGCCCGTCGAAGAATACTTGGGCGTGGACTACCCGTTTTACTTTGAGTCTTTGGACGAGGCCGCTCGAAAGGCCCAAGATTTGAACTTGGTCGCGACAACTCACGAGTATCTGATGCAGTGTCCGATGCGGAAGAAGCTTTCAACGTCAACTTTCCTGGACGATTTTCGCAGCAGCGATGTCTACCAGAATTTGAAGATGTGATCCGTCTTCGTTCGCGATTCATCGCCTGACTGATCGAGCAAGCTTCTCGTCCCGTTTTTAACCTGATCCCAGCCTCCTTCCGGCAATTCACAAATTGACTGACCACGTGAACGAACGCACCCAACGACGTCTCTTGATCGACGGAACGAAGCTGGCCGATTCGGTGTCCGATGGGATCCGCCGGTACGTTTCAGGGCTTCTTGGTGCGATGAGAGCGGTTGCGGATCCGCATCCTGAGTGGGCCGTGGATGTCCATGTCGGTTCACGTATCATCCCGCTCGCTGAAATTGACTCGTGGCTGACGCTGCCGGAACCGCAAGCGACTGGGGCAGGGCAGTTTTTTCGAGGGACGTTGGACCTGATTCGTTTGCAGCATCATGTGCGGACGTCGCGGTACGATGTCGTGCATCAAACCATGCCGAATACCTTTCACACGTTTCGGCGTTTTCGAGGCGGCCGCTTGGTCACGGTTCATGATCTTTCCCATTTGGCATGCCCTCAGTGGCAGGCCGCTGTGAACAGCGAAAGCTTGGAACGCGGGCTGCTCGATGCCACCGAGCGAAACGCTTGGTTCAGCACGGACACGGATTTCATCCGCCAGGAAATGATCACCCGTTGTGGTCTGTCGAACATCGCTGTCACCGGTGCCGGTTGCGATCGATCCATTTTCCATTCGCAATATTCGCAAGAAGCGAAAGACGCTGTCAGGCGGAAGTATGCGATGCCCGACGCTCCGTTTTTGCTTTCGGTTGGGACCTTGGAGCCGCGGAAAAATTTGTTGGGGACGGTGCGAGCTTACCGGCGATTATTGGAAACGAACCCGCAAACGCCGATCGAGCTGGTCATCGTTGGGAAATACGGTTGGGGCGATCTCGGTGAGGTGTTCGAGGCCGCGAAAGATTGCGATCGGATCCACTGGCTCGGGAGTGTTCCGGACGAGGATTTGCCACTGATTTATTCTCAAGCGGAGGCCCTGTCGTATGTCTCGCACTACGAAGGATTCGGCTTGCCACCGCTGGAATCGATGAATTGTGGTGTGCCCGTGATTTATGGTTCCGGGACCGCGGTGGCCGAGGTGGTTGCGGACGCAGGTTGGGCAGCCGATCCCAACGACATCGAACAGATCGGCGGTTGTTTTGTTGAACTGGTCACTCGCCCTGATCTTCGCGAAGAACGGTCTCGAAAGGCGATTGCTCGGTCGGAACAGTTCGATTGGCAACGCGTTGCCGAAGCGATGTGGGAGCAATACATGCTCGTCGCGGAAAGTTCTGCCTCTCGGTTGGCAGGCGGATGCGAGTCATGATCGCAAGCTGATGAGCATTCCGAAAATCCTGCATCAAACCTGGAAAGACGAAGACGTTCCCGAAGACTTTTCTGAATGTGTCCAGTCGTGGAGGACCCATCATCCGGATTGGCAGGTTCGATTGTGGACTGATCAAGACAACCGGCAATTGATCGCGAAAGAGTACGCTTGGTTCTTGGAGACGTACGACGGCTATCCGACGGCCATTCAACGCGCCGATGCAATTCGGTACTTCATTCTCCATCGGTTTGGAGGCATGTACGCGGATCTCGACTTCATTTGTCTGAAGCCCCTCAATCCATTGTTGGATGGGCGAGACTGCGTCGTGGGGATGGAACCTCCTCAGCATTGTCGGCACCATCGGATTCCCAATCTGTTGTGCAATGCACTGATGGCAGCGGCACCCGGGCATCCCTTCTTTGAGAGTGTGATCCGGCGATTGCCTGAATTCGTTTGTCACGTTGAAAACAACGAGCCAATTCTCAGCAGCACGGGCCCGATCATGATGTCGCGTGTCTGGGATGATTTCGCGGCACCTGATTCCGTCACCGTGCTTCCCTCTCGGTTCTTGTATCCGTTGACGATGCACCAGGCGGCTCAGTACCGGCTTGCGGGGCATGTGGGCGTCGATCTTTCCGACGCGTTTGCCATCCACCTTTTCTATGGCACTTGGTGGAAGACTGATCGATGGGATCGGAATTGGCGAGGCTACTACAAGCTGAAGTCTTGGATTCAGCGGCGCGGAAGTGGGCTCTGGGATCGCATTTTGGCATCGCAGGGCAGTCCACGCTCGTGACCTTGGGGAACCGATCGGGCCGAAAGACGATGCTCGATGGAGTGAGATTCGTCGACTTTTGCAGGGGGGCAGCCAATCGGATCTCAATTGCGACCAAGGTTGGTTCCCTGCTATATCGAGCCGCAGCGTCTCCACCCACGCGGCCGGAAACTGGTGTTTCCCGCATCCAGCCTGAGTTACCCAACATGCTACGTCGATGAAACTGCTTCTGATCCTGCTTCGATCGTCCTGGGTTTCTGGCCTGATTTCCGGACTTCTGGGAGCGTTCAGCGGTGTCGCGAATCTCGGCTTGATCATGCTGATCCACCATGCTTTGACGGGGGACCCGTCCGAAGCCGGTTCGTTGCCGTACTTATTCGCGGGCGCCTGTGTATTGGTGCTGATCACACAGGTGACGGCCAAGTGCTTGCTCGTTCAGCTGTCGCAGGCAACGGCGGCTCGATTGCGATATGAGCTGTGCACCAAAATCATTTCGGCTCCCTTGCCGACATTGGAATCCGTTGGGTCGCATCGGTTGTTGGCCGCCTTGATCAATGATGTCAACGCGATCACGTCGGCCTTGTCCGCTTTTCCGGCCGCATGCGCCAACGCGATGGTGTTGGTTTGTGGGCTGGTGTACTTGGCCACCCTGTCTCTTCCATTGGCGGGCGGGACGATCGTGATGGCCGGCATTGGCGTGTTCACGTTCATGACAGGGCTGCGGTTTGCCAACCGGCATTTGCGACAGGCTCGGGAAGACCAAGACGAGGTGGTCAAGCAATTGCGGGCCATGATTGATGGCATCAAAGAGCTGAAAGGCAACAACATGCGATGTCTGGACTTTGTCTATGACGTGTTGTTGCCAGCCGACACAAAGATGCGTCACAGCCTGATCATCGGTTCGAACATACAGGGATTTGCGCACAGCTGGGGACGATTGTTCCTGTTCATTGGCATCGGGTTGTTGTTGTTCGCTTGGCCGCAGATCGCCACCGTGTCGACGGCGACGTTGACCGGATACGTGCTGACCATTTTGTATCTGACTTATCCGTTGGATGGAATTTTGGGTTGGTTGCCGGCGATGAACGGTGCCTCGATCGCGGTGGCCAAGATTGAAAAGTTGGGGTTGATGATCGATCAGCCCGAGCAGCAGACCTCGCACGTCGCACCGACCAAATTTGAGTCGCTTGAGATGCGAAGCGTGACCTATCAATACGATTCAACCGGCGAAGAATGCTTTGCACTGGGCCCCGTCGATTTGACGCTCTCGCCCGGTGAGATTTTGTTCATCGCAGGTGGCAACGGCAGTGGAAAAACAACGCTCGCGAAATTGTTGACTGGACTCTACGTTCCCGACGCCGGTCAGGTGTGCTGGAACGGTCGGGATGTGACCAACAAGGTCCGAGCTGACTACCGCCAGCTCTTCTCGACTGTCTTTGTCGAAGGGCACCTTTTCGATCGGCTATTGGGCATCGATGTCACGTCCGGCAAGTTGGAGCATTGGATCTCTCTGCTGGGAATGGAAGAAAAGGTTGACGTGCAAACCGGTCGATTGTTGACGCAAGAACTCTCTCGAGGTCAGCACAAACGTTTGGCATTGTTGGTTGCGGCGCTGGACGATCGTCCGATCTTTGTTTTCGACGAATGGGCCGCCGAACAAGATCCGGGATTCAAGGATGTCTTTTACCAACAGATCCTGCCAGAGCTTCGACGGATTGGGAAAACCGTTGTCGCGATCACGCATGATGACCGCTACTTCTCCGTTGCCACGCGCGTGCTGATGGTCGTGGATGGTCGGTTGACTGATGCGACGCAGAAAGCGGCTGATTCGTTGCACGTCATCCACCGGGACGCAGCGTGATTGAACTGCATGGCCTTCGCAAAGACTACCGGGTCGGCGATCACGATCTGCCAGTGCTCAAGGGCATCACGCTGAACATCGAAGCGGGGGAATACGTCGCGTTGATGGGATCGTCAGGGTCTGGGAAGACAACCCTGATGAACTTGCTGGGGAGTTTGGATCATCCGACTGATGGCGACTATCGTTTGGCCGGGATCGATGTTTCGCGTCTGACACCGTTGGAACTGGCCGCGTTTCGAAGCCAGCACATCGGGTTTGTGTTTCAGAACTTCAACCTGCTTCCACGTGCGACCGCACTCGACAACGTGATGCTGCCGACGATCTATGCATCGGACGGCAGGTCGAGACGGGAGTGCATCGAAGACGCGACGAAGTTGCTGGAGTCCGTCGGTCTGGGAGGTCGGCTGGACCACATGCCCAATCAATTGTCGGGTGGTGAACGACAGCGAATCGCGATCGCTCGCGCGTTGATGAACCGTCCCAAACTGTTGCTGGCCGACGAGCCAACTGGGAACCTGGACACGGTCACGGAACAAGAAATTCTGGCGTTGTTTCGGAAGCTCAATCAGGAGCATGGCATCACGTTGGTGGTGGTCACGCATGATGCGGAGGTCGCTCATGAAGCGGACCGTGTTGTGCGCATGAAAGATGGATTGGTTGCGGAGGATGTTCGCCAACGAGCTTCCACTGTCGATCGATCGAAGCTTGCGAATTCGAGATCAGGGCCCCTGCGTGAGCCGGCATCTGCATGGCCACTGGCTGCCACTTGGAATGCGGTGGTTGTGGCTGTTTTGGCACTCCGTCGCAATGCGTTGCGGACCGTGCTGACGATGCTGGGGGTGATCATCGGAGTGGCCTCCGTGATTTCGACGATGGAACTGAGTGCCGGTGCGTCCACTGCGATTGAAGAAACGGTCGCGAGCATGGGCGCCAGCATGCTGACGATCAGCCCTGGCAAAGCGTCCAGCACCAGTGGACGTCAGCGTCCGATTCAGATCATTCCTGACGATGTGGTGGCGGTCTCCGAGCAATGTTCGGCCGTCAAGATTGCCGCTCCGCTTGTGTATTCTCAAGTCCAATTGGTTCGCCAGAATCGCCGTTGGAGTCCCAATCTCGCTCTTGGTACAACGCCGCAATACTTGGCGGCACGGAACTGGGATCAGTTGGAAATGGGAACGCCATTCACGCAGGAACAAGTTCTCGATGCGGCCAAGGTTTGCATTTTGGGCAAAACCGTCGCTCTCGAATTGTTTGATTTGGAGTACCCGATCGGCGAAGAAATTCGCGTCAACGGGGTTCCGCTGCGCGTCGTTGGCGTCCTCACCGAAAAGGGTGGGGATGTGATCGGAAATGACCAGGACGACATCATCATCGGACCTTGGACGACGTTCAAGCTTCGCGTGAACAGCAGCACAGGCGTGACGGCTCAGTTCAGCACCTTTGCGGATCAGATGCCACCGATGCAATTGGCATCGACCAGGCGCTCGACGCAACGAGAAGAGATTCACCAGATCTACGTGGAGGCCGAGTCTCCAGAGCATGTGGAACTGGCCCGTCAACAAATCACTCAGGTGCTTTCCCGCCGTCACAATGTGGAGCCTGCTGGTGCCTATCGCATCAACGACATCACGGAAGTCTCCAAAGTTGTCGGGCAAGTCGTGGGCGGTGTTTCAGCATTGGGGTTGGTGATTGCAGGCGTTTCGCTGATGGTGGGTGGCGTGGGAATCATGAACATCATGTTGGTCTCGGTCACCGAGCGGACGCGTGAAATTGGTTTGCGGATGGCGGTCGGAGCCAACCGCAGTGCGATCCTTAGTCAATTTCTGATTGAGGCGACCGTGTTGTGCGTGGTGGGCGGGTTCCTCGGCATTTTCGCGGGCCACATGTGGTCCGTGCTGGTTGGCCGAGTGATCGGTTGGCCGACCGCAATGTCGATCTGGGCACCGATTGTTGCCGTGACCGTTGCCGCGACCGTGGGCATCGTTTTCGGTTACTACCCCGCCCGAACGGCGTCTCGGTTGAATCCGATCGATGCGTTGCGGTACGAGTGATCCTGCGCCGTTTGCAGAAGTGCTCTAAGCACACGCGACCTTCGAGAACAGTTGCCGACAGGTGTCGATGGCTTCGCGAGGGATTGTCAAAGCAGCCGAATTGCTATCGAGGTAGTGCCCCAATTCGGTGGGACAAAGATCTTGGTTGGTCATCAGTTTCGATAGCATGCGCGAGCTAGCGCGAATGGTCAGGGTTTTGGGGCAGGGAAGTCCATGGGCAACTTCCAATCTTGCCGACCCTTGGCGACTGACCACGCGCCATTGCCCACCACCGGGGCCCAGGATGTTCAGTCCAAGCAGTGCGCGAGGCTGCGGTTCGGGCTGCTCCTGATCTTTCTGTTGCATCGATTCAACGGTTGCGTCCCGCAAGTAATCGACCAAGTGGTTGATTGACTCGACCCCGGGATTGCGACGCTTGCCCCATCGATCTGCCAATCCAAACGCGAGGTAGCGATGGATCACCGTTTCGTCGATCTCTGGGCACGGAAGATCGGAGGTGAACGCCAGCAGGTTGGAGTTGTCGAACGCTGGATCGGTGGAGTTGTAAGACTCGTAGAGGGAAACGCCGGAGAAATAGTTCTGTTCAAAGCCATTCAGTTCGTTGCTTGGAACGTCAATGTCACCGCAGTATTGGACCCCGGTGGAGTTGAAGTAGGAGCAGCAGCAATCAATGATCTTTCGCGGTGTCAGGTGGACCCGAGGAGTCAAATGATACGTTTGCCCGTGAGCTTCCGGTGTGTCGAGGAGACGTGACACCACGTCGGCAACCCAATCAATCGGCACGACGTTGCGGCGTTCTTCCCCGGTCATCGGGAGTCGAATGGGGGTGTGCCGGACGCCGTTTTGGTCCGGTTCCACCATCGGCACCAACAATGCCATCAGTCGCAGGTAAGTGTGCAGCCCGTGGTAGCTTGTTGTGTGTCCGGTCTGAGAATCGCCTGAGATCACCGCAGGCCGGTAGACGGTCAGCTGATCCAAGAACGATGCTGCCCGAACGGCTTGTTCCGCTTCAAACTTACTTTGCTCGTAGTCGTTCCGGAATTTCTGTCCGGCATCCAAGTCCGATTCGCGAACCAAGTCGGTTCGGTTGCCGCAAACGTAGGCGGTGGAGAGATAATGGAAGTCTCGGATGTCAGTGTCGCGACAGAACGCCAATACATTCTGGGTGCCACCCAGGTTGGTTTTCCAAGGGTCGCCGGTTCGGTCGGAGCCTTGGAATTTCAGCACCGCGGCCCCGTGAATCATCCGGTCGCAGTTTTGCCGCACCCATTCGGTCGCACCAGCGCTCAGACCAAGATTTGGATGGACGATGTCGCCTTCCAAGCAAACCGGGCGAGGCAATTCACGGCCCAGTTCGGTTTCAAACCTTTGCAGAATCGCTTCCACTCGTTCGTGAGCGGTTTTCTTCTTAGTGCTTCTCGCGATCACCGCGATGCGTTTGCCGCTCATCATCGCGTTGCGAAGCAGGTACTGTCCGACAAGACCAGTTGCGCTGGTCATCAAGGTGTATTGATGGTTGCCAATAACCATAGAGAACAGACGACACGAGGTGCCAAGAGGGCCACGGATGAAATGAGTGGGGGCGGGGATGGTCGCGGGTGATTGTAGTGGTCGTCATGAACAAGCTGCAAGGCACTGTCCGGCGAGTGGGACAGGCACCTTCCGCGAACGGGTGAATCACCGAATTTTGATCTCCATTGAAATTTGCTGCAGCGGCATGGCACCGCGACCTTGCGAATCGTGCAGTTCGATCGAGTCGTCTGATTGGATAACGAGTGTGTCGCAGATAGGCGGTGATTTCTCGGAAATCGCCGTTTCGAAGGCTTCTCGAGTGACGGTGGCGATGGAGCTTTCGAATTTGACCAATTCGCTTTTGTCTTCAGTCATGCACAACTGCTTCGCTTTGTGGGTCCAGGTTCCTTGTTCGAGACTGGTCACACTGTACAGTTGTTCGTTCGAGTTTCCGGCCAACATCGTCAGCGTGGAATAGGTCTCGTACGTGCCGTCGGCGTCGAAGCGATAGGTGCTTCGATTGATTCCCGTGTTCCCGCTGGCGTAGGCTTCCTTCACTTCAAAACGCGACCAATGGATGACAAATAGAGTTTGTCTTCGCTGGGATTGAAGGAGAGCTTGGGATAGTAGATGCGTCCGAGATCGCTCAGCGGTTGCGACCCGGTGATCTTCCCTTCCAACAGATCGACCTTCTCGCCAACCCTTTCGATCAATTTTGCTGTGACCTGAAAGCGGCCGGTGGAATCTTTCCAAACTCGTGCTGTGCTCGGAAGATTGTCCTGCGCGGTTGCAAAGACGAGGCAGAATAACAGCGACGGAATGATTCCACCTGCGACGCGAAACATACGTTGCTTCCAACTGTTCGATGAAGGTTTGATTTTGTGAACGCGGTGCGCCCGCTATACCTTTGCTGAAAGCGAGTGTTGCTGAAATGGTTGTCGTTCGCATCCCGACTATGGTTGCCGCATGTTCATTCTTCGCCTGATGAATACTCCATGCTTTGTTTGCCTGATTTGTCGATCAGCGTGGCCGTGCCGCTCGCACCACCCACGATGAACTGGCTGCCGTCGCGATTGGAATCCAATGCGTACAGGTAATCTCCGGCGACCTTGGCATTGGTTTCTCTCGCTCCGTTGTCGGTGCGATAGACCCGGAAAACACTGTCTCCGCTCGTCACTCCGAGTCGATTTTCGCGGCCGACAAAGACCAGTTTCGTCACTTCGGTTTTGAATCCGGTGATCGTGCGTGTGGCCTGCCCGGTTTCAATGTTCCAAATCTTGACTGTTGCGTCAGCGGATCCCGTCGCGAGCTCACGAAGATTCACGTTCCACGCAATCGACGTGACATGGTGCGTGTGGCCTTCGAGTGTTTTGATCAGCTTGCCGGATTCGACGTCCCACAGTTTGATCATCTGGTCGGCGCCTCCGGTGGCCAACGTTTGCCCATCCGGTGAAAACTGAACGCAGAACACGGTGTCGTCGTGCGGGTTGGGAATCTTTCGAATCAAGGACCCGTCGGAGACTTTCCAAAGCATCCATTCACCCGTCCGAGAAGGCTCGCCGCCACCGGTGGCGAGCAATTTTCCGGAGGGATGAATGTCGATGCTCAACACGCGATCCGCGAAAGGGCTCGGCCCGGTTGTCGCACCGATGGTTTGGCGAAGACTCCACAAACGGGGCCGAGCGACGAACGCCTGCGTCTGGCCGTTGGTCCCTTGCATCAGAACGCAACAATCTCCGCTCGCGATCAGTTGTCCGTCGGTCGGCAGTTCGGGCAATTCGGCCAACCAGTCGCCGGATTCGGCCCACAGACTCCATGAGTTTTCCGATGCGTCGTCCGTGTTGGCGGCATGGGTGAGAATGCGAGAGCCTGAGAGCATGACCGCGAATGTGGCGTCGGTCGCACGAGATGAATCGTGGCGTGATTGGGATGCGGTGGCCGTGGCCTTTCTGGATTCGTGATCTTGTTTGAGTTTCGCGAGGATTTGCTGATGACGCTCACGCTCCGCCTCCAGTTCCTTCAGTCGCGTCTCTCCACGGAGCTTGATTTTTTCGGCTTGACCGAGGGCTGTCACTGCAGCATCCAGTTCGCTTTCTTTGGTCGCGAGGGCTTGTTCGGCTTCGGCAAGCTTCTTGGCTGCTGACTCGGCGGCTTGCTTGGCTTCCTCAACACTGGCCTGTTTCTCGTCACGCAGTTTGGTTTTGGTTTCGATGTCTTTGGCGATCGAATCCAAGCTTTTCTGTTCGGCCGTCACGTCGTCTTCGGCTTGTTTCGCGTCCTTCTCTTCAGCCGCGACCAGTGTCTCGGTGACCAACGTTTGCCAATTGTCGTTTGCTAATTGAGCTGCTGCGACGGGATCCTTCTTCGCGATTTCGAGATAGCTTTGATCGGCGATGTTGTATCGTCCCAAGGCTCCTGATTCGGTGCTGATCCACAGCGTGGCACCGTTGGACGAAAGCGATGCAGACACGGCGGGGGCGGGCAATTGGCCGGTTGCTTCGAACGTTTGATCGGTTGGATTCCAATTGGCAAGGTTGCCTGCTGCATCCATCGCGATCAATTGTCCCGGAGACTCGGGCGCCGAGTGAATCGCAAGGACAGCTTGTTCAAAAACGTTGTGCTCTGTCTTGGTCCAAACCTCTTCGGCTCGCTTCCAAAACAAGACTTGTCCATTGTCGGTCGCGGTCGCCAATTGATCCTCTTCGATCCACTGCATCGAAGTGAACGTGTTGGCAGCATCGAGGGTTTCGACGTCTTTGCGATCGATTCGAACGATGCGAATCGTACTGTCCCACTGAATCGCGGCTTGTTGACCCGCGTTGTCCAAAGTGATCCGAACCTTGGTCGGATCATTGGTCTTCGGTTCCTCGGTTTTCAGATGATCGGGCAGGTCAAAGCTTTTCATCCACAGCCAGCGATCTTTGCCGACTTCCGCCACACTCAATTCTCCGCGACGGGAAAGCACGGCGAAGTGACTGCCGCTGGCGTTCATTGCGATTGCCAGGGTGTCGTCCTGGTTGATGGCGGGAATCGTGGCTGATTCGAATGGCGACAGCTCCCAAAGTTTGACGTTGCGATAACCTGCCGAGATGATTTGACGACCGGTGGGATCGATGTGCAGGTCTTGGACGAAGTCATCATGAGCTGGTTTGGTGACTTCGCCTTCGACGATTGCAAGCGTCTCGATGGGCTGAGCGGACTTGGCACCGAACAGACGAATCTCATTTCCAAAGCTGATCGCGGACAATCTTCCATCGTCGGTCATGGTCGACCCGTAGACGGTCTGCAGCGACGATGGAAGCGGTTGCCACTCTCGCTTGATCGGTGCACTGGGGGCTTGGTCGACGGCGGCACCGGATTGGATCCAACGTTTTAGCAGGGCCAATTCCATCGGAGTCAAAATGGATGCCGAGACATCATTGTCCTCCGGGGGCATCACAGGATCGTCCGCGTGGGAGGCGAGCAGAAACAGTCGGCTGGATTCGGGCTTGCCGGGAACGACAAGGTCGTCCAATTCGGAGGTTCGGATTTGGTCTCCGGATTCCAGGTTCACACCGCCTTCGTCGTCGCTGGCGTTGTGGCAGGCAACGCAGTTCTTTTTCAGCACGGGTGCCACATCACGGCTGAACAGGACCTCGCGGTCGTCCGGCAATTCATCGATCGGGAGCGAGTCTGCCGTTGCTTGAGTGGGTGTGTTGAAGACCGACTCCAGGCCGACGCTCCACTCAAAACTCAGGGCCAGCACGACGAGCAGCGTCTTGGTGGCTGGACGGATCATGGCGATGCTTCTTTGGCGGGAACAGGAGGAACGGTGAGCCAGAACTCCGTCAGTGGAACGGACGGTCGCAGGTTGTAGGTGGCCTGGATGGTCTCTTTCGATGGTTGGTCATCCGCGTCCAAAATGGTTCCGACGATTCGAAAATGACCCTGGCCGATCGCATTGTCAGACGCGGTGACTTTCAGTTTGATTGTTTTGGCGGTGTCGCCCTTAGGTTCTGAAACCACGGGTTCTGCCTGGATACCTTCCGGTAAATCGGTTGCGGTGACTCGGATTTTGGATTGGAAACCGGACTTGCGATTGACGGACACGCTGAGTTCGAGCGGTTTGGCCTGAGTGACCACGAAGTGATCTTCCGCAATCGAAAGCTGACATTCGGGTTTCGATTCGCGAATGGACAATTGATAGAAGTGTCGTGGTCCAAACTCCCCCAGCATTTCGGAGATCGCGACGTCGATGGGACCGTCCTCGGCCGCGGTGATGTCGACTCCCGCGTCATAGCCTCCGGAGGAAACATCGTCGTTGCTGGCCAGTGTTTTGCCTGACTTTGGATCTGTGATTGTGAGCTTGGAATCGAGCAAGAATCCGTCGGCTTTGGACCGAACTTCGGCACGGTACTTGGTCCCTTTGCTGGCCGTGAATGCGTGGTGATGCGTTTCATCTGCCCCCGTAAAATGGCCGAACAGCAGAGCGGGCAGTGTCCCCTCGAACTCGTCCCCAGGCAAAACTCGATGGACCGCTTCATCAACTGGCGGGACCCAAGACCAACCCAAGGCACCGGGGACGGTCGCGATGGGAGGCGAGAGGTTTTCGGCGATGTCTGAAACAGTCGCGGTTTGATCTTCGAGGTTGTAGCCAAACGCGATGGCTCTCTTTTCGTTGGCAGCAACATGATCCACAAAGGGACCCGTGGTCACGTCCAACGTGTAAAGGAACGAGGCGGATCCCGCGTAGCCGATCGTGCTGTTGGGCGTTTCGGGAAACGCGAAAATTCGAATCAGCAGATCTTGATCCGAGTCGGTTGGGTAGACGATTTGTGGGTCCAGCCCACGTGTATCGTCGGAATGGTAGAGCACGTTCCCGCGGAGATCGGTCAATTGCAGCACCGCATCCATGGGTGACTTCAACACTTGGTTGGCGGTCGCGGACACGACCAACGTCTGGCCCGTCTTCAGTGACACGCGGTAAGCATCGCTGTCACCGCTCTTGGACAAGCGTCCCGTAACCACAGTGGGAAGCTCGATTCGGTTGGCCTGCGAACGTTTGTCATTGGGCTCCGTTTCGGGAAGCACACGGGTGGTGGAGAGAATCAAGGGGACCAACCCGGTCGCAGACTGGTCGTCGTGGAATCGGATCCAAGCGACTCCCGGCGAGGCATCTTCGGCAACTTTGATCGTTAGCTTTCCGGACTCTTTGCCGGCCGAGACGGAAACCTGGTCGACATCGCAATCGATGTTGGGCGGCCAATTTGGAAAGGTGCCTTCTGCGGTGATCGCTGTCTCGGCACCAACGGCAACCGCCGGCGGGAACACGCGATCCAGCTTGATTTGTGCTTGAGCTGATGGCGAGGTGACGCAGCACAGAACCAGCATCCAGGTCAGTCGATGACTGAGTCCGGCAAAGACCATGGAGCAACACGCATCGCGTGAACGAAGAATGCTTTCGTCGCCGCGCTTGCGGTTGATTGAATTCAAGACGGTTCTCATGAAGCAGACATGGCGGAGTGTTTGGTGGTATCAGTCGCTTGGCATCAGCCGCGGATGAAAGGTGGAACCGAGGCCAACACCGGGGTGCTGGATCGGCGACCCTTTCCGGGTCGAGGAGTCGTCGATGGATCCGACGCACTAAGCAGGTCGACAGGAATGATCGGGTGCAACGAAGTGAGCCGTTTGGGCGTTAGCCCCGGTTGTACGTGGGAGCAACGACGCTACTCAAAAAAACAAATGCTGAAAGACTCCTGCCGAATTGCTTAGCTCATCAACTCGGTGATTGGAGTTGCGTCGCTGACCAAGTGAGTGGGGCGTCCTTCGCCGGTGTACATCATTTGGCCCGGATCGATGCCCAGTTTTTCATAGATCGTGGACACAAAGTTTTCTGGCGAGAGGACTCGTTCGACGGCTGCGTAACCCTGCCGGTCGGTCGCCCCGATGACTTGTCCGCCAGTCGTTTGACCGCCGGCAAACACGACGCTCATGGCGTTGGACCAATGGTCTCGTCCACCGCGCACGTTGATCTTGGGCGTTCGTCCGAACTCACCCAAGACAACCACCAAGGTGCGTTCCAGCATGCCTTGTTCTTTGAGGTCGGAGATCAGCGCCGCGACGGTGGCTTCAAATGGCGGCAGTTTCTTATCCAGTGCATTGAAGATGTCGACGTGATGATCCCAGCCACCGCTGTAAAGCGTCACGAAGGGAACGCCTGCACCGACCAGTCGTCTCGCCAGCAGGGCTTGTTGACCAAACGGGTTCCGCCCGTAGGCATCGCGAATCGCGTCGGATTCTTGGTGAATGTCGAAAGCGGCCTGAGCTTCTTTGCTGCTGATGATTTGCAGGCTCTGTTGATAGAACTCATCGACCGCCAAGGTTGGGTCGGCGACGCTGGCGTCATTGAAACGCATCATTGTGTCGATGCGTTTTCGGATTTGTTGTCGAGAACTGAAGCGGCCATCGGTCAGTCCGGTGGGAATCGTGACATCACGCACGCGAAAGCTAGAACGGTTGGGATCGTCGGGAACCACAAAGGGTGCGTACTTGCTGCCTAGGAAATTCGGCCCGCCCGATCGCGACATCCGGGGCAGCGAAAAGTAGGCGGGGATCCCATGGGGCGCGCCGATCTCTTTGGAGACCACACTGCCCAAGCTGGGATGGAAACTGACAAACGCACCACAACCAACAGGGATGCGAGGCGGGGCCCCGGTCATCATGTAGTGATTGCCGGCGCCGTGGTTGCCTTGGTCGTGTCGAATCGATCGAACAATGGCCAGGTCATCGCTGATCGCCGCCATCTTTTGCATCGGTTGGGCGAACTGAATCCCAGGGGTCTGGGTCGCGATTGGCTGGTAGGCACCGCGAATTTCGACGGGCGCATCAGGCTTCGGGTCAAACGTTTCGTAGTGACTGGGCCCACCGTCCATCCAGACCAAAATGCAGGCATCCGCTTGAGCGTTTTTGCGGCGCGAACCTAAACCCTCCGACGCGCGTGCTTGAGCACTCAGCGCCCCCGAGAGGCCTCCGCCGATCAGTCCGCCAAGACCCAATTTCAGACCGTCGCGGCGCGTCAGTCCTTCACAGTTTGTCCAAGTGTTCGACATGGTTCATCAGTTTTGGATAATAAACTCAGGCGAATTCGTCATCGCCCAGATCAAGTCTTCAATGACGCGCCGCCGGTTCTCTTCGGTGGCGACGTCGTCCTTCACATCGCTGCTTGGATTCGCTTCGTCGCTTTCGCTGGCTTCGCGAATCAGTGTTTCGGCAAAGCTTTGTTCGTCGGCGTTTGGTTTTCGCGAAAAGATGGCCAAGTACAAATCCGTGACGATGTCCGCGGGTGATGAGTCACTTTGGGCCAGTCTTGCGGCACGTCCCGAATCACTTCGGATGCGTGTGTCCAGTTCCCGTGCGTTCATCAAGTGCAGCGTCTGGGTGACCGACGAATCGGGGATGCGTTCGCAGGGCGGATCCTTGTTCTCGTCGGGTCTGCCAAACGTGTCCAAAAACGTTGAGTCGATTCGGTGCGTCCAAACTTGGTTGGCTCGCGATTCGGGAGCGAGTGCAGAAAACGATTCAGACGTTTCCGTCACATCCGCGACGGCTTGGGCCAGCACCTCGGCTCGCAACCGATGGCGGTAGTGGCGCGAGTAGTTCAATCGGTCGGCTGCGTTGGTTTCGTTGGGAACGGAACTGAGCGAGTAGACATTGGAGAGCACGATGGTCTTGATCAAGTTCTTTTGATCGAAACCGGATTGTTGAAAGTGCGTTGCCAAGGCATCCAGCAGCGCCGGGTTGCTGGGCGGGTTGGTGCTGCGAAGATCGTCGACGGGGTCGACGATGCCTCGGCCCATCAACTGTGCCCACACGCGATTGACGTGAACCTGGGCGAAGTAATCGTTGTCCGGGGAGGTCATCCATTCCGCGAGTGCGTCCCGTGGGTCCGAGCCCTCGGGCACGTCGGCTGTTCCGAACAGGGGCGATGGAGGCAGCACTTCGTCGGTCACCGGATGTTTGACGTCGCCCTTGGTCGAAGCGTAAACGATTTCTTCACCGCCGGAGATTGGCGGGGACAAACCTTTGCCTTTGCGACCGACTCTGCCAAAGTAGGCGGCGAAGGAATAGAAGTCGTGCTGGCTCCACTTTTCAAACGGATGATGGTGACACTTGGCGCATTCCAATCGGACGCCGAGAAACAATTGGCTGACCAACGTGGCAACTTCATCGGGGCTGCGTCGATCACGGAACAGTGTCACCGCTCCGTTGTGCCAGGTGCTGCCTTTGGCTGTGATCAGACGCCGTGCAAATTCGTCGTAGGGAACGTTCTCTCGAAACTGCTGGCGAATCCAGTTGTCATAGTTCAGCACCGCCTTGATTCCGACGCGATAGGGATTGGGACGCAGCAGGTCAGCCCATTGGTTGGCCCAGTGATCGATGTATTCGGGTTGATCGAGCAGCTGGTCCACCAGCTGCTGGCGTTTATCGGGATCTTGAGAATCAAGGAATTCGCGAGCCTCTTCCACCGTCGGTGCTCGACCGATCACATCGGTGTAAACGCGTCGCAAGAACGTTGACTCGCTGGCCGGATCCGAAACCTGGATTTGAAGTTGGTTCAGTTTGTCATGGACCAGATCATCGATGAAATTCGCACGGGGTTGTTGATCGTAAAAACCTTCTGGCAATGCCGTCGTTCGCGGGATGCTGACGTTGGCCACACAAATGTGATTCATGTAGCGAGCCATCACAGCGGTCTCGCCTGGAATCGGCCCGGCGACGAGCTTTCCCGTGGCGTCGACCGATGTGATCGCGTCATCGTTGGATAGATACCCGGTCAACGATGTGACATCTCTCTGGCTGCCATCGCTGTAGTGAGCCACCACCGCAAGCTGAGCCGTTTCGGATGGCTTGAGCAGGAATTCGGTCTCGGCGATTTCAACGGATGTCACCGAGGGTTCGTCTGCCAATCGACGCGGCGCTCCTTGACGAATCCAAGCGGTCAGGGTGGCGTAGGCCTTCGACCCCACTTCGATTTTTCGACCACCGCCATGCGGCCATTCCGCGGTCGCTTTTTGAACCAACAGGCTGGACTCGGGAGACCGGATGGTGAGCCGTCGCCCGCGGGCTTGTCGAACAATCGCGTCGTAATCGAAATTGGAATCAAATCCCAGCAATGAGAGCTGGAACCCGTTCTGACCGCGTTGTTTGCCGTGGCAGGCACCTGCGTTGCAGCCGTGAGCAGCCAGGATGGGCTGGACGTCCAATTCGAAACTGACCGGCGTTTCCACGACGACGGGTGATTTTGAGCCGTTTGGCAACGTCTGATTGGACGCAGTCGCTGGCAACGTCGGATCCGCGAGCACTTTGCTGGGACTCGCGATGCTGAGGCAGATGACCCCCAACAACATCGCTGCAATGGCGACGTGAATGGGCGACAACCTTGGGGAAAGGCGATCAGACATGGCGGGCGGGAGGTGGGTGGGGTCTGGGGAGGGACCCTCAGCATAGCCAATTGCGGAGCGCCGTTGGGAACTAATTTTCGCGAGGCACAGGATCGACCGCGTTGGCAACATCGCAACCGCTCAACCGGAGTCGCACCAGCAGATCGTTGAGAGCCGGGCGAGCGGTTGGAACTTCGGGCAAATGGGACTGCTCGTGGGCCTCCTCCAGTTGCCGAACCAATCGCTCAAATTCGCCGGCATGAAAGTCAAGGTCGGCGGCATCCAGGGGGCCTTTCTCCGGCCCGGTTTGCTTGCGATCGATCAACTCATCAATGTACGAGAGTCTCGCGATTTGATTGAGTGTCGCGAGGTTGGACTCGACGACGCCCGCCCGCATCAATTGTCATCACCTCTTTCTGAGCGACAACCTGCGTGCCCGGTGAATGGATCAGCGAAGCGTTTGTTGAATGGGACATTGAATTTGACTGTCACGATGAAACTGGGTGGTCTTGATTGTAGATGGTGGGTCGCTTGGGAAGGCTCAAGGTTTGGTTGACGTTTTGTTGAAAATGAGGTCCGGAAGTTTCAGGTACCGTTCGCTTTGTTTTGCCGGGCATCGGTCTCTTCCCGAGAAAAATGCCGCCGTCTGGGCGAGGAACTACGAAACAGGAGAGTGTGGCTGACGGACGGTTCAAAAGAAAAGGCATTGTCAGGGAGCCATAAGGTTGTATAGTGCAAGTAAATGACTCGAGTCGATCGACGCATTCGCAGATCGGAACGGATTCATTGATTGACTTGATCGGAGAATGAACATGGACCACGAAGAACGACCAGGATTTTTGTTGAGCCGGTTGGCGTATCTGTTTCGAATCCGAGTCACCGAGGTTTTGAAAGAGGCCGGGCTGGATCTCTCAGTGGAAGAATCATCGATTTTGATGGTGTTGCACGAAGCCGGTGAACCACTGCGTGCGGGAGATTTTGCGAAGCTGGTGATGCGTGACATCACGACGGTTACGCGGCAGGTCGATGGCTTGGTCGAGAAGCGGTTGGTCTCGCGGGAACGCGATCCAAACGATGGACGAGTGGTTCTCGTTCGCCCGACCGCCAAAGGCACCAAGCAAATGAAAAAACTGATGCCGTTGGCGGAAGCACTTCGGCAGCGTTTGAAGTCAGGGATCAGTGCCCAGCAATGGAACACCACCATTCAAACGATGCAGCGAATGCAGGAAAACTTGATCGACTGAAGACGCAAATGGCAAGTCGATTTGCAAACGTTTTGGTGACGTTTGCGGAAGCGAAGCTTGGCGATCGGTTGCCGCATGGCACCTCATTGAAGCCATCACTCACTCTGGAGACGAGACCCATGAATTGGAAAGCACGACCTTGGATTGTTGCGAATCTGTTGACGCTCGCATTGCTTTGGGCGGCACCTGCTGTCGCTCAAGAGAACGCGGCGACGGTGAAGTTGATGGAACAATCGAAACAGTTTGAAGAAGAGATTGTTCGTGTTTCGGGCAACGTCTACATCGCGGTGGGGTACAGCGTTTCGAATGTGACGATGATCGTTGGCGACGATGGCGTGGTGATCATCGACACGGGCGTGTCACTGGAGGATGCCGATCGGATCGTGACGGAGTTTCGCAAACTCAGCGACAAGCCAATCAAGGGGATTGTCTTCACGCACTCCCACGGGGATCACACGGGCGGTGCGGCAGCGTTCTTTGGGGATGAACGTCCGCAGATCTGGGCTCACAAGAACTTTGGCAGTGAAGCTCAACCGTTGGTCGCGGGCGGCGTGACGTTTCAAAGCGTGCGAGGTGCGAGGCAGGGCGGGTTCAAGTTGCCGCCCGAGCAACGTATCAACAACGGCGTTGCACCCGTTCGATATCCCAAGCGAGGTGGTCACGCTTTCGCTTCTCGCGCAGAAACCAAGCCGACTCACTTGTTGGAAGACGAACGACAAACGATCAAGATTGCTGGCATCGAACTCGAATTGGTTTCTTCGCCGGGCGAGACCAACGACCAACTGTTTGTTTGGTATCCCGCTGGAAAGGCATTGTTTGCTGGTGACAATTTCTACCGATCGTTTCCCAACCTGTATGCGATTCGGGGGACACCCAATCGCAGCGTGCGTTTGTGGGCTGAAAGCCTGGGCAAGCTAGCGGCCAACGATGCGGATGTGCTGGTTGGCGGTCACACCAAACCGATTCTGGGAGCTGACAAAGTCAAGCAGGTTCTGGAAGACTACCGCGATGCCGTTCAGTACATTCACGACAAAACCGTCGAGGGAATGAACCAAGGAATGACGCCCGATGAACTGGTCGGGTATGTGCAGTTGCCAGAAGATCTGGCCAGCAAAGATTACTTGCAGCCGTTCTATGGGCATCCCGAGTGGGGAGTTCGTAGTGTCTTCAGCGGTTACTTTGGCTGGTACGACGGCAACCCATCGAATCTGTTTCGATTGTCGCCTCAAGCGGAAGCCGAGCGAGTCGCCCAACTGGCCGGAGGCCCCGACAAACTGTTCGCGGTCGCGAAGGCTGCGTTGGCCGACGATGACAACCAATGGGCAGCGCAGCTTGCGGATCACCTGCTGGCAATCGATGGTGATTCTGCTGACGCGAAGTCGCTCAAGGCCGATGCGTTGACCAAGCTCGCTGGCAAAATGGTCAACGCCACCGCGAGAAACTACTACCTCACGGTCGCCCGCGAACTTCGCGAAGCCGTCGCGGTGAACTAGAATCACGAGATTTCACGCCGTCCTTCCAGTTGCTGGAACAGCTCTTCGCTTGGTGCGGCCTGCGATTTACGATAGCGTTGTCCTTCTCAAGCACGAATCGGTCGTTGGTTTTGAGGTGTGGTTGAGACTGGGGGCAGCCCGATCGTATTCGAGGACGATCCTTGATTGTAAAAGAGGCTTGATCCGTTTGATTGCCCAACCTGCTTCTACACTGAGAGCCCGCCACTTGTGAGTCAGCCACCACCACTCCCAATGCTGATCACTGGCATTGCTGGTGTACCAGGGTACAACGCGTTGCACTATTTCCGGTCGTTGTACGGTGATCAGGTCATTGGCATCCGGCAACCGTCGATGTGGCCGTTGGTCGGGGAAGGCGTGGTGGCTTGCGATGTCGAGGACGCGGATCAAGTCAATGCATTGTGGGCGAAGTACAGGTTTGCAAGCTTGTTGAACTGTGGCGGAAGTTGTCGGCTAAAGTCCTGCGAGCTGGATCCGGAAATGGCGCATCGCGTCAACGTCACCAGCACGGAAAACATGATCCGTGCGGCGGTTCGCTACGACGCGCAGGTCATTCATCTGTCCATCGATTTGGTCTACGCCGGTCGCGAGGACCGGGCGTACCTCGAGGATGATCCGCCCGATCCCGTCACGGTGTACGGGGCCAAAATGGTGGAGGCGGAGCAGGTTGTTCGTCACTTGAGGCCGGATGCGTGTCTGTTGCGAATTTCGCTGCCGATGGGAATCAGCTTCAGCGGTCACGCTGGGGCGATCGATTGGATTTCATCCCGATTCAAACAGTCCAAGCCGGCCACGTTGTATATCGATGAAGCCCGCACCCCGACCTACACCGATTGTATGAATCGGTTGTTCGCTCGGCTGTTGTCGCACCCCATTGAGGGAACCTTCCACGCTGGCGGGACGCGGCGGTTGAGCCTGTATGAGATCGCACAAATCGTCAACGTCGTGGGCGGTTACGATCCCGATTGCCTTCAAGGATGCCCGCGGATGGAAGCCGGGCCGATGCCACCGCGTGCTGGTGACGTGGCAATGGATTCCTCCAAGCTAGCCGACGCGATTGGGTTGGAACCATTCACTCCTTGGCCCGCCGACGATGCGCTGGTGCCGACCGATCCGGAATGGCACTACCGGATGGGCAAGCAGTTTGGCGGCAGTGAATCGGCTGTGCATCGACTGCTGTACTGCAACCCCAATCGCCCCGGAGTGGTGCCACCCAGCCGAGACGAGCTTTGGGGCGAACGATTCGGCAAGCAATGAGCTGGGGAATCAGTGTTAAGCAGGTCGGCTGGAATGATCGGGCACAACCATGTGAGCCGTTTGGGCGTTCGCCCCGGTTGCGTGTGAAAACCGTGGCTAACGCCAACGGCTCACATACCCGATGACACCTGCGTACCTGCTTAGGTACCCAGTGACGAAGCATTCCCCTTCTTCAGTTGAGTGGCTTGGCGAGTGTTGCTTCGATGGCCTGGATGATTTGGGCGTTCTTTTCGGCGTCCAGTGCATCGGCGTGTGGCGAGCAAAACTCTCCGGTGTCGTTGTTGAAGTATTGGCCTGATGCGGCGGCGAAGTCATCGTCCAAGCTGGCGCGGGTAAGGATTTTCGAGCCGATACTGATGTCTTGGCCCGGGACACCAAAGGCTTGCTGAACCATTTTGCTGGCCAGCAAGGAACCTGGGTTCACTGCAATGATCGCCGGGCCGTCGGTGCCCAGGGAATCTGCCAGCCCGCGGGACCACATGGTGAGCGCAAGTTTGCTTTGTGAGTAAGCGTCCAGATCGCTCAGCAGGCGCTCACCACGAAAAGCGTCCATCGCCACGGGAGATTGGGCGGAGGAAGAGAGGTTGATGACTCGGCCCTTGGAGTCCATTCGCGGCAACAAGCGTTTCGTCAGCAGGTACGGCGCGAGGGTGTTGACGACGAACCGAATGTCCAGTCCGTCCGGCGTGAGCGGATCCGGGGTTGAGAAAACGCCAGCGTTGTTGATCAGCACGTCCAGGTGATCGTGTTTAGCGGAGACCGCTTCGGCCAGCGTTTCCACTTCGTTCATGCGGGACAGATCAGCGACGTAGCGTTCCATCACAGCGTCATTGGAAAGTGGCCGCAAGGACTGTTCCAATTGCTCGAGTTTCTGGGCATCGCGGCCGTGCAACAAAACATGGTGGCCGAGGGAGACCAGCATCTTGGCGGTCGCCAGTCCAATGCCGTCGGTGGCTCCGGTGATCAGAATGCGTTTCATCAGGGACTCATTTCGTGTCGAATTTTGGAAGGGCTTCGTTGGCGATTGGCGGCACCATTGAATCAACATCGGCTGGGTTCAATCCTAGGTCCAAAGCGCTCGGATTGACACCCATCGCTGTGAGGCCGCTGGCGCAAAATGCCGTTGCAGGGCGGCTAGCGAGTCTTTTTGCGTCCATCTAATTCTCGATGACGACTTTGCCCATGGCCTTGCCGCTTTCCAGTCTCGCGTAGGCTTGGCCTGCTTCTTCCAAGGAGAAGTTGGTCTCATCGAGGACGGGTTTTAGCTCACCGGACTCGGCGATCTCAGTCAGTTTGCGGAGGATCTCACCATGCTGTTCCCGTTTGTGGTTGTGCAGCATGGGGATCAGCATGAAGACAACGTGAAGAGACAAACCCTTGAAGTGAGCCGGTGTGAGATCCAACTCGCACATCGAAACGGTGGTCGCGACTTGCCCGTTGAGTGCAGCGGCTTCGAATGAGTTGGTCAGGTTGGCTCCGCCGACGGAATCAAACACCACCTCGAATCCCGCCCCATCGGTGTATTTGGCAACGTATTGCTCCACCGATTCGGTTTTGTAGTTGATGCCTGTCGCACCCAGATTTTCGATCAGAGCAAGTTGTTTGTCACCGCCGCCAGTGGAATAGACGTCGGCTCCAAAGTGCTTTGCCAATTGCAACGCGACATGTCCTACGCCGCCTGATCCACCATGCACGAGGACTTTCTGGCCGGCTTGGATGCCTGCGCGAACCAGACCTTCGTAGGCGGTGATCGCGACGAGTGGCAAGGCGGCGGCTTCCTTCATCGACAGGTTCTTTGCCTTGTGCGCGATCAAGTCGGCATCGGCAACGATGTACTCGGCCAACGTGCCCGGCAAATCCGCCAGTCCGCCAGCGCACCCATAAACTTCGTCGCCGACGGAGTAATTCTGCACACCTTCGCCAACGGCTTCGACAGTGCCGGCAAAGTCCATTCCGAGGATGGCGGGTGCATCAGGTGAGAGAGGCAGGTCCTTTCCCATCTTGCGAATCATCGTGTCGACCGTGTTGACGCTCGAGGCGGCAATCTTGACCAGGACGTGCCCCGGTTTGACTTCGGGTTGATCGACATCGGAAGCCTCGAAGGGGGCGTTCTCACCGTAGTTCTTGATCAACATGGCTTTCATGAGTGGTTTCCTTTGAGTCGAGATTGGATCGGACGCGAAAGGAGTATTTCGTTGTTTTCGCGGTCGCCTGACTGTTTGTTTGTCAGTACGGTGTGATAATAGAGGTAGGTGCCAACTCGGCAAGAACGCACTTTTTAGGCCTATAGGCACAAAATGGATACTAATGGAAAATCCCGGCACTCGAATTACGAACTGCCGGCTTGTCCCGTGGAAGCAACGCTGGAATTGATCGGCGGCAAGTGGAAAGGCATCGTGCTTTATTACTTGATGGTCGATGGACGCCTCCGATTCAGCGTTCTTAAACGCAAAGTCGGCTGTGTCACGCAGAGAATGCTGACCAAGCAACTTCGCGAATTGGAGAGCAGTGGGTTGGTCAATCGAATCGTCTACGCCGAGGTGCCACCGCGGGTCGAATACGAATTGACGGAAGAGGGCGAGTCGCTCAAGCCCGTGTTGTTGGCACTGAAGAAGTGGGGCGAAGCACACGCGTTGCCGTTGTTGGAAGAACGCGAACGTCGCAAGGCAGTGGAAGCGTCGTGAGGTGTGGCTCGGCTAAATCGAAGAATCAAGCTCGCGCGAATGGGTTTGCCGGCAGTCGTTCGACGCGGTCTGGCAACCGTTGTCATTCCGGGGTGGTGCTGATCCGGAACAGCGTGGATCCGGCTATGCCTAATCGAGCTTGAGTGCAACATTGGTGATCAACGACATCTCAGTGGCGACTCAAGGACAAACGACATGGATTTGAAATTAGGCGGCAACGTGGCTTTGATCACGGGTGGCGCGAGCGGGATCGGATTGGCGACCGCGAGAATGTTTGCGGAAGAAGGCTGTTCGCTTCAGCTTTGGGATGTTTCGCCCCAAGTCGAAGAAGCGGCGAGCGAGTTGCGAGAGCTGGGCGTGAAAGTCGGCACGCAGATCGTCGACATTGTCGATGAAGAACAGGTCAAACACGCGGTCAGTTCCTGCATGAATGAACACGGACGTCTCGACCATGTGGTGCACTGCGCTGCGATCGGGTCGGGGAAGTTCGGCTTCCCGTTCACCCACGTTGCTCCAAGCGATTGGAAGCGAACGCTGGAAGTCAATGTCATCGGGATGGCGAACGTCGCTGCAGCACTGGCTCCGCCGTTGGTTGAGCAGCGGTCGGGATCGTTTGTGTTCCTCGCATCCATCGCGGGACAAATGGGGTCGCAGACCGATCCGCCGTACAGTGCCAGCAAAGCAGCCAACATTAACTTTGCGCAGTGCATGGCCAAAGACTTGGCACCGCACAATGTTCGGGTCAACACGGTTTGTCCGGGGATGGTCAAGACACCGCTGAACCGATCGGTGTGGCAGGCTTGGTACGAACGCACCGATCCTCGCGACCAACTTTCTTACGAAGATTGGACGGAGCAGAAGATCAAAAACGTGATCCCGCTCGGACGTTGGCAATCCAGTGAAGACGTCGCCGCGATGATCGTGTTTCTCTCGTCAGAACGAACCAAAGAAGTGACCGGCCAAACCATCAACGTGGATGGTGGTTGCGTGATGCACTGCTAGGAGCATCGAACGATGAAGCGATGCCGAGGGACTTGATTCGGGAAGCGGACGAGAGGGCGTCCTGCCGTGGAAGGCGGAGACGTCCGCTTCGCGATCCACTTTGCCGCCGCATCGCTGCAAAGTCCTGCGGGTGTTGTTGGTCGGAGAGGTTTCGCAGGTCAAAACGCAAGCGGATTTGACGATCGAATCCGATTTGTTCGCTGGATTTCTTGACCAGCAGCAGGTCCTCGGGCCCCTTGCGGATGTTGGGATTCGTTTGGACCCAGATGTCTCCACCGTTCCCTTGCGCCGCGATGATTTGGGTGAGTTGTCCGGAGTTCTGTTCGAGTGGCACTCGGTATTCGCTAAGCAGGTGTCATCGGGTATGTGAGCCGTTGGCGTTAGCCACGGTTTTCACGCGCAACCGGGGCTAACGCCCAAACGGCTCACATGGTTGTGCCCGATCATTCCAGCCGACCTGCTTAGCGGACAAAATTTGCTGGGGCAGCAACCAGGCGGATGTTTGTTCGGTCAAGCTGCGTGTCTCTCCCGTTGCGGCCACTTCGATGTCGACTTGTCCATCGAACACCTCGACCACCGACGCCCCACCGGATTTCACCGACACACCGAAGCTGGTCCCTTGATCAATCAGGCGGCCGTTGGGGGTGTCGACCACAAAGCCTCGCAAGCCATCGCGAACGGTGATCACAGCGGTCCGTGTGGGTGTCCAGTTGGGTTGCCACCGCGGTCAAGAACTCATCTGAAAATTGCAGACGGCTGCGTTGTTGCTTTTGCCGCCACGCTCTCATTTGATTGAATGCGACGCGACAGGACCACGCGGTGAAATTGGGGCCCCATTCGAAGTCATCGAACTTTCGCCACAGAACCAAATCGGTTTCTTGCAGGACCTCTTCGACATCGTTGCGGTCATTCATCAGGCTCATCAGGTAGGCAAACCGATGACGACGGGTTTGCCCGAGCAACCGCACAAACTCTTCGGTGTGATCGATGGGACCGGTGATCGACGCATTGTGTTCGGGAGTTTCGTGAGATGAGTTCATGCCGTTGATCAATCGCGGTTCGGACGGTGTGTTGTCATGCAAAAGAAGACAGCCGATGGGACGCCTTTTTGGACAAAAATGTGGGGGCAATCTCAAAATGGTCGATAATTCATGTCCAATGTTTCCGTGTTCCGCTATTTCACGGCAGTTCAGCCACCTTGGAACGATTCTCACACCGAAACCCTTTGAGCTCCCCCATGCAATCTCTGCGGCGTCTCATTTTATGCTGTTGGTTCTTGTTGATCGTCACGAATGCAAAGTTTGCTGGCGGCCAGCAGCCACCCATTCGGACGGATCTGTTCATCAGTGGCGTTCGCCCGCACCTGACGACGTATGGTATCTACAGCCAAAACGGGGCGCATCGGAAGTCGGGACACAACGAGTGTGGGATCGGAGCGATTGTGCCGTGGGCCGGCAAGCTATGGATGGTCAACTATGCACCGCACATGCCAGGTGGCAGTGAGCACAAGTTGTTCTCCGTCGAACCGGATCTGACCAAGCCCCTGAATGTGCATCCCGAAAGCGTCGGTGGAACACCAGCGGGGCGGATGATTCACGAAGAGTCGCAGCAGTTGCTGATCGGGCATCACTTGATCGATGCCAAAGGCAAGGTGCGAACCATTTCTCCCAGCGACATGCCGATGCGAGTGACGGCGATCGCGCGGCATCTGAAAGATCCCGAGAACATGGTGTACTACATCGACATGGAAGGGGCCATTTGGGAAGCCAATGTGCACTCCTTGGAGGTCAATCGGTTGTTCAAAAAGCCCGTTCCGGGTTGGCACGCGAAGGGCGGCTACACTTCGCAAGGACGTTTGGTGATTTCCAACAACGGGGAACTGCACGTTGGTGACTACAAAGATGTTTTGGTCGGTGGCGAAGCCAAGGACGACGAAGAACGTGGCGTGCTGGCGGAGTGGGATGGCGAGACATGGCGGATCGTTGAGCGTCGGCAATACACCGAAGTCACAGGACCCAAAGGCATCACGGGCGGCAGTGATGGAAATGAGCCGATTTGGTCGATGGGCTGGGATCGACGAAGCGTTCGTTTGAAGTTGTTGGAAAACGGAACGTGGCACACTTATCTGCTGCCCAAGGCTGCCTATTGCAACGACGCCAGTCATGGTTGGTACACCGAATGGCCGCGAATCCGTGAGATCACAGACGGACGTTGGATGATGGACATGCACGGCATGTTCTTTGATTTTCCGAAGGGGTTTTCGGCGGCCAATTCCAAAGGCTTGCGTCCCATCGGAAGCCATCTACGCTACGTTCCTGATTTTTGTGCTTGGAACGATCAGTTGGTGCTGGCATCGGATGAAACCAGTGTTCAAGGCAATCCCTTGGCGGGCCAACCACAAAGCAATTTGTGGTTTGGTGACTACCAGGATCTGAAGACTTGGGGGCCCGCGTCAGCTTACGGTGGCCCCTGGATTGATGATGAAGTGAACGCGGATCAATGGACGGATCCTTTCCTCGTCGATGGTTTCCAAACGAGAACGTTGTATCTGGCGGTTGGCCAGTTGAAATCGAAGCCGGTGGTCGCCTTGCGAGCGACGGATCAACAAGCGATCACATCGATGCCCGAGAAGCTGAGCGTGCTTCCGACCGTGACGGTGCGACGTGGCAATTGGACTCGGCCGGCAAAGGGATATGCCTTTGAAGTTGATCAGCCCGTCACGGTTTACTTGGCCGTGGATCATCGAGGTGACCCGCCCATGTCATCGGACTGGCAGTTGACGCAGATGGAAGTCCGGTGGGGCAATGGGCACCATGATCGGGTTTACAAACGATCGTTCCCCGCTGGGAAAGTTTCCGTTCCCGCCAATGAAACCGAGCACACACCCGGATCGTTTGGGATGCCGCACACCGCGTTCGTCGAAGGCAACGCGACGGTGAAAACGATTCGAGGTGAAGGAGCGACGTTGAACCAACCGCAAGCTTCGCAGCAATCCAAGAAATTCGCCGTGCCTGCGGATTCATCGGTTCAGCTCACCATGCAAATCGATCCCAATGGAACGAACGAGTGGGTTGGTTTTCGTGAATTTTCGGTGGCTGGTGGAGACAGCGTTGTGGAGACGCTTCCCGAAGAGTTGGGGGCCGTTTGGGTACGGTTCAAAACGGATCGCGATTGCATCGCGACCGCGTTTTTGCATCAAACATCCGCCTATCCAAATCAGCAGCGTCACGAGGAACTGTTTGCTGGATTGGCTGACGTGGATGATTCGCAAGCCGTTGAAGCATTGGTCTATCCCGCTCAACGCAGTCGTGACTTGCGGTTGCTGACGGCTGATGGAAAGGCATTTGAATTCACGAAAAACGCCTTTCAATTCGAGTCAGATGAATTTGATTCGAAGTTGGCCGAGAAGCTGCAAGTGGAACCGGAGTTCACGGTGGATGAAGCTTCCGACATCGTTCGATATCAGGGAAGAAATTATCGACTGCCCAAGGGCGACGCGATCTATGACAAGCCCTTTGAATCGGGTTGGCCTCGCGCGCTGCGAGAAGTGGAATCAGAACGCACGATCGCGAATATTCATGGGACGTTTTATGAAGTGCCGTTGGTGATCAATGGCGCTCCGCCGGCTTGGAATTTGATCCGGCCGGTGTCGAGTCATGGAAAACGGATCTCGGACTATTGTTCTTGGAACGGATTGTTGGTGCTGGCTGGTGTCAAGCAAGACGCAGCAGCGAGCGAGCATGTGTTTCGTGATTCGGCGTCCGGAATGGGGATTTGGTTTGGTGGAGTGGATGACCTTTGGAAGTTTGGCAAGCCGGTCGGACACGGGGGCCCCTGGAAAAACTCCGACGTCCGGGCGGGGAAACCATCGGACGCCTATCTGATGCGGGGCTACGACAAGAAAGCACTCGCACTGTCGCACACCGACACGACTCCGGTAACGATGACCGTGGAAGTGGACTTGGACGGTGAAGGTCGGTGGATCCCGGTGAAGGAATTGGTTGTGCCCGCCGGAAGCACGGTCCGGCACGAGTTTCCGGTTGGTTTCGCTGCGTGCTGGGCACGTGTTGTCAGCGATTCTGACACGACCGCGACGGCGATGTTCGATTACAGGTAGTCCGCCGTCGGTGGGGCCGCGCGACTTGGCATTTGCACGAAACGCCCTATCGGATTCATGTTAAAAAGAAACGACGTGTGTCCGTGTTTTGAAGGGTGGGAGTGGAATGGCGAACGAGGCGTTGGATCGAGATGGATACTGGGTTCTTCGCGGTGCGGTGACGCCTTCCGAGGTGGAGCATCTGCTGCAGGTGTTCACGCAATTTTTGGTTGCGGAGTCCAAGTCCGTGCGGGCTCGGTCCAGTCGCGGGCATGTCTATGCCGCACGCAACTTGATTGACAGCACTCCGGACGCTATCGCTTTCCGGTTGACTCAATCAACAGGCTGTTAAGTCGCGGTGGATCGCATGGCGTTCACTTGGACTTCGAAAGGGGGTGGTCGTCAAAGTAGAAGTCGTACCAATCTCGCTCTCGCATTTTTTTACCTTTGGGCAAACCGGGGGGATCCAGTTCCAGGGTCCAGGTTTGCAAGGTTTCATGCAATTTGCCTGCCAGTTCCGGGTAGCTTTCGATCAGGTTGCGATGCTCGTGTTGGTCGCTTTCCAAATCGAAGAGGTAGCGTCGTCCGTCGCCAACGAAGATGTACTTCCATTTTCCTTGCCGAACCGCGGCTTGGTCCCAAAAGCGAAAGTACAACGTGCGAGTCGAGGGGATTTGAATGTCGTTCAGTCGCGGGATCAGGTTGATGCCATCGAAGGGTTCGCTTTCAGGGTCGAGCGTTCCACCAGCGAGTTGCAAGACACTGGGGGCGATGTCGAGGGTGCTGATAGGCCAGTTGTAGGTGATCGCGCTGGGCAGTTGGCTGGGCAGGCTCCAGATCATCGGCACGCGAATTCCGCCTTCGGAGAGCATGCCTTTTTCACCCACCCAGGGGTCATTGAGGGAGCCGTCCCATCCGCCAGCATCGCCATCAATGGGAGTGTCAACCTTGGTCATTTTAAGCGGTGCTCCGTTGTCGCTGGTCATGACGACCAAGGTGTTGTCCAGCAAACCGTGGGTCTTCAATTGGTCCACGATCCGTCCAACGCCGTCGTCGATCGCGGCGAGCATCGCGAGTGCATAACGCCGTCGTTTGGGCATCGATTGTGGGAACCGATCGAGGTACTCGTCGGTGGCTTCCAGCGGCGTGTGCGGTCCGTAGTAATTCAACTGCAAGTAAAACGGTTGGTCGTGATTGCGGTCGATGAAGTTCACCGCCGCATCGGATTGCACGTCAATGCGAAATCGTTCGTCACGGAGTTGCTTCATCTGTGGCAGCAACTCACCCGAGGCGAGATCAAAGTTGGTGCGATAGTTCGTCATGGCTCCCCAGTAGTATTCGTCGAAACCTTGCTGGGCTGGGGAATATGGTTGGATCTTTGGCCATGGGATTCGGACTTGTCGTCGCGGTTTGTCCGCCATCGCTGGCAATTCGCGGCGGATCCAGTCGACGCAGGTCACGTTGGGTTCCAAGTGCCATTTGCCGACGAAACCGGTGCGGTAGCCGAGTGGTTGCAAATGCTCAGCCATGGTCACGGCTTCGGTTGGCAAAGGCATGTCGGGGATGGTGTCGATCCCAAAACGTTGTTGGTAGCGTCCGGTGATCAAACCGGCCCGTGATGGACTGCACTGGGGCGAGGTGACGTAGGCGTTGGTGCAACGAACACCGCGGGCTGCTAGAGCATCGATGTGCGGTGTTTGAATGTCATCAACCACGTCTTGGCAACTCAGGTCAGCCCAGCCTTGGTCATCGGTGAGGATGATGACGACGTTGGGTTTGGTGGCGGGAATGACGGCTTGGGCGGTTCGGTCACCGACGCGAAAGTAGCCCAGTGGTTTGCCGGTGGCAGGTTCTCTGACCATCCACACCGCTCCAGGACGAGTGGACTGGGTTTGCGTTTGACCAGGTTGGATGGTGCCGTAGGGTTTGGGATTCGCTTCTTCATCCATCCAGCAAAGTTCGACGGGGTCGCGTTGCTGGTTGAGGAAGTGCACCGGGAATTTGTTCCCGGCGGGTTTGGACGGCGGGGCGGCACCGTCATCGATCGGGTGGAACGAGAGTTTCGCCAGTGACTTCACCGATGGTTCAATCCGTTTCGCAAACTCGGTCGGTGCGATGGATCGAAAGTGAGTGAGTTGCGAAATGGCGGTGGCCTGATTCGCGAGATTTTCCCACTCATAGGGATCGGCCTGGATGTCATACAGTTCTTCACTGCCGTCCGGGTAATGAACGTAACGATGAGTCCGCCCGCTGATCGCGTAACCGCCTGGTTGGGAGAGATACGTGACGGAATTTTGAGTCCAGTCCTGCGAATCCGGATCGTGAAGCAGAGGCAGGAGACTCGGCCCGTCGTTTTGCGGCCGCGAAGGCAATTCGCACAGATCGAGGAGCGTCGGGAACAGACTGAGAGTGTTCACCGGTGCATCGCAGACGACGCCGGAGGGTGTGCCCTCGGGCAGCGAGGGGCTGAGCGATTGAGGGACGCGAACCATCAAGGGTACGCGGGTGACCGCTCGCCATGGGGTGTACTTTTGCCAGTGTTCTTTCTCACCCAGTTGCCACCCGTGATCTGACCAGAGAACCACGATCGTGTTGTTCGCGTTGGGCCCGGATTCCAAGGCGTCCAGGACTCGACCGAGCATTGCATCGGCAAAGTGAATGGATGCGAGGTAGCCTTGAATGCCTTGCTTCCATTGGTCTTGTTCTTGAATGTGAGCGAAGTAGCGATTGCGAGCGGCGCGTTGACCCGCAGCGGGCACGTCGTCCAAATCGTTTTCAAGGTATCCCGGTGGTAGCTGGATGCTCTCGAGTGGAAATGGTTCGAAGTACTTTTGGGGCACAAACCAGGGTTCGTGAGGTCGGTAGATCCCGCAACCAAGGAAGAACGGTTGGTCATGTTCGGCGCGAAGTTGGTCGCCGATCCACTGGCTGACCGCCCAGTCACCACCGAACTCTTCATCGGTGACGTCGAGTGCGGCCCAGTCCGTTTCAACGTATTGCCACGGCCCGCCACGTTTCAAACTGACCGGGCGCTGGGTGGGGTAGAACGTTTGTGGCAATGGGTTTTCGGATTCGGCTTTGGGAAAGTACTCGTCCCACGAGTCCGCGTCGATGAAGTAGTGCAGCAGTTTGCCGGAGCCCGCGGCGTGATAGCCATGGTTGCGAAAGTACTGCGGCAAGATGACCTCGTCCGGCATGATCTCTCGCATCTGTTGGCGATTGTCATACAGCCCCGATTGATGAGGGGACCGGCCGGTGAAGACGGCAGAGCGACATGGGTTGCAAGCCGGTGCCGGGCAATGAGCGTTGGAGAACAGGATCCCACTGGCCGCCAGCCGATCCAAGTTGGGAGTGATCGTTTGCGGGTGCCCGCCCAAGCAACCGATCCAGTCATTCAGATCGTCCATCGCGATGAACAGAACGTTCGGTTTCGCGGGCGGTTGGGAGGATTCCGCGAAAGCATGTGGAAGGGCCAGCAGCATCCAAAGCAGCAAGGTCGACAGTGGGCGGTACATCATCGCGAATCTTTGTTGAGTGCGAGTGAGAACGGGCAGCGTGAGAACAGTTTCCGATTCGAACCGCAAAAGGGAACGCTATCCCGGAGGGCATCGATTTGATGCGTGACTCCTTTGAGCGTGCTCGTCTGCGTGGGCCGAAGGAAGGAGGCTTTGCGACGCATCTCCGGCAAGGACTTGCCTGGAAAGGTTCGCTCATCTGCCGGAGCAGCGCCGAAGCGGCTCGATCCGGCCTACCTGTTCAACGTCGATGATACAATGCGCGTGGCAGCGATGTTTCACCCCGATGACTGAGAGGGCACAAACGCCCGCTAGCGGTGGATTATGCTGCGTTCGGACGAAGTTTTATTTTTGCACGCGGCGCCGGGTGGTGTTGCCTGCGATTTGATAACTGCACTTTTGTATTTTGATTGCTCCATTGGATAGGCAAGTGATGAGACGTGATTTCCTGGCAGGTGTGATGTTGGCCGCAGCGACGGTTGGCCTGAGTGATTTCCAAGGTGGAGCGTTGTTGGCGCAAGAGTCCACCGCAACTGGAGCGACGACGGAATCGTCGGCGAAAATCCAGGTGGAACCTGGCGAGCAAACCGAGAACTTCTTTGCGATTCCAGAACCGGCGGAGGGGCGACCGAACAGGCTGCCATTCTTGCTGTACACGCCCAAGGACTATGAGGCAGGTCAACACGTGCCATTGTTGTTGTTCTTGCACGGGCTGGGCGAGAGTGGCGACGGGAACTTCCAACAGATCGCCGTGCATGGGCCACCCAAGCGAGTTGGAAAAGAGGGCAAAGAGATGCCGTTTGTGATCGTTTCACCGCAGAGTCCCAAGCCGGGGAAAGATCGCAAAGAGGTTGTCGAGTCTTGGAGGACCGATGAGTTGATGGCTCTTCTGGATCATGTCGAAGGACAACTCTCGATCGATACCCGTCGCGTGTACGTGTCCGGTTTGAGCATGGGTGGATTTGGGACATGGCGATTGGCAGCGACTCATCCCGAACGCTTTGCAGCGGCGATTCCCATTTGTGGTGGCGGAAAAACAGAATGGGCGGACAAGCTTGCCAAGATTCCTCTGTGGGTCTTTCATGGTGGCCAGGACACCGTGGTTGAACTCCACGAGAGCGAAGAGATGGTGACCGCGATCCAGCGTGCTGGCGGGGATGTGAAGCTGACGATCTATCCTGATGCGGGGCATGACAGTTGGACAGCAACGTATGCGAATCCTGAGGTCTACGCGTGGTTGCTGCGGCATCAGCTGGATCAATCGAGTCGAGCGTTTTGAGTTCGCAATCATTCAATTGTTTGTCGAGAAGAAGTCTCCCAGTCGTCCATTGGAGAGTGCACCGTGACAAGCTTTGGCCTGCTGTTAGCGTCATGTTTGTTTGCAACGGTGACGCCAAGCAGGTCGGCTGGAATGATCGGGCACAACCATGTGAGCCGTTTGGGCGTTCGCCCCGGTTGCGCGTGAAAACCGTGGCTAACGCCAACGGCTCACATACCCGATGACACCTGCGTACCTGCTTAGCCGATCGACCCAATGGGTTGTTGTTCTACATCGACGATCGGCGCCCGCAGACGAGAGACGATGGGCACTCGTCGATGCAAACGCCTCATTTTGGTGAGTTGGCGGGGAGGTTCTGGCGTTGATCCGCGTCTGATGATGAAATCGGTGTTTTGGTATAGTCCCGCAAGAACTTGTGGCGGATCACTGACGCTGGGCTCATCCTTTTCAACGCAACCAAAACGAAGTCACCCATGACAGACCGGCCTTCACGAAGCAACTCGGTGCAGGACGCCTGTTTGCTGATTCTGACCGCGATCGCTTTGACGGCGGCGGTGTACTGGTTGCGTTCGGTGTTGGTTCCCTTTGTGGTGGCGTTGTTCATCGTCAGCGGGATCACTCCGATTTTGGATTTCTTGCAGGCGCGTTTGAATGTGAATCGTGTGGTTGCCGCAGGCGTCACGTTTGTGTTGGCAATCGGCGGCACGTGTTTGGTCGGAATGAGCATTTGGTTGTCGATCGCTCAAATGTCCGAAGAGGGCAAGCTGTATCGGATGCGAGTGTCGGAGATCGTTTCGAACGCGGAAGGCTGGTTGCACGACAACGTTGCTGGTCGATTTGATTCCAAGGAAGTGATGGAGCGATCCGAAGCTGCGGTCGCCGACTTGGTGGAGGAAGCGGAGACGCCGGTTGTTTCGGCGAAGCCATCGGAACCTGATGAATTGCTCGCCAACGCAGCGGCGGATTTGCGGGCTCAGCTCGAGGACTTTTTGCGAAATGGTGTCGCGTCGTTGTCGAGCGAACTGTTCCAGCTGGGCTCAACCAGCATCGTGATCTTGATCTACGTCTTCTTTCTGCTGTTGGGTAACCTGAGTGGGTATGGTGAAAACTCGTTGGCGTACCAAGTCAATCGGCAGGTTCGTTCGTACTTGTTCGTGAAGACGATGATTTCGCTTGCAACCGGCATCGTGTTTGGAACGGCACTGTGGTTGTTCGGGGTGCCGATGGCACTGACGTTTGGATTGCTGGCTTTCTTGCTCAATTACATTCCCAACATCGGCCCAATCTTGGCCAGCATTCTGCCGCTGCCGTTCATCTTGCTGCATCCCGACGGTAGTTTGGCCTGGATGGTCAGTGCGATCGCGGTGACGTGCTCGATTCAGGTTGCCAGCGGCAATTTGGTGGAGCCGAAGTTGATGGGCAACTCGGCGGATCTGCACCCGGTGGTGATCCTGTTGGCGTTGATGTTTTGGGGGACGCTGTGGGGGATCACGGGGATGTTCCTGGCGACACCGATCACAGCCGCGATCAAGATTGTGCTGGACCGGATGGATGCCACGCGACCGGTCGCACAAGTGATGGCGGGACGGTTGGGACCACCTGCGAACGACAGCATGGTCGCCAATTGAACGGCGACCGGTGAGGGGGACGTGCTGGTTCCGATGCTCGACCCTCCCCTCGCTTCGCTCGACCTTCCCAGAGGGAGGGTGAAGTGAAACTGCACGTGTGGCATTTTGAATCGGAGCGGTTATCAATGGCGAAAGATTAGCTGTCGGACTTGCCAGCCATGCGTTCGGAGAGCGTTCGGAAGACGACGAAGAACGTGGGGACGAGCAGCAGTGCAAAGATGGTGGCGGCGATCATGCCTCCCACCACGGCGGTGCCGACAGCTTGTCGGCTGGCGGCCCCCGCACCGGAGGCGACCAGCAATGGCAGGAAGCCCAGGATCGACGAGAACGCTGTCATCAAGATGGCTCGGAACCGAAGCTTGGCAGCTTCCGTCGCGGCTTCTGTTGGAGATCGACCTGCGGAGCGCAGTTCACTGGCAAACTCCACGATCAGAATCGCGTTTTTGCTGGCCAATGCGACCAGCAGCACGATGCCAATTTGTGTGTAGGTGTTGTTATCGCTTCCTCGCAGCATCAATGACAACGCGACACCGAGTGCGGCGAGCGGCACGACAGCAATCACCGCCGCGGGGCTGGTCCAACTTTCGTACTGAGCGGCGAGGACCAAGAACACGAACAGAATCGCCAATCCGAAGATCAGGTACTGGCCACCGGAGGCCTGTTTTTCTTGGAACGACATCCCGGTCCATTCGTAGGAGAAGGACGCAGGCAGCGTTTGGTCCGCGGTCTGTTCCATCAACTCCAGAGCCGAGCCGGAGCTGACGCCAGGGGCGGCGGAGCCGTTGATCGCGGCGCTGGGGTACATGTTGTAGCGTCGCACGACATCGGGACCAAAGTCATCGCGGACAGTCACGATGGAACCCAGCGGAACCATGTTGCCGTTGTTGTCTCGAACGTCCAGTTGGGTGATGTCCGATGCCGTTCGACGGAAGGGAGCTTCGGCTTGCGCACGGACTTGGTACGAACGGTTGTTGAGCGTGAAGTCGTTGATGTAGGCCGACCCGAGGGAGGTCTGCAACGTTGAGAACACGGTGCTCAGGGGGATGTTCATCGTCTTCGCTTTTTCGCGATCCACATCCACATAAAGCTGAGGAACGGTGGCTCGGAAAGAAGTGTTCAACGCTGCCAAGCTGGACTGAGTCGAGGCGTTGGCAACCAATTCTTCCGTTGCATTTTGCAGGGGCAGGTAGCCGTTGCTGCCTCGGTCCTGGACTTCCATTTGGAATCCGCCCGCGGTTCCTAACCCATCGATGGGCGGAGGAGCGAACGTGAACAGCATGGCTCGTTGTTCGGTGGCAAATTCATTTTGCAGGTATTGTTGAATCGCAGCGATACTCTCGGTGGTGGCGTCCCGATCATCCCATGGTTTCAGGACCAACACCGAAAAGCCGACGTTCGGGCCACCACTGCCGCCCAGCAAGGAGTAACCGGTCACGGACAACCAACCTTGCACACCGGGAGTTTGGGAGTAGACCTCGTCCAAGTGTTTGATCACCGCATCGGTGCGTTCCTTGCTGGCCGCGTCGGGAAGTTGAACGTTGACGAACAGAACGCCTTGGTCTTCATCGGGGACGAAACCGGTTGGCAATTGCGTCAGCATCCAGCCGGTTGCCATTGTCAAGGCGATGGAGGCCACGGAGACGATCAATGTCAGGCGGACCAAGCGGGCGACCGCAGCACCGTAGATGGCAGTCGTGCGATCAAAGATTTGGTTGAACCAGCGGAAGCCAATGAATCGCGTTGCGGTGGCGGGGCGGAGGAAGATTCCGCACAGGGCAGGGCTGAGTGTCAACGCGTTGATCGTGCTGATGACAACGGCAGCGGAGATGGTCAAGGCAAATTGCCGAAACAACTCGCCGGTGATGCCGGGCATGAAGGCACAGGGCACAAAGACGGCCAGCAGCACCAAGGTGGTGGCGATCACGGGGCCAGTGATTTCGGACATGGCTTTGACCGCCGCATCGCGGCTGGACAGACCATTGGCGACGTGTCGCGAAACGTTTTCGACCACCACGATGGCATCGTCCACCACGATCCCAATGGCCAGCACGATGCCGAACAACGACAGCATGTTCAGTGAGAATCCGATGCCTGCCATGATGGCGAAGGTGCCGATCAGCGACACGGGGATCGCGGCGACGGGAACAATCGTGGCACGCCAGTCTTGTAGGAAGATGAAGATGACAAGGACAACCAATGCGATCGCCGTTGCCAGAGTTTTGTAGACTTCACTGATGGAGGCGTTGACGAATTCGGTGGCGTCATAGGCGATCTGGTACTCGACGTCATCGGGCCAGTTGGACGCCGATGAAAGCTCGTCCATTTTGACGTGGATCGCTTCAGCGGTTTCCAACGCGTTGGCGCCGGGAAGTTGGTAGATCGCGATGGTGGCCGCAGCGTCGCCGGAAAAGGAGCTGGAGTACGTGTAGGCTTCGGAACCAAGCTCGACGCGGGCAAGATCGCCCAGTCGCAGGACTTCACCATTGTCGCCGGTGCGGACGATGATGTTCCGGAATTGTTCGACGCTGGAAAAGCGACCTTGCGTGTTGACGGAAAACTGAAACGAGGTGCCGGATTGTGCAGGGGGAGCGCCAATTTGTCCTGCCGCGACTTGAACGTTTTGTTCCGCGATGGCCGCGACAACATCTTCGGTGGTGAGTCCACGTTGTTTCAGCAGACGTGGGTCCAACCAGACTCGCATGCTGTAATCGCCATCGCCAAAGGATTGGACGTCGCCGACCCCTTTGATGCGGCTGATTTCGTCTCGAATGTCGAGCGAGAAGTTGCTCAGAAACAATCCGTCATGGGTGCCACCAGGGGATGTCAGCGCGATGAACTGCAGCGTTTGGGTGGAACGTTTTTTTGTCGTGATGCCTTGTTGCCGGACCTCCTGTGGCAGGCTGGCTTCGGCGCTGCCGACCAGGTTTTGAACCAGCACCGACGCGATGTCCAAATCCATGCCCAGCTCGAAGGTGACCGTGAGCGTGTAGAGGCCTTCGTTGGTGCTGGTGGAAGACATGTAGATCATGCCTTCGACGCCGTTGACCGCTTGCTCGATGGGAGCAGCCACGGTTTCGGCGACGGTCCGAGCGTTCGCGCCGGGATAGACGGCGGTGACCTGGACCGTGGGCGGTGTGATCGGCGGGAACTTTTCGATCGGCAGGCCGAAGAACGAAACCGCGCCGGCGATCACGATCACGATGGAAATCACCGTGGCAAAGATCGGACGGTAGATGAAAAACTTTGACATGGATCAGTCCGCGGTGGATGAATCGGAGGCGGGTTCATCGTCGGTCGGATTGACCGTGGGGGCTGGTTCAGCAGCGGCTCCCGGGGTGGCGGTTCCGGCGTTGGAATCGATCGCGGCTTGCAGCATGGGACTGCCTTGAGTCGACAGTTCAGTTGGTTTGGGAGAGACCTTGCTTCCCGGTCGGGCTCGCTGCAGACCTTCCAGCACGAAGGTGTCGTCGGCGGACAGTCCCTCTTTGATCAATGCCCAGCCATCGAGTGTTTGGCCGACCATGATCTCGCGTTGCTCAATTTGGTTCTCGGAGTCCACCAGCATCACGTACGATCCCGTTTGATTTCGAACGATGGCACGTTCCGGAATCAAAATGGCGTTTTCGACTTCGCGAACTGGCAACCGGATGATCACGAACATTCCCGGCAGCAACTTGCCGTCTTCGTTGTCGAAGTCAGCACGCAGTCCGAAGGTTCCCGTTTTTTGGTCGATGCCACGCTGGTCGACGTAGTCCAGTTTTCCTGACAGCCATTGCCCGGAGTCCCCGTCGCGTTGCAGGTAGACCGGGATCTTCGACCAGTCCTCGGGGGAGTCGGCAGGTTCTTCTGTTTCTGGTCGAGCTTCGACGAGTTCCAGCAGTTTGCGATCGCTGATACTGAAGTTAGCGAAGATCTTTCGTTGGTCCACGATCGTCGCCAGGGTGCTACCGACTTGGACCAGGTTGCCGAGTTTGACTTGCGTTTTGGAGACACGGCCCTCGATGGGAGCACGCACCACGGTGTACTTCAGATCCAATTCCGCTTGGGCCAGTTGAGCTTGAGCTTGCAACAGCTTGGCTTTATCGGCTTCGATGTTGGCCTCCGCGGCTTTGGATTGGGCCATCGCAGAATCACGAGCTGCCACGGCCGCATCGAAGGTGGCTTGTGATCCGGCGTTGGACGCTTTCAAACGTTGTTCGCGTTTGAGATCGTTTTCAGCTTTTTGGACGGAGGCGAGCGCGGATGCCAGCGCCGCTTCACTGACTTGGATGGCAGCCTTGGCAGCTTCCACCGAAGCAGCGGCGGCATTGCGATTGGCTTGATAGGTGTCCGGTTCGATTCGGTAAAGCTCCTGATCCTCACTGACAAATTGTCCGGGTTCAAAGGAAAGCTCTTCCACGAATCCGCCGACGCGGGCGCGAACATCCGCCTGTTCCACCGCTTCGGTTTCACCATTTTCTTCGATGAAAATGGTGAGGCTTTGTTGAACGGGGTTGGCCGTCGTCACGTCGGGAGGTGGCGGCGCTTGGTACTCGTTGGCTGCGGGGGTGCAAGCGGTCAGGGCCAGCAAGCACAGCGGGGCCAACAACAGGGACGCCAGCGAGCAAAGGCCATTTGTCTGACGAGCAGCAATGCTGCCCCGAGCAAACATCCGGTGGGCTGGTGGGGGGGGGATTTTGTTCATGCGTCAAAAGGGGACCGCGTGATGAACCATTGCAAAGAAAGGGAGCGGCATGTGCCGGGACCGTTCCTATTAAGAACTGGGAAAACCTCACGAAACGATGTGAAATCGACTTCGCGGCGGGATCCTCGTAGCATCCTACACGACGGGGAATGAACGTCCTACGCGAGAATGTCTCCGTCAGAGAGATCTCACATTACAATTTGTGACCCGCTTTCCCCGTCTCCACGATCCATCTGCATGATTCCTACGCTCCAATCTGAAACGCACCGCTGGCGGGGACGCCCTCGCCACGGGGAGTTGTTGCTTGCTCTCGTTTCCCTGCTTTTCGTGCAATCCTGTTTGTCGCCCGAGAATATGATTCATCGAGTGGCTCTCAACGCGCTGTTCTTTCTGGTGGTCCTTTCCGCGATTCGTTCGCTGACCGGGTCGGCGGTGCGAATGTGGGGCACGCTGCTGGCTGGGGGTGTGGCCTACGTGACCTCCTGGGCCAATGAAATCACCGGAACGATGGGGTTGGCGATCGTCAGTGATGCGTGCTTTGCTCTGGTGTTTGTGATCCTGATTTATGCAGTCGGCGAGAACGTGTTTGGTGAGGGGCCGATTGATGCCAGTCGAATCATTGGAGCGGTGTCGATCTACTTTTTGCTCGGGCTGCTTTGGGCTTTTCTCTACACGTTGGCAGAACTCATTCAGCCAGGATCCTTTTTGTTTCCAGTTGCGAACACGGAATCCATTCAGAACACTCGGTTGATCAGCGAGTTCATTTACTTCAGCAACGTGACACTGACAACGCTTGGGTACGGTGACGTGGTGCCGCTGTCCCGGCCCGCGAAAATGTTGGCGGTGTTGCAAGCCATGTTGGGACAGCTCTACGTGGCGATCGTGATCGCACGCATGGTCGGGCTTCAGGTGTCACAACGGTCAAGCGATTCGGTCGGCTGAGGAGACGGAGGGTTGCTGGAATCAAATCGAGACATCATCGATTGGTTGCAGGATCGCTGGCGTGTCGGTGTCACCAAGCATTTGCCGGGCATCGATTTCGATGTTTCGGCACAAGGTCAGCATCGGAGTGCACGAGGGCGTGTCAGCGAACGGTGTTTCGAGCACCTTGGCGACCTTCTCCATTGCCAGAAAGACAATGGAGACCGGAACGGTGAACGCGATCAGTCCCAACGCAGGCATTTCCAATAGCGCAAACGGCAAAATGATGATGAATGCAAACACGAGATAATGAATCAGCATCGCGTACATCGGCGGGAACGGTGTGTTGCGAATGCGTTCGCAACCACCCATGTGATCCGTCAGGCGACGAAGGCTGCGGTCAAGTTCCAAGGCTTGCCATCGATCCAGTGCTTCGGACTGGCGGAGTTGTTGCAGGTCGTTGGCTTGTTGCAGAAGAATTTGGTTCGTTGCGTTGCGGCAGTGGCGATACGTTTCCAGTTCGGTGGACGCGATCCATTCGTTGGGGATTGAGAGCCCATCTTCGTCTCGCAACGACATGGCCAGTGCGTGGCACCAGTGAATGTGTCGATTGACGATGCGGCGTATCGTGGTGCTGTTTTCACCCGTGGACGTCGAAGGTTTGGTGAAGCTGATCAATTGTCGGACGAAGGTCCTGGAGTCATTCGTGATACGCCCCCACAAAATCCGAGCTTCCCACCACCGCGAATAGCTGGAATTGGTTCGGAATGCGAGCACGATGCCAAGGAATGTGCCAGGAAATGTGGCGACACCAGGTGGCAGTTCGTATGCATCCAGGGGCATCCAGTAGTCCACCGCGGAAATCAAAAGCGAATAGACCATCGAGAAGGTGGCCACCGGCCAAAGTGTTCGAGTCAAGCGACCCCAAGGGATGCGTGGGCGAATTAGCAAGGCATCAAATCAGCAGAAGGGAGAATGGGTTGGGCGAAGTCAGTTGGAGTCGGAGGAGGTTGGGTCGGTGGCGCGGCGAGTCGTCAGGGCGTACATCGTTCCGCCGACCAAAAACGTGAGACCCGTTGCGATCAGTTGCTTGGGATCATGAGAGGTCATGATGCCTGCCGAAAGGATCGTCGCGACGACATAAAAGGCTGGTGCGAGCAGCCAGGATTTCGGAGCCGCCTGGGGTGAGTTGCGGATCGAAGGCAGGAACAAGCAGCAGACCGAACAGGCGGCGGACAATGACAATGTCAATCCGAGATACGACAGCAAACCTTGCAGGTCCGAGATCAAAACGAGAGTGACGGCCACCACGATCTGAACCACGGTCGCGGCAAACGGTGCCTCGCCGCGAAACCGCATCCAGGCAGGCAGCATGCCATCGTCCGCCATTTTCGCGTACACGCGGGGTGCCGCCATCATCATGCTCAACACCGAGGTCAGCAAACACAGAGCAATGGTCCAGCGAACGAAGTGTGCGAAACCATTGCCGCCCAGGCTGGCCGCTGCGATGGCCGCCACGTCGGGCTTGCCAACGATGCTTTGCAGGGGAGGTGCAAACACAAAGACGGCATTGAGGCAGAGGTACAGAATGGTCGTGGCCAAGGTTCCAACGACCAGAGCGCGGGGGACGACTCGCTTGGCATCGATCACTTCATCGGCCACATAGACCGCCGCATTGAATCCTGAATAGCTCAGCGAGATCCAAACCAGACTTCCTGCGAAGGCGGTCCAGTGCGACCACGGGGTGGCATCGGGCGATGTTGGCAGTGGTGGACTGCTGGCGACCAAGTCTCCGCTGAACCACTGGTAAGCGGCGAACACTAGAATTGTTCCCAAGAGAACCAGTTTGACGCTGACGGCGATGTTCTGGGTGGCTGCTCCGATGCGAGGGTGCAAGCCATGGAAAAATCCGGCCAAGACAATCGCCATGATGGTGACGATTCCTGCGGGCATCCACTCAGGACGCAAGTGTTCGGGAAGCAGGTAGCCTTCCAGTGCCGTCGCCGCGAAAGCGATTGCGCCGGAGAACCCCGCGATCAAAGAAACCCAGCCGGCGATGTAGCCGAGCAACGGGTGCGCCGCCCGAGAGAGAAACAAGTATTCGCCGCCGGATTGCGGCATCACCCGGATCAGCATCGCGTAGCTGATGGCCCCCGTGACAGCGATCACGCCGCCCGCCAACCACGCCCAGAGGACTCGTTCAGGAGATCCCAAGTCGGCCAGTGAATACCCGGACGTTGTGAACACGCCAGCGCCGATCATGTTGGCGATGACCAGGAACGTGAGGGTCCAAAATCCGTATTTGCCGCTCAAACGACTGCTTTCGTGGTGATGGTTCCGAGCTCGATTCGATCCCGGCGGAAGCGGAGGAACGGATCAAATGGGGGCAGTGATCGCTAATGTAGTCCAATCCTGGGAGGACTTCATCGCTACGCCATCGCAATCACCCGAGGGGGTGTACGGAGGCTAAAGAATGGGGCCCAGCGTCGCCAGCACGTTGTTCCACAACCGCCGGGGGAGCGACCAGGCACCGACCATTTCCGAGGTGATCGCGTTGGAGTGCTCGATGTAGGTTTGTTGTCGAGCCTGAACGGCAGCGGTGAGTTTGGGATCGTGGAACAGAATGTTGTTCTCGTAGTTCAGGTCAAAACTACGGCGGTCCATGTTGGCGGACCCGATCAGGGTGACCTCGTCATCCAGTGTCACCGATTTGGTATGCAGCAGACCGCCGGTGTATTCGTGAATGAGAACGCCTGCCTCGAGAAGTCCGGCGTAGTAACTACGACTGGCTCCGCCGACAATTTTTGAATCGTTGTTGGCGGGCATGATGAGCGTTGTCTTGACCCCTCGCCACGCGGTCGCGCAGAGAGCCTGCTGCATGGATTCGTTGGGCACGTAATAGGGCGTTGAAATGGTCAGCTTGCGCCGCGCCGTGTGGAACAGTGTTTCGAAGACCTCTGGCATCGCTGAGTCACGAACGGTCGGACCGGTGCCGATGACCTGGGCAGGGAACCCTGGCCCTGTGTCAGGAAGCGGTTGGTCCAGCAACTCCGTGAGGTCGTCGCTGGTGCAGGACATCCAATCGGCGACAAAGAGTTCCTGGTTCTGCCGGACAATGGGACCTTCGAAACGAATCACGGCGTCGACCCAGGGAGCGTACTTGGGTTTGACCCGGAACTCGGGATCGGCACAGTTTTGACTGCCGCAGTAAGTGATCCTTCCATCGATCACCACGATCTTGCGGTGATTGCGGAGGTCGATGCGACCACGAAGAGCCCGCAAGACCAAATTGCCGATCGGCAAAGCTCGTGCAACATGCACTCCCGCGTCTTGCATCTCTTTCCAGTGAGCCGAGCGAATGATGGTTCGTGAGCCGAGGTCGTCTGCCATCGCTCGGCAGGTCACACCTCGCTTCGCCGCTCGTTTGAGTGCCTCGACCATCTTCAGGCCATTGTTGTCGGGCAACCAGATGTAAAACAGCAAGTGAACATGGTCTTGGGCTTGATCAATGTCCGCGATCATCGATTCAATCGTGGCGTTGGAATCGTCCATCAGCGTTCCGGAGTTCCCACCAATCGCATCGAACCCGTTGATGGATTCCCCCATGCGAAACAAGTGTTCGTATCGAACCGGCACATTCGCCAGCGCGTGACGAGATTCTTCCGGGTTGATGTCTGGCATCGCGGGCAAGCGTTTCATGACTTGCTTCATGCGTTCCAAGCGTCGGCGGCCGATGTTGGTTTCGCCAAACAGCATGTACAGAAGCACGCCCAGGAACGGCACCGCCGCGATGATGGTGACCCACGCGACACGTGATGCGGGTTCCCGGTGGGGCCGCGTCATCACACGGATGATCGTGACGGCTTCAATCGCAACGTGCGCCACCAAGGCAATGGAAACAGCATTGATGCGAACTTGAAAGTATTGTCCGAGATCCATTTGTCAATCAGTTTGATATCAGGTGCCGCAGATGTGCGGGGGCGAATGCTTGCAGGAAGTTGTTCAACGACAACGAAAAAGCCGATCGACATCACCCGTTGAAGCTGGGTGTCGATCGGCTTGAGGAGCGTCGAAGGAAGCCTATGCCACTTATTTACCGCTCAGTCCTTAGAACTGCATCTTGTACTTCTGAGTCATGTCACGACGCATGGCGGCAGTTAGTTTGTCAATTTGATTGAGCGCCTCGCGGTAGTTTCCGTAGGCGTTGCCTTGGGCGATCGCACTGGTGACACGCTGATAGTCAGAGGTGCTGTTGGAGTTGTAGTAACCATTGCCGTCGTTGTAGTAGCCCGTGTCCAGGCTCTGGCTGGCTTTGACTTTCCCTGCATCGATGTTGGTTTGGCGGACCGTCAGGGCGTTGCCGCGAAGCAACTCGGCCACGTTGGTTCCATACTGAACCATGTCAGGATCGACGTTCAGCGTGCCGATTTCATCGATTTGGCGAGCGCGTTGATCGCTCCACTTTGCCATCGCACCAGCGGTTTGCGATTTGTGATCGCGGGTGTGTTCGATGATCGAGTTGACTTCATCGAAGTAGTGCTTGGACTCGTAAGCAATTCGCTGTTCTTCGCTTTGTTCCGATAGGCTGGCTCGTGCGGCGGCCTGTTGAGCTTGGCTCTGCAGGCTGAAGATGCCCATCAATCCGCTGAGGCTGGACTGGGTGATGGGGCCTTTGAGCGACAGGGAATTCCCGTCAACGGAGACTTCCCATTGTTTCACTTCGGGAGCACCGGTTCCGTTGCGATCGAGGATTTCAGCGAGCAGTTCTGGAGCGATCAGTTTCAGTGACGAAGGTGATTTAGAGAACTCAAACTTGGCGATGCATTCATTCAGGCTGCGGCGGCCGACGATGAGGCTGCAGCCTTGAATCGAGGCCAGCGTGCTAGCGACGGATTCCGGCGAGTTGGATTTGAGGGATTCGAGTCCCGTCAGGCGGGTCTTCAGTGGGATGGGGGACAACACGTTGTCCAGGTCAATCGCCAACATGAAGGCGAGGTAAGATTCAGGTTGTTTGGCGTGAGCGCTGAGGAATGGCGTGTACTTCACATCGATCACCGGGGTCAACCAACCTGCCAGGAGCGACCGATCGGTGGGGCGAAGGATGCCCAAACGTTCGGGATGGTCTTTTCCCGGGACGAAGTAAGTTTGGTTGGGGGCGTGCACGACATCGTGATCGACAACGTTGTCCACATACCCGCCCAGACGCTCAGCCAATTTCTTGGCATCGACGGGGGTGTTGAGGACGGCGTATCCGGCTTCCCATTTGGGACGCAGAGTCGCAATCTCGAGGTCGGCAAGAAACCAGACTTCACTCACTGCGGAAGAAGCGGCTGGGGAGAAGCCCGCGTCCTTCATCAGTTTGTTCAGAGCGGGAACATTGACATAGCCGATCGCGTTGCCGGGGGCCGGTGATCGATCGAGCAGCAGTTCGATTTTTGCTTTTTCTTCAGCCTGAATAACAGATGAAGAAATCGAGAAAAGAAGGGCCAGGGCCACCGCAGGGCCTGATTTCAGCAACGTTCGCATGGTTTCGGCTCGGTTCGTCAAAGGGTGTGGATCAAAGTGTCGATCCGCGACGCGGTTAGAAGAGATCATTCATCCAACTGTTCGCACGGATAAGGAACATGATAGGAATCCCGGCAATTTGGACGTCGCCAGTATAGACAGCGGCCTGTCCCTGTGCACCGCCGGGCAAGGGGTGCGAATCGACCTCATCCAGTCGGATTCGAACCACAAATTGAGTCGGGGTTCCGTCGACCAAGGCTGTCGGGACGACGCCACCGGCGATCAATTGGCCCTTTCCTGAGACATTGATCGTATTGATCACGCGCCCGGTCAAAATTTCACCTGGGTAGGCGTCCATTGCCAATTCGGCGTACTGATTTGGCTTGATTCGCAAAAAATTCTTGTCCGTGAAGACGGCAGCAATCACACCCTTTTCATGCTCCTCTGATTCCCGGATGAAGGACATCACCGCTCCGGTGGCAGGCCCCAACAGCATCCCTGGGTGAACTGGTTCTTCGGGGAATTTAGTGGGCTCATCCGACGGAAGCGTGCGCGGCACCCTGGCTTCAGGTTTTTGGAGGGATTTCTCCGATGCCCGAAGTTTGAACGGACCATTTCGAGGCGTTCGAATTGAGTTGCCAAGTGAAGCGGAAGCAAGCTCTGCTGAGGAGCAACTTGCCAAGGAATAGTTTGGTCTCCGACGCGCCGAAGGTGCTTCGCGGCCCACCGGCATGCTCGCCATGCCGGTGGGGTGTTTTCAACACGGACGCCGTCCAGCATTGAACATTCGGACATCGGTGCATGCCTTGAAAACCTCGGGCGCACCCTTCCGTCGGATGAGCCGAAAAACAGTTTCCCGAGCCGCTTTGCTGGCGTTCAATCCGGAGGAATCGTTCAAGTTTGCCAGGTCGCCGTGTCGAATCTAGGAAGGGTGAAACGCAATTTGTGGACATCGCAATGCGCGAAATGCGAGCGAGTGCAGTGACTCGATCAGGCGCATTCGTTGAGCAAGATCGTGGTGGAGTTGTACTGAATCAAGTCGCATGAGTTGCAGCACCCCGGCACGAACGATCGATGACCGCGCGATCCGGCGATGGATCTTGTTTGCACTGCCGCTGTGTTTTGTTGCTGTGTCTGCACCAGCCGAGGAAAGCCTCGCGACGTTGTTGCAGGTGGCTGAGGCAGAGCATTTTGACGAGCCATTGTTGTTGGCTCAGTTCTCTGAGTTCAATGAGAGTTTGGACGCGATTGAGTCGCCAGTGACCGAGGTGTTGGATCAGTTGGAGGCGAGTTCGCTGGATCGTTCGATGCAGCAGTCATTCACTTCCGCCTCGTTTGACAGCGGGCGGGGGACTCAGCAGCCGAACAACTTCACCGCGTTCCCTGATTTCAATCAGGGGATCATCGTGTTGGGTGAAGAAGCGGCGTTGAAGATTGGCGGGTTTGTCAAAGCGGACTTTATCACTGACTTTGATCCGATTGATTCGGTCGATTCCTTCGACACCAGTCAGATTCCCGTCGGGGCCGCAGATCGGAAGAACTCTCGGTTTCACGCTCGGTCCTCCCGCCTGAGTTTCGATACCCGTTGGAAAGTCCAGCAAGAGGTGGTTCGGGCGTTCGTGGAAGCGGACTTCTTTGGGGGCGAAGACGGCGCCAACGGGTCGCTGAGATTGCGGCATGCCTATGGGACGATGGGGTACATCACCGCGGGACAAACCTGGACCACTTTCACGCATCCATCTGCCGTTCCTCAGACACTGGATTTTGAAGGTGCCGTTTCGAATGTGAACCGCAGGCAAGGGTTGGTGCGTTTGGATTTGCCATTGGGCGATTCGGGTTGGTCATGGGCGGTCTCACTGGAAGACCCGCGGATCCAGATCGACATCCCGATCGGTGTGACGGGAGAAGGGCGAACGGAATCACCCGATGTGATCACCCATTTGAAATTGGAACGAGACCGGGGCGATTTTCAGGCCGCGTTTGTCATGCGTGAATTGGGCTTTCAGCCGGTCGGGGATCCAGTCATCACGGGCACCGCGTGGGGATTCAACTTCACCGGATCCGGGAAGGTCACGGAAGACACGCGGCTCTATTCCCAGATCACGTTCGGAGAAGGGATCGGTAGCTATCGAGGGTCACCGGATGTGGTGTCCACTGGCCCGAGCAGCGCGGCCATTTTGCCGATGTTCGGATGGATGGTCGGGTGCAAGCATGTTTGGAACGAGCGGCTGACGTCAAACTTGACCTACAGCGAACTCTTGTTGGATCCCATTGCGGGTCAGGATCCGACCAACCTGCGTCAAACCAACTACCTTGCCGTGAACTTGATCCACAATCCGGTCGATCGGGTGTTCGTTGGAATCGAATACCTGTACGGGATGCGAGAGAACCAAAATGGCAACCAAGCCGATGCGACTCGGTTGCAGATGACGTTTGGTTTCTATCTGCCCTGACCAACTGCACGGGCGCCGATGGGGCAACGCCTGGGCTGGATCAGTAGCTGACCTTGCGAACACCGATCATGAAGTAACCCGGGTAGTTGGGCAGCACCATCTGGGTTGCAGTCAGACTGTCACGGGCGGTCACCATCACGGCGGTAGGCCGACCGTAGACACCTGGGTTGGGAGCAATTTGGACTTCCCAGACCGATGTCAGTCCGGTGCGAACCGCAGCCATGTTGAACTTGAGAACTTCGAGTTGTTGACGCTGTTGCTCTTGAGCCATGGTTTGTTGGTAATGCGATGCTTCGGACCGCATCATCAAATCCTCGCGGGCTCGTGCTTCTTCGTCGGCGTGGTACTTCTGCCAGTTCTCCCAGCCGACTTGGAGGACCTCCAAATCCTGTTCGCTGAACATGAAAAACGGGACCGCGATTTGGTCGCCCGAGGGCAGTTCCATCAACACGCCTTCGAGCGGATAGGTTTTGGGTTGTCCCGCGAAGAGCGACACAAATTTGTTGAGGTCGGATTCCTTTTCCAGCGGCGTTTTTTCAAGGATCGACAGAACACGGAGGATGAGTTTTTGATGCAGTGGATCAAACGTCGAAAAGGCTTTGCCGTTGATGGTCACAGCCCCCAGTTTTCGATCCAGCGTGTAATTCTTCTTCCCGTAGGCAAGGATTTTCGCCCGGATTTTCAGGCCATCGCGAGACGTCCAGGTGTGCATTTCAAGGTCGCCACCTGATTCCCTTTCGGATTCGCTTTTGCTCAGCTTCTTGACGAACTCGCGGTCTTCGTCCGAGAGGTCAGTCAATTCGATGGCGGCCAAGCGGCCTGAGCCACGGCGTTTCAAGATGGCCGTGGTTTCGTTGGATCCAATCAGCTCGCCTTCCAATTTGTACGCACCGTTGGCACTGGTCCAGGTACGAGGTTTCGCGCTGGCGAACGAAGCGGTCGAAACGACCGCGACAAGAAGTAAGAAGTGACGAAGCATGGTGTGATCTCATCAGCGTGGTTGGAAATGAATCAGTTGTTGTCGTTCGATGCATCACCTGATTCATCGGTTGACGAATCGTCGGTGGAATCCGCTGGCTCGTCTGAATCCTCGGGACTGGGCAATCGAACAAGCAGATAAGTGTCTTGCGTTTTCGTTCCAAAGTGAACCAAAACGGACGCTTCATCCTGCGTCAAATTATAGAGACCGGTCTCGGCGATGACGTCCTCGCTCTCGCCAATTCGCATGGCGACTCGTTGAGTTTTCTTGTCGACCTGACCCTGGATCGCCTGGGTTTCGTCGGTCTTTTGATTGTAGAGCGTTCCCGAGATGATTCCCTCTTTGTTGACCGCCAGTTGGATGATGCGATCTGGATCGATGTCATCAGCATCGGTCGTCAAGGCAAAGGTTCCCAGAGGCAGCCATTCGGATTTTTCTGCCGACTCTTCACTTTCGGGGGCTTCCACGGTCGCCAGGTCCGCCGCCGTTTGTGCGAACTCTTCGGACGTTGCCACTTCCTCGCCACCGATGTAAACACGATTGTCTTCGTAGGTCACGTTGCCTTCGCTGCCGTAGTCGTAGTAGACCGGTTGCTCCATCGATGCCGCAGGGGCACTCCAGGTAAACCAGTTGGTGACCATCGGATAGGTGGGCGTGCTCCACCAATACGAGGAGGGGTAGTACCTGTACGAATAGAAGTAGTGCCAACCACAGAATCGGAACGGATGTCGTCCCCACCAATTGGGACCAAAGCCGTGGTAGTGCCAGCCGTGGCGAACTTGGTTGCCCCAACGATGAAAGTGATCCAGTCGATGCGGCGGAACGGCCGGCCAATTGCTGACGTTGTTCAACCGGTTTTGCCAGCGATTGTTGATCTGGTTGACTCGATTGTTGTCGAGGTTGGCCCAGCCGACTTTGTTGTTGATGATGTTGTTGTTGCCGATGTTCACGTCACCAATGTTGATGTCCGGGCGACGATTGGGCGGCAGTCGATCACCGGGATTCGGGCGGTGATCCAGACCGGGGCGGTTCCCTGATCCGGGGCGAGTCCCGGTGCCTGGACGATCCGCGAAGGAGGGACGCTCACCATTGCCCGGTCGGTCACCGATTCCCGGTCGGTTGCCGTTGCCGGGACGGTCTCCAATTCCAGGGCGGTCTCCACTTCCAGGCCGATCGGGTGTGCCTGGTCGGCTGGGGCGTTCCGGACGATCGGACAAATTGGGGCGATCATTTCCGCCGGGACGCAGAGGACCATCCAGCCCCAAGAAGTTGCCGACGTCGCCAGTGGAAGGACGACCACCGGGGAGCTTTCCAAAGTCGGGCATGTCAGGGCGGTTGGAGCCGCCGGGGCGACTGGGACGGTCACTGCCGGGGCGATTTCCGCTGGGCAGATTGCCGCCTGGCAGATTGGGCCGACTCGCGCCGGGACGATTGGCCCCCGGCCGATCTGACCCGGGCCGATCTGACCCGGGCCGATTGCCAGGAAGAGTGTTGGGGCGGTCTGGGCGATTGGGCAGGTTGCTGCCCGGACGTGTGATCCCGGGCTGGTTCGCACCAGGTTGAGAGAGATTGGGACGTGATGTGTCAGGCCGGGAGGGACGCGTTCCGGCGCTGGGAAGACTTGGGCGGCTGGCACTGGGCAAGCCCATGTTGGGGCGGCTGGTGCTGGGACGCCCCGAGCTGGGGCGACTGAAGTTGTTGCCGCCCACGTGAGGCATGCTAGTTTGAGGCCGGCTGGTCGGCATCCGGTTGCCACCACCAAAGTTGCCGCCCATGTTTCCACGATTGAAGTTCGAACCGCCACCCATGTTGGGGCGAGCCCCGCCCATGCTAGGTCGTGCTCCACCGCCTCCACCACCAAACGATCGACCGCCTCCGCCGCCACCTCGTCCTCCGAATCCGCCCGCTTCGAGGGACGGCAAGGAAATGGTGGTCAGGGAAAGTGCGACGCAAACCGACACCCAGCGCCAAGGCTGCATTGGATTGATCGAAAGATTCATTGGTTGGCTCCCGATGGGGTCGCGGTATTGGGGGAAGGTTCGGTGGTTGATGTGGTGTCGGCTTCCGTTTGACGTCGGAGCGTGACGGCTTGGCCATTGGGAAGCGGTTCGCCGTTGACGACTCGCGAAATGATACGAACGGTCATCGTGTCGCGATCAACGGGGCGGACAATGCAAGTCGCCGTGGCCTGTCCGCCATCGGCGAGCGTTTGAGTCATTTCCATTCGCCAGTGATCTTTTTCCCCTGCCCAGTGGCCGTTGCCAAAGCTGCCGTCGGCAAAGTAGGTCCAAGACTTCACACGGTTGGATTGCGGGTCGTAACCAATCATCTCGTAGCCGACGGGGGCTGCATCAGCTCCCGTTTGAAAAGTGCGACGGATGAAACGTCGCCCTGGCAAGAAATCAATGTTGCTTTGGAGGCCATTTTCAGAGTCTTCCTTCCATGTTCCAACCAACCATCCCAGCGACTCGACAGGGTTGGCTGGTTCGATCGATGAAGGCGTGCTTTCGGTGATCGACGTGATGAGCCAATCCGCCGCCGGCTTCGCCAGAGTGATTTCGAACGAAGAGACTTCCTGGGGAGCTTGATCCGATGTCAGCGTGGTGGTTCCACGAACGATGGCTTGGTTGGTCTCTGGTTGTTCGATGTCCTCGACGTTCGCACTCAGTTTCAGGGTGGGTTCGGTCTCGACTGCGGTTCGGATCAGGTCGATCAGCTCGGTGGCAGAGTTCGCTTTTCGCCCTGACGATGCGTCGAGGTAGCGAACGTCCGCTGCGAGGAACTGACTCAACGCTTCCAGTTTTCGATCGTTGAATGCCTCAGCGTACTGTTTCAGCCGTTCTCGGATGGGTGAGTCCGCCGTGGTGGCCTCGGCGACGGCGGGTTGGCTGTCCTGAGCAACGATCCCGGAGGCAGCGGATCCCAGGATCGCGATGCCAAGGCATGCACCAAGCAGCAGTGTGGGGCTTGAGTTCATTTTGGAGTGTTCCAGCCGGCAGATGAGAAGGGAGGGGAGACCAAGTCAAACTTAGCTCACGATCGTGCTCTTCATCTTAAAGAGTCGGGACCCGAATTGCTTCCGTCGAAAACCAGATAATCCGCAGAACTTGAACTCTCGAAGGGATTTCCAGATCATTCATTTTGCAGTCTGCAGGAAGGGAGCGGCTCGGGGGTCTCAGCAACCGAAAAGGAGGGTGTGAATTGTTGAGATAGCGATGCCATTCATTCGATCGATTTCGAGGCGCCCCGATGGACCGTAGCCAATCATTGCCGAGCTTTTCTGTCGGAAAGGCTGTTCTTTGTGCTGTTTTCGCGTTGGCGGGATTCGGGGCTCAGGCGTCGCATGCTCAGATGGGCGATTGTTCCGATTCGTTGGCATGCGATTCGTCAAGTTGTGATTCTTGGTTATGCGACTCGCCAGCGGGCTGTGAAGCGGCGTGCTGTGGCGAAAACTGCACCGGCAAGGGGTGCATCTGCAGCCAGCTCCGGCAGTGCTTTGCGGAAAGCGGGATCACCTTTTCGAGCAATCTCACACAGTATTACTTTGGGACGGTCAGCGGTGGCTTGGATGAAACGAGTCGCTATGGAGGTCACGGCGACTACGTGGCCAACCTGGACCTTGGAAAGCTCGGCGTCCATGAAGGCTTGTTCCTGAAGTTGCGAGCCGAGCACCGATTCGGGCAAACGATTGGCTCGTCAGCCGGTGTCATTTTGCCGCCGACCTTGGCCGCTGAGCTGCCCGTCGCGGACAGCGAGAGTTTGTATCTGACCAATGTGTTGTTCACTCAGTTTTTGTCCGAGCGTTTCGCGGTCTACGCTGGCAAACTGGACACGTTGGATGGTGACACCAATGCTTACGCGAGTGGTCGTGGCATCACGCAGTTTTCCAATGTGGCGTTCATCGCCAACCCGATCGTGTTGCGATCGGTTCCTTACTCGTCGCTCGGGTGTGGATTCATTGTCTTGGGCGATGATGGCGCACCCGCCTTCAACTTCTTGGTGATGAATCCAACCGACACCGCCGATTCAGACGGCTTTGATGAGTTGTTTGCTGACGGGGTGGTGGTCTCGGCAGAAATGAGAATGGCGACGGATTGGCTGGGGACGCCTGGTCATCAATTGGTCGGTGCCTCTTGGAGCAGCCGCGATTATGTTTCGTTGGGACAGGACCCTCGGGTCATCCTTCCCAACGTGCCGATCAACCGTGCTTCGGATTCCTGGTCGGTGTACTGGAACACAGATCAAGCCTTGTGGGTTGACCCGTGTGACTCGACACGTCACTGGGGATACTTCGCTCGGGCTGGGATCGCCGACAGTGATACCAACCCGATCAGCTATCTGCTCAGCGCTGGTTTGGGCGGGGCAAGTCCAGTTCGCGATGGGGACACGTTTGGCGTGGGGTACTACTACAGCGGAACGAGCGACGAGATCGGGCCGTTGCTGGTCGGAGCCTTGGGGCCCATTGGTGACTCGCAGGGCGTGGAGGTCTTCTATCGGACTCAGTTGACCAAATCGATTTCGATGACACCTGACTTTCAGTGGATCGATCAAGCTCGTGAGCAAGTCGCTGATGCGTACTTGTTGGGTTTGCGGATGAACGTGGCGTTCTGAGAAAGAGGGAGCCGTTTCCGGCTTCGATCAGGCGACCGGGTTCAGAGGTGGCAGGCATTCCTCGGAAGCGTGCTGTCGAGGTCCCCGTTGTTGCACGTGTTGCTGGAACGCTTGCCGCAATGTTTCGCCTTGCCAGTTCGAAACGGTTTGTGCTTGGACCGCCGCAGTCGGCTCGTTCGAAGAAGCTTGCCCGTAGAGCAATCGATGCAGGTCCAGGACTGTCGAACGCAATTCGTTTGAGAATGTTTCGTCTTCTGGTTGTGTGTTGAGCCACTGGTTCCAGGCGGTTTCAGCCGCGCGGGCATCGCTTGCACGACAAGCCCGGATGAGTTTGCGAGCCGCGACACGGTCGGCCGGGGTGAGTCGACGCTTGATCGACCGAAACCAAGCTGCGATTCGGTTGAATTGCGTTGCGATCAGGATGGCCAGCACGCCGATGATCGCGATCGCCCATGCGACCGGTTGCCAGTTGGGTTCCGTCACCGTCGCGAGTTGAGGCTGAGGAGCGGCAGCGACATCGAAAGTGGCCTCGGGCAAGATTTGCGAGCCATAGGATTCGTCGTCCGGGTTCCACCACACATATCGAATGGCAGGCAGAGTGAGTTTTCCGGAACCTTTGAATTGATACGTCACCGTGTCACGTCGTTCGCCCGAGAACTCACCCCGTTCGGTGTGGTCGGTCACTTGCGGTGACTTGACGTAGGCCTGGATGCCATCGGGAACCGTTGCCGGTGGTGGAGCGAGCACCATGCCCGAAATTTGGTCGGCCGTTTGGGTGATGGTCCGGTGGATCACGTCCCCTTGCTTGGCTTTGCCCGGCGGCGGATCCCAGGTTTCTTGGACGTCGATCTTGTCGACCGTCACCACGAAGACCTGGGGGTCGTAGTCAGGCGGGGCTTGGATCTCGACGGTGACTTCGGGGGTTCGCTGGGTGTGGTCGGTGGCCGGTCCCGTGAACCCCTCTCGGTTGGCGTAGCGGACTTCGAACGCAGGGATTTTGACGGTGCCGAAGGCTTGAGAGTACAACGCGAATTCGTGAGTTTGGATGAACCAGGAATCGTCGCCGACATCTTCGGAGGACACCACGGGCGTTCCGACTTGCAGGATCACGGTGCGGGGAATCTGTGGCAGCGAGAACGACGTCGCCCCCACAAACGATCCGGGGGCTCGGACTTTGACGAAGAAGGGCAGACGTTGTCCCACCCAGGCTTTGGGCGTGGGGACTTCGATCGTGACCGGCTTTGGCGGTTCATCAGCTGCAATGGCAGGGGCATCCAGTGCAAGTGCCCATGCCAGGGTGATCACCAGGACATGCAGTGGGACTGCACGAAAAGCAGGTTGCGAATGAAGAGTCATTGAGATTCTCCTTCGCTAGGTTTTGTTTCGGCCGGTTCGTCTTTCGCATCATTTTCGCGATTGGCCATTTGGTAGCGGAACTTCGATTTCAAGAAATCAGCGGGTTTGGTTTGCACCTGCCGCAACCAGACCGCTTGCACGGAGGCGTCGTTGACGGCTTGTTCCGCGGTGATGTCAGTGTCCTGCCCTTCGTCTTGTTTCTTCTTGTCTTTGTCAAACACGATTTCATCGGCTCCCAGGCGTTGGTCACCGGCGTCCCCACCTTTGGCCTCGGTCGCTTTTTTGCGAGCCTTCGCGAGGTCCAGATTCTGTTGGGCTTCCGTCCAATCCGGACGTTGCTTCAACGCGTCCTCATAGCTGGCAATCGCTTGGTCGTATTTGCCCTGCATCAGCCAGCAGTTGCCCAGGTTGAAGCTGGCTGGTGGACCGGTTGTTCGCGAAAAGGATTTTGCCGCCTCGGCAAATTCGCCAGCGCGATACCACGCGACGCCTTGCCACATCGGATCGTCAAAGGCGTTGGCTGCCTCGGTGTATTGTTCTTGTTGCATCCATCGCTGCCCGAGTTGGTCTGGTGTCCACCACCAAGTTGACCAACCGATCACGCCTAGAATCAGCCAAGTTTTCATCAGGAGGCGTCCTCGTTGGAGGTGCGTTCACGGCGGAAGGACCAAGCCACCATGACGGCGAGCAAGGGCGAAAGCCAATAGCCCGACTCTTGCCAGCGATCGCTTTGGCCCGCGAGGCCGGAAGACGCGCGACGCTCTGCGTATTGCACGATGGACTGAATGTCTTGATCATCGATTGTCAGCGGAATTCGCTTGCCGCCCAATGCTTTCGCGATGGCCTGCAGGGATTCCGTTTCTTGAGATTCCTCGGGCAGCAAACTCAGGATTTCGATTGGCGGAGATCCGATCGCTTGATACGCCATGGCGACTTGCTGAGGATCCAGGCTGGCTTGATTGGCGATGATCAACAGCGTCGCGCCGCCCTCGCTGCGGTGGAGCAAGCGGCCGGCTTCGGCGATCGCTTGATCGAGTGCATCGCCCGCGACGGGCATGATCGCGGGGCTGATTTCCGCGGCCATGTCAGCCACCACCGAGGTGTCTTCGGTGGGCGGCAAGACCGTGTGGGCCGATCCTGAATAGGTGATCAAACCCAGCGGGGCACCTGGACGGGCTTGGGCCAAGTCGGCGATTTTCAAGGCGGCTCGTTGCAGAGGCGTGGTGGTCAAGGCAGCCGACGCCATCGTTTCGTCGGCTTTCATCAAGATGATCAGCGGCTGAGCGTCCTGGGCGAATGGGTTGGCTTCCACTCGCCAAGTGGGACCCGCGATCGCGACGACGCAGGCGATCCATCCCGCCAGCAACCACGTGATCGATGGGAGGCGTTGCCACCAGTGTTTGGATGGCGGTCCGTTTTGGTGCGCCAAGGCGTCCAGCAAATCCGAATCGATTTGGTTCCGCCAACCCCGGAGCGGATCGCGACTGCGATTCCACGACCATGCCAAGCCGATTGCGATGGGAATGAGCAGCAGGCAAGCCGGACGGATGAAGTGAAACGCGTTCCAGGCATCGATCATGCCGCCACCTCCATCTCGCCGGTGATTGGATTGACGTGGATTCGTCGGTCTTGTTCAGCGGGAGTCGTGTGACGTCGGCCTCGCCAAGTCGCGATGGCTTTGGAAAACATCGACAGCAGCAAGGCGATCAGAAGCGGCCAGTAGTAAATGTCGGTGCGAGGACGGTGGCTGATGGTTTCGATGATCTTCGTTTCGATTTTGTCGAGTTCGTCGTAGATGCCCGCCAGGTGTTCGCGATCGGCGGCGAAGAAGTACTTGCCGCCCGCTTCCGAAGCGACGTCTTTGAGACTTTGTTCATCGAGTTTGTCTTCGCCAACCGTCGTCGGGTCGCCAATCGCGACGGTGTAGATCTTGATGTCTCGCTGAGCTGCGACGCGAGCGGCTTCGACCGGAGGAAGTTTGCTTTTGGTGTCATTGCCGTCGGTCAAGGCGATGATGGTTTTGGCCCGCTTGGCATTTTCGTCGAACAAATTGACGCCCAGTCCGATCGCATCACCAAACGCGGTTCGTGGGCCAGCCATGCCAACCTCGCATTCTTCGAGCAGTTCTTGGGAAAGCTCCAAGTCGGTCGTGAACGGGGCTTGCAGGTAAGCGGCATCGCCAAAGACGACCAATCCGACTCGGTCGCCTTTGCGTTTCGCGAGGAAACCATCCAGGACCTCTTTGACCGCATCGAGCCGCGAGACCTTTTTGCCAGCGTCATTCTGGAAGTCTTCTTGTGCCATTGAGCCCGATAAATCAACGAGCAGCAACAGGTCACGTGTGGGAATCTCTTTTGTGATGGGAGGTTCCAGCCATTGAGGTCTCGCAACCGCAGTCAACACGCAAACCCAAATGGCAGCAGCCAACACACGTCGAGGCCAGCTTGGCGGCTGGGGGCTGCCCGAATGTTTGCCGCCCAAGACTTGTTGCAAGCGATCACCAAAGGGAACTTGAACGGAGACTTGGTGGCGCTGTTTGGGTGGCAAGATCAGTCGCAACAACCAAGGCAGCGGCAGCAACAGGAAGCACCAGGCGTAAGCGAAGGTCAACATGCTCGCTCCTCGCTGGTGGTGTTGGAGTTGACGGTTCTGGACGTGGTGGATGAGTGCTGGGCAATCCAAGCGGCGGCGAACGTTCGCAGTTCAGCGAGCGATTCTTCGTTGGCATGGTCGCGATAGGCTGCGGTTGCCAACTGTTCATGAACGGTTGGCGAAAGCGATGCAGAGGGCTGATGGGGGAATTGTTGCGACAACCATTCGGGCCAGCGGTCGCCGGTCAGCGTCGCCAGTTCCGATCGCGGTGTGGTGGTCAATGCGGTGCGGCGGAGCAGTTCGGAGATGGCGGAAACCGTGTTCGCCGATTTCAGTTCGTGGATCGCTTCGCGGCGGTAAGCGTTCGCTTTCCAAGCCCGCCAGTTTTTCCAAGCCAACCAAACGCAGGTCGCCAGCAATCCGGCGATCAGCACATACCATCCCGGCGCGAGTGGCCACCAGGAAACGGGAGCGGGCACGACAATGTCGTTCAGCCGGTCGAGGCTGGTTGGGTCGCTGGCCTTCATCATGCGGTGTTCCCAAAGAGAACCCGGATTTGTTCCGCAACGGGCTTGGCCGTGGAAAGCGGCATCAGAGGAATGCGCAAAGATCGAAAGACACTTCGCCAGTGCGAAAGGAGTTGGCCAAACGCGGCTTGGAAATCTTCAGGAAAGGATGCGTGGTCGGGGATTTCCCAGGTTCTTCCAGCGTGGCTGGCCAGCATGCCGGGGGCACCGCTCAGTCGAATTCCAAGCGGATCGTAGACCGCCGTCACAAGCACATCGTTGTGCGCAGCGATTCGAGTCACGAGGCGGCTGGTTTCTTCATCGGCTCCATCGAGGTCGCTGACCAAGATCACCAGATGATCGTGCCGAGCGATTCGCGACGCGTTCTCAAGAACCTGGTTCAACGTGATTGGTGAAGCAGGCGGCGGTCGCGAAGCCGATGGCTCAGCGAGGTTCTGGTTCAGTCGAACGATTTGATGCAGCAGGTGCAGGACTCGCGTTTGGCTGCGGTGAGGGCGGACTTCCGCGATTTCGGTTTCGTTGAACACCAGCCCGCCGACTCGGTCGCCGCTGGCAAGCGAACGCCAGGCACCCATCGCGGCCAGTTCCGCCGCCGCGACGGATTTCATCGCTCGTTGGCTTCCAAAGAACATCGGCGTGCGTTGATCGACCAGCATCAAAACCGGACGTTCACGTTCTTCGCTGTAGACACGGATGTGGGGTGATCGCAGACGAGCGGTTGCCTTCCAGTCCATTTGGCGAATGTCATCGCCCTGCCGGTACTGGCGAAGTTCCTCAAAGGACAGTCCACGACCACGAAGACGCGATGCATGGCGTCCTGCTAGCAGCGATCCAACCGGTTGGCGAGGCAGAAGCGAGAACCCGCGCGCATCCGCTTTGCATTGCAGCAGATCTTGAAACGTGACGGTGACTCGGGCGGGCATGGGCAGCCTTCGTTCAAAGCGGGCATTCGAAAGCAAACTCGATCAGACAGGAACCACGTGCTTGAGCAACGCGTCGATCACGTCGGTGCGAGTCACACCGGCCGCTTCGGCTTCATAGGTCAAGTGAACTCGGTGCGCCAAACAAGCGGGTGCCATGGCGCGGATGTTGTCGGGTGAAACGAAGTCTTGGCCGGCCAACCAAGCATGCGCCCGTGCGGCCGCGTCGAGTGCCAAGGTTCCGCGAGGGCTGGCACCGAGCCGAATCCATTTGGGCAGGTCGCCTTTGTAGCGATCCGGGTGCCGGGTTGCCATGACTAAATCCACCATGTACTTCTCTGCCGAGTCAGCGACATGAATGGCACCGACTTCCTGTTGGGCGTCGAAGATCAGCTGTTGCGAGATCGCATCGGGTGCGGCGGAAGCCGCACCGGTCTTTTCGCCTCGAACCAGTTTCAAGATTGCCGCTTCATCCGCGTCCCCGGGATAGTCCACGCGAACATAAAGCATGAAACGATCCATCTGGGCCTCGGGCAGTGGGTAAGTCCCTTCCTGTTCAATCGGGTTTTGGGTGGCCAGAACCATGAACAGTTCTGGAAGTTTGTGTGTTTGTGATGCGACCGTGACTTGCCGTTCTTCCATCGCTTCCAAGAGTGCCGACTGGACTTTGGCGGGAGCCCGGTTGATCTCATCGGCCAAGATCAGATTGCCAAAGATCGGGCCTTCTTGAAATTCAAACGTGCCGTTTTGTTCTCGATAGATTTCCGATCCTGTGACGTCGGATGGCAGCAGGTCGGGGGTGAACTGGATGCGTCCGAATTGGCTGTCGACCAGATGGGAGAGTGTTTTGACGGAGCGAGTTTTGGCCGTGCCAGGCAGGCCCTCCATCAAGACATGGCCTTTGGCCAGCAAGGCGACCAGGATTCGTTCCACCACGGATTGTTGACCGATGACGGCCGCATTCATCGCGTTGGCGATCTGCTCGATTGTTTCCCGCGGCGTCATGCAATCGTTCCATTGGAGGAGAAGGGATGCTGTTTGTAATGGCCTCGCTTCCACGTCGCAACGTGGCGGTGTGGCCGCCATCAAAAACGGCCTCGCCCCTGGATTGGGTTGAGGCCGTTGAGGCAGGGTTTTGCGGCTCAGCCGATGAGTTTCAGCTGAGCATGGCAAACGAACGCCGACCTAAGCAGGTACGCAGGTGTCATCGGGTATGTGAGCCGTTGGCGTTAGCCACGGTTTTCACGCGCAACCGGGACTAAGGTCCAAACGGCTCACATGGTTTTGCCCGATCATTCCTGCCGAAGTGCTTAATTGCGTGGCGGTGAGATGCTTTCAAGTTTCTTGATCCACTCTTGAGCTTTCAACGTTTGGTAGTTGATGCCCGCCGCACTCAGGCTGGATCCCGATTGCCAAGGGTATTTCGGAATGGTTGCCATGAACTGTTGGATGTAGTTCTGCACGGGGACGAAGGTCCACATGTTGTCGGCGTACCAGCGGAAGTAACCCAGCGTGCCTTCTTTCCATATCTTTTCGTAGGGGTCGGCGCGAAGGTTGATGATCAGCGGCCAACCGGGAACTTCCCGTGTGCCCGTGGCGATGTTGCCTTCGACGGTCGCGAAGTGAATCTTCCAGTTTTGGACGCGAACCGCGTTCAGGTCACCGCCCTGTCCAAAGTAGTAGATCTCCTTGCGAGGGCCTTCTTTGGTATCGCCCTGGAAGTATGGCAAGAAGTTGTAGCCGTCCGGATGAACTTTGAATTCTTTTCCGTTGGCGCTGTAGCCCTTCTTCATCTTTTCGACCAAGTCGGGTTCGCCAGCGGCAGCGGCGAAAGTTGGCATCCAGTCTTCTTGCGAGATGATGTCGTTGTAGATGGTGCCGGCCTCGATCACGCCAGGCCATTTGACCAACAAGGGAACGCGAAAGCCGCCTTCCCAAGTCGTGCCTTTTTCACCGTGGAAAGGGGGGATGCCTCCGTCGGGCCAACTGAAGGTTTCGGCTCCGTTGTCCGTGCTGTAGACCACGATCGTATTGTCTTCGATGCCGAGGTCTTTGATCTTTTGAAGGACTTTGCCAACGTAGTCATCGTGCTCGACCATTCCGTCCGGATACAGCCCAATGCCGGTGCGGCCTTGCGATTCTTTCTTCAGGTGAGTCCACACGTGCATGCGGGTCGAGTTGTACCAGAGAAAAGCAGGCTTTTCTGATTTGGTGGCTCGTTCGAGGAAGTCCATGGCTTTGGTGTGGACCTCTTCATCGATCGTTTCCATGCGTTTCTTGGTGAGCGGACCGGTGTCTTCTAAGCGACCGTCGGCGAACGAATGGATGACGCCACGAGGGCCGTATTTCTTTCGGAATTCAGGGTCCTTGGGGTAGTAGTAGGTCTCAGGTTCCTCTTCCGCGTTGAGGTGATAGAGGTTGCCGAAGAATTCATCGAAGCCGTGGTTGGTGGGCAAGTGCTTGTCTCGGTCGCCCAAGTGATTCTTGCCAAATTGCCCGGTGGTGTAACCTTGCTCTTTCAGCACGTCGGCAATCGTCGGCGTCCAATCGGGGATCCCATGTTCGCTACCTGGCATGCCGATGGTCAGCAGTCCGGTGCGGAATGGATGTTGGCCAAGGATGAACGAGGCTCGTCCGGCGGTGCAGCTTTGTTGAGCGTAGGCATCGGTGAACATCGCGCCTTCTTTCGCGAGGCTGTCGATGCTCGGTGTTCGGTAACCCATCACACCGTGGTTGTAGGCGCTGATGTTGTGGACCCCAATGTCATCACCCCAGATGACAACGACATTGGGTTTTTCCTGTGCTTGGAGTGACAAGGCGGGGAGAGCCGCCGCCACCAGTAAGAGGCATCTTGAGAGGACGGGCATCGAGAGGCTCCGGGAGCAGTTGGGATTGAGAAGACGAGAGGCCGGGGATCTCGCATTGTCGATGCTGGTCAAACCACGGGCAACCTGATCGAGGAAAATTCACGGGGTCTTCTTCCTTTCCCAGCTGAACGAAAACGGGAGTGATTTGGTTGCCATTTCCTCGGGCGTGTCTCCGGATGGCTGTGGGGGCAACTTGGTCGAATGGGAGCCGATGGTGTTAGAAACTCGCGCGGAAGCGTATAAATCGAGCAGAGTCTGCCCGCGGATCGCCCGAGAAGGATCGATTTTCGGGGGATTTTGCTCCTTGAGTCAGCCTCCATCGGATCCCCGACATGACTCCTGGATGAAAGCCACCTAACAACGCCAGTGAGTGAAAAAAACGATGGGACAATTTCAAGGGTTGTGGCGAGACACGAAGATCGTGTGGATCGTGTTCGTCTCAATCATCTTTGCATTTTCGATTTTTGTGTCGTGGTACTACCTGCTGCTGTTGCCGTGTTTGCCGGTTTCGTTCGTGTATTTCGCGTTCATTCGCTACGACGATGAGGGCAATGAGAAGGGGGATTTCACCTGAGCGAAGCGGAAGGCTTGTTGTCGGTTGAGATCTCGCATAGAAGGAAGTGAAATCGGACGTCGCACGCGAGAGAAATGCAATGAAATCGATTCAGCGAATCATTCGGGACGTACCGCAGCACTGGGTGGGCGACGGTTTCCCGGTACGAAGTTTGTTCTCCTACGCCGGTGGCAATGAGTTCGATCCGTTCTTGTTGCTCGACTATGCCGGGCCGCATGACTTTGCACCCGACGAAGCCAAACGGGGCGTCGGCGAGCATCCCCATCGCGGTTTCGAAACCGTCACGATTCTCTACCAAGGCGAATTGGAACACCGTGACTCCAGCGGCAGTCAGGGCGCCATCGGGCCCGGCGATGTGCAGTGGATGACGGCGGCCTCTGGCGTCGTTCACGAAGAGTTCCATAGCCGCCGATTCGCAAAAGCCGGCGGGACGCTGGAGATGGTCCAGCTATGGGTGAACCTGCGATCGGCGGACAAGGTCGCACCGCCGAAGTATCAAGATCTGCGTGACGAACAGTTCCCCCGAGTTCCATTGCCAAATGACGCCGGGACGGTTCGCGTGATTGCAGGCGAGTTGGGTGGAACGAAGGGACCCGCCAGCACGTTCTCACCCATCAACCTGTGGGATGTTCAGCTCACAGGAAACGCGGTCGCCACGTTGGTGGTTCCTGACGGGCACACCTGCGTGGTCATCGTTCAACGGGGCAGCGCTCGCGTCAATGAAAGTTCGATGCAGGCGATTGAGTTGGCGCTGATGGAACGGTCCGGCGACACAGTGGTTTTAAATGCGGAGTCAGAAGCTCGCGTCTTGCTGATGACAGGCGAACCACTTGGCGAGCCCGTCGTGGGGCAGGGGCCATTCGTGATGAACACTCGAGAAGAAATTCGAGCCGCCATCACCGATTATCAAGCGGGAAAGATGGGCCACTTGGACTGAGCGGGCTCGTGCATGCCATTCAGTGCGGTCGTCGTCTTGCGGCGGGCCAAGACCGTAGCGGTTGTTCATCCGGCGATCGCATCGGAATGGTCACACGGTTGTTGGGGCTTCGTATCGCAATCGCAGGACGGGGTGGCCGGATGGTGGATGTGGTTTCTGTTGCAGTGAAATGAAACCGTAGTGTTCGTAGAAGCCGCGACCGATGGAGTTGTCGACAAGCACTTCCAGTTCCAGGTCACCGCGAATCGAAACGGCGTGGTCCATGAGTTGCCGACCAATGCCGCCTCTCTGATGCGTCGGGGCGACAAAGATGCCACCAACTTCATTGCCCAGCAAAGCCAGGAATCCGACGACTTTCTGGTCCACTTCGCAGACCCAGGTTTCTGCATTGGGAAGGTAGATCGCCGCAATGTTTTCGCGTTCTTGGGAGAGGAACTCTGGGCTTAGAAAGGGATGAGCCACTTTGGAGGCTGACATCCAAACGTCCAACAACTCATCCAAGTCGGTGGATTGGTAGCGGCGGATCACTGGATTCATTCCATGCGTGGTTGCAAGCGACATCGGCACTGAACACGAGGTTCAGTGCGGTCCTGCCGAAGGGACAAAGGCCGATCCCGGAAGGTTCGGCCGAGTTCTCAATTCTTGCAAGGTTGCCGACGCTATCGGCTGGCATTGCTGCTTGCTTGGCGGAGTTCTGCCAGGCGTTGCTTGGCCAGGATTTCGTCCATGACGTCCAGTTCCGTGTAGTACATGGCGCTGGGGTCGATGCCCTGATCGTCCAGCCATTTCAAATGCTGACGCATTTCGGGCTGGCGAGCGTACGCGGGAAGGACGACCAGCCAAATGATTGACAGCAGTGCAATCAATCCGGCCAGTCCACCGATCCGGTAGCAACGCTGACGGGAACTCATGGTGCCACCGTGTCAGCGAAGACGACTTTGAACATCAGGTAAGCCATTGCCAGCGTCAAAACCAAGTTGAGTGATTGACCGCACACGTACAAAACAAGTGGCTTGCCACCTTTGAGTTGTGGCAGCAGTTGGCGGAAGTTGGTTTCCAATCCGATGCTGACAAACGCGAGGCAGAAGAGCCATCCACGAAGCGTTTTGGTGGAGCCACCAATCATCGCGTTGATGAGTTCGGGACCGTTGGTCATGTAGGAGTACAGGATTGAAAACAGGATCGACATCGAGACAAACCCGAGCACGAACTTCGGAAAGCGGTACCAGATTTCGGAAATCCCGATCTTCGGACCCGTCGGGTCTCGTTCGACAAAGGTGACCCAGTAAATGGCCACGCAGAACGCGGTCACACCGATCAGAATGTTCTGGATCATCTTGACCGTGGCAGCGACCTCGAGTGCTTCATCACCCAGCACAGCACCCGCGGCGGCCACGGCACCGGTGGAGTCAATTGTGCCGCCCAACCAGGCACCGCCGAGAATGGGATCCATTCCCACTGCCGTGATCACGGCGGGCATCACCGCCATCATGATCACGGTGAATCCCAACGACAAACCAATCGAAAGTGACAGTTCCTCTTTCTTCGCTTTGCAAGCCGCGGCGGTCGCAATCGCGGCTGAAACACCGCACACCGACATGTCGGCGGAGATCACCATGTTGAGCGATTTGGATTCAATTTTAAGAACTTTTTGGCCGAACCAGTATGTCGTGATCAAGACGAAGGGCGTGACCAGCCAAGCGACGAACACGCCGGGCAATCCCAGTGCCAGCAAGCGGCTCATCAGCACTTCGGCACCGAGCAGAACCAAACCAGTCTTGATGAAGAACTCGGTCGAGATCGCTGGCCGTAGGAAGTTGGGTGTGCCGACCGTGTTGCTGATGATCAGGCCGACCAGCAACGCCCACAAGGCATATTCAAGGTTGTAGGCTTTGACGACCGATTGCCCGGACATCCAGTAGGCCAGCGTTGCCAGCAAGAACACGACCGGGAATGCTGCCAAGAAAGCCGCCGCGGATTTGCCTCGTATTTGGTTCGCGAAAGCAAACAGCGAGGCGATGATCAAGAAGACCCCGAGGATCCCTGGCCAGCTCGACGAGACAGCGTCGAGCGGGTTGTCAGTCCACTTGCCTGGTTTGGCAAGGAACGGTTTCAAGGGGCTGGTGACACTCACGGATTCGCCCGCAGCGATGCTTTCGCTCAGGCCTTCGGGTTGGCCAATCCAAACAGCCGCGAACGCGATCAGAAGCAAGAGGCCAGCACACCAAATCGCCCACCAGTCTTCGTTGGTTGCCATGTCTTTCCAAAGACTCGGCCGCGGTGGTGGGGTGGCGATGGCGGAATCATCGCCGGCGGATTCAGTCTCGTTGTTCTCGGAAGAAGGTGAGTTGGCGTTCATTGGCGGGAATGCAGGTAGGAGGGAAAGGGCGGGGAAACGGGTCGCAGAAAGAAGGGAAGTGAATGAGACGAAATCAAAGACCGGAGCTGGAAAGCGATTCGCTGGCGCGACGTTCGACCGCTTTGTTCATGCTGGTTCGCACCAACTGTAGCAGGCGAATCAATTCCTTTTGTTCGCGGCGTTTCAGTTCGCTCATGACTTCATGTTCGAGTTCGCGAAGGTGTTCGACAATCGGGGTGACCAATTTGCGGCCTTCCTTGGTGATCGTTACGTAAACCGTGCGGCGATCGGTTTCGGACCGTTCACGGGTGACGAGCTCACGTTTGAGCAGCCGATCAACGATTGCCGTGACGGCGGGAACGACTTGGACCAGCCGTTCGCCGATTTCGCTGCATGTCAGCGGGCGGTCTTCCATGTCCAAGATCCGGAGCAGGTTGTACTGCGAGAAGGTCATGTCGTGTTGGCGAAAGAAACGCGTCAAGTGATTGTCGAGTTGGTCGCCCGTGCGGACCAAACTCACAACCGCTTCTTGATCCACGCTCGCGAAAGGTTGGCAGCGGTGAAGTTCTTTTGACAGGTCGTTCATCGTTGGAACCCATGGGGAATTGGCAGGAGCCCGGAATCAATCGACGCCGTGTCGATTGCGTGAGCGACATGGTGTTCGTCGTCGATGGCATGGTGGCCAAAGTCTGCGGGGCACGCCAGCAAGCAGGGCCGTGCCAACGGCAAGACTCCATTGAATCAACAAACCGTTGACGCGACAATACTTGATGCGTAAATTATTTGCGTGTCAAGAACTGACGCGTGTATCGGCGCGCGTTCTTCTGACGCATCCTGCCTTCCTTTTTCTTCTGAGTTTGTTGTTATGCCAACCACGGCCATCATCGGTGGCGGGTTCAGCGGAACGCTGGCCGCCGTCAATCTTGCTCGCTTTGCCACAACGCCTCAGCGAGTCGTGATTGTCAACTCAGGGCGTCCGTTTGGTCGCGGGACCGCTTACGGGACCACGCGAGGGGAGCATTTGTTGAACGTCGCGGCGCGGAACATGTCGGCGTTTCCCGACCAGCCGACGCACTTCTTTGATTGGTTGCGTTCGCGGTGCGAGTTTGATGCGATCGACGATCACAGCCTGCGTGAGATGTTCATTCCTCGGCGGGTCTTCGGTGACTACGTTCGCGGAATGGCAGCCCACTATTTGGGGACGGCGGACCCGCGATCAAACGTGCACTGCGAGGTGGTGGAGGATTCGGCGGTCGACGTGATTCCGCGTGGCGTCGAGCCGGGGGCGAACCAGGGCGGCGTCGTGATGCTGGAAAACGGTGAGCCGATCGAGGCGGAATCCATTCTGCTGGCGACCGGCAACCAACCACCGGCCGGATTGCCCGGTGCGAAGAAGCTCGCCAATGATCGGCGTTATTGCGGCAACCCTTGGAAGGACTGGCACGAGAATCTTCCCAGTGCAGACCAACACATCGTGATCCTGGGAACGGGGTTGACCGCGGTCGACGTGATCGTGACGCTTCGCAACAAAGGGTGGCACGGGAAGGTCACCGCGATTTCCAGAAATGGCATGCTGCCGCAACGACATTTTCGGGGCATCGAGTGGCCGCACGCGATCCCCGATGACGGTCAAACGCGTTCGTTGCAGGAACTGGTGAAGTTGATTCGCCAGGATTGTGAGCGTCTGCGAGGTGTCAGTCAGAACCCAGCGATCGCGGTCGACAAATTACGAGGTCGCACTCAGCAGTTGTGGAAAGCGTTGACACTGGAAGAACGCAAGTTGTTCTTGAAGAAGTATTCGGCGGATTGGAATGTGATTCGTCACCGCATCGCGGGCCCCATTCATGACGCGATCACTGATGCACTGGATTGCGGTCAGTTGACCATCACACCGGCGACGATTGAATCGCTGGCGTCGGGGGAGCACGGGATCGAGATTCAGATGGTCGATCGTGAGGGAGTGGCGAAGCAGATCGAAGGTGACTTGGTGATCAATTGCACGGGGCCGAAGTCTCGGTTCTCTGATTCGGCGTTGCCGCTGTATCGCAACTTGTTTGAACGAGGTTTGGCCCAGCCGGACGACATGGACATGGGGATCGCTGTGACGGACGATTTCACTGTGATTGGGAATGATGACGTTCCCACACCGTACATGCACGCGATTGGTCCAATTCTCAAGGGCACCTTGTGGGAGAGCATTGCGGTGCCTGAACTGCGCCAGCAAGCGTATTTGGTCGCGCAGTCGATCCTGCATCAAGAGCCGGTTGCTGTTTCCGGACCGGACACGACGGAGTACTGCATCTGAGCAGATTTCGCGATGGATTGATTGCGAGTTCGCCTCGAGCAAGCCGCTTGCATCACTTCTTTTCGCGAGCGGCCAAGACAGCTTCCGGGGTGGCGGTCTTGATTGCCAGGGATCGTCGTCCGACGGTGGCGATGGAGAGCAGGATGGCGATCATGCCGCAGGTCGCCAAGGATCCGATCAGCAGATCCGACACGCTTCGTTCGACGATCATGCCAATCGTCCAGGCCCAGTTGGTGATCTGCCAGGCGGAGTAGTCGTATTGGCGGTAATCATTCATGTGCAGCCCGATTGCGTAGGGCACCAGTGCGGTCAGCACGGCGACCACAATGAACGCAGCCAATCCAATTTCAACTCGCGGGTTGTTGTTGATGCGGACCAACGCCACGATCCAGCGGACACAGAACAGGAACACGACCAAATACGACGTGTAGGCGATGACCAAGTGAAACAGCATGCTCATGGCACCGGCCGGGAGTCGCATGCCCGCGACCGATTCAGCTCGATAGGCAGCCAGCAACAGCACCGACGAGACAAGGACCGAGCCCAGGCTGGCAAACACCAATCCCGTCGCCGGACCGGGGGTCAGGAACGTGAGCGTCAACCGGCTGAGGAAATTGCCAGGCAGTTCACGCTGAATTCGGGGTGTCAGGCTGTTGGATTCAGCCGCCATCATGGCTCCTGCGCCGGTCCAAACACCTGCCAGCGTCATTGCGACCGGGAACCATAGGATCATCCCTTCTCGGTCCTCTCCCGGATTCCACTCCATTGCAAAGGTTGCCAATCCGATCAGGGAGGCGGTGAGCACCAAGATCGACCAACGGATGCCGCTGGACCGGTTTTCGCTTTCGGGTGTGAGCTGCGCGGCGGTGGTGGTGAGCAGCAAGTGGCTAATGCAAATCGCGGTCAGCAGGCTGGCGACGAAAATGAACGCGGTCCAACCTGCATCCAAGGGATTGCCATACCAAATCAGGGCCACCGCAGCGGCCCCGACCAAGTACTCACACAGCATCAGGACCATCAACACGACCAGCAACGTTGAGATCCGTCCGGTCCGACCGCGAGCCAGTGGTGCGAACGACAACGCGACCACGGTCAGCAGCAACCCGCTGGCGATCAGCATCGCCATGATTAGTCCCACCGTGGGCAAGTCGATGCCACGCAGGGTGTAGGCGTAAGCCACACAGGGAAACAGCGTGATCAGGTACAGCATCATCTGCAGCGAGGCGCTGGCCAGTTTGCCCATCACGATTTGCCAGGCACTCAGTGACGTGATGGACAGCAGTTCCAGTGTCCCGTCGTCGATTTCCGCTTCTAAAGATCGGTAGGCGGCCAAGGGCACGATCAGCAGCATCGGCACAGCGAGCACGAAGTAGTAACCGATCAGCAACCGAGGTGCTGAGGGCGACGTGTAGATCTGGGGCATCAGCATCAGACTGCCGATCACGGTCCATGCGAAGGCGGCGATCAGCAGGACGGAGAAGGTAACGACAAACTGCCGGCTCTTGAGGGCTTGGCGAGTTTCTTTGATCAGGATCGGATTGAGTTTGTCGCCGGTCCGCTCAGCCCACTCGTCCAAACGCAGCAACCACGAGGCCACGTTTTTTGAGACGGACGCATTGGGTTCCGAAAGCGATGCGGTGCTCATGCGATTTCAACAAGATGAGAAGGATAGGTGTCGCCCTGAATGATACCGGGTTTTGCCGGTGAAGAGGGAGTTCGAGCGGATGCTCTCGCGTTCAGCACGTTCATCCGCGAGCAGGGTAGAATTTCGACAGCACTTCCAATCCTCGAACTTCGAGCTCGTCATGTCCGGTTCGCCTGATCCACTCGTTCCTGAGAATCCCTACGTCGACACGATGCGGGTGGAGGCTCAGGTGGTTGGGCAGAGTGGTTTCAACTCGGGATGTTGGATCGCTCCCCTGTTGGGGTTCGCGTTGGTGGGGGTGCTTGTCTGTGGAGGCATCTTGGTAGGCCTCATGCTTCCAGCGGTTGAGGCGGCACGTGAGGCGGCTCGACGAATGAGTTGCAGCAACAACATGAAACAGATTGGGCTGGCCCTGCACAACTACCACGCCGCTTACAATCAATTGCCGCCTGCGTACACAGTCGACAAGGATGGCAACAAACTGCACAGTTGGCGAGTGGCGATTCTGCCCTTCATGGAACAGCAAGCCCTGTATCAGCAGATTGATCTTTCGAAACCTTGGGATGCGCCGGAGAACGCAGGGGTGGCATCCACCGCGGTGTCCGCTTATGCCTGTCCTTCCAAGAAGGGCGATCCGTTGATGACCACTTACGTTGCGGTGGTGGATCCTTCAGGCATGTTTGAGGGCGCGATCCCGACGACGTTCGGCCAGGCAACCGATGGTTTGTCCAACACCATTTTGTTGGTCGAAACCGAACATCAAAATGAGGTTCACTGGATGAGCCCCGAAGACATCGACCTGCAAACCTTGTTAGCTCGGTCCGAGGACGATTCTCACCAGGGTGGTGGGCACATGTTTTTTGGCGACGGTGCCGTCAAGTTCATTACGAACTCCATCGAAGTTGGTCTCTTGGAAGCGTTGGCAACCAAGGACGGTGGCGAAGGCATCGAATAGTGGCTGATTGACTGTCCCGATCAGCTGGTTCGGGTGATTCGCCAGCATCGGTGAATGCGTCGATTGCGGAAGTCTTCCGGGACGGTTTGCCGGCTGATTTCGTGGACTTTGGTTCCCGGGAAAGCGGATTCGTCCATCTGGAATTGTCGGTAATTGTTCGAGAAGTAGATGACGCCGTCTCGCGAAATGTGCTTGAGGGTTTGCTTGAGCAGATCCTTGTAGTCGTCTTGCACGACCCAATCCTTTTGGGTGCGTTTGCTGTTGCTGAACGTGGGTGGGTCGACGAAAGCGACATCAAAAACCGCGGTGGCAGGAAGGTTTTTGATGAATGCCATCGCGTCCTCGGCAATGAACTCGTGTGAGTCGCCTGCGAACCCATTCAGATGCATGTTCTCTTTCGCCCACGTCAGGTACGTGTTCGACAAGTCCACGGTGGTGGTGGATGCGGCGCCTCCATCGGCGGCGTAGACCGTGAACGAACCCGTGTAGGCGAACAAGTTGAGGAATCGTTTGCCATGGACCTCGTCACGGACCATGGAACGTGTGATTCGATGATCGAGAAACAAGCCGGTGTCGATGTAGTCCGATAAATTGACTTGGAATTTCAGTCCGCCTTCGTGGGCTTCGATCTGGTAGTGACGGCTGGCAACGGTCTCGTGCTGGGCGGTTCCTCGTTGTCGTTTGCGTTGCTTGAAGAACACTTTGGAACGTGGCACATCCAGTGTTTTTGCGGCGACCTTGACCATGTGTTCCAGCCACACGACGTGTTCATCATCGCTGCGATCGTGGGGACGTTCAAATTCTCCGATGTGCAAATGGTCTTCGTAGCGATCGACGACCAAGGGGACTTCGGGGACATCACGCTCGTACAATCGGTAACAGGTGATGTCTTGTTTGGTGGGCCAGCGACGCAGGTGCTTGGCGCGTTTTCGAAGTCGTGCGGCGAACTCTTCGCTTTGTCGTGCGGTGACTTCGGGGGAGGGCAGGGGAGTGACGGGTTTGGGTGGGGTAAAGAAATCGCTCATTGAACCAGACCTTCGGTGACCTGGAGGAAGACATCCTCAAGGCTCTTTTTGTGTGCGGCGACTTCGGCGATGAGAAACCCTTGTCCGATCAACCAGGCAACCAATTTGGCTTGATCACGAACGTCGCCTTCGAATTCGAATCGCACCAGTTCGCCATCGACGACGACTTGAGATGCGGGGGGAAGGGAGTGATCGCCGTTGTTGGCGGAGGAGGTGTTGACGGAGACGCCGTTGGGATTGGAAGTTTGGGATTGGGAAGATTGTTCAGCGAGATGCTGGCGGATCAAGTCCCCCGCTTCGCTGGCTCGTTCGAGCACGCGGAGGGTGAGTTCGCGGTGTTGGGCACGTTGACGTTGGATGTCTTCGACGCTGCCGGTGGCCAGCAGTTGGCCTTGTTCGATGATCCCGACGCTGTCGCACATCTCGGCCAGTTCAGTCAGGATGTGGCTGCTGATCAAGACTGTTTTTCCGCGATTGGCCAATTGCCGAATCATTTGTCGCAATTGAATTCGGGCTCGTGGATCCAATCCGGCGGCCGGTTCATCGAGAATCAAGACGGCGGGATCGTGCACCAAGGCGCGGCCGAGACACAGGCGTTGCTTCATGCCCTTGCTCAACCCGCGAATCGGTTTGTCTTTCATGCCAACCGTGCCGGTGAATTCCAGCACTTCTCGCAACCGCCGAGTGCGATCCCGACCGGTCAAGCCGTAGGCACGGGCGAAGAAGTCCAGGTACTCCTCGCAGTTGACGTCGCGGTAGGTGCCGAAGCTGTCAGGCATGAATCCCAAGCGGCTGCGGACAAGTTCGGGATCGTTGACGACGGAGAACCCATCGACGAACGCATCCCCAAAACTGGGCAGGTCCAGTGTCGCGAGGATTCGCATCGACGTGGTTTTTCCCGCACCGTTGGGGCCGATGTAACCAAACACGTGTCCCCGACGAACGGAGAACGAGATGTCATGGACGGCATGTGTCTTGCCAAAGTAGCGGTGCAGTCGGCGGAGTTCGATGCAATCTGCGGTGCCGGCGTGGACTCCGGTCGTGCTGGGGGTGTTCGACGCCGTGTTCGCGGGTTGCGGGACTGGTTGGGAGTCTTGCGAGGTCGTGCTCATGGCAGGTCTCCCATCACGAAGTGGATGCTGTTTTCAATGGAGATCCCATCGATCGCCGGGACGTCGTTGGACAACGTTGCCAGGGCGATGTAAGAGCGATTGGGAATCGACTTCCCCAATTGCATTCGCTGTTGCAGTTCATACTCGAACACACCGTCGGTGGGGGCAGCGGTCAGGCTGAGTGTCGATCGGATTTTGTTGATGACGTCAAATGTCTCCGTCATCAAGCGGCGACGCGCTTGGCCACTTGTGGAGTCGGATTGACGGTTCGTTTTGGAGTTCAGCAGCCATTGGCGTTTGTACCAATCCCCCATCAACTTGGACGCGTCGAGGGAGGTGACCAGTTTGGCACGAGCGGATTCGCCCGAGCTCACATCGTCCGCCAGGAAGAACAGCCCATCTTGGTCTCGGATCAAGACGCTTTGCAGGTCCAGTTCGCATTCGTTCTTCAGTTCCACGCTGACTCGTTTGACGGCGTCCGATTCCGATTTTGTGATGCGGACCGTGCCAAATTGATCGCGGGGTTGTTCGACCACGAACTGGCGTTGTTGGCGACTGGGGAGCAGGCGACTGGAGAAGCGGATTTCGTCGTCGGCGACGGTCACGGTTCCGCGGAGGTCGAAACGTTGGTTGATTCGGTCTTCCCAGCTTGTTTCTTCATTGTCGAGCAACAGCGTCACGGACGCATCGGCTGGGAAACGCAATCCGTTGGAGGGGCGAATGCCGGCGAAGTAGGTCGAGCGCGTTCGAGACATAGCGTCGCCGTCAGCGTTGACCCAAGTGATTTGTCGGGCTCGCAGACGCGTGCCGAACCCATCGGCGATGATTCCGTATCCCATCATCGCGACGGTGGTGGCGATGGCGAGCACTGGAGCGATCAAGAACATCAGGTAGCTGCGTCCACTCTTGGTCGTTTTTCGATAAGCCACCGGGCCGACCAAGATCACGAACAACCCCAGGAATCCCATGAAGGTGTAGACCGGAGGTTGCGAGACACCGGGGATCATCCATTCAAAGAAGCGTTGGGTGCCGATCATCGGATCGACACCGCGACGCAGGGTTCGATGGGCATGGAACCCGAGGAGGCTTTTCGTGGTTCGCCAATCCAAGATGCTGACGGATTCATCGTCGTTGTGAGCGGGCAGTTGGACGAGCAGACCCGCTTGCACAGGAAAGGCCTGCATGCCCATTTCCGTTCCCAGTCGGGTGGCTTTGGCGTCGTTGCCAAAGGCATTGGCGAATGAGCGGCGAAATTTCTCAATGGCATCGATGCCCTGCTGAGTCGCCTCGTCAACTGCGTTGACTTGTTGGTTGACCGCATACATTTGACCCCAGTTGTTGGACATTTCTGCTGCGCCGGTGCGCAGCATTTGCAACGCGGAGTTGGCGTAGGCATCGATGGTGGCGGCATCCAGTATCGAGGCCGATGGACTGATCCTTTGGGTGTCGTTTTTTTGCTCCGGTTGAGTCCCGCGGATCAGGACGACGCCGCCATCGTGGACCCACTGCGTCAGAGGTTTCCACCAAGACGGTTGTTCGGCCTGGAACCGCAGGTAGTCCTGGCGGTGGATGACCACGGCATCAAAGGGGAGCCAGGAACGCCAGTCGAGAGGCAGTTCTTCGGGGGCATGTGACTGGACGGCAACAAACGGTTCATTGACTTGTCCGTCATTGACCCGAGACGTTTCGGGCTTGAAAACTTCGGCGTCCCATTGCATGTCGAAGGTGGATTCGATCAGCGAACGCAAGGATTTTTCGCGGAGGTTCTGGTCTTGGTCGGAGTTGATCCAGATCAACCGCCAGCGCAGTTCGTCGCGAATGCCTTTGTCGATTGCGTTGTATCGCTGGAGGGACTTGCCGATTTCGTTGGGGACTTGGGTGATGGATTGCCCGTCTTCCAAGATCGAAACTTCGTAGGCGTCCCCGTGAGATGTCTTGGGGACGTGCCGGACGATCGTTTGCTGGGTGGATTTTTCGGGGATCTGGAAGGGGATTTCCACTTCCAAGGCGGATTGCGGTGGGCTGTGCCCGTCTTCGCGAGGGCTCAGCAGCAAGGTGAAGTTGCGATCGGCCGTGGTGGGGCCGCCCGTGGTCATGAAATCGATTTCGACACGCTGCGTTTCAGGAATGTCGGGGGCGGAAAGACGGACGTTGATTTGGTACCCCAGCCGATTGGCACGGGCACGCGGGAACGTCGTGCTGTTGTTGCCGTCGTTGACCCAGAAACTTTGATCGCCCGTGGAGGGCTGTCCAAAGGCCTTGGGCGACACGAATCCAATCAGCAGACAGGCAGCCGTGACGCAGAGAGCAAGCGTCGAGCGATTCATAGTTCTCTCTCCCGAGGCTTGAGCAACTGCGGCGGCAATTCGTCCTTGGCGAACGGGCTGCCTTGGCGAGATTGGTCGACGCGCCCGATGGTCAGCCGAGCGACCAGCCAAGAAACCAGAAAGGCAAACGCGGCGATTGCGAAGAAGGCGGCGAAAAAGCCGACCGCGGCCAGTGCGGCTTTGGCAAACACGGCCCCGTTGCCCGCCGCTCGCGTGATCGCAGCAAGGAGAGCAGCGACTGCCGTGATTGCCATCATCATGCGGAATGAGATGCGAGGCAGCACACGGCTGCGGATGACCGGTTGGATCGACGGCGTGGGCGTGATGATCGGTTCGGGGGCAGGCATGCGCTGTGTCAATCAGAGACGAGATCAATCAGGACGATGAGTTTCGAAAGTCGATTGCGAGTCCTGTTTGGCTGCTTTTCGATTTTCGACCACCTGATGATACAGTGTCTCCTGAACCCGCATCGGGGCTTGGTTCTTGCGAGGCCTCAAACGCTGGTAACTTCCGTCGGGCTGCATCCGCCACGCGTTTTGGTTGTCGCGGAAATACAACTGCAGGGTTTCGCGAAGACGTTTGCGAGCTTCGGGATCGATGACGGGAACCAGGAGTTCAACGCGGCGGTCCAGGTTGCGAGGCATCCAGTCGGCACTGCTGATGAACATCTCGTGATCGCCACCGTGGCGGAAGTAAAACGTTCGGGCGTGTTCCAAGAAGCGGTCGACGATCGAAACGACTTCAATCGTTTCGCTCATCCCTGGCACGCCGGGTCGCAAGCAGCAAACGCCGCGAACGTTGAGGCGAATCTTCACGCCCGCTTGGCTGGCCAGGTACAAGGCGTCGATGACTTCGGTGTCCACCAAGGCGTTCATCTTGGCGATGATCTCGCCCTTTTGTCCCTGGCGGGAGCGTTCCGTTTCGCCTTGGATCAGCTCCAGGATTTGGCGACGCAGCGTCAGCGGTGCCATGCCGAGTTGTTGCAGCGGTTGCGGTTGGCTGGCCCCCGTGACGGCGTTGAAGAACATCGTCGCGTCGGTGCCTAGGATTTCATCGCAGGTCAGCACCGAAATGTCGCCGTACAGGTTGGCGGTGACTTCGTTGTAGTTGCCGGTTCCGAAGTGGACGTAGCGGACGAGTCCCTGGGGTTCACGGCGAACAATGATGCACACCTTCGCGTGCGTTTTGAGGCCACGGATGCCGTAGATGACCTGCACCCCGGCCTGTTCCATTTCGCGAGCCCATTCGATGTTGCGGGCTTCATCGAAACGAGCTTTCAGTTCCACGATCGCGGTGACGTACTTGCCCCGCTCGGCCGCTCGCATGAGCGCGGCCACGATCGGGCTGTTGCGGCTGGTCCGATACAGGATTTGCTTGACGGCGAGGACATCCGGGTCGACCGCGGCTTCTTCCAGCAATCGCACCACCGGATCAAAGGACTCGTAGGGGTGCATCAGCATGATGTCCCCCTCGGAGATCGATGTGAACATGGACTCGGCGGGATTGATCTTTGGGCTTCGTTGCGGAGGCCATTCCTCGTCGCGAAGGGAATTCATGCCCTTCAGGCCATGCAGCGAGAACAGGTACGTCAGATCCAGCGGACCATCGATGTCAAAGACAAACTGCGGGTCAACTTGAAAGCTCTTGATCAGATAGTCGCGGATGTCGGGATTCGCGTGGGCGTCGATTTCCAGTCGCACGACGTCTGACAAGCGTCGACTTTCGAGGACTTCTTCCATGCCGCCGAGCAAGTCACCCGCACCGTCTTCACGGAGTTCAATGTCAGCGTTGCGAGTGATCCGGAACGGTTTGCACTGAATGACTTCGCGACCGGGGAAGAACTCGTTGACGAAATGTGACACCAAATCCTCCAGCAACGCGTAGGCGTAGCCGGATTCGGTGGGCGAAGTGTCCACGCTGTTTGGGTGAGAGACAGCCTTGTCGATCGGGGCCTTTTCGATGGGCAGTGGAATCACGCGTCCCAGGGTGCGGCCGAGCGGAATGACCGCGAATTGAGTTTCCTGGACATCGTCTTCGGATGCCGGTGAATTCGGGGAGAAAGGCGCGGAGGGCTGGGAGGCTTCGTGGTGTTTTTGGTTCGACGGGACTCGATCTGCAAGGGAGTCCGTTGCCGCTGGTGTCGGTTGAGGACCGATCTCATCCCCCGGGCTCAGCTGCACACAGAGATGGATTCCCAGCCCAGGCAGCATCGGGAAGCGTCGGTCGTGCAGGGCTTGGGGAGACAGCACGGCCAGCACATCGCCGCGAAAATGGCGTTCCGCGGCTGCGAGCGAGCGATCGCTGCAGTCGGCGGGGTCGATTTGGTTGATGTGGTGTTCGCTGAGCAGCGGCTGCAGTTCGTTTTTCAACAGCTGGTACTGCCGGTCGACATGGGCTTGGCAGCGTTCTGAGATCGCTTGCAGCTGTTCCGTCGCGGTCCGGCCGGACGGGTCGCGCCGTCCACCACCGCCCATCGCTTGCAGTTTCAAACTGCCGACGCGGACCATCATGAACTCGTCCAAGTTCGAGCTGGTGATCGCCAGGAATTTGGCTCGTTCGAGCAATTGCACCGACGGATCATCGGCTTGATCCAAGACACGAGCGTTGAATTCCAGCCATCCCAGTTCGCGGTTGATGAACCGAGGAGCGTCAACGAGGGAGTCGTCGACCTTCCGCCGAGATGTGGTTTTGGAGCTTTTGGGAGGGCGTTTGCCGACGGACTGGGAGGGCTCGGGGGCGTGGGACAACGTCAAACTCGCAATGGAAATGAAGTGAACTGAGGGGCGTCAGAGAAATCGAACCCACCGGCTTGGGCGGTCGATTCCGTCGGTGCAGCTTCCCCCGTGATTTCGGGCGAGGCTTCTTCGGGTGAGCTCTCGGGGATGGTCTCAGCGGCCTCTTCGGGAGGCCAAGGTTGGCCCAGCAAGATGCTGATCGCCTTGGGATAGAAGTCTTTCCCATAGGTCAACTCGCCGCCTTGGTGTCCCACTGCACCCACCATGCCAGCGACCACCAACAAACCGATTTTCCAAATGTTTGTCAGGCGTTGTTGGCCCGCTTCGTCGTCGCTTCGCAAGGATTTCAGAGCGATGATCGCAAAGATGCTGGAGAGGACCGTCACGATGATGGCGGACCAACGATGCCAAAACAGCTCCGAGTCCAAGTTGATTTTGGTCCAGGAGCCGTAGCCTTTTTCGACCGAGAAGGACCATCCCATCATGGTTGCCACAATCGCGGTCGCGGCACCAAGGAGCAAGCAAACCAAGGGGACTTGGGTGCCCAGCGTGGGCCATTTCCAACCCAGCACGACAAACAGTCCGCCGACCAGGAACAGAGCGATGGGGAAGTGAACGGTCGCGGGGTGCAAGAAGCCTTGGAACGACCAGACCCGAGCCAGCAGCCCCGCTTCGGTCGGGTCGATTCCTTTGCGAATGCCATCGGCGAGCTCAATCGGTTGCCCCGAGCCGTCCAGGTCAGGTTGAATCACGTGGGCGTCCTCTGGCCAGTTTGCCCCTTCTTCGATCCAGATGCGAATCAAGGCCAGCTCCGCCGGCGATAGCGGGCCGCCGTGGCTGCGGGGAGGCATCAGCATGTCGTCGTCTTCGCTGACCAAGTAGTCGATGTACATCGAACTTGATTCCAAGTCCTCTCCCTCGACATAGCCAAAGACCGTGTCGCGATCATCGACCCGGAAATCGGCTTTGGCTTCTTCGGCGCCGTGGCATTCCAAGCAGTGTTGCCGGAAGATCGGCGCGATGTCGCGTTCGAAGTTCACCACCAGGCCCTCTTCGTCGACCGCCATCCGGATCGCAGCGGCCTCCGTGGTGGTCTCTTCGGCGGCGCTGGCCGGGTTGGGCCCCCATTGCAGGCAAAGGAAGGCCAGCAGGAACAATCGGCAAACGCGGGTGGTCCGTCTGGATCGGGTGGCGTTGCGGCGGAAAGGAGATTGGAGCATCAGCAGCAAAGGAGAAGTGATGGGCATGATGGAAAGCAGAATGGAGGGCGGGACTCATCGGGAAATGAGCGAGAGGGGGCGGCTCATTGTACCGGCGAACGAGCCGCCGCCAAACCAGGACGGGGTTTCAGATATCCCTCCCGTCGCTGGGCGAATTCATCGCGGCCGCGTTCCATCGGGCAAGGAGTCCGTGCCGTTTTCTGGGGCTGCGTTTCGGCGGGTTTCTGCATTTGAGAACCTCTTCCGAAACGAAGTTTGGGGGAAGGTCGAGTGGCGCCGTTCAGGCGTACGCGAGGGACGGAGGGGCCGGGCATCGGAAGCGACTCGCACTGCCTTCCCCCGGAAATCTCGCTGAACGCTCGCTTTTCGAACCCTCCCGACTTCGTCGGGCGGGGTTCTTAAGGCGTTGCTGGAACGGCACTTAGGAGCTGCGCTGTCTCCAAGCAAGGGGGAGCCGTTTTGCCGTCTGAAGCACTCAGAAACGGCATCGCTTGCCGTCTGAAGCACTGAGAAATGGCATCGTCAAGAAGCTACATCACGGAGAAGTAGTTGTCGCAGGCGAAGTCGAAGTACTCCTTCTTGAGCTCCACTTCGAGGTTGTTGTAGAGGCAGAAGTTGCGAACTTGCAGCAGTAAATCTCGCGGTTGGCAGTTGCGAAACGGGCGGTCGACGGCCAAGTAGTGAGTCTTGACCAAGTAATCGATCGCCTCCGCGTTGTAAGGAATCTTGGTGACTTTGCACATGATTTCAAACAGCTTGCGGAAGTCGGCTTCGGGTGGGTTCTCGACTTCGATTTTGTAAGGGATGCGGCGCAGAAACGCGTCATCGACCAGGTCTTTCGGTTCCAGGTTGGTGCTGAAGATGACCAACTGGTCAAACGGGACCTGGATCTTCTTGCCCGATG